>NZ_BAABBI010000001.1:0-82740 GCF_039537875.1 Corallibacter vietnamensis
TTTAACCTTGACCATTAAAAACCTTGTTTACAACATGTTAATGATAAAGTTTTTTTAATCCTTTTTATATAGACCATAAACTATACTCCTTAAATCAACAAAAATCTTATACTACACTTTAAATCTACACCTCTATATATGGTAAACTACAAAACTAAAATGTTATAGAACGGTTACTTAAAACTTATAAAAAGAAGTTCCATACTAGACCAAACCTTATAACAAAGTCTCTATATGGGTAGTTTGGCGCAGAATAAAAGTCGTATCCTGTCCATGCAGCGTTAAAATGTTCTGCTTTTAAATATATTCTAGCTTGTTGAACTCTTGCGTTTATAAAGAAATCAAACCTAGGGAACCCTCCGTATTCTTGATTGGTTTGCACATAAAATTCTGCTAACAAAGGATCATAAGCATTCATATGATACTTTGAGAAGTAGTTAAAGGTTACTCCTGTTTGTAAGAACAACGCTTTCTTAAATAAATAATCAGAATAATACAGTGTATTTCTTGTTACAAGTTCTGGAACATTAAGCACGGCATTATCATCGTCTACTTTTTGATACATTATAGTGTTATCTAAAGCAAACTTGCCTAATTTAAATTCTCTAGAGAGTTTTACCTTTATGTAATTTATTGTTTTATCATTTTGAAAAGGCTTAACTAAATTAGAATCTTTATTCTTTTTGAAATATGTATAGTTATTTATTGTTGTGGCATCAACTGTTATGTTGGCTATTTTTGGTGCGCTTATTTTAAACTCTAACTTTTGAGTCTCTAGATTTTTAAAGTTATTACTCCAATTGTAGTTTCTATAACTGCTTTGATATAATAACTGATTATAATTAGGCATTCTAGAGCTATGGTTTATTTTAGCACTTAAATTGATTCCTTTTGTAATTGGGTATGATGCTTGGGCTAAAAAGTAGTTTCCATCAAAATCTCCTGAAACATTTGCTTGAAGTTCTCCCTTTAATAAAAACTTACCAAATTGTTTCTTGTATTTACCTCCTACGGTTACAACATCTCCTTTTAACCTATTTGGTATATCTTGATTAATTAGTCTAACAACTTTATCATAACCATAGTTATAATTATCGTAGCCAACATTAACCTGGAAACTTCCTAATGTAACATCATTATAATTTAATTGAAGCTGACTATAAAAGTCTTCTAGAGTTACTCGTTCTTTTATATTGTTTTGAATAAAGGCTGTCCCAAAATATTCATTAGCCTTTGTTTGTCTATATTCAAAAAACTTATCTTCTAAAGACATAATGTGTCTTATGTTTAAGTTATTTGCTGAGGAATCTTGAGGCTTTGTTATATGGTATTGATGGTCTAAATGAAAACGCTTACCTTCTAGAATATTTTCGGCATTTTCAAAGTTCACTGCTAAAACAGCTCTATCACGAAACTCCGGAGCACCTGATTCGAAAAATTCAATATTGCTATCAATCAAACCTCCGTTTTCTTCGTTAAGCAAATCCTGCATTACTATATGCGCATTTGCTATGTAACGTTTGTTTTTAGTTTTATAACTTGTAGTAAACCTAAAGTTTCCTGTACTTGTAAGTGCGTGTTGATATTTTCCTAAAGATCGTAGACCTTTATAAGCTAATGAAAAGTTTAATTGTCTAGATGTGTTTACGGTAAAGAACGCATCTACTTGTTGCCCTTGTTCAAAAGCGGTTTTAAAATAAAGCTCTGTTAAAGGTGTTGGCACATCATAATAATTAATGTCTTCTATTTCCATATAATTAAAATGGCGTGCTCTTGCTCCAAACTGTGGCATAAGTTTGGTGCTCTCAAAATCGTAATTTAACGAGTTATAGCTTCTACCTACATTATTAAAAGGCATTAAGCCAAAATTATCACGTCTTAAGTAATTAAATTTATAATAACGCTGAATAGTCAAGCTTGTATCAACAATTGTAGTGTCTCGCTCTGCCGAAATAATTAGGTATTGCTCTATTTTAGCATCAAGGTTTTTTATTTTCTCGTTACTTGTGCTTCTAGTTGAACCTCTGCTTAAAGTATCTTCTGTAGATAAATTTCTTATAGTTTCTGGACTATTTGTAAGTGTTGGCTTTGTTTGAGAAAACCCAAAATTAAAAAGGCATAGTAAAAAAAATGCTAAAAATATTTTCCTCATAATTATTTTTTCGACCTTGCAAAGGTAAATACAATTTACAATAACGCTATTATATTAAGAATTATTTAAATGCTCAAGTTAAATTATTCAGGTTTTAAACTAGAATGTGGAACAGATGAAGCTGGCAGAGGCTGCCTTTGTGGTCCTGTTACTGCTGCTGCTGTAATTTTGCCTGACACCTTTAAAAATGATATACTAAACGACTCTAAACAATTATCTGAAAAGAAACGCGAGTTAATTAGACCTATAATTGAAAAAGAAGCGCTTGCCTTTGGCGTTGCTCATGTTTTTCCAGAAACTATAGATGACATCAATATATTAAATGCTTCTATACTTGCTATGCATGAAGCTATAAAAAACATGAGAGTTAATCCTGAATTCATTATTGTTGATGGCAACAAGTTTAAACCTTTTAATAATGTAAACCATGAAACTATAGTAAAAGGTGATAGTAAATACTTGTCTATCGCAGCGGCTTCAGTATTAGCAAAAACGTATCGTGATGATTATATGCAGCGCATTCATGAAGAATTCCCTATGTATGATTGGAGAAAAAACAAAGGGTATCCTACAAAAACACATAGAGAAGCTATAAAAAAACATGGGATTACTAATTATCATAGGAAATCGTTTAGACTATTACCTGAACAATTAAAATTAGAGCTATAACTTTATATCTTTGTACAAACCTATCTATTTAATGAAATCACATTTATATTTTTTAAGCATTATTTTATTAATTACAAGTTGCAAAACTGACCGCAATTTAAAGCAACCTTCAGATTTCATTCCTGAAAATGCTACATATATATTAAAGGTTTCTAATCTTGAAAGCTTAAAAAGTAACTTAAACAATAACGATCTTTTAAAAAAAACTTCTGAAACCAATGTTTATAAAAAACTATCAAATATTGCAAGCCCAATACAACACTTTAATACAAATGATGATGTGTTGCTTTGTTTTGCAAATGACACTAATGATAGTTTACAATATAGTATTATAACCAAATACCATCCATCACTATTTAACATAGATTCGCTTCCTGATATTAAGGTGGAAACTGTTAAGACAAAAAGTAACACCTACAGGAAAACAACTATTAATAATGAAACCTTATATAGTGTTATTAAAGACAGTATTTTTATAGGAGCCTCAAACAAAGATTTTCTTGAGCAAACTATCAACATAAAAAAGCCTAACCAAGAGCTTGTTTCATTATTAGACTCTTCAGGAAACAACAGTCAACTTTCTGTGTTAATAAACAATAAACAAAATAAAGAAACGCTTCAAACAACATTGAACGATACAACAGGTTTAAGAAATTTCACCAACTATTTTCTGCTAGATGTAGATTTACAACAAGATGATATTTTTATAAACGGTATAACAAAAGCTACAGACTCAACAAAAAGCTTAATAAACGTTTTTAAAAACACAAAACCTCAAGAAAACCAACTTGCTAATATAACACCTGCAAATAGTGATGGCTTTTTAAGTTTTACTTTTGATAATTACAATACTTTAAAACAAAATTTGCAGCATTTTCATAAAAAGGACTCCTTACAATCAAACACACTTCTATTTGATAATGTTATTGAAACGGGTGTTATATATTATGGTAACGACCAAGCAGTCGTTTTAAACTCATTAGATAAAACCTCAACACAAGATGCGCTATCTGAAAATGAACTAGAAATAGAAACATATAGACAAGTTCCTATTTATAGTTTTAATAAGCCCGAGTTGTTTTATGAAAACTTTACACCTTTTATAAACTATAAATCAGCAACCAAATATTGTATTATAGACACCTTTTTTATTTTTTCAGATAGTATAGAGCTTCTTCAAAACATAATTGCTAGCCACCAAAACAGTACAACCTTAAATGACCGCTCATATTACGATAATATAAAATCACGTATTACTGATGAAGCTTCATTAATGTTTGTATCTAACAACGTCGGATTAAAAACCTTTATTGAAACACATATTGGTGAATCTATCGGTTTTAATTTAGACAATTATAAATCTACCGTTATACAATATATATATGACAGTAATTTTTCTCATGTAAACGCTGTAATTCAAAAAGGCAAAACTAAAGCTGTAGAAAACTCAATTAGTGAATCATTCAGTTTAAAATTAAGTAACAACATACTTAATACCCCACAATTTGTTACCAATCATCTTACTCATGGAAAAGATATTGTTGTTCAAGATATAAAAAACAACTTGTACCTTATTTCAAATACAGGCAAAGTGCTTTGGAAAAAACAATTAGATGGAGCCGTTTTAGGAAAGATTGAGCAAATAGACATGTATAAAAACGGTCGACTTCAATTAGCATTTGCAACACCTAATCGTGTTTATGTTTTAGATAGAAACGGAAAAGATGTTTCACCATTTCCATTAAAGTTTAATGATAACATCACACAACCTTTATCTGTTTTTGATTATGACAACAACAGAAATTACAGATTACTCATAACACAAGGTAAAAACATTTTAATGTATGACGATGCTGGAAAAACTGTAAAAGGCTTTACATATAAAAATGCTGACGATGTAATTAATCACCAACCTCAACATATCAGAATAGGAAGAAAAGATTACATACTTGTAAAAACAGACAACAAGCTTCACATTTTAGACAGAACAGGAAAAACACGTGTACAGTTAAAAAATAATTACTCCTACTCTAGCGAAGCCGTATACTTATATAATGGTAAATTTACAACCACGTCAAAAAATGGAGCATTAATAACTATAGACACTCAAGGAAACACAGCTTCTCAAAATATTAACTTAACAGACTTGCACCATATTACCTCAACAAGTAAAACACTAGTTGCGCAATCTGAAAACAAATTAACCATTAAGTCTAAAACTCTAGAAATGGATTATGGTAATTATAGTAAACCTGAAATTTACTATATAAACGACAAAATCTATGTAGCTATAACAGATTTACAATCTAAAAAGATTTATTTATTTGATAGCCAAGCCAAGTCTATTTCTAATTTCCCAGTGTACGGAAACTCAAAAATTGAACTTGACAACATTGATTCTGATAGAAATCTTGAGTTTGTAACTAAAGGAGATGATAATTCTATTTTGCTTTATCAGATAAATTAAAACTCTGAAGTATATAGCCTCAAAAAAATATTAATAAAATATGTTAACTTTATTACGTCGCTAACATTAAATAACAAAAAACAATATTATGAAGCTAAACCGCTTATTTTATTTACTGGCAATTATGCTTTGCTTTAGTTATGCCACTTCTTGTAGTGAAGACAATGATGATAATTCACCAGTACAACAAGCTTTTTTAAACGAAAGCAATTATTCTTATGAAGGAGACATGCAAAGGCAATACCTTAATGTTCAAATTGCCGATGTTCAAATTGAAATAGACTCCTTGCAAGCCATTATAGATAATGGTCAAGGAAGTGCAGAAACCGAAGCCGATTTAGAAGAAGCTTTATTAACAAAATCATTACTTACAGAACAGCTACAAAGAATAAGACCTCGCCCAATTGGAGGTGTTCCTTTACCGCCGCCACCGCCGCCTTGCCCTACAACAGGAACATGTATGCCTATAAGTTTAGATTATATAGTTTGTGATATTGATGTAGCAACTCTAAATGTTTACATTTATAACAACCAAGAGATTTTAGTAGGATCTACTGAAAATTCAGAATTACAACCTGTTCCTGGATTTGAAGCTGAAACACAATTTCAAAATATCGACTTAGATCCTGATTATACGGGTGATGTTTTTATTGTTGTAAATAAAACTGATACTGAAGGCATAGAAACTTCTTATCAAATTAATGGTTATATAAGACCATAACCTATCAGGTTTAATTATTTGTATATTAGCTTTCAGTACAAAACGTATTGAAAGCTTTTTTTATGAAAAAAATCATTTACATTTTTATTCTCTTATTAACGCTTAACCTAAATGCGCAAGAAGAAAACAACCCTCAAGATATAAACATTTTAATTCAAAAAGGATATACGCATTTTTATACCAATCAGGATTCTGCTTACTACTATTTTAATAAAATAAAAGACATATATATAGAGAAGGAAGAATGGGAAAATGTTATAGCCTCATTAGTTAGTATAAATAGAATTGCTAGCTACAACTATAATTTAAGTAAAATGAGATCTAACTTAAATGCTTTAGATAGTATTTTTAATAATCATGACGCTTACTTAAAAACCGTTCCTAATTATACAGATTACCAAAACTCCTATTTGTACGACACCGGAATTTATCATTTTGAAACAAATAACTATAAAGTTTCAAAGCAAGTGTTTCAAAAAATAATTACTCAAATAGAACAAGCTTCAGATTCACTTATAACAAAAGACGCTATAGATCTTCTTTCTGGTTCTTATAATTTTATTGCTAAAATGAATTCTGAAGAAGGAAAGTATGATATAGCAAAACAATTTTACAACAAAAACATTCGGTTTATATCTAAAACAAAGCCTGATGATAAAGCTTCGCTTTATGCAAACTATAGCTTACTGGCAGATTTGTTAAGACGCACAAAAGATTACAAAGCCTCTAACAGTTATTTTAAAAAAGCGCTCAACTACAACTTAAATAATCAAGGAAACAAAAACAGCATTATTTCTATTTCTCAAATTTTGGCTTTAAACCACATAAATTTGAAACAACCAGATAGCGCAAAATTATATCTGGGTATATTGAGTAAAAACCTTACCGATTCTCATCCGTTTTGGAATAAGTATTATGACATAAAAGCTGAACTTTACAAATCTGAACAAAACGACAGTTTGGCTTTACAGGCTTATAAAACAGCATTAAAACTAACTCAAGATAAATGGCAAAATAAACCTCATCCTGAAATTGCCACATACTATCAAAAAATAGGATTATTATATGCTGCAAACAAAAAGCACAAAAAGGCTATTGAAAACTTTAATTCTGGTATCAATACCTTGACAAACAAAATTGATGCTTTTTCAAACAAATCACTTTTAGTTAAACTATATAAAGATAAAGCCGCAATACTTAATGCTGAAAATACAACAACAAGCTATAGCAAATCTATTCAAACAGTAAATTCAGGTATAAAAACATTAGACAGTTTAAAACCTTCTTTTAAAAGTGAAGCAGATAAACTTCTTTTAATTGAAGATGCTTTTCCACTATTTGAATCCGGAATGGAAGCTACATATAACTTATATGAGAGTAGCCAAAACCAAAAGTATATAGAACAAGCTTTTTTTTATTCAGAGAAAAGTAAGAACATTTTACTTTTTGAAGCACTTTTGAGTGCAAAAGCAACACGTTTTGGTGCTGTTCCTGAAACTTTATTAGAACAAGAAAAACAATTAAAATCTGAAATAAGTAGTCTTGAGAAACGATTAAACTCAAAGAAACAAGTTACAGATCTTGAAAGAGAACAGCTTTTTCAATTAAAGGAATCATACAGACAACATATAAAAACCATTGAAACCAATTATAAATCTTATTATGATTTAAAATACAATACTCAAGTTCGTAGTTTAAAAAACATTCAGAATGATTTAAAAAATGATACTGTTTTAGTTTCTTACTTTTTTGGAACAAATGCGCTGTACATTATTTCAATAGATAAAAACGCGTGTTCTTTTAACAAAGTATTGTTATCAAACCATTTTAATGAATCTATAGTAAGTACTTATAAAGATATTAGTAATCCTAAATCTGATATTAAGGCACTAGCAAAAAACACATATAACTTATACAATACTATTTTAAACCCAATAGCAAACAAACATAAAGATTATAAAAACCTCGTAATTATTCCTGATGGTCTTCTTAACTACATTCCTTTTGGCAGTCTAAATACAGAAAAAAATGGTTTACATTATTTAATTCAAGATAAAACTATTAGTTACTCAAATTCTGCTACCCTATTTTTTCAATTATTAGAAAATAAAAAAGAAAACAACGCACTACTTGCTTTTGCTCCTAGTTTTACAAATCCTTCAAATGAAAACTTGCTGCCATTACCTAACAACAAAAAAGAAGCGGAATCTATTTTAAGTTACTTTGATGGTGTTATGTTTTCTGGTAATAATGCTACTTTAAGAAACTTTGATTTAGAAAATCAAAAATTCGGAATGTTACATTTAGCTACGCACGCAATTGTAAATGATGCTAATCCAGAATTCTCTTATTTGGCTTTTGAACCAGTTTCTAATCAAGAGCACTTATTATATGTTAGTGACTTGTATAACCTTAATCTAGATGCCAATCTTGTAACCTTAAGTGCTTGTGAAAGTGGTATTGGTAATTTAAAACGTGGTGAAGGCTTTATGAGTTTGGCTCGCGGGTTTTATTTTAGTGGCGCTTCTAGTATAGCCAGCACACTATGGAAAATTAATGACGGGACATCTTCAGAAATCATGGCGCGTTTTTACGAACTTTTATCAAAAGGAAAAACCAAAAATGAAGCGCTTCAAAAAGCCAAGTTATTTTTTATAAAAGAAAATAATGAAAACAACTTATCACATCCTTACTATTGGTCTGGATTTGTAATTTCTGGTAACACTACTGCTATAACCAACACAAACTATTTTATTTGGATACTTTCTGGTATGGCTATTTTTATCTTTTTTGGGGTTATTATATATAGAAAGAAGCGATCTTAATTTATTTTGTCTAATAAATCTTTGGCTTTACTTTTATTATAATCAAAATTTGAAATAAGTAATTTTAATTGCTTACGTGTATTTTCTTTATCATTTTCTTTTAAATAAATCAATGCTAAATACCAATGAGATTCTGCAACAAAGCCTCTATCTTTTACAATAACTTCTTCAAACAACAACTTGGCATCTTTAAGATTTTCTAATTTCAAAAACGCTTGAGCTTTATAGAACGTTAGGTAACTATTCTTTTCAGTTTCAGAAATGGCATTAAATTTATTGATTGCTAGCTGGTAATCTTCTGTTTCATAAGCTACAAAAGCTTGACGCTCTATTGTATTATTATCATCACTCCTTGTTATGGTATAAACAGTGTTAGGATAAACCTTGAAATTATCTTGATATAAGTCGTTATAATTTGTGTTAAAAAAAGTATTGTATCCAAACCAGCCCATTAGTAAAGCTATAGTTGCTGCTATGGCAAAGTTTTTATAATTAAATATACTATGAGTTGTTTTTTCTGAAGAAGTCTTGGTTTTAATGTCTTTTTCAAAATCTTGCAGTTTTGCTTTAAGTTTTTTGCTTTCTTCTTTTTGTATTACCTGCTTTAAATTTTTTTCAAACTCAAACTGCTTTTTAAACTCCGCATCAGTGTTTAATAGGTTTTCAAAAACGTGCTCTTCGTTTGGTGTTAAAGATTTTGAAAAGTAACGATATAATAAATCCTGTTTATTCATATTATATGGTATTAGAATTTATACGTTCCCTTAATGTTTTCATACATCTTGATTTCTGACTTTTTATAACATTCTCGCTATTATAATCTCCAGACTCTAAAATTTCTTTGATAGTAAAACCTTTATAATAAAATAGGGTTAAAAGTTCTTGACACTTTTTTCCTAAAGATTTAAAGTGGGTTTGAAGGAGCTTTTGTTCTGTTGTTAGTTCTGGCTCATGCATATCAATATTAGTTATCAATGCATCTTGATCGCCTACTAAAGACAAGTCAAAATTGTTACCTACTTTCTTTTTATCTTTTCTCATCTTATCAAGTATTAAATATTTTCCTATACTGAATAAATAGGTTGAAATACTGCTTGTAAAACTTTCTATTTTACCACTTATAATGTTGTTGTAAAATATTACATAAGCATCTTGATAGATATCAATATTATCATCTTCAGATAAATTATATCGCTTGGCATAATTTAAAAACTTGTCTCTATTTTCTTCATAAACCTGCCTAAAGGCAGCATTAGAGCCTTGCTTTAATTCTTTAAGTAAACTATCTGCGTGCTTATTTACCATTTAATAGAAAGAAACTTAAAAGGTTAACAATTTCTTGCTGCTAATTTAATTTTTTTTAATCAGAATATCTCATTTCTACTCAAAACAATCATTTTATAATTATTCTAGAAATAATGTTAACCTTAAAAAAAATAACGCATAAAGAGTTAAACTTTAAAAATTAAAACAATGAAAATTTTAAAACTCTTAAGCTTTATGTTAATCACACTATTAGTATTAAACTGTAGTAATGATGATGATAATTTTCAACCACAAATTCAGCCAGAACCAACTACACAAGATTTATTAATATCAGGAAAATGGTATTGGATTTCATCTTCTGAAAGTACATTAGATGACTGCCAAAAACAATCCTACCTTGAATTTATAGATTTAGACACTTTATTGATAGAGAATTTCAGAATCAACTCATCTGATGTTTGTGAATCTAACGGTATAAACTCGGTTACATATCAATTAATAGATGACAGTATAATTCAAGTAACAATTGGTACAGATACTAGTAACCTAAATATAGAATTCATTTCAGATACCAGATTAATAATTACTCAAGAAATCTCTTCTGGTACAATGACTACATTATTAGAAAAATAAGTAAAAACAAAACGTATAATAATTTAGTTTTTTTGAGTTAGTTGATTATGCCAAAAGTTTACGTTATAGCGAGACCTAAATTTTTGGCTTTTTCATGTAAAAACTTTTTTAGTACAAATGTTAACCTTCATAAATAAAAATACATAAAAGAGCATATTAATCAATAATACTTTTAAAATTATGAAACTTACAAAAACAATTAAACAAACCGTAAAAACAACAACGTATTTAATGTTAGCTTTTGTTATGGCATTTACAATATCATGCTCACCTGAAGACGGTCGCGATGGCTTGCCAGGTGAACAAGGCCCTGCTGGAGAAGATGGGAATGCTAATGTGGTATCTTCAGATTGGTTTCAAATCCAATTTGATCACACAAATGGTGCAAACGACTATGGTTATATGGCCATAGACATCCCTAACTATCAAGAGTTTATTGATAACGGCGGTGTTGCTATGATGTATGTTAGACAAACATTATTAGGTGATGAATATATAATCTATCAATTACCATATGAAGACATTTTTAGTTTTGCTTTAGCTAATGTTCCAAGTGAAGGTGTAGAAAATTCATTAATCCTTTTTGCAAACCAGACTGACGTTAGCGATTTAGAAACCGAACCTGGGTTAACGTTTAGATACATTTTAGTTCCAGGAAACACAACTTCAAAAAGTCAAGTTAATTTTGAAAAAATGTCTTACGAAGACGTCATAAATCAACTTGGATTAGACTATTAATCTTCCTTACAATGCTTTTTAAAAACCGAAGTTAAAACCTTCGGTTTTTTTATGTCTTTTTATACCGAAATGATTAGTATTGTAGTCTCAATTTTTCAGATTATGATCTCACGTAGAAACGCCTCTATTGCTAAATGCATATTACATAAAGTAGGAAACAAATTCAACAGTACTAAAAATGCATTTTCAGAAAACGAAATTCATTTTGATGAAGCTAGTTATGACCTTATGCTTCCATTTTTATTAAGACCATTTGGTTCTGCTGTGCAAAGCTACCGCTTTAATCATCATGCAGATATTTCACTAAATGAAATAAACACCTATAGCTCACAAATTTTTACAGATGACGATGCTTTTATTGAAACCTCTAAACATATTGTAAAACATTTATTTGAGCAATCTAATTCTGCACAAATAAAAACTGGAGATGTTTTGGTGGTGCTTTTTGAAGGTATCGAGTTTAATGAAATTACCACAAACGCATTAGGGATTTTTAAAATTGAAAACAAGGTTAATTTCTTTCAAACCTATCTTGAAAACAACAGTTATGATGTTGTTGTACAAAAAGGTATTAGTTCTAAAAAAGTAGATAAGGGTTGCTTAATTTTAAATCAAAGCGATACAGAAGGACGTATTATTTTAAGCGCAGATAATAACAATTACGATGCGCATTATTGGACCAATCATTTCCTAAACATTAAATATGCTGATGACGCCAATAGTCATACACAACAATATATAGCATTATGTAAAGATTTTTCTGAAGAAGTTTTAAAAACAAGTTATGGTAACCAAGAACAAAACAATTTCTTGGCAAAAACCATAGATTTTTTTAAAGATCATGAAACCGTAAATATTGAAACTTTTAAAGATGAGATTTTTGAAGAAGACAAGCATAAAACACTTTTTGATGACTATAAAAAATCATTTGAAAGTGACATGGATATTGTAATTCGTAATCAATTTGATGTTGCTGAAGCTGTTGTAAAAAAAGAGAAGAAAAAAATAAAAACAGAAATTAAACTAGATACTAACATACAAATAAAGCTAGATATTGATGCCCCTGAAGCCTCTAGTGAATATCTAGAACGCGGGTATGATGAAGAAAAGAAAATGCATTACTACAAAGTATTTTTTAATGCTGAAGGATAATAAAAAAGCACTAATTAATATGGTGCTTTTTTATTGCTTCGTTTTTTATAATTGAAGATACAATATCTATCAAAGCATTGAGTAAAAAATCAGACTTTTTCTTCTTGAAACTTCATCTCTGCTTCAAAAAGATTAACAAAATGCTTTAGTAATTTATCTTTCACTTCAGTAATAGAAACTTCTTTTTTACCTAATTCTACATTTAGAGATGTTACTGCCTTACCACGAATGCCACAAGGAATCATATTGTCAAAATATCCTAAATCAGCATTTACATTTAAAGCAAAACCATGCATGGTTACCCAACGGCTTGCACGAACACCCATAGCACAAATTTTTCTAGCAAAAGGTGTTCCAACATCTAACCATACACCTGTTTCTCCAGGACTTCGCTCGGCTTTCAAACCATATTCTGCCAAAGTTAGAATGATCATTTCCTCTAGAAATCGCAAATATTTATGAATATCTGTAAAAAAATTATCTAAATCTAAAATGGGATACCCTACTATTTGTCCTGGACCATGATAGGTAATATCACCACCGCGATTCACTTTATAAAAAACAGCATTTTTTTCGGCAAGCTGTTTCTCATCAATAAGTAAATTAGACATATCACCACTCTTACCAAGAGTGTATACGTGTGGATGCTCTACAAATAAAAAATAATTAGGCGTTTCTAGATTGGCATCTTCTCGTCTATTTTTTATTTTAGTATCAACAATTCCTTTAAATAAAGTCTCTTGATAATCCCAAGTATCTTTATAATCTTTATAGCCTAATTCCTGTAATTCTACTTGCTTATTCATAGAATACAAAATTACGGAAAATTCTTGGCTTATCTATTAGGGTTATTTAAAATGACTAAAGCAGCTATAACTCCCGGAACCCAGCCGCAAAGCCACAATAAAAACACAATTAAAATTGAACCACAACCTTTGTCTATAACGGCTAAAGGCGGGCATAATATTGAAAGGAGTACTCTCCAAAATCCCATATTGATTTGTTTTTAATGATTGATGTACTTATAGGTCTACATAATTTACTAATTGTTACATCATATATTTCCAATATAATAAATTGAAATCCTAACGAATAGTAATTATCTTTGTAGCTTCATAAAATTATACAATTCAAATTTATTTATGTCGCAATTATCAGAACAAGAATTAGTACGTAGAGACAAGCTCTCAAAATTACGCGAATTAGGTATCAACCCTTATCCAGCAGATTTATTTCCTGTTGAAGAAACTTCTAAACAAGTCAAACAGAATTTTGAAGAAGGAAAAAAGGTTATTATTGCCGGTCGTTTGATGTCTCGTCGTATTCAAGGAAATGCCAGCTTTGCTGAACTTCAAGACAGTGAAGGCAGAATTCAAGTATATTTTAATAGAGATGAAATTTGTTCTGGTGACGACAAAACAAAATACAATACCGTATACAAAAAACTCCTAGACATAGGTGATTTTATTGGTGTTACAGGAGAGCTTTTCACAACAAAAGTTGGCGAAAAAACGGTTATGGTAAAAGACTTTACGTTATTAAGCAAAGCTCTTAAACCATTACCACAACCTCGTGTAGATGCTGATGGTAAAGTTCATGATGCTTTTACTGATGCAGAACAACGTTATAGACAACGCTATGCCGACCTTGTTGTAAATCCACATGTAAAAGACGTTTTTGTAAAACGTACCAAACTATTTAACGCCATGCGTAATTTCTTTAATAACGCTGGTTATTTTGAAGTAGAAACGCCTATTTTACAACCTATTCCAGGTGGTGCTGCAGCAAGACCTTTTATAACGCACCATAATAGTTTAGATATTCCTTTATACATGCGAATTGCTAATGAGTTATATTTAAAAAGACTAATAGTTGGTGGTTTTGATGGTGTATATGAATTTTCTAAAAACTTTAGAAATGAAGGTATGGATCGTACGCACAATCCAGAATTTACAGCTATGGAAATTTATGTTGCTTACAAAGATTACAACTGGATGATGGATTTTTGTGAACAATTACTTGAGCATTGTGCTACAGCTGTAAACGGCACTACAAAAGTTACTTTTGGAGACCATGAAATAGATTTCAAAGCACCATATGCCCGTGTAACAATGGCTGACTCTATAAAACATTTTACCGGATTTGACATTACTGGTAAAAGCGAAACTGAAATTCGTGAAGCTGCCAAAAGTATGGGAATTGAAGTTGATGAAACTATGGGGAAAGGAAAGCTAATAGATGAAATTTTTGGTGAAAAGTGTGAAGGCAACTACATTCAACCAACATTTATTACAGATTACCCAAAAGAAATGAGTCCGCTTTGTAAAGAGCACAGAGATAACCCTGAATTAACAGAGCGTTTTGAGCTTATGGTTTGTGGTAAAGAAATAGCCAATGCATATTCTGAATTAAATGATCCTATAGATCAACGTGAACGCTTTGAACACCAATTAAAACTTGCTGAAAAAGGCGATGACGAAGCTACAGAGTTTATAGATTTTGACTTTTTACGCGCTTTAGAGTATGGTATGCCTCCTACATCTGGTATGGGAATTGGTATGGATAGATTAATTATGTTTTTAACCAACAATCAGTCTATACAAGAAGTTTTATTCTTCCCGCAAATGAGACCAGAAAAAAAGCCTCTAGCTATAAGTGACGACGCAAAAGCTGTTTTAGAGCTTCTAAAAAAGGCTGAAAAATTAGAACTTATAGAGCTAAAAACACAATCTGGTTTAAGCAATAAAAAATGGGATAAAACCATAAAAGAGTTGACAAAAAACAAGCTTGCTAAAGTAGAGAAAACAGATGAAAATCTGCTTGTAGAAGCTGTCTAAACAATAAAAAAGGAACTGTTTTTTTTACAGTTCCTTTTTTATATTTTTAAATAGTATTTAGTACTCATGAAGATTAACATGTCTCAAATTTATGATGCGGTTTTACAAAGAATATTTGTTTTACCTATTCTTGCATTAACCTCAATAGCTGTTTTGGTTATTACTATTTGGGATAAATCTATTGATGATTATCAGGTATGGGTTAAACAGCAAATTCAACTTACTGGAGAGTTAACAACTCAAGAGTTTATCGCTCACATTAACAAAGAGATTGTTCAACTTGAAAACTTAAAAAACAGATTAGAGTTTACAAATGGAGATTATCATAAATATTGGGATAAAGAAGTAAATACTATTCTTAAACAATCTGATGCAATTAAGTTTGTTGAATGGATTGATAGCTCTATGGTGATTAGAAAAATTCATCCTTTAAAAGGTAATGAAGCTGCTTTAAATCTAGATATATCAAAAATTGATTATCGTAAAAAAGAGTGGGAATCTCATAGTATTGATAGCTCTATAAACGTTACTCCTTGGTCTAAAATGACACAAGGTGGCTATGCTTTTCTTATAGATATTCCTGCATATTATAATAATACATTCCAAGGAACTGCAAGTGCAGGAATGGACTTCACTAATAGTTTTAATACTTTTTCTACAAGTTTAAAAGATTATGCCATTGAGCTACGAGACAATAAAGGTGTACTATTTTATGAATACAACACTAAAAACAGAGCTTTAATAGACGATAGCTTTGTTTATAAAAGCGATTTAACCATAGATTATTTAGACAAACAGTTTTGGAGTCTAAAACTCTATCCTACTAACGAGCTATTATTTTTCACCAACAAACGTGCTTTTATAAATTACATGCTTTTATTTGGCATTATATTATCCTTATTAATAAGCATGCTTATTTACTTTTACCTAAAGGCTTTGAGAGAAACTAAACGAGCCTTATCTATCAATAAAAAATTAGCTAATGTTAATTTCAGACTAAACAAACAGAAACAAAAAGCCGAGCAAGCTTCAAAAGCTAAAACAGATTTTTTATCTAATATGAGCCATGAAATACGCACACCACTTCACGCTATATTAGGCTTTATTCAAGTATTAAAAAGCAGTAATCTTAAAGAAAGCGACAAAGAATATGTAGCGCTAATGGATAAATCTTCTAATAATTTATTAGCTATTGTTAATGATATTTTAGAGATACACAAAATAGAATCTGGTAATATTATATTAGAAAAGCACTTATTCTGTCCTTCAGAAAAACTTAAAGAACTTATTGATACTTATGAGTACCATTTTAAACAAAAAGGTCTTTATATAAACTTATCGTTTCTAAATAATGAAAGCTATAGTGTAATAAGCGATATGAATAAATATTCGCAAATTATTACAAACTTATTAAAAAATGCTCTTAAGTTTACAGTAAATGGAGGCGTTGAAGTTACTTATAACGAAGAAAAGATTGAAGAAAAATTAAGTATTAAAATTCAAGTAAAAGATTCAGGAATTGGGATATCTAAAAGTAAATTAAAAACCATTTTCGATAGATTTACACAAATAGAAAGCAGCCTTAAAAAAGAGTATGAAGGTAGTGGTTTAGGATTAGCCATTAGTAAAGACTTTGCTGAATTATTAAATGGTTCTATAACAGTTGATAGTTTTGAAAACAAAGGCAGTGTATTCACTTTTACAGGAATTATGGAAATCTCTGAAAAACAATCTTATCAATTTGGAGAAACTTATGAAAACTTCAAACTCCCTAACATTAACGTGCTAGTTGTTGATGATAACAAAATTAATGTTACTGTATTAAGAAAACTACTTGAAGATATAGACATACATGTTGACAGTGTTGAAAATGGGCAATTGGCTCTAGATCGATTTAAAGAAAATAGATACAATCTTATTCTTATGGATATTCATATGCCAAAAATGGATGGTTATGAAGCCACACAAATCATACGTAAACAAGACTCTGATGTTATTATAATTGGCCTCTCTGCAAATGTAACATCAACCGCTATACAAAAAGCTTTAGATAGTGGTATGAATAATTATATTACAAAGCCATTTACTAAAGAGCGTTTATACAGATTAATTGCCACGTACTTTACTTAATTAATGGTTAAAAAATTCTGTTTATAAAAACATTTCGATTTGAAATTTGTATTTTTAAGTAGCTTACAAGAAAAAACCTTTATGCTATGAAGAAAACAATATTTTTATTGAGCGTACTTTTGATGCCTTTCACTGCTTTAATGGCACAAACTATAGACACAAATGCTTCTGTGGTTACATTTAAAATTACTGGTGGAGGCTTCTTTAAAGTCAATGGTGATTTTACAGGTATGCAAGGTGATTTCAATTTTGACGAAAACGACCTTGAAAACTCAAGCTTTAATATTTGTATTGATGCAACCACTATTGACACAAACAATGAAAAGCGTGATAACCACTTAAAGAGTGATGATTTTTTTAATGTTGAGAAATATCCTGAAATATGTTTTAAGTCTACAAATATTACCACAAAAGATAATCACTATGCTACAACAGGAGAATTAACAATGCATGGCATTACAAAAACTGTTGAAATCCCTTTTACGTTTTCTAACAACACGTTTAAGGGTACTTTTCAAGTGCTTCGTCTTGACTATAATATAGGCGAAGACTTTGGCTCATTTAGAGTTGGCCATGAAGCTGAAGTTAGCATAAATTGCGTGGTAAAACAGTAGTTTAGTCTCTAATAAGAGGCATGGTACTACAACGCAACAAGCCTTCTTGTTTTGCTATTTCAGAATAAGAAACTTCCTCTACGGTTATTCCTTGACTACGAAGCCAGGTGTTTAAACGTGTAAAGTTTTTTTCAGAGATTACAACATTTTCAGAGATAGAAAAAATGTTACTATTCATATTATACATTTCTTCTTTATCAATCTCAAAAACATTCTCTTTTCCAAAGAAATTAAATAACCACTCATACTCTTCCTCTTCAAGAAACCCATTTTTATGTAAAATGGCTTTATTTTTTCCAACAGGTTGAAAACAGCAATCTAAATGTAATGCATTCTCTCTAGGATTGGTATTTGACTTTCGAAGGTTAAAGGATTTTATCTTTTTATGAGGAAACAACGCTTTCATTGCTTCAACTGCTTCCATATTGGTTCTTGCAATGATATAATCAGAATAATCAGCTCCTCTGTATGTTCCTATAAAAATATAGTCGTTATACAACATGACATCACCACCTTCAATATGGCAGTGCTCTGGCAATTTTATTCGTTGCTCTTTAGGCACTTGAGACCATACATGCTCTATAGCTTCAAATTCTTGCTCTCTATCTGGTAAAATATTTGCTTCAACAAACTTATCATCTATTACAAAACCAATGTCTCTGGAGAATATTTGATTGTAGTCTTCAATGATTTTTGGTCTAAATACTGTTACATCATACTTTTCTAAAACAGCGGCAACTGCTTCCATTTCTTTTACCATATCAGCCTCAACAGGATAAGTTCCTGCTTTTATATGCTCTAATGACTTTGGGTCATAGGCTTCTTCTATAGTTGGAGTTGGACCATTGCTTTTTGCCGTTCCTAAAACAACGGCGCGTAATCTTGATGTTTCGTTTTTTACGTTTAAGTTGAGCATAATTAAATGTATAAAAAAAGCTTCATAGTTGCTTATGAAGCTTTTTGTTTATGTTGTTAAAAATAAATTATCTTTTGCTAATTTCAACAAAATCTCTTGTGTTCTCTCCTACATATACTTGTCTTGGACGACCTATAGGTTCTTTACGTAATCTCATTTCTCTCCATTGAGCAATCCAACCTGGTAAACGTCCTAATGCAAACATTACTGTAAACATTTCTACAGGAATTCCCATAGCACGGTAAATTATTCCTGAATAAAAATCTACGTTTGGATATAGTTTACGTTTTACGAAGTAATCATCTTCTAGCGCTTCTCTTTCTAATCCTTTTGCTATATCAAGAATTGGATCTTCAACACCTAAATCTCCTAAAACTTCATCAGCTGCTACTTTTATAATTTTTGCTCTAGGGTCGAAATTTTTATAAACACGGTGACCGAATCCCATTAAACGGAACGGGTCTTCTTTGTCTTTTGCTTTACCCATGTATTTTTTAGTATCTCCACCATCTTCTTTGATTGCTTCAAGCATTTCTAAAACTGCTTGGTTTGCTCCTCCATGAAGTGGACCCCAAAGCGCAGAAATACCTGCTGATAATGATGCAAATAAACCTGCATGAGAAGAACCTACAATTCTAACTGTAGATGTAGAACAGTTTTGCTCATGATCTGCGTGTAATATTAGTAGTTTATCTAATGCATCTACTAATATTGGGTTCATTTTGTAGTCTTCATTAGGTTGTTTAAACATCATTTTTAAGACATTTTCAACATATCCTATAGAGCTATCTCCGTAATCTAATGGAAGTCCTTTTTTCTTACGTAATGTCCAAGCTACTAATACTGGGAATTTTCCTAATATTCTAACAATAGCATTGTACATATCTTCTTCAGAATCTACATTTACTGAAGAAGGGTTAAATGCTGTTAATGCACTTGTTAAAGAAGATAAAACTCCCATTGGGTGAGCAGACTTTGGGAATGCATCTAATATTTTCTTTACATCGTCATCTACAACAGATTGTGCTTTTATATCACTATGGAATTTATCTAGTTGAGTTTGTGTTGGTAACTCTCCAAAAATAAGTAAATAAGCAACTTCTAAAAAACTAGCTTTTTCTGCTAATTCTTCAATAGAGTATCCTCTATATCTTAAAATTCCTTTTTCACCATCAAGAAAAGTAATAGCACTTTCGCAAGAGCCTGTATTTTTGTATCCAGGATCAATTGTTGTTACGCCTCCGGTAACACCACGAAGTGTTTTAATATCGATGGCTACCTCATTTTCTGTTCCAACTATTAACGGAAATTCATGTTTCTCTCCGTTTATCTCCAAAGTAGCTTTATCTGTCATATTTATTATGTAAAATTTTTAGTTTAATTTTATCTGTATTGAACTTCACAAATTTAAGAAATATATCACGATTTATAAAGCATGTTAACAAAGGTTTTAACAATAATCATATTATTAAAATTGATAAAAAAAAGAAGCGATTATTAACAATTTAATAACCGCTTCTTTTTGTATGGTAGAACTAATTTTCTATTTGATTTTAAAAGCTTTTTCTTGAGGGTAATACGCTACAGTTCCTAACTCTTCTTGAATACGAAGTAATTGGTTGTATTTTGCCATACGATCACTACGTGAAGCCGATCCTGTTTTAATTTGGCCTGTATTAAGGGCTACAGCTAAATCTGCAATAGTGTTATCTTCAGTCTCACCTGAACGGTGTGACATTACTGAAGTATAACCAGCATTGTGAGCCATATTAACAGCCGCTATTGTTTCTGTTAAAGTTCCTATTTGATTTACTTTTATTAGTATAGAGTTTGCTATTCCTTTTTCTATACCACGTGATAAACGCTCTACATTTGTTACAAATAAATCGTCACCTACTAGCTGAACGTTATCTCCTATTTTTTCTGTTAGGTATTTCCAACCTTCCCAATCGTTTTCATCCATACCATCTTCTATTGAGATAATAGGATATTTTTCTGCTAATTGAGCAAGATAATCAGCTTGTTCTTGGCTAGTTCTTACTTGACCTTTGTCTCCTTCAAATTTAGTGTAATCGTATTTACCGTCAACATAAAACTCGGCAGACGCACAGTCTAGAGCAATCATAATATCATCACCTAATGTATAACCTGCTTTCTCTACTGCTTTTTTTATAGTATCTAGAGCATCTTCAGTTCCTCCTTCTAGGTTTGGTGCAAAACCACCTTCATCACCAACAGCTGTACTTAAACCTCTGTCATGAAGTACTTTTTTTAGGTTATGAAAAATTTCAGTTCCCATTTGCATTGCATGCGTAAAGTTTTTTGCTTTTACAGGCATAATCATAAACTCCTGAAACGCAATTGGCGCATCGCTATGAGAACCTCCGTTAATGATATTCATCATAGGCACAGGAAGTGTATTGGCTGACACACCGCCTACATATCTGTATAAAGGCATTCCTAATTCGTTTGCTGCTGCTTTTGCTGCTGCTAGAGACACGCCTAAAATAGCATTAGCTCCTAATTTTGATTTATTTGGCGTACCATCCAACTCAATCATAATTTGATCTATTAAGTTTTGTTCAAAAACAGAAACTCCTAATAGTTCTTGAGCTAAAATTGTATTAACATTTTCTACGGCCTTGGCTACACCTTTTCCCATATAAGTATTTCCTCCATCTCGCAACTCTACAGCTTCGTGTTCTCCTGTTGATGCTCCTGAAGGAACAGCTGCTCTTCCCATTATACCATTTTCTGTAATCACATCAACTTCTACTGTTGGATTTCCTCTTGAATCTAAAATCTGTCTTGCGTGAATGTTTGTTATAATACTCATTTGTTATTAAAAATTAATTGGTTTTAATTAGTAACAAATTTACAAAATTGTTACTCTAAATAATATCTACTAATATATTATTATGATTAAATGTTACGATATTGTTTTCGTAATAAAAAAACCTCAAAGAAAATTAAATTTCTTTGAGGTTCTATTACTATTTATCTTTTATATTATCTATAAACTGATCAAATAGATAGGATGAATCATGAGGTCCTGGACTTGCTTCTGGATGGTACTGTACCGAGAAACAATTTTTAGATTTCATTTTAATTCCAGCTACTGTTTCATCATTAAGATGTATGTGTGTTATTTCAATATCAGGATGATTTTCTGTCTCTTCTTTATTAATAGCAAACCCATGGTTTTGTGAGGTTATTTCTCCTTTTCCTGTTATCAAGTTTTTTACAGGATGGTTAATACCTCTATGCCCATGATGCATCTTATAAGTAGAAATACCATTTGCTAAAGCAATGACTTGATGCCCTAAACAAATACCAAAAAGTGGTAAATTTCGTTTTATAATTTCTTTAGCTAGATTTTGTGCTTCTACAAGTGGTTCTGGATCTCCAGGACCATTTGATAAAAAGTACCCATCAGGATTCCATGCACTCATTTCTTCAAATGTTGCATTATAAGGGAATACTTTTATGTAGGCATCACGTTTAGCTAAATTACGTAGAATGTTAGTTTTTACACCTATATCTAAAGCAGCAATCTTGTAAGTCGCATTTTCGTCACCAAAATAATAAGCTTCTTTTGTAGACACTTTAGATGCTAGTTCTAATCCTTTCATGTCAGGAGCAGACTGCAATTGTTCTTTTAAGCTATCTATATCTTCTACTTCTGTTGATATAACAGCGTTCATAGCACCATGATCTCTTATATAGCTTACTAATGCTCTGGTGTCAACATCAGATATGGCTAATACGTTATGTTTTTCAAAAAAGCTTTCTAGAGATGCATCTGCTGCAGGTCTTGAATAGTTAAAGCTGAAATTTTTACAAATTAATCCAGAAATCTTTACTGAATTAGACTCAACTTCTTCAGTTAAGGTACCATAGTTTCCTATATGAGCATTGGTTGTTACCATTAATTGACCAAAATAAGAAGGATCAGTAAATATTTCTTGATATCCTGTTGTTCCAGTGTTAAAACACACTTCACCAAAAGCAGTTCCTTTTTTTCCTATAGATTTACCGTGGAAAATTGTACCATCTGCTAGAAGTATTATGGCTTTGTCTCGTTTGTTGTATTTCATTTCTAAAAAAGGGTTTTGCAAAATTGCATAAAAAAAAGGATAAACTAAAATGTTTATCCTTTTTATTACTATAATAAATATGTTTTTATAGTGTTTTTAATTTTCATCTTACTTAAGACTTAAGCGAGTTATAATGGCTATAAATTTTCAAGAAATCACTTAACTCCTTAATATTTAAATCTTTTTCTTTAATGTAAGCTTTAATTTCTTTTTCTTTATCAGAGAACAAATTCGATATTACTCTTTTATTTAATTTCAGTTTATCTAACTCATTACCCTTATAGATTAATAAGTCTTCACTTAAGTAATATCTGTCGTTAGATGTTTTTTCTTGCGTTAAAGGATTGATAGCACCAGGAATTATTTTTGCTTGAAACTCCTTTACTATACTTGTAGATTGATTTTCAGCTAGAACTAAATAGAATTTTCCATTTGAATTTACAGCATCTGATAGTCTAACCATTTTTTTATTATTAACAAGGGCATAATCTATATCCCTATTATTAAAAACAAATGTTGAATCTTTTGTAAAAGATGACACAAAAACACCTCTTTGAGCATCATAATTACCTTTAGGTACTTTATAAGCATCTCCTTTTTTAGTGTATAGTATAACTTTGTTGCTACTACCTTCAAAAGCAAAAGGAGTACCGTCAACAACATTTCTTTTCCCTAACGGTGGTAACCAGCTTCCTCTTGAGTTTAAAGCATTCATTGTTTCTCCGTAAGAATTAGACTGTAAGCTTTGACCTACAGGCGCTTGTCCATGTTGAGCTAATAGCATTTGACTTGTTATTAACATGCATAGGAAAGCTATAAAATTTTTAATCATAATATTATTTTTTTTAAGTATGCTAAAATTAAAAAAAAAGGTGAACCTTACGGTTCACCTTTTCTTAAAAAAATCTTAATTTTTACTACTCTTCTTCGTTTGTAGCTTTAGTTTCTGCTGTTGGAGCAGCTGCTGGTTTAGAACCACCTCTTCTGCTTCTACGAGTAGATTTCTTTTTAGCTTTTCCGGCATTATAGATTTCGTTGTAATCAACTAGTTCTATCATTGCCATATCAGCGTTATCACCTAAACGATTTCCTAACTTAATAATTCTAGTATATCCGCCTGGACGATCACCTACTTTAGGAGCAATATCTCTAAACAATTCGGCAACAGCTTCTTTTTGTCTTAAACGGGACATAACAATACGTCTGTTATGTGTTGTATCTTCTTTAGATTTTGTTACTAAAGGCTCTACAAATTGCTTTAAGGCTTTTGCTTTTGCTACTGTAGTGTTAATACGCTTGTGCTCTATTAAAGAACAAGCCATATTAGCTAACATTGCTTTTCTGTGAGCTGTTTTTCTACCTAAATGGTTTATTTTTTTTCCGTGTCTCATGACTTTTGTTTTATCATCTTGCTACCAAACTCGTTAATTTCGAGGAGCAAAATATGATTAATTAATCCTTATCTAATTTATATTTTGATAAATCCATACCGAAATTAAGACCTTTAACGTTTACAAGCTCTTCAAGCTCTGTTAAAGATTTTTTACCGAAATTACGGAACTTCATTAGATCATTTTTGTTGAATGATACTAAATCACCTAATGTATCTACTTCAGCAGCTTTTAAACAGTTAAGCGCACGCACAGAAAGATCCATGTCAACTAATTTAGTTTTTAATAACTGTCTCATATGTAATGATTCTTCATCATATGTTTCAGTTTGTGCTATTTCATCAGCTTCTAAAGTAATTCTCTCATCAGAGAATAACATAAAGTGGTGAATTAATGTTTTAGCAGCTTCTGTTAAAGCATCTTGAGGATTGATAGAACCGTCTGTAATGATTTCGAAAACTAATTTTTCGTAATCTGTTTTTTGTTCTACACGGTAATTCTCAATGCTATACTTAACATTTTTAATTGGTGTATAGATTGAATCTGTAAAAATCGTTCCAATTGGTGCTGAAGCTTTTTTATTTTCTTCAGCAGGAACATAACCTCTACCTTTTTCAATAGTTAACTCCATGTTTATATTTACTTTAGGGTCTAAATTACAGATTACTAAATCTGAATTTAATACTTGAAACCCTGAAATAAACTTTTGGAAATCACCAGCTGTTATTTGCTCTTGTCCAGAAATTGAAATAGATACTGATTCGTTATCTACATCATCAATTTGTCTTTTAAAACGTGCTTGTTTTAAGTTTAAGATTATTTCTGTAACATCTTCTACAACACCTGCGATTGTTGAAAACTCATGATCTACACCTTCTATTCTTACTGATGTAATTGCAAAACCTTCTAAAGAAGAAAGTAATACTCTACGTAAAGCGTTACCTACTGTTAAACCATAACCTGGTTCTAATGGTCTGAATTCGAATTTTCCTTCGAAGTCAGTAGAATCAATCATGATTACTTTGTCTGGTTTTTGAAAATTAAATACTGCCATATTGTTTCTTCGTTTTAATTGTTACTTGGTTGCGCGGTTTATAAGTTTGAAGAAGTACGAATAAACCCTTTGGCCAAATACCAATGTTTTAAATTTATTATTTAGAATATAATTCGACGATGAATTGCTCGTTGATATTTTCTGGAATCTGGATTCTTTGTGGAACTGATACGTAAGTACCTTCTTTTGTTTCGTTATTGAAAGTGATCCACTCATAAACGTTGCTTGAGTTAGATAATGATCTATCAATAGCTTCTAAAGATTTAGATTTTTCTCTAACACCTACAACATCACCAGCTTTTAATTGGTAAGAAGGGATATTTACAACTTCACCATTTACGGTAATGTGTCTGTGAGATACTAATTGTCTCGCACCACTTCTTGATGGAGAAATCCCCATTCTGTATACAACATTATCTAAACGAGATTCACATAATTGAAGTAATACTTCACCTGTAATACCTTGTGCAGCTGTTGCTCTTTTAAACATGTTTCTGAATTGCTTTTCTAATATACCATAAGTATATTTTGCTTTTTGCTTTTCCATTAACTGGATAGCGTATTCAGATTTTTTTCCACGACGCTTGTTTGCTCCGTGTTGTCCTGGAGGATAGTTTCTTTTTTCAAAAGCTTTATCATCTCCATATATAGCTTCACCAAATTTACGAGCTATTTTTGTTTTAGGACCAGTATATCTTGCCATTTTAAAATTGAATTTAAGAGTGATTATGAATTAAGGTCTTAATCTTATCCTTCGATAATCGTTAATCTCTTGTTATACTTGTTGTTATTTTTTTTCAGTTTGCAAATTTACGTATAAAAAAATTAATATCAACTGTAAAAAACAATTGATATTAATTTTAATAGTCTATAAATTAAACTCTTCTACGTTTTGGAGGGCGACATCCATTATGTGGTAATGGAGTAACATCGATAATCTCTGTTACTTCTATACCTGCATTGTGGATAGAACGAATAGCAGATTCTCTACCATTTCCTGGACCTTTAACATATACCTTTACTTTTTTCAATCCAGCTTCTTGAGCAACTGCTGCTGCATCTTCTGCTGCTAATTGAGCTGCATAAGGCGTGTTCTTTTTAGATCCACGGAATCCCATTTTACCAGCTGAAGACCATGAAATAACGTCTCCTTTTTTGTTAGTAAGTGAGATAATGATATTATTGAAAGAAGCTGTTACGTGAGCTTCTCCAATAGACTCAACTATTACTTTACGTTTTTTTGTACTTGACTTTGCCATATTATTATAGTTTCTAGTTGTTAGCTTTTAGTTGTTAGAATCCTAAACATTGCTATTTCAAACAGATTCATCTAACGTCTAAACTCTAATGACTAATGTCTTATTATTTAGTTGCCATTTTTTTGTTAGCAACTGTTTTTCTTCTACCTTTTCTTGTTCTAGAGTTGTTTTTAGTACGTTGACCTCTTAAAGGAAGTCCTGCTCTATGACGAATACCTCTGTAACATCCAATATCCATTAATCGCTTAATGTTTAATTGAGTTTCAGAACGTAGTTCACCTTCAATAGTAAATGATCCTACAGCTTCACGAATGTTTCCAATTTCGTCATCTGTCCAATCCTGTACTTTTGTACTTTCATCAACTTTAGCAGTAGCTAAAATTTCTTTTGCTCTACTTCTACCTATTCCATAGATATAAGTAAGGGAGATAACTCCTCTTTTGTTCTTTGGTATGTCTACACCTGCAATTCTTGCCATAATTATCCTTGTCTTTGTTTGAATCTAGGATTCTTTTTGTTTATTACGTAAAGTCTACCTTTTCTACGCACTATTTTACAATCTGCGCTACGTTTTTTTACTGATGCTCTTACTTTCATAGTATTAGTATCTATAGGTTATTCGAGCCTTCGTTAAATCGTAAGGACTCATTTCTAATTTTACTTTATCTCCTGGTAATAATTTTATGTAATGCATACGCATTTTACCAGATATGTGTGCTGTCACAATGTGACCATTTTCTAATTCAACACGAAACATTGCATTTGATAATGCTTCTATAATTGTTCCGTCTTGTTCTATTGCTGCTTGTTTTGCCATAGTATAAGTAAATTAAGCTACTGCTTTTCTATTTTTACCAGTTTTCATCAAGCCATCATAATGTCTATTTAACAAGTAAGAGTTTACCTGTTGCATAGTGTCTATTGCAACTCCAACCATAATTAATAGTGATGTTCCACCAAAAAATAAAGCCCAACCTGTTTGTACATTCATTAGCTTTACAATAATTGCTGGGAACACAGCTATAAGCGCTAAAAATATAGATCCAGGTAAAGTAATTTGAGACATTACTTTGTCTAAATATTCAGATGTTTCACTTCCTGGTCTAATTCCAGGTATAAAACCACCACTACGTTTTAAGTCATCTGCCATTTTATTTGTTGGTACTGTAATTGCTGTATAAAAGTATGTAAATACGATTATTAAGAATGCAAACACAATATTGTACCAAAGACCAAATATGTCAGCAAAGTTTGTTTGCATCCACTGTCCTGTTGCAGTCTCTTTTAAGAAAGATGATCCGCCTATTAGACCAGGTACAAACATAATTGCTTGAGCAAAAATGATTGGCATTACACCAGAGGCATTTAGTTTTAAAGGTAAGAATTGTCTTGAACCAAAAACATTTTTCTCATAACCTCCAGATGCAGTTCTTCTAGCATATTGAACAGCTATTTTTCTAACTGCCATTACTAACATAATAGATAGTAAGATAATAACTAACCAAATTACTAATTCTATTACTATAAGCATAACGCTGTTAGTCTCTAATCTAGATGATGCATTTAATAAGAAACTTTGAGGTAAATTAGCAATGATTCCTACCATAATTAATAAAGAGATACCGTTTCCTATTCCTTTATCTGTTATCTTTTCTCCTAACCACATTGCAAATATGGTTCCTGTTATTAAGATTATTACAGATGAAACATAGAAGATACCTCCTTGACCTAATAAAAATGCTGATGTTGGTATTCCTAATGCTGGTAAACTAGCTAAATATCCTGGAGCTTGTACTAAACAAATTGCGATGGTTAACCAACGTGTAATTTGTGTTATTTTCTTTTGTCCACTTGCTCCTTCTTTTTGTAGTTTTTGTAGATATGGTATTGCTATACCCATTAACTGAACTACAATAGAAGCTGATATATAAGGCATAATACCTAAAGCAAAAACTGATGCATTAGCAAAAGCTCCTCCTGTAAAGGCGTTAAGAAGTCCTAAAAGGCCTTCTTCTGTGTTACCTTGAAGGTTTTCTAATTGCGCTGCATCAATACCTGGTAAAACAACTTGAGCGCCAAAACGGTAAACTAATAACAGACCTAGGGTTACTACGATTCTGTTTCTTAGTTCTTCTATTTTCCAAACATTTTTAATTGTTTCTATAAATTTCATGCGCTTGTCGTGAATTATAATGTTACAGCTTCTCCTCCGGCAGCTTCTATAGCAGCTTTTGCTGAAGCAGTAAATTTATGAGCAGATACTTTTAATTTAGATTTTAATTCGCCTCTTCCTAATATTTTAACTAGATCGTTTTTACCAGCTAATCTTAAAGAAACTAATGTTTCAAAATCTACTGTATCTTTAATTTTATTATCATCAACTAGCTGTTGTAAAGTATCAAGGTTTACGCCTTGGTACTCTTTACGGTTAATGTTTGTAAAACCAAATTTTGGAACACGTCTTTGAAGTGGCATTTGCCCTCCTTCAAATCCTATTTTCTTAGAGTAACCAGAACGAGATTTTGCACCTTTGTGTCCACGAGTTGCAGTACCACCTTTACCAGATCCTTGACCACGTCCTACTCTTTTTCCTTGATTTTTTACTGAACCTTCTGCAGGTTTTAAATTACTTAAATCCATTTCAGTGTTATATTATTTTGTTTCTTCAACAGAAACTAAATGTGAAACTTTAGCAACCATACCTAAAATATTAGGTGTAGCTTCGTGCTCTTTTACTTGTCCAATCTTTTTAAGACCAAGAGCTTCTAGAGTTCTTTTTTGTCTTTGAGTACGATTGATTGCACTTTTTACTTTTGTTACTTTTATCTTTGCCATCTCTTTTCTTTATTATTAACCTTTAAAAACTTTTTCAAGAGAAATACCTCTATCTCGAGCTACTGTTCTTGCGTCTCTTAATTGTAATAATGCATCAAAGGTTGCTTTTACAACGTTATGTGGGTTTGATGATCCTTGAGATTTAGATAATACATCATGTACACCTACTGCTTCTAATACTGTTCTTACAGCACCTCCAGCAATTACTCCTGTACCAGGAGCTGCAGGAATGATGTTGACTCTTGCTCCACCAAATTTACCTTTTTGTTCGTGTGGTAATGTTCCTTTTACGATAGGAATTCTTACTAAATTTTTCTTTGCATCTTCAACTGCTTTTGCAATTGCGCTAGCAACATCTTTAGATTTTCCTAAACCGTGACCTACGACACCTGCTTCATCACCAACTACAACGATAGCTGAAAATCCGAAGGCTCTACCACCTTTTGTTACTTTAGTAACTCTTTGTACACCAACTAAACGATCTTTAAGATCTAATCCACTTGGTTTTACTAGTTCTGCACTTTTATATTTTTGATACATAATTTCTTAAAATTTAAGTCCTGCTTCTCTAGCTCCTTCGGCTAATGATTTAACACGTCCATGATATAAATAACCTCCTCTATCAAAAGAGATTGTTTCAATTCCTGCCTTAAGAGCTTTTTCAGCAACAGATTTACCTACTAGTGCAGCTATTTCTGATTTTGTCCCTTTTGCAGAGCTAATATCTTTGTCTCTTGAAGATGCTGAACTGATTGTTTTACCAGTAACATCATCAACAATTTGAGCATAAATTTCTTTATTACTTCTAAAAACAGATAGTCTTGGTCTAGATTCAGTTCCTGAAACTATTTTACGAACTCTGTTTTTTATTCTTAATCTTCTTTCGTTCTTTGTTAATGCCATAACTTACTTATTAAGCTGATTTACCTGCTTTTCTTCTAATTTCTTCACCAACAAACTTAACTCCTTTTCCTTTGTAAGGTTCTGGTTTTCTAAAGCCGCGTATTTTTGCAGCTACTTGACCTACAAGTTGTTTGTCATGAGATGTTAATTTTACTATTGGGTTCTTACCTTTATCAGATACTGTTTCTACCTTGATTTCAGGAGCTAAATCAATAATAATGTTATGAGAAAAACCTAAAGCCAAATCTAATTTTTGTCCTTGGTTACTTGCTCTATATCCAACACCTACTAGTTCTAATTCTTTAGTCCATCCTTTAGATACACCATGAATCATATTTGCAACTAATGCTCTATAAAGACCGTGTTTAGATTTTTCTTCTTTCTTTTCAGAAGAACGTTCTACTATTACATTTCCTTCTTCAACTTTTACTGATACTGAAGAAAATTCTTGAGTTAATTCACCTAATTTACCTTTTACAGTAATTACATTGTCTTTAACTTCTACTGTAACTCCTTCTGGAATTGCTACTGGGTTATTACCTATTCTTGACATGTTCTTTCTGCTTTAAATTAGTAAACGTAACACAATACTTCACCACCTACATTTTCTCTTTGAGCTTGTTTACCTGTCATTACACCGTGAGATGTAGAAACTATGGCAATACCAAGACCATTAAGGATTCTAGGTAAGTCTTTTGAACTTGCATACTTACGTAAACCTGGTTTACTTATTCTTTGAATTTTCTTAATTACAGATTCTTTTGTTTCCTTGTTGTACTTAAGAGCTATTTTAATAGTTCCTTGTACTGTGTTGTCTTCGAATTTGTAACTTAAAATATATCCTTGGTCGAATAATATTTTAGTGATTTCTTTTTTAAGATTAGATGCAGGTATCTCTACTACTCTGTGATTAGCACGTACTGCGTTTCTAATTCTTGTTAGATAATCCGCTATTGGATCTGTGTACATAGTTATTAATTTGCGGTAACGGTTTTTAACAATGCTTGCTAAACCTGAAACCAGTTTATAAATATTTAATTTTTTACCAGCTGGCTTTTTTAACACCAGGTATTAACCCTTTGTTTGCCATTTCTCTGAACATAACACGTGAAATACCAAAAGTTCTCATGTAACCTTTAGGTCTTCCTGTTAATTTACAGCGGTTGTGCATACGTACAGGTGAAGCGTTTTTTGGTAACTTTTGTAATGCTTCGTAATCTCCAGCTTCTTTTAAAGCTTTACGTTTTTCAGCATACTTTGCTACTGTTTTAGCTCTTTTTACCTCACGGGCTTTCATTGATTCTTTAGCCATATCTTAATTCTTTTGGAATGGTAATCCTAATTGTGTTAATAATGATTTTGCTTCTTTATCAGTTTCAGCAGTAGTTACAAATGTAATATCCATACCTGAAATTTTGTTTACCTTATCGATATCAATTTCTGGGAATATAATTTGTTCTGTAATTCCTAAATTGTAATTACCTCTACCATCAAAACCAGTCGCTTTAATTCCATTAAAATCTCTTACACGTGGTAATGCTGAAGTTATTAAACGATCTAAAAATTCATACATTCTTTCTCCACGTAAAGTTACTTTTGCTCCAATTGGCATGCCTTTACGTAATTTAAAAGATGCAACGTCTTTTTTAGATATTGTTGCTATAGCTTTTTGTCCTGTTATCGTTGTTAATTCATCAACAGCGTGATCAATTAATTTTTTGTCTGCTACTGCAGCACCTACACCTCTAGATAATACTATCTTTTGCAATTTAGGTACTTGCATTACATTTTGATAACCAAATTCGTCTGTTAGAGCAGCAATTACTTTGCTTTTGTACTCTTCTTTAAGTCTCGGTGTATATGCCATAACTATATTACTTCATTAGATTTTTTAGAAAATCTCACTTTCTTATCGCCTTCCATTCTGTATCCTACTCTTGTTTCTTCTCCTTTTGAAGTAAGTAATGATAAGTTTGATACGTGAATAGCCGCTTCTTTTTCTACGATTCCACCTTGAGGGTTTTGTGCACTTGGTTTAGTGTGTTTCTTAACCATGTTGATTCCCTCAACAATCGCTTTGTTCTTATCTTTTAATACTTGTAAAACTTTACCTTCAGATCCTTTGTGATCTCCAGCTATAACTTTTACTGTATCTCCTGATTTTATTTTAAGCTTTGTCATTTTTTTAGTCATTAAAGCACTTCAGGTGCTAATGATACAATTTTCATGAATTGTTTATCACGAAGTTCTCTTGCAACAGGACCAAAAACACGTGTTCCTCTCATCTCACCTGTTGGGTTTAATAAAACACATGCGTTATCGTCAAATCTAATGTAAGATCCGTCTGGTCTTCTTACTTCTTTTACAGTACGAACTACTACTGCTGTAGAAACAGCTCCTTTTTTAATGTTTCCATTAGGAGTTGCATCTTTTACAGAAACAACTATTTTGTCTCCTACAGAAGCGTATCGTCTTTTAGTACCACCTAGAACACGTATTGTTAATACTTCTTTAGCTCCAGTGTTATCAGCTACTTTTAATCTTGATTCTGTTTGTACCATAATTACTTCGCTCTTTCAATTATTTCAACTAATCTCCAACATTTAGATTTACTTAAAGGTCTTGTTTCCATGATCTTTACAGTATCTCCAATGTTACAATCGTTTGTTTCATCGTGTGCAACATATTTCTTTGTTTTTAACACGAATTTTCCATACATAGGATGTTTTACTTTCTTAACTTCAGATACCACAATTGATTTCTGCATTTTGTTACTAGTAACAATTCCTATACGTTCTTTTCTTAAATTTCTTGTTTCCATCTTTATGCAGAATTATTGTATTTCTCTTTTAGTTAATTCTGTCGCAATTCTAGCTACGGTTCTTCTTGCGGAACGTATTTGAATTGGATTCTCTAGAGGAGAAATTGCGTGAGCCATTTTCATTTCAGAATAGCTCTTTTTTGTCTCACTAAGTTGTTCTTGTAACTCAGCTACAGATAATTCTTTAATTTCTGATTGTTTCATAATATCAAATAAATTATGCTTCGTAATCTCTAGCAATTATAAACTTTGTTTTTACAGGTAATTTTTGAGCTGCTAAACGTAAGGCTTCTTTAGCTACGTCTAAAGGAACACCACCAACTTCAAATAATATTCTTCCTGGCTTTACAACGGCTGCCCAGTACTCAACAGCACCTTTTCCTTTACCCATACGTACTTCAAGAGGTTTCTTTGTAATTGGCTTATCTGGGAAAATTTTAATCCAGATAGATCCTTCTCTTTTCATGTAACGTGTAGCGGCAATACGAGCTGCTTCAATTTGACGAGCTGTAATAAAACAAGAGTCTAATGATTTTATTCCAAAAGTTCCGCTTGATAATCTATGCCCTCTTCCGGCATTTCCTTTCATGCGCCCTTTTTGTTGCTTACGAAATTTTGTTCTTTTCGGCTGTAACATGTCTTCTTTTCTTTAAAAAATTACTTTCTACGACGAGGTTTATTGTTTCCTCCACGTCCACCTTTTCCTTGCTTCTTAGATAGACCAACAAGCGGAGAAAGTTCTCTTTTACCATATACTTCACCTTTCATGATCCATACTTTTACACCTAATCTACCATAAGTAGTATGTGCTTCTACTAAAGCATAGTCAATATCGGCTCTAAATGTTGACAAAGGAATACGTCCTTCTTTATAGTGCTCACTACGCGCCATTTCAGCACCATTTAAACGACCACTAATTTGAATTTTTATTCCTTCAGCATTCATTCGCATTGTTGCAGCGATAGCCATTTTTATTGCACGTCTATAAGAAATTCTGTTTTCTATTTGACGAGCAATACTTGCTGCTACTAAATGCGCATCAAGTTCAGGTCTTTTGATTTCAAATATATTTATTTGAACTTCTTTACCAGTAATTTTCTTAAGCTCTTCTTTTAACTTGTCTACCTCTTGTCCACCTTTCCCGATAATGATACCAGGTCTAGCAGTAGTGATAGTAACGGTTACAAGTTTAAGAGTTCTTTCGATAATTACTCTTGAAACACTAGCTTTAGATAGACGTACGTGAACGTACTTTCTGATCTTATCGTCTTCGGCAAGTTTATCACCATAATCGTTTCCTCCGAACCAGTTAGACTCCCATCCTCTGATAATTCCTAAACGATTTCCGATTGGATTTGTTTTTTGTCCCATATCTCTATCTTAACTTTGTGTATTATTGTTAGCTCCAACCACTAATGTTACGTGGTTTGAACGTTTTCTTATTCTGTGTGCACGACCTTGTGGTGCTGGACGCAATCTTTTTAACATTGCCCCACCATCAACTCGTATTTCTTTTACAAATAATTCAGCTTCTTCAATACTTGCATCTTCGTTTTTAGCTTGCCAGTTTGCAATTGCAGACAGCAACAATTTTTCTAAACGATTTGAAGCTTCTTTTTGACTGAATTTCAAAATATTAAGCGCTTTCTCTACGCGTTCACCTCTTACTAAATCGGCTACTAAACGCATTTTTCTTGGTGATGTAGGACAGTTATTAAGTTTTGCAAAAGCTACTTGCTTTTTTGCTTCCTTAATAGCGTCTGCCATTTGTTTTTTACGACTTCCCATAGCTTACTACTTTTTACCTTTGTTTTTAGCACCCGCATGACCTCTAAAAGATCTTGTTGGTGAAAATTCTCCTAATTTATGTCCTACCATGTTTTCAGTTACATAAACAGGTACAAATTGACGACCGTTATGTACTGCAATTGTTTGACCAACAAAATCTGGAGTAATCATACTTGCTCTTGACCAAGTTTTGATTACTGTTTTCTTGTTAGCTTCAACATTGGCAGCTACTTTTTTCTCTAATTTATAATGAACGTAAGGTCCTTTTTTTAATGATCTTGCCATGATTTATTATTTCTTTCTACGTTCTACAATATACTTATTACTCGCTTTTGTTTTAGAACGGGTTCTATAACCTTTAGCAGGTACACCATTTCTAGAACGTGGGTGACCTCCAGAAGATCTTCCTTCACCACCACCCATTGGATGATCAACAGGGTTCATAACTACTGGTCTAGTACGAGGTCTTCTTCCTAACCATCTTGTTCTACCAGCTTTACCTGATACTAACAATTGATGATCTGAATTTGACACAACTCCTACCGTCGCCATACAAGTCACTAATATTAAACGAGTTTCTCCTGATGGTAATTTTACAGTTGCAAATTTACCGTCCCTCGCCATTAATTGAGCAAAAGCACCTGCACTACGAGCCATAACTGCTCCTTGACCAGGGCGTAACTCAACACAAGATATTATAGTTCCTAAAGGAATTTTGCTTAATGGCATTGCATTACCTATTTCAGTTGTTGCTCCTTCTCCAGAAACAACTGTCTGACCTACTTGCAAACCGTTTTGAGCAATGATATAACGCTTCTCACCATCTTGGTAGTTTAAAAGCGCAATAAATGCTGTTCTGTTTGGATCGTACTCAATAGACTTAACTTCTGCTGGAATTCCAGTTTTGTTACGTTTAAAGTCGATAATACGATACCTTTTCTTATGACCACCACCTTTGTAGCGCATAGTCATTTTTCCTTGACTGTTTCTACCACCAGACCTTTTTTTCGGAGCTAATAAACTTTTCTCCGGCTTATCAGTAGTAATGGCGTCAAATCCATTTACTACTCTAAATCGCTGTCCTGGTGTGATTGGTTTTAATTTTCTTACTGACATTTGTCTTTAATTACATGTTACTGTATAAATCAATCATTTCACCTTCCGCCAGTTGTACAATTGCTTTTTTAACTGCATTTGTTTTACCATGCTGAATACCTGTTTTTGTATAACGGGTTCTTCTATCTGGACGGACATTTATAGTACGAACTTTTACAACAGAAACACCATAAGCAGCTTCAACTGCTTTTTTGATTTCTACCTTGTTCGCCTTAGTATTCACTTGAAATGTATAGCTATTCAACAACTCACTTTGAGTTGTAGCTTTTTCTGTGATTATAGGTTTAATTAAGATACTCATGGTCTTCTTATTTACTTAAATTCGTTTCAATTTCTTCTAAAGAGCTCTCTAAAAGCACAACGCTGTTTGCGTTTAATATTTTGTAAGTATTTAATTCTGAATTACTTACAACTTCAGAGCTTTTTAAATTGCGTGACGACAAATATACATTATTATTTGACGCACCCAACACAAAGAGAGATTTTTTATTTTCTAAATCTAAAGCCTTTAAAATAGCTGTGAAATTTTTTGTCTTTGGAGTATCAAAATTAAAATCTTCTAATACAACAATTGAGTGTTCATTAGCTTTGATTGTTAAGGCAGATTTTCTAGCTAATCGCTTTACGTTTTTGTTAAGCTTGAAGCTGTAGTTTCTTGGTCTTGGTCCAAACATACGTCCACCACCTTTGAATACTCCAGACTTAATGCTTCCTGCTCTAGCTGTTCCTGTTCCTTTTTGTTTTTTAATCTTACGTGTACTACCAGCTATCTCAGCTCTTTCTTTAGATTTGTGAGTACCTTGTCTTTGGTTTGCTAAATATTGTTTAACATCCAAGTACACTGCATGATTATTAGGCTCAATAGCAAATACATCTTTAGAAAGGTCTACCTTTCTACCTGTATCTTTTCCGTTTATATCTAAAACTGCTACTTTCATTACTTTCTAATAATTACATAAGCGTTTTTGTGTCCAGGAACACATCCCTTAACAACTAGTAAGTTCTTTTCTGGAACTACTTTTAAAACTCTTAAATTTTCAACTTTCACTTTTTCACCACCCATTCTTCCTGCCATGCGCATTCCTTTGAATACACGTGCTGGATAAGACGCAGCTCCAATTGACCCTGGTGCTCTTAAACGGTTATGCTGACCGTGAGTAGCTTGACCTACACCACCAAATCCATGACGTTTAACAACTCCTTGGAATCCTTTTCCTTTTGATGTTCCTGAAACATCAACAAACTCACCTTCTACAAAGTGCTCTACAGTGATTGCATCACCTAATTTGTACTCCGCATCAAAACCTTTAAATTCAACGATTTTGCGTTTTACAGAAGTTCCTGCTTTTTTAGCGTGACCTAAGTCTGCTTTAGTAGCACTTTTTTCTGTCGCGTCATCGAAACCTAATTGAACAGCATTATAACCATCAACTTCTTCAGTTCTGACTTGGGTAACGATACATGGACCTGCTTCGATTACTGTACATGGAATGTTTTTTCCATTTTCATCGAAAATGCTGGTCATACCGATTTTTTTTCCAATTAACCCAGACATATTTATTTATTTAATTATTAATTTATTTATTAAAACTCAAGGCTGAAAAATACGTTTCAGCCTTGAATTGTATTTTATCCGTTTTTCCACAACCTTCGTTGAGGACATGTTTACATCTAATTAAAACTAGATGCTTTATAAGTGCCTTACACTTTGATCTCTACTTCTACACCACTTGGCAACTCTAATTTCATAAGAGCGTCAATTGTTTTAGAAGATGAAGAATAGATATCTAATAATCTCTTATAAGAGCTTAATTGAAACTGTTCTCTTGACTTCTTGTTTACGTGTGGTGAACGTAATACAGTGAAAATCTTTTTGTGTGTTGGTAAAGGAATTGGACCTGTTACAACAGCACCAGTACTTTTTACTGTTTTTACAATCTTATCAGCAGACTTATCAACTAAATTATGATCGTAAGACTTTAATTTTATTCTGATTTTTTGACTCATTTCTTTTAGGTATTAAGCTTCTACGCCTTTTGCTGCTTTAATTACTTCTTCAGATATGTTTGAAGGAGTTTCAGCATAGTGTGAAAATTCCATTGTTGATGTCGCACGTCCAGATGATAATGTTCTTAATGTTGTTACATATCCAAACATTTCTGATAAAGGAACTATTGCTTTTACTGTTTTTGCTCCAGCTCTGTCTCCCATGTCACTTACTTGTCCTCTACGACGGTTAAGATCTCCTACGATATCACCCATGTTTTCTTCTGGTGTGATAACTTCTAACTTCATCATTGGCTCCATAATAACAGCTTTTGCAGCTTTTGCAGCAGCTTTGAAACCTAATTTTGCAGCTAATTCGAAAGATAGTTGATCAGAATCTACATCGTGATATGAACCATCTGTTAAAGTTACTTTCATAGCATCAACTTCGTATCCAGCTAAAGGACCGTTTTGCATTGCCATTTTAAATCCTTTTTCAATTGAAGGGATAAATTCTTTAGGAACGTTACCACCTTTAATTTCAGAAATAAACTCTAATCCTTCTTTTCCTTCTTCTGCTGGTTCAAGAGTAAATACAATATCTGCGAATTTTCCACGTCCACCAGATTGTTTTTTGTAAACTTCTCTGTGTTCTGCACGTCTCATAATAGCTTCTTTGTACTCTACTTGAGGTTGACCTTGAGTAACTTCAACCTTAAATTCTCTTTTAAGACGATCAACAATGATATCTAAGTGAAGCTCACCCATTCCTGATATAATTGTTTGACCTGAAGCCTCATCAGTTCTAACTGTAAACGTTGGATCTTCTTCAGCTAATTTACCTAAAGCCATACCAAGTTTATCAACATCTGCTTTAGTTTTAGGCTCAACAGCGATACCAATTACCGGATCAGGAAAATCCATAGATTCTAATACAATTGGATTTTTCTCATCAGACATAGTATCACCAGTCTTGATATCTTTAAACCCTACTGCTGCACCTATATCTCCAGCTTCGATATAATCGATAGCATTTTGCTTATTAGAGTGCATTTGATAGATTCTAGAAATACGTTCTTTTTTCCCTGAACGGTTATTTAAAATGTAAGAACCAGCATCTAAACGTCCTGAATAAGCACGAAAGAATGCTAAACGTCCTACGAAAGGATCTGTAGCAATTTTAAATGCTAAAGCTGAAAATGGTGCTTTTACATCTGGCTTACGAGATTCTTCTTCTCCTGTATCAGGATTTGTTCCTACAATATTATCTCTATCTAAAGGCGATGGTAAGTATCGACATACCGCATCTAATAAGAATTGAACACCTTTGTTTTTGAAAGAAGAACCACATATCATTGGGATGATAGCCATATCCATTACAGCAGCTCTAAGCGCAGCGTGCACTTCTTCTTCTGTAATAGAATCTTCATCTTCCATGAATTTTTCTAATAAGTTTTCATCGTAAGTTGCAACTTCTTCGATTAATAACGCTCTGTATTTACGAGCTTCTTCTTTTAAATCATCAGGAATTTCAACTACGTCAAATGTAGAACCATAGTTATCATCATGCCATACAATAGCTCTGTTTTTAACTAAATCTACAATACCTTTAAAATCAGCTTCATCACCGATATTTAATACGATTGGCACTGCATTAGACTTTAACATGTCTTTTACCTGCTGACAAACAGCAAGGAAGTTAGATCCTTGACGATCCATTTTGTTAACGAATCCAATACGAGGTACTTTATAGTTATCTGCAAGTCTCCAGTTAGTTTCTGATTGCGGCTCAACACCATCAACAGCACTAAATAAGAATACTAAACCATCTAATACACGTAATGATCTATTTACTTCTACTGTAAAATCAACGTGACCTGGAGTATCAATAATATTAAAGTGATACCCTTTTGTATCAGGAGTAGGTTGCGCATTCTCTAAAGGAAACTGCCATGTACAAGTAGTTGCAGCAGAAGTAATTGTAATACCTCTTTCTGCTTCTTGCTCCATCCAGTCCATTGTAGAAGCTCCATCATGAACTTCACCAATTTTATGCGAAACACCTGTATAAAAAAGAATACGCTCTGTTGTTGTCGTTTTCCCTGCATCAATATGTGCAGCAATACCTATATTTCTTGTGTATTTTAAATCTCTTGCCATGTCTTATTAAAATCTAAAGTGAGAGAATGCTTTATTTGCCTCTGCCATTTTATGTGTATCTACACGCTTTTTAACTGCTGCTCCTTCTTCTTTAGCTGCTGCTAAAATCTCTGAAGCTAGTTTTTGAGCCATAGATTTTTCATTTCTTTTTCTTGAAAAGCTAATCAACCACTTCATAGCTGTTGAAACTTTTCTGTCTGGACGAATTTGCATTGGAATCTGGAATGTTGCACCACCTACACGACGACTACGTACTTCTACGTGAGGCATCACATTAGATAAAGCATCTTTCCACAACTCTAAAGCTGTTTTTTCTTCGTCAGTTTTCTTTTGTTCTACAATATCAATTGCATCATAAAACACCTTGAAAGCCACAGACTTTTTACCATCCCACATCATCATGTTTACAAAACGAGTCACTAACTGATCGTTAAAACGCGGATCTGGCAAAAGCGGTCTTTTTTTCGCTTGTCTTTTTCTCATGTCTTCTTCTTAAAGTTTTTTAAAATTACTTTTTAGGGCGTTTTGCACCATACTTAGATCTACGTTGCGTTCTACCTGCAACACCTGCTGTGTCTAAAGCACCACGAACGATGTGATATCTAACTCCTGGTAAATCTTTTACCCTTCCACCTCTAACCAATACTATCGAGTGCTCTTGTAAATTGTGACCTTCTCCTGGGATGTACGCGTTCACTTCCTTACCGTTTGTCAACCTTACCCTTGCAACTTTACGCATTGCCGAGTTTGGTTTTTTAGGTGTTGTAGTGTAAACACGAGTACACACTCCACGTCTTTGTGGACACGAATCTAAAGCAGCCGATTTACTCTTCTTGGTTATTTTGGCTCTTCCTTTTCGTACTAATTGTGAAATTGTTGGCATAAATTTTCTATATTATTTTACTAATACCTCTTCTTAGAGGGCTGCAAAGGTAGAAATAAATTTGAATTTTTCAAATGTAAACACATTAATTTTCAACTGTTTTTAAAAATATTATATCCTCACATATAATAAATGTACTTTTTGCGTTAGTTTTACAAATTAAACAGTTATGACATTGTGAATAAATCACTGCTTCTATTCTTCATTATCAATTTATACTTTTCCTTTTATACTAAAGCTCAAGATTTACAGCTACAAGTTACAGGCAATAATGAAATAGAAACAAAAATTATTGATTCAGTTTCTTACAACAAATACCATAAAGATTTTTCATCTATAAAAGCAGAAGTAGATTCATTAAAAAATAAGTTTTTAAGAATAGGCTACCTTAATTCTTTTATTCAAAACATAAATAAAGAAAATGACTCTGTTTTTAACGCTACGCTTTATTTAAAAAAAAAATACAATAATCTACATATTAAGTATGATGAAAACATCACACCTAAATCCATCTTAAAGTCTATTACAAAAAATATTGATGATGGTTATTTTGTAATTCCCATAGAAGCTACTGAAGAAACATTATCTCATATTAACTTAAAGCTCTCTGAAAACGGACAACCTTTTAACAGAATTAAACTATCAAACATCATTATTAATAAGGACAATGTTGAAGCCTCATTATTTGTATCTGAAAAACAAAAAACAAGAACCATTGATAAAATTATAGTAAAAGGTTATGAAAGATTTCCAAAATCATATTTGAAGTATTTTTTTAAAATTAAAACAGAGGACATTTTTAATTTATCTGCAATAAAAAAGAAAACACTTAAGTTTGAGAATCTAAAATTTGCCAACCAGCTAAAAGACCCTGAAGTTCTTTTCACTGAAGATTCAACAACCTTGTATCTATATATTGATAAAATTAAAAGCAACTCTTTCGATGGTTTTTTAGGTTTTGGCACAAACGAAGAAACTAGCAAGTTAGAATTCAACGGATATCTAAACTTAAGCTTGCTCAACAATCTAAATTATGGTGAGCGTTTAAACATTATTTACAAGAGCGATGAGAACGACCAAAAAACTTTTAACGCGAATATAAATATACCTTACCTATTTGGATCTCCAATTGGCACCGAAGCAGAATTAAATATCTTCAAAAAAGACTCAACGTTTTCAACAGTAAATCAGAACATTTATATCAACTACCAATTAAACACAAAAAACAAACTTTCTCTTGGCGTTAACACAACACAATCTGAAAACTTACTAAGCGAGCAAAACAGTATAGCTTCTATTAAAGATTATTCAAAAACTCTTTATAGCTTAAGATATGAATACATTAAAATAAAAAGCAACAATCGCTTATTTCCTGTAAAATCATTATTTGATATTGAAGTTGGCACTGGAAAACGCGAATTTGAAAGAATTTCAGAAAATCAAACACAAGTAAGTTTCAACACATTTAACATTTTTGAATTAAATTCAAAAAACAGTGCTTACATAAGATTAAATGGTTTTAACTTATTTTCTAATACCTTTTTAGAAAACGAGCTTATTCGATTTGGGGGCATCAACTCAATTAGAGGTTTTGAAGAAAATAGTCTTACAGCTTCACTTTTCGGCTTAATAAACACCGAGTACAGATACACCTTAAGCAACAGCATATACATACACAGCATTATAGATTTTTCATATTTTGAAAACAAATTAATAAATCAAAAAGAAAAACTCTACGGTTTTGGGCTAGGATTTGGTATATTAACCAAAGCTGGTTTATTAAAATTCAACTATGCAAATGGCAAAAGTGAGAACCAAAAATTTAAACTTTCCAACTCACAAATTCACTTAAGTTTATCAGCAGTTTTTTAGATATAATAATGCTTCAAAAGCTTTTTTTTTGAAAAAAAATTAAAATTTTAACCAATTATTATTGTTTAATTAACTTTTTATTATGATTTTTGGCATAGACTAATTCAAATAAAATATAAAATGAAAACAAAGTTTAGTGGAATTTTAACGCTATTCCTAGCGTTTGTTGTGCAATTCACGTTTGCACAAGAAAAAACAATTTCAGGAACTATATCCGATGAAAACGGATTACCACTTCCTGGGGTTAATATTATTGTTAAAGGTACGACTAACGGTACACAAACAGACTTTGATGGAAACTATTCCATTTCTGCTAGTGTAGGTGATGTACTATCTTATTCTTTTGTTGGTTACACAAGTAAAGAAATGACAGTAGGTGCATCAAACACTATTAGTTTTGGTTTAGAGCCAGATGTTCAAGCCATTGATGAGGTTGTTATTACAGCTTTAGGTGTTGAGCGTAAGGCAGACGAGTTAACATCAGCTTCAAAAGTAGTTAAGGCTGAAGAGTTAACTCAAGCATCAAACCCTAATGTTGTGCAAAGTTTAACAGGTAAAGTATCTGGTCTACAAATTAATACAACAAACAACGGTGTTAATCAAACAACTAGAATTGTATTGAGAGGTAACAGATCTTTAACTGGTAATAACGAGGCATTAATTGTAATTGATGGAATTATTTCTAGCGCAAATACGTTAGCAAATTTAGCTCCTGAAATTATCGCGTCTACAAACGTAATAAAAGGTGCTGGTGGTAGTGCCCTTTATGGTTCTCAAGGTGCCAATGGTGTTATTATTGTAACTACAAAATCAGGTAACACTGGTGGAAAACTTGAGGTTGCTGTAAATTCATCTGTTTCTTTTGAAGAAGTTTCTTTTGTTCCAGAAAGACAAACAAAATATGGTCAAGGATGGGATGGAAATCACATATCATATGAAAATGGTGGTTGGGGTCCTGAATTTGACGGAACATTACAACCTGTAGGTTTAGCACAAGCTGATGGTTCTTATATCATGGCTCCATATGTAGGAGATAGTGATAACATTAAAGAATTCTTTAAAACAGGTACTATTTTACAAAATGGTGTTTCTATTTCTGCAGGAGATAGAGATGGTAATGTTTTACTTTCTGTAAACAAGCAAAATACAGATTTTGTTGTTGAAGGAGATGAATTAGATAGAACAACTGTATTATTAAAGGCTAGTAAGCGTGTTGGTAAATGGTTTGTTGGTGGTAATGTTACTTACAACACATCAAGTACAGAAACAACAACTTCTAACTTATTTACTGAATTATTACAAACAGCATCAAACGTTCCTGTTGAAATGTTTGAGAATTCTGGTAACCAAGGTCACTGGACTGCATATTATAGAAATCCTTACTGGATGAGAGATAACATCAGAAACTTTAACAGATCTGATCGTTTTAATGGTATCTTAAACTTAAAATATGACATCAACGACAACATTAACATCGTTAATAATGCAAGTGTTAGAACATTTAGATCTTACGCAATGGGTTATACAAATGGATATGTTGACAACTTAGGTGTTGGTGGAGGTGACCACTCTACGATTTCTACGTTTGCTCAAACTAACAGCGAATCTAGAAATATATATAATGATTTATTAATCAATTTTGATTACATGTTAACTGATGATCTTAACTTAAAAGCTATCATTGGTAACAACATTCAAGACAATATGTCTACATCTACTGGTGTTTCAGGAAGTAACCTTACTATTCCTGGTTATTATAACATTAGTAACGTAACTGGTATTCCAAATACTTCAAATTCATTCTTTAGAGACAGAAGATTCTCTTTATTTGGAAGTATTAATTTAGGATATAAAGATTACTTATTTTTAGATGTAACAGGACGTAACGACTGGACATCAAGATTAAAAGAAGAAAACAATTCATTCTTCTACCCTAAAGTAGGTCTTTCTTTTGTTCCTACAAAAGCGTTTGACATTAGTGGTGATGTTTTATCATATGCTAAAGTTTCTGCTAACTGGTCTAAAGTTGGTAATGACAGAGTTGGTGTATACCAAATTAACTCTACATTAAACCAAGCTACAGGTTATCCATTTAGCACATTAAACTCTTTCGTTTTAGATCAATCAATCGCTGATCCAGATCTAGTAAATGAGTTTATCGAGTCTTATGAATTAAACGTTAATTTAGGATTCTTTAAAGGTGACCGTGTAACTTTAGATTTCTCTATCTATGAGTCTAAAAACAGTGACTTAGTAACAGCTATTAGTACATCTGCTGCTTCTGGATTATCAAATTCAACTATTAACGTAGCATCTTCTACAACAAGTGGTTATGAAATTGATTTAGGTTTAACACCTTTCAGAACAGATAACTTCAGATGGGATCTTAACTTAAACTACTCTACAAACGAAACAATCATTGATAAAGTTTCAGATAATTCAAATGAGGTTGCTTTAGCATCATTTGCTGATGTAGGTATTTTTGCTACAGAAGGAGAAGAGTTTCCTTTAATTAAAGGTACTGGTTATGAAAGAGACCCTCAAGGAAGAGTATTAATTGACCCAACTACAGGAAACCCTATTAAAACTTCTGAATTTAAAGTATTAGGAAAATCAACTCCAGATTATATTTTAGGTTTAAGTACTTCTGTTGAGTACAAAGGTTTAAGATTAGCTGCTGTTATGGATTACAGAACTGGACACCAATTCTGGGCAGGTACTAAAGACTGGTTATCATGGTCAGGTCATTTAGTAGAGTCTGCGCAAGGTGGTCGTAGAGGATTTATTTTCCCTAATTCAGCTATTGAAACTTCACCAGGAGTTTATGAGGCTAACACTAGCGTGATTACTGGAGGTACTACATATTCAGACTACTTAAATTATTTCTCAAATGAGTATAGAGATGTAACTGAAAACTTTGTATTAGATGCAACTGCATTTAAAGTTAGAGAGCTTTCATTAAGCTATGCATTCAACAGAGAAATGTTAGAAAGTATTGGTTTAACTAGCTTAAGATTAGGTGTTAATGCGAGAAATCCTTTCATCGTATTACCTAAAGAAAATAGAGGTTATGCTGATCCAGAAATTGGAAGAAGTTCAGGAAATGATCAAGGTCTTAGTGTTACTGGACAATACCCTATTACAAGAACATATGGTATGACTCTAAACTTAACTTTTTAATTAAAAAAAATTATGAATACGAAAATAAAATTAATATTATTAGTAGTCCTTACGATTACTTTCTCATGTAGCGATTATTTGGATATTAATGACAATCCAAATGCACCTTCATCAGATGACGTAACACCTGACTTAATATTATCGGGTGCTATGACTGACACATACAGAACTCAAGCAAGAACAATGAACATTTTGGGTAATACCATGATGAACAATTGGGGTGCTAACGTAAACTCATTTACTGGTGGGTTTTCTGAAGAGTTTTCACTTGCAATAGATAACAACTTCTATTCAGGGATATTTACTTCATTATTTAGAAACACAGCAAATTTTGAAGCTATTATAAATCATCCTGATAATGCTTATAGCAACCACAAAGCGATTGCTAAAATCATGAAAACTTTTTACTTCCAGTATTTAGTAGATTTATATGGTGATATTCCTTACTCTCAAGCACATAAAGGTATTGACAACCTAACACCTGCTTATGATGATGATAAGGAAATATACAGAGCTTTAGTTACTCAATTAGATGAAGCTATTGCTATGATTGGTAATGCTGATGCAACTACATTAGACGTTGGTGCTGAAGATGTAATTTTTGGAGGCTCTATGTCTAGCTGGGTTAGCTTTGCTAACACTGTTAAGTTACGTATCTTAATGCGTGAATCTACAAAAGCTAGAAACGGAGACACTGAATCTCAAACGTACTTAAACCAACAGTTTGCTACTTTACAAACAGCTGTTTTCATTAACGATGATGTAACTATAAACCCAGGGTATTCTAATGAGAGCGTTGCTCAACAAAACCCTTTCTATGCATTATTCTTCTCAAATAACGAGACTACTAGTGTAAACTATAATTTCTACAGAGCATCTCAATATGCTGTAAACTTTTTAATTAATTCAGCTGACAGCCGTATAAACTTCTTATACGACGAAGCTGACGATGGAAGTGGAGGAATTGTAGGACATGAGCAAGGAGCTGATGGTGACAACTCACCTGCTGGATTATCTCCTATTGGGCCTGGTTTAGTAATTGATTCTGGTCAAGATGGTTATATCATGACTGGTGCTGAAAGTTTATTACTTCAAGCTGAAGCACAATTATACAGCTATATCCCTGGAAATCCACAAGCAAGTTTTGAAGCTGCTATAGATGCATCATTTGCTTTATTAGGTGCTGATCGTTCTACTTATAACCCAACTACTGTTGGTTTAGGATGGGCTGGTTCTGATGAAGATAAGTTAGAAGCTATTATGAGACAAAAATGGATTGCTACAAATGGAATTAACGCTATAGAGTCTTACATTGAGTTTACACGTACAGGATATCCAAATGATATTCCATTAGCACTAACAGCTCAATCATCAACTAGACCTAAGAGATTGATGTATCCATCTTCTGAATTAGTATCTAATTCAGCTAATGTTCCACAACAATCATCAGCTGACGTATTTGCAACTGGTCCTTTCTGGGCTCAATAATTAAAAAAAATAGAAATTATGAAAAATATAAAAATTTGTTTCATCGCTATCATGGCATCAGTATTTTGCTTTTCATGTTTAGTTGATGATGAAGTTGAAAACACAACTCAAAATGAAAGTTTAGCCCGTGTTTATGGGTTTAAAGAGGACGTTACTCTTGGAAACTTTGTTGGTGAACCAGGTGCAACATTTGAAATGGGAGTACCTGTACATTACCTTGGAGGTAATAATGGTTTACCTGATAATACAGAAGTTAAAATAACTTATGAAATAGGAACAATAGAAGATTTAGGTTTAACACCTACTGAATACGCAACTATTTTTAGCTTAACAAAAGCTCAAAGAATTGCTTTAGAAGATGGTAATGCAGAGATTAGAGACTTTGTAGACGAAGCTATTGAAGGAACTCACTTTGATCTTCTTGATGCTACAAATGAAGTTGTTGTGCCAGCTAATCAAACATTTGACCTAATTGATACGCATGTTTATAATGACGCTTTAGACGCTTCTAAAATTTCATTTTACGTATTACACTTAAAAACAATCATTACTTCAGGTAACACAGTAATTGGTGAACAATTAAAATCTACAATTGTTAAGTTACAATTATGTCGTACTGATTTAGCAGGAACTTATACAATTAACTATTCAAGTGGACCACAACCTCATGTTATTACACATTTAGGTAATGGAAACTACCAATTAGACAGTATGATGGGATGGCCAGGAAGTGGATATACTTCTTATTTCTACGCATGTGCGGGTCAATTAGTATTTACTGAATGGCAATTTTCTAATGAGATTATACAAGGTGTACCTGGTTATGTTGACGGTTCAGGAAACCTAGTATTCTCTCAATTCGGAATCGAGGACGTATACTCTGGTAGAACATATACTTTAGTTCCTAACTAATAATAATTTTTAAATTAATTCAAAATGAAATATATAAAAAATATCATATTATCATCTATAGTTGCTCTAGGGATAACTTCTTGTAATGATGATGATACAGAATACATTTACTCTGTAAAGCCTGGTGTTACAATAGATAATGTATCAAGAACTTCAGTAACTGAAGGTGAAAGCTTTACAGTTACTTTAAATGTAGACACACCATATAAAGAAACTCTTGATTTTAAATTAGAAATTGTTTCAGGTGGAGACATGTCTGATTTCAATATTGGAGCTGACTCTACAGATCCTGACGCGCCTACAACTGTAGATGACGGTTTTGGTTTAGATGGTTATTTGATTAGAGTACCAGCTTATACAACGTCTTACACTTTCACTATCAACCCTTTAATTGACTTAGAGGTTGAAGGTACTGATAAGTATGTCTTTAAATTAAGAAGTAGTGGAAATGGTAATGGTAAAATTGTAGGAAATGATTCTTTTTCTATTGATGTTGATAACTACACAAACAATACTTTAGGTGTTGAATTACATTGGGCTAAAGATCAAAATTACCAATATTTAGATGAGAATATTATTCAAGCAATTGATGCTAATGGTCAGCCATTCACTTATACTGATGATGATGAAATTATCAATGACCATGGTGATTTATGTGGTATTGTTGATTTTGATACTGTATTAGTTGACCTTAATTCAGGTTCATTATTAGCTTACATATCTGGTACAAGTGCTTGTCCTGAAATAGCTCTTGAATCTCAAGTTTTACCTGATGGTTACTATGGTATTGGAATCGATTTATATGACATAAATTTTGGTTTCCGTGCTGATGAGTCATTAATAGGTAGCTTTGCTATTCCTTTTAACTTAAAAATTGGAAAAACAGGTATCTTTAAAACTGAATTAAGTAACAATAACCTTTTCTTTACTTATGACACATTAAGTGGAGATAACGGTGGAAACTTTTCAGGTTTAAAAATAGGTGCTGCAATTGAAGTTGTAGGTGGTAAATACACTGTTTATGATAGTGACGGAAATTTAGTTGCTCAAGAGCAATAAAATATCCTTTAAATAAATCTTAAAAAGAGGCTGATTTTTCAGCCTCTTTTTTTTTACCTTTGTCGCATGGAAAAAGACACACAAATATTTGGTATACGCGCTATAATTGAGGCAATTCAATCTGGTAAAACTATCGATAAGGTATTTCTTCAAAAGGGACTACGCGGTGATCTTTTTCAAGAACTTGAAACTCTTATAAAAAGAGAAAATATCAACTATTCTTATGTCCCTGTAGAAAAACTAAATAGACTAAACAATAAAAACCACCAAGGTGCCATTGCTCAAATTTCTCCAATTGATTTTGTAGATATTGAAACATTAGTTATGCAGGCTTCAGAAGCTACTAAAACTCCGCTTTTCTTGTTGTTAGACCAAGTAAATGATGTAAGAAATTTTGGAGCCATAATTAGAACTGCTGAGTGTACTGGCGTGAATGGTATTATTATTCAGAAAAAAGGAGGTGCTCCAGTAAATGGTGATACCATAAAAACAAGTGCTGGTGCTGTCTTTAAAATTCCCATTTGTAAGGTAGATCATATTAAAGATGCATTATTTCATTTACAAGCAAGTGGCATAAAAGTTATAGCAGCTACAGAAAAAACTGATAATACGCTATACGATATCTCGTTTAAAGAACCTTGTGCAATCATCATGGGATCTGAAGGTCGCGGCATCAACCCTTCTGTATTAAAACTTGTTGATGATAAAGCTAAACTACCTTTATTAGGAGAGATTGAATCACTTAATGTTTCTGTGGCTTGTGGAGCGTTTTTATATGAAGCTATAAGACAACGTCGTTAATCATCAGACTGCTTTTTATAAATGTAATTAACTGTTGGTTGATTTTGATTAAACCTCTCTTCTACACTTTCATTTACATCATAAAGTTCGTCATCAGGTAATTGCTCTATAAAATTTCCGTTTTCATCAAAATGTCTTAAAAAAGGATCATTATCTTCATTATAAGCAGGATCTTCCCAAACGTATTTTTTGGGTTTAGCTATTTGCTTTTTAAAAATGAGAGCAAAAAACAAACCAACAATAAGACCTGATAAATGGCCTTCCCATGAAATACCTTTCTCTATTGGTAAGGTATACCAAACCATACTTCCATATAAAAAAACGATCAATAATGACAATGCTATAAGCCTAAAGTGCTTTGCAAAAACACCTTTAAAAAAAGTAAAACTAACAAGTACATATATAAGTCCGCTGGCACCAATATGATAAGATGGTCTTCCTATCAACCAAGTCAATAAACCAGAAAGTAAAACACCAAAAACAAATACTTTTAAAGCGATGGGTTTATAAAAATAAAAAACTGCTGCTGATAGCACAAAAAGCGGTATGGTATTATGGTATAAATGGGAAATACCTGAATGAATAAACGGACTAAATACAACACCTCTTAACCCTTTGAGTGTTTGTGGGTAAATACCCCATTTTGTAAAGTCATAACCAAAACGAATTTCAACCCAAAAAACTAGCCATAAGCATAACACCATAAAAACAGGGTAAACAATGACGCCATTTGTAAATTGAAATTGTTCTGAAGATTTCATAAGTAAATTTACTAACAGATGTAGCAAATAGCAATCCAATGTTTATATAAATGATAAATTGTCAGCAAAAAATCAAATCACATGAATATAAACTCAAAATAATTCTATTAATTTTACATTATGAATGAGCCTTTAGCAGAACGTTTACGACCAAAAACTCTTGATGACTACATTAGCCAGGTACATCTTGTTGGTAAAAATGGTTCTTTAACCCAACAAATACAACAAGGACTTATACCATCTATGATTTTTTGGGGTCCTCCTGGTATTGGAAAAACAACACTAGCTAATATTATTGCCACAGAGTCTGACAGACCATTTTATACGTTAAGTGCTATAAGCTCTGGTGTTAAAGATGTAAGAGATGTTATTGAAAAAGCTAAAAAATCTGGAGGTTTATTTACAAGTAAAAACCCTATTCTATTTATTGATGAAATACATAGGTTTAGCAAATCGCAACAAGATTCGCTTCTTCAAGCTGTAGAAAAAGGTTGGGTTACACTTATTGGCGCTACAACTGAAAACCCTAGTTTTGAAGTTATCCCTGCGCTTCTATCTCGCTGTCAAGTTTATATTTTAAAATCTTTTAGTAAAACAGACTTAGAAGCACTTTTAAAGCGTGCTATTGAAAAAGATGAACACATCTCTAAAAAAAACATAAAACTTGAAGAAACCGACGCTTTATTGCGCCTTTCTGGAGGTGATGCAAGAAAATTGCTAAACATTTTTGAGTTGATTGTAAATTCTGAAGCTAGTGATGATATTACCATAACTAACGATTCGGTTTTAAACAAAGTACAAAACAACACGGTGCGTTATGACAAAACTGGAGAGCAACATTATGATATTATTTCTGCTTTTATAAAATCTATTCGAGGAAGCGATCCTAATGGCGCTGTTTATTGGCTAGCGAGAATGATAGAAGGAGGTGAAGATGTTAAGTTTATAGCTAGGCGTTTATTAATATTAGCAAGTGAAGACATAGGTAATGCCAACCCAACAGCTTTAGTTATTGCTAATAACACATTTCAAGCCGTTTCAACTATTGGTTACCCAGAATCTCGTATTATTTTAAGTCAATGTGCTACTTATCTTGCGTGTTCTCCTAAAAGTAATGCTGCATATCAAGCCATTAATAATGCGCAACAATTAGTAAAACAAACTGGAGACTTATCGGTTCCACTGGAAATTAGAAATGCGCCAACAAAACTTATGAAAGAACTTGGCTATGGAGATAATTATAAATATGCTCATAACTATGCCAATAATTTTGCTGAACAAGAATTTCTACCTGACGATATAAAAAACACCAAGCTTTATGACCCGGGAAATAATGCACGTGAAAATGGCCATAGAGAGTTTTTAAAACAACGCTGGAAAGGTAAGTATAACTACTAAAAAGTAATTTTTATAGCTTTAACCTCTAAAGAATTATCATGCTTACTTGTTGCAATTACCCAGTTTCCATTCATTTTATAGATAATGGCATTGGCATCTTTTACCATATAGACATCTTGTTTTCCTGAAAATAAAATGGTATAAGCTATTTGATTATTCTCATCTATTAAATCATAATTAAAAACACCATCACTTTTTAACTTAGCCGTAAAATTTACAGATTTACTTTTTACTTCTTTAGGTTTAGAAATTTCTGCTTTTGGTGCCTTATTAACAACCTCAACTTGTTTTTCTCGCTTTAGAGTTTTAATTTCCTCCTGTAAACGCTTAATTTCTTCTTTAGATGACGTATCTGTTTGAGCTACTTGTGGAGACGTATTAACTATAGCTTGAGATGAATCAAACTTATGGTTTAGCATTGATAAAGAAGAAAACGCATCTCTTAAAGCCTTGTTATATGCTACTTTAAATTGTTTCTCTCTTGACTCTCCTACTTTAGAAACATAAACAACCTCATTCTTACAATTCTTTAATTGAATTTTAAGCTTGGTTTTAAACATCCCTGGGTCTTTTAAAACATCAGCTCTTAAGGCTAAACAAGCATTATTAGCTATTTCTTCGGGGTAAGTTTCGCTATCTAAAACGGAAATAAAGCCATATTTTTCAAACAAAAATTTTGAGAGAGAGTTTAATTGATATTGATCTGTTTCTCGTTGAAAATCATACATTGATGGTACAATTACATACTTATAAGCGTTTAAATTATCTTGAGCTAAAACAATTGTTGTACATACAAATAAAGAACAAAGAAGAAACATTTTTTTTACCATAATACTTGTCATATTTTTTATAAAGATACGGCGATTTATAGATAGTTTTTTAAATCTATCAAATTTTTAACTTGATGTATGTCGTCACTTAAGCTTGCGTCATGATAATTAAAGCATATAGCTCGCATTCCCATATTAAGTGCTCCCAAAATATCAGCTTCATAATTGTCACCAATCATAATACTTGCTTCTGGGTTTGCTCTTGCCATTTGTAAAGCATGATTAAATATTCTTGGGTTAGGTTTTTTTGCGCCTACCATTTCAGAATTTGTTACGGTTTCAAAATAATGATCAATGTTAGATTTATTTAACTTACTGTGTTGCACATCTTTAAATCCGTTGGTAATAATATGTAACTTATACTTTGGTTTTAAATAATCTAAAACTTCAAATACATTTACAAATAAGTGGTTGTAATTAGACAGTTCATTAATATAGGCTTCTGATAGTTTATAAATCATACTTGTTGATACTTGGTAGTTTGCTGCCTTAAAACTATCATACAAACGCTTGTAGCGTAAGCTCTCCTTATCTATTTTATCTTCTCTAAATAATTTCCAATAAGCATGATTTATTGGTTCGTAATGTATTAAGAACTCATCAAGGTTTAATGAGATATTATTGTCTTTAAAAATATAATCAAATGTTAATGCAGAGTTTTTATCAAAATCCCAAAGTGTGTGATCTAAATCAAAAAACACATGCTCTATTCCGTTAATTTTCATTTACTGAATTTAGTATATTATTAAATAATTCTTTGTAGCCAACCCATCTATCTACATCACTAAATGTATAATTATGAAACACCGGAACAAACTCTCCGTTTACAGCTTTTATTTCAGATATAATCTCATTTAGTGCTTTCTTTTTATCTAATAATGATTGGTGTTTCAGCAACGAAAAATCTAAAAGATGATATGATGTAATTTTAAGTGGTGTTTGTATTTCATAATCTAAATCATAAAAGAAAAAAGGCGTACATGTACCTGCTCTAAACCCTGTATGATTTACATAACCCATAGTATAATCTTCTAATATTTCTAACTCAATTAAGTTTCTGTAAGATTGTGGTAAATTTAGTTTAGAAAAAGATTGCCTAGACGCTGTCAATGATGTATTTAAAATAGCTTCCATACGTTGCTTTTCTTTTTTTAAAATATCAATGTCTTCTAGTGCAAAATATGATGCTTTTATTCCTACCTTACAATAATCTGCTACTTGCTTTATTAGAGTAACAAACTGTTTTTTATTTGCACTAATACCTTTATCATATGTAGAGTAATCGCCTATCAAGAAAAAGAATAAGAATTTAAAGTTGCTTTGTTTTTGCTTGTTTATGATGTACTTAAAGGTATCATAAGAATCTTTCTTAATTCCGAAAAGCACTATATACCTATAGTAAAGACGTTTAAACTTAAATCCGAAAAGGTCTTTTATGGTTCCTCCAAAATTACGCATTAGACCTTTTAGCTTAAAATTGTAAGGTGAAGGCACATCTATTATAGGCTTTATAGCATAAGATTTTTTTGGAAACTCATAATCTGGAAATTGAGTTTCAAGAACCTTTTTGAACTTATAGGCCCAAACATCTATCACTGGCTGATGTAAAAAATCATGCTTGTACGCTAAACTTTCTACAGCTGTAAAGCGTCCATATTCGTCTTTTACGTGAGGTAGATATTCTTCATAGCGACTCAACAAATAAAATGCTGCTGAAAAAATATCAAAAGGTATTGCGCTTTTTTCTCCATTAGAAAAGAAACACTTTGTGTTTTCCCAATCTTGAACATGAATATCTATATCTGATAATCCATGCTCAAATAAAATATCGTGACTTCTTATAAAAACTTCATGACTTAAAGGTTGCTTTGTATAAGACATTTTTAGGCTGTCATGAGCTATAAAATCTTCTATAGTTGTGGTAAATGTAACAGGTATTCCTAAAATTCGTGTAAGGATATGCTTAAAGGCATATTTTACTCTTGGCGTGATTTTATGGGTGTAAACTAATAGCACTTATAAGATATTTTCATCGGCGAAACTAAAATACGCTTTCTCTGTAACAATTAAGTGATCTAGTACTTTTATATCTAAACTTTCTCCTGCACGCTTCATTTTTTGGGTAAGTTGCTTATCGGCTTCACTAGGTTTTAATGTTCCTGATGGATGATTGTGCGCTAAAATAAGTCCTGTAGCACCAAGCTCTAATGCATTTTTCATCACCAAACGTACATCTACTAGAGTTCCTGTAATGCCACCTTTACTTAATTGTTGCTTCTGAATCACTTTATTAGAATTGTTTAAATACACAATCCAAAATTCCTCATGTGGCAACTCACCAATAACAGGTTGCATCAATTCAAATACCGAAATACTTGAGGTAATTTTCTTTCTTTCTAGTGCTTCTTCTCCTCTACGTCGTCGTCCCAATTCCATAGCTGCTGCAATAGTAATAGCTTTAGCTTCACCAATACCTTTAAAATCCATCAATTGTTTGAGTGATAGTTTTCCAAGTTCGTTTAAGTTATTGCCAACGCTTGCCAAAATACGTTTAGACAACTCTACAGCACTTTCTTCTTTATTACCAGAACCTATTAATATTGCTACCAATTCGGCATCGCTTAACGTTGCTTTACCTTTATCGCGAAGCTTTTCTCTAGGTTGGTCGTCTTGACTCCAATGTTTTATAGAAAATGACGTGGGTTTCTCCTGCATAGCATAAAGATAAATATTGTAAATTTATAAATCAACAATCGTTAATCTGAAATCTAAATTTTCATTTGACCTATCCTCCAAAAATACATCAGGATGACAATAAAGCACACATGATTGCTGTGATGCAACAGTATCCTTTGGCGACGCTTATTTCGGTGAAAAACAATGAACCTTTAGTAACGCATTTACCTTTGATTTACAAAGACGAAACCCTTATTGGCCATTTAGATATGTTTAATCCGCAAGTCGAACTACTTAAGAACAACCAAGCTGTAACGGTTATTTTTTCTGGACCAGAATGTTACATATCGCCAAGTATTTACAGTACCGAACAACTCCCAACCTGGAATTATGTAAAAGTACACCTTAAAGGAACGGTTGCCGAAATTGATAATCCTGAAGCCATAAAGCAAAGCATGATTGCTATGACCGAATTTCTTGAACCAAATAACGCGTATGTACTAGAACCTGACAACCCTAAAATGGATGCGTACCTGCCTTATGTAAAGGGTTTTAAAATTACAATTACTGCTTGGGAAGGCAAGTTTAAACTCTCCCAAAACCGAAATAAAAAAGATTTTGAATTGGCTAAAGATGAACTGATTAAACAAAACCAGAATAGCATTAAAGCGTTTTTAGAATCAGTTTTTTAGTCTATTTTAAATTTATTTAGAAAGATCTAATTTCCATAATGGTTGTTCTTTCCAATCTTCTGGGAATGACATTCCTTTATGGATATCTATATTATTATATTTCTCAAATAAAACAGTTAATCTTTCTGTAAAAGTATTTTTTGGATTAACCCTATCCAATAAATATTTTATTGCACTTAAATAGATATAGGACTTATTTCTTGGTATATCGGTTTGCTCAATCCAATTAAAGGGTAATTCTTTTGTAGACTTTTTTATCGGCAATGATAAATTTCTATTCCAAAACCTGGAGTGATGAGCACAAATATTTCTTGTATATGTTAGAATTTTCAACCAGTTTTCTAACAATTGATATGGAACTCCATAATGTTCTGAAATTTCTGATTTTGCAGCTGTATCTTTTAAATTCTCATAAACAACCGAGAGATGTGTAAAGGTGACAATTTCTAATGCCATCCAACTTGGCTGATATGTATTAACATATCTCTTTCTGTACTTTATTGCAAAATCTTCAGTACTGTCAGAAACCATTTTATACGTAGTTTCAAGACTTTTTAAATGCTTGTCTCTGTTCTTAAATAAACCTTCGTATGTATACCAAAAAGCATTGTACTTATGTGATAACACGTAAGTCAATTTAGCCCTGAAAGAAACTTCAATTTTCTCTATATCACTATAAATCAATTGCTTCAACTCCCTATCAAAACAATACATTTTAAAAGCATTCTCAAATGTGCTTCCTTTTTTAAATTCATGATCTTCTTTATTATCTGTAAGCATCGGATATAAATATCCACTTATTCTGTAATAACTTAAATTCTCTAATAAATGAATTGCTTTAGCTTCGTTGTTGACAATTAAACCTCTTTCTTTTAATCTGTCTAATTGTTCCTGATATGTTAACGGAGGTTTATTATATATCTTCAATGGAATAGGTATAAAATAAATTACCACTCCTGATACGCATGAAAATCATAGGCGGGAGTGGTTTGTTGTGTACAAATATACAACATAATTATTGTTTGTACCGTACAAATAAATAGTTTTTAATTAAATTTAACATTTTTTAACACGCAAGCGCCTGATTATCATTAATTTAATCAAAACCATTACCCAATCAATCCTTTAATGGCATCAAAATCCAATCCGCCATAATTCCCAGAACTCATTAACAACAAGGCTTTGTCATTAAAATCTTGAGAAAATAAATAGTTTTTAAAATCGTCAGGATTGGTATAAATAATTAAGTCGTCACGCTCAAACGCTTTGGCAATTTGCTCGTGTGTTACTGCATCTAGCTTTTTAATTTCCACTGCATGTGGACTATAAAACACCACTGCAACATCAGCTGCATCTAAAGCGCCTTTGTATTCTTTTAAAAATTCAGCATTTAAACTAGAATAGGTATGCAGTTCTAAACACGCAACTAGCGTTCTGTTTTTGTACTGCTCTTTAACCGCTTTTGTAGTGGCTTCTACCTTACTTGGCGAGTGCGCAAAATCTTTGTAAGCAACACTGGTTGCGCTTTCAGCTATTTTCTCCAAACGCTTGCTCGCGCCTTTAAAGGTTGCAATGGCTTCGTAAAAATCGTCTTCGTCAATTCCCATGTGTTGGCAAATCCATTTAGCTCCTGCAAGATTGTTTAAATTATGCTTCCCAAACACTTCAATAGGTAAAGGGCCTTCTGGAGTTTCTAATAGGGTTTCGCCATCTTCAACCGTATATTCTGGTGTGTAATATGGTAACTTACGTATGGTATTTTCACTAGCTTCTACTACTCTAGCAACTTCAGCATCTTCAGCACTATATGTCACACTTCCACCGCGCACAATACTATCAACAAATATGCTGAATTGCTCTACATAGTTTTCATAGGTTGGAAATACATTAATATGATCCCAAGCAATACCACTTAACAAGGCAATGTTTGGTTTGTACAAGTGAAACTTTGGTCGTCTGTCTATTGGTGAACTTAAATATTCATCACCTTCTAACACGATAAAATCGTTGTCATCTGTGAGTTTTACCATAACATCAAACCCTTCAAGTTGCGCACCAACCATATAATCGACATCACGATCGTGATAATGCATCACGTGTAAAATCATAGACGTAATGGTAGTTTTACCATGGCTTCCACCAATAACAACACGCGTTTTTTCTTTTGACTGTTCGTACAAAAACTCTGGATAGCTATAAATTTTTAAGCCTAATTCTTGCGCTTTAAGCAACTCCGGATTATCAGCTTTGGCATGCATACCTAAAACGACTGCATCTAAATCTGCTGTAATTTTTTCAGGAAACCAACCAAAAGCTTCTGGTAACAAACCTTTGTTTTCCAAACGAGTTTTTGAAGGATCAAAAATAGTATCGTCGCTTCCTGTTACTTGATAACCTTTGTTATGTAATGCAATGGCCAAATTGTGCATAGCTGCACCACCTATAGCTATAAAATGTACGTTCATAATATGATTTTGTAGGGTTCAAATATACTGGTTTTCCTACGTATTTTTATGGTATTATCTTGTAATCTCTTCTATTTTTTCTTTAAACTTTACATCTTTAAATTTATCGTAGGCTTGCTTCAAAATATGCAATGCTTTTTCTTTTTCGTTGTGTTTTAAATAAAAATTAGATAATTCTTTATAACACGTTTTTGAACCTCCAACCGCTAATGCTTTTTTATAAAATTTTTCAGCATTGATTTTATCATCGGTTTCATTATAAACAAAGCCTTTTGCCAAATAACCATCTACTTTAGAGATTACTTCTAACTGCTGGGCATAATGCATGGCTTGTTTTTTACTTCCTCCTAAAACAAAAGGCAACTCTATATAAAGTTTTACCAATGCCCAACGTGTATCTACATGACTTTCGTCTAAGTGCGATGCTTCTAAAAAAGCATTTTTTATATCTGAAACATATGTAGTAGCTACAAAAACATTCGCATTTATTGCTTTCATACTTAAAGCGCCTCCGTATTTGTAATGATAATTTGCTTTTTTAGGGTTTAAAGCGGTTAGTTTTTTGTATTGCAAAACTGCATCATCCCATTTTTCTTGATAAGCAAATACATCGCCCAGCAACTCTAAACCTTCTTGATTGTTGGGAAACTCTGTTAAATAACGCTTTGTTAACGTTTCTGCTTCTTCAAATTTTCTATTTTCAATCAATAAAACAACATCAGCTACCGTAGATTGGGCCGATAATAAAACTGGCAGTATAAATAGTATAAAAAACAGTCTCATAAAAACAAAAGTAACTTTTCTTAATAACTTAAAAAACAACTAACTTCACTAAAGCAAACGCGCCTTTTACTAATTAGTTCTTTTTTGGTATACCTTTTGAAAGTAACCTTGTAGAAAAACAAACATATGAAACACCTTACCATATTCTTTACCATAATTCTTTTTGCAAACGTCTCTCAAGCTCAAAACAACAAATTTGAATCACTTTGGAAACAAGTCGAGGCTTTTGATGCCGAAGGGTTACCTAAATCTGCATTAAAAATTGTTGAACAAATCTCTGAAAAAGCTAAAAAAACGAACAATAAACCACAAATTATAAAAGCGCTATTACATAAAAGCAAATACGCATTAATTCTAGAAGAAGATGCACAACTTACCATTATAAACGACTTTAAAGTTGAAATATCACAGAGCGAAACACCTACAAAAAATGTATTAGAAAGCATGCTTGCCGACTTATATTGGCAATATTTTCAGCAAAATCGATGGAAATTTTACAACCGTACAAAAACCGCTGATAAAGTAAATGAAACCGACTTTAGAACTTGGGATTTAGAAACTCTATTTTCTGAAATTAAAAAACACCATAATAATGCGTTACAAAACGGACTTATTCTACAACAAACATCATTAGAAACTTATGATGAATTATTAATTCTTCAAAAAAACTCTAAAACATTTAGACCTACATTATTTGATTTGTTAGCGCATAATGCTTTAGATTTTTATAAAACCAACGAAAACAGCATTACCAAACCTGCTTACAAGTTTGAAATTGACAACCCTAAATATTTAAGCGGTGTAAAAACATTTTCTCGTCTTGAATTAACATCAAAAGACACAACATCTCTACAATTACAAGCTTTAAAAATATTTCAAGATTTAATTCAATTTCATTTAAAAGATAAGTCGCCAGAAGCTTTGGTTGATGTAGATATAGAACGATTAAATTTTGTAGCAGAACATGCTACTTTTTCTAATAAAGAAACCAAGCTAGAAGCAACACTAAAATCATCTAAAGATTTTTACAACTCAAAAGCAGTTTCCGGATTATACAGTTTTGAATTAGCAAAATTGTGGCATCAACAAGGCAGCAAATATGATCCTAAAACAAATGAATCAGCTCAATGGAAAGTTAAAGATGCCTATAATATTTGCCAATCGGTTATAACGGCTTTCCCTAAAAGCATTGCAGCAGATAAATGTGACGCTCTTAAAAAAAGTATCTTAAAACAAAATATTCAAATTCAAACAGAAAGCTTTTTACCAATTCAAGAAGCTTCTAGATTACTTGTTTCTTACAAAAATATAAACAACTTAAAATTTGATGTTTATAAACTTAATGAAAAGCAATTTGCCTTATTTAATAAAACCTATCGTGAAGATGAGCAATTAGCCTTTATAAAAAAACTTACTGCATCAAAAACTTGGGAAACAACATTAAAAAACGAAGGCGACTACCAAAATCATAGCACAGAAGTAATCATGCCTGCATTAGAAAATGGTCGTTACCTAATTGTTGCATCTGTTTTAGGCAACGATACCTTTGCTACTCAAACCATACAAATTACCAATATCGCGGCTATTGATAAGACAGAAAACAACAAGCAAGCCTATCAATTTGTTAATAGAAATACAGGAAAACCTATTCAGGATATTGATGTAAAAATCACTTACAAAAAGAACTACAATGGACGTTTACAGAGTAAAAATTTAACTTCAAATTCTAAAGGGTTAATTGAAATTATAAAAGATGGTTTTAATTGGACGCAAGTAAAAATTGAAGCCACCACAAAAAATGATAAAGCCTATTTTGGTGATTATTACATAAATCAATCACACACTACACAAAAAGAAAACACAAAGTACAACGGCTTTATTTTTACTGACAGAAGTATTTATCGTCCTGGACAAACAGTCTACTTTAAGGGCATTGCCATGAAAACTGATCATGATATATCTGAAGTTTTAGCTAATGAAAATTTAAGTGTTACTCTATATGATACCAATTATGAAATTGTAAAAGAACTGAAATTTAAAACCAATGAATTTGGCTCTATTTCTGGAGAATTTATACTACCTAGTAACGGACTTACAGGATATTATACGCTCGATTTAAAAGCTGACAATAAAACAATTCATGCTTCAAGTTCTATTTCGGTTGAAGAATACAAGCGTCCTAAATTTGAAACCAACTTTGCTCCTATTACAGAGACTTTTAAAATAAACGATTCTATCAAGGTAAAAGGAACTGCTTTAGCCTACGCAGGCAGCAATATAACAGATGCTAAAGTAGTGTATCGTGTACACAGAAAAGTACAATATCCTAGTTGGTACTATTGGTCTCGCCCTGCTTTTTTTAGCGAATCACAAGAAATTAGTCACGGCGAAACAACAACAGATGATAAAGGTGCGTTTGAAATTACTTTTAAAGCCATTCCTGACATAAGTGTAGATAAAAGCTCACAGCCTATTTTCAATTATGAAATCACCGCTGATGTTATCGATTTAAATGGCGAAACACGAAGTGCCACAACAATAGTAAACGTTGGCTATCATGCTATGACAGCTACTGTTTCAGTAGCAAATCTATTAGACAAAACAAATAAAAATCATACGTTAGAAATTAACACACAAAACCTTAACGGCGAATTTGTTCCTGCTAGTGGTACTATAAAAATTTATAAACTACAAGCTCCAAAATATGTATTACGTGACAGACCATGGGAAGCGCCAGACTACCTTATGCTTTCAGAAACAGCATTTAAAAATCAATTCCCACATGATGCTTATCAAGATGAAGACAATCCTAACAACTGGAAAAAAGGGCTTTTAGTTTTTGAAAAACACTTTGATACAGAAAAATCGAAAACTCTAGAACTCGGCAACATAAAAAAATGGCAATCTGGACAATACATCATTGTTTTAGAAAGTAAAGATTCCTTTAAACAAGATGTAAAAGCTGAAGCAAAAACTACGCTTTACAGTGATAAAGACAATACTCTAGCCGATAATCAATTATTCAGCATCACAACCAATAAAACAAATTATGATGTAAATGATATGGCTGAAATAACCATAGGTTCATCAGCAAAAAATATAACTATAACACTTGATGTTGAAAAAAATCATGAAACTATAAACACGTATATAATTGACCTTAATAACAACAAAAAAACTATTAAAATTCCAGTCACAAAAGACGACATAGGAGGTTTTGCTGTGCACTATAGTTTTGCTTTTGCTAATAGTCATCAATCAGGATCAGAGATCATTTCAGTACCATACCCTAAAACAGATTTAGAGATTGAAACCACCACATTTAGAGACAAATTACAACCAGGAAAAGATGAAACTTGGCGTTTTAAAATAAAAGGTTCAAAAGGTGAACAAGTGTCTGCCGAACTATTAGCAAGTATGTACGATGCATCTTTAGACCAATTTAAACCACATAATTGGAGTTTCAACCCAATACACAAAACTACTTACTCTAGCTACAACAGAAGAAATGCTGCTTACAGCTTTGGTACACGTAGATTTAGAATACAAAACCTAAACCAAACATTTATTCAATATCCTCATCAATCTTATGATCAATTTAATTGGTTTGGTTTGAGTTTTGGGCATAGGCCATACTATTTTCAATCTGAAAAAGCTAGGTTAGCGTCAATCACAGAAGATCAAAAGCTTGAAAAGGAAAACGTAGTTGAAAGTTTACAAGGTAAAGTTTCTGGTCTTCAAATCAACAATAACAATACGAATCAAACAACAAGAATTGTTTTACGAGGAAATAGATCTCTTTCTGGGAACACAGAAGCACTTATTGTTATTGATGGTAAAATAGCATCGAGTGAAGATCTTCAAAAAATATCTCCAGAATTAATTGAAAACACAACAGTACTAAAAGGCGCTGGAGGCTCTGCGCTTTATGGTTCTCAAGGTGCTAATGGTGTCATAATCATTTCCACTAAAAATGTGGATTTCAGTCAGGTTAGCATCCGCAAAAACCTTCAAGAAACCGCATTTTTCTTTCCGCAGTTACAAACCGACGAAAACGGAAACGTAAGTTTTAATTTCACAACACCAGAAGCCTTGACCAAATGGAAATTGCAGCTTTTAGCACATACCAAAACGCTACATAGCGCTGTAAGCAGTTTTGAAACCGTAACTCAAAAAGAGTTAATGGTGTTACCAAATGCACCTCGCTTTTTACGTCAAGGTGATGTTATTACCATTAGCACCAAAATTGCTAATCTTACTGAACAGGCGCTTTCTGGTCAAGCTAAATTAGAGTTAACAGATGCTATTTCAGGAAAGGATATTAATCAAGATCTTATCAGTTCCAACATAGTTGAAACCTTTTCAGTAGACGCAAAAGGTAATACTCAAGTATCATGGACGCTAAACATTCCGGATAATGTGAGTGCTATTCAATATAAAATTATAGCAAAATCTGGTGATTTTAGTGATGGTGAACAAAGTGCATTACCTGTGCTAACCAACAGAATGTTAGTCACCGAAACATTACCGATGTGGATAAAAAGTAACGAAACCAGAACGTTTACTCTAGATAAGCTTAAAAATAACGTATCTACAACCTTAAAACATCATAAGCTCACTTTAGAGATGACCTCTAATCCTGCTTGGTATGCAGTTCAAGCATTGCCTTACCTTATGGAATATCCGTATGATTGTAATGAGCAAACCTTTAGTCGTTACTATGCAAATGCGTTGGCAAGTCATATTGCAAACAGCAATCCTAGAATACAAGAGGTTTTCAATCAGTGGAAAAACACAGATGCATTATTAAGCAATCTTGAAAAAAATGAAGCATTAAAATCTATTCTTATTCAAGAAACGCCTTGGTTACGCGATGCACAAAGTGAAACCGAACAAAAGAAACGTATCGCTTTGTTGTTTGACATGAATAAAATGAACAACGAATTGCAATCTGCCTTACGTAAACTACAACAAAACCAAATGAGCAATGGTGCTTGGTCTTGGTTTAAAGGCGGACGCGAAAACCGTTACATTACGCAGCATATTATTGCTGGTTTTGGACATTTAAAACACTTAAATGTAAATTCTAGTTTTGAAGAGCAATCTATGATACAACATGCTATAGAATATCTAGATGCTGAATTTGTAAAAGAATATAAAGACCTTAAAAAATACAGCAGCAAAGTAGATTTAGACAAAGACCACTTGAGCTATACTCAATTGCATTATTTGTACATGCGAAGCTTTTTCCCTGAAATTAAAACATCAAAAGAAGTTGAAGACATTACCAAATATTACCACACACAAATAGAAAAACATTGGTTGTCACGTTCGTTGTATGCTAAAGGATTAATGGCTTTAATTACACACAGAATGGAAGATAACAAAACAGCTTCTAAAATCTTAAAATCATTAAAAGAAAACAGTATTACTTCAGATGAATTAGGTATGTACTGGAAAGAAAACACAAGCTCTTGGTATTGGTATCAAGCACCTATTGAAACGCAAGCGTTGCTGATTGAAGCGTTTTCAGAAATTGAAAATGACACCAAAACTGTAGACAACCTAAAAATATGGTTGCTTAAAAACAAGCAAACCAATCAGTGGAAAACCACAAAAGCAACTACCGAAGCAGTTTACGCATTGCTATTACAAGGCAGCGATTGGTTAAGCGTTACCGAAATGGTTGATGTTGTTTTAGGTAATAAGCCTGTTGAGCCTTCAAAATTAGAAACCGTAAAAGTTGAAGCAGGAACTGGTTATTATAAAACATCTTGGAACACTACCGAAATTAAACCTGAAATGGCAGAAGTAAAACTCACCAAAAAAGGAAATGGCATTGCTTGGGGAAGTTTATACTGGCAATATTTTGAAGATTTAGATAAGATTACTTCCGCTGAAACACCTTTAAAACTTCAGAAGAAATTATTTAAAAAGAATAATACTGATACTGGTGAAGAGCTTACAGAAATCACTTCAGAAACGCATTTAGAAGTTGGCGATTTGGTACGTGTGCGTATAGAATTACGTAGTGATCGCGCTATGGAATTTGTTCACATGAAAGATATGCGAGCAGCAGGATTAGAACCTGTTAATGCACTATCACAATACAAATGGCAAGATGGATTAGGCTATTATGAAGCGACTAAAGATGCAAGTACTAATTTCTTCTTTGATTATCTACCAAAAGGAATTTATGTGTTTGAATACGACTTACGTGTAAACAATTCTGGAGATATGAGTAATGGCATCACAACCATTCAAAGTATGTATGCACCAGAGTTTAGTAGCCATAGTGAAGGCGTGAGAATTTCAGTTAATAATTAAATAAAAAAGGCTTCAAAAATTTGAAGCCTTTTTTATTATTTACTTGGTGGCGTTGTTGGCCTAACCTCTATTTTACTAGGTAAGGTTCTTGGATTCATTTTTAATAAATCAACAACCAATTCTCCAATATCTTCACTTTGAATTTTCCAAGCATCAGAAGCATCAGGTTCATTACCATTAAAATGTGTAGATACTGATCCTGGCATAATGGTACTTACTTTAATACCATACTTACGTAAATCTAACATAACCGCCTGTGTAAAACCTGTAACACCAAACTTACTGGCATTATAAGCAGAACCATTAGCAAAGAAATTGGTTCCTGCTAGACTTGAAATGGTAATGTAATATCCTTTAGATGCTTTTAGTGCATCTACACTTGCTTTTATTGAATAAAAAGCACCTGTAAGGTTTGTATCAATAGTCTCTTGCCATTGCTCACTGGTTAAATCTTCTATGCTTGCAAAATGTCCTAATCCGGCATTTGCAACAACAATATCAAGACTACCTAAAGTATCTATAATCTGTTTTACAGCGTTTGTTTGACTTTCAAAATTTCGCACATCGGCTTCTATACCTATAGCTTTTGCGTCTGTTGTATTACTAGCGTTTAATAACCCTGCAGCTTCACTTGCCGAAGCACTTGATCTACTTGTTATAGCTACATGAATACCTTGTTGTAATAAGCTTTGAGCCACACCAAAGCCAATACCTTTACTTCCACCTGTTATTAATGCTACTTTGTTTTTTAAATTCATAATTTTTTATTTTGGTAATCGTTTTGTTAAAAAGGCTAATTGCCCCATATGATTTGCTTGGTGCTCCATAACATGAAACCACGCCCAGTGATTGGTCATAGCTCCATTCTTTTTTGAGAACCATGTATCGTCTTTTGTTTTTAGTAGTTCTTTTGTTTTTTCTCTAACTTCATTGTAAATATCTAAATAATACTGAATTGGTTTTCCTTGTAATTCTTCACGACCCTTATCTCCTAGTCCTAGAGCAACACTCCATTTACTTTCCTCTTCTTTATTAAATTGTCTTTTTTCAAAGGTGTAAACTTGATAGTAGGCTTCAGTAGCGGCTAAATGATAAATGATTGCTCCAATACTATTTGCATTTTTATCAATTAAAAAATCTGTTTGCTCTTGGTTTAGATCTTTAACAATCCTTTCAACACGCCCTTTAAGGTCGTCTAACATAGAAACCATATTCCCAATATCATGAGAGTATTTCTTTGACGATTTAATTTCGTATTGTGCTTGAGATTGAAAACAAATGAGTAATAATACTGCTAAAATGGATAATGTTCGTTTCATGTTGATTGGTTTTAATCCCTCGAAGATAAACAACCTATTTATAGATATGAAACGATTAACAGTAGCTTAACGCATATTAAGAAAACTTTATTGGTTTGGTGGAAACTCTTTCAAAACCTTGTTAACAATAGCTTTAAAGAGTGCCTCTCGACTTTCAGGCTTTGCATTAGGTTTAAATGTACTCTCGCTAATAGCTTGCCAAAACAAACCTATTCCGTTTTCATCAACAAAATCAAATTGTATTTTTCGGTCTATATTAGGTTGCCCTATAGGAATTCCTACTGAAACGCCACCTCCAACATGAGACCCACTGCCGCCTACACCTACGCCAACACTATTTCTTTTCATTGATTGGCGTTCTGAACTTTTAATATCTATATAAAAATCAGGAGAAGTTGACATTTGAAATCCTTTAGTCTGAAGAGCTTCATCTAAAGCAGAAAATAAGCGTTTGGCATCAAAATCACTTAAACCTGTATTGATATTATCGTAATAATTGTAGGTTTTGTATTTTGAAAAATCTGTGCCCTTTTCATAATCATGATTAACATATATAGGAGCACAGGAAACAATTATTAATAAGACAAATAAAGAGGAAAATCGCATAACTTTTTATTTTAAAGTTACGAAATTAGGATATACCTTACTCTGTTGGAGCGGCATTTAACATCTTCCACAAAGTATCTTTAAGCTCTTGAAGTCCTTGTTGTGCTACTGAAGACATAAACATGTAGTCTACTGGAAGTTCATTATCTAACTCTTCTTTAAGCTCTGCCTTTAATTCATCATCTAGCATATCACTTTTTGAGATAGCAACAAAACGCTCTTTATCTAAAATTTCAGGGTTGTAGCGTTTTAACTCATCTAGTAAAATATCATATTGTTTTTTAATGTCATCAGCATCAGCCGGGATTAAAAATAACAATACCGAGTTGCGTTCTATGTGACGTAAAAAATAATGTCCTAGTCCGCGTCCTTCTGCAGCACCTTCTATAATTCCAGGTATATCTGCAATTACAAATGATTGATGATCTCTATACTCTACAATACCTAAATTAGGTTTTAGGGTTGTAAACTCATAATCAGCAATTTTAGGCTTTGCAGCTGTTACAACAGACAGTAATGTAGATTTTCCTGCATTAGGAAAACCTACTAAACCTACGTCTGCTAATATTTTTAATTCTAGAATAATATCACGCTCTTCTCCGGGAATACCTGGTTGCGCATATCGCGGTGTTTGATTTGTTGAACTTTTAAAATGCCAGTTTCCACGACCACCCATTCCACCTTGGGCAATGGTTTTTTCTTCACCATTTTCGGTAATCTCAAAAAGGATTTCATTGGTTTCTTTATCTCTTACAACAGTACCTAAAGGAACATCCATGTATATATCTGCTCCATCTGCACCTGTACTACGCTGCTTACTACCATGTTCGCCATGACCAGCTTTAAAGTGTCTTTTAAACTTATAGGTATATAATGTCCAGAGGTTAGCATTACCTCTTATGATTACATGTCCACCACGACCACCATCACCACCATCTGGACCTCCTTTTTCTATATACTTTTCACGGTGTAAATGTGCAGACCCTTTACCTCCGTTTCCAGAGGCTACATGTAACTTTACGTAATCAACAAAATTCCCTTCAGTCATATTCCCTTTCCGCAGTAGCGGATATTATTTAATTATATATTGCAAGTATTATAATGAGTCTATAACATTACTCAAACGCGCTGTGATATCTTCAATACTACCAACACCATCTACACCGTAGTATTTGTCTTGTGCAGAATAATAGTCTTTAAGTATGGCTGTTTTTTTATAGTACTCTTTAATACGGTTTCTAATGATGCTTTCATCAGCATCATCAGCTCTTCCACTTGTTTTACCACGCTCTAATAAACGTTGCACTAAAACTTCATCATCAACTTCAAGTGCTATCATAGCATTGATTTGAGAATCTTTTTCATCCATTAATTTATCTAATGCTTCAGCTTGGGCATTGGTACGCGGAAAGCCATCAAAAATAAACCCTTTAGCATCTGCATTTTTTTCTACTTCAGCATTTAGCATATCAATCGTTACTTGGTCAGGAACTAATTCTCCTTTGTCCATGTATGATTTTGCTAACATACCAAGAGCGGTCTCATTTTTAATATTAAATCTAAATACATCACCTGTTGAAATGTGTACTAAACTGTATTTTTCTTTTAAAAATTCGGCTTGTGTGCCTTTTCCTGCTCCTGGAGGTCCAAATAGGACAAAATTAGTCATGTGTTGTGTAGTTTTTAATTGATATATAGCTGGTAAATCTCTACCTAATCCATCATAGTCAAGTCCGTAACCCACTATAAATTTATTAGGAATTTCTATACCAACGTAATGTAGTTTAAAATCTTTCTTGTAGGCTTCTGGTTTATAAAACAAGGTCGCTATTTTAAGTTCTTTTACATTTTCGTTTTTGAAAATTCTATGAACTTCAGCCAGTGTTTTACCAGAGTCAATAATGTCTTCTAAAATCACAACCGTTCTACCTGTCAAGTCTTGTGTTAGGCCAATTAAGCGCTGTATATCATCAGTAGATTTCAAACCTTCATAAGATGCTAGCTTTATAAAGGTAACTTCACAAGCTTTAGGATATTTTTTCACAAAATCACTTACAAACATAAACGACCCATTTAAGATGCCTATAAACACAGGTACTTCATCACCTAAATCATGGGCTATTTCATTAACCATACGTTGTACAACCTCCTGAATTTTGTCTTCAGAAATAAATGGCTTAAAGTGTAAATCGTGTAATTTTACCACGTGTTTTTAATTTTAGAAATGCAAAGATAATCATTTGATTAACGTTTTGCGAATTCTAAACAATATACTTAAAATTAAAAAAGGCAGCTAATTATAGCTGCCTTTTTATAAGTTATTAAAATGTCAATTACTCCTTTAAAACTTTAATTGTATGCGTGTTATTTCCGCTATAAATTTTTGCAATATAGCTTCCTGACGCTAGTGAACTCATATCTAATTTTGCTGATGTAGATTGAGGTGTGCTTTGTAAAACAACTTTTCCTAATAAATCGTAAACTTCAACAGATGATATTTGAGAAGCATAAGAAATGTTTAGTGTATTCTTTACAGGGTTTGGATAGATTGACAATTGAGTTTTATCAAAACTATCAACAGAAAGAGACTCTAATCTTACAGTTACATCATCAATATTTAACCCTCTTGCCCAGTTTGAAGTTCCTTCAAAAGCAATATAGTAGGTAGCAGATGGGTTTGGTAAAGCTAAAACCACATTAGTCCAATCAGTTTGCTCTGCTGTGTAATCTTCTCCTATTTGTACCCAAGCATCATTAACGTCTGTTTTGTAATATACTCGAAGCTCATCAATATCTCCAAACCAATTTACATTTGCGTAATAAAAATCTAATTCTGGACTTGTCGCACTTGAAAGATCTAAAGGTAAGGACACCAATTTTGTTACATCTCCAGAAGTTGTTGTTCTAAATTCAGCCATAGTAGCACCTGTTCTTGGTGTAATAGATCCATCACCGTTTTGAGCTACAAATGTCCATGATTCACCTCCAGAAACATCTTCATTCTCCCAACAAACTGGCATAGATCCACTTTCAAAACCTTCTTGAACAGGGAATGTTGTTTCAGCCTCGCATAAAGTTGTAAATGCTATTGGACCAAACCAATCGCTGTAATCAGAGCTACCACAATCTTGCCTCACATAATATTCATACATTGTACCTGAACTTAAACCCGATAACATGGTAGATGTAGCATTCATAACAGCTGGTGCTGGCGTACCTGAACCTGCAGTAAATCCTGGAGCTCCATACTCTACCTCATAATTACCTAAATCTCCTGTCCAAGAAATTGTAGCTGTTGTTGTAGTTATATTATCAACAGCTGCTGCTGTTGGCGAAAAACAACTTGGTATTGCTGTAACTTCTATCTCATCCAAATCAAAAGCAAACATATCTGTAGTAGAAGAATAAAATGCTATATAAATAGTTTGCCCTACATAATCTGTTAATTCATACTGATACTTAACAAAATCTGGACCACTAGCAGGAGCTACATTGGCTTCTAGCGTTTCAGTAAAATCACTAGCCGCCGTTCCAGTAGTAGAAACTCTTAAACTTATCGTTTCTGGGTAATTAGGATCGCGGCTTCTTGCCCAAAAACTTAAAAAATCTGAAACACCTGCTTGTACAGAAACCGAAGGTGTAATTAAATAATCATCGTGAGCCACTGCATTATATAAAATAGACACAATATTATCTCCTGTTTGTGCAGTTAGTTCTGATGTAGACAAATCTACAATCTGCCACGTGTTACCTGCATCTCCCTGATCAATAACAGTCCATCCTGACGGAATGTCTGTACTTCCTTCAAAACTCTCTACAAATTGAGAGAATGATAAAAAAGGTAAAACAAAAAATGTAAATAAAAGTAGTTTTTTCATCATATAAAATAGTTAATAGTTTAATTTAACCATAAACTTAAGATTTTTAAAACAAAATCTTAACATTTTAACTGTTTTTTTAACATCTTACGACTATCTTTGTAACGCATTACTAACAAACATTAGCTCGTAAATCATCTTATACACTAAAAGCATAGAGCTTAACAAACTATGAATTTTTTCTCTTCAAAATTTAAATTAGGCATTTTAGGTGGCGGACAACTAGGTAAAATGCTACTTTACAACACTAGAAAATTTGATATCCACACTAAAGTACTGGATGCTAGCAACGAAGCACCTTGCAAAATTGCATGCGACGAATTTCAACTTGGCGATTTAATGGATTTTGATGCGGTTTACAATTTTGGAAAACAGGTTGACGTTTTAACCTTTGAGATTGAAAACGTAAACACCAATGCACTTGAAGCTCTAGAAAAAGAAGGCGTAAAAGTATATCCTTCTTCAAAAACTCTGAGAACCATTCAAAATAAAGCAACACAAAAACTCTTTTACAAAGACCATAACATCCCTACAGCCGATTTTACTCGATTCGCTTACACATCTGAAATTAAAGAAGCTATTCACAATGGCGGTTTACAACTCCCTTTTGTATGGAAAAGCGCACAGTTTGGTTATGATGGTAATGGTGTAAAAGTTGTAAGAACTATTGAGGATTTAGAAGGCTTACCAAATGTTGAGTGTATTGCTGAAGACATGATTCCTTTTAAAAATGAGCTGGCAGTTATTGTTGCTAGAAATGTAGATGGAGATATAAAAACGTATCCAGTCGTTGAAATGGAATTTCACCCAGAAGCCAACCAAGTGGAATACGTTATTTGCCCTGCGCGAATTGACGACGCAGTTGCAAAAAAAGCTCGTGAAGTGGCTTTAAATGTTTCTAAAGCATTTAACCATGTTGGACTTTTAGCGGTTGAAATGTTTCAGACTAAAAACGACGAGATTTTGGTTAACGAAGTAGCTCCAAGACCTCACAATTCGGGTCATCAAACTATTGAAGCGAGTTACACCTCACAGTTTGAACAACACTTACGTGCTATTCTTAATTTACCATTAGGACAAACCGATAGTAAAGTTGGTGGAATTATGGTAAATTTGGTAGGAGCCGAAGGTCATACAGGAAATGTTGTATATGAAAACATTGCTAAAATCATGAAACTAGAAGGTGTTACACCTCATATATACGGAAAAAAACAAACACGTCCATTTAGAAAAATGGGACATGTAACCATTGTTAATAAAGATATAAATGAAGCAAGACGTGTAGCTGAACAAGTAAAGAAAACCATTAAAGTTATGAGTAAATAAACTATGAGCAAAGTAGGAATTATTATGGGAAGTAAAAGCGATTTGCCTGTTATGCAAGACGCTATTGACATCCTAAAAGGATTTGATATAGAAATAGAAGTTGATATTGTTTCTGCGCATCGTACACCTGAAAAACTGTTCAACTACAGTAAAAACGCACATACAAGAGGCATTTCAGTAATTATTGCTGGAGCTGGTGGTGCAGCACACTTACCTGGCATGGTAGCTTCTTTATCTCCATTACCTATTATTGGTGTTCCTGTAAAAAGTAGCAACTCTATTGATGGTTGGGATTCTGTTTTATCTATTCTCCAAATGCCTGGAGGCGTTCCTGTTGCAACTGTAGCTCTAAATGGTGCTAAAAACGCAGGAATTTTAGCTGCTCAAATTATTGGAAGTTCTGATAAGTGCGTTTTAGATAAAATTATGATTTATAAAGAAGGCCTGAAAGCCAAGGTAATAGAATCTGCAAAAGACTTATAATAAAAAACCTTGACAGGACGTCAAGGTTTTTTTGCTATTAATCAACTATTTTTATAGAGTTTTCTTATTAACTCTTATGAAAAATCAGCGCAAAAGTAATATACTTAATAGATTTTTATCTTAAAATAACGTTAATTATCACAAAACAAACTATTTAGTAAGAAAATTAACACATTGATTTTCAATCTTATTCTAATAAAACCATGAATATTCTTAACAAACCCTTTGACACTCAATTTCATACTGCTCCGTTTTCAAAAATAAAGAACGAAGATTTTCTTCCTGCAATTAAAAAAGGCATTGAAGATGCAAAAGCAGAAATTGATGCCATAACCAATAATCCGGAAGCACCAACGTTTCAAAATACGATTGAAGCTTTAGATTTTTCAGGTGAGCAGTTAGATAGAATCTCAAGTATATTCTTCAATTTAAATTCTGCTGAAACCAACGACGAAATCCAAAAGATTGCTCAAGAAGTTTCTCCTTTATTATCTGAATTCAGTAATGATATCACTTTAAACGAAACGTTATTTAAACGCGTTAAAGCCGTTTACGATGCTAAAGACAGTCTAGATTTAACAACCGAACAGTTAACACTTCTTAATAAAAAATATAAAGGGTTCTCTAGAAATGGAGCCAACTTACCTGAAGAAAAAAAACAACAGCTTCGTGACATTGATAAAGAATTAAGCAAACTAAAACTAAAATTTGGCGAAAACGTATTGGCCGAAACTAACAAATATGAACTTCATATTACTAATGAAGCTGATTTAGACGGTTTACCAGAAAGTGCCAAAGAAGAAGCCAAACAAACGGCTGAACAAAAAGGTAAAGACGGCTGGATGATTACCTTACAATATCCAAGCTACATTCCGTTTATGACCTATGCTGAAAATCGTGAGTTGCGTAAAAAATTAGCTTTAGCTTTTGGAGCAAAAGGGTTTAACAATGATGCATTAGATAATCAAGACATTGTTTTAAAAATTGCCAAACTACGTCATCAACGTGCTAACTTATTAGGGTACAAAACGCATGCGCATTTTGTTTTAGAAGAGCGTATGGCAAAAAACCCTGAAACTGTAAACACCTTTTTAAACGATTTATTAGAAAAGGCTAAACCAGCTGCCGAACGTGAGTTTAAAACGTTAAGCGATTTTGCCAAAGAACTAAATGGTATTGAGCAATTACAAAAATGGGATGGCGCCTATTATTCAGAAAAATTAAAACAAAAGCTATTCGATTTAGATGACGAAAAGCTAAAACCATATTTCAAACTTGAAAACGTTATTAATGGTGTGTTTACCATTGCTGAAAAACTATACGATTTACAGTTTGAAGAAATCAACACGATTGATAAATACCACGACGATGTGCTTACTTACAAAGTAACTGATAGTGACGGTAATTATATTTCGGTTTTTTATGCTGACTTTTTCCCAAGAGCAGGAAAACGTAATGGTGCGTGGATGACTGTTTACAAACCACAGTATGTGAAAAACGGCGAAAATAGCAGACCTCACATTTCTATAGTTTGCAACTTTACCAAACCTACAAAAACCAAACCTTCACTTCTAACCTTCAATGAAGTTACCACACTTTTTCACGAGTTTGGTCACGCTTTACATGGTATGTTAGCCAACACTACCTACCCAAGTATTTCTGGTACGAGTGTATTTTGGGACTTTGTAGAATTACCAAGTCAGGTATTAGAAAACTGGTGTTACGAGAAAGAAGCTTTAGAGTTGTTCGCAACCCATTATGAAACTGGAGAAGTAATCCCAATGGATTTAATTGAAAAAATAAAAGCTTCGGCTACATTTCATGAAGGTATGCAAACTTTACGTCAGTTAAGTTTTGGGTTATTGGATATGAGTTGGCACGCTAATGAAGCTCCAGAAACAATAAATTCAGTAAAAGCACACGAACAAAAAGCATTTGAGAACACGAAACTTTATCCTGATGTAGCTGAAAATTGTATGAGCACCTCGTTTTCTCACATTTTCCAAGGTGGTTATTCATCTGGATATTACAGTTACAAATGGGCTGAAGTATTAGATGCTGATGCTTTTGAGTTCTTTAAAGAAGAAGGTATTTTTAGTAAAAATGTGGCGCAGAAGTTTAAAGACAATGTACTTTCACAAGGCGGAACTGAAGATCCTATGACACTTTACAAACGATTTAGAGGAAAAGAACCTCAACCAGAAGCACTACTAAAACGTGCTGGTTTGATTGAGAAATAATTTTTTTGTCTACATTTGATAAAAATTCTTGAAAAAGAGCATGCCTAAACACGAACTAAATCCCAACACTTGGATTGACAGATATTCTGACTATCTATTTAATTACACCATCTCTCGCGTAAATGACAGAGAAATGGCTAAAGATTTAGTACAAGATACTTTTTTTGCAGCTTTAAAAGCTATGAAAAACTTTAAAGGCGATGCTAGTGAGCGCACTTGGCTAATTGCTATTTTAAAGCGAAAAATCATAGACTACTATCGTAAAATAAACTCCAAAAAAGGACAAGCCGAAGTACGTATTTCTTATAACTCTGATGAAGACGAAGGTGATTGGCTTGAAGAACGTGTTGCAGATCCTTTTGATAAAACAGCCGAAGACGCTTTAGAAAATGACGAACTTGGTGATGCTATTTTTAATTGTTTAGACAAACTCCCTGAAAAACAAGCTACAGTTTTTAGAATGAAAACTATTGAAGGTTTAGAAACCGAAACTATTTGTAATGAACTAAATATCACTGCGTCTAACCTTTGGGTTATTGTCCATAGAGCTAGAAGCGCAATGGCTGATTGTATGGAGAAAAACTGGTTTTAAGTATGAAAGAAAAAAAATCATTTTTATTTATTTCTTGTGATGAGGCTAAACATATCTGTGATAAGTCTCAATACAAAGAGGCGTCTATTGTTGAAAAACTTAAACTTAATTTAAGATACACTTGGTGTAGAGTTACTAGGGCTTATGTTAAAAAAAACAAACAGCTCACAACTACCCTAGACAATTCTAATATAGAATGTTTAAACACTTTAGAACGCCAAAATCTTAAAGAACAATTCAAACAAGAGTTAAATAAGCAAAATCAAAACTAACCATATTATAGAAATACTTTCTACAAAAAAGGCACTATAGTAATCTCCTTGTTGTTTTTTGGCAAATAACAATGCTAGCAACAATAATATTGACACAATACATGATGCCCAAATATGATTTTGTGGCAATATATCCTTAAAAAATTCTAACAAAAAGAAAATACCAACCAAAAACACACCTATCACTTTAGTTAGCTTGACCCCTATTTGTTGTGGTATTGTTGACAGCTTTATACTATCATATTGCAAATCTCGTATTTCAAAAGGAAACATAAGTACTAACACAAACACAAAACGTTGTAAACTTAACACAATCACATCTGCTTCTATAAAATAATCTGCATTAATAAGAGGCAAAAACACAGTAACACAAGCCCAAACAAGTGCTATAATGTAAACTTTAACGCCACTTATACTACGTAAATTCTCATGCTTATCTAATAGTAGTTTACTAGGCAGCAAAGGTATTGCATACAAAAAAGTAACAACACCTAAACCACCAATATATAATAACGTAGTAGCATTAAGACGTAGTGCATAATAGCACATTGCTACAAAACATATAAATGAAAAAACCTGAATTATTTTAAGCCAACTTGCCAAACTTCTATGATGAAATTTTGCCAACCCAAAATACTTCACAAAATTGTAGCCAGTAATTGAAGCAAAAAAAATAAAATATAACACATCTTCATCATAAGGCAAATTAAACTTCAGCAAGGTTAACCAAGCCAAACAATAAACAGCTAAAGCTACATGAATACTGCTGTTTATATAAAAATCAAATATCTGCTTTATAAATCGCATACAACAAAAATAAGGAAAGTGTTAATAACCTATTTAATTGGTTAAAAACTTTAGTATTCATTAACTAAATAACGTGAATATTTACGTAATTTTGCGCCTTAAAACACAACTATAATTTTGTAATGAATACAACTGTTTTTGCACAACGTCACATAGGTCCCAGAGAGGCGGACCAAAACCAAATGTTAAAGACTATTGGTGTTGACTCGTTAGACCAACTTATCTATGAAACTATTCCAGATGATATTAAGCTAAAAAAGCCACTTAACCTTGAAGAACCAATGAGTGAGCAAGAATATCTTGTTCATATGCATAATGTCTCTAAAAAAAATAAAGTCTATAAAACATATATTGGTTTAGGGTATCACCCTACAATTCTTCCAGCAGTAATTCAAAGAAACATTCTAGAAAATCCAGGTTGGTATACTGCTTACACACCATATCAAGCAGAAATTGCCCAAGGACGTCTTGAAGCATTGTTAAATTTCCAAACCATGATTACAGATTTAACTGGAATGGAATTAGCCAACGCCTCATTACTAGACGAAAGCACAGCAGCCGCAGAAGCCATGAGTTTACTGTTTGCTGTCAGAGACAGAGCCCAAAAAAAGGAAAATGTAAATAAGTTTTTTGTTTCAGAAGATATTTTACCTCAAACCTTATCAATTTTAACAACAAGAGCGATTCCTATTGGTATAGAATTAGTTGTTGGAAAAGAAAGCGACTTTGATTTTTCATCTGATTTCTTTGGAGCTATTTTACAATACCCAGGAAAATTAGGACAAGTAACAGACATTAAATCGTTTATAGAAAAAGCAAATAACGTCAACATTAAAGTTGCAGTAGCTGCAGATATTTTAAGCTTGGTAAAACTAGAAGCTCCAGGTAAATTTGGTGCCGATGTTGTAGTAGGAACTACGCAACGATTTGGAATACCAATGGGTTACGGCGGCCCTCATGCTGCTTATTTTGCAACAAAAGAAGCTTACAAACGTGACATCCCAGGACGTATTATTGGAGTAACAAAAGATACCGATGGTAACAGAGCGTTACGTATGGCACTTCAAACTCGTGAGCAACACATCAAACGAGATAGAGCTACATCAAACATTTGTACTGCACAAGTTTTACTTGCCGTAATGGCCGGAATGTATAGCGTGTATCATGGACCTAAAGGTTTGCAGTTTATTGCAGACAGCGTTCATAATGCAGCGGCACTATTAGCTAACTCCTTAAAAAAGTTAGGCTTCAATCAAGTAAATTCTGAATATTTTGATACGCTTCAAATTAAAACGGATGCAAAAAAAGTAAAAAAGGTTGCCAAAGAAAAAAAGGTGAACTTTTACTATCCTGATGAAGATACCGTAAGCATCTCTATAAATGAAACTACAACATTAAGAGACATCAATTACCTTATTGAAGTATTTGCTAAAGTAGCAAAAAAAGAAGCCTTTACAGTTTCTGAAATACCACAAGCAAATACCATATCTGAAAACCTACAACGTAAAACCGAGTTCTTAACATCTGATGTCTTTAACACATATCACTCTGAAACCGAGTTAATGCGTTACATAAAAAAATTAGAGCGTAAAGACTTATCATTAAATCACTCAATGATATCTCTTGGCTCTTGTACCATGAAACTTAATGCGGCTGCAGAAATGCTTCCTTTAAGTATTTTTAAATGGGCAAATGTACATCCTTTTGTACCAGAAAAACAAGCCAAAGGATATTTAACCATTTTAAAAGAATTAGAAGATCAATTGACTGAAATCACAGGTTTTGCTGCTACATCACTACAACCAAACTCTGGTGCTCAAGGTGAATTTGCAGGACTTATGGTTATTAAAGCATATCATGAATCTCGTGGTGATCATCACAGAAACATTTGTTTAATCCCTTCATCTGCTCATGGTACCAACCCTGCAAGTGCCGTTATGGCTGGTATGAAAGTAATTGTAACAAAATCAACTGAAAAAGGTAACATTGATGTTGATGATTTACGTGAAAAAGCTGAATTACACAAAGACAACTTATCTTGTTTAATGGTTACTTATCCATCTACGCATGGTGTTTACGAATCTGCCATTAAAGAGATAACAAAGATAATTCACGACAACGGTGGTCAAGTATACATGGATGGTGCAAACATGAATGCTCAAGTTGGACTTACAAACCCTGGTAATATTGGTGCTGACGTATGTCACTTAAACCTTCATAAAACATTTGCCATTCCTCATGGTGGTGGCGGACCTGGCGTTGGACCAATTTGTGTTGCTGAACAACTGGTTCCTTTTTTACCAGGCAACCCTGTTATAAAAACAGGTGGTAAAAAAGCTATTACGGCTATATCTGGTGCGCCTTTCGGATCGTCTTTAGTTTGTTTAATTTCTTACGGATATATAAAAATGTTAGGCGCTAAAGGTGTTACTGATGCTACAAAAGCAGCCATCTTAAACGCGAATTACATAAAAACTAGACTACAAGGACATTTTGATACATTATACTCTGGCGAAATGGGTAGAGCTGCTCATGAGATGATTGTTGATTGTCGTCCTTTTAAAGCTAATGGTATTGAAGTTACTGATATTGCTAAACGACTAATGGACTACGGATTTCATGCACCAACAGTATCTTTCCCAGTTGCTGGCACATTAATGATAGAGCCAACAGAAAGCGAAAGCAAAGCCGAAATGGATCGTTTTTGTGATGCTATGATTTCAATTAAAAAAGAAATTGACCAAGCATCAAAAGAGGACAACAACAATGTACTTAAAAATGCTCCACATACATTAGAAATGGTAACAGCCAACGAATGGGATTTCCCTTACACAAGAGAACAAGCTGCTTATCCTTTAGATTATGTAAAAGACAATAAATTTTGGCCTTCAGTAAGACGTGTTGACGATGCTTACGGAGACAGAAACTTAATATGTACGTGTGCTCCTATTGAGGAGTATATTGATGCCTAATTTAACAGGTTGAACATCGTATTTTAAACAAAAAGAGGGTTTGCTTTTGATTGACAGTAATTAATTTTATATTACGTTAATAGCAAACCCTTTTTTAATGAACATACACATAACAGGCACAGGAAGTTATATTCCTGACACTATAGAAAAAAACGAAAACTTCAATCAACATATTTTTTTAAACAGTGATGGTTCTAGTATAGATTCCTCAAATAAAGTCATTGTTGAGAAGTTTCAAGACATAACAGGCATTGTTGAACGTCGTTATGCTGAACCTCATCTTGTTACATCAGATTTAGGTGCTTTTGCTGCTGAAAGAGCAATTGCTAACGCTAATATAGACCCTGAAGAATTAGACTACATTATTGTTGCACATAACTTTGGAGATGTGAAACACAACACCATTCAAAGCGATATTCTTCCTTGTTTAGCCGCTAGAATAAAACATAACCTGCGTATAAAAAATCCTAAATGCGTCGCTTACGACATACTTTTTGGTTGTCCTGGTTGGATTGAAGGTGTGATACAAGCAAATGCTTTTATTAAATCTGGCATAGCTAAAAAATGCCTTGTAATAGGAGCAGAAACCTTATCGCGCGTTGTAGACAAACACGATAGAGATTCTATGATTTTTTCTGATGGCGCTGGAGCAACAGTCATTGAAGCTACAGATAATGAAGGAGGCATACTAGCCCACGAAACCGTAAGTCATACTTTAGACGAAGCCTATTATTTATATTTTGGAAACTCAAATAACCAAAACCTTTGTCGAGATACACGATATATAAAAATGCATGGTCGCAAAATTTATGAATTTGCTTTAAGCCATGTACCTCAAGCTATGAAAAGCTGCCTTGACAAAAGCGGCTATTCTATTAACGATGTGAAAAAGATTTTCATTCATCAAGCTAATGAAAAAATGGATGAAGCTATTTTAAAACGTTTTTATAGACTATACAGAACTTCAATTCCTGATAACATTATGCCTATGAGCATTCAAAAATTCGGAAACAGCTCTGTTGCTACTGTTCCTACGCTTTATGATTTGGTTTTACATAATAAAATAGAAAATCAAAGCCTTTCTAAAGGTGATGTTATTATATTTGCAAGTGTTGGTGCTGGCATGCACATAAACGCTATGGTTTACAAATATTAAATTACCTTTTTAAAGTAAAATGTGATTTATATTGTAAATTTCCTTGCCCATTGTCATAATCAACAAGATACCAATAATCACTGGATGGCATATTTAACCCATTATAAGTACCATCCCACTTATCATCAAATGGCGTGAGGGTTTTTAGTAATTTACCATACCTATTGAAAATATATAAAATATAATCACAACTATTTGAGAGCATTTCTAAATGCCAAAAATCATTAAATCCATCTCCATTAGGTGTAAAAAACATCTTTGTTTTGAAGCACAATATTTCTTGACCCATACATTCCAAATCAATCTGACCCAAATCATCTATACAACCAGTAGTTACCTCTTCAATTGAAATACTTTGATAAAGCCCTGATGCCAAATCAGTCAAGATTACTTCTCCATTGGAATCCGAAAACAATGTCTCAGTTTGACTTG
>NZ_BAABBI010000001.1:82838-1812469 GCF_039537875.1 Corallibacter vietnamensis
GAGCCATCTGATTGCATACTATGTGTAAATCCAGACCCCATGTATTCATATGTTATTGTATAGTTTGCGTTCAAATTTAAATCCGATATTATTATAGTTCCATCGTCTAAACCACAATCCGTTGGATCTGTCCAAGTTATTTCAGAATTTAGTTCAGGCGCAATAAGCATTACTTGACCCAAATCATCTATACAACCAGTAGTTACCTCTTCAATTGAAATACTTTGATAAAGCCCTGATGCCAAATCAGTCAAGATTACTTCTCCATTGGAATCCGAAAACAATGTCTCAGTTTGACTTGAACCGTCATTATAACTAATAGTGTATTCCGTATTTGTCAACAATCCAGAAATGATTATGCTGCCATCATCTGCATCACAGTCTGTTGGATCTATAGATGAGAGGGTCGCATCCAGAGTTGGCGATGTCAGTTCAATATCTCCCAAACTACTTGAACAACCCGTTGAGTCATCCATTATAACTATATCTTCATAAATACCCTCTGGCAAATCTACTATTACAATTCCACCTGAGCCATCTGATTGCATACTATGTGTAAATCCAGACCCCATGTATTCATATGTTATTGTATAGTTTGCGTTCAAATTTAAATCCGATATTATTATAGTTCCATCGTCTAAACCACAATCCGTTGGATCTATATATGCCACCGAACTTATTAATGTCGATGATAGTAGTTCAGCAATATTTTCAGCAGTAAGGGCTCTATCCCAATATCTAAAATCATCAATAGCTCCTTTGAAATAATTTGCAGAGACACCCAAAGCCCTATCATGTCTCCCAATACACCCTGGTAAATCTGAATATTGCAATGACCCTCCTGAACCAGAATAACCACCCCCGCTTTCATTACAATCAAAATAGATTTCCATATTATTGGCTGAAGTCACCACTATTACAATTTGATGCCAATTACCAACATCAATTGCTGAATTTGACACATAGCTCCTACGTGTTGAAGAAACATAGCTGTAAGAACCATCTCCAAAATTCACAGCATAATTACCTGTAGATGCTTGAGAGTTAAAAAAAACTCCTGTATTTCTATCTTCTTCAAAAGACGTATTAAATACTTCTCTATCATTTATATTGTAACTTTCATACTTAATCCAAAATGAAAAAGAAACAGGTAAATCTGGTTTTAATTGAGAAATATTTGGAAAATTAATATAATCGTCAACACCATCAAAATGAATTGCGGCATTTGTATTACCAAATCTGTCATTAACAAAAGTCGCCCCAAAATTCACCGCATGATTAGTGTTCGTACTTGAATCTTCAGTATCTCCATCAAATTCATAATGTAGTAGCAAACCATCTGAAAGGCTTTGAGCGAATAAATTAAAGGGTAAAAAAAATAAAATTACATTTAAGATTCTCATTCAACTTTTCATCATTTATTACTAATTATTCTTTAAGAATGTGTATATATTTGCAATATATAAAAAACATTCATGAATTTAATTTACCGATTTATTTATAATTCAAAAATAAATTTTCTCATTAGAAATATTAACTTTCTCATTAAAGGTTTGTTTTTAAATAAAATTAAAATTCCTCCTTCAGGTTTAATAAAACTTAACACAGATTCAGGCAACCTAAAAATTGCAACTAATCAAACTAGTTATTTAACCCAATTACTATTTTGGAATGGTTACAAAAATTTTGAGTATTCTGAAGTTTTTGAAAAACTCTCGAAAAATATTGATGTGTTTTTAGATATCGGTTCTAATATTGGTTATTATTCTTTATTAGCTTCTAAATCAAACTCAAAAATCAAAGCTTTTGCCTTTGAACCTGCTTTAGGCCCTAAATATTATCTTGAGAAAAATATTAAATTAAATCATTTTCAAAACAAAATTGAATCCATCGATCTTGCAATATCTGACTCCACAGGAGAAATAGACTTCTATGAGGTTCAAAATAAAAAATACAAATATTTAAATTATAATCTTGCAGGTGAAGGAAACGCAGGCACTAAAAAAACCTCTAGAAATTTTAAGGTAAACAAGGTAAAATCTACAACTTTAAGCAATTTTATTATATCTAGAAGTTTGAATAAAATAGATTTAATAAAAATTGATACTGAAGGCACTGAAGCAATAATTTTAAATTCAGGATTAGATGAGATTAAAAAATTAGAGCCAATAATTATTTGTGAAACTTTGTTTAATACAATTGAAAGTGATTTAGAAAACATTTTTAACTCCTTGGATTATGAATTTTACAATCACACCGATAATGGACTAAAAAAGGTAGAAACCATTAAAAGAATAGCTGATGATGGAATTAGAAATTGTTTTTTTGTGCCAAAATCTAAATTGCATTTAATTTCTGTATTTATTATTGAGTGAACTTCTACATTGTCATACCAGCTCATAATGAAGCAGATTCTATCTTATTAACTTTAGAGTCATTAGCAAATCAAACATTACTACCAAAAAAAGTAGTTGTAGTTAATGACAACTCAACAGATGAAACTCAAAACATTGTAAGCAATTTCAGAAAAAACCATACTTGGGTTTCTTTGATAAGTGTAAAGTCTTCTAACAAACATCTCCCTGGCAGCAAAATAATCAATGCATTTTACAAAGGCTACGAAGATTTAGATTGTGATTATGATGTGATTTGTAAGTTTGATGCCGATTTGATTTTTCCAGAAAACTATTTAGAACGACTCGCTTTTCATTATAACAACAACCCAAAACTAGGTATGGTTGCTGGTTTTTGCTACATAGAAAAAAACGACCAATGGGTTTTAGAAAACTTAACGAGAAAAGATCATATACGTGGTGCATTAAAAGCATATAGAAAAGCCTGCTTTCAAGATATTGGCAAACTAAAAACTTCTATGGGTTGGGATACCATAGATGAACTTTTAGCTAAATACCATAACTGGGATATACAAACCGACGAGTCTCTTCATGTAAAACACTTAAAACCTACAGGCATAAGCTATAACAAAGCTGCAAAACATTTGCAAGGCGAAGCTATGTATAAAATGCGCTATGGCTTTACTATTACTTTAATTTCCGCCTTAAAATTAGCGTACAAAAAAAAGAGTTTTTCTTTATTTAAAGATTACATAGCAGGCTTTTTTAAAGCTAAAAGAAATAGAACAGATTATTTGGTTTCTGAAGAGGAAGGAAAATTTATTAGACGTTTACGGTGGAAAGGAATGCTAAACAAGCTTCATTAAAAACGCCAATTCCTATAACTATCAGAAGCTTCTATCTCATTTTCAATTGCATCATCTAACTCTGAAAAGAAATCTATTCCAGTTAAATCTTCTAAAAAATCAACAGAAACAACAAAGTTATGAAGAGGTTCTTTAGAGTTTTTATGTGGTAATAAGAAGGCAATTACTTTAGGTGTTCCGTTGTTATAATCAAATACTATTTTATAAAATTGGTTTGGAACAGAAACATGCTCATTTCCTATGGTTTTCATGGTTCCTTTCAAAACACCTCCTGTCACAACAAAAACACCATCATATTTTTTTGCCCAATAGCGTACTTTTTGTTCTAATGTATTCCAAATACCAGAATTAAAATCATGCTTTTGTGGCGAAATATTGCTTGTTAAAAATGTCTCATCATAAGCTTTTTGGCTATAACGCCTATCTGCTGCTGGACAAAGATGCCCACGATCATAGCCTGAATTTTTATAATTTTTCCAACTCGCAGCACCTGTTTTAACCGCTTGGTCTATTTCAAAATAAGGCCTATCAAAATCATTGTATGACAATTGAGTTTTTTTCAACTCATAAGCTACCCATTCTGCTTGCTCGTGAGCTTCACTATAACTTAATGAATACCCTTCATGATGCACCAATTGATTTGTGGTACTTGTTGGTAAAAAGAATTCATTTGTTAAAGTTTTCGCTTGCGCTCCTTTGTTTACTATTTCTAACTGCTCTTCTTGTTTCAAATATGCTTCATAAACATAAATACCAACAACAATAAGAGCAGCTATAATAGTATAAAGCGTTCGTTTACTCATTATTTTAATGTAGCTAAACTCGCCTTCAACGTTTCAATTTTAGCTAATGCATCTGCTTCTTTCTTCTTTTCTGAAGCTACAACTTGCTCTGGTGCATTGTTTACAAAACGCTCGTTAGATAGTTTTTTCTGTACCGATTTTAAGAAACCTTCGGTGTAGTTTAACTCTTCGGTTAGCTTTTTAATTTCGGCTTCAACGTCTATAGCTCCAACCATTGGCACAAAATATTCGTTTGATTTTACTCTAAAGGTTAATGCGCCTTCAACTGCTTCATCTACATATTTAATCGCTTCAAGATTACCCATTTTTTGGATAATCGCATCAAACGTAGTAGATGCTTTTTCGTTATTTATTACCGAAAATCCAATCGCATCCTTAAACGCAATGTTCTTTTCTTTTCTAATAGTACGAATACCTGAAATCACTTCTGAAGCAAAATCAAATTCTAAAATCAAGGTTTCGTTTATTGCTTTTGCTGTTGGCCAACTCGCTACAATTAGAGCTTCTTCTGGCGTACGATCTTTTATGTAATGCCATAAATCTTCAGTTAAAAATGGCATAAACGGATGTACAATTTTTAAGTTATCTTCAAAAATTGAGATAATTGCATTATAAGTTTTAGCATCTATTGGTTGTTGGTATGCTGGTTTTACCATTTCTAGTAACCAACCGCAAAAATCGTCGTAAATCAACTTGTAAATAGCCATTAATGCATCGCTTAAACGGTATTTACTAAAGTGATCTTCTATCTCGATTAATGCTTTTTGGAATTTAGATTCGTACCATTCTATCGCAATCTTACTTGCTTCTGGTTGCTCAATGCTTTCTGAAACTTCCCAACCATCAACTAAACGATAGGCATTCCAGATTTTGTTACCAAAACCTTTTCCTTGTTGGCACAATGATTCGTCAAACAATAAATCGTTTCCTGCTGCGCTACTTAATAATAATCCAACACGAACACCATCGGCGCTGTATTCTTCAATAAGTTTTAATGCGTCTGGTGAGTTTCCTAAAGATTTACTCATTTTACGACGTTGCTTATCACGTACCAATCCTGTTAAGTATACATTCTGAAAAGGTTTTTCATCTTTATACTCGTAACCAGCAATTATCATACGTGCTACCCAAAAGAATAAAATATCTGGACCAGTTACTAAGTCGTTTGTTGGGTAATAGTATTTAATTTCTTCGTTTTCTGGATTACGAATACCATCAAAAACCGACATTGGCCACAACCATGATGAGAACCAAGTATCTAATGCATCGGTTTCTTGACGTAAATCTTCAGCTTTAAGTGAAGAATTTCCTGTTTTATCTTGAGCAAGTTTTACTGCATCATTGATGTTTTCTGCTACTACAAAATCTTCTTTTCCGTCACCATAATAGTATGCAGGAATTTGTTGTCCCCAAAGTAATTGACGCGAAATATTCCAATCACGAATGTTTTCCATCCAATGACGATAGGTATTTTCAAACTTTTTTGGGAATAGTTTTATATCGGCATCTTCACCTAAAACCGCTTCTATTGCTGGTTTTACTAAATCTTCCATTTTTAAGAACCATTGGTCGCTTAATCGTGGTTCGATAATGGCTTTCGTTCGCTCTGAAATTCCAACACGGTTTTTATGGTCTTCAATTTTTTCAATTAGACCTAAACTTTCAAGTTCTTTTACTATCCCTTTTCTAACTTCAAAACGATCTTTTCCTTCGTAATGTAAACCATAACTGTTTAAAGAAGCATCTTCATTAAAAATATCTACTACTTCAAGATTATGCTTATCACCTAGCATCTTGTCGTTTTCGTCATGCGCTGGTGTTACTTTTAAACAACCTGTACCAAATTCTAAATCTACATAGTCATCTTCAATAATAGGGATTACACGGTTGCAGATTGGTACAATTGCTTTTTTTCCACGTAAGTGAACAAAACGCTCATCATTAGGGTTAATACAAATTGCTGTATCACCAAAAATGGTTTCAGGACGTGTTGTAGCAATGGTTAGCGTATCGTCGCTACCTTCAATTTTATAATTTAAATAGTATAGATTTCCTTGCTTTTCTTCGTAAATAACTTCTTCATCCGAAAGTGTTGTTTTAGCTTCAGGATCCCAATTTACCATACGATAACCACGATAAATTAAGCCTTTATTGTATAAATCAACAAACACTTTTATTACGGCTTCGCTCATATCGTCGTCCATAGTAAACTTAGTACGATCCCAATCGCAAGAGCAACCTAGTTTTTTTAATTGCTCAAGGATTACGCCACCATATTCGTGCGTCCAATCCCAAGCATGTTTTAAAAACTCGTCTCTAGTTAAATCATTTTTATCTATTCCTTGTGCTTTTAATTTGGCAACAACTTTTGCTTCGGTAGCAATAGATGCGTGATCGGTTCCTGGAACCCAACAGGCATTTTTACCTTGTAAACGCGCACGACGAATTAACACATCTTGAATAGTATTATTCAACATATGTCCCATGTGAAGTACTCCTGTTACGTTTGGCGGCGGAATTACAATAGTATATGGTTCTCTTTCGTCTGGTGTAGAATGAAAGTAATTATGTTTCATCCAGTAGTCATACCATTTGTTTTCTACCTGTTGTGCATCATATTTTGATGGAATACTCATCTTTGGAATAGTTTTTGAATTAAGAAAGGCAAAAATACTTATATTTTGTTGTTCTATAAAATGTTTTGTTTGCCTTTAAATAGGTGATATGTTATTTTAACACGTATTATGTCTATTTTTTTTGTAGAACGCACAAAAAGTAAGTAAGTTTACCAAGTAATTAAATATTATATATCATGAAAAATTTCATTACCATATTATTTATCGGATTATTGAGTTTTACAGTAAATGCTCAAGATAAAGTCGCTAAAATAGAGTTTAAAAGCACCATTATTGATTATGGCACCATAGAAAAGGGCGCTGATGGCGTTCGTGTTTTTGAATTTACAAACACAGGTGATGCTCCTCTTATTATATCAAACGTAAAATCTAGTTGTGGTTGTACAGTTCCTAAAAAACCAAAAGACCCTATTATGCCAGGAAAAACTGGTGAAATTCAGGTTAAGTACGACACTAACAGAGTTATGCCTATTAGAAAAAACATAACTGTAATGTCTAATGCTGAAACACCAACTGTTGTTTTAAAAATTAAAGGTGAAGTTATTGACCCTTCAAAGCAAAGTGTTTTAAGCAAAAGCAGTAAAAGTGTTATGGAGAAATAGTAGCCCAATACTAAAAACACAAAAGGTCTTGAATATAATGTTATTCAAGACCTTTTTTAATTTAACAAACTCTCTAAATAAAACTGATACTTTAACTCTGTACCATTTCTATCTATTTTTATTTTTATGAGTTCTCCTGCTTTACCATAAAACTTTTGCATGATCTCTTGCAGCGTAAATTCTTCAACCTTTTTATTATTGATAACCAGAATTATGTCTCCTACTTTGAGCCCTGCGTTATAAGCTGGCGATTTTTCTCTTAACTCTGATATAGAATAGGCTGGTTTTAAAACAAGTTTATAATCAACCTGATTGTTAATTACAGGGGTTGAATCATCTACATTTGTTGTTATAACACGAGCTTGTCTTATAGAACGATGTTTCTGTGTTACTAACCTTAAACCATCATGCATTAATTCTATTCCGCTTTTGTTATAGCTAAAGTCATCCTTATAGTAACGACTTTTCTTGAATAAAACTCGTTTGTTATGATAATCAAATATTAAATTAAATCTTTTTAAGATATTACCTGCAAGACTTCCGTTTCTACCCTTAAAATGTTTTACATGATTTATAGACTTGGCATCAGGAAAAGCCACATTAGCATTATTAAAAACAAAACGCCCAACAGAAACGCTTTCCACTTTTGATCGTTTTCCATAAATAGTACCACTTAACCCATGCCCTAAAAAGTCATAAAAATAATTATTGACTACTTGTATATTCAGCATTTCATCTTCAAATAACCACAAAGAATCACTACCTCCTGAATCTATTAAAAGCTTAACGGGCACATCTCTTCCATTAAGCGTTACATTAATATTTAAATAAGGTTTATTATTAAAAAACTCTAAAGGCAGCACATCGCACTTTTTACATTTATTGTTATTAAAATCAGTTGGATTTATCACCTTAATAAATTGTCTTCCATAGTGTACTTCAACGATTAAATCTTTAAAAAAATCATACCCTATAATTCCATGAATTGGGATTCCTAATCTTGGTGCAAAGTTTAGTTTGGCGTTATAAATTGCATATAAATCTTGGTTTACATTTACAGCATTTCCTATTTTAAAAATATTATTGGTTGACTTTAATGCTTTAACGGGCTTGTCTTCGCCAAGGCCTCTTAAAAAAATAGTTTCGGAGTTTTTTATCTGAAGTGAATCTACACTGTTTAAAAAATTAAAAATTATTGGTTTACTTACGCCTGTGTCTAATATAAAGGATAGCTCAACACCGTTTATTGATACCGGAATAACAATAAGATTATTTATTAATTGAAAATGTATCTTATCAACACCTTTTTTTCCTTGAACAACAAATTGGTTTTGCGCTAATAAAAATGAATTCGCAAAAAAGTATGCAAATAAAATACAGATACATTTTTTCATAAATTCATATTTAGCACCTAATCAATTTACAAATCTTTAATTTAAGTTCAATATTTAACAGTCTATTTTAAAAAAACTTTAATATAAATTTCGGAACTTTGCTACTTTAATTTAAGAATAGACATGCCAACAATATCTCAAAAGGGGCAATTAATGCCTCAATCTCCAATAAGAAAGTTAGTTCCTTATGCTGAAAAGGCATATCAAGAAGGAAAAGTTGTATATCATTTAAACATAGGTCAGCCGGATATAAAAACTCCTGAAGTAGCTTTAGATGCTGTAAAAGTTCACTCTTTAGACATTTTAGCATATACTAGATCTGAAGGTTCTGATGGTTATAGAGACAAAATAGCTGCTTATTACAACAACCATGACATTAAAGTTACAAAAGAAGAAATTATTGTAACAACTGGTGGTAGTGAAGCATTACTATTTGCTTTTGGAAGTATTATGGATACTGATGATGAAATAATTATCCCAGAGCCATTTTATGCTAACTACAACGGGTTTTCAACAGCATCTGGAGTAAACATTGTACCTGTAATTTCAAAAATTGAAGATAATTTTGCATTACCTCCTATTGAGGAATTTGAAAAATTAATCACACCAAAAACAAAAGCTATTCTTATATGTAATCCTGGCAACCCAACAGGATATCTATATTCTAAAGAAGAAATTCAAAAACTTGCTGCGATTGTAAAAAAACATGATTTATTTTTAATTGCAGATGAAGTTTACAGAGAGTTTGCTTATGATGGTGTAAGTCACTACTCTATCATGCAAGAAGAAAGTATTCAGGAGCATGCCATTATGATAGATTCAGTATCAAAACGCTATAGTATGTGTGGCGCTAGAATAGGTTGTTTAGTCTCAAAAAACAAACAAATAATTGCTACGGCATTAAAGTTTGCCCAAGCAAGATTAAGCCCTCCTACATTAGCCCAAATTGCTAGTGAAGCTGCATTACAAACACCGCAAAGCTATTTTACTGATGTTATAGATGAGTATGTTGACCGTAGAGACACATTAATTTCAGAATTAGAGAAAATAGAAGGTGTAAAAGTTGCCAAACCTAAAGGAGCTTTTTATTGTATTGTAGAATTACCTGTAAAAAACTCTGATGATTTTGCGCAGTGGCTTTTAGAAAATTTTGATGTAAACGGAGAAACCATTATGGTTGCTCCTGCTGCAGGTTTTTATTCAACACCAGGTGTTGGACTTAACCAAATACGAATTGCATATGTTCTTAACAAAGAAAGCCTTGTAAAAGCTGTAAACATATTAAAAGAAGCTCTTAAAGTTTACAAAGACTAGTGCTAATTCAAAATAACATATCCTTAAAACCATACAATACATTTGGAATAGATGTAAAAGCAAAACACTTTACATCTATTTCAAGTATTGATTCGCTCATAGATATTTTATCATCAAATATCTACCCTAACAAACTCATTTTGGGTGGTGGCAGTAATATGTTATTAACAAAAGATGTTAATGCACTTGTCATTCATATTAACATTAAAGGAATTTCTATTATTTCAGAAACCGAAGACCACGTTATTGTTAAAGCGAATGCTGGTGAAGTATGGCACGAATTTGTACTATGGTGTTTAAAGCATGATTTTGGTGGTATTGAAAACCTATCACTAATTCCGGGAAATGTAGGCACAGCTCCTATACAAAACATAGGTGCTTATGGTGTAGAAATAAAAGACACTTTTGTTTCATGTGAAGCTCTTAATCTTGAAACAAAAAACATAGAAACGTTTACAAATGAAACCTGCAATTTCGGCTACAGACAATCTATTTTTAAACACGAAGCAAAAGGAAAATATATAATTTGCAATGTAACCTTTAAGTTGTCTAAAAAAAATCATGAATTGCACACTGGTTATGGAGCTATAATGTCAGAATTAGAAACTCAAAATATAACACAACCAACAATACAAGACGTTTCTAAAGCTGTTATAGCAATAAGACAAAGCAAATTACCAGACCCAAAACAAATAGGTAACAGCGGTAGTTTTTTTAAGAATCCAGTAATTTCAATAACAAAATACAATCTCTTAAAAGAGAATTTCCCTGAAATCCCTGGATATGTTATCTCAAACACAGACATTAAAGTTCCTGCAGGCTGGCTTATAGAAAAAGCTGGTTTTAAAGGAAAACGATTTGAAAATTACGGAGTACATAACAAACAAGCATTAGTACTCGTTAACTACGGTGGTGCCAGTGGTACAGATATTTTAAATCTATCAAAACTTATACAAAAAACCATCCAGCAGCTTTTTGATATTTCTATTGAAGCTGAAGTAAATATTCTTTAAATAAAAAAGAAATCTCTAAATTTGATATTTACTAACAAACCTATCAACAAATTTGAGCACACCAATTGAAAAACAAATTGTTAGTTTATTACATAGAAGTGATAAAAAAGCCATTTCATTACTGTATGAAAACTATGCTGACGCCTTATTTGGTGTAATCTCAAAGGTTTTAACAGATGAAAGCTTGGCGCAAGATGCCTTGCAAGAAACCTTTATTAAAGTTTGGAAAAAATCTAAATCTTACAACCCAGAGAAAGCAAAATTGTTTACTTGGTTATACAGAATTGCTTACAACACAGCCATCGATAAAGTTCGTTATCAGTCAAATAAAACAAGTAAAGAAGTCCAAATTGAAACTTCAAACGTATATAAATTAACATCACAAGGTTTAAACCAAGATGTATTAGACATTAAAACGCACTTAAAGACGTTAGACGAGAAATATCAAATAGTTATTAACGCCCTCTTTTTTGAAGGCATGACACAACAAGAAGCTAGCGACGAATTAGAAATTCCGCTAGGTACAATAAAATCAAGATTAAAAATTGGATTACGTGAACTGAAAAAAATTTACGATCCAGAATTAAAAAAGTCATGAATGATAAAATAAATACATTTTTAAATTCTGACCTTCTAGACAAGTATCTATTAGGTAGCACTACCTCTGCTGAAACTGAAATGGTAGAAACCTATATATCTAAATACCCAGAAGTACAGAATGCCTACAACACACTACAGCACAATTTAGAAATTGTTGCTAAACGTGATGCTGTTGAAGCTCCTAAAGACATCTTAAACAACATTTTTGATGCGCTTGATGAAGAAACTCCTGTTTTAAGTTTAAATCCTGAAACAAAGCAAAAAAAATGGACTAACTACAGTATTGCTGCTAGTATTGCCGCTTTTATATTTGCAGGAACAACTTTGTTTTTATACACTCAAAAACAAAGTCTTAATTTAGAAAATCAAAAAGTAGTAGATGAAATTTTTGATTTAAGAAGCGATATTGATTCTCAAAACAAAAGATTGGACGATATCATGCGTCAGTTTAAACAGCTTAACAACCCTGAAACTGAAAAGTATATCATAAACGGAAACAACAGAGCTAAAAACCTTAAAACAGTCGCTTACATAAATCCAAAAGAAAAAAAATCTATGATAGATGTGGTTTCTCTACCGCAACTACCAGAAGAACAATGCTATCAAATTTGGGCTGAAGTACAAGACAAAATGGTAAATCTTGGTATTTTAAGCGAAACTGACAGAAAACTAATGGAAATACCTTATACCGAAAACGCATTAGGCTTAAGCATTACCATTGAAGAAAAAGGAAGCAAAATAAATAACAGCTCAAAAGAAAATGCTGTTGCTGAAATTAGCTTTCAAAAAAATAAATAAACAATAGTCTATTTACACGCTCAAAGCCTCACTTTGCATTTTATAAAGTGAGGCTTTGTTGTACGTGTTTTTAAGTAAAAATGGCTACCTTTGTAAAAAATTACAGGCACCACATTAATAACGTCTTGTAATAATTAGAAAAGAAAGAAAAATAAACACATGAAACTTCTTTTAATCACATTAATTCTATTAGGATTAGGAATCGCAGGAATTGCCATAAAAATCTGGGCAAAAAAAGACGGAGAATTTGCCGGTACATGCGCTAGCCAGAACCCAATGCTTAATAAAAGCGGAGAAGCTTGTGGCTTTTGTGGTAAAACACCAGACCAATTTAGCAACTGCAACGAACCTCAACATTCGTAAGCATACATGAACATTCTTGAAATAGTTTGCTACACCTTTGCTGGTGTTGTTAGTATTCAAGTTATGTTTTATTTGTTTGTATTTGGGAAATTTGCTTTTTCCAAAGAAAAAAAACAAACAAAAGAAAACGTCCCTGTATCTGTAATTATTTGCGCTAAAAATGAAGCAACTAATTTAAGAACTTTTTTACCTTACATTTTAAATCAAGATTACGCAAACTATCAAATTGTATTAATTAACGATGCTTCTATTGATGATACACTAGAGGTTATGGAAGACTTTGCTAATACAAATGATTCAATAAAAATAGTAAACGTAAAAAATAACGAAGCATTTTGGGCAAACAAAAAATATGCTCTCACTCTAGGCATTAAAGCTGCCAAGCACAACATTTTACTATTTACTGACGCTGATTGTAAACCTGTATCAAAACATTGGATATCAGAAATGGTATCTCATTTTAATAACAGCAAAAGTATTGTTTTAGGGTATGGCGCTTATTCTAAAGTTAAAAACTCTATACTAAATAAGCTAGTACGCTTTGAGACTCTTCTTACCGCTACACAGTATATGGCTTTTGCTAAACTAGGAATGCCGTATATGGGTGTTGGTAGAAATCTGGCTTATACTAAAGATCTTTTTTTTAAAGCCAATGGTTTTATGGGGCATATGCATATAAGATCTGGAGACGATGACTTATTTATAAACCAAGTAGGGAACTCAAAAAACACTGCTATTTGTGTTACAAAAGAAAGCTTTACAACTTCAAATCCTAAAACCACATTGGCTAGCTGGATAAAACAAAAGAGACGACATATTACTGCTGCAAATCACTATAAAAAAGCACATAAATTTTTATTAGGGCTTTTTTATATATCGCAGTTGTTATTCTGGATATTATCTATAACATTAATTGCATCTCAAAGCTTTATAAACGTAGTAGTTGCGTTAATTGCTTTACGATTTATCGCTCAATTTCTATCCATAGGATTTTCAGCAAAAAAACTAAATGAACAAGATTTAATTTTCTTACTTCCAATATTAGAACTTTTTTTAATTACCTCTCAATTAACTATCTTTATCATAAACCTATTCTCAAAACCTACACATTGGAAATAAAAGACGCCATAAAAAAGGCAAAACAAAATGACCAAAAAGCATTTAATTATTTATTAGACACATTTTGGGACGATGTATATGGGTTTCAATTAAAACGTATAAAAAACGAAAACGATGCTGAAGATGTAACCATTCAAGCATTTTCTAAAGCTTTTGATAAAATACATACTTTTAATGAGACATACACTTTTAAAACTTGGTTAATAACCATTTCAAAAAACATTCATATAGACCTTGTTAGAAAAGAAAAAAAACACCTTTCTCAAACCATATCTAATGATGATTCTTCTTTTAATCAAATATTAGATGAGTCTCCTACTCCTGAAGATAAAATTATAACAGAACAAAATTTAGCCAAACTACTTCGTGACATAAAGAAGTTAAAGCCTCACTACCAAAAAATTATAAACTTAAGATATTTTCAAGAGTTAAGCTATAAAGAAATTTCAAAAGAGCTTGACGAACCAATAAACAATGTTAAGGTAAAATTATTACGAGCTAAAAAATTACTATCTGAAATTATTCAAAAAACAAATAATCATTCAATATGAAAATTAGTGCCTACATACTGTGTTTTAATGAATCTTTAATGATTAGACACACGCTTAATTATTATTCTAAATTTTGTACAGAAATAACTGTCTTAAACAACAATAGCACCGATGATTCTATTAAAATCATTACCAATGAATATCCCGATGTAAAAATTAAAAACTTTGGTGAACCAAACCTTTACAGAGAAGACATTCAAACAGACATAAAAAACAACTGCTGGAAAGAAAGTGATGCTGACTATGTAATAGTTTGTGATATGGATGAGTTTTTATACGCAGAAAACCTACCTGAAAAATTAAAACTTCTAGAAGAACAAAAACCTGCAATATGTAGTGTAATAGGCTATGAAATGTTCTCAAAAAAATTCCCAAAAGACTACAAAATCTCTTTATTAGACCAAGTAAAATATGGTGTAAGAAATTACAGGTTTGATAAAACAATCATTTTTAGTCCTAAAAAAGTTAAAAACATAAACTTTGATTATGGCGCACATTCTTGCGACCCAGAATTTTACGCATCAGGTAATCAAGACATCTTATTTGAATTCAAACTATTACACTTCAAATACTTAAGTAAAAAATATCTTTACAAAAAACATCTAAAGTACATGAAACGTATGAGCAAAATAAACATAGTAAATCGCTGGGGCGCAGAATATACTGAAGGTAAAAAGCACATAGACAAAAAGTTTGAACTAGCAAAAAAACACCTTTTTAAAATCATTCCTTAAAGCAAGTTAATCACTCTTTTATACAACTTATCTTTTGTATCTTTGCAGAGGAAAAATATGCATATGAATACAGAAACAGCTTCAAACATTTTACCAGAAAGAAAACCAAAATGGTTAAGAGTAAAACTACCTACAGGTAAGAAGTATACCGAATTACGTGGATTAGTAGACAAGTATAAACTTAACACAATATGTACCTCTGGAAGCTGCCCTAACATGGGAGAATGTTGGGGAGAAGGAACCGCTACATTTATGATTTTAGGAAATGTTTGCACCAGATCATGTGGGTTTTGTGGTGTAAAAACAGGAAGACCTGAAACAGTAGATTGGGATGAACCAGAAAAAGTGGCGCGATCTATAAAAATCATGAAAATAAAGCATGCTGTTCTAACAAGTGTTGACAGAGATGATTTAAAAGATATGGGGAGCATTATGTGGGCTGAAACCGTAAAAGCCGTAAGAAGAATGAACCCTGAAACAACTATGGAAACTCTTATTCCTGATTTTCAAGGCACAGAAAGACATATAGACAGAATTATAGATGTTGCTCCTGAAGTAGTATCACACAATATAGAAACCGTTCGTAGACTAACAAGAGAAGTTCGTATTCAGGCAAAATACGACAGAAGTTTAGGAGTATTAAAATATCTAAAGCAACAAGGACAACGCCGCACAAAATCGGGAATCATGTTAGGATTAGGAGAAACTCGTGAAGAAGTTATACAAACCCTTCATGACTTAAAAGAACATGATGTAGATGTAGTTACAATTGGGCAATACTTACAACCAAGTAAAAAACACCTGCCTGTAAAACAGTTTATTTTACCAGATCAATTTGAAGAATACAAACAAATAGGTTTAGATTTAGGTTTTCGTCATGTAGAAAGTAGCGCCCTTGTAAGATCATCTTACAAAGCTCAAAAACACATTAATTAATGATTACTGTAGCTATAAACGGCTTTGGCAGAATAGGTCGTCGTGTTTTTAGATTACTTCAAGAGCACAAAAACATTCAAGTAGTTGCCATTAATGATTTAGCCGATTCTAAAACCTTAAGTCATCTTTTAAAATATGATAGCATACATGGTGTTTTAAACAAACCTATTTCTTTTGATGAAAATCATATTATAGTTGGCAATAAAAGCATACCGCTTTTTCATTTTAAAAGCCCTTTAGATTGCAACTGGAAACCTCTAAAGGTAGACTTTGTTATAGAATCTACTGGAAAATTCAAAACACTACAAGAATTAGAATCTCATGTAACTAACGGTGCCAAACGTGTTATTTTGAGCGTGCCACCGCTAGACGACTCCATAAAAACCATTGTTCTTGGCGTAAACGACCATCTATTAAAAGGAGATGAAACCATTGTTTCAAATGCATCTTGCACAACCAACAATGCCGCACCTATGATTGATGTTATTAACAAACTTTGTGGTATAAATGAAGCCTATATTACAACTGTACACTCTTACACTACAGATCAAAGCTTGCATGACCAACCACATCGTGATTTACGACGTGCAAGAGCGGCAGGACAATCTATAGTACCAACAACAACGGGAGCAGCCAAAGCATTAACCAAAATTTTCCCTAATCTATCAAATGTTATAGGTGGCTGTGGCATTCGCGTTCCTGTGGCTAATGGATCCCTAACAGACATTACATTTAACGTAAGTAAAACGGTAAGTATAGAGGATGTTAATAACGCATTTAAAGAAGCTGCAAAAACCACTTATAAAAATATAATAGAATACACCGAAGATCCTATTGTATCAATAGATATTGTAGGAAACAGGCACTCATGTATTTTTGATTCTGAAATGACTTCTGTAATTGGCAATATGGTAAAAATAATAGGATGGTACGATAATGAAACTGCTTATTCGCAGAGAATCATAGATTTAATAAACGATTTATCGAACAAAGAATCACTTTTATCGAATTAATAATTATATTTGTTGGTAATAGCGACTTGATATGTCCCAAGTAAAAAACTACATATTTGCCATATTACTGCTTGTAAGCTTTAATACTTCAGCACAAGACTCTATTCAAGATGACCCTGAAGCTATTCAAATAAGCATTGATTACCGCATTGACCAAGCGCAAAGCGACATGGACAATAGCGACTATTTTAATGCTCAAAAAAAACTAGAAGAAGCTTTAAAACTTGCTGAAAAAATAGACAACAAAAAAAGTATTGGAATCATCTACTCAAAAATTGGAAAACTTCACTATATTTTTGAAGAGCTAGATGAAGCTATAAAATCACTTATCAAAGCCAATGAAGTTCAGCGTTTTGCTAAAGATGACATAAACCTTGCTGAAACCTATAAAACATTAGGAAATGTTTATTCTAGTAAAAAAGATTTCAAACAAGCTTTAGATTATTACAAATCATCTAAATCTTTATTTGAACAAGAAGACCTTGACGAATTCGTTGCCGAAGTTCTACTCTACGAAGGAAAAACTTACATTGCCTTAAAAGACAATAGACATGCACGAATTCAACTAGATAAATCTATTGCTTTAGCCAACAGGTATGATTTAAACAAAATTTTAAGTAGTGCTTTAATAAATAAAGGCCAAGCATTAGGGAATTTAGAAAACATTGACGAAGGTTTAAGCACAGCCACCAAAGGTCTTAATATAGCCAAAGACAATCAATTTAACAACGTATTAAACAATGGCTATCGTGTATTGAGCGACTTAAATTACAAAGCTGGAAATTATCAAAAAGCTCATGAATATTTACTTAAGCATACCGAGTTAACTGATTCTTTAATTACCTTAAAAAGAAACAATTTATCTCAAGAAAAACGCATTCAGTTTTTAATAGATAACCAAACCGAATACCAAAAGGAACAAGCCGCTGACCTAGAAGAAAAGAAAGAAGAAATAAGCTTAAGCAAGCTTACAACGATATTAAGTATTGCCTTAATAACCATACTATCACTACTAACACTATCGCTATATAAAAACAATAACATAAGGTTAAAAACCAACAATATGTTACACAAAAAAAATGGCGAATTAATTATAGCAAAAGAAAAAGCAGAATTAGCTTCAAAAACAAAAGCAAATTTTCTTTCTACAGTAACACATGAATTAAGAACACCGCTTTATGCTGTAACAGGATTAACCAGTATGTTACTAGATGAAGACCCTAAACCTAGTCAAGTTCAACATTTAAAATCTTTAAAATTCTCCGGAGATTATTTACTCACTTTTATTAATGATATTCTTCAAATCAATAAAATAGAAGCCAACAAAGTAGAGGTTGAACCTGAAGTTTTTAATCTGAAGAAAAAAATGACCAATGTTATAGCTGCATTAAACAATTCTGCGCTAGATAACAACATTCAAATTCATTTAAGCTACGATAATGATTTGCCAAAAAACTTTATGGCAGATCAACTTAAAATATCTCAAATTTTAATCAACCTAGTAGGAAATTCAATTAAGTTTACTAAAGATGGTGATATTTGGGTAAGAGCATACAAACTAGAAAAAAAGGACGATATCTATACAGTTAGATTTGAAATTGAAGACAACGGTATTGGTATCAGTCAAGAAAAACAAAAAGTTCTTTTTGAAAGTTTCTCTCAAGGCTCTATACAAATAAACAGAAAATACGGTGGTACTGGTTTAGGTTTATCTATTGTAAAAGGATTGATTGAAATTTTAAAAGGAAAAATATACCTAGAAAGTGAATTAGGTAAAGGGTCTAAATTTATTTTTGAAATTCCATTGAAATATTCAGAAGAAGTAGAAAAACAGAAAAAAGAAGAATACTTTAAAGATATTAATGAGCTTGAGTTAAGCAACATTAAGATTCTAGTTGTTGAGGATAATAAAATCAATCAAATGATTACCAAGAAAATCCTTAATAAAATGAAACTTTATTGTGAGGTTGTAGATAATGGCGAAGAAGCCGTAGATATGGTTAAAACCCAAAACTACGATGTTATTTTAATGGATATTCATATGCCAGGAATTAGCGGACTTGAAGCAACTAAAATCATTAGAACATTCAATAAAGAGATAACCATATTTGCCTTAACCGCTGTTACACTTGAAGATAAAATGCAAGAGTTTGACGAAGCTGGTTTTGATGACATTATCTCTAAACCGTTTAAGCAAGAAGACTTCGAGAAAAAACTGTACAATGCCCTAATAGATAATAACAAAACTACTTCGACTTAACCCTTTACAAACTTTTTCACTAAAGTATCAAACTGCATTTTATCCTGCTCATTCATTTCTGTTTCAATTGGCAAATAGTATAATATATCTTTAAGAGAATCATACTGTTTAAGACGCATAAAATCTTTTTCTGTAGTAACTATACAAGATAGTTTTTCAAATGCTTTAATGTCATTTTCAGTAAAAGCATAATGGTCTTTAAAATTAAGGTGATTAAATTGTAACCCTTGCGACTGTAAAAAGTCTATCAACGGCTTTGGATTTGCAATACCTGTTATAAGTGTAAATGTATTTAATGTTGCAATTGGCTTTTCTACGCCAGCAGACGAAACAACATTATCGGCATATCCTATACTACTAAAAAGCACTTCTTGGTGAGCTTCTGGTTTCAATCGTTTTACAATCTGCGCCTTTTCTGCTTCCTGTAATGTATTCGGACATTTTGTAACCACTATTATTTGTGCTCGCTTTGCGCCTTGTTTTGGCTCTCTTAAATCGCCTGTTGGCAACACAATATCATCACAGTATAATTTATTATAAGTAGTAAGTAAAATATATAATCCCGCTTTTACTTTTCTATGCTGAAAGGCATCATCAAGCAAAACAATTTCTGGAGTAGGACTTTGAGATTTTAATTGTTGTATGCCGTTTTGTCTATCAGAATCTACAGCTACCAAGACTGTATTTTTAAATTTACTATAAAACTGAAAAGGCTCATCTCCTAAAGTTTTAGCTGAATCTAAATGATTTGCAAGCTTAAAACCTTCGGTTTCACGTTTATATCCTCGGCTTAAAGTTGCTAGTTTATAATCATATTGCAATAATCTAATCAAGTATTCTATCATAGGCGTTTTTCCTGTACCACCAACACTTAAATTACCAACACATATCACAGGAAAATCATACGATGTAGAAGGTTTTAATCCTTTATCATACATAACATTTCTTAACCAAGTAATTGCATAATAAATAGGAACAACAGGAAATAATATATATCGTAGAAACTTCAAAATAAATTACAAATGATTATTAATTGAGTGGCAAGATAACAATTATATCATTCAAGATAACACAACTATCAAACAACATAATAGGCAAAATATCATCTTATGTCAATGAAAAAATGTGTAGTTTTGAGCAAATACATGAATGACTATGATTGTAAATGATGTTATAAATTATTTAGAAGAACTTTCGCCAACAAGCTACGCTGAAGGCTTTGACAATGTTGGGCTATTAGTTGGTGATAAAAAACAAAAAATCACTGGAGTTTTAGTAACACTTGACACGCTAGAAAGTGTTGTTGACGAAGCCATAGAAACTAACTGCAACCTTATTGTAAGTTTTCACCCTATTGTTTTTAAAGGGCTAAAAAAACTTACAGGCAAAACCTATGTAGAACGTGTTGTCATGAAAGCCATAAAACATGATATCGCGATCTATGCCATACATACAGCTTTAGACAATTCTAATAAAGGTGTTAACAATATGATATGTGAGCAACTTGGCTTAACAAACAGAGCTATTTTAATTCCGCAATCACAAACCATAAAAAAACTAGTCACGTTTGTACCTGAAAAAGAAGCTGAAACGCTTCGCGAAGCTCTTTTTAATGTTGGAGCTGGTAGTATTGGTAATTACAACAACTGTAGCTTTAATGTTAATGGCATTGGAACATTTAATGGTAATGAAAACTCTAATCCAACTATTGGAAAAAAAGGTGAAACGCAACACGAACCAGAAACGCAAATTTCGGTTACATTCCCAAAACATCTAGAAAGCATCATTTTAAAAACACTATTTAAAACGCACTCTTACGAAGAGGTTGCTTACGAAATCACTACACTTGAAAACACAAACCAGCATATTGGCATGGGCATGATAGGTGAATTAAAAAATTCGATGTCTGAAATTGATTTTTTAAAACACCTTAAAAATAAAATGCAAACAGATTGCATAAGACACTCAAAATTACTTGACAAACCTATAAAAAAAGTAGCAGTTTTAGGTGGTTCTGGCAGCTTTGGCATTCCTAATGCAAAAGCCTTAAATGCTGATATTTACATTACTGCCGATTTAAAATACCATGACTTTTTCAGTGCAGAAAACCAAATAGTTTTGGCAGATATAGGGCATTATGAAAGTGAGCAGTTCACAAAAAACCTTTTAGTAGCGTATCTTACAAAAAAAATTACTAATTTTGCAGTCGTTTTATCAAAGACCAATACCAATCCTGTAAAGTATTTTTAAAGTATGGCAAAAAAGAAAGAAGTATCTGTAGAAGAGCGTTTAAGAGCTTTATACGATTTACAACTTATCGATTCTCGTATCGATGAAATAAGAAATGTTCGCGGAGAACTTCCTTTAGAAGTTCGTGATTTAGAAGATGAAGTTGCTGGACTAAACACTAGACTAGAAAAACTTGAATCTAGTTTAGAGACTATAAACAATGATATTAGCTCAAAGAAAAATCTTATTGAAGAAGCTAAAGCATTAATTAAAAAATATAGCGAACAACAAAAAAATGTTCGTAATAACAGAGAATATAACTCTATCACTAAAGAAATAGAATTTCAGGAGTTAGAAATTCAATTAGCTGAAAAACACATTAAAGAGTTTAAAGCACAAATTGAACAAAAGAAAGAAGTTATCTCTCAAACTAAAGACCGCTTAAAAGAGCGTGAAACTCACCTTAAACACAAAAAAGGGGAATTAGATGCTATTTTAGCTGAAACCGAAAAAGAGGAGCAAGCTCTTATCAAGAAATCTGAAGATTACAAAGCCTCTATAGAAGAGCGTTTAGTAGCTGCTTATACAAGAATTCGTACCAATGTTAAAAATGGTTTAGCTGTCGTGCCAATTGAAAGAGGGGCTTCTGGAGGATCATTTTTTACAATTCCACCACAAGTTCAAATGGAAATTGCATCACGTAAAAAAATTATTACTGATGAGCACAGTGGTCGTATTCTAGTTGATGAAGCACTTGCTGAAGAACAAAAAGAAAAAATGGAAAAATTATTTGCAAAACTATAATTGCAAAACAGTTATAACACATCAAAAAGCCTTTACATTCTTGTAAAGGCTTTTTTATTTAATATAATTTTAGCATATTATCTTTAAGGTTTCACCATTATTACCGACTACATTAAAAAAATTAAACCATGCAAAAAGTCATTCCATTACTTATTATCAGTTTATTATTTAGTTGTAATAATACTGCGCAAACAAGCCCTAAACAATTAGCAATTATAAACGCCGAACCTGTTGAAATTCCTATTCAAAAAGGTAAAGCTCGTGCTTATTTTGCAAGCGGATGTTTTTGGTGCGTTGAAGCTATTTATGAAAGCGTAAAAGGTGTAAGCGAAGTTATTTCAGGTTATTCTGGCGGTCATACAAAAAAACCAACTTATGAAGCTAGTAATACCGGACGAACAGGACATGCCGAAGCCGTTGAAGTTATCTATGACCCAAACATAGTAAGCTTTTCAACACTAGTAGACGTGTATTTTGGATCACAAAACCCAACACAAGTTAACGGGCAAGGCAATGATATAGGTTCGCAATACCGCTCTATTATTTTTTATCAAAATGATGAGCAAAAACAAATTATAGAAACAAAAAAAACGGCATTATCTAAAAAATTAAACGCTAAAATAGCAGCTGAAGTTTATCCGTTTCAAAAGTTTTGGAAAGCCGAAGATTACCACCAAAACTATGAGCGTTTGCACCCTGAAAATCCTTATATACAAAACGTATCTATCCCAAGATTAAATCGTTTTAAAAGAAAATTTCCAGAGCTTTTAAAGGAAAATCATTAAATTTTTTTCGCTTTTATTTCAAAAATTAACGGATACAATTTGTCTTTTGTAGCATACATACCTGATTTAGTTTTTATTAAATCAGGTAATACATCATAAGGACTCTCATCGTATTCATTTAAATATTCTATATGTAATCCTGCTAGTGCTAACGCATTAACAACTTCGCTTAAACCATGATTCCACCCATACTCTTTGCTTATCATTTTTGAGTTTGTATCTGCATAAGTTCCTTCATACTCTTCATAAATAACCTCATCTTGCATATAACCATATTTCATAACCGGCTTATTATCTAAATAATCAAACATCCAAACAATAGGATGAAACTCAACCATATAAAACGCACCTCCAGGTTTAAGCCGTTCAGCAATCATTTGTCCCCAAGGTTTTAAATCTGGCAACCAACCTATAACGCCATAACTCGTAAAAACAACATCAAACATATCAGTTACATGTTTAGAAGTATCTAAAACATTACAACACACAAATTCAGCATCTAATTGCAATTCACTATTAAGCGATTTAGCCAGCTTAATACCTTCATCGCTTAAATCTACTCCAGTACATTTAGCTCCTGCTCTACTCCAACTTAATGTATCCTGACCAAAATGACACTGCAAATGCAATAGCGACTTTCCTGAAACATCAGCCAAAGCCTTCGTCTCATAAGACATTAACGAGCTTTTTCCTTTTTTGAAAACTTCTAAATCGTACATGTCGCTTTTAGAATGAACTTTAACTTTATCATTCCAAGTATTTTTATTTATATCAAAATAATGTTGATTATCACTCATAGCTAATCTTTATCTTTGCCTAAAACTTAAAAATATGAAAAAAAACATAAGCTTTTTATTCTTAATCATCCTTTTTGCTGCTTGTAAAGAAAATAAAACTACCGAAAGCAAAGAATTGTCTGTCGTTGAAAAAATTGCACATGCCCATGGTTTTGAAAAATGGGATGCTGTCAATGAAATTCAATTTAAATTTGGTGAAAATCGATTTTGGGAATGGAAACCAAAAACTGACGATATTAAATTAACAACAAATACAGACACCATTAGTTACAACCGAAAATCTATGAACAGTACGGCAAAAAAAATAGATCGTGCTTTTATAAATGACAAATTCTGGTTATTAATTCCCTTTCAATTAATATGGGATACATCTGCAACAATTTCTGAATCCGTTGAAGCCACTGCCCCTGTTAGCAAAACAACCATGAATAAAATAACAGTCACTTACCCTAAAAAAGGTGGTTACACGCCTGGAGATGCCTATGATATTTTTTATGACAACAATTACTTCATTAAAGAATGGGTTTATAGAAAAGGAAATTCTCACAAACCTACAGTATCAAACACATTTGAAAACCTTCAAGACTTCAACGGCATAAAAATTGCTTTAGACCACAAAAAAAATGATGGCAATCCTATTGCTAAACTTTCAAAAATTAAAATAACCTACAACTAAAACTATTTATTTTGTAAGTAAAACATCTAAACATAGACTAAATACGTATATAAATTATAATATCCCGCATTTGCGTCTATATATTCACAAAAAGCGCTTTAATGAATAATTAAAGTGCTTTTTCTTTTGGTAAAACAAAAACAACTACCCAAATTATATATATAATATGATGTTATTCCTTACCTATAATTCTTATTTTTGTAGGAAACCGAAAAACAACACACATTGTCTGACTATAAAACAGGTCTTGATTTTGCTAAAAAACTTGACCAAAACGATCCATTAAAAACGTATCGCGATAAATTTCTTATTCCTAAAGATAAAGATGGAAATGAGATGATTTATCTCTGCGGAAACTCATTAGGACTACAACCTAAAACCACCAAATCATATATTGATCAAGAACTAAAAGATTGGGCAAATCTTGGTGTAGAAGGCCATACAGATGCAAAAAACCCATGGCTACCTTACCATGAATTTTTAACCGAAAACATGGCAAAAGTTGTTGGTGCAAAACCTATTGAAGTGGTTACAATGAACACCTTAACTGCTAATTTGCATTTTATGATGGTTTCCTTTTATAAACCAACATCAAAACGCTATAAAATAGTTATAGAAGCTGATGCTTTTCCTAGTGACAAATATGCTGTTGAGTCTCAATTACGTCATCATGGCTTTGATGATAAAGCGGGTTTAATATTATGGAAACCCAGAGAAGGTGAAGAACTATATCATTATGAAGATTTAGAAAGCATTGTTGAGCAACACAGTGATGAGATTGCTTTAATAATGATAGGAAATACCAATTATTACACGGGGCAATTTTTTGACATGAAACGCATTACGCAACTAGGTCACAAACACGGCTGTATGGTTGGTTTTGATTGTGCTCATGGCGCTGGTAATGTACAGCTTAATCTTCACGATTCAGGCGCTGATTTTGCTATTTGGTGTACTTACAAATATTTAAATTCCGGACCAGGAAGTTTGGCAGGTGCTTTTGTTCATGAACGTCATGCTCATGATAAATCCCTAAACCGATTTACTGGCTGGTGGAGTCATAATAAACAAACTCGATTTAATATGCGCCATGAATTTGATGTACTACCAGGTGCAGAAGGTTGGCAATTAAGCAACCCGCCTATTTTATCATTAGCTGCCATTCGTGCTTCATTAGATATTTTTGCTGAAGTTGGTATGGAAGTGTTAACTGAAAAATCTAGAAAAATCACAGGGTATTTTGAGTTTCTTTTAAAACAATTAGGAGAAGATACTATTCGTATCATCACACCTGAAAACCCAAAAGAGCGTGGTTGTCAGCTTTCTATTCAAGTTAAAAATGCTGATAAAAATTTACATAAAAAATTAACGGAAGCTGGTGTCATTAGTGATTGGCGTGAACCAGATGTAATTCGCTGTGCACCTGTTCCTTTATACAATAGCTATCAGGATGTATATAAAACTGTTGAAAAACTAAAAGAACTGGTATAAGTGAATGAAAACAGCCAACTATAACATAGATAGAGAACAAATAATTCTAAAAATATCAAAAAAATCTGATATTGGTTTTTTAGAATATCACATTTTAGGATTACTATCTTTTGGCTTAAATCTAGGACAAGATTCACTTACAATCACTAATAAAAAAATAGAATACATCATTAAAAACAACCTTGTTAAGCGTGTTTTTTTTAATGATTTTTCAACTATAAAATTTAATGCTATAAAAGACACTATTTCGTGCATAAACCTAGACAATAAAGAAGAATTTATTAATTTAAAAAAAATTAGATTGTCTTATCAAGAAATTCAAGAAATAAAAACAACGCTTGAAAAAAACATATAGCAATTCATTAGGTATAGAAATAAAAAAATGAACAAAAAACAAAATATTCTCATCATTGGCGCAGGGTTATGTGGTTCACTACTCGCTTTACGATTAGGTCAACGTGGTTACAATGTTACAGTTTATGAAATGCGTCCAGACTTACGTAAAGTAGATATATCTGCAGGGCGTTCTATAAACCTTGCTTTTTCAGATAGAGGCATCAAAGCTATGAACCTTGTAGGTATTCAAGATAAAGTAGAACCGCTTTGTATCCCTATGAATGGTCGTATGCTTCACGATATAGAAGGCAATACAACTTTGGCACCATACAGTGGTCGCGAACACGAATATATCAACTCTATCTCTAGAGGTGAGTTAAACGCCTTACTTCTTAACGAAGCCGAGCAACATAAAAATGTTACGATTCATTTTAATAAAAAATGTAAAGCTGTAGATTTTGAAAAAACAACAGCAACCTTTAAAGATTACGATACTAACAAAGAGTTTATTGAAGATGCTGATATTATAATAGGCACTGATGGCGCTGGCTCTGCCTTACGCAAAAGCTATTATTTAGGCAAAAAGTTCTTATTTAGCTTCTCTCAAGATTACCTAACACATGGCTACAAAGAGTTAAGCATTCTTCCAGGTGAAAATGGCAGCTATAAAACCTATAAAAACGCACTTCATATTTGGGGACGTGAGTCTTTTATGCTTATCGCATTACCAAATCTTGATGGCAGCTTTACAGTAACGCTATTTTTAAGCTTTGACGAAGGTGAATATAACTTTAACAACCTAACCACAAAAGAGCGCGTATTAGAGTTCTTTGAAAAATATTTTAAAGATGCATTAGAACTTATGCCAAACCTTGTTGATGATTTCTTTGAGAATCCAACAGCACCTCTTGGCACTGTAAAATGTTCTCCTTGGCATTATAAAGGAAATACGCTTTTAATGGGAGATGCAGCTCATGCTATTGTACCTTTTTACGGGCAGGGTATGAACGCCTCTTTTGAAGATGTAGTAGAATTTGATAAAATATTAGATCAAGAACATGATGATTGGGAAGCTGTTTTTAAAGCCTATGAGTCTTCTAGAAAGCAAGATACAGACGCCATAGCAGATTTAGCCATTGATAACTTTTACGAAATGAAAGGCCATGTAAATCATGCTAATTTTAGAGAAAAACGCAGTTTAGAAATGGCTTTAGAAAAAGAGTTTCCACATGACTATTCTTCAAAATATTCACTAGTAACCTTTAACGAAGATGTTGGTTATAGAGAAGCTATGCTAAAAGGTCGCGCTCAAGACAAGGCGATTCTAAATATGTTAGCTGATGGAAAACTAAACATAAACGACGATTTAAAATTAAATTTAGAAAAAGTAAAAACTGAAACCGAAAACATCCTTGAAGATGACAGGATTGCTGGTTTGAAATCATAATTATGAACGCAGGAACCAAAGTAACACCAAGAGGTGCTTACCCACATGTAAAAGTTGTGGGCGATTTTATTTTTGTATCTGGAACAAGCTCCAGAAGAGCTGACAACACTATTGCTGGTGTCGAGTTAATAGACGAAATGAACACCAAAGTACTAGACATTGAAGTGCAAACCAGAGAGGTTTTAAAAAATATTGACAAAAATCTTAAAACTGTAGGCGCTAGTCTTAAAGATGTTGTAGACGTTACAACCTTTTTAGTAAACATGAATGATTTTGCTGGTTATAACAAAGCTTATGCTGAATTTTTTGAGAAAGCAACAGGACCAACTCGTACTACAGTTGCCGTACACCAATTACCTCATCCGGACTTATTGGTTGAGATTAAGGTAATGGCATATAAGAAAAACGTATAGACTTGTCATTCCGTACTTAATGCGAAATCAATTTCAGAAGAACAAAAATGGAAAACATCAAAAACTACATAAACGGAAATTTTCACAATCCAATATCAAATGATTGGATAGATAATTACAACCCATCAAATGGTAACGTTTATGGACAAATCCCTAATTCTTCAAAAGACGATGTTGAAAATGCTTATATAGCCGCAAAGTCTGCTTTTCCTAGCTGGTCTCAAACCACTTTAGAAGAACGTAGCCGCATACTACTTAAAATCTCTGAAGGTATTGAAGCTCATTTAGATGAACTAGCACAAGCAGAAAGCAAAGACAATGGCAAACCTATCAGTCTTGCAAAAGCTATAGATATCCCAAGAGCATCTAGTAACTTTCGCTTTTTTGGAAATGCAATCACTCAATTTGCTAGCGAAAGCCATGAAAGTGCAGGACAAAATGCTATAAATTACACATTACGCCAACCTATTGGCGTTGTAGGTTGTATTTCACCATGGAATCTGCCACTATATTTATTTACTTGGAAAATCGCTCCTGCGCTAGCCGCTGGAAATTGCGTAGTTGCTAAACCAAGTGAAGTCACACCTATGACGGCTTATTTATTAGGCAAAATTTGTAATGATGCTGGCTTACCAAAAGGCGTATTAAACATCGTTCATGGTTTAGGTACTACCACCGGACAAGCCATAATAGAACATCCAGACATCAAAGCTATTTCGTTTACAGGAGGCACTGCAACAGGAGCTCATATCGCTAAAGTAGCAGCTCCTATGTTTAAAAAACTGTCGTTGGAGCTAGGTGGAAAAAACCCAAACATCATTTTTGCAGATTGTGATTATGAGGATATGCTAGCCACATCTGTTCGTTCATCTTTTGCTAACCAAGGACAAATCTGTTTATGTGGAAGTAGAATTTTTGTAGAACAAGCTATTTATGAAAAATTTAAAGTAGATTTTGTTGAGAAAGTAAAACAACTTAAAGTAGGACATCCTTCTGAAAGCACAACTAATATCGGAGCTTTAGTCTCAAAACCTCATCTTGAAAAAGTAAAAAGCTACATTGATATTGCCAAAAAAGAAGGCGGCACTGTTTTATGCGGAGGAAATGAGGTTACTGTGTCAGGTTACGAAAATGGTTACTATTTAGAACCTACAGTTATAGAAGTCACATCAGATGAATGCCGTGTAAACCAAGAAGAAATTTTTGGACCTATAGTAACCATTATGCCTTTTAAAACAGAAGACGAAGTCTTACAAATGGCTAACAAAGTAAAGTATGGCTTATCTGCAACTTTATGGACTAACAACTTAAAACGCACCATGCGTTTAAGTAGTCAAATACACGCAGGAATTGTTTGGGTAAACACATGGTTAATGCGTGATTTAAGAACACCTTTTGGTGGCGTAAAAGCAAGTGGCGTAGGTCGTGAAGGCGGATTTGAAGCCTTACGATTTTTTACTGAACCTAAAAATGTATGCATTAAATATTAAGTCATAAAAAACACTTAAAACAAAAACAACTTAAACAATTATGAATCTAAATATAAACAACAAAAACGCACTTGTTTGTGGTAGTACTGCCGGAATAGGTAAAGCCACTGCTTTATCATTGGCGAACGAGGGCGCTAATGTTACCCTGATTGCAAGAAACGAAGACAAATTAAAAGCTGTTTTAGCCGAGCTACCAAGTCATAGAAACCACAGTTATATAGTGGCTGATTTTTCAAATCCTGAAGATTTACAAGAAAAAATCACTGATTTTATCACTAAAAATCATGGGTTTCATATTTTAGTAAACAACACAGGTGGTCCTGCTGGTGGTCCAGTTTTTAACGCCAAACTTGAAGAATTTGAAAACGCTTTTACACAGCATTTAAAGTGCAACCACGTATTAGCGCAAGCTGTTGTTCCTTATATGAAAACTGAAGGTTTTGGGCGTATAATTAATGTTATTTCTACATCAGTAAAGCAACCACTTGACGGACTTGGCGTAAGCAACACAATTCGTGGTGCTGTAGCAAACTGGAGTAAAACGCTTGCAAATGAGCTAGGACAATTTGGTATTACCGTAAACAATGTACTTCCTGGAGCAACAGGCACTGAACGTTTAACAGAAATTATAAAAAACAAAGCTTCTAAAACAGGTAATAGTGAAGAAGAATCTGCTAATGCAATGAAACAAGCGGTTCCTGCAAAACGTTTTGCCAAGCCTGAAGAGTTAGCATATGCTATTACATTTTTAGCGAGTGAATGTGCCAGCTACATAAACGGAATTAATCTTCCTGTTGATGGCGGTCGTACAAAATCTTTGTAACTTTATAAAAAATCTGCGTGAGGGATTGAAGCTAGCTACCATGTAGCGCGTAAAGCCCGACCCTGAAAGGGGCACGCCAAAAAAATAATAATATGAGCAATTTAGTATCTCCTTTAAATTTTAAGCAATGGATTGAAGAAAATAGACATTTGCTTAAACCGCCAGTTGGCAATAAATGTGTATGGCCTAATGGTGATTATATTGTAATGGTTGTTGGTGGCCCAAATAGCCGAAAGGATTATCACTATAATGAAACTCCAGAATTTTTCTATCAAGTTGAAGGTGATATGGTTCTTAAAATTATGAACAACGGTAAACCTGAAGATGTGCATATTAAGGAAGGTGATATTTACTTATTACCACCTAAAGTGCCGCATTCTCCGCAACGTAAGGCTGATACTGTAGGACTTGTTATAGAATATCCGCGTGATGAAGGCGTGAACGATGCTTTAGAATGGTATTGTGAAAGTTGTAACTCATTATTATATCGCGAAGAATTTCCGTTAGATAATATAGAAACCGATATGCCTGTAATTTTTGACAAATATTACAGTGATGAGGAAAAACGTACGTGCAATAATTGTGGGCACGTAATGCAACCACCAAAAAAATAACCTACTAACCTTAAAAGATTTCTACTTTTTTTAGAAAACGCTATGGAACAAAAACGCAAACTACGTATTAACGGTCATTCGCACTTATTACCATATCCAGAAGAAATACCACAGTTTATGAAAGACAAAGGTATTTTTTGGGTTGACAAAGACCGAAAATTCATGCTTCAAAAAGATTGGAACCGCCCTATAACCGATTCTAGCTTTTTTTTAGATGAAAAGCTAGCTTGGATGGAGCGTTTTAAAATAGATCATGCTGTGGTTTTAAACCTTTCGCAATTGTATGGTAATGGTTTGCGTGTAGAAGAAATGAAACAAGCCTTGCGTTTTCAAAATGATTTTAATGCTAAAATACAGCATGAAAACCCCAATAAATTTACAACAGGGTTTGTGGTGCATCCTGGTTTTGTTCGTGGTGCTTGTTGGGAGATTGAACGCTGTGTAGAAGAATTAGGCTTACAGTTACTTTGCTTACCTACGCACTACATGGATACCATAGGCACATGGCGCTGTATTTTTGATGAAGAAAATGAGCCTATTTTTGAATTGGCTAACAAATACAATTTGGCCGTAGAAATTCACCCTTATGATGGTGAAAAATTCATCAAATTAGAAAACACATCATGGCGTTTTCACTTAATTTGGATGTTGGCTCAATGTGCAGATGCTTATCACTTTTTAACCTTAAACGGATATCAAGATAAATACCCTAATATGCGTACGTGTTTTGCACATGGCGGACAACTAGCACAAATTAATTTAGGTCGTCGTATTCAAGGTTTTGATGGGCGTCCAGATTTATTTGAAGGTAAAAGCCATCCTAGAAAAGCCGTGGCGCATCCTAACATCTTTTTTGACACATTGGTTCATGATACCGGAGGCTTGCAATTACTAATAAAAAATCAAACATCAAAACAAGTTTTAATGGGACTTGATGACCCTTATCCTCTAGGTGAAATGGAAAGCGCTAAACAATCATCATACCCAGGTAAAATTTTGGATTTGGCTATAGAACGCAATATTATTAATGAAAATGAGCGTGATGCTATTTGGGAAGACAATGTGATACAATGGCTTTGTGGTAATGATGAAGCAGCTAAACAAAAACTTATAAATAGAATTTTAGGCTAATGCATTTTTTATCTGACGAACTAGACAATTACGTTGTTGCACATTCTGAAAACGAACCAGAGTTACTACAACAGTTAACCCGCGAAACGTATCAAAAAATATTACAGCCGCGCATGTTAAGCGGGCATTATCAAGGCCGTGTTTTAAGTATCATTTCTAAATTAATAAACCCTAAAAACATACTAGAAATAGGCACTTACACAGGATATTCTGCATTGTGTCTTGCCGAAGGTATGCAGCACGATGGCGAGTTACACACCATAGATATAAATGAGGAGTTGGTAGATTTTCAACGTCGTTATTTTGACAAATCTGATTATGGGCATCAAATACATCAACATCTAGGTAGTGCTTTAGATATTATTCCTGAATTAGACAAAACGTTTGATTTGGTTTTTATTGATGCCGATAAGCCTAACTATGTGAATTATTTTCATGTTATTATTGACAAACTAAATACAGGTGGCGTTATTTTATCTGATAATGTTTTATGGAGTGGAAAAATACTAGATAAGGTAAAAAAGGATGACACATCTACCCAAACTCTTTTAAACTACAATAAATTACTTAAAGAAGATACTCGAATTGAGACTGTACTATTACCTATTCGTGATGGCTTGACTATAAGCCGAAAAGTGTAGGTTTAAATTTAATAGGAATACTTAAATTAAAGTAATGGAGTTTATTGAAAAGCTTACATTTTTCTGCGGACAGAACCTGTAAACTCCTCTAAATCGTCTTTTACTTTATTTAATTCGTCTTGAATGTCTTTTGTTACACTAGTATCAATACCACTATTTTCAGCACTCTTTGTAATTTCAGACTTGATGTCGTTTGAGGCATCACGAAGCATACGCATGCCTTTTCCTAATCCTCTGGCTATTTCAGGGATTTTATCAGCACCAAACACCATGACTACTATAAATAGTATAAACATGACTTCAGTGGTTCCTATAAACAGATATATCATTTGTGGTATCACTGTGCAAATATAGTGAGTTGTTTAATGAGAATAAAAAAAGCCAACTAGAAAGTTGGCTTTTTAAATGATATTTAACGGTTATTAGTTTTTAACACCATTTTTAAACTCATCAAATTTGCTTTGTTGTGCTTCTTTTGGCCAAGAGTTGTTTGATGTATCAACATCGGCTGTTTCTAAATTAGGATCTACTGTTATTTTAACAATTTCCTTATCAGAAGCGACTGCTTTAGAAACTTCTTTATCGTTTAGTCTCCAAATTTGCGCTGGATACTTTTCTGTTTTAGAAGTTCCATCTGCATAAGTATACTCTACAATTATAGGCATTACTAAACCACCTGGTTTTTCAAAAGTAATATTATAAAAATAGTTAGGCTCTTTTAAGTTTTTACGCTCTTCGGCAGTAAAATTATCCATTATATATTCTTTTAGCGTTGGTGACTTTTCTAAAAGTGATCCTTTTTTCATGCTTTCTTTAAACTCATCACTTCCTTCTTCTACCATATAAACTAGCGGTGGTAAATCACTCATTTTCATGCCACGTTGTTTAACCATTTCTTTAATTCTTTCATTTGGTTCAGATGATACGTAATATTTTTTCACTTCTTTAACACCTATATCAACATAGTCTGTTGTGTAAAACCAACCTCTCCAAAACCAATCTAAATCAAATGCAGATGCATCTTCCATTGTTCTAAAGAAATCTTCTGGTGTTGGGTGTTTAAACATCCAGCGTTGTGCATACTCTCTAAACGCATAGTCAAACAATTCTGGTCCCATTACGGTTTCTCTTAAAATATTTAATGCTGTTCCTGGCTTACCATAAGCATTGTTTCCAAATTGATATGTGTTTAAGCCTTTTGTCATTATTGGAGCTATGTAATCTTGATCTCCGCCCATGTAAGGAACTATTTTAGCCGCAGGCCCACGACTTGAAGGATAGGTCTCATCTCCTTCTGATAGTGCTTCTGGGTACCATTTACCAAAATCTTGTTCTGCTACATATTGAACAAATGTATTTAATCCTTCATCCATCCATGTCCATTGACGCTCATCACTATTTACAATCATAGGAAAGAAATTATGACCTACTTCATGAATAATTACGCTAATCATTCCGTATTTTATTCTGTCACTATATTTTCCGTTTTCATCAGGACGACCATAGTTAAAACAAATCATTGGATACTCCATACCTTGCTGCTTTGCGTGAACAGAAATAGCTTTATGATAAGGGTAATCAAACGTCATTCTAGAATATGATTTTAAAGTACTTGCAACAGCATACGTAGACCATTCTTCCCATAGAGGGTTTCCTTCTTTAGGATACATAGATACAGCCATAACGTCTTTATCGCCTATTTTTACAGCCATCATATCCCAAATGTATTTTCTTGATGATGCAAATCCAAAATCACGAACATTTTCAGCGTAAAATTTCCATGTTTTTGTGTCATTAGAAAATCCTTTTTCTGCTTTTTCTGCTTCTTTTTGAGTAACAATCATTACTGGTTTATCGTAAGATTTTTTAGCTTTTTCATAACGCTTCATCATTTCTTTTGAGAAAACGTCTTTGCGGTTTGTAAGTTTTCCTGTTGCATCAAGAATATGATCTGCTGGTACAGTAATATTTACTTCAAAATTACCAAATGGTAATGCAAATTCGTCACGCCCCCAAAATTGAGAGTTTTGCCATCCTTCAACATCATTATATACAGCCATTCTTGGATAGAACTGTGCTATAATATAATTTCTATTGCCATCTTTTGGAAAGTATTCATAACCTGAACGGCCACCCATGTTTACGTAATCGTTAATGTTATACCACCACTTTATAGAGAATGAAAACTTTTCTCCGGTTTTAATTGGTTTAGGCAACTCAACACGCATCATAGTGCGGTTTATCATGTGCGGTAAAGCTTCACCATTAGTATCTGTTACTGCTTCAATTTTAAAACCTCCGTCAAAACCATCAGACATATAACTAGATGTAAAGCTACCTAATTGCTGTGCTGGTGCAACGCCACTACCTTGAATTAATGGTGTTTGAGAGTCTTTAGCTCGCATATTTTGATCTAACTGTACCCAAAGGTATTTTAGTTGATCTGGAGAATTATTGGTGTAAGTTATTGTTTCAAAACCAGATATTTTGGCATTCTTATCATCTAGATTGATATCCATTTTATAATCTGCTTGTTGCTGATAGTAAGCTGGTCCTGGTGCTCCAGAAGCCGTTCTGAACATGTTTGGTGTAGAAAACTCATCATACAATTGCTTAAACTTGTTGTTGTTTGTATGACCTGGCTTACGCTCTGGCTTTTCTTGATCTTGTTCTTGGGCAAACATTCCTGCCGATACAAACAAAACCGAAAGAAAAAGATACTTTACTTTTTTCATCATGATATTTAGTTACAAAAATTTAGGTTGGAAATTAACGATTTTTTAAGATTTAGCAGTTTCTTTATTTAAAATTTAACAAACCTTTATCATTTTCTTTTATAAGTACAAAACTCTTGTTTTTACCGTTAATTTTGGTTCTTATTATGTTTTGTTGATCATCAAATAGGTCATACAAAACATGATTTTTTATTTCAAAAGTTTTTATAGCAGACACTTGTGTTATCTCAAGGTAGCAATACATAATATCATTTTCATATTCTTTACCTATATACTCTAGCGCTACTTTAGACCCATTTATATGTATTTGAATTTTTTCTTTTAAATACTTCTCAATGTAATATTGGGCATTTTTTGCTTCATTATTTTTCGAAAGTGTTATTGTCTCATCATAACGCTCACGAAGTAATCTTTCAAAATCATCAATAAATATTCTAGATATCAATTGAACTGATTTTTGCTCTTTTACATATTCTATTTGTGTGATACTCACGTAATATTTGTGAGCGGATGTAAATGCAAAACAGGCTAAAAAGGACACTGTTAAGAAAATTTTTATTGCTTTCATAATTATTTATAATGCTGTAAAAATACGTTATATGATAATTAAAAAAGTAACAGCTGGTGTTAATTGTTTTCTTAATTCTTCAAATTTTGTTTATACTCTTCAAGTTTCTCAACAAGAAATTCTAATATAAAAATATCGTTTTTGTCATTACAGCGTTCTAGAAAATTTTCATCTTCAGAAACAAAATAAAAATAGTCCATAATGTGATCTTCATCTAATGTGTAGGAACCAAACAAATCGTCTTCTAATCTAGATTTGATACGGTACATTAAGATTTCTTTTTTCTCTAACTCAACATACAGCTTTAGTTTTTTTGTACGTCCTGTTATGGCATTTATTATTGGATTAAGCGGAATAATACCACCACCAGATGTTGCCTCCTTAAGTAACCGCTGTGCTTGTGTTTTAGGTTTACCTTGGTAACTAGGAATACCTAAAGATTTGGCAGTAACAGGCGTTCCTTCTACATTTTGAATATCCATTAGCATATCTCCTGAAAGTACTTTCCCTACAACAACTTCATCTAGACTGTTTACAGAAGGCTCTAGTGCTACCACTATGGCTTTTTGTTCTATCATCGTATCATCAACTACAAAAGATTCTAATTTGTGCTGAATTGAAGAAACAACCAACGTATCATAGCGTTTTACCGCAATATTAAACTCACCCAACTCATTAGTTATTGCATATTTTTTTGAAGTTTTATTTACCACATGAATGTTCTCTACATCTAAATTTGTAAGCACTTTACCATGTAAATCAATAGTTTGCGCGTATGAAAATTTCATACTAAAAAAAACAAGTAGTAAAAATATAAGTAAAAATTGTTTCATTGACCTTTTTGATTTAGGTTAGTTTTAAAAACATGTAATCGCTCTTCTAAATAAGATAAAACTTCTACATCGGTTTTTCCTTTAGTACGACTTAAAAAATCTGCTTCTTCAGAAACGAAAAAAAAGAATTCCATAACCTTATTTTCATTGAGAGTATTGGTAGCAAACAAATCTTTAGATAATCGTGATTTAATACGATACATAGTACTCTCTCTCTCTTCTAAAACAACGCGATTTTTCAACTTTTTTGTACGACCTGATATTGCGTTTAAAATAGGCTGAATAGATACTGTAACACCTAATCCTCCTAAAGAACCTCCTAACTTTGGATTAAAATCTACTGCTTCAGATAGTAGACGTTGTGATTGCGTTTTGGGCTTACCTTGATAACTTGGAATACCTAATGATTTTGACGTAACAGGTTCGCCATCGACATTTTCAACATCTAAAAGCATATTACCTGTGAGTACTTTACCTACAACAACCTCATCTAAATTATTTAGCAGTGGTTCTAAAGCTATAACTAGTGTTTTTTCAAACATCATAGTTTCATCTACAGAAAATGATTTTAATTCATGCTGAACAGAAGAGATAACAAGTGTATCATTAAGTTTTACGGTGATATTAAATACGCCCAACTTATTTGTAATGGCATATTTTTTTAAAGTTTTATTGTAAACATGAATGTTCTCTACATCTAGACTTGTTAGCACTTTTCCTTGTAGCTCTATGGTTTGAGCTTGAAAAAATTGCAAACTAAATAAGCAAATAATAAAACTAATTTTTTGCATCAGTTTGTTTTAAAAATGATTTACTTTTTTGCAATAAAAACTCCATTAACTCCAACTCATTTTTCTTGTTTAATAGTTTAACATTAAATCCATTTTTATAAATATAATCATAAAACGCTTGAATCTTATCTGATGGAATCTTAAAGTTTTCTTGAATATATTCTGAAGAGTATTTTTGAGATAAATCATATGTTTTTCTTTCTTGCTCGGCGTCTAGCTCTTCATAACTTGGCCTTCTTCTACGTTTATTTAACCACCTATTTATTCCGAGTATTTCAGCAAAATTTATCCCATTATAAAATTGTCCTTGCCTAGTTATTGTATTATCGGCTTTTGTAAGATGATCTATAGGAAACTCATATTCTTTAATATCTCCAAAATCCATAACTATAGGACTAATAAGCCTAACACTATCAACATCTACTTCTAGGCTTCCTGTTAACCCTGATGGTAAAATAAGCACCTCATCAAGCGCGTTTATTTGTTCTGTCAAAAAAACAGCTAGTTTTTTTGAGGCTAAAATCTCATCATCAATTATAACAGTCACGGTTTTAAATTGCAATGCTGAAATTTGTATTCTATCATGCAAAGCCACTTTTAGCTTAAAATTTCCGTTTTCGTCAGCAAATGTTCCTTTATTAGATGATGAGTTGAACACAGTAACGCTTTCAACTTCATTTGCTTTTGCTATAATTTTACCTTCAATTTCAATTCGACTAACATTTTGAGAATATAAAGACCAAGTAATAGCACTAAAAAAAATAAAGAGTAATTTTGGTTTCAAGTTAGTTTTTTTTTGGTGTTATAAAGTAACGTTTTCAAATCTTAAAGAAATTCCAATACGAACACAAACTTTTGTTAAAACCAATGATTATCTACCTTTACATAAACTATACGATATGAAACAATTGCTCATAGCAAGTACATCTACCATACATGGAAGCGGTTATTTAGAATACCTTCTCAATGATTTATCAGTTTTTTTTAAAAACATAAACACAGTAACATTCATTCCTTATGCCCGACCAGGCGGTATATCTCATGATGATTACACCATAAAAGCTAAAAAAGCCTTTAAGAAAATTAATAAACATGTTATAGGATTACATGAATTCAAAAACCCAATAGAAGGCATAGAAAATTCTGAAGCTATTTTTACCGGAGGCGGGAATACCTTTGTATTAGTCAATCAGCTTTATAAAAATAATTTAATACAACCGCTTCAAGATTGTATTAATTCCGGAACACCTTATTTAGGAACCAGTGCTGGTAGTAATATTTGTGGCTTAACAATGCATACAACAAACGATATGCCTATTGTTTATCCTCCAAGTTTTAAAACATTAAGTTTTGTGCCGTTTAATATAAACCCACATTATTTAGACCCTATTCCAAACTCAACACATATGGGAGAAACTCGTGAAACACGAATTAAAGAATTTCATGCATATAACACACAACCAGTAGTAGGACTTCGAGAAGGCAGTTGGCTTGAAGTAAATGATAACGAAATTACACTTAAAGGAATTCATAAAGCTAGGATTTTTGAGTATAACAAAACTCCTTATGAGGTAGGTTCAGGAACTAAACTAAACGCTTTAAAATGAAAAAAGCTTCACTAATGTGAAGCTTTTTGAGCGGGAGACCGGGTTCGAACCGGCGACATTCAGCTTGGAAGGCTGACGCTCTACCAACTGAGCTACTCCCGCAATCGCGAGTGCAAATATAATTAAGAATTTAATTTTACAAAAGAAAAGATTTAGAAGTTTATACAATGACTACCATAATTGAAACTAACCGCCTCTATTTAAGAGAATTCACTATTGAAGATGCTGAGCATTTTTTTTACATGAACAACGATTTTGATGTCATAAAGCATACTGGCGACACTCCTTTTGATAGCATTAATGATGCTAAAATGTTCCTAAAAGACTACAATCAATATAAATTACACGGCATGGGTAGATGGGCTGTTTGCCTTAAAGAAGACAACACCTTTTTAGGGTGGTGTGGCTTAAAATATCACCCTAAAGAAAAACTTGTTGAAGTAGGTTACCGCTTTTATAAAAAATTCTGGAATAACGGTTATGCTACAGAAAGCGCTAAAGCTTCAATAAAATACGGTTTTGAAAACTTAAAACTAAAAAATATTTATGCGCATTGCCATATAGATAATTTAGCATCTCAAAAAGTTATCGAGAAATGTGGTTTATCATTTTTGAATAATGGTATATATGACAATATGCCTGCCAAGCTCTATAAAACAAAGAACCCTTACTTAAACGTTAAAAAAATATCTGCAAATGAAACACATATTGTAAGACACCCTATTTTAAGAGCAGGACGTTCAATTGAGGATTGTATTTTTGATGGCGACACCTTAAAAACAACATATCATTTAGGATTATATTTTAAAAAAGAATTAATTGGAGTGGTCACTTTAATGAAAAACAAGCATGATTTTTATAGTGAAAAATCCCAGTATCAACTTCGTGGTATGGCAATTTTACAGGCATATCAAAAAAAAGGATTGGGAGAATTACTCATTTTAGAAGCTGAAAAATTATTAAAAGATTTACAAACCGAACGTTTATGGCTTAATGCTAGAGAAGTTGCTGTTTCGTTTTATAAAAACCAAGGGTATAATGTAAATGGAGATGCTTTTCAAATTCCTAAAATAGGGTTACATTACACAATGAGTAAGAAATTTATTTAGAAAGTTTTCGATTTGTTTCGTAAATTTAATTACTTAAAAACAAGCAATTATGAGAACAGGAAATCGAAAGGTCAAGCTACTAATTGGTATTGCAATTGTATTATTTGCAGTCATTAAGTACTGCTCTAGTGCTGAAACAAATCCATATACCGGAAAAGAACAGCACATATCAATTTCTGAAGAACAAGAAATAGCTATAGGCTTACAAAGCACTCCTCAAATGCAAGCTCAATATGGCGGCTTATATCCAGATGACAATTACCAAGCTTTTGTTGATAATGTTGGGCAAAAATTAGTTAATAATAGCATTGCTAAAAAAACCGGATATCAATATGACTTTCATTTATTAGCTGATGCTCAAACCATTAACGCTTTTGCTCTTCCTGGCGGACAAATATTTATAACGTATGCCCTATTTTCAAAACTTGAAAACGAAGATCAACTTGCTGGTGTTTTAGGCCATGAAATAGGTCATGTTTTAGGAAGACATTCGGCCGATAGAATGTCTAAACAAGATTTAACTCAAGGCCTCCTTAATGGTGTTGCCGTAGGAATTGACCCAAGTACCGCTCAAGGCGCTGCCGCTATTGCTAACATAATAAACATGAAATATGGTAGAGAGGATGAATTAGAAAGTGATGATTTAGGGGTTCGTTTTATGATAAAAGCTGGGTACAACCCAGAAGAAATGATTGGCGTTATGAAAATACTAAAATCTGCTGCTGGCCCTAACCGCACTCCCGAATTTCAAAGCACACATCCTGACCCAGAAAACAGAATACAAAAAATTAAAGAAGCCATAAAAAAATATAAAACCTCACAATAAAAAAAGCCGTGCTACTGCAAGGCTTTTTCCAACTAACCAACTTAAAAAGTAACTTCTAAAAATTACTTCTTTTCTAATTCATTTTCTAAAATGACTTTTGCCTCTTTTGCATTAGACATTTCTGCATAATCTAAAGCTGTATGACCTTTGTCGCACTTCTTTTTTACATCTGCTCCTTTTTCTATAAGCAACTTTAAAATTTCAGTTCTATTAAATTTTGCTGCATACATAACTGGTGTAAGTCCGTTCCATTTTTTATCAACATTTGAACCTAATTCAATTAACTTTTTTACAGTCTCTAAATCACCTTTTACAATAGATAGGTGAAAAGGGCTCGCTTCAACTATATTCTCTAAAACATAGCTATTATCGTTGTTAACTTTAATTGGATTGGCATAAGCTGTTACTAATGTAAAACTTAATGCGATTGCGGACATAATGATTGTTTTTTTCATGATGAAAGATTTTAATTATTTAATTAATGATTTGTTTTTTGATATACTAAAGAGACGACTTAATTTTTTAATTGTTACACTGTAAAATAAGTAATAACATTTATTTAACTTTTTGTATACAAATATGTTAAGACCGTATTAATTTCAAAAGATATCTTAACCATTACTAAAAAAATATCTAAATATTATTTAACTATGCTTTTTACAATACAGATTTAAACAAAAAAACTTATAATCATCTATCTTTACACACAAAGCAAATTGCCATGAATAAAAAAGTTATTTTGATGATATTAGACGGTTGGGGAACATCCCCTGACCCTAAAGTGTCTGCAATAGATCAAGCAGAAACACCTTTTATAGATTCTTTATATAAAAACTATCCATACGCAAGTTTAAGAACCGATGGGTTACATGTCGGTCTTCCTGAAGGTCAAATGGGAAATAGTGAAGTTGGCCATATGAATTTAGGAGCTGGACGTATTGTATATCAAGATTTAGTTAAAATAAATTTAGCCGTAAAAAACAACACACTTAAGGACGAACCAACACTTGTCAATGCCTTTGAGTATGCTAAAACCAACAATAAACCCATTCATTTTTTAGGACTATTAAGTGATGGTGGTGTTCACTCTCACATTAACCACTTATTAGGTTTAGTAAAAGCAGCCAATTCTTTTGGGGTAGAAAACTCTTATATACACGCATTTACTGATGGTCGTGATGTTGACCCTAAATCTGGTTTTGGTTTTGTAACAGAACTTCAACAACATATTGAAAATACCAACACGCAACTAGCAACCATAACAGGTCGTTACTACGCAATGGATAGAGACAAACGTTGGGAACGTGTTAAGCTTGCTTATGATGCATTAGTTCATGGTATGGGCGAACAATCTCAAGATGCCTTAAAATCTATTAGCGCTAACTATGACAACGATATTACAGATGAGTTCATAAAACCTATCGTAATGGTTGATGATGCTAAACAGCCTATTGCTAAAATAAAAGATGGTGATGTTGTTGTGTTCTTCAATTTTAGAACAGATAGAGGTCGTCAACTTACCGAAGCACTTTCACAAAAAGATTTTCACGAACAAAACATGCATAAATTGGACTTGCATTATGTAACAATGACAAATTATGATGAAAACTTTAAAAACATCAATGTTATATACAACAAAGAAAATCTTACAGATACACTTGGCGAAGTATTATCAAAACACAATAAAAAACAAATACGAATTGCCGAAACTGAAAAATATCCACACGTAACGTTTTTCTTTTCTGGAGGTCAAGAAGAACCATTCCCTGGAGAATCTAGAATATTAAGACATTCACCAAAAGTTGCTACTTATGATTTAAAACCTGAAATGAGTGCTTTTGAGTTGCGTGATGCTTTAGTTCCTGAACTAGAAAAAGGTGAAACCGACTTTGTTTGCCTTAACTTTGCAAACGGTGATATGGTTGGCCATACAGGCGTTATGGAGGCTGCAGTAAAAGCCTGCGAAGCTGTTGACACCTGCGTGAAAGATGTTGTTACAGCTGCTTTAGAAAACGGATATACAACACTGTTAATTGCTGATCACGGTAATTGTGAAACCATGATTAACCCAGATGGTTCTCCTAACACAGCACATACAACAAACCCTGTTCCAGTTATTCTTATTGATAATGACTTAAAGCAAATAAACGATGGTATTTTAGGTGATTTAGCACCAACAATTTTAAAATTAATCGGTGTTCCTCAACCTGAAAAAATGGATAGACACGCTTTGATTTAATTAACCGTTAATATTATTGTACTTTTGCACTCAATATTAAAATATGAATTTTAACGACAAGCTAATTATTGCTGTAGATTTTGATGGCACCATCGTAGATGACGCTTATCCTAAAATAGGAAAACCAAAACTATTTGCATTTGAAACCTTAAAACGACTACAAGAAGATGGTCATAGATTAATTCTATGGACTTATCGTAGCGATATTCGTTTAGAAGAGGCTGTCACATTCTGCAAAGAAAACGGTATTGATTTTTATGCGGTAAACAAAAGTTTTCCGGAAGAACAATATAACTATGCTAAAAGCAGAAAAATTCACGCTGATTTATTTATTGACGACAGAAATATTGGTGGATTTATTGGTTGGGGAGAAATTTACCAAATGCTTTTAGACCCCAAACATCACCCAAAAAAAACAGAAAAAAAGAAAGGGTGGCTTTCATTTTTAAGACGATAAGATGATTATAGTAAAAACAAAAGAAGAAATAGAATTGATGCGCCAAAGTGCTTTGGTGGTATCAAAAACACTTGGTATGCTTGCTAAAGAAGTAAAAGCTGGCGTTACCACAAATCAATTAGATAAACTTGCTGAAGATTTTATAAGAGCTCAAGGCGCATTACCTGGTTTTAAAGGTCTTTACGACTGTCCTTCTACATTACTTTGTAGTGTAAACGAAGCGGTTGTTCATGGTTTACCTACAGACAGACCACTAGAAGATGGCGATATAGTTTCTATAGACTGTGGTGCATTAATGAACGAGTTTTATGGTGACCATGCTTACACTTTTGAAGTTGGCGAAGTTGACCCTGAAACTAAAAAACTTATAGAAGTTACTAAAGAATCGCTTTACGTTGGTATTAGAGAATTCAAATCTGGAAACCGTGTTGGCGATGTAGGTTATGCCATTCAAAACCATTGCGAAGCTCAAGGTTATGGTGTCGTGCGTGAATTGGTAGGACATGGACTTGGACGTAAAATGCACGAAGACCCTGAAATGCCAAATTACGGTAGACGTGGTAGAGGAAAAAAGTTTATTGAAGGTATGGTTGTAGCCATTGAACCTATGATTAATGGTGGCACACATCGCGTAAAACAACTTAAAGACGGTTGGACAATTGTAACGCTTGACGGAAAACCTAGTGTACATTTTGAACACGACGTAGCTCTAGTTGATGGCAAACCAGAAATACTATCAACCTTTGCTTATGTTTATGAAGCATTAGGCATTACATCTGACGAAGAAAATGAGTTTAGACAACAAGCTTTAATTCTTTAATTCCTCATTATGAACACCATTGCGTTTATTGAAAAGGAACTTAAATCATTAAGAGATTCCTTAAATAATCACGACCTATACAAAGCACTTTCAACACCTGATGATATTAAAATTTTTATGGAACAGCACGTATTTGCTGTTTGGGATTTCATGTCACTTTTAAAAGCGCTACAAAACCAGTTAACAACAACATCGTTACCTTGGTTACCTGCAAAAAATCCTGCTACTGCTCGTTTTATCAATGAAATTGTTTTAGGAGAAGAAAGCGATGTTAACGAACTAGGAGCTCCTAAAAGTCATTACGAAATGTATCTAGATGCCATGAATCAAATAGGTGCTAGCACATCTCAAATGCATCAATTAGTACACTTTTTAAATAATGGCGATTCGCTTGAAAATGCTATTAAAAACTGTAATTTAGATACTGCTACCGAAAATTTCATCAACTATACGTTTGAAATTATCAGCACAAATGAACCTCACAAAATAGCTTCGGCATTTACATTTGGTCGTGAAGATGTGATTCCTGATATGTTTTTTCAAATTATCAATCAGTCACAAACCAATGATAACTCTTACAGCAAGTTAACCTATTATCTTAACAGACATATAGAGCTTGATGGAGACGAGCACGGACCTTTATCGTTAAAAATGATAGAAGAGCTTTGCGGTAATGACGACCAAAAATGGCAAGATGTTTTAAAAGTGGCTAAAGATGCATTAAAACAACGTATTGCGCTTTGGGATGGTATTTATGAAAACATACTTTCTAACAAAACCATATTAGCATAAACTATTTGAAAAAGCTTTTTAAAATACTACTAAACCTCATACCTAGACCGTTATTAATTAGGTTTAGTTATTTAGTACGTCCTGTTATAGCGACATTTTTAAAAGGAGAAAACCACACTGATCCTATTGATGGTAAAAGCTTTAAAACCTTTTTACCTTATGGTTACGGCACACAACGCAACAATGTTTTGTCGCCTTCAACCTTAAGTTTAGAGCGTCACAGGTTGTTGTGGTTGTATTTAATGAATGAAACTGATTTCTTTTCAGCAAAAAACAAAGTGCTCCATTTTGCTCCTGAACAGTGTTTTTTGAAACGTTTTAAAGCATTAAAAAATATAGATTATACAACCACAGATTTACTATCACCTATTGCTGATGTGAAAGCTGATATTTGTAACCTTCCGTTTGCTGATAATAGCTATGATGTTATTTTTTGCAATCATGTTTTAGAGCATATTCCTGATGATACTAAAGCCATGCAGGAATTGTATCGTGTTATGAAGCCTGGTGGTTTTGGTGTTTTTCAAATTCCGCAAGATTTAAACCGTGAAACTACGTTTGAAGACGATAGTATAACTGATAAAAAAGAACGTGCTAAAATTTTTGGTCAATATGACCATGTGCGTATTTATGGTCGTGATTATTTTGACAAATTAAGACGTATTGGTTTTAAGGTTGAAGAAGTAGATTACACCGCATCGTTATCTGATGCTGACATACATAAATACTGTTTAGCAAAAGGCGAAATTATTCCGGTTGTTTATAAATAACTCTTAATATGACACAACAAGCATTTATAATTACAGGCGCATTATTCGGAATGCTAGCCATAATTTTTGGTGCATTTGGTGCACATGCTTTAAAGAAAACACTATCTAAAGACCAACTTAAAAGTTTTGAAACAGGTGTAAAATATCAAATGTATCACGCTATCGTTTTGTTAATACTTGGTTTTAGTCAAGAGTTCTCTACATCAGCAATGTATTGGTGTTTTACTTTAGGTATTGTCCTTTTTTCTTTTAGTATCTATGGCTTAATTTTAAGTGATGCCAAAGGAAAGAAATTACGCTTTCTAGGACCAATTACGCCTATTGGAGGTTTACTTTTTGTTGCTGGTTGGTTGCAAATTATTATACAAGCTCTATAAAAAAAGGAAAGCCTTTAAATTGACTTTCCTCTTTTAATCTTTCAATGTTAATTGTTGTTACCTTTTAATAATGCGTTTTGTAACGCTTCCTGTTTCCGTATTAACTTTTACTAAATAGAATCCATTAGACAAACTAGAAAGATTAACACTTGATAATTTAGTTGTTTTTACTTTCGTTCCTAAAACATTATAAACTTCTATAGATTTAATAGTTGAATTGGTTTTTATATTTAAAATACCATTTGTTGGATTTGGATACACTTTAATTAAATCAGTTGATAAACCGAAATCTTCCACAGATAACGTAGAACTAGCACCAAATTCATAAGCTCCCATATCTACAGTTGTATTATGTATACGTTGATTAAACAATAAATCTGCAGTAATACCAGGTGGCACTAAACTGTTATCTCCAGCATCTATTGCAGGCGAACCAGACTGTAACGTAAAATCGTTGTTACTAACATCGGTAAATAATGGGTCTGCATTTGATGTATTTGTTAAGTATGATAAGTTGTTAAAATTATCTTCACTTATAGAATTATTTACAAAAACCGTATTTGGATAAGAAACATGACCTGGGTTTACTGAAAGTCCAACACCTCCTGATGCACCTTGATCGTTGAAATAAAATACTGAATTGTTTATAGTTGCATTGTGTGTACTATTTCCGTCTGATCTTCTACTTAATGCTAAAGTGCCTTTAAGAGAACTCGAGTATGTTCCAATATCTTCATTGTTTGCAAAAGTACAATTGGTGATAGTTGTCGTTAGGTTAGAACCCGAATCATTTGCTCTTATCCAAGCTGAACTTCCTGTATAGCCTAAAGCTGAACCACTAACATTATAAGACGTATTATTGGTAAACAAGCAATTAACCATATCTAATGTAACTGTTCTATTTTGATTTACAAGAAAATACAAACCAGAGCCATAGCGACTCAAATTGTTATTAAATATACAGTTTTGAAAGGTCATACTTGTATCATTATTCAAATATGAGCGTACTGCGCCTCCAGCTAATCCAAAGTTTTCATCAAACTCACAATTGTAAATTTTTAAATTGGATGTTTGACCTCCAATATTAATAGCACCACCGTAACCATTTGTACCAGATCCATTGGCATGACCATACATAATTTTAAATCCATCAATCACTGCGTTATCTGCATTTAATACTTGCATTACGTGATACGAATTGTCTCCTCTTGTACCTGTACCATGTCCTAAATCATTATCATTCAAATCACCAGATAAAATAGTTGGATTTGCCAATATATCGCGTTCTGAAATTGAAGATTCTGTACCATTAAAACCACCATAAACATGAAGTCCATCAATAGCTATATTAAATGAGTCTGTTCTATTATTTCCTGGTTTGTATGTTCCTGCTGCCACCCAAATTTCAGAAGTAGTTGTTCCTGCTGACTGAATTGCCGTTTGTAAATCTGTTGTTGCATTTGCCCAAGAATCACCATTACCATTTCCTCCAGAAGCATTAGCATTTACATATATTCTTGATAAGGTTGGTGCAGGTGTAAATTCTTGAACTGATAACTTTCCAGAGTCCATATATGCTATAAACATATTACCTGTTACAGGATTCATTTCCATCTCTGCAAAAAAACTGGCGCTTGATGTAGAAACACCTGGCGATGGTAAAGAACTACTAATAGTACCATTATCATTTATTATACTAAAAGACAAATTTTCTGAAACGTCAGAGTACATTAAATAATTTTTATTGTTGCTTAAATTCTCTCTAAACTTAAGCACGTTTTTGGTAGTGTTGTAATAACTAACTAATGACGTGTTTTGAAATATCAAAATCTCTTCAACAGTTCCATTTATTCTATAAGCTGCTGCTAATGTCTTATTGTTGATTCCTGAAATGTTTCGTAATGTTCTTCCACCTATATATGCATACATATCAAAACTAGTAACATTACTGCTACTACCTACAGGTTTTCTTCCAACCACACTAGAGTTATCTGTACCTGCATAAGCAACAAAATAATCGTTATAATTAACGTAATCGTAACTGTGATCTAAAACATATTGAGGTGAATTAATTAAAACTTCTTCTAACGCAGAACCAGATAATGTACCACCAGGAAATTGAATAATTCTTAACTTTTTGCTGGTTATTTTTCCTGCTACTCTTACATCTCCACTCGAGTTAAATTGAATTTGAAATGGGTTATCTGTAAAGCCATAATTAAGATTAACACCTCTAGCAACCCAACTTACACCATCAAAACTATAGACATCCATCTGGTCGTCTGCTGTTCTTCTGTAAGCTATCCAAGGTTCGTTTGTGACAGGGTTGAATTTAATAGCATGGTTAGCAGATGCCATGCTAGAAATTGTTCCTCCAACTGCAACCCAAGATACGCCATTATATCGCATCACTTTTGGTTTATTACCATCTGTTACATCATTATATACAACATAAGGTCTTCCATTTATTGGATGAAATGATAAAGCAACATTATCTGTAAAATTTGTAAACTGTGGGCTTCCTACCTGACTCCATTGCGCATTAGTAATGAAAGAGACAGAAAAGAATAAGAACATTAGTAATTTTGTTTTCATGATTTTTAAATTGTTGATTAATATGAAAACAAAAATGCCACTAAACATCTTTGTGTTTAGTGGCAAACTTCTAAAATCAGCTTTTCAGCTTTTAAAGCTATATGTTTTGAACTATGGTTAAAAATTCATCTTTCTTATCGTTAGAAATTGAGACCGTTTTATCATTTTCCATTACAATATAACCGCCATCTTTTTTAATATATTCTTTTATAAATGCTAGATTGATTAAAAATGAACGATGCGGACGATAAAACATTTTTATATTTTGAAGTAAGTCTACAAAGAATTTTAAAGGTTTGCTTACTAAAATATTACCTTCTGATTTTGTAGTAACATTGGTATACATGCCATCTGCTTCAAGCATAATGATATCAGTAAAGTTCACAAATTTTATTCCGTTGCTATTTGGTAATCCTATCTTTTTAAAATTAGCTTCTTCTAAGCTGCTTTTTAATTCTGTTAAACGTTTATTGATTTGCGAATTGCCTAAAAATTTAATGGCTTTATCTACTGCATCCTTAACCTGACTTGCTCTTACTGGTTTTAATAAATAATCTATTGCTGATAATTGAAAGGCTTGTATAGCATACTCACTGTATGCTGTAGTAAAAATTATCTCAAAATTATGAACTTCCTTTTCAATAAAATTTAAAATTTCTAATCCAGAATGCTCTGGCATTTCTATATCTAAAAACACAATACTTGGTGCTTCTTTCTTGATTAATTCTACGCCAGATATTAAATTATCGGCTTGTAAAATTGTGGTTATTTTGGGACAGTTTTCTTCTACCAATATTTGCAGCACTTGTCTTGCTTTTTTCTCGTCGTCTATAATTAAAGCCTTCATAATTATTTATTTACTATTGGTATGTTTAAAATCACTTTGGTTCCTGTGGCTTCATTAGCAGATTTTAAGTCCAAAATCTCTACGCCTATTTTTCGTTCTTTACCATAGTTGAGCAAATCTAAACGCTCTGTAGTTGCTTTTAATGCAAATGATTTATGCTGATATTGACGTTTTTGATTTATAGTTTTAGATTTTTCTCTACCAATACCATTATCTTCTACAATACATTGTATTATGTTTTCTGAAGGTTTGGTAACAGAAACACTTAATTGTCGGTTATCCTTTTTATGTAATAATCCGTGTTTTAAGGCATTTTCCACATACGGTTGAATAAGCATTGTTGGTATTTTGATGGCTTCGGAATTTGCTTTATCATCAATAGTTACTTGATAATCTAAAGCATCTTCAAACCGCAGTTTTTCTAACTCCAAATAAAGTTTTAGGTTGTGAACTTCTTCTGGAATTGAAATAAATCCTGTATCGCTAAAATGAAGGTAATTACGAATTAAATCGGCAAACTTGCCTAAATAATCGCTTGCTAAATGCTTTTGATTTAACACAATATAATCCTGAATTGAGTTTAATGCATTGAATATAAAATGCGGATTCATTTGTGCTTTTAACGCTTTAAGTTCACTATCTTTATATTGCTTTTCTAACGCTAATCGCTTTTGTGTTTCTTTTAATTCTAACGTGACTATTTCGGCTTGCTTTTTAGCTTTGAATCGGCTGTAATAAATTAATGCTGACACCAAAATTAGAGCTGCTATAATAGATGAGCCAATAAATAAATTTCGATTTTTACTGCTTTCTAAAGTTGAGATTTGAAGTTGCTTTTCGGCAATATCTTTTTCTCGTCTAGTTTTTTCGGTTTCATATTTAACCTCTAAATCTGTTATAGCTTTTTGTTTCTCTTCACTTAACAAGGTGTCCTTTACCTTAATACTGTTTTTATAATAATCTAAAGCTTTTTTATAATTCTTCTTTGCAATATTTATATCACTTAGACCAAGGTAACTTTGTTTGATTCTATTTAGTTCATTATGCTTAATAAAAAATTCATTAGAACTTAAAAAATAATGTTCGGCTTGATCGTATTCTCTCAAATCTAATAGTAGATAAGCTATATTGTGTTTTGTAGTATAAATACCTAAACTGTCCTTTAATTTTTCCCGAATAGTTAATTCTTTTAAGTAATAAGCGTAAGATTTTTTGAATTCTTTATTTTTATCATATGCAGAAGCTAAACTCTGATATAAATTAGCTAAACTTCTAGGTCTTTTCTCAATGTTTTCGGCTTCTAAACCAAAAGCAATAGCTTTATCAAGCTCGTTTAGTTTTTTGTAATTCACACATAGATTGATACAAATACTGCTTAATAGGCTTGAATCTCGTTTTGTCATCGAATCATTGTAAACATCTAAAAAATATTGGTTTGCTGTTTTATGGTCTTCCATATCTCCATAAAGTCCTCCAATATTCATTTTAGTGTTTAAAACGCTAGGCTTCATTTTATCTCCTTTGGTTTCGAGATATGATATAACGCCTTTAAAATTACTAATTGCATTAACATAGTCTCCCTTACTGTTATAGATTATAGCTAAAGAATTTCTAGTAATGCATACACCATATTCATCATTTATAGCTTGATAAACTTTTAAAGCTTTATTACAATAAAATTTTGCAGAATCTAATTGATTTGTGTTTGTGTAGTAAATTCCCCTTTCTCTAATAGCATCTGCTTTTTCTTCACTATCAGGCATTAATTTAGACAAGCTTAAATATTTTTTAGAGAAATAATTGTAAACATCTACGTTACCTCTTCTAAATTGTTTTGCTACTTGGCCTACTTCTTTAAAGTATAAACTATCAATTTTAATTTTAGACAATACAGTTTCTATACTATCTATTTCTTTTTGTTGAGAATAACAAAAAAAACTAAAATTGAAACATAAAAAAATAAAGATAATAGTGTTTTTGATCATGGAGTGACAGTATGATAAACTAAAAAAAATGACTTATAACTTAAATTGTAATAATCAATATTAGTGATTTAAGCCATTTTAAATATTAGTGAATTTCCAAAAAGGCTTTATGGACTTCTAAAATAGAAATTATAACTTATTCTGGAAAACCATTAAGACTTAAAGTCTCAAACTCTTGTTTTTCATTTTCAAAAATTAAAAATGCTTTTAATTCAGGATGTGATTGAAGAAAGTCTTTTACACCCTCAATTCCCATAGCTTGAAAAGCTGTTGCATAAGCATCAGCAGTCATACAATCTTTTGCAATAACTGACACACTTAACACATTAGTTTTAGATGGATAACCTGTTTTTGTATCAATAATATGAGCATATCTATTGCCATTTTCATCAATTTTAAACTTTCTATATGTTCCGGAAGTCGCCATGGCTTTATCTTTTAATTCTATGGCTTTTAAAATGGATTGCGACCCATCAAAATGGGGCTTTTCAACACCAACACGCCAAGGCTGATTTTTGGCCTTATTAACACCTTTAGTTCTAATTTCACCTCCAATATCTACAATATAGCTGGAAATATTCTGGCTTTCTAAAAACTCACCAATAACATCCACTCCGTAACCTTTTGCTATAGCATTAAAATCTAAAAATGTTTTTGGATATTCTTTATTGATAATATGCGAGTCTCTTGTTACTTTGTTAAAACCAACAGACTTCATTAAGGCATCAATTTTAAGGCTATCTAATGACTCAATATTTCCTTCAGGGCCAAAATCCCAAGCGTTAACCACTGCGCCAATTGTGGGATCAAAAACACCTTCTGTAGCATTATAAATTTCTTTAGCTTTATTGAAAACAGTTATAAAATGTTGGTCTACACTTACAGATTCATTTTTATTTATTTTAGAAATATCTGAATCTGGTATATATGTAGACATCGATTTATTTATAGCTGCAAACAAACTATCAAATTGTTTCTGATAATTACTGCCATTTTTTGAGTAATATTTTACAGCATATGATGTTCCAAAAACCGAACCTGAAATATTGATGTTTTCTACTTCCTTGCTACATGAAAACACCAATAAAAGTATAAGTAGATATAAAGCTTTTCTCATTTAGTTTAAATTAGTTTCAATAACCTGAATACCATTGTACTCCATTAGGTAATCTTCGTTTAAATAAATAGGTAAATCCTCACCATTTGGGTTGCTTAAACCAACACCCGCATATAAGACTTTAGCGTCTTTTTCTCTAGCATGTTTTTTAAAGGTTTCCATCCAAACAACATCATAATTATTAGGATTATCAGGTAACATAACAGCTCTTACAATGACAAAATAATACTGACTATTTTTGTCTATGCAAACAAACTGTGGATGCTTTTTTAACTTACTATTTATGGCCACAAATTCAAACCCACGCTTTTCTAAATCTTTACCAACATGGTTCATTGCCAAGTTATGAAGTTCTTGCTTTGTTAGTGGTTTACTCATACCGCAAAGATACAAACTTGCTGTTTAAACCTCATGCGTTTTGAATTGTAAAAAAACAGAACATGTAGTAAGTTTACATCATATGCTTATATTGTAACAACATCTATTTATTTACCTATATATTAAGATATGAAACACATTGCTTTTACGTTACTCTTTGTGCCTGCTTTATTAATTTCATGTAAGGTGAATCATAAAAATTTGCCTGATCCATTAGAAGCTGGTTGGAAAGGAAAGGCTGTTTGTAAAGTTGTTGAAAACAACTCAAAATTAAGGATACTGAAATGCACTTTTCCTCCTGGTGTAGGACATGAAAAACATTATCATAATCCGCATTTTGGTTACACCATAAAAGGGAGTAAATTCAGAATTACAGATTACAAAGGCACTCGCGAAGTAAATGTTCCTTCCGGATATAGCTTTAAAAAAGATAGTCTCACGACACATAAGGTTTTAAATGTTGGAGATAGCACAGCTGTATTTTTAATAATGGAATACAAATAAAAAAACCAGCATTAATGCTGGTTTTTTTATTATTGAATTCTGAATAATTACTATCCTCCAAAGTCATCAAATCGGATGTTCTCATCTGGAATTCCAAAGTCTTCACCCATTTTTTGAACGGCTTTGTTCATTAATGGAGGTCCACAGAAATATAGTTCTATATCTTCTGGTGCATCATGTAGATTTAAGTAGTTATCTATAACACAATTGTGAATAAACCCTACAAACCCATCTCCTGGTGCATCAATACTTTCTTTTACTTTCCAATTATCTTCCTCTAATGGTTCAGATAATGCTAAATAGAACTTAAAGTTAGGGAAATCTCTTTCTAAAGCACGGAAATGTTCTAAATAGAATAATTCACGTTTTGAACGACCACCGTACCAGTATGTTACTTTACGTCCTGTTTTTAATGTTTTGAATAAGTGATATAAGTGAGAACGCATTGGCGCCATACCTGCTCCACCACCAACATATAGCATTTCTGCTTCAGACTCATTAATAAAAAACTCTCCGTAAGGTCCAGAAATAGTTACTTTATCACCTGGTTTCTGATTAAATATATAAGATGAAGCTACACCTGGATTTACATCCATCCAACCATTTTTGTTACGATCCCATGGCGGCGTAGCAATACGAACGTTAAGCATAATATCACGTCCTTCAGCAGGGTAAGAAGCCATAGAGTAAGCTCTTTCTACTGTTTCATCATTTTTCATTACTAATGGCCAAAGACCAAATTTATCCCATTCTGCTTGAAACTTATCTGGTGTTTCATGCTCTTCTGGATGTGCTGTAATATCTATATCAGCATATTTTACTTCACAAGGAGGGATCTCTATTTGAATATATCCACCTGCTTTATAGTTCATATCTTCAGGGATACGCACTACAAATTCTTTAATGAATGAAGCTACGTTGTAGTTACGAACTACTTCTGCTTCCCATTTCTTAATACCAAACACTTCTTCTGGAATGGTAATTTCCATGTCTTGCTTTACTTTTACCTGACAAGATAAACGCGCTCCGTGTGCTAACTCTTTACGTGTAAAGTGAGGTGTTTCTGTTGGAAGCGCTTCACCTCCTCCAGATAATACGTGACACTCACATTGAATACACGTTCCTCCACCACCACAAGCTGATGGTAAAAATATTTTTTGGTTACCTAAAGTTGATAACAATGTACCACCTGAAGCTACCTCTATTTCTTTCTCTCCGTTAATTTTTATTTTAACTGGACCTGATGGAGATAATTTTTGTTTTACAAATAGTAACAAACTTACTAGTAATAGTGTTACTACTAAAAAAGCTGCTACAGTTGCTAAAATTGTACCTAATGTACCTGCTACTAATACGATCATGTTACTCTACTACTTTTGTGTTGTTAGCTATCTCTTTTTTTGTTTCCTCTTTTACAGGAGCTTCTACTTGTGCCGTTTTATCTTCTTTAGCTTCTTCTTCATCTCCACCAGTTAGCATACCACCAAAACTCATAAATCCAATGGCCATTAAACCTGTAATGATAAATGTAATTCCTAAACCTCTTAAAGGTGCAGGTACATTTGAATAACGTATTTTTTCTCTAATTGCAGCAATGGCTAAAATTGCTAAAAACCAACCAATACCAGAAGATATTCCGTAGTTAAAAGCTAAACCTATTGTTTCAATTTCTCTAGACTGCATGAAAAGAGAACCTCCTAAAATTGCACAGTTTACAGCAATAAGAGGTAAGAAAATTCCTAATGAGTTATAAAGTGATGGAGAAAACTTCTCAACCACAATCTCTACTAATTGTACCATGGTAGCAATTGTAGCAATAAACATTATAAAAGAAAGAAAGCTTAAGTCGTAATCTGCATATTCTGCACCTAACCAAGTTAATGCTCCTGGTTGTAAAATATACTGATCTAATAACCAGTTTACAGGTACAGTTACAGCTAGTACAAATATTACAGCTGCACCAAGACCAACTGCTGTGCTTACTTTTTTAGATACAGCTAGGTAAGAACACATCCCTAAGAACGTGGCAAATACCATGTTATCTATAAAAATTGATTTGAAAAATAATTCTAAATGTTCCATATTCTATATTTTGATGAAATCCTGAAGTAATTCAGAACAACAAGTCAATTTTAGTCTTCAATTAAATCTTTGTTTCTACTACGTTGTACCCAAATAATGATTCCAACTACTATTAAGGCCATGGGTGATAATAACATGAACCCGTTATTTTCATATCCAATAGCATATAATCCTGTTTTTTCTATTGGGTCTCCTAATACTTTAAATCCTAGTAAAGTACCAGAACCTAAAAGTTCTCTAAAGAAACCAACAATAACAAGAATAACAGCATATCCTAAAGCATTACCTATACCATCTAAAAATGATCTCCATGGTCCGTTTCCTAAAGCAAATGCTTCAAATCGTCCCATAATAATACAGTTAGTAATAATTAACCCAATAAATACAGAAAGTTCTTTACTTAAAGAGTAAGCATAAGCTTTCAATACTTGATCTACAATAATTACCAATGCTGCAACAACTGTAAGCTGAACAATAATTCTAATCTTTGATGGGATTATGTTACGTATTAATGATATTACTACGTTTCCTGCTCCCATTACAAATAACACTGACAAAGACATTACGATAGATGCCTTTAATTGTGCTGTAATAGCTAATGCCGAACAAATACCTAATACCTGAATAGTAATTGGGTTGTTATCTGCTAACGGGTCTGTTATTAATTTTGCGTCTTTTTTTGAAAGTAATCCCATAAGATTATTTTTTTAAGTTTTTAAAATAAGGCACATACAATGATAAATCACTTTTTATCATAGCAGCCACTCCATCACCTGTAATTGTTGCACCTGCAATAGCATCAACCTCGTTATCTGTCTTATCTTTATTGGTAGGATCTGCATTGCTTTTAGTAATAGCAACGCCTTTAAAGTTTCCATTACTATCTAGTAAATGTTCCCCTATAAAATCATCCATAAAGAAACGCTCTTTAATATTTGCTCCTAAACCTGGTGTTTCTCCTTTGTGATCAAAATAAGCGCCTTGTATTACCATATCCTTATCCATGGCAATGTAAGCCCAAACAGCATCCCAAAGTCCTTTTCCTCTTATTGGAGCTATGTAATATGTTTGGCCGTCTTTTTCGCCAATAAATAAAGGTAACTTTCTTTTTGATGGGTTTCCTTTAGCGTTTGCTTTTGCTTTTTTAATATCAATTAAGTAAGCTTGGTCGTCTTCTGTAATTTGACCATCTTGTATAACGATTTGTTTTGTTATGTATTCGTTAAACAATTTTGGAGCAACATCTGTAGAAACAAAGTTTGCACTACTCTCATCGTTTTCATTAACACCCATTGCGTATAGGATGTTTTGTTGTTTTTCTAACTCTACGTTTTTAGTAATTGTAGGCTTAAGTGATGCTGCTGTAAAAGCTAATAAAGCACCAACTACAATCACCATTCCTATGGCAAACAATATGGTATATACGTTGCTATCTGTTTTATTGCTCATTTTTTAAGCTGTTTTTACTTTTAAACGTTTTTTTCTCTTTTTCACATTTCCTTGTACCACATAATGGTCAATAGTTGGAGCAAATACATTCATTAACAGAATTGCTAACATAACTCCTTCTGGATATGCTGGGTTGAATACACGAATTAAAATAGAAATAAACCCTACTAAAAATCCGTAAATCCATTTTCCTTTATTAGTTTGTGAAGCGGTAACTGGGTCTGTTGCCATAAACACAGTACCAAAGGCAAATCCACCAATTAATAAATGGTGCCAAAACTCTGTGCTCATTAATCCGTAAAACTTGCTACTTTCTGTAATCCAACCAGCGTCAACAACACCGTTAAATATTAAGCCCATTACTAGTGCACCTAATACAGATGACAGCATAATTCTCCAGCTTCCTATTTTAGCGAAGATTAAGAATAAACCTCCTAATAAGATTAAAAGTGTAGATGTTTCTCCTACAGATCCCGGTATAAAACCGTAAAACATATCAGCTATAGAATAACCTGCTTCATGACCTTGTGCTAAACTTCCTAGAATTGTTTCTCCTGATATAGCATCTACATTAGCTCCGCCAGCAATTTCTTGAGCGCGCTCTACAGCTCCATGAACCCATACTTTATCTCCTGACATCCAAGTTGGATATGCAAAGAATAAAAATGCGCGTATAGTAAGTGCTGGGTTAAGAATATTCATTCCTGTACCACCAAATACTTCTTTTCCTATAACTACACCAAAAATTACTGCTACTGCTAGCATCCATAACGGAATATCTACAGGCACTATAAGCGGTACAAGCATTCCTGTTACAAGGTAACCTTCTTCTACTTCATGCCCTTTTATTACTGCAAAAATAAATTCTATTGCTAGACCAACTCCGTACGATACAATTACCAATGGTAATACTTTAATTAAACCAATATAAAAAGCATCCCATGATAAGAATTCTACTGGTGATCCTATTGCTGCAAAATGCTGATAACCGGCATTAAACATTCCAAATATTAAACAAGGAACTAGCGCCATAATTACCGTATTCATTGTACGCTTTAAATCATCAGCCGCTTTAATATGCGTTCCATTGTGAGTTGTTTCGTTTGGCAGGTATAAAAATGTATGTAGCGCATTAAACGCTGGCGCCATTTTGGTGCCTTTATACTTTTCTTTTAAGTTATGTAAATTACTTTTTAAGCCCATTATCCTATCTCTTTAAGCATTAAGTCTAAACCTTCTCTTATAATTTTTTGATGTGGTTGTTTAGACACACAAATAAACTCGGTTAAAGCGAAATCTTCAGGTGCAACTTCGTACATTCCTAAAGCTTCCATTTCATCTAAATCTTGATACATACATGCTTTAAGAATTTGCATTGGATATATATCTAATGGAAAAACTTCTTCGTAGCTTCCTGTTACAACAAAAGCACGATGCTCACCATTTGTATTTGTATTTAAATCGTATTTTTTCTTTGGATTTAACCAAGAGAACGTCATGGCTCTTGAAGTAGAAATCTTATTAAAAATAGGTTTATTCCATCCAAAAAACTCATAATCATCACCTTCTGGAATTACCGTAATTGTATTGCTATAATAATCTAAAGCTCCATCTGGTTTAATTTGTTTTCCTGTTAATACATTTCCAGAAATAATACGATCATTTCCATCTTTATCAACACCGTTATCATAAACCATTGTTGCTACTTCGCTACCTATTTTGGTTTTAAAGTATCTAGGCTTTTTTACAGATGATCCAACTAAAGCTACAACACGTTCAGCGTTAAATTTACCTGTTAAAAGCAATTCTCCTATTATTACAAGATCTTGTGGGTTCACTGTCCAAACAACTTCTCCTTTATTTATTGGATCTATTTTATTGATTTGTGTTCCTACATTTCCTGACGGATGCGGTCCTGAAACCTTATGAATTGTTACTCCAGATAATCCTGCTAACGGTGAATTGGAACCCTTACCTACAGACACATGCACTGAACCTTCGGTTAATTTTCCTAAAGCAGAAACTGCTGCTTGTAACTCAGCCTCTTTACCCTGCAACACATAATCATAATCTGCTGCTAATGGCGCTGATGCATAACCAGAAATAAAAATCGCTTTTGGAGATTTATTAGGGTTTGCAACAACATCATACGGACGCTGTTTTACAAACGGCCAACATCCTGATGCTAATAAGTGAGACTTTACAGCATCAGCATCAGCTGAAGCTACATCAAACTTACCGTTATCCTGATAAGACTGTTCTTTATCTGCTTGAATTTTAATATCTAAAATTCTACGTTTTGCACCTCGTACTACCTCGATCACTTCACCAGAAACTGGAGAAACAAACTTAATAGCCTCATTGGCTTTATCATAAAATACAGTTTCGCCTGCTTTTACTTTAGCGCCTTCTTTTGCTATAAGTTTAGGAGTAATACTATGAAAATCTTCTGGACTAATAGTGCAGTAGTTGCTGATAATGGCGTTTTCCGTCGTTTTTTCAGCAGCACCTTTAAGGTTTATGTCCAGACCTTTTTTAATCTTAATGTCGTTTGACATATGTATAAAATTGAAATTAGTTGTCTAAAAATCCGTGCAAATTTACAAAGTAAATACCAAAAATTGTTTTTTAAAATGCCTTATGTTATTTATTTATATTTATTCTAAATAATGCGATTCGGTTAGGCATAAATTTTGTTTATCTTTACAAAACTAATATCAGCACTAAATGAGTTTATCTATTAGAATTCTATTCGCAGTTATCCTAATTCCTTTATTTAACTTTTCTCAAGAAGCAGAATTAAATCCGCCAGACCACATTAAAACCATTATTTTTAAAGGAAGTAACACTCAAGAAAGTCAATTACCCGTTTTAAGACTTGGAGAATATATCTCTTTAGAATTTGATGCATTAAACGGTGAAGAAGATAATTATTACTACAAGATAGAACATTATAATTTTGACTGGACGCCTTCTCCATTAGCTCGCGCAGAATTTATGGTAGGCTTTGATAATCAACGCATACGCAATTACGAAAACTCATTCAATACATTTCAAATTTACTCGCATTACAAACTTACTATTCCAAATGACCGTACGCGTTCTCTAAAAGTTTCAGGGAATTACATGATAAAAGTGTTTAATGATTATGATGAACTTGTTTTTTCAAGAAAATTTATGGTTTATGAAAATGGCGCAAGTGTTGGTGTTAACATAAAACGCTCTAGAAATGTAAAGTTTATTGAAAGTAAACAAAGTGTTGATATTGTTGTAAACGCTACAGGAATTCGCTTTAACAACCCTCTGCAAAATGTAAAAACAGTCATAATACAAAACAACAATCTTAATACCGCTATCACAGATTTAAAACCTCAATACACTATTGGTAATGAGTTAATTTACAAATACACAAACGAATCAAGTTTTTGGGCTGGAAACGAATATTTGTTTTTTGAAAACAAAGATATTAGAGCTGCAAACACAGGTATTCAATCCATAGAATTAAAAGATCTCTATCACAACTATCTTTTTACAAACACAGTACGAGCCAACAAACCTTACACATACAATCCAGACATAAACGGAAACTTTTTAATCACCGCTATTGATGCTGATAATCCAGATATTGAAGCCGATTATGCATGGATTCACTTTTCTTTATTAGCTCCAAAAATGACCGATGGAAAGTCTATTTACGTTTACGGTAACTTTAATAATTATGCCCTTGAAGACAGTAATAAAATGACTTATGATAATGCATCAGGAGCATATTTTACAGAATTACTATTAAAACAAGGTTTTTATAGTTACAAATATGTTGTTGTAGATAAAGATAATAATATTGACGAAGGCGCTATTGGTGGAAATTTTTACCAAACAGAAAACAACTATAAGGTACTTGTTTACTACAGAGAGCTAGGTGCTAGGTATGATAAATTAATTGGTATTGGCGAAGCTTCATCCGTTGACATATCTAACTAAAGCGTTATTTAATCGAGTAATTACAGGATTTTTCAGTAATATCTTTTATTTTATTAATTTAGCATAACTCAAATATTATGAGCTACTAAAAAAATATGGTTCAACAAGTTACTAAAGGCATAAAAATATCGGTTGAAACAACCTTTGAAGGCACTTTTTATAAAAATTATAAAATACAGTTTGCTTATGGCTATAAAGTAACTATTGAAAATCAGAGTAAAGATTCTGTTCAGCTTAATGCCCGACACTGGACAATAAAAGATGCATTAAACAATGTTGAAATTGTTTCTGGTGAAGGCGTTATAGGGAAAAAACCTGTTTTAAAACCGGGAGAATCTCACACATACACTTCTGGCTGCTTACTAACATCACCTTTTGGAGCCATGCAAGGCTACTACAGCATGGTAAACTTCACAACCACAAAGAAATTTAAGGTTGCCATTCCATCATTTAAGTTAAGTGCTCCTTTTGCTCTTAATTAAGGTTTTCTATCAAATCTAAAAAGCTGATCACGCTGTTTTACATGAAAAAACTTACAGTTTGAATAGTGCTCAAAAGTATACGGCTGTGAATAGTCAAAATCCTCACTACTTACTTGATAAGTTGCGTCAACATCAACATTTCCATAAGGAGAAATACGTCTATATCTGAAATCTTTTTTATTAAGCGCTGTTAACTCAAACCAAGCTCCTGCCGCAATACCAGGCAACCATTGCGCATGATCTTCTTTTTCAGCATTTTGTTTAGGCTCTAATGTCCCTATTACACTAGGACTATAATTTTTCAGTCTATCTAAAAACAAACGTCTATTTTCTTTACCTATTGTAGATTTAAACTTTGAAATCTCCCCAGTTTCTGAAACCAAAAACACATCTCCAACAGTTTTAGAAAGCACAACATTTCCTATTGTACTTGGTGTAAACCATTGAGAACTTATCAATTTCTTTTTAATTGATTTATTAGTGATACTCGCAATTAGCACATCAGTCACAAATCGCGCACAATTACAAGCTTCTTTAATAAAAGCAGCATAACGAATAAAATGTAGATTTTGCATTTTATTGATATGAGATCTGGCTTTTTTATAATCAACCTGACTACAAACCGAAGCATACAACGTACCATCTCCATGCGTTAGTTTAGGATGTGTAGCTAAAAATTTAAGAATGTCCTTTAGGTTTAAAACAGCATCATTTTCAATATCAGCAACAATAGGAAAGTCTAATTCGCAATCTGTGTCTTTACCTCTTACACGACCATTAGGTTCGGGCGTTATATAACGACCAAAATCATGATACTCTAATATCCCGGTTGACTTTTCAATTAAAACCAAAGCTGCATGTCCCGCTCTTACATGTGTTTTATTACCTATTCCAACATATTTTAAAAGCGGAGAATACCATTCTTCGGCATGAAGCACTATGGTTTCAGGGTAAGCTAATGTTAAGATAATTCCGGTATTAGTCATGAGCACATTCAGAAAATAGAAACGTTGACGTTATCACTTCGTTCTTTTGTAAGTTCTCAAAGCGCATTTCAACCTTATCAGAAGTTTTTGTTATTTGTGTTATACTTGTTGTTTTTACAAAGTCTCTATCCATAACCAACCCATAAACTTTATTTTCATTGTGCGTAGTTTTATGAAAATGAAGTATACTTTCCGCTGTAAAATCAGCATTTTCTTTGAAATCCTCAAACCACAATTTTCGCTCCTCTTTCATCGATTCGTTATACAAGGTAGAAGACGACCATAATCTAGGTTTTAAAGGCAGTTCTGAAACATGCTTCTTTTCGCCATCCCAAACTAATTCATAAAACTTTAATTGCGAATTCCAATCAACCACAACTATAGTAAAAGGCTCAACTTGATCTAAATTATAGGCGCTTATAGATTGCATAACATCATTTGATATCAACAAATCTTTTACAACAACTCCTCTGCTTAATCTGTAGTTTTCTTGACGTTTATGCAATGTAAAACCTCCGTTAAGCAAACAAATCAAACGGTTTTTCTCACTAACACCAACCCATGTTCCTCCTGCTAAGCTATCTTTAGGATACAATAACATGGTGTCATTTTCTAAATAAAAATCAGGATCTATCGTTTTTCTATTAGGTGCTTCGTCTCTATTAGAGGTTAAAATAAAATCGTTATTCCCTTTAGGGATTATAGTCACAGTACACATAAAACTTATAGTCAGCAAATGAGTTAGCAACTTACAAAAAAAAGAGAAACTTTTTTAACGTGAATTTATTAATGTTCAATCTTTTGAATAGTCAAAAAATCATACCTTTGCCATAAAATTATAATAACTATTTAAATAAAATAAACTCATGGGAAAAGGATTCTTTAATGTACCGATTGCAGTCAATGAGCCTGTAAAATCTTATGCACCTGGTTCTCCAGAAAGAGATGCTGTTTTAAACGCATACAAAGAGATGTTCAACAGTAAAGTGGATGTGCCTTTATATATCAACGGAAAAGATATTGAAACAGGTAACACTAGAACTATGTCGCCTCCTCATGATCATCAACATATTGTGGGAACGTATCATTTAGCTGAAAAATCTCACGTAGAAGAAGCTATAGCAACTGCACTTGAAGCAAGAAAAACGTGGTCTCAACTACCTTGGGAACACCGTGCTGGTATCTTTTTAAAAGCTGCTGAATTAATCGCAGGTCCTTACAGAGCTAAAATAAATGCTGCTACAATGATAGCGCAATCTAAAACAATTCATCAAGCAGAAATTGATTCGGCTTGTGAGCTTATAGATTTCTTACGTTTTAATGTTCAGTTTATGACTGACATTTACATGGACCAACCAGAAAGCACAAGCGATGCTTGGAACCGTATTGAATATCGTCCGTTAGAAGGATTCACTTACGCAGTAACACCATTTAACTTTACAGCTATTGCTGGAAACTTACCAGCTTGTATGGCTTTAATGGGAAATGTTGTTGTTTGGAAACCAAGTGACAGCCAAATTTACTCTGCAAAAGTTATCATGGATGTATTTAGAGAAGCTGGTGTTCCTGATGGCGTTATCAACGTTGTGTTTGGAGATCCTGTTATGATTACTGATACAGTAATGGCTAGTCCTGATTTTTCTGGGTTACACTTTACAGGTTCTACACACGTTTTTAAAGACCTTTGGAAACAAATAGGAAACAACATTCACAACTACAAAACCTATCCAAGAATTGTAGGTGAAACTGGAGGAAAAGATTTTATCGTTGCCCACAAATCTGCAAATGCTAAACAAGTAGCAACTGCTATTGTTCGTGGTGCTTTTGAATTTCAAGGACAAAAATGTAGTGCAGCATCTAGAGCTTATATTCCTTCAAACCTTTGGGAAGACGTTAAAAACTTTGTAATAGAAGATGTTAAATCATTTAAAATGGGTTCTCCAGAAGATATGAGTAACTTTATTACAGCTGTTATTCACGAAGGCTCGTTTGATAAATTAGCAAAGTATATTGATGGTGCAAAAGCTGATGCAGACGCTGAAATTATTGTAGGTGGAAACTATGATAAGTCTAAAGGGTATTTTATTGAACCAACAGTTATAGTGACTACAAACCCAAAATACACAACTATGTGTACAGAATTATTTGGTCCTGTAATTACAATTTATGTATATGATGAAAACCAATATTCTGAAACTTTAAAATTAGTTGACGAAACTAGCGAATATGCATTAACAGGTGCTATTCTATCAACAGACAGATATGCTATTGATGAAGCTACTAAAGCCTTACAAAATAGCGCAGGTAACTTCTATATCAATGACAAACCTACAGGAGCTGTTGTTGGTCAACAACCTTTTGGTGGTGCAAGAGCATCAGGAACCAATGACAAAGCTGGTTCTGCTCAAAACTTATTACGTTGGGTATCACCAAGAATGGTAAAAGAAACTTTTGTAACTCCTACAGATTACAGATATCCATTTTTAGGATAATTAATATATAATTTTTATTCAAAAAGCCTTTAAAATTTTCATTTTAAAGGCTTTTTTGGTTATTCATCTATACTACTAGTAAACAACCAATTAGTTGTCTATATTTATGTAATTGACAAACTAATGTATATGAAAAAAAGTTATTTTCTTTTCCTACTTTTTGCCACCTCAATCATCTATTCCCAAAACAAAAATCCATTTCAAAAATTCAACACCCTAGGTATGGAAACCTCTGTATTAATACCTAGCTCTCCTATATTAGACATTACAGATTACAACAAAAAAACTATAAACACTTCAAACTTCTACCAAGCATACAAAGCTATTGCTCATGGAGATTTACAAAATAGGTTAAAGCCTTTGTCTAGTATTAAGGCAACAGAAAAGGAAAGCTATTTTACCAATATTATTCCGCTTGCTATTTTACATTCAGAATTTGAATCTTTTACTAATGAAGCTTTACAAAATAACGCTGTTTCTAGAGATTCAGAAGGTTATTTAATTAGAAACAACTTTCAAGAAAACCTTTTTAAAAGAGAACACATAAGCATTGCCTCACCTTTGCGCTCACAAAAAAGAGGATTACTAACAACTTACAACCTATCAGAAGAAAACATTATAAACACCACAAGTAACCCGATAAACCTCATTGAAATAGATTTTAATGATGATCTTGGCTTTAGAAACATAAATACAAATGAGAATATTACTGTAAACTATCTTGAGGCAGGAGAGAAAAATATAATTTTTAGATTGACACTGTCTGATAATACCGTTATAACGCGAACAGCCACAATAAACATAACATATTCTAATGAAGATTTAGAACAACATTACAACCGCAGTATAACCACCTTTACAGGAAGCACTATTGCCGATTTAAGTCCTTATGGAGAAACCACATCACATCCTGGTGTTGGCGAGTATGAGTTGTTTTTAAGCAGCGATAACATCCTTGATAAGCCAATTTTTCTTGTTGATGGTTTTGATCCTGGTGACGGAAGACGTATTTCTGGAATTTATGAATTATTAAATTTTGAATCTGATGGTACTACATCAAATTTAGGAGATCTAGTTCGTGAAGAAGGTTATGACATCATCATATTAAACTTCCCTGTTTACACAAGACTTTCAGATACAACTATCATTGATGGCGGTGTAGATTTTATTGAGCGTAACGCTATGTTACTCGTTGATTTAATAAACCTCATAAATTTACAAAAAATAGGCACCAATCAAAATGTAATAATTGGTCCAAGCATGGGCGGATTAATTTCACGTTATGCTCTAAATTATATGGAAAATGTCAACATGAATCACGACACAAGGCTATGGATTTCTTTTGACTCTCCACACCACGGTGCCAATGTTCCTATTGGGTTTCAGCATCAGTTTAATTTTTTAGCCTTTGGGCTAGATGATTTTTGGGTTCTAGGCGATCAAAATGTTGAGGAGTTACAACCTATTATTAATGGCATGTTAACATCATCAGCAGCAAGACAAATGCTGACTGATCAGTTTGAACCACATATTACAAATAGTGATGGTGTTACCTTCAACAGCTCCTTATCGTTACCAAGAGCACATAATCACAAAAGCATTTTAGACTCTAGAATAAATGCACTAACAGACTCTGGATTTCCAGAATTGCCTCGTAAGGTTTCTATTATAAACGGTAGTGGTAGCAACAACCGATATCAAGATAATTCTGCTGCATCAAATGATTTAGTTCCAGGAAGTCAAATTCTAAATGCTGATATAAACATTATGACAGGTGCAGATCTTAAAGTACAAACTTATTTTACTCCAAACGCAGGGTCTCAACTAACAACCAGTAAAGTTCATTTAGATTTTGCTTGGTGGTTTCCTTTGGCAAATGACAGAGTAAACAATGCGAGTAGCAGCTCTTTTTCATACTCTAACGGAATTGATGCTGCATCAGGCGGACTATTTGATATTGGCGGATTGACAGAAGACTTGGATACCAACGGACTTGTTGGGGAATTTTTAAATGCACTAAAAACTGATTTTTTTAATTTCATACCAACTGTAAGCGCTATGGCTTTTCAAATAACTTCTAATGAAATAAATTGGTTTCACACACCTACAGGAATCACATCATCTAGAGGCATAAACAACATCACTCCTTTTGACGCTTGGTATATGCCACAGGAAAATGAACCTCATGTAACATTGACCGAACAAAATGTTGATTTTGCTTTAAATGAAATATTTCAAGAAACATTATCTACAAACATCTTACAACCTAATAGCACTATTAGATTAACCCAAAATCCTGTAAGAAACAATTTAACAATATTAAGCTCTCATCAGTATGATAACACTAAAATATCTATAGTAGACACAACAGGCAAGCTGGTTTACACACAAACTTTAACTTTAAACAAGCAAACAAGCATACCAATAAACATAGCTTCAGGCTTATATATTTTAAATATTGAAACCCAAAACACGCAATCTTTAAGAATAAAACTGTTAGTTAAATAGAGTTTAACCCTTAAATTTCATAGGTAAATGCACTACTTTTTTTGTGTCGAAAAAATCTTCGCTATAAAAATCAGTAATGTTATATATAGTTGCAGACTTATAATCTTGAAGCTCTTCAGATAAATCACCTCCTTTAAGGTACAATATCCCATTTTTAAGTTCGTGATTTTGTCTTTTAGCTATTTTACCTTTTACCCAATGTACAAATGTAGGCATTGCAGCAACAGCTCTACTTACTATAAAATCATAGGTTTCATTTATTTCTTCTACGCGTGTATGTGTTGTTTTTACATTAGTTAAACCTAATCCATCAACAACCTCATTTACCACTTTAAGTTTTTTAGCAATACTATCTACTAAATGAAATGAACAATCTGGATACAAAATTGCTAAAGGAACACCTGGAAAACCACCACCAGTACCAACATCCATAATTTTCGCACCAGAATTAAACGGCATAACTTTTGCAATAGCTAAAGAATGTAAAACATGTCGCAAATACAGCTCATCTATATCTTTTCTGGAAACAACATTTATTTTTAAATTCCAATCTTGGTATAGTGATTCAAGCTTTTTAAACTTTTCAATTTGATCATCTGTTAAGTTTGGGAAGTATTTCTGTATAAGCTCCATATTGTAAATTTTTGTGCAAAAATAGCTAATTTCTTGTGCATTTTTTTGTGAAAAGTTTATTAAGATACCATCATATATTAATTATATTTGCCAAATAGTATCATAACAATATTTTATTTTCGTTATGCTATTAAAAAAACAATGCAATGACAAAACAAACACTTTCATTTTCACGTAATGATTCTGCTAAATTTTTCAGAACGCTTAACAAACGTGTAAATGCCTATTTTAAAGAAAACGACATAAAAAGAACAGGAAATTGGAAACTTTGGTTAAAAACCATTGTAATGTTTTCTATATTCTTAACACCATACTTTTTAATACTTACACTTAACATCCCTGGTTGGACACAATTACTTTTAACAATAGTTATGGGTGTTGGCATGGCTGGTGTTGGTATGAACGTAATGCATGATGGAAATCACGGTTCTTTTTCAAATAAAGAATGGATAAACCGTATAATGGGAAGCAGTATATACATACTTGCAGGAAATGTATACAACTGGCAAGTACAACATAATGTTTTACATCATACATATACAAATATTCATGGGCATGATGAAGATTTAGAAGCTGGTAGAATTTTACGTTTTTCTAAACATTCTGAATGGCATTGGCACCATAAGTTTCAGCACTACTATTCTATACTATTATATGGGTTATTAACTATCAACTGGGCAATTACTACAGATTTCCAGCAAATGCACAGGTATATGAAACGAAAGTTATCATACGGAAAGTTCCCTAATCCTTTAGCAAACTGGAGTAAATTAGTTATTTCAAAACTTATTTATGTTTCTATCTGGATTGTTTTACCTATTGTACTTACAGACATTGCTTGGTGGAAAATTTTACTAGGTTTTTTTGTAATGCATTATACTGCAGGATTAATTTTAAGTATCGTTTTTCAATTAGCACATGTTATTGAAGATGCTGAAATGCCTTTACCAGAAGAAAATGGCACTATGAAAAACACATGGGCAATTCACCAACTTTTAACAACTGTAAATTTCAGCACTAAAAACAGAATTGTTAATTGGTTTACAGGTGGTTTAAATCATCAGGTAGAGCACCATATTTTTCCTAATATTAGCCACATACATTACACTAAAATTTCTAAAATAGTGAAAGAAACAGCTAAAGAATTTAACTTACCATACAACGAATACAAAACAACACGTAAGGCTATAATGGCTCATTTTAGATATTTACGCGAAATGGGAATGAAACCAGCCGTACAAGCTTAACAATACTTTTTTTTTAATGAGCAACCAACACCAACTATCTGACAGAATTAATAGCCTACCAACGTCTGCAACTTTGGCTATGGCTGCAAAAGCAAGAGAATTAAAAGCTGAAGGCAAAGATATAATCGGGTTAAGTCTAGGCGAACCTGACTTTAACACACCTGGTTATATTAAAGATGCAGCTATTCAAGCTATAAACGACAATTACAACTCTTATTCACCTGTTGATGGATATGTTGAATTAAAAGAAGCTGTTTGCTTAAAATTTAAACGCGACAACGGTTTAGATTACAAACCAAACCAAATTGTAGTTTCTACTGGCGCAAAACAATCTATTGCTAATGTTGCTCAAGTTTTATTAAATCCAGGTGACGAAATTTTATTACCTGCGCCTTATTGGGTAAGCTATTCTGCCATTGCAACGCTATGTGAAGCTACTTACAAAGAAATTCCGTCGACTATAGAGAATGACTTTAAAATCACACCAGAGCAATTAGAAGCTGCAATTACACCTAAAACTAAAATGATTTTTTTCAACTCGCCTAACAACCCGAGTGGAACCATTTACAGTGAAGCTGAATACAAAGCGCTAGCTGCTGTTTTAGAAAAGCACCCTAATATATACATCCTATCAGATGAGATTTACGAACACATTAGCTATGGCACAAAAAGCTTTAGTTTTGCAGCCATACCTAGCATGTATGATCGTACCATAACTGTAAATGGATTAGCAAAAGCTTTTGCTATGACTGGTTGGAGAATAGGTTACATTGGTGCTCCAGAATGGATTGCAAAAGCTTGTACGAAAATGCAAGGTCAAATCACTTCAGGAACCAACTGTATTGCACAACGTGCCGCTATTACGGCGTTGACCGAATCACCTTCGCGTGTACAGTTTATGGTTGATGAATTTAAAACAAGAAGAGAACTCATACTAGATTTACTAAATGACATTGAAGGATTTAAAACCAACATACCAGAAGGTGCTTTTTATGTATTTCCTAATGTATCACACTATTTTGGTAAAACATTACGAGGTAAAACTATAAATAACGCTACCGATTTCTCTTTATTTTTACTAGAAGAAGCATTAGTAGCAACCGTTACTGGAGAAGCTTTTGGAAACCCTGATTGTATACGTATTTCTTACGCTGCAAGCCAAGAACAAATTACTGAAGCTTTAAAAAGAATCAAAGATGCTGTGAGTTAAAAAATAAAAACTCAAATAAAAAAGCCACTTTTAAAAAAAGTGGCTTTTTTTTATCCAAATATTATACAGCTTATTATGATTAGCACAATAACGATTGAACACACAACAATCTGTTTAATAAGTCGTTGTTTTCTTTCTTTTTGAAGTTTAACTTTAATAGTTTCAAGCATTTCTGGAGTTGCCTTTGGAAACTCTTTCATTTGAACACTAGCATAACTGCCACTTAAAGCATTTGCCTCTTTTCTTTTTGCCACTAAACTTCTATTATTCTTTAAAGAATTATTAGCAGTCATCATTGAGCCTTCTCCTCCCATAACTAAAGTAGTTTATAAGTTAAAAATTTTGCGTAAAAAGTCTTCTCAACAACCTGAAAAGGTTGTCAAGTAACGTTGATAAGTATAAAAGATAATATTGGAGTTTAGCCCAAGATGATCAGTTTAAGATCTAATTAAAAAGCTTCTTTAGTATATAAGTAGCAATAGTATTATAAATGTTACAAAGCGCTACCTATTTCTCCAAAAGAACGGCGTAAAAAGAATAAGAACCGTAAACAGTTCTAAACGCCCTATAAGCATTAAAAACGACGCCCACCACTTCCCTAACTCTGGTAAGGCAGCATAGTTATTTACAGGTCCAAAGCTCCCTAAAGCAGGACCTACGTTACCTAAACTAGACGCTGACAAACCTATTGAAGATTCAAAATTAATTCCAAACATAGAGAACACCAAAGCACCAACAATAAAGGATAACATGTATAAAATGAAAAAGGCTAGAATATTAAATACAATATCTCCTGTAACCGCTTTAGTATTATATCGAACTGGTAATACTGCATTAGGGTGAAGTGCGCGTTTAAACTCTAAAAAACCATTTTTAATTAGCACCAAATGCCTTACTACTTTTACACCTCCAGAAGTACTTCCTGCGGAACCACCTAGAAACATAAGACCAAAGAAAAACACGACTAAAAATGGTGTCCATAATGTATAATCTGCCGTAATAAAGCCAGTCGTTGTAACCACAGTTAAAACTTGAAACAACGCATGACGAAAAGCGCTTTCAGCACGCCCCCAAACCATAGGATGATCAATTGTAGATATAGATAAATCTGCTTTAAAATAAATAATTACAGCTGCTATAATTGTAAATATTGTTATAAACTTAAAATAAAGTTTAAGTTCTTCATCGTGTATAATTTTTTGAACTTTTCCTTTAAAAGCAAAGTAGCTTAAAACAAAATTTGTTCCAGCTAGAAACATGAAGAAAATAATTATGTACTGAATAATAGGCTCATTATTCCAGTAAGCAACACTTGCGTTTTTAGTTGAAAAACCACCTGTTGATAAGGTTGCCAACGAGTGATTAATGGCATCAAAAAACGACATTCCTGCCACTTTTAACAAAAGTGTTTCTGCTAATGTGTAACCTACATAAATAAGCCATAATCGCTTTGCTGTATCTGTTATTCTAGGATGTAGTTTATCTCCTCCAGGACCTGGTGCTTCGGCAGCAAACATTTGCATTCCTCCTATTCCTAATAATGGTAAGATTGCTATTGCTAATACAATAATTCCCATACCACCAATCCAATGTGTAAGGCTTCGCCAAAACAAAACACCTTCTGGCACAACCTCTATATCGTTTAATATTGTTGCTCCGGTTGTTGTATAGCCTGACATGGTTTCAAAAAATGCATCTGTAAAACTCGGAATACTTTCTGTTATAACATAAGGCAATGCTCCTGACAATGACATAATAACCCAACCTAAAGCTACAACAATATAACCTTCACGTTTATTCATTTCTTTCTTATGGGATCTGGTAACAAACATGGTTGTTGCACCAGATAGCAATGCTAAAATACCCGAAAGAAAAAGCCTAAAAGTAACGCCATCATTATAAATCAAACTTATCAATGTTGCTAATAACATGAAACCGCCGTTAAATAATAATAACAGTCCTAAAAAATGAAAAATGATTTTATAATTTAGTCGCATTCTATAAGAATAGTTTTTCTACTTGCTTAATAGACCTTGGCAAACCACAAACTACAACGCGATCGCCTTCTTGCACTTTAAAGCCACCTAAAGCTGTATAACCTTTGTCTTGACGAATAACACCACCTATAATTGCAGAACGAGGAAAATCTACATCTTTAATTTGCTTGTTGCAAATTAATGAGCTCGACTTTACTTTAAACTCTAATAGCTCGGCATTCATATTATTAAGCTTTGTCATAGCCACAACTTCACCTTTTCTTACATATCTAAAAATATTGTTGGCAGCTAGTAGTTTTTTATTTATCAAGGTATCAATACCAATAGATTGTGATAGCTCAAAATAATCCATGTTTTCAACCAAAGCAATTGTCTTTTTCACATTTTTTGACTTTGCCACCAAACAAGACATAATATTGGTTTCAGAGTTACCTGTTACCGCTATAAAAGCATCCATGTCTTTTATATTTTCTTCTTCAAGCAAGTCTACATTTCTACCGTCGCTATTAATAACAAGAACTTTAGGTAGTTCATCAGCTAGTTCAAAAGCGCGCTCTTTATCTTTTTCTATTAGCTTAATTTTAAACTTACTTTGACAAAGATCTCTAGCTGTTTTATAACCTATTTTACTTCCTCCTAGAATCATGACATTTTTTATCTCGGTATTGGTTTTACCTGTAATGCTACATAATTCTTCTGCACCACCTTCAGATGTAATAAAAACTACATTATCACCTTCTCTAAACTGTGTGTCTCCTCTAGGAATTATGGTATATTGTGTTCCAAAACGTTGAATTGCAATAGGCACAAAATGTATTTCAGGAAATATTTGAGCTGCTTCTTTTACCGTTTTACCAACAAAATTTGCTGTTCTAGGTAAGCTTAAACCAACCATAGTTAAGGCGCCATCGTCAAAGGCATAACTATCATTAAAAGCTGACTGATCTAGAGATAACCTAATTTCTGAAGCAGCAATAGATTCAGGAGAAATAAGCTCGTCTATACCAAACTTGGTAAAACCAACTTCTTCTTTATGACTTATAAATTCTGTGTTAGAGATTCTAGCAATGGTTCGCTTGGCCCCTAATTGTTTTGCCAATACACAAACTGTGATATTGGTAGTTTCTGAAGAGGTTACAGCAATAACCAAATCACTTTCTGAAACACGAGAGTCTTTTAAAATAGAAATAGACGTTGCGTCTCCTTTTACAACTTTGATATCTAAATGAGTATCTGCATAAAGTAGGCTATCTTTTTTAGTATCAATAAGAGTTATTTCTTGGGACTCATAAGATAGTAATTTTGCTAAATGAAATCCTACTTCACCAGCACCGGCAATAATAATTTTCATGTGTAGTTATACTATAAAGTAGTGCAAATATACTGCAAAATTTACGATATATATATTAATTCGTTAGAATACAAATATTTGTCGACAGATTGTTTAATGCAAGGCGAATAGCTTATATTTGCGAAAAAATTACATTTTGTCAAAAGTAACTCCTTATAAAGATAGTAACCTAGGAAAGAAAGAACAGGTTACAAAAATGTTTGATACTATTTCTGGTGATTATGATGGTTTAAACCGTGTTATCTCTTTTGGTATAGACATAAAGTGGCGTAAAAAAGTTGTTGAAATAGTAGGCCGTAAAAATCCTGACACTATATTAGATATTGCTACTGGAACTGGTGATCTAGCTATAAACCTAGCTCAAACTAAAGCAAAAAAAATTGTTGGCTTAGATATAAGCAGCGGTATGCTTGAAATTGGAAAACAAAAGATAGAAAAAAAAGGCCTAAATAGTACTATTGAAATGGTATTGGGTGATTCTGAAAACATGCCTTTTGAAGACAATACTTTTGACGCTATAACCGTTGCTTTTGGTGTGCGCAACTTTGAAACTTTAGAAAAAGGGCTTGCCGAAATATACAGGGTTTTAAAACCAAACGGCACATTTGTAATTCTGGAAACATCTGTTCCTACAAAAACACCTTTTAAACAAGGTTATAATTTTTACACAAAAAATATTTTACCTGCTATTGGTAAGATTTTTTCTAAAGACAGAAGTGCTTACAAATATTTATCTGAATCGGCATCTGTTTTTCCTTACGGTGAAGCCTTAAACAATATTTTACGTAAAATTGGGTTTATAGATGTTAAAGATTTACCACAAACATTTGGCGTGGCCACAATCTATACATCATCAAAATAAAACTATGAAGCACATTCTTTTTATATGCTCCTTTTTGTTATTAACACAATCTGTTAACGCACAACTTTTCAGTAAAGAGCGAATAAGAAATCTTGACAATATTGATAAAAAAAGGCTATCCTATGGCTACACGCTTGGTGTTAATAGCTACTCATTTAATTTTGACTATGTTCAAGATAAAAAAGATATTTTAGTTGAGAAAAGCACAGGTTTTAACGTTGGACTTATTGGTAACTTAAGAATTAACGAGTATTTAGACCTTAGACTAGAGCCTACGGCTGTTTTTAACACCAGAACAATAACTTATGACGAAAGTTACTTTACTGGTTTTGAATACACAGATTCTGATTTAACCAGAGAAATAAGGTCAACATACATTCATATACCGTTGTTACTTAAAATTTCAACAAAACGCCTTAACAACTTTAAACCTTTTATTGTAGGTGGTGTTTCTACTGCTTTAAACTTATCAAGTAACGAAAATAATCCTGATGACAACAGTAATGGTCAGTTCAGAATTAAGAAAAACATGTATTTTTATGAAATTGGTTTTGGTATCGATTTTTATTTATACTTCTTTAAATTCACACCTTCTATTCGTGGTATTTTCGCTATTAATGATGAGCTAGTCAGAGATGTTGACCCAAATAGCCCTTGGACAGGAAATATTCACAGCATGAAAACTCAAGGTATATTTATAAATTTCACTTTTCAATAGTAGCCCGCTTAAACTCACTTAAAAGTATTGCTGTTGCAGTAGCTACATTTAAGCTTTCTGTGGCTTGAATATTACCAAATCTAGGAATTGATATTCTTGAATTCACAAGGTTTTCAACATCTTTTGAAATTCCATTTGCTTCGTTCCCTAAAACAATAATACCTTGTTTTGGAAGTGATTTTTTATAGATGTTTTCGCCATCCATAAAGGCTCCAAAAGTTTCAGTTTTACATGTTTCCAGAAAAACACTTAATGGCTTATAATTTATATTAACACGTGTTATAGACCCCATAGTTGCCTGAACCACTTTAGGATTGTAGCAGTCTACAGTTGCCTCGCTACAAACCAGATTTGTTATACCAAACCAATCACAAAGACGAATTATTGTACCTAAATTACCTGGATCTCTCACGTCGTCAAGAGCAACTATCAATTCATTTGTTGCAACAGGTTTGGGTTCAGGGATTTTAAATAGCGCTAAAGCTGTATTTGGTGATTTTAAAAAGCTTATTTTTTTTAAATCAGAATCTTCTATCAGTGTTTGATGTTTGGCATCAATATTGAAAGGTTCTGTGGTGTATAAATGATATAGCTCTATTGAAGATTGCAACAGTTCCTGGATGGTTTTATAACCTTCAGCTACAAACAAACCGTGGTTTTGCCTATATTTTTTTTGTTTTAAACTTGTTATAAGTTTTATTTGGTTTTTAGATAACATCAAATGTGTGTTTCTTTTTTTTGAATGATTAAAAAAATAGAATTATAATTTTATCCTAAAATCATATTTCAAATTATATCATTTTAATATTTTTCAGCGGAAATAGTGTACTTTTGGGTTTATTATGAAACACATAGCTTACCGCTCAAAAACAATACTTATATAATTACTAAATAATTAATACGTAATACTTGAAAATATTTTTATCAAAAATAGCATTATTTATTGTAATTACAGGATTTTTAGCGTCTTGCAACTCTGTAAAAAGAGTTCCTGCCAATGAGCATTTACTAACAAAAAACATCATTACTGTCAATGATAAAGTAAACAAAACTGAAACTATAAACAATTTACTTTACCAAAGACCCAACAGAAAACTTGCTCGTATACCTTTACGTCTATACATTTATAATTCTGCAAGGCCTAATATAGATTCTATAATAAATGCTGGAATTGATAAAAAACCTAAAAAGCGTGAACATTTAGAAAACTTCTTATCTAAAAAACAATTAGATAAATATGTTGAATCCCGAATTAACTTTAATAAGTGGTTAAAAAAAACTGGGGAAGCTCCTGTTATCATAGACGACAACAAAACTGAAAAGTCTACAAACAGACTTGAAGCATATTACTTTAATAACGGCTGGTTTAATGTTAAAGCGACATCTGAAACTGAAAAAGAAGACAACCAAAAAGCAGAGGTATCTTACTTTGTAAAAACCGGCGAACCTTATATTATAGATTCCTTATCTACTAAAATACTATCGCCTGTTGTAGATTCACTATACAAAATACAGGAACATAAATCACTTATAAAATCAGGAAAACAATACAAAACGGCTACATTTGAAAACGAAAAAAATAGAATTACAGACTACTTAAGAAATTCTGGTGTTTATCATTTTAGTGAAGATTACGTCTTTTTTGAAATGGATACCATAAACACAAACAAAAAAGTAAATGTAGAGCTTCAAATTGAAAATCGAGCCATCAGAATACAAGACACAACTATTAGAGAGCCTTTTAAAATTTACAACATTAAAGATGTAAATATATATCCAGATTTCTCTTATAGTAATAGAAACAAACCTATCTTAGATTCAACAACCTACAAAGGGTACAATTTATATAGCTATTCTAAATTACGTCACAGACCTAAAGCCTTAACAGATGTTGTATTTATAAAACCAAACGATGTTTTTAAAGACAGCGACAGGACAGACTCTTATCAACACATTAGCGAGTTACGAACCTTTAAGTATCCTAACATAGAGTATGTTGAAAACCCAGACACAACACTAACAGCAAATATCTATTTAACACCTTTAAAAAAATTCCAATTAGGTTTTAGCACAGAAGTTTCACAAAGTAACATACAAGCCTTTGGTGTGTCACTAAACCCATCGTTACTAATGAGAAACATTTTTAGAGGTGCTGAAACATTAGAAATTTCTGCATTCGGATCTATAGGAGCCTCAAAAGATGCATCAAATGGTGATGATCGTTTTTTTGACATTCAAGAAATGGGTGTAAACCTGAACCTAACATTTCCAAGAATATTTTTTCTTTTCAACACCGAAAAAATTATTCCTAAAAACATGTCTCCGAGTACACGAATCAGTTTATCAACATCGAGTCAAACCAATGTAGGTTTAGACAAACAGACATTTACAGGAGCTTTTAATTATAAATGGCGACCATCAAACACAGTAACAAACAGATTTGACTTGTTTAATATTCAGTATGTAAGAAACCTAAACCCTTCAAACTATTTTAATGTTTACCAGAATTCATTCAACACATTAAATGATATAGCTACAAACATAAATTATGTTAATCCAGGTGAACCATTAAATATTCCTGATCAAGCCCAAACATTTATAAACGAATCCTTAAGTAACAATCCACCTTCAGGATTAACAACAACAAACATTGCCACCATAAATAATATAGAAGAACGAAGACAGCGACTTACAGAGAATAACTTAATATTTGCAACAAGCTATAGTTTTATAAAAGATAAACGAGAGAATTTATATGACGAAGACTTTTCTATATTCAGATTTAAGTTAGAATCTGCTGGAAACTTCTTAACAGCCATTTCAAAATTAGCAGATGTAAACAAAAACATTGATGGCAATTACGAATTATTCAACGTAGTTTACTCTCAATATATCAAAACCGAGCTTGACTATATTAAGCACTGGGATATAGGTAGAAAAAATGTTTTAGCTATAAGAGCATTTGGCGGTATTGCAATTCCATATGGTAACTCAAACAGTATTCCGTTTTCGAAAAGTTTTTTTGCTGGAGGCCCAAATGACAACAGGGCATGGTCTGCTTACCGTTTAGGACCAGGAAGATCTAATAGTAATAACGAGTTTAATGAAGCCAACCTAAAACTCGCATTTAATGTTGAACATAGATTTAACATTTTTGAAGACCTACATGGTGCCTTATTTATAGATGCCGGAAACATCTGGAATGCTTTAGATAATGTAGAAGATGACAAAGCCACTTTTGATAGTTTTAGCGCTTTAGAAGACATTGCCGTTGGTTCTGGTTTTGGTTTTAGATATGATTTTGGCTTTGTAGTATTTCGTTTTGATATAGGTTTTAAAACCTATGATCCATCTTACGGAAATCAAAACAGATGGTTTAATGATTACAACTTTAGAAATGCTGTTTATAACATTGGTATAAATTACCCTTTTTAAGCCATTTAATTTTCTTATTTTTGCTTTTTAAACAAAATTAAATTTAAAAAATGGCACACAATATAAAACCTGGAGTTGCAACAGGAAACGAAGTTCAAGAGATTTTCAAGTTAGCAAAAGAAAAAGGGTTTGCACTTCCTGCAGTTAATGTAGTTGGTTCAAATACCATAAATGGCGTATTAGAAACTGCTAGAGACTTAAACGCTCCTGTGATTATTCAATTTTCTAACGGCGGTGCTATTTTTAATGCCGGTAAAGGATTATCAAACGACAATCAAAAAGCAGCTATAGCTGGTGCAGTTGCTGGTGCTAAACATGTACACTTAATGGCTGAAGCCTATGGTGTTCCTGTCATTTTGCATACAGATCACTGTGCTAAAAAACTATTACCTTGGATTGACGGTTTACTTGACGCTAGCGAGCAACATTTTAAAGAAACAGGAAAGCCTTTATATAGCTCTCACATGATTGATTTAAGTGAAGAGCCCATTGAAGAAAACATAGAAATATGTAAGCAATACCTTGAGCGTATGAGCAAAATGGGTATGACTCTAGAAATAGAATTAGGAATAACTGGTGGTGAAGAAGATGGTGTGGATAATACAGATGTAGATGATTCTAAATTATACACGCAACCAGAAGAAGTAGCTTACGCTTATGAAGAATTAAGCAAGGTAAGCAGTCAGTTTACAATTGCAGCTGCCTTTGGTAACGTTCATGGTGTATACAAACCAGGAAATGTAAAATTAACTCCAAAAATTCTTAAAAACTCTCAAGAATATATTTCAGAAAAATATGGTGTTGGTCATAACCACATCGATTTTGTTTTTCACGGAGGATCAGGATCTACAGTTGAAGAAATTAGAGAAGGAATAAGCTACGGTGTTATCAAAATGAATATTGATACAGATATGCAATATGCATTTATGAGCGGCGTGAGAGATTATATGAGTGATAAATCTGACTATTTAAAATCTCAAATAGGAAACCCAGATGGTGATGACGCTCCAAACAAAAAATATTATGACCCAAGAGTTTGGCTTCGAGAAGGAGAAAAAACTTTTGTAGAAAGATTAAAGAAAGCATTCGACGATCTTAACAACATAAACACACTATAATTCAAAGATAAATTACGATTTTCCTAAAAAAAATCGTTTATCATAAATCTAAAATCGTAAATCGATATGTCTTGGTTTAAAAGAAAAGAAAAAGGAATTCAGACTACAACCGAACAGAAAAAAGACACGCCTAGAGGCTTGTGGTATAAATCTCCTACCGGAAAAATAGTTGATACTAAAGAATTAGAACAAAACTTTTACGTGAGCCCAGAAGATGGTTACCACGTAAGAATAGGCAGTAAAGAATATTTTGAAATTCTTTTTGACGATAACAAGTTTAAAGAGCTAGATGTTAAATTAGAATCTAAAGACCCTCTAAAGTTTGAAGACACTAAAAAATATCCAGACCGTTTAAAAGCTGCTCAAGAAAAAACAAAACTAAAAGATGCTGTTCGTACTGCTGTAGGAAAATCTAAAGGGCAAGATTTAGTAATTGCTTGTATGGATTTTTCGTTTATCGGTGGTTCTATGGGTAGTGTTGTAGGTGAGAAAATAGCACGTGCTGCTGATTACGCCTTAAAAAACAAAACACCTTTCATGATTATTTCTAAATCAGGAGGAGCAAGAATGATGGAAGCCGCGTTATCTTTAATGCAATTAGCAAAAACTTCTGTAAAGTTAGCTCAATTAGCAGATGCTGGCATACCTTATATATCATTATGTACAGACCCAACAACAGGAGGTACTACAGCTTCTTTTGCCATGCTAGGAGACATAAACATTAGCGAACCTGGAGCTTTAATTGGTTTTGCTGGTCCTCGTGTAGTAAGAGATACTACAGGTCAAGAATTACCAGAAGGATTTCAAACATCTGAATTCTTATTAGAGCATGGTTTCCTTGACTTTATAACCCATAGAAAAGAGTTAAAAAACAAAGTAAATCTTTATATTGATTTAATTACAAATCAACCATTAAGAGCATAAAAAAAGCGAGCCAATTGGCTCGCTTTTTTTATCTTATATATTAAGAACTTTAAATAAAGATATTTATTACCGTACCACTTTCAAAAGTAAAGGCTGCTTGATTATCACAATTGCCATCACCATAATCTAATTCACCTGAAAACAAAGTTCGTTCCACTGACAAAACACCACTAACAAAGTAATAACATGTCATTTCTCTTCGTAAAGGCGTTACTATTTCATAATTGTGCGTATTTCCATTTACAAATCCAGAAGCCCAATATCCAGTTACCTCAAAAACATTATCAGTAAAAACACCACTACCAAAACCTTCAACCCATTCTCTAACAATTTGACCATCTCTTGTAGCTTCTACACCATTTGGCCAAGTAACCGTTAAGTTTACATTATGTGTAAATTGTGGGTTGCCGTTTACATTAGATAAAGTTTTTAAAATTGTATTGCTGCCTGACACTTGCTTATTATCAAAATAGAAATTGTTTAATACATAACTCAAACTAATTTCTTCTGCATCAATATCGCGTGTATAAGTCAACACAATTTGCCCTCTATAAAGATGCCCTCTTATTACACAACCTTGAGAACTAAAATCAATAGTTAATTCTCTAAAATTCTGTTCAGCATCAATAGTTACCGTAGCACATTCGGGCATTAATTTACTTGAGCCAGCTACACCTCTAGCTTCTTCGTCTTCTTGATTCTCGTATATCTCTATCATGTAATCTTCTATTGAAGCTGTAACAACATCCATATCAGATGATAAGATCATTTCAGAAATATCTTGGTCTTGAGACTGCATATTTACAGTGCTATTATCTTCATTATCACTACAAGATGTTAACACAGCTATAAATAACAGAAAACATAAAACACTTGCTTTTAAAAAAAATCGTTTCATACGCTTGAATTTTTAGATAGGTTTATTATTTATGCTAAAACATTTATAAAACGTAAAAGTTAGTAACAAAGTATTTTACGCTAAAAAAATACACTTACCAATTTAAAATAATAAATATTTACTATATTTGCCGCTCGAAAGAAAACCTTTCGTGTACATAACAATCATTTACAATAATATTAGAATGTATTTATCAAAAGAAAAGAAAGAAGAAATCTTCGCAAAACACGGTAACAGTAAAACAAATACTGGTTCTGCTGAAGGACAAATTGCATTATTCACTTACAGAATAAACCACTTAACAGAGCACTTAAAACAAAATCGTAAAGATTTTAACACAGAACGTTCTCTAGTAAAATTAGTAGGTAAGCGTCGTGCGCTTTTAGATTATCTTACTAAAAAGGATATCATGAGATACCGTGCAATTGTAAAAGAATTAGGATTAAGAAAATAATCAAAAAGAGGCTTCGCGCCTCTTTTTTTCATTTATAACAACTCATTCGTTTGAGTATAACTAACGGATTTTGAAGAAGCTAATTATAGTTTTTCATTGGTCAAAACAACAACTACACACAACAACAACACAACGACCATTGTTTAATTAGAATTAAAAAATTTATGATTCCACAAACTTACAAAGAGGTCATAGACCTTGGTGACGGTAGAGAAATCTCTATCGAAACCGGAAAATTAGCAAAACAGGCACATGGTTCTGTTGTTGTACAATCTGGTAAATGTATGCTATTATGTACTGTAGTATCTAACTATAAAGCTGCAGACGTAGACTTTTTACCATTAACAGTAGATTACCGCGAAAAATTTGCTGCTGCTGGACGATATCCAGGTGGATTCTTCAAAAGAGAAGCAAGACCAAGTGACGGAGAAGTATTAACTATGCGTCTTGTAGACCGTGTTTTACGTCCATTATTCCCAAAAGACTACCACAGCGAAACTCAGGTAATGATTCAATTAATGTCTCATGACCCAGAAGTTATGCCAGATGCTATGGCTGGTTTAGCTGCATCTGCTGCTATACAATTGTCAGACATTCCTTTTGAAACTCCAATCTCAGAAGTAAGAGTTGGTCGTATTAATGGAGAATTTATCATCAACCCAACATTAGCACAATTAGCAGAATCTGATATCGACATGATGATTGGTGCATCTGCTGACTCTGTAATGATGGTTGAAGGTGAAATGGATGAAATTTCTGAAGAAGAAATGACTGAAGCTATTAAAGCTGCTCACGAAGCTATTAAAATACAGTGTGAAGCTCAAACAAAATTAGCAGAAGCATTTGGTAAAAAAGAAACCAGAGAATACGAACCTGAAAGAGCAGACGAAGATTTAGCTAAAAAGATCCACGATATGGCATACGACAAAGTATATGCTGTAGCTAAAGCAGGATCTTCTAAACAAGAACGTGGCGCAGCTTTTGCTGAAATTAAAGAAGAAATAATCGCTACTTTTTCTGAAGAAGAAGTTGAAGATTATGGAGACTTAATCTCTAAATACTACAGCAAAGCAGAAAAAGCGGCTGTACGTGATTTAACTTTAAACGAAGGATTACGTTTAGATGGTCGTAAAACTACCGAAATTAGACCAATCTGGTGTGAAGTAGATTATTTACCATCTACACACGGATCTTCTATTTTCTCTCGTGGTGAAACGCAAGCATTAGCAACCGTAACTTTAGGAACAAGTAGAGAAGCAAATCAAATAGATATGCCATCTTTTGAAGGTGAAGAGCGTTTCTATTTACATTATAATTTCCCTCCATTTTCAACAGGAGAAGCAAGACCAATTAGAGGTACTTCTAGACGCGAAGTTGGACATGGTAATTTAGCGCAACGTGCATTAAAAGGTATGGTACCAGAGGACTGTCCTTATACTGTACGTGTAGTTTCAGAGATTTTAGAATCTAACGGTTCTTCATCTATGGCAACCGTATGTGCTGGTACTATGGCATTAATGGATGCAGGTGTACAAATGAAAAAACCTGTTTCTGGTATTGCAATGGGATTAATTACCGATACAGAATCTGGTAAATACGCTGTATTATCTGATATTTTAGGAGACGAAGATCACTTAGGTGATATGGACTTTAAAGTAACTGGTACTGCAGATGGTATTACAGCTTGCCAAATGGATATTAAAGTTAAAGGATTATCTTACGAGATTTTAGTAAATGCACTAAAACAAGCTCGTGATGGTCGTTTACATATCTTAAGCAAATTAACAGATACTATTTCTGAACCTAACACAGATGTTAAAGGTCACGCGCCAAAAATGGTAACAAGACGTATACCTAATGAGTTTATTGGTGCTTTAATTGGCCCTGGCGGAAAAAACATTCAAGAATTACAAAAAGAAACTGAAACAACTATCGTTATTAACGAAGACCCTGTTACAGAAGAAGGAATTGTTGAAGTTTTAGGCGTAGGATCTGAAGGAATTGATGCTGTTTTAGCGCGTATTGATGCCATGTTATTTAAGCCTCAAGTTGGTAGCGTTTACGAAGTAAAAGTAATTAAAATGTTAGATTTTGGAGCTGTTGTAGAATATATGGAAGCACCAGGAAACGAAGTATTATTACACGTAAGCGAATTAGCTTGGGAACGTACAGAAAATGTTTCTGATGTTGTAAACATGGGTGACGTTTTTGATGTAAAATACTTTGGAGTAGATCCAAGAACTAAAAAAGACAAAGTATCTCGTAAAGCACTTTTACCAAAACCAGAAGGTTATAAAGAAAGAGCTCCAAGAGACAACAAAGGTGGAAATCGCGACAATAAAGGACGTGATAACCGTAACCGAGATAATCGTCGTGACGACAGAAAACCAAGAGAAGATAAGTAAAAACCCTTTTTCTCTTACTCAAATAACTAAAAACCTATCCATTTTGGATAGGTTTTTTTTATAAAATACACTGACATTATCTCACTTTCGGGACAAGATGTCACACATAAAAAAACCTCATATTTAGAGATTATCAATAATAACCTCCTAAAAATTAAGATACTCATAACCATTTCATCAATCATTATCATATTCGTGATTTTTTAAATCAATTTTAATTTTTGGCACTATCGCACAGTCCTTGAGGCTTAATAACACTGACAACAGAAGTTTAATTAAAATTTAATTATGAAAGTATTAGTAATAGGTGCCGGTAATATGGGCTTAACCTATTCCGAAGGTATGGCAGATTCCGTTCTTTTAGGAAAACAAAAATTAAGAATCTTTGATACCGATCCAAAAAAAATTGAAAGCTTAAGAGCTACACAAAAATTTGATGTTTACACATCGCTAGATGATGCCTTACCTAAATCTGACATTGTCTTTCTAGCTGTTAAACCTTATCACAGTGAAGACCTTTTTAAGGATATGAAACCGCTTATAAATGATGAACAAATTTTTGTATCACTTATGGCTGGTGTAAATATAGAGACTATACAAAAAGAGCTTGGCATACAAAAAGTAATAAGAACTATGCCAAATCTACCTGCAAAGGTTGGTAAAGGTGTTACGTCATATACAGAAGCAAATGCTGTATCTCGAGTAGAGCTACTTATGATAAGGCAACTTTTAGATACAACAGGTACGTCAATACATGTTACTTCAGAAAAATTTATAGATGCATCAACTGGTATTTCAGGAAGTGGACCTGCTTATGTTTTTTACTTTATGCAATCAATGCTAGAAGCAGCTCAAAAAATGGGATTTTCGGATTACGATTCAAAAATTCTAGTAAGCAATACCTTTGAAGGCGCTATTGAACTATTTAATCAATCAAATATTTCTCCTGAACGCTGGATTGATAAAGTTGCCTCTAAAGGCGGTACAACACAAGCTGCAATTGATAGCATGGAAGACAATAATGTAAAACAACTTATTCAAGACGCTGCTTATGCTGCTTTTGATAGAGCTGTAGAACTTGGTAAAGACAAATAACATGCAAGACACTATAAAAAGAATTGTTGTTAAAGTTGGAACCAACGTTTTAACAAACAAAGACAAAAGAATTTTAGGCCCTGTTTTAAGAGAGCTTGTTAGACAAATTTCTGTTTTATACGAGAGAGACATTATAGTAACAGCTATAAAAATGCATTAGCGATAGTAGTGACATCCTTTTGTAAAACAAAAGATATAACGAATAGCGCGACTTTTCCTGTTTACTTTAAACAGGAGAAGGAATGCCCTGAAAAAAAATTAAAGTTTTTTGTAACAAAAAGAGAACCTATTACGTATAACCATATAGACAAAGTAATATTCACTTAATTATTTACAGGAGCATTTTTAAATGAGACAACTTAAAATTACGAAGCAGGTTACTAACAGAGAAACAGCTTCGCTAGATAAATATTTACAAGAAATTGGTAAAGTTGACTTAATTACTGCAGACGAAGAAGTAGAATTAGCACAACGCATTAAAGCTGGAGATCAAGTAGCTTTAGAGAAGTTGACAAAAGCTAACTTACGTTTCGTGGTATCGGTAGCAAAGCAATACCAAAACCAAGGATTAACATTACCAGATTTAATTAATGAAGGTAATTTAGGATTAATAAAAGCGGCACAACGTTTTGACGAAACTCGTGGTTTTAAATTTATCTCTTACGCTGTTTGGTGGATTCGTCAATCTATTTTACAAGCGCTTGCAGAGCAATCGCGTATTGTACGTTTACCATTAAACAAAATTGGTTCTATTAATAAAATTAATAAAACTTTCGCATTTTTAGAACAAGCGCATGAGCGTCCGCCAAGTGCTGAAGAAATTGCAAAAGAGTTAGACATGACTATTAACGATGTTAAGGAGTCTATGAAAAATTCTGGACGTCATGTAAGTATGGATGCACCACTTGTTGAAGGTGAAGACTCTAACTTATACGACGTATTAAATAGTGGAGAATCTCCAAATCCTGACAAGGAATTATTACACGAATCATTACGCACAGAAATAGAGCGTGCTTTAGAGACATTAACTCCTCGTGAAGCTGATGTGATTCGTTTATATTTTGGTTTAGGAAACCAGCACCCTATGACTCTAGAAGAAATAGGCGAAACCTTTGATTTAACACGTGAGCGTGTAAGACAAATTAAAGAAAAAGCTATTCGTAGATTAAAGCATACTTCTAGAAGTAAAATACTGAAAACTTATTTAGGATAATATTGTTTGATTATCAAAAGTTGAATTAATTTCTTATATTCGGCTTTGTGTAAATTAAAACAATAAAAATTTCCTTAAACATATTTTTAGGTTCGTAATGTTTTTACGACTAAATAACCGTAACAACAGTTACAAAACATAACTGTTCGTTTTTTGATTGATGAAAGAACCCTCGGCTGATTACCGAGGGTTCATTTTTTTGCACTATTTTTGCAAAAAACAACAACACACTAATGAGTAAATTAATAGCACCTTCAGTTTTAGCAGCAGATTTTGCCAACCTACAACGCGATATAGAAATGGTAAATAATAGTGATGCCGATTGGTTTCACATTGATATTATGGATGGCGTTTTTGTTCCTAATATTTCTTTTGGAATGCCTGTTCTTGAAGCAATTTCAAAACACGCAAAAAAAACCATTGATGTTCACTTAATGATTGTAGATCCAGACAGATACATTAAAACATTTGCCGATTTAGGCAGTAACATACTTACTGTGCATTACGAAGCCTGCACACATTTACACAGAACCTTACAAGCTATAAAAGCTGAAGGCATGCAAGCTGGCGTAGCGCTTAATCCGCATACAAACATTAATGTTCTTGAAGATACTATAAACGATATAGACTTGGTATGCTTAATGAGTGTAAACCCTGGATTTGGCGGTCAAAGTTTTATTGAAAACACTTACGAAAAAGTAAAACAACTAAAAGCCTTAATTGAAAGAAAAGGTGCCTCTACCAAAATAGAAATTGATGGTGGTGTAACTAACAAAAATGCAAAAGCGCTTGTTGATGCTGGCGCTGACGTTTTAGTTGCTGGTAGTTATGTATTTAAAAGTGACAACCAAATAAAAACTATTAAAGATTTACGAAAAATAGCTAATTCGTAACACTTAATATCCTTTAAAATTAAAATTGAGCATTTGCTTTATACTAACGTAAATGCTTGGAAACTGACTTTTGAATTCTTGCGGTGTCTCTATAAAATTTTCAATAAGAACCGCAATGAATTCAAATTGATTAGTAAAGGCATAGTCTCTAAAATACTCTGAACTAATCAATCTATTTTTTAAGGACTTATTGTCTGATAACATCGCTGTAAGCTTACTAAAACCATCTACAAATATAGTAGCACTTACATCTTTGTTTTTTAAGCTATTTAAATGAATTGCATGAGCAAACTCATGAATTCCTAAATTTAAATTATCATTGGTTACATCGTATCCTTCTAAAAAATGTTCCCAAGAAAAAACAAGCGTCTCTAGTTTTGGATTGTATTCACCTTTATGATGTGATTCATTAGTGTTTGAATAAAATATTGATGGATAAACTATAATATGCTTTACACCTCTTAAAGCATAATCTCTAAACCCTAGTGTTAGCATAATTGATGTTGCAGATATTAAAACAATCATATCATCATTTACAACTAATCCGTCACGCCCTACAATATTTTTACGTTTTATAAATTTTGCTAAACGGTGCTGAAATACACGTTTATTCTTTTGAGAAAGTTTACTATAAAAAGGAAATTGCGTCTCTAAAACTTTTAAGTGAGGTTTTGAAAGCTTGCTAAAAGGAGGCATCAAAAACCTATAAAGTGGTCTTTTAGCATACATAACATAAACCATATCAATCATATTAACAATGGCATAAAAAACTAAAAACACCAAAGCTATTAGCAAAATAGCTAACATTATTAATGTTTCGTTAGGTAAATCTGGGAGTTCTATCATAAACTAAACACATACTAACATCTTACTAAAACTATTTATAAAAAACATTAAAGCTGCATGATTTTTAATATGCAGCTTTAATATTCATTCGTGACCTCGAAGGGATTCGAACCCCTAACCCTCAGAGCCGAAATCTGATATTCTATCCAGTTGAACTACGAGGCCTCAAATTTCTAATTTATTAGAAATTCACCTTATAGATTTATTCAGCTAATTTTGCTTTTACTATTGATGAAATAGTTTTTCCATCTGCTTTTCCAGCAAGCTCTTTACTTACTATTCCCATAACTTTCCCCATATCTTTCATGCCATCTGCTCCAGAATTATCAATGGCTGCTACAACTACTTTTTCAATTTCTTCTTCGCTTAAAGCTTCGGGTAAAAACTGACTAATCACTTCTGCCTCATCAAGTTCTGGTTGAGCTAAATCTTCACGACCTTGTTCTAAATATATAGCAGCGCTATCTTTTCTTTGCTTTACTAATTTTTGAAGCATTTTAAGCTCATTTTCTTCTGTTAAGTCACCTGATGCACCATTTTCTGTTTGCGCTAGTAAAATAGCAGATTTCACAGCTCTTAAAGCTGTTAACGCTGTTTGATTTTTATCTTTCATTGCAGCTTTCATAGCTGTCATAACATCTTGTTGTAAACTCATAACTTGTAATTTATTATGCGAAGATAAAAAAGAAAACCCGAATAAACTGTAATTAGCTATTCGGGATTTCATGAAGCTTAAACACTAAACTTACTTGTAAATTCTAGTCTACATTATCATGTAAAAAAGAGTTATTATTTCTTAATTGAATATCATCATTATCATCAACACTAATACTTGTACCAGACATATTTGCTTCTGATGAATGCTGAACTTGATCAAGGTTTACTCCTTGGCGTTTATATGCTGGAACTTTTTCTATGTCATCAATTTTTGAATTGTTGAACTTATAGTTAAAGTCTTTCATTTTACGCCTACGTTCTTCTGCTCGTTCTTTAAGCATGTCAGAAATAGGGCTATTCATTGGGTCTATTTCTTCACTAGTTGCATCTTCAACAACTTCAGGAGCAACTACTTTCTTTTCAAAAACAATTTCTTTATCTAGATTCTGCTCTATTTCAATTGTTTTCTCTTGCTTTCTACTAGCGTTATGAGGTTGTGATGTCTCCTCATAATCATCTAAAGCATAACGAATCTCTCCTGATTTATTAGATTCTGTTACTGGTATAACCTCTACATGATCATTAACAGGAAGCTTTTTTATACTTTCGTCTAAATCATGAATTACAAAGTCTTCTTTTTCTGTTTTTTCCTCTATTGTGTCTTCATGGATTGGCATATCAAACGTTAATGTGATTTGCTGTTCTTCCTCTTGAATTTCATTAGTATTATCAACAGTATTTTCATGTTTTGCAGGTGTTATAACAAAATCATCTTCATTTACATTTAACACTTCATCATAAACAACATTAATATCTTTTATTGTTTCGGTTGTTTTTACAATATCAGATGGTTTTTCTGGTGTTACAACAGTGTCTTTCGGGCTTTGAAGTTCTTCGTAGTCATCAATATCTAATGTATGTTTTACTACTGGAACTTCTTCCTTTTTCTCTAACTCAATGTTTGGTGTTATAATAACTGGATCACTTTCTTTTTTTGTTAGATCTTGTTCTAATGGCTTGTCATCTTCTAACGCGTGAATCACCTTTTTTATTTCAGTATTAGAAATTTCGTCTTGTTGATCTATGTCAAAACCCGTTGCAATAATTGTAACAGCTATAGATTCTTCTAAAGACTCATCTTCACCAACACCCATAATAATGTTAGCTCCATGACCGGCTTCATCTTGAATATGATCGTTAATTTCTCCTATTTCATCAATAGTAATTTCTTGGGTACCAGAAACGATAAGCAACAATACGTTTTTAGCTCCAGTAATTTTATTATCATTAAGTAATGGCGAATCTAATGCTTTTCTTATAGCTTCATGTGCTCTATTTTGTCCTGCTGCAGTAGAAGATCCCATAATTGCAGTTCCGCTATTACTTAATACAGTTTTGGCATCACGTAAATCGATGTTTTGTGTGTAGTGATGAGTAATAACTTCTGCAATACCACGAGCAGCGGTAGATAACACTTCGTCTGCTTTTGAGAATCCTGCTTTAAAACCAAGGTTTCCATAAACTTCTCGAAGTTTATTATTATTAATAACAACCAAAGAATCTACAACATCACGTAGTTTTTCAATACCTATTTGGGCTTGTTGATTTCTCATTTTTCCTTCAAACTGAAATGGCATTGTTACAATACCTACAGTTAGGATATCTAAATCTTTAGCCATTTTAGCAATTATAGGTGCAGCTCCGGTTCCGGTTCCACCACCCATTCCAGCTGTGATAAACACCATTTTAGTGTTTGTGTCTAACATACGCTGAATGTCTTCTACGCTTTCTACGGCTGATTTTTCTCCAATTTCTGGATTTGCTCCTGCACCCAAACCTTCAGTTAAATTAACACCTAACTGTATTTTATTTGGTACACCACTATTTTGAAGTGCTTGTGCATCTGTATTACAAATGACAAAATCTACACCTTTTATGCCTTGTTGAAACATGTGATTGATAGCGTTGCTACCACCACCGCCAACACCAATAACTTTAATAACATTTGATTGATTTTTTGGCAAATCAAATGAAATATTGGTTTCGAATTCTTCGTTGCTGCTCATAAATTCTAATTTATCGGTTTTTACTTTTTATTCTATTTTGTTTATTCTGCGTTATCAAGAAAATCTTTTACACGCTCTGTAAGTTTATCTAAAAATGATTGTCGTTTAGGTTTTGGTTTAACTATTTCTTCTTCCTGCACTGTTTCATCATTGGTTTCTTCTTCTATTATAGCTTGTTGCTCTTCTTCTATTATTTCTAGTTTTTTTCGTTCTTGACGTTTTAAACCATCCATAACCAAACCAACAGCTGTAGCAAATAGCGGACTTGTTATTTCATCATCGCTATCACCTGCTAAATGCTCATTTGGATATCCAATTCTGGTATCCATCCCTGTAATATATTCTACAAGTTGTTTTAAATGTTTTAATTGAGCTCCACCTCCAGTAAGTACAATACCTGCTATAAGCTTCTTTTTTTGCTCTTCGTGTCCGTAATTTTTTATTTCAACGTATACTTGTTCAATAATTTCTACAACACGAGCATGAATTATTTTTGACAGATTTTTTAGAGTAATCTCTTTTGGTTCACGCCCTCGTAATCCTGGTATTGATACAATTTCGTTTTCTTTGTTTTCTCCAGGCCAAGCGGAACCGAATTTAATTTTTAATAGCTCTGCTTGTTTTTCTATAATAGAACATCCTTCTTTTATGTCTTCTGTTATAACATTGCCTCCAAAAGGAATTACAGCCGTATGGCGAATAATTCCGTCTTTAAAGATTGCTAAATCGGTAGTCCCACCACCAATGTCAACTAATGCAACACCTGCTTCTTTTTCTTCTTGACTTAAAACGGCATTTGCAGATGCTAGCGGCTCTAGTGTGATACCTTCAAGGTTTAAGCCAGCACTTTTCACACAACGACCTATGTTTCTAATAGATGAAACTTGCCCAACTACAACATGGAAATTAGCTTCTAGTCTTCCGCCGTACATACCAACTGGTTCTTTTATTTCGGCTTGACCATCTATTTTATGTTCTTGAGGTAGTACATGTATAATTTCTTCTCCAGGTAACATAACAAGTTTGTGCACTTGATTAATAAGACGTTCTATATCACTCTCATCTATTACTAATTCAGAGTTTGGTCTTGTTATATAATCACTATGTTGTAAACTACGTATGTGTTGTCCTGCAATTCCTACTGTTACTTCTTCTATTTTTACTTGAGATGCAGCTTCAGCTTCTTGAACTGCTAGTTGTATAGATTGAATGGTTTGGGTTATATTATTTACAACACCACGATGTACACCAAGGCTTTTAGATTTTCCTATTCCTAAAATCTCTACCTTTCCGTACTCATTTTTCCTACCTATCATAGCCACAATTTTTGTGGTTCCTATATCTAATCCTATTGCTATATTATTTTCCATAGTTTACGCTTTAGTACAGACAACTTGACTATCAAATTTCAAATTCACATTTGAATAAGCATTAAGCTTTTTATCTTTTAATGCCTTTTTATAGAATGCTTTTAAATTATTTATTTTTTTATCTAAATTATTTAGATTTCCTAATTGCACTGTAAAACGATATTGTCTTAATTTTAAAAAAATACCTTTTGATTCATCTTGATAAACCTCTATTACATGTGTTTTTAAAAACGCATCATTTTGAATTTTTTGCGCCACTTTAAAAACATCTGATAAATTATTTTTATCAACAGCACCTGTTACAAGCGGAACTCTGGCTGAATAATTTGATGACAATGGCATGTAGCCTCCCTGCTCATCGATATAATATGATGCTTCAGAGTGCACACGTGCTATTGGTTTTTTTTGTTCCACTTCCGCCTTAAGCATCCCGTTTACAGACACATAGACATCAGCAGACTTTATCATTGGATTAGAATTTAGGGCAGCTTCTAAATCATTCAAATCTAAGGTTTCTTTAGATGTGTTTTTAGCCTCTTGTTGATTTTGTATTAACAATTTACTAACAGCCTCTTGCGTTATAAATAGATTGTTATCCCCTTTAAATTCTACAATAGGATTAGAAATTTTTCTTACATTATTTCTACCTGATGCAAATGCAAAAAGAAACACTACTAGTACTAGTAGTAAAAACATTTTTATGTAATTCCAATTAACTTGCAACTTGTAAAGCTTGTTTTATGTGTTTTACTTCCTCTCCTATATCTCCAGCACCTATTGTTAAAACAACTTGTGCTTTGCTTTTCTTTATTTCATTAATAAGCTCTTTTTTAGAGATTATTTTTTTTGTTTCATTATTAATTTTACCCAATAACCATTGTGACGTCACGCCATCTATTGCAAGCTCTCTCGCCGGATATATATCTAGCAACATTAACTCATCAAACTGCGATAAACTAGCTGCAAACTCATCTACAAAGTCTCTTGTTCTACTAAACAAATGAGGCTGAAATATAGCTAACACCTTTTTACCTGGATACATTTCGCGAACAGCTTGATAAACAGCATTTATCTCTTCCGGATGATGTGCATAATCATCTATATAAACCAAATCATCAGTTTTAATATGATATGAAAATCGCCTCTTAACCCCTTTGTAAGACGCTAATGCCTTGGCAAGCTGTAAGTGAGGGCAGCCGTATTCAGCAGCCATTGCCAAGGCTATTAACGCATTTGACAAATTATGTCTACCTGGTAGGTTAAATTGAATATCTTTTATTATTGTTTTTGGTGTTTTCACATCAAAAACATAGGCTCCATTGTCAATTTTAATATTTTGCACGCTATAATCTGCATCGTCTTCAATGCCGTAAGTAACACCCTGTAATGGTAACCCATTTTTAACGAATAATTTTCCGTTAGGTTTTATTTTTCCAGCAAAATCTTGAAATGATTTTTTTAATTCTGAAGCGTCACCATAAATATCTAAATGATCAGCATCCATAGACGTTATACAAGCAATATCTGGAGACAACGTTAAGAATGAACGATCAAATTCATCAGCTTCAACTACTGAAACATCGGTTCCTTTCAAAATTAAATTAGAATTGTAATTCTCACTTATTCCTCCTAAAAATGCCGTAACAGGCACATCACAACAATTCATTAAATGCCCTAGAATACTTGTTGTAGTTGTTTTACCATGCGTACCCGCAACAGCTAAACAAAAGGTGTTTTCAGTTATTAGACCTAATACTTTAGATCGCTTCATAACTTGATACCCATTATCTAAAAAGAAACTCAACTCTTTATGGGTGTTTGGCACCGCTGGTGTAAACACCACTAGCGTATTATCTACCTGTAATTGCTGCGTATCTATATTACTTATCGAATCATTAAAATGCACAGAAACACCCATATCAACAAGTGCATTTGTTATCTCTGTTTGTGTTTTATCATAACCAGACACACGCTTATTATTAGCATGGAAATATCGCGCCAATGCACTCATACCAACACCACCTATTCCAATAAAATATACGTTATGTATGTTATTTAAATTCATTTACTTTTTTAATAATTTTTCAACTTCATCAACAATTTCTTTTGTAGCGTTGACCAATGCTAAACTTTTAATATTTTTTGACAGTTCAGCTTGTTTTTCTGGAGAAGCCATTAATTGAGAAAATTTATTTTGAAAATCAACCTCTAAATCAGCTTCTTTTATCATAATTCCCGCTTGCTTTTCAACAACCGAAAGCGCATTTTTTGTTTGATGATCCTCTGCCACATTTGGCGAAGGAATAAAAACCACTGGCTTTCCTACAATACATAATTCTGAAACAGAAATGGCTCCTGCTCTAGAAATAATAACATCTGCAGCGGCATAAGCATAATCCATATTATTTATAAAAGCATGCACCTGAACATCTTTTGTATTGTTATAAATTTTGTACTTATCATAATACAGTTTTCCGCATTGCCAAATAACCTGCATATTATGAGTTTGTATAAAATCGAGTTCCTTTTTTATTAGCTTATTTATTTGTCTCGCCCCTAAACTACCTCCTAAAACAAGTAACGTTTTCTTGTCACTTTTTAAAGAAAAAGCCTTAATTGCTTCTTCTCTTTTTGTATCTACATCTAGCAAATCCTGCCTTACAGGGTTTCCTGTTTTTACAATCTTGTTTTCAGGAAAAAAACGCTCAAGTCCATCATAAGCAACACATATTTTATTAGCCTTTTTAGAAAGCAACTTATTTGTAATTCCTGGATAAGAATTCTGTTCCTGAATTAAACTAGGAATTTTTTTTGTAGTTGCAATTTGCAATAATGGTCCGCTAGCAAATCCGCCAGTACCTATTGCTATATCAGGCTTAAAATAGTTTACAATTTTTCTTGCTCTCAATAAACTACTTACTAGCTTAAATGGGAAACTTAAATTTTTCAGTGTTAACTCACGCTGAATACCAGAAATCCAAAGCCCTTCTATTTGATAACCTGCTTGTGGAACTTTCTCCATCTCCATTTTATCCTTGGCTCCAACAAATAAAAACTTAGCATCAGGGAATCGCGACTTTAACTCATTAGCAATCGCAATAGCCGGATAGATATGACCACCTGTTCCACCTCCTGATAATATGATTTTATATGCGCTCATTATATTGTTTCAGACAATACTTCTAACGGATTGTCTTCTTGTGTTTTTTGTTCTTTAATTTCTTCTCGTTTGGCACTAACGCTCAATATGATGCCTATTGACAAACACGTCATCCAAATAGATGTTCCTCCACTACTTATTAACGGCAAGGTTTGCCCTGTTACAGGAAACAGCTCTACTGCAACAGCCATATTTATCAATGCCTGAAATACAATAGGCAAACCAACTCCCAATACTAACAATTTACCAAAAATGGTATCAGCTTTTTGAGACACTATAACAATTCTAAACAGTAGCCAGAGATAAAAAAGCATTAATATAAAGCCTCCTATTAACCCGTATTCTTCTACTATAATCGCAAAAATGAAATCAGAAGAAGATTGTGGCAGATAGTTTTTCTGAAGACTTTTTCCTGGTCCTAAACCTCGTATTTGTCCAGATGCAATAGCTATTTTAGCCTTTTCTATTTGATAGTCTTCTTCAGTATCTTCACCATTAGAAAAGTTTTCAATCCTACTCATCCAAGTATCAACCCTGTTTGGCATAGCATCCGGAAAAGCCTTTGCTACCAATATAAACATTGTCAAACCCAAAACGCCTGCTCCTATAATTACTGCTAAATATCGTATTGGATATCCTCCTAAAAAAACTAACATCAACACCATTAAAAAGATAATTGCAGCTGTAGAAAAGTTTGCGGGTAATATCATAATTAACACCAAAAACACAGGCAACCAAAGCGGCAAAATAGACTCTTTAAAAGTTATTTTTTCATCTTTAATTTTAGACATATATCTTGCCACATAAACCATTAGCACCACAGATGCCAACGTTGATGTTTGAAAAGACATATTTACAATAGGAATTTGAATCCATCTACTAGCATTAGCGCCTTCTATTGTTGTTCCTTGTAACATGGTTAACACCAACAAAACCAAAACCACAGGAATCATAACCATAGACAGCCCTCTAAAATATCTGTAAGGTATTTTATGAACACCAAACATAATAGCAAACCCTAAAAACAAATGCATAAAATGTTTTGCAAAAGAACTAAAGGTACTGGCATTACCTCCTACATACGCCAAATTACTAGCCGCACTATAAACAGGAAGAAATGAGAATATTGCCAACAACGCAGCAATAGCCCATATTAATCGATCACCCTTTATGTTTTTAAAAACAGATTGCATGAAATTTTAATTTCTTATAAGTTTCTAACAGCATCTTTAAATTGACGCCCTCTATCTTCATAATTTTCAAACAAATCAAAACTTGCACAAGCTGGAGATAATAAAACATTATCACCTGCTTCAGCTAATTTGTATGCTATTTTAACAGCTTCAGTCATGAATTGTGTTTCCACAATAACATCAACCATAGAGCTAAAATTCTCTAAAAGCTTTTCGTTATTTACTCCAAGACAAATAATTGCCTTTACTTTTTCATTTACAAAAGAAAACAACTCTTGATAATTATTTCCTTTATCTTCACCTCCAACAATCCATACTGTTGGCCTATCCATGCTTTCTAAAGCATAGTACGTAGCATTGACATTGGTTGCTTTAGAATCGTTTATATACTGCACTTTATTAATTTTTAATACAGGCTCTAAACGATGTTCTACGCCGTGAAAGTTTTCTAGACTTTCTCTAATTGTTTGTTTTCTTATTTTTAATAAATGCGCTACCGTCGAAGCAGCCATAGCATTCTTTACATTGTGTTTACCTTCTAATGCTAAATTTGATGTTGGCATATCTATTTGGTTATTATCTATTGTTATTTTAATTATTTTATCTTCTAAATACGCGCCATTATCAACCTTTTTGGTTAATGAAAATGGCAATAATGTTGATTTTACTGGGTTAGCCTTTAGCCAATTGGTTATTACTTCGTCGTCGGCGTCATAAATCAAATAGTCGTCTTCTGTTTGATTCATCGCTATTCGGAATTTTGAAGCGATATAGTTTTCAAATTGGTAATTATATCTATCCAAATGATCAGGCGTGATATTGGTTATGATAGCGATATTAGGCTTAAAAGTAGCAATGTCATCTAGCTGAAAACTACTTATCTCTAGCACATAGTTTTTATAATCACTATCAAGCACTTGCTTGGCAAAACTATCTCCAATATTACCTGCTAAACCCACTTCAAGTTCTTGTTTAAGAATATGATGTGTTAAGCTAGCTGTTGTTGTTTTTCCATTACTTCCTGTAATACCTACTATAGTTGCATTGGTATATTTTGATGCGAATTCAATCTCTGAAACCACCTCAATACCGCATTCTCTGATATGTTTCACCATAGGTGCCTTTTCAGGAATACCCGGACTTTTCATGATTAAATCAGCATCAAGAATACGTGCTTCTGTATGCATTTCTTCTTCCCATTCAATCTCATTATGTATAAGAACTTCTTTATATTTCTGTTTAATTTTTCCTTTATCAGAAACAAATACATTGTAGCCTTTTGCCTTTCCTAAAAGCGCAGTACCAATGCCACTTTCTCCACCTCCTAAAACCACTAATTGTTTCATCTATCTTATTTTCAATGTCACTATTGTTAATATGGCCAATAGAATGCCTACAATCCAAAACCTGGTAACAATTTTACTTTCATGATATCCAGATTTTTGATAATGATGATGCAAAGGCGACATTTTGAAAATACGCTTACCTTCGCCATATTTCTTTTTAGTGTATTTAAAGTAGCTTACCTGCATAACTACCGATAGGTTTTCTGCTAGAAAAATACCGCACAATACAGGTATCAACCATTCTTTTCGTACCGCAATAGCAATAACCGCAATAACACCACCAATTGTTAAACTCCCAGTATCTCCCATAAACACTTGAGCAGGATATGTGTTGTACCATAAAAAACCTATTAACGCACCTACAAATGCTGCAATATAAATTGTGATTTCCTCAACCCTTGGTATGTACATTATATTAAGGTATTCTGAAAAAATAATATTACCTGAAACCCAAGCAAAAATCCCTAACGTAAGTACTATAATAGCCGATGTTCCTGCTGCTAATCCATCTATACCATCTGTTAAGTTAGCGCCATTAGACACTGCAGTTATTATGAATATAGCCGCTAAAATGAAAATAACCCATGCATACTTTGCCAAATCTGGACTAATCCAAGTAATCAAGTTTGCATAATCAAACTCATTTGACTTAACAAAAGGAATGGTTGTTTTGGTTGACTTTTCTTCTGGCTTGAACAACTTTGACGCCTCAACATCTGGGTTTTGAGCCAGTATTTCTTGCTGTTGCGCTACAGGCAATTTCTCCTTGATAGTAACATCTTGATTAAAATATAGAGTTGCTCCTACAATAATTCCTAAACCAACTTGCCCTAATACTTTAAACCTGCCTTTTAAACCTTCTTTATCGTTTTTAAATTTTTTAATGTAATCATCTATAAAACCAATAACACCCATCCAAAGCGTGGTCACAACCAATAAAATGATATAAATGTTTTCAAGTTTTGCAAAAAGCAACACAGGAATTAGGGTTGCCAAAATAATTATGATACCACCCATAGTAGGTGTACCCGCTTTCTCTACTTGCCCTTCTAAACCTAAATCTCTAATAGTCTCTCCTACTTGTTGTTTTTGCAAAAAACGAATGATACGACGCCCAAATATGGTTGAAATCAGCAACGACAATATAATTGCCATAGCCGCCCTAAAGGTTAAAAACCCAAAAAGCGATGCTCCCGGAAATTGGTAATGTTTTTCTAAATATTCGAATACGTAATACAGCATATTATTTTTGTAATTGCTTTAAAAATTCTCTTACTATTTTAAAATCATCAAAATCGAAACGCTCACCACTAATCTCCTGATACGTCTCATGCCCTTTTCCAGCTATTAGAATAATATCATTTGATTGCGCCATTTGACAAGCTGTTTTTATAGCTTGTTTTCTATCAGTGATTGATATAACTTTTTTGAAATTTTGAGGTTCAACACCAGCTTCTACATCTTCTATAATAGCTTCAGGGTGTTCATTCCTAGGATTATCACTTGTGAAAATGACTTTTGTACTTAATGCCGATGCAATGTGCCCCATTTTAGGACGCTTGGTTTTATCTCTATTCCCTCCACAACCTACTACCGTAATTAATTCTTCGTTTTTTGTACGAATACTATTAATGGTTTCAAGAACATTTTTAAGCGCATCTGGAGTATGAGCATAATCAACTATAGCTGTGATTTTGTCATCAGAAATAGCATACTGAAAACGCCCTGCAACACTTTCAAGCTCACTTATCAACCTTAAAACCTCAACCTTTTCCAGACCTAAAAGTTCTGCTGTTGCAAAAATCGCCAAGATATTATACGCATTAAAACTTCCTATTAATCGCGTCCAAACCTCACTATCATTTACCTTAAGAAGTAAACCACTAAACTGATTTTCTAAAATCTGCGCTTTGTAATTTGCATAGCCTTTTAATGCATAGGTGATTTTTTTTGCTTTGGTGTTTTGCACCATAATCTCACCATTTTTATCATCAGTATTTACTAATGCAAAAGCAGTTGTTGGCAACTGATCAAAAAAACGTTTTTTCACATCCCGATATTCTGCAAATGTTTCATGATAATCTAAATGATCATGTGATAGATTTGTAAAAATACCGCCTTCAAAACGCAATCCTTCTGTTCTATTTTGATGAATTCCATGTGAGCTTACCTCCATAAAGCAAAACTCAACACCTTCATCATTCATTTCTTTTAAATACCTGTTTATAGTTAAAGAATCTGGCGTTGTATGAGTAGCTTGATATGTTTTATTATCAACCATAATTTTTACAGTAGACAAAAGCCCAACTTTATAGCCAGCGTTTTTAAACAACTGATATAATAAAGATGCAATGGTTGTTTTTCCATTTGTTCCTGTAACACCAATTAACTTTAAGTTTTCAGATGGATTACCGTAATAATTTGAAGCCATTATAGCCAAAGCCATAGATGAGTTCTCTACTTCTACATACGTAACTCCAGCAACATTATTTTTAGGCAATACCTCACAAACAATCACAGTTGCCCCTTGCGAAATTGCTGCATCTATAAATTCATGACCATCAGACACAGTTCCTTTTACCGCAACAAACACATCTCCTTTAACAATCTTTCTAGAATCAAAATGGATACCATTAATAGACACCGATGTATTCCCTACAACTGCGTTTAAGGTTACTTTGTATAATATGTCTTTTAAATTCATCATGATGCTTTTAACACAACGGTTTGCTTATCTTTCAACTTAACTCCTTTATCTACTGATTGAGATGTTACCACTCCATTCCCTAACACTTTTACCTTTACATCAACTTGCATGTTTTCTAACAATGTTATTGCATCCATAAGTGGCAATCCTGTTACATTAGGCATAATAGTTCTGTAAGTTTGCGCTGTTTCATAATACCCATCAAACTCTTTACTTACATCATCATTATTAACCTCTAATGATTTCACCTCATCAATTATTGGTGTATCTGTAAATATTTTTTGAGCCACACGCTTAAAAACAGGACCAGATACATCTGCCCCATAATATCCTTTCTTTATACTTGGCTTATGAATAACCACAATACAAGAATATTTAGGGTTATCCGCAGGAAAATATCCCGCAAAAGAGGAAACATATCTCGGCTTATCCTCCCAATCACTCATCCAATATTCGGACTTTGCAGTTCCTGTTTTACCTGCCATTGAAAAATATGGTGAATACAAAGACTTTCCAGTACCACGCTCAACCACATTTTTTAATATCTCCTGAATCTCTTTTAGAGTCTTATCAGAACATATTTTTTCATTAATTACCTCTCTATCAAAAACCTCAACCTCCTTATTCAGCTCTCTTACTTCTTTAATAAACCTAGGTTTTACCAAAACTCCATTATTAGCTATAGCATTATAAAAAGCTAATGTTTGAAGCGGTGTCAACTCCATATTATACCCATAAGCCATAGACGGCAATGCGTTTTTACTCCATATTTTATGGCCTGGCTCCGGTATAACTGGCTTGCCTTCCCCTAAAATAGAAACGCCTAACACCTCATTAAGTTTCCAAGCTTTAAGACGATTTATAAATTTTTCTGGTTGTTTTGAATACCCTTCGTCTATAATAGTTGCTATTCCTATATTTGAAGACACCTCTAGAGCTCTAGCCACAGATATTTTTCCATAACCACCATGTTTAGAATCTGTAATAGTACGACCGTAAAAATGTTTCCTACCTTTTTTTGTATCTATAACTGTTGCCGTATCTACAATTTTATCCTCTAAAGCTGCCATTAACGCCATAGTTTTAAACGTAGAACCAGGCTCATGAGATTCACCTACAGCATAATTCAATTTTTCATAGTAAGTTCCCTTACTTGTTCTTCCTAAATTTGAAATAGCTCTAATCTCTCCTGTAGCCACTTCCATAACAACCACACACCCATGTTCAGCCTCATAATACTCCAACTGTTGCAACAATGAATTATGGGCTATATCCTGAATATTTGTACTTATAGTTGTATACACATCGTAACCATCTTTTGGCTCTACTTGATTATAATCTGCGATTGGCTTCCATTGTCCCTTGCCAATACTTTGCTTCAACCTCTTACCGTCTTTACCTCGCAAATACTTATCGCCAAAAGCACCATCAATACCTGCTCTGGTTACATTCCCTTTATCATCAAAACGCTCATAACCGATAGATCTATGAGCAACACCTCCCATTGGGTATTCTCGCTTGGTTGTTTGCTCAACTATCAAACCTCCTTTATAAGCACCAAGATTTAACAACGGAAAATTTCGGATACGCAAATAATCTGAATACCCTATATTTCTTGCTAACAGATGATATCTATTTTTATAAGCTCGCGCTTTCCTTATTTGCTTTTGATAATAAGAACTAGACTTACCACTGTAAGCAGCTAACGAATCTGAAAGCGGTTTTAAATATTCCTCAAAAGTTTCTGCTGACGGTGTCAAGGCATCAATACGAATATCATATTTTGGGATTGATGTTGCCAACAAATTACCTCCCACCGAATATACATTACCCCTATTAGCCGGGATAACCACATCTTTAATCAAACGCTTATCTGCTAATTTTCGATACTTATCTCCCTGAACAAATTGAATAGACAATAATTTAAACACAACGAGAAGTGCGAAGATGAACATACATCCTGCCACAAAATACAATCGGTTTAATATGTTCTTCTCGTTTACTGCCAAGTTGAACTCAATTTTTAGATTTTACTTTAATTTTTGTTGGTGGTATTTCAGAAAGAACAATTCCTTTTTCTTTCATCTTAATTTCCACCGTTGATTCTTTTTTAAGCCGCATCAACTTTCCTCTTCCTTCTACAAATGCCGAACGAAGTTCTTTCACCTCATTATTAAGCTTTGCTATCAAATGCACCTTTCTATCAGCACTATGCGAACTCGCTATCATAACAATTGCTAAAACTGAAATAAACAAAATCATTCGCCAGTTTTTAAAAGCATCATCACTTACTAAAAATGTTCCTTTTAATATGTTATAGACACTACGCTTCATTTATAACTTTTCAGCAATACGAAGTTTTGCACTTCTTGCTCTATTATTTATTTTTATCTCATCACTAGTTGGCACAATTAAACGCCCAACCTTCTTTAATGGCACTTCAAAATTCCCAAACACATCTCTTTCTGGCTCTCCCTCAAACATACCGTTTCTTATAAATCGTTTTACCAATCTATCTTCTAAAGAATGGTACGATATCACACTTAATCTCCCACCTTTTTTCAACACTTCTGGTGTTTGCAATAAAAACTCCTTTAAAACTTCTATTTCCTGATTTACCTCTATACGAATAGCCTGATAAATCTGTGCCAACACTTTATTTTCTTTTTTGCGCTGCAAAAAGCGCTTTAAAACATCCTTTAACTGCTCACTAGTTTTTATTGGCTCATTTTCTCTAGACTCAACAATAACTCTCGCCATCGCAGGTGCCTGCCTCAACTCACCATACTGCCACAAAACCTGACGAATTTGCTCTTCAGCATAATCGTTTACCACATGATATGCCGACAAAGCACTTTGTTGATTCATTCTCATATCAAGATCCGCCTCAAACCTGGTAGAAAACCCTCGTTCTGCCACATCAAATTGATGCGACGAAACTCCAAAATCTCCTAAAACACCATCAACTTCTTTAACACCATAAAACCTCAAAAACCTTTTTAAGTATCTAAAGTTTTCATGTATAAGCGTAAAACGCTCGTCATCTATCTTATTTTGTAATGCATCTGGATCCTGATCAAAAGCAAACAATCGCCCTTTCTCACTCAACCTACTTAATATCTCCTTACTGTGTCCGCCACCACCAAAAGTCACATCTACATAAACACCATCAGGATTTATATTTAAACCATCAACGGTTTCTTTTAATAATACTGGATTATGATATTCCATCGTCATCGTCTTGTCCCATTACTTCTTCAGCTAAATCTGCAAAATCTCCCATAGCATCATCAATAGCCTGCTCATACTTATCTTTATCCCATATCTCAAGGATATCAATAGAGGACGACACCACAATCTCTTTTGAGATACCAGCAAACCCAATTAAGTCTTTTGGAATCAAAACACGACCAGTAACATCTACCTCAATTATTTTTACTCCCGCTGTAAAACGACGAATAAAATCATTGTTCTTTTTCTTAAATCTGTTCAACTTATTCACTCGCTGCATAAGCGTTTCCCATTGCTCCATAGGATACAATTCTAGACACGGCTGAAAAACAGCTCGCTTTAATACAAATCCATTTTGAAGCACAGGAGCAAGTTGCTTTTTTAGCGCAGCAGGAAGCATTAGCCTTCCTTTTGCGTCAACCTTACATTCGTATGTTCCTATTAATGAGCTCAAAGCGATTTTATATAGTTATAACGATTAAGTTTCAAATATATTGAAAAATATACCACTTTTTACCACATTATACCACTTTGTTGATAAATTTTTTCTCAAAACAAGGAAACGTAACATGCAAAAAAGCTGAAAACACAGTTAAACACTACAAATCAATAGATTAAACAAAAAAATTCTTTCTACCAATTACTTATTAACATGTATAATTTGATTCTTTAAAATGCCGTTTAATTATTATCGAAATATTAACAATGATTTACCTATATTTGTTTTTAATGAAATAGACTAATTAGTTAATGACGCATCGTTTAAAAAAAGAGAAAAACTTTAGTTATATTGAAGTTGGAGAAGGCACACCAATCATTGTTTTACACGGGTTAATGGGCGGATTAAGCAACTTTGATTCTGTTACAAGAAATTTTAGCGAGAAGGGCTACAAGATTTTGGTTCCTGAATTACCAATCTACACCATGTCTTTACTTAAAACCAATGTTAAGAGTTTTGCTAAATATCTACACGATTTTATTGAATTTAAAGGCTTTGACCAAGTTATTCTTTTAGGAAACTCATTAGGCGGACACATAGGCTTATACCACACAAAGCTTTTTCCTGAAAAAGTTAAAGCATTAATTATAACAGGTAGTTCTGGACTTTATGAAAGTGCAATGGGCAGCGGTTATACCAAACGCAGTGATTATGACGTTATAAAAAAGAAAGCACAAGATGTTTTTTATGACCCAGAAGTAGCTACAAAAGAAATTGTAGATGAAGTTTACGAAACAGTAAATGACAGAAACAAATTAATAAAAACATTAGCCATTGCAAAAAGCGCCATTCGTCATAATATGGCTGCTGATTTACCTAAAATGAATACACCAACCTGTATTATTTGGGGAAAAAATGACACAGTAACTCCTCCTGAAGTTGCTGAAGAGTTTAACGAGCTTTTACCGGATTCTGACTTATACTGGATTGACAAATGTGGACATGCCGCAATGATGGAACATCCTGAAGAATTTAATAATTTATTAGAAAACTGGCTCTCTAAAAGAGGTTTTTAAAACGTAAAAAAAGAAATCTTCATGGAAATAAAATCGGCTGAATTTGTAATGAGTAATTCTGACGTAGAAAAATGTCCTAAAAATGCATTACCTGAATATGCGTTTATAGGGCGAAGCAACGTTGGAAAATCATCATTAATAAACATGTTAACTAGCCGAAAAAGTCTAGCTAAAACCTCTGGAAAACCGGGAAAAACTCAACTTATAAATCATTTTATAATAAACAAGAACTGGTATTTGGTTGACTTACCTGGTTATGGATATGCACGTGTTTCTAAAAGCTCAAAAAAAACATTTCAAAAGTTTATCACCGAGTATTTCAGCAAACGCGAACAATTAGTTTCTGCGTTTGTTTTAGTTGATATCAGACACAAACCACAACCTATTGATTTAGAATTTATGGCTTGGATGGGAGAAAACAACATTCCTTTCTCTATTATATTTACTAAAGCCGATAAATTAAAGCCTCAAGCTATTGAACGCCATATAGAAGACTACAAGAACATCATGCTTGAAACTTGGGTAGAAATGCCAAATTATTTTGTAACCTCATCTTCTAAAAACATTGGAAAAGATGATGTTTTAAATTACATTTCTAACATTAACCAAAACATAAACTAACAAATTTCCTGTTGTAATAATTGCTTTTTTATTTTTAGAATTACATTCTCAATGCTTCACATCTAGCGCATCTCTTAAAGCATTACCAATCAACATAAAAGCCATTACCAAACTCATAATACAAAAACCTGGGATAAGCGCTAAATATGGTTTTCCTAGAATAATATAGTTGTAGTGATCTTTTATCATAGCGCCCCAACTAGCCATAGGTGGTTGTGCCCCAATTCCTAAAAAACTCAACCCGCTTTCTATCAATATAGCCGCAGCAAAATTGGCTGCTGAAATCACAATAACTGGCGCTAAAATATTAGGCAGTATATGCTTTGTGATAATTCTAAAATCTGTGTATCCTAAAGCTCTTGCCGCAGTAACATATTGCATTTCTTTAACGCTAATAATTTGTCCGCGCACCACTCTTGCCACTTCAACCCACATTGTTAAGCCCACTGCAATAAAGACCTGCCAAAACCCTTTTCCTAGAGCTAATGTAATTGCTATAACCAATAACAAAGTAGGTATAGACCAAGTTACATTTATAATCCACATAATAAATGCATCCCATTTTCCACCATAATAACCTGCTAAACTCCCCATAAAAACACCAACTACTAATGAGATAAAAACCGCCACAAACCCTATAAAAAAAGAAATTCTAGCTCCTACTAAAATTCGGCTTAACATATCTCGACCATACTTATCTGTACCAAACCAAAAGGTTTTTTCTTTTATGACATCATTAGCTGTTACTGTCTTATTCAAAACTACATGTTTCTCAATACCTTGCAATCCATCTGAAGTAAATTCCGTGTAAAAAAGATTATCTCCTTCAAGGCGATAATCTGAAATTGGAATTTCGGTTTGAACATCTTTTTTACCAAAAAATAATTTACTAATACTTGACTGATTAGATTCAATCATTGCAGGCATAGTTAGCATATTCACCGTAAAACCTGGCTTTTTAGAATGTATAGACAAGTGCATCTGGTTTGCATGCTGTGAATTGTCTGGAGCAAATGCATAAGCAAATATTGATATTAACCCAACAACAGTAATAAAACCAAAACTAAAAACGCCCCAGAAGTTTTGTTTGAACTTCAGGAGCGCTAATTGGCCTAATGAGTTTGATGTATGACTCATTGATATTATTAATCTTTGATGTTTGCTACTTTTTTTATAGTATAAGACATTTTTAAATCGTTAAGCACATTTAAGGCTTCTTCTATATAAACATCTTGACTTAAGCTCTGGTGCCAACGTGTTCTTTTTTCTTTAAGAATTGTGTCTTGAACAAATAGGTCTTTTTCGTAAGGCAAAGATTCAAAAGTAAGATTTGTTTTATAGTCAGAAATCTTATCAAAACGTTCAGCTTCTTCTTCGTTTAGCTTTAATGAAGCTTTATATTTTGAGTAATTTAAAGAATGATTTGTTTCATCTATTCTAGTTTTTACCCATTTAGCATTTTCATCAATAAGTTTAAGCTGCTCATTTTTACTCATTCTATTTTTACTATTTTGAATAGCCTTTTCATAGTCGTAGTAATTTTCCCAATTGGTATAATCTACAGCATCTATTTTATCCCAAGGCAACGGATTATCCTGGTCTTTCTCGCCTACATTAATGTAGCTATATCTATCTGGAACAACCACATCACTTTTTACACCTTCTAGCTGTGTTGAGCCTCCGTTAATTCTGTAGAACTTTTGTGTTGTTAACTTTAAAGCTCCTAAATCGCCTTCTTTATTATTTTTTACCATTCGGTTAAGATCTAGCACATTTTGAACAGTTCCTTTACCGTAGGTTTGCTTACTTCCAATAATAATAGCACGCTTATAATCTTGCATCGCAGCAGCTAAAATCTCTGAAGCAGATGCCGACAACTCATTTACCATAATTACCAATGGTCCATCCCAAACTATAGACTTATCAGTGTCTTTTAAAACCTCTTTTGGTTCGCCAGTAGAACGCACTTGAACCACAGGCCCATCTTTTATAAACAATCCTGCAATATCAACCACAGTTTGTAATGAGCCACCTCCGTTATTTCTTAAATCTAGCACAAGCCCTTCAATGTTTTCTTCTTTTAGGCGCTCTATCTCTTTTTTGATATCTGATGCCGCATTTCGTTTTTTATAGTCAGTAAAATCTACATAAAACTTTGGCAAATCAATAACACCAAAACGTTTTCCATCTTTTTCAACTGTTGAAGACTTTGCATACGTTTCTTCTAGCTCAACAATATCTCTAGTGATTTGAATATCTTGTATGCTACCATCTACTTTTTTTACAGTAAGAATGACACTAGTTCCTTTTGGGCCTTTGATTAATTTGATTGCATCATCAAGACGCATACCTACAATATTTACAGGCTGCTCTTCATCTTCTTGACGAACTTTCATAATGATATCACCTACTTCAAGCTCTTTGCCTCTCCAAGCTGGACCTCCAGAAATAAGTTCTACAATCTTGGTATTATCCATACGCTTTTGTAAGCGTGCTCCAATTCCTTCTAACTTACCAGACATTTGTTGGTCAAATCTATCTTTGTCTTCTGGTGCAAAATAAAATGTGTGCGGATCAAATTCTTCAACAACAGCATTTACAAACATAGAAAACCAATCTTTACGTTCAAGGTCATCTACATAATCATTAAAGTACATATTTATTGACTTTAAAGTTTCTGCTCGCGCTTCTTGTTCTATTTCTTCTGTTGTTTTTGAAACAGTTTTATTTTCTGAATCATTTTTTAATGTTCCATCCTTTAGAGCTTTTTGCTCTTCCATTAAGGCGTCATAATTAGGTAAATTGGTAAACTTAAGCTGTTGTCTCCAACGGTCTTTCATTTGCCTTTTGTTTTTTACATAATCTGTTTTTTCATAATCAGAATTAAAATCTTCATCAACAGTATAATCAAAAGGCTTTTCTAAAACCTCTTTATAAATTTCTTTTGCTTCTTCAATTCTCTGAATTAAACGCTCATGAGTAATATTGAAAAAAGAAATGTCATAAACCTTTAATTGATCATCTAACTGATTTTTATATTTTTCAAACTCTTCTATATCTGACTTATAAAAATAACGCTTAAGCGGATCTATTTGATCTAAATAATGAGAGTAAACTTGCTCTGAAAAATCATCATTTAAATCTTTAGGATCAAAATGACCTCGCTCTAAAACATAGGTTATCACTTGAACCAACAATTTATCTTTATCTGGGTTTTCAAAAGTTTTTGCAGTAAAACTACAGGATGCAAATGCTAGTAATAGCAAAAGCAATAATATTTTATAATTCCTTTTCATAATTCTAAAAAAAAGCATGGGTTATTTTTCACTAAATTAAAGAAAAAACCATGCCAATAAAACCAAATGCTACTAATTTTTTGTTAAACCAAAGAATTTAGGTGTTTCAAACATAAAATACGTATTTTAGCAAGACTAAAAAAAGAACATAAATATGGCAAAAAAACCTTTGATTTTAGTAACTAATGATGATGGCATAACCGCTCCTGGAATTAGAGCTTTAATAAGTGTTGCAAAGGAAATTGGAGATGTTGTTGTAGTAGCTCCTGATAGTCCGCAAAGTGGCATGGGTCATGCTATTACAATAAATTCTACATTACATTTAGATCATGTGCATATTGACGATGATTCTAAAAACGAATATAGTTGCTCTGGAACTCCTGCTGATTGTGTTAAACTAGCTATTAATGAAATTTTAGACCGTAAACCAGATATTTGTATTTCAGGAATTAACCACGGATCTAATTCGTCTATAAATGTTATTTATTCAGGAACAATGAGTGCTGCTATTGAGGCAGGCATAGAAGGAATTCCTGCTATTGGTTTTTCTTTATTAGATTATAATTATAATGCTGATTTTACAGCGGCAAAAAAAGTAGCTAAAACGGTCTTAAAAAACGCGTTAAAACACGGAATTCCTAATGATATTGTTCTTAACGTAAACATTCCTAATATCAGTAAAAAAGATATAAAAGGCATTAAAGTATGTAGGCAAGCTAGAGCCAACTGGAAAGAAGAGTTTGACAAACGCCAAACACCTCATGGTAAAGATTACTATTGGCTTACTGGAAAATTTGTAAATTTAGATAAAGGAAAAGATACCGATGAATGGGCGCTAGAAAACGGCTACGTTTCTGTAGTTCCGGTACAATTTGATTTAACTGCACATCACAGTATTCAACAATTAAACACTTGGGATTTTAATGATTAAAAAAGAAGTTTTAACAGGGTTTATCATAGGTATTGTAGCCAATACTGTCGGGTTGTTTTTAGCCAGTATGATATTAGGAAATGACGAAGGCTTTATTTCGGTTTTAAAATCTGCTTCTGCTGAAGGTTTCCTAGGAAAACTTGTTAGCCTTGGTGCTATTTTAAATTTAGGAGCTTTCTTTATCTTTATAAAAAAGAAACAAGACTATCGTGCGCGTGGTGTGCTTTTGGCAACCGTGCTAATAGCTATAGCAACATTTATAATTAAGTTTTTGTAAGATTTAAATAACACATGAAATACTACATTATTGCAGGAGAAGCATCTGGAGATTTACATGGATCTAATTTAATGAAAGCATTACACAAAGAAGATGTTAATGCCGATTTTAGATTTTGGGGTGGCGATCTTATGCAAGCAGTTGGAGGTACTTTAGTAAAACACTATAAAGAGCGTGCTTTTATGGGTTTTGCTGAAGTTATAATGAATCTTTCTAAAATATTTAAAGACATCTCGTTTTGCAAAACTGATATTCAAAACTACCAACCTGATGTTATTATCTTCATTGATAATTCTGGTTTCAATTTACGCATTGCCAAATGGGCAAAACAACAAAACTTTAAAACCAATTACTACATTTCCCCACAAGTTTGGGCTTCAAGAGCTGGAAGAGTAAAAGCCATAAAACATGACATTGATGCTATGTATGTGATTTTACCTTTTGTGAAAGACTTTTACAAAACCTATGATTATGATGTTACTTTTGTTGGACACCCTTTAATTGATGCTATTGCAGGTAGAACACAAGTTGATGAATACACTTTTAGAGCAGAACATGAATTGAGTGAAAAACCTATTATTGCTTTACTACCAGGCAGTAGAAAACAGGAGATTTCAAAAATGCTTTCTGTAATGTTAAATTTAGTAAATGATTATCCTAATTATCAGTTTGTAATTGCAGGAGCTCCAAGTCAAGAATATAGCTTTTACAAACAATTTATAAAAAACTCCAACGTACACTTTATATCAAATAAAACATATGATTTATTAAGCGTTTCAACAGCAGCGCTAGTTACTTCAGGAACTGCTACACTAGAAACAGCCTTATTCAAAGTACCTCAAGTAGTTTGCTATAAAGGTAGCTGGATATCTTATCAAATAGGAAAACGTATTGTCAACTTAAAGTTTATATCGTTAGTAAACTTAATTATGAATAAAGAGGTTGTTACAGAACTTATTCAAGATGATTTCAACTCTAAAAACCTAAAAAAAGAACTTGATAAGATACTTGACGAATATCAACGCACAAAATTTTTCATGAATTATTATGAGCTTGAAAAGAAACTTGGTGGTAAAGGTGCTAGTAAAAAAACAGCCGAATTAATCTTTAAAAGTCTCCTGTAATTCAGGCGCTTCAAACAGCCTAAAATCTGACTCTTTAAATTTAGAACCTTCTAACAACTCGTGAAGTTTTTTTGCAATTGCAAATCCTAATAAAGGCGGTACAGCATTTCCTATTTGTTGGTACTGACTCAAACCTTTTTCCCAACTCATTTTGGTTCGCATTCCTTTAAAAATAAATGTATCTGGAAAAGATTGAAGCCTTGCACCTTCTCTTGCTGTAAAGTTTCTATGTAAAAAAGGATGTATAAAATTACTCTGAAAAGACGCAGCAATGGTAGGCGCAGGTTTGTTTGCATGCAACCGTTGATTGTTTTGAGAAAATACAATTTTTGATTTTTCTTTTGGATTACCTCGCTTCACAGCCGCATGCTCTTGCGAAACATGAGCTAAAGATTCGCCTGCCTTAATTACCTGAAACCTGTTTATTAATCTTTGAGTATGACGCATAGCAACATGATTAAAAACAGACTTGCTTTTGGTTCTCATAAATGATTGGTAAGTATTTGCTTCTTCAATTGGATAAGACATTTTCTCATCTCCTTCAGAGGCTTTAATTTGAGGTAAATCAGAGATAGCTTCCCAAACTGTAACAGGCCTTGAATAAGATTTGTTAGGGAATTCTGGCTTGATATTTAAGTCTTTTCTTATTCCCATCATAATAACACGTTGCCTATTTTGAGGCACGCCATAATCTGAAGCTAATAAAATTTTATAATCTACCTCATAACCTATTCCTGCATTTTCAAATGCTTCTTTCATTAGTTTAATAACTTGACCTTTTTTCATAGATAACAAACCTCTTACATTCTCCATAATAAATGCTTTAGGCTGTAAATCTTTCACCACTCTAACAAACTCATAAAAAAGCTCGTTTCTCGGGTCGTCCTCAACTTTATTTCTGTTTTTATTAGCTAGAGAAAAGCCTTGACATGGAGGTCCTCCAACCACAACATCGATAGATTTTCCTGAAACAATATCCTGTATTTGCTTGGTTGATATGTCTCTTAAATCCTTTTGAATAAAAGGAACATTGGGAAAGTTATGCGTATATGTTTTTTCGCAATTTTCATCTATATCACTTGCTAATACTGTGCTGTAATTTGCCCATTTAAAACCTAATCCCAATCCGCCACATCCAGAAAACAAGTCAATAACATTCATAAACATCAATACATTTTATGAGGTAAATGTAATTGTTTTTTAAAATAATCCCAATCAACTTTTTATAATGTTATATCATTTTTAATAACAAAATTGTTTATTTTCGAGCCATGCAAAAACTGGTTTTATTATTATTTTTCTGTTTATGTTTATCGTCTTGTAAGTCTACAAAACAAGGTAAATCAACTTCTAAAACAAGGACAACAAAAACAGTTACCAAACCTACCACAAAGCACTATTCAAGTTCAGCTGAAGCTGATAAAATTGTTAAGTACGCTAAACAGTTTGAAGGTGTAAAATATAAATATGGTGGCACTACTAGAAAAGGTATGGATTGTTCTGGACTGGTAAACACAGCCTATAAAAGTGAAAATATTTTGTTACCTAGAACTACCGGAAGTCTTGCTACTCATGGTAACTGGATAGATTTAAAAGAAGTTAGAAAAGGTGACTTGGTGTTTTTTGCTACAAGAAAAAATAGTCGGTCAGTAAACCATGTTGGTATTGTTACTAGCACACGTACTGGTTATGTTGAGTTTATTCATGCCTCAACAAGTAAAGGCGTTATGATTTCTTCATTATCAGAACGTTACTGGTACTTTGCTTTTGTACAGGCACGCCGCGTATTATAATTTTTTTCTGTAACTTACTATTGTGAAACTTCTTGATTTTGCAATAGTTAAACTAGCTTTTTGGTTAATTGCTGGTATTTTAGTGGGATATTATTCAACAATCTCGCTTGATGTTTCTTTGCTATTATCAATCACTCTTATCATCATACTTTTTGTTATTTATCAAACAAGTTTGCGCGCTTTTAAACCAACTGTTTGGTTTGGATTAGTATCATATCTTGCTATGTTATCCATAGGCATACTCACTGTAAACATCCATAATCAAAAGCTTTATAAAAGTCATTACTCAAGTATTTATGATTTTTCTAAAACTAGTACATCAAACATTTATGTAACTATACGAGAGGTTTTAAAACCTAACACTTACAATGCTAGATACATTGCTAAAATCAACAGAATAGATACAACTAAAGCAGTTGGCAAAATACTTTTAAACATCGCTTTTGACAGCAGTAAAAACACACTAAATGTAGATGACAAACTCATTATTAATGCCAATTTACAGAAACTAAAACCTCCTAAAAATCCGGATCAATTTAATTATAAAGCCTATTTAAAAAAGCAATATGTTTACGCTCAAATATATAGTGACAATAATCACACTCTTATTATAAGTCATAATACATTCTCTATTTTAGGATATGCAAATAGAGTAAGACAGTTTGTTAATAAAAAATTAGAAACATTTGATTTTTCTAAAAATGAATTAGCCGTAAATAATGCGCTATTACTGGGTCAAAGACAAAACATTGACAAAGCGCTTTATCAGGATTATGCTAATGCTGGCGCTATTCATATTTTAGCAATTTCAGGACTTCACATTGGTATTATCCTGTTTATGCTTGAGTTTCTTTTTTCTTTTTTGAACAGAGGTAAGCATGGCAAACTAATTAAAGCTTTTTTAATTGTTACTATTCTTTGGTTGTTTGCAATCATTGCAGGGCTGTCACCATCAGTGGTTCGAGCCGTGACTATGTTTACCGCAGTTGCTATTGCCATTAACTTAAATAGACCGCATAATATTTTCAACACTCTTGCTATATCGGTGTTTGTTTTGCTATTGTTTAAACCTATGTTTTTATTTGAAGTAGGTTTTCAAATGAGCTACCTTGCTGTTATTGGTATTGTTACCATACAACCCTTGCTCTACAACCCTATAAAAACAAGATTTTGGTTACCAAATAAGGTGTTTAATTATGCTACGGTTTCTATAGCTGCTCAAATAGGTGTTTTACCTATAAGTTTATATTATTTTCATCAATTTCCTGGTTTATTCTTATTGACAAATATGGTAATCATTCCCTTTTTGGGCTTTATTTTAGGGTATGGATTTATTGTTATAATAATGGCTACATTAAACATACCCAAAAACATTATCACAAATTTTTATGGTGACATTATAGACGCTATGAACCTATTCTTTAAATGGGTAGCACAACAAGAGTCGTTTTTATTTAAAGACATCTCAATAAATGGAATTTTACTCTTTGTTTGTTATTTACTCATCATAGCTTTTGTTAGGTATTTGACGATAAAGACCTTTAAGCGTTTAGTAATATGCCTTGTTGCAATCATCCTATTTCAATCTACCCTTATATTCAACAAATTTCAGCATGAAACAAGCGATGAATATATCATCTTCCAAAAAAGCAAACAGAGCGTACTTGGTTTTCAAAAAGGAAAACAGTTAAACATTTATTCCAACTTAAAACAGCCTATTACAAAAGAAACAATGCTAACAAAATATGCTGTAAGTAATTTTATAACAACTGTAAAGGCTGACTCTTTAAAGAATGTTTATTCAATAAACAATAAAACCTTATTAATCATAGACAGCCTTAACACTTACCAAATAAAATCTTTTACGACAGATTATATCCTATTAAGAAACTCCCCTAAAATACACTTAAAACGCGTCATAGATTCATTAAAACCCAAAACAATCATTGCTGATGGAAGCAATTATAAATCGTATGTAACTAGATGGAAGGAAACGTGTAGAAAAGAAAAACTCCCATTTCATTCTACTTATGAAAAGGGAGCTTATATTTTTAAGTTAGACTAAATATCTAATTTGAGAATTCAGGCTTAAAATCATCGGCATAAGCAGAAAAATCATTTTGTGTCTTGAAATTTACGTGGTCATCATTTTTAAACAATTTCAGGTATAACTCTAACTGTTGTGGAGTTCTGTATCCTATAATTGGAGCCAGAAGGTCGCCTTTTTCATCCAAGAATAAAATTGTTGGGTACGATCTAATTCCAAAATATCTTGACATCTCATGCGGAGAATTACGCCTGTTTTCTTTTGCAGGATCGTAACTTGGATTTTTGAATGTTCTATCTTTAAAGTTTATTGTTTCATTTCCTTCAGCATTAAACTTTACTGCGTAGTAATGCTTATTTACATAAGCCACTACATCTTTATTTTTAAACGTGTTTTTGTCTAGCATTTTACAAGGTCCACACCAATTTGTATAAGCATCCATCATAATCTTTTTAGGATGTTTCTTTTGAAGCTTAACAGCCTCTTCTAAAGTCACCCAATTTATCTCTTGAGCAATGCTGCTAACAGGAATTAAAAAAATTAATGTTATAATATAAAGTATGTTTTTCATGCGGTTTGAATTTATAAACAATTAAAAATTATTAGCTCCACTATTGGTTGCAAAACCTATGCCTAACTTACAAAAAACACTCCAAAAAATGGAGTGTTTAAGTTAATTTTAAAAAATATACATTGATTAACGTACACCATGCATTAAGCGTTTAAGCAGCGGATTTAATACTATAGCAACTAATCCTGCGCCTATTGGCACTAGTGTAAATATTAAGAAAAAGGTACTCAACGAATATGTTTCAGAAATTTTATCAATCATACCTCCCATAGTTCCGGCTGCTTTTTGTCCTACTGCAATGGCTAAATACCATACTCCAAACATAAAACCAATCATTCGAGCCGGTACTAGTTTACTTAAATAAGATAGTCCTACAGGCGAAATACAAAGCTCTCCCATAGTATGAAATAAATAGGCCATTATTAAAAATATCATACTCACAGATGCCGTTTTTGCTCCTGAAGGAATATCGCCTGCTCCATAAGATAAGAATGCAAATCCTAAACCTAATAATATTAATCCTATACCGTATTTCATTGCTGCACTAGGATTGTATTTACTTTCCCACCATCTTGAGAATAATGGCGCAAGTGTAATGATAAAAAATGAATTTAATATTCCGAACCAAGTTGCTTCAACCTCATTTCCATCTTGTGAAAATTTATCATTCAATCGGTATAAAACTAAAGCCCATAAACCAATAAAAGCTACTGCCAAAATAATGTTTGACAAACCAATTCGTGAGAATGTTTTTTTAGCTAAAAGTATTAATACCCATGATATAATTATTAAAGGAACTGTCGTTAATAATGCGTCTATTACTTTAAACACCATAGCCGAACTACCAACTAGAGTCCTATCTGTATAGTCGCGTGCAAATAGTGTCATAGATCCCAACGATTGCTCAAAAAAGGCGAAGAAAAAGACTGTAAAAACACCAAAAATAGACACCGCAATAATACGATCTCTAACCACAGGTATATACCTAGCAATTCTGGTAACTAATAGCACTAAAAACAAAACTAAAGCCGCTAACACAACCACATTAGAACCACTTAATCCGCCTATTTCAAAAGGCAACATATTAAGGTCTCCAATTTTTTCCATTGGATCATTGAATAAATATAATAAACCTCCAATTGCAGATAAAGTCATTAACACTTTATCAAACATAGTAAAAGGGTTTAATTTTTCTTCAGACTCTGCATCATGTGCCTTAGGAGCTTCTTCATTAATATTTTGTGGTAATTCTACTTCGTGAACTTTTGTTGGTTTAGCTCCTATACTTCCAAAAAGGCTACCTGCTAACCAAAACTGTAACATACCTAATAGCATGAAAACACCTGCAAGTCCAAAACCATAAGACCACCCAAAGTTTTCTGCTAAATAGCCACATAGCATCATACCAAAAAATGCACCCGCATTAACTCCCATGTAAAATATTGTATAAGCGCCATCTTTTTTAGACTCTTTCCCTTTATACATAGTAGAAATAATAGATGTAATATTTGGCTTAAAAAAACCTGTACCTATTACCAATAATGCCAAACCAAAATAAAATGAAGCAGTTGTTTCAAAAGCCATTGCAACATGCCCAAGTGTCATAATTACACACCCTATAACGACTGCTATTCTATAACCTGTAATTTTATCAGCTATCCAACCGCCTAAAATTGGTGTTAAATATAAAAGTGATGCATAAGTACCTATTAATGCTAATGCATGCTCTCTTGGCCAATCCCAACCAGGATTTTCACTCAACATCGGCGCCGTTAAAAATAGTACCAAAAGAATTCTCATCCCGTAGAATGAAAATCGCTCCCACATTTCAGTAAAGAATAACACAAACAATCCTGCAGGATGCCCAATTACCTTATCTTTAAATAAATTTTCAATATCCGTATTCATATAAATTTAGTTAGTTAAAAATAGAATTAGATTCAAAACATTTCTATTTAATACCATGCATTTTGCGTTTAATCATAGGTGTTAATACTAACATAATTAAAGCTGCAGCTATAGGTATAACAGTAAAAATCAGGAAGAAAACAGATAGACCATACTCTTCTGAAATTGGATCAATAAAACTTCCTGTTAAACCTCCTAATAGGTTAGCTACGAAATTTGAAACAAACCAAATCCCAAACATCATACTAACTAACTTGATTGGCGCCAATTTACTAACATAGCTCAACCCTACTGGTGATACACAAAGCTCTCCTAACGTATGCAACAAATATGCAAACACTAGAAACATTAAACTAACTGATGCTGTTTTTGCTCCTTCTGGAATATTCATTGCTCCATATGCTAAAACACCGAAACCTAAACCAACTAAAAGTAAGCCTATAGCAAACTTTACTGGTCCTGACGGATTAAATTTACTTTCCCATATTTTAGAAAACACGGGTGCGAATAGAATAATAAACAACGAATTTAATACAGAGAACCATGATGCAGGAACTTCGCTTGTGTCAGCATCAAATTCTCTTTTTAACATCCATAAAACGATTCCCCAAATAATAACAAAACTTAATCCCAACCAAATATTAGACTTTGCATACGAACCAAATGTTTGCTTAAAAAGCAGGAACAATACCCAGCTAATAACAAACATAGGCACTAAAGTAATAATAGAGTTAACAATTTTAAATGTCATTGCAGCACTTCCCTCTAAAGCTCTATCTGTGTAATCAGCAGCAAAAATAGTCATAGAACCACCTGCTTGTTCAAAAGCCCACCAGAAAAACACGGTAAACACAGCAAAAATACCAATAACAGTCATTCTATCTTTTACTACGCGAGATGATTGAGCTTCATCTTTAACAGCTTCTATATTTTCTTCTAAATCTTCTATAGAGTCTTCTACAACATCATCAAGATCGTTTGTTTTTTTAGGTTGCAGCCCTATATTTCCAAATATTTTTTGCGCAAAATAAAATTGCAACATACCTATAAACATAAAGATACCAGCCAAACCAAATCCATAGTGCCATCCTACTTTTTCTCCTATATATCCACAAAGTAAAATTCCTAAAAAAGCTCCTGCGTTAATTCCCATGTAAAAAATAGTATATCCAGCATCTTTTTCTTTCCCTTGTGTTTTATATAGTTGCCCTACCATAGACGAGATATTAGGCTTAAACAAACCGTTTCCTAATATTAAGCATAATAACCCTAGGTAGAAAAACACTGACGTAATGCCTTCTAGTGCCATAGAAGCATGCCCTAAAGTCATAATAAATGCACCTAAAACAACTGCTTTTCTATAGCCTAAAAGTTTATCAGCTATAAAACCACCAATTATTGGAGTTAAGTAAACCAATCCTGTATACCATCCATAAAGCACCAAAGCATCAGCTCGCTCCCATTCCCAGCCACCATCAATCACTGTTGTTACTAAAAAAAGCACCAATAATGCGCGCATACCATAGTAGGAAAATCGCTCCCACATTTCAGTAAAAAACAATACAAATAATCCTGACGGATGGCCTAAAACAGTCCTTTGATTAATTTCTGAACCTCCAAATTTAAATTCCATATTTATAATTATTAGTTAGTAGTCTATTAGTTAGTATTATCCTTTTATTTCTGATTTCACAGATTCTTTCGTTTTAGGTTTTTCTATTTTATCCCCTAAAGTTTTATCTATAAAATTTGACATTTTTTTATACAAATGCAATCTTGTGTTTCCTCCGTAAATACCGTGATTTTTATCAGGGTAAATCATCCATTCGAATTGCTTATCTGCTTGAATTAAAGCCTCAACCATTCGCATAGTGTTTTGTACGTGCACATTATCATCGCCTGTACCATGAATTAACAGAAAATCACCTTTCAACTTATCGACATGATTAATTGGTGAATTTTCATCATAACCACTCGGATTTTCTTGAGGTGTTGTCATGTATCGTTCTGTGTAAATAGAGTCATAAAATCTCCAGCTTGTTACTGGCGCTACAGCGATAGCCATTTTAAAAACATCATTACCTTTAAACAAAGCATTGCTACTCATAAAGCCACCGTAACTCCAACCCCAAATTCCAATTCTAGAAGCATCAATGTAAGGAAGCTCTCCTAATTTTTTTGCGGCTTGTATTTGGTCTTCTACTTCGTATTTTCCTAATTCTTTTTGTGTTACTTTTTTAAAGTCTGCCCCTTTAAATCCTGTTCCGCGACCATCTACACAGACTACAACATAGCCTTTTTGTGCTAAATATTGATACCAATAATCGTTTGCACTATTCCAACTATTTGCAACACTTTGAGAGCCTGGTCCAGAATATTGATACATAAACAATGGGTACTGCTTTGATTCGTCAAAATCAGCTGGTTTAATCATCCACATATTTAAATCGTTTCCGTTTACATGAATGGTACTAAACTCTTTTTTTGATGTTTTATAGTCTAATAATTTCTCTGACAGCTTATCGTTGTCTTTTATACTCTTTATTAAGCTTCCTGATTTAGCACTGTTTAAAGTATATTCTGGTGGTGTTGAAGCACTTGAAAATGTGTTTATAAAATAAGAGAAATCAGCACTAAAAGATGCTCTATTGGTTCCCTCACTTTTTGTTAAACGCTTTTTGTCACGTCCGTTTAATTTTATAGAATAAACATCTCTATTAATAGAACCATTTTCTGTAGATTGATAAAAGATTCTGTGTGATTTATCATCATAACCATAGTAGCTAGTTACTTCCCAATTACCCTTGGTAACCTGATTAATTAACGCGCCATCTTTATCATAATGATATATGTGATTGTAACCATCTTTTTCGCTTGTCCAAATAAAGCTATTATCCTTTAAGAAAGTTAAATTATCAGTAACATCAATATAGGCTTTATCGGTTTCGGCTAAAGCTAATTTTGCTGTATTGGTATTAGCATTTATCATCCATAAATCTAATGCATTTTGATGACGATTCATGTAATGAGCACTTAACACATCTGCATCATTTGTCCATTTTATTCTAGGAATGTAAAAATCACTATAAGCTTTATCTACTTTTACTTCGGCAGATTTATCAGATTTCACATTGTATATATGTAACGAAACAACCGCATTAGCTTCTCCGGCCTTTGGGTATTTAAAAACATGTTGCGTCTGGTATAAAGCCTGACCATAAACATCCATAGAAAACTCTGGTACATTTGTTTCATCAAAGCGTATAAAGGCTATTTTATTGCTTGCTGCATTCCATTCAAAAGCACGAACAAAACCAAATTCTTCTTCGTAAACCCAGTCTGTAATACCATTGATTATTTTATTCTTCTCTCCATCTGATGTAATTTGCGTAGTCTTTCCTGACTCTAAATCTTTTACAAACAAATTATTATCATAACCGTAAGCTACTTTTGTGCCATCAGGAGAAAAGGTTGGTTCTTGAATTTTCTCTTCTGCAACCAGTATAACTTGATTGTTTTTTGTGTTATAAATGTAGTATTTACCTAGTGTTGAGCGTCTAAAAATAGACTCAACATCTGTAGCTAGTAATATTTGAGTTTCATCATCACTAAATGTATAGTTCGTGAAATATTTTATAGCTTCAATATCTTTTGAACTAACTAATGTTTTTACTTTTTTCAAAGTTTTGTAATCATATACGTCAACTGTTGTTGAGCCTGAAGCTCGGTCAAAGTTTAAAACAGAATATTGCTGGCCATTTTTCATAGAATGCAGCGCATCCATACGTTCCATTCTAAAGGCTCCTTGCCATATCTCTTCTAATGTAATTTCTTTATTTTGAGCTGATGTTAAAGTAGTTGCTAAAAAGCAAAAGATGAAGATGTGTTTGATTATTTTCATTAAATAATATCTTTTATACAAAATGATGTCAAGTTTACTAAAAATTATGCAAAAAACCGTATTTATTAACAGTTAAATAAGCATTTGTAGGACATTGCAATCAAGAATAGTATCTTTGCTTTTTAAAATTATATTGTATGAGTAAATCTATTTCTGGTTTTTCAAAACTGTCTAAATCCAAAAAAATTGATTGGATTGTAGATACCTATTTTTCTAATAATAAAAACGCGAAACATATACTTAAACAATATTGGAATTCTGACGATAAACTTCAACAGCTTCATGACGAGTTTATAGAGAACACCATTACCAATTATTATTTACCACTAGGTGTTGCTCCTAATTTTTTAATCAATAACAAACTATACACAATACCAATGGCTATTGAGGAAAGCTCTGTTGTTGCTGCAGCTAGCAAGGCTGCAAAATTCTGGATGGATCGCGGTGGTTTTAAGGCTGAAGTTTTATCAACTACCAAAATAGGACAAGTACATTTTATGTTTCAAGGTAGTTTTGAGTCACTTAAAAACTTCTTTTCTACAATAAAACCTAAACTTATTGAAGACGCGAAGCCTATCACTAAAAACATGGAAAAACGTGGTGGCGGCATTATAGATATTGAGCTACGTGACAAATCTCACAATATTGAAGGATATTATCAGCTTCATGCCACTTTTGAAACCCTTGACGCTATGGGTGCCAATTTTATAAATTCATGTTTAGAGCAGTTTGCTAAAACATTTAAAGAAGAAGCCCTTGTGTTTAAAGATTTTTCTGAATCTGAAAAACAAATAGACGTTGTTATGAGCATACTCTCTAACTATGTTCCTGAATGTCTCGTTCGTGCTGAAGTAAGTTGCCCTGTTACTGATTTGACAGAAAATGATAATATGGACGCCGATGAATTTGCTAGAAAATTTGTTCAGGCTGTTAATATTGCCGAAGCAGAACCTTATAGAGCTGTAACGCATAATAAAGGAATTATGAATGGTATTGATGCTGTTGTTTTGGCTACAGGAAATGATTTTAGGGCTGTTGAAGCTGGTGTTCATGCATACGCCTCAAAAAAAGGTAAATACTCTAGCTTAACGCATGCTTCTATAAATGATGGTGTTTTTAAATTTTGGATTGAAATTCCTCTAGCACTAGGAACCGTTGGTGGTTTAACCAGTTTACACCCTTTAGTAAAATTAGCATTAGAATTATTACATAAACCTACAGCTAAAGAACTTATGCAAATAGTTGCCGTTGCTGGTTTAGCTCAAAATTTTGCTGCTTTACGTTCGTTAACAACCACTGGCATTCAAGAAGGTCACATGAAAATGCATTTAATGAATATTCTAAATCAATTTGAAGCCACTAATAAAGAGAAAGAACTTCTGGTTAATCATTTTAAAACTCACACCGTAACACATAGCGCTGTGGTTGAAGCCATAGAAAAAATAAGAGCTTAATGAATACTTTTAGTCACGGTAAATTATTGATTACAGGAGAATATGTTGTTCTTGATGGTGCTTTAGCATTATCAATACCTACCAAGTTTGGACAATCACTTTCTGCAAAGAGCAATAACGAATCTAGACTAAACTGGGAAAATTTTGATGAAAATAGCAATATCTGGTATGACACAAGTATTGATATAAACACCCTAAAAACTATTAATAAAGGTGACCTTGACAACCCTATAACTCAAAAATTAATACAAATACTAAAAGCTACAAAAAACCTTAATCCTGATTTTTTAACTACCGGATTTGATGTAAAAAACAAATTAACATTCCCAAGAAACTGGGGATTAGGAACATCATCTACATTAATAAACAATATTGCCAATTGGGCTAAAGTTGATGCTTATGAGCTTTTAGAACTAACTTTTGGAGGAAGCGGCTATGATATTGCCTGTGCTCAAAACAGCACTGCAATAACCTATAAATTATTAAAGAACCAAGACACAAAAAGACACGTTAAACAAATCAATTTTAACCCTGCATATAAAGACTGTTTGTATTTTGTTTACCTCAACAAAAAACAAAATAGCCGTGAAGGTATTGCTCATTACAAAGCTAACGCTGTAAACATTCCAAACGCTGTTTTAGCGATTAGCAAACTTACTTCAGAGATTATAAACAGCAACACATTAAGTGATTTTGAATCTCTTATTTCACAACACGAAACTATTATTTCAAAGGTAACCCAACAAGTTCCTATTAAGGAAAAGTTGTTTTCTGATTTTAACGGACAAATAAAAAGTCTTGGTGCTTGGGGCGGCGATTTTATTTTAGTTACTTCAAAAAAGAATCCTGCTTCTTATTTTAGTTCAAAAGGTTTTAATACTATTATTCCGTATCAAGACATGCTAATGTAATTCATAAAAAAAGCCTCACAAAATGCGAGGCTAATTTCTTTGGTTAGTTAAGTTAACTTTATTGAACTGTAGCAGCTCTATTATCTTCTATTTCTGCAGCATCTTTAAGTGCGTTATATAACTTACTATTTACTGTAGCAGCTTTAGTATTTGACACTTGATTTGCAAAACCTTGATAATTATCAAGTGCAGTTGCTGGAGTCTTTTTGGTTACTTGAACCATATATACACCTTTTTCTCCTTCAATAAGACCTGAAGTTTCTCCTTCTTCAAGACCAAAAGCAGCACCTACAACAACGCCTTCTTTTCCAGCTCCAGATATTGTTGGGTTTTTCATGTTAATTGCTAATGAAGATCTTACTGTTTGTCCTTCAGCTGAAGCCAAAGCATCTAATGTTGTAGCAGTAACTCTATTCTTTACTATTTCAGCTTTTTTCTGTTTTCTGATAATTGGTAATGCCGTTACTGAAGCATCTTCAGTATTCATCATACCTGCCACATTTATTTCAGTTAATTGTACAATTGCATAACCTGTTGGTGTCGTAAAACGTTTTACATCACCTATATCTGTACCTTCTTCAAAAGCCCAGCGAACAATACTTCTTTGATTTCCTAAACCAGGTATATTTTCGTCTAATACTTTCATTTTACTAACTGGACGAATTACATATCCTTTTTCTTCAGCTACTGTTGGAAATTCAGATTTTTCAACAGCTATTTCAAAACTTGATGCGTCTCTAAACACGTTATCTATTGTTGCGTCTGAAGGCTCTATTGTTCTTGCTATAGTAGCTACCTTTACAGCGCGTTGCTTGTTTTTCTGACCTTCAATTTCTATGATATGAAATCCGTAAGGCGTTTCAACAACACCTAAATCGCCTGTGTTGTTTTCAAACGTGAAGTCTCTAAATGCTGGAACCATTCTGTTATATGGAAAATAATCATAACTACCACCATTGTTTACACTTCCTTGGTCTGATGAAAATTCTGTTACAAACTCACCAAATTTTGATGTATCGTTTTTAAGTATTGCTAATAAGCTATCAGCTGTTTTTTTAGCATCAGTTTTAACTTGTGCATCTTCTGGTGCGCTAGAAGCTCCTACAAAAGGTATTAGAATATGTCTAGCTTTAACAGAATCTGGTAACTGTGTCACAGCTACCATTTTTGTTATTTTAAACTGGTTATTGTCTTTATAAGGACCATAAACTTCACCTACATTTAAGTTAAAAATGCTATCAGCAGCTACAGATGGTAAGCTTGATTTGAAAACAAAGCGGTCATCAAATTTTTGATCAGAATTAGCATTTACATATTCTTTGTAGTTTGTTACTTTTTGAAAACCAATGATAGTGTCATTTGTTTTTGCAACCTCATTGTAAACAACACGATCTTTTAACAGCTCTGCTAATTCATTTTTGATTGCATTTTCATCTTCAACAGATGCTACTTCTTTAAACTCTACATAACGAATACTTCTTGAAGCTTGAACTTCGTATTGTTTTTTGTGAGCGTTTATGTAATTGTTTATTTCAGATTTTGATACAGTTACGGTACTATCAGGAATAGATGCGTAAGGTATTTGTACAAACTTTATATCTACTTTGTCTCCTTCTAGTTTATGCTCTAATTCTCCTTCTGCCAATGTTCCTGTCATTCCTGACTTTACCATATTAAAATAATCTTGTTGCATCGCGTTTAATGCCAAACTATTTTCATAGTCTTTCCATTGTTGGTACGCTTGAGCAGAAGTCGCTTTTAAGTTAGCAATGTATTCTGATAATTTTGCTTCATCAAAAATACCATCTTCATTTAAAAAGTTAGGGTTGTTTGAAAGCGCCCCTTTAAGCAGCTCTTTTACCTGATCTTTCTCAATAGATATTTCAAGATGGTCAAATTGTGTTTGCATTACAGCTTGTCTAACTTCTTGGTCCCAAACACGATTCATGATTTGGTTGCTAGTTGCTGAAGGTGTTTGTTGTTGAGCAATTTCAACTTTTTGCATAAAGTCTTCTCTGGTAATATCTTTACCATTGATTGTTGCTACAATGTTTTGAGATTTTGATGTAAGCGCACTTCCATTTCTAAATAAATCGGCTAATACGAATGAAAATAAAGCTAATGCAATGATTAGGATTAAGAAAAGTGAGCGTTGTCTAATTTTATTTAAAACTGCCATCTGTCATTTAAATTTTTTACAATATAGTGCGCGAAAATACCATTTTCTATTTAATAATAAAAGTAGATAGTCGCATTAATTAGTTTAATTATTAGGAAATTAATCTTCTTGTAGGATTTTTAGTTTTACTAAGTCTATTTTTGTGTTAGACACTTCAATAATAGTGTATTGATATCCGTCAGCTACAATAACTTCATTTTGTTCAGGAATACCTTCGGTTTGATCGACTATTAAGCCTCCTAAAGTTTCATAATTTTCATTTTCAGGTAGGTTTAATTTATAGGTTTCATTTAGGTAGTCTACTTCTAGTCTTGCTGACAGCAAATAGGTTTCATCATCTATTTTTTCTTCATGAAGTACTACTGTATCATGCTCATCTTCAATTTCACCAAAGAGTTCCTCCATGATATCTTCAACGGTCATTATTCCTGAAGTACCACCATACTCATCAAGAACAACTGCTATACTTTTACGCTTTTTGGTTAAAATATTTAAAACATCTTTTATAAGCATTGTTTCAGGAACAAACTCAACCGGCATGACTACAGATTTTATTGTTTTAGGTTTTTTAAACAACTCAAATGAGTGCACATAACCTAAAATATCATCTATATTTTCTTTATAAACCAATATTTTTGAACAACCTGTTTCTGTAAACAAAGCATTAAGTGCTTTTGTAGTTTCTTTAATCTCAACAGCTATAATTTCTGTTCTTGGCACCATTACTTCACGTGCTTTTACTTCAGAAAACTCTAGCGCATTTTGAAATATTTGTATTTCACTATCAATATCATCATGCTCTTCAACAGACTCCATTTGCTCACTTATGTAGTTACCTAATTCTACTTTGGTAAATGCTAATTGAATTTGATCTCCTTCGGTTTTAAAAAACTTTTTTAATACAAAGTCTGAAATCCAGATTACAAAATCTGAAATAAAGGTAAACAGCATATAAAACATATATGCTGGAATAGCTAAAAGCTTAAGCAAAGTGTTTGCATAAATTTGAAAAAACACTTTAGGTAAAAACTCGGCTGTAATAAGTATTACTAATGTTGATATAATAGTTTGAGAAAGCAGGCTTAAGTCTACCAAAAGGTAATTTACCATGTCATAATCTGAAGGCAACATTGATAAAAACCAAGCTACCAAAAGTTCACCCATAAACAAGCCATAAATTACTAATGCTATGTTGTTACCAATAAGCATGGTTGCAATAAATTTTGATGGTCTTGCCGTTAGTTTTGATAAAACTTTTGCTAAAATACCGCTCTGTTTTTTCTCTATCTCAATGTGTATTTTGTTTGATGAGACATAGGCAATTTCCATACCCGAGAAAAAGGCTGATAGCAATAAGGATAAAATTATGATAAGCAGCTCTAAACTCATTTATCTTTGCTAATCTTTATTATCAAATCTTTTATTGAATTTTCTTCTGAAGAAAAACATAAATATAGCTGTAGCTGCAAGAAGAATAGATGTGTAAGCAATTGTTTCGGTTTGCATATACTTGCTTACTGCATCATAAATAAATACAACACCAAAAATTAAATAGGCGTATTGGAAAAACTTAAATAGTTTCATTAAAAAAATCTAAAAAATTAATTAGGTAAAGATAAATAAAAAAAAGAGGAGATTCTTTTTTATTTTATTTTGAAAGAATTTAGCAAGAATAAAAATCTAGATTTATTATTCTTTTACTGTCATTACAGAGTTATTCATCTCAATAAGGCTTACTTGAGAAAAATCTTTATCGGTATCAAAAACGTTTCCTTTAGCTAAATCGCCTTTAGATTTGAAAGTAACTGGTTTGTTAGTAAAAAGCCACTCGTTTGCTTCATCAAAATATAGTTGCTCTGCAAAAAGCGTATCTTTTTCATGAGAAGCAAGCACTACGTTTCCTTGTAAATCTATGAGACCTGTTTTCTCATATACTATAGCATAATCGGCTATGATTGTACTTTTTTTGTTTTGCTTATCAAATAGGTTTAAGTGCACACCATTAGGAAACTCTCTAAATGCGAAAGACCTATTTGTGAAATCTATCATTTTAGGACTAATAAGATTGGCTGTTACACGTCCTGAATCGGTATATTTTAAATCTATTTGTTCAGCTTCTCCAATAGGCTCATTTTCAGAAATGCCTATTTTTTTTACTTCATTGTAATTGTTGTTACATGAAAAAAACATAGCCACAGTAATAACTGTGACTATGTTTGATATATTATGTAAAAACGTTTTTCTCATTATATTTTTGGTACAGAAACGCTTCTGCTTATCCAGCATCCAATGCTAATAGTTTGACCTTGCTTACCAGCTTGGAAAATCTCTGTTTTAGTTGGAGCTTTTGCTCTATAGCTAGCAGCCGTTTGAGCTGCAATTTTCTTTAAAGTAGGATCTACACGTCCTGCTTTTTCAGCTTCGCTAGCAGCTAACCAGAAAACAGCACGCTTGTTAAAGTTAGAATCTCCACAGTTATTTGCACTAGCATTATACATTGCTGCTATTCTTAAGTGAGGCCTTCCGTTTGATGGGTTTAATTTTAATGCTTGAGAATAGAAATTTCTTGCACTACCATAACTTCCTCTTCCTTTTAGTTTATCACCAATTTTTTCATTAAGTCTAGCTTTTTTGATGTTATCAGTTTCTAAACTAATTGCTTGCTCGTAAAACTTAATTGCTTCAGAAGATTTACCTTCTTTATCCTTTAAGATACCTAAATAGTAAGCTGAATTAGCCGATGGACTTAACTCATGGTAAGCATTTACCAACTTAAAGAATAACGGATCGTCTGTACATTCTTTAGAAGACATTTTACCAGCTGCACGTTGTAACCATTCTGCGTTTCCTTTGTTTTGCTCAAATCCTTTTTGGTAAAGAGGAATTAAAGTCTCGCAATTTGCACGCTCACCTAATTTTTGATCGATACCTCCTAAAATTTGATCGTAAGCTTTTAAATAACTTTCATAGTATTTTTTGTAGCTATTATCTTTTTTAGTCAATGCTGTTCCTGCATCTTCTTTTTCAATAAGCTTGTTTAATTTTTCAGAATAGTTACCTACTTCAGATTCTACTTTTTCTACAACATCATCATATTTATTAAATAAATCTTCTGCTGGTTTTTTACCTGAATCATATAAATCTACCATTAAAGAAAAGTACGTATATAATGATTTAGGATTTGTAAATGTCTCTGAATCTAATTTATAAGCTGCATCAAAACAAGCGTATAACTCTTCAGTAGATTTATTTAACAACTCTCTGTTATCATACTGTAACTGGCAAGCTTTTGCAGCATATTCGCCTTTGGGAGTTTTACTTGCAAAATGAATAGCTCTTTCTTCCCAAAGTTTTACTAAATCATTTATAAAAGCTGTTTTTTCAGCTCCAGAAGATTTATCAATCTTACATTCTAAAATATCCTCACCATATTTATATATACCTAAATGAAATTTTGGGTTTCTTTGCCTAAGCTCCATAAAGTGCTTATAACCTTCGTCACATTTATCTGCTTTAGCCGCTTCAGTCATTAAAGACAATGAATTTATATCTTGCTCATTTTGAGCATGTGATAAATTAAAGCCTAAAAATAGCATTAAAGCTACTAATGTAATTCTCGTTTTCATAATATTAAATTTTTCGCGTTTAATCATATTTTTGTTTTTGAAACCATCTATCGTTCAACGACAAACTTAAGTTGAAGTTAACAAAATTCTCTTGTATTAAGTTACTATTTGTTGTTCCTCTGTTACCAATTTCTACACCAAAATTAGCATTTGAAAAAGCTCTCAAACTTCCAACTGGTATTCCTACTCCAAAAGATATGCCAAACTCTTTTATAGACTGATTGTTTATATTTAAACCTGTCTTTTCAAAACGTACTCCAGCTCTGTAAACCACACGACTTAAGTAACTAAAGGAATTGTAATTAGGTATAAAAAAACCTCCTAAAGAAAAGGTTGTAGCATCTTCAAATTTCGTATTTGTTGATGCATATAATGCGTTTGAAAAGTCACTTGTTTTTTGCGCTGTGTATTCGGCACCTACAAACCATTTTCTAGGCTGTCCAACGCCTGCTCCTAAAGACCAAGTAGACGGAAGTGTCAACTCTGTTTCTTTCAATCCGCGAGCTTCTAAATTTGCGTTTAATGTATTCACAATTAATTCTCTTCCTGATGCATCAATAACAATTGTATTGAAATATCTTTCGTTTCTAGAGTTAAGATTACTCTTTGGCGAGTATGTTAACGATGACATTAACTCTAACTTATCAGTAATCATTTTTTTGTAAGATAAACCTAAATTAAATGATAAACCACTTAAATCTGATATGTTATTTTCTCGAGATTGATATTGTGTAAGAGCTCCGTCATTATTATATAAAAACTCTATAGTGCTATTTTTTATTTTACCAAAGTTATACCTTGCATCAACACCTACACTAAAATTATCGTTTATTTTATATCCTGCAGATAAATATGTTCTATTAACGCCGCCTTCACCTCTAAATCTATCACTTAAAGCTCCAGCTGCATTTAGTGTTTCTAACTTGTATCCTACAGAAGTGTAAGGAATAAGTCCAACACCAATACCTAATTTACCCATAGGTATAGATAACGCTATGTAATCAAATGTTGATGACGATACTTTATCAGAACTCGTGTTACTTTTTAATGTTGTTCTTGAGTGAGAGCCTCCAACAGAGAACTTTACAGGCCTTCCTTCGTTATTATATAGAGCTAAATTATCACCTCCGTATGATGCTGGGTTTTTTAAGTTTACGTGAATACTATCCATATAAACTCCTATTCCTCCCATACTTTGATTCTCAACAGTTCCTTTAAATTTTAAACTACCTATTCCGTAGAAAGAATATGGTGAAGCAGAACCTTCTTGAGCGTAACTTTGAATTGCAAATACAGCAATAAAAACTAATACAAGTTTTTTTATCATTCGTTTAAGTTAAATTGTAAAATATAATTCAATCCTAATAAAAGGAAATTAGAGTTGGCAAATATGCTACTTTTTAATTGTTTAGACAAAAAATTGGCGTCTCCTCCTGTTAAAATAATTGTTAAATGTGGAAATTTTAACTTGTATTGACTGATAACACCATCAATTTCAGCTAAAACACCATTAACAACTCCAGAATGAATTGCATTATTTGTTGAATCTCCAATTATGTTTTCGGGTTGTTCTGTTTCTAATAACGGTAAGTTGGCCGTTAAATTATTCAACGTTTTATATCGCAACCTAATACCAGGAGAAATGGCTCCACCTAAATATTCATTTTTTTGAGTAATAAAATCGTAGGTTATACAAGTACCTGCATCTATAATAAGCACATCATTATTAGGATATTCTTTTACAGAGGCACACACTAAAGCTATGCGATCTACACCTAATGTTTTAGGTGTTTTGTACAAATTATCAAAAGGCAATTTGGTTTTTGAATCTAAAATTAATGTTGGCAAAGCATTTTTAACTAAATCAAATTGCTTTGAATTAAGAAATCCAACCGATGAAATAATAGATTTATTAATTTTTTTATGCGATTTTAAGATTGAATTAAATTTTTTTTCAAAATCTTTAATCTCGCACGATATTTTACTTACCATTTCATCATCCTGAAAAACAGCTAGTTTCACAAAAGTATTCCCTACATCTATGATTAAATTCATAATTTTAATTTGAGCGATAAATTTACAAAACGATTTTTTATAAATTTTCTTTGGCGGATAATAAAAATGAATATATATTTGCATCCGCAATTAAGCGACTGGTGCCTTAGCTCAGTTGGTAGAGCAAAGGACTGAAAATCCTTGTGTCCCTGGTTCGATTCCTGGAGGCACCACCAGAAAAACCTCATAAACTCAATGTTTATGGGGTTTTTTGTTTTTAGGGTGCAAAATAGGGTTCAAATAAAAAACCGCTACAAGTTAATGTAACGGTTTTATAATGTGTATTTTAAAACAAATCTTATGACGCCGTACCAGAGCCTAAATACACACTATTCGATACTTGACCACTATCCGCAGTTATAAACGCCATGAAAAGCTCTACTGTGTCTCCTGCATAGGTATTTGGTATAGTGACTACTTGGGACCCTGTTGTTCTATCTGCTCCATCAACTATATACATAGATTCTTTTTTTGATGGATTGTAAACTAACACCATCGCCTTATCAGTAGCGTTTGCATTTCCTTCCGCAGAGTTGTCATCCCAAGTGAAGGTCACTTGTCCTGCTGTTGTCAGATCTGTTGAAGGGTTTAAAGCTCCAGATAGCGAACCTCTGCTTAAAAGAGCTAATGAATAGTCTACTGTGAAGTTGGGAGCAGCTCCTGTAATCGCATTATTCAACACATAAGACATAGCAGCATTAAACTCTGTTTTTTGTACCGCATACGCCTTATATCCCTTTTGAATAAAGCCTAAATTTGGCTGCAAATACTCTAAAGTAACCGTAAATTTGTTTCTTTGGTTAACCTGTCCTTCAGTACGTGGATTAGCCACATTTGAAGGTTTAATTCTTAAATAGTCAATACCTTTCCATGATGCACCGACTACGTTTCCTACTTTACCTGATACTCCGCCCAGGATTCCTTGTGAAATAACACCCATAACAATTATAAATTTAAATTAATATTCATTCGAAGTTGGTACGGACATGGTATAGATTTGAGCTTATCAATTATACGCAAAAACCATCAGATATATATACTTTCAAGTATGGCAGAACCTTGTTTGACTTCTTTTGTACTCTTTTGCACATATCACCATACTCCTATTAATTTTTTAAAAAAAAAGAAAAACAATAAAAAAAGAAAGCAATAGTCCTTTGTGGCGAGGATAGGACTGTCAAGGTTTTTGAAAAAAATACTACCCTCTTTCTTTAATAATATTTGGTGGAGATTTTTTTCAAAACCCATAGGGCTTGACCTTGATAGGCTTGTGCGGTGGATAAAGGGAGCCACATATCTTTGCAAGCTTTTTTTATTAATTCTTAAAACAAAATCATTATGGAAAATCCTTTTGAAATTATTTATGAAAAATTAGAACGTATTGAAACTATGTTAGGAAACACCTTTGAGAGCATTGGCAAAGATGAGATCAAAATAACATCTAAAATAATGACTATCAAACAGGTTTCAGAATATTTGGGTTTATCAAAATCCCATATTTACAAGTTAACCAGCACCCATAACATCCCACACTCTAAACGTGGCAAACGTTTATACTTTGACAAAGAAAAAATCAATGAATGGGTATTAGAAAATGAAATATGGACACAAAAAGACATCGAGGAACAAGCAGCTAATTATTTAATCAAAAACAAAAAACGCTTTTAGGGGCATTAACACTTAAAAAAATAGGTTTTAGTTCTATATCGAGCATTGGATGCAGCATTGGTATTGGTAGCGTTTTAATAAGTTGTTTGGTAAAACAGCATTTAAACACGCTACTTATACCGGACTTTTAGACAATAGCTTTTTGATTTTTGAGGTACGAGAAAAAGCAATATGCTATGTCTTATCACTACGTCCATAAACCTATTTTTTTATAACCGCTAACTTGGGTGGCGGGGAAAAGCGGAATAGCTATCTTAATTTGCAATTCGCGAATCGCAAATTACAGACGATAATCAGCAGTAGGCATGTAGGCTATTTTACATAATGGCGTTATAACTACAGCTTTGGTGATGCGGGTGGTTTAGCGGCTGCTATTATAACAGCGCATTATGTAAACATAGCTTGGGGTGGTTTTTGGTGTGAGCGTTGGCAACAGCTCTTTACTTTTTTATTGTACCTTTTCTTTAAAATATTAAAATTTAAATAAAATAAGTAACGTGCTGTGTGAGGGGTGGCAACCAAAAACTACAAGCGCGTTGGCGAGCGGAACAAAACAAAAGACAGAGGGTTTTGAGGCACGAAAAAACTGGGTTTTGTTTTGTGGGGAAATACTAAATCCTAATTATGATAATTAAATATAAACTTCAAATTTTTCCAACTTTTCAAATAAGGAAAAAATATTTTCTATTATTTCATCTACAAACTTTTCTTGAGTTAAAAGGATTGTGAAAAAGGATATTTCACGATCTCTTTCCCATAACTCAAATCTATCTTTAGAAAATGACGATAAACAATTATACTTTCTCTTCTCGTTATCGAAAACCGTACTGTTATTATGAACGATACAATTCCGCAACACACGTAAGTTATTTAGAAAAGACCAATTAGGTTCTAATAATTTAATATCAACCTTTGCGGATTTAGTTAAAAAGAGTTTTGCCTTTTCAAAATCACCATTACCACGCAAATCATCTACACCAAATTCTTTATTGTGATTTAATTCATATGATTCACAAGCACCAATTAGTGTTCTCTCTAAAAATGAATACAACTGCGTTATCATTGATGCTCTAAAACTTTGCACAAAATCCCTATCAATTTCAATCATTCTATCCACTAATGAATCCTGAATATGATTTAGTTGAAGGTCTGAATATAGGTTTGGTTCATTTTCGATTTTATCCATCACCGCTTTATATTCTTCTTGATGATTGTCGATTGTTTTATTAAAGTGTTCTTCTATAAACTTGTTATAGTTACGAAACTTTTCAAGTTCTAAATCAAGAAAAAACAAATTGTTATCCTTAATAAAATCTAAATGAGGATTTAAACGTGACATAACTAACCAACGAGATATAAATTGTTAATCTTCTTTAGAATCGACTTTCTTTTGAAGAGCTAACATTTTTTGAGGTGATACCACAGGTAAAATCATACCTTGCATATTGGTATTTGAAAGTCTTTCAAAAATAATACCTCTTGCTGTTGAAAAGCTAATACCTAAAAGCGTTGCGATGAGTACTCCTGTAAAGATTGGTGAATTATCTTCTTTTAACTCGTAGTAATTGGTTAATTCTTCAATTTTAAAATGAAAATCAAAAACAAAATGAGCTTTAGCATCTGATGTTACTTCTTCGTGAATTAAATCTATAAACAACCCTATTTTCACCCTTTCATCTTTCAAATTATGCATTGTGGTTTGAGCAATATTTATCTTAAAGTTGTTGTCTCCTTTTTGAGCAACATCTTTAATAGAGCTTTCCACAATATTTATGTGAAATAGGTGTATTTTTTCTGGGTCTATTTTAACCTCTTTATTCATTAACTTGCTTCACTATAGTTTGTTTCTTCATAATCATTGATAGCATCTTCCATACCACCTCCTGGAATAGAACCTAAATAAACGTATTCAATTTCTTTTATAGGTTCAATATTAATTAGATTAATATCTAAAACCTCTTCCATTTTTGTAATACTCTTTAAGGTAAGATTATGTAAACCAGACAACCACTTTGATACTTCAGAAGGCGATTTACCTAACATTTCTGCAAATTGCTTTTTCTTGATACCACGTTCTTTTAAAACAACGCATACCTTTTCTGTTATAGCCAAGTTTCTTTCAATGAATCTGTCTATTTCAGTATTTTGATTAGCTTCTAACCAATTGTCTAATATGTTGTTTTTCGGAAATTCCATAGTTAATAATAGAGTTTAAAGTTTTTATCAAAATCAATTAAAGTACAATCATCATTCCAAACTATGTCTTGATTTTTGAATGCTTCATCAATTGCTTTTGTAAGTTGATTAGCCAATAAGAAATGTGGTTTCACATTTGGGCAGTCTTGAGCTTTGTTAGCCGTTTTTATATCTCCACTAAACAAAAAGACTACGTGCTCATTGGCTCGTAAACAATACAATCTTAATGTGTTGTTTTTCTTTTTGCCATTTTCGATGTAATACGGTTTTTTGTCTTTGCCCACAGGTGGTAATGCTGAAGTATCTGCGGTATAAGCTTCATTTCTGAAAAAACGGTTTTGTGCTCCATACTTTTTTCCAATTACTTGTAACCATTTTAAAATATGGTAAAGTTTGTTCTTATTATTTAGCTCGTGCCTTTTAACAAACTCTTCGTACAAGGTCTCTTTATTATCGTTTAATACAACAGAGTAATATGCTACTTTATTATACTTAAACAATGGTTTTATGTGTGCAAAGTTATTCACTTATAAGTTAATTTACAAATATTTTTCACTTTTAAGTTAATTTTATGATACAGAATACTTTCTCAAAAGTATAATATTCATCTTATAATCTTAAATGTTTATTGTTTAATTATCCATCCCATTAATAAAAGTTTCTACAAATGTCATAACTTTTGAGATGATGGAATCACCTACTTTTTTACGATGCAAAACCGAGGGTTTGTCTCCCTCAATGAGGTCTAACACTTCTTCTCTTAATGGCTCTCTTTCGGCAAATAAGTAATCTTCTATTAGTTTTTGTGTGCGGTCTGGAGATAAGCCATCTTCTTTTACCATAATTTCAAAGGCCTTTTGTTGCTCTTGTGTCCAAAACTTTTCAAAAGCATCTGGAATATCTTCTGTATCTTGAATTTGCGGTAAATTTTCGGCAATGAACTTTTCAATTAACTCACGCTTGCTACGTAAATGTGCTTCTCCAGCCATGATGTCCATAATCTCTTTACGCTTCTTCTCTTGGTCTCCTTCTTTAGACTCTTTTAAGGTTGCTAAAAGCTTTAGGATATAAGATACATTAACCTCATCACGATGAATTAACTCCAACTCAAAATCTATATCATCTAAAATAGATACCTTTTCTTTTTGATTGTCGCTTTTTACTTTATCGTGTAGGTCTAAATATTTGCTCTTATAGTCTTCAAACAACTGCTCTGGCATAGAAAGGTCTTGCCAATCGAAATCTGCAAAGGTGGAAATGGTGTTCTTAATACGCATTAGATTCCTGAAAGCCTTGATAAACTCCAATTCGTCTTCTTCGCTTACCAAATCGTTTACACTATTTACGGTTGGCACTAACTTAATAAGTTCTATAAATGCTTCATTAAATTTAGATACGTAATCTTCATAAGGTTTCATGATGATTTCTTCTATAGCCTCTTTATTGCTAAATAGCGTAATGGCCTCATCGGTTGCTTTTTTGAGGTTACGAAATACTACAATGTTCCCTTGTGATTTTTGTTCATTTAAAATACGATTGGTACGTGAGTATGCCTGTATTAAGCCATGATATTTTAAGTTTTTATCTACATAGAGCGTATTGAGTGTTTTACTATCAAATCCTGTTAGAAACATATTTACGACCAACAACACATCAATTTTACGTTCTTTTACTTTCTTTGAGATATCATTGTAATAATTATAAAACGATTGGCTGTCCTTGGTAGAAAAGTTAGTACCAAACATACTGTTGTAATGCCCTATGTAATCATCTAATTTTTCTCTTGAATGTTTATGTAGCCCATATAAAGCTGGAGATTCCTCAACTACCGACACTTCTTCAGGTATAAAACCGTTGGCATCGGCATCCTCTTCATTTGCTGTATAACTAAAAATGGTTGCTACTTTTAAATCGTGTAAACCATCTTCTTTCATTTTATGCAATGCATCGTAATATTTTATTAAGGTTTCTACACTGCTCACACAAAACATGCCTGTAAAGGCTTTACTATGGGTTTTTCTGTTATGGTTTGAAATGATATAATTACTAACTATTTGTATGTATTCTGGGGATTGGTACACTTCTTTGGTATCAATATCTTCTACATCAATATCCTCGACCTCATCTTTAGACTTAAACACATTGTAATATTCAATAGAAAATTTTAACACATTTTCATCCTTAATAGCATCGGTAATAACATACTTATGCAGGCAGTCGCCAAAAAGCTCTTTTGTGGTGCGCTTACCCATTTCATTCTTTACGGCGTTGTCCTTAAATATTGGGGTTCCTGTAAAGCCAAACATTTGACTGTTTTGAAAGAATGATTTTATACGGTTATGGGTTTCTCCAAATTGGCTACGATGGCACTCATCGAAAATAAAAACGATTTTTTCGTTTTGGAGTTTTTCCATTTTGTTTAAATACTGCTTTTTACTGATAGCTGTATTTAACTTTTGAATTGTAGTTACTATTAATCTGGTATCATCAGAAAATTGCTTTACCAAGGCTTTTGTATTGTCTGTACCATCAATACTCCCTTTGCTAAAACTATTGAACTCTTTTGTGGTTTGGTAATCTAAATCTTTACGGTCTACCACAAACACTACTTTTTTTACCTGGGGCATTTGTGTAATAATCTGACTTGCCTTAAAGGAAGTTAGTGTTTTTCCTGAACCTGTAGTATGCCATATATAGCCATTATGCACACTGTTTTTTACCTTGTCTATTATAGCTTCAACAGCATAAAACTGATAAGGCCGCAATACCATTAATACTTTATGGGTCTCATTTAACACAATGTATTTGCATATCATTTTTGAGATATGACAAGGCTCTAAAAACTCACTTGTAAACCCATTGAGAATATTGGTTAGCCTTTTATTTTCTTTATTGGACCAATAGAATGTTTGCTTAAAAGATTGATGCCTATTGTTTGCATAGTATTTGGTGTTTACACCATTGCTTATTACAAAAATCTGAACGTATTGAAATAATGCTGATTTAGCTCCAAACGAGTGTCTTTGGTAGCGGTTTATTTGGTTAAAGGCTTCTTTCATTTCCAAGCCTCTACGTTTTAATTCTATTTGCACCAACGGCAACCCGTTTACCAATAAGGTTACATCGTACCTGTTTTTATATCTACCCTCTACGGTAACTTGATGTGTTACTTGGTATTGATTTTGACACCAATGTTCTGTATTGAGAAATTCAAAATATAGGTTATCACCATTATCACGCACAATGTGCTGTTTTTCACGAAGTGTTTTGGCTTTTTCAAAAACCGAACCTTTACTTAAAATGTTTAACACCCTTTCAAACTCGGTGTTTGAGAATGTAATTTTATTGTGTTTTTCTAATTGTGATTTTAGATTATCAATCAGTTCATTTTCATTTTTAATTAGCACTTTGGTATAGCCTATGCTTTGCAATTGTGCTACTAATTGATTTTCTAATATTTGTTCTGGTTGTGTACTCATAGTTTAAAGCCAAATAGGTTCGGTTTGCCAATTTGCTGGGAATCCCATTTTACTTAAAGGTATATTGGGGAATTGGTTGAATAAATCTAAAAGTTCCTGCTTTATATGATGCCCTGGACTTATCTCATTGCTAATATATAGAATAGCAGAAAGCAGTGGGAAAATTTTTCTTCTTTGATGATTATTGGGTACATAAGACAAAATAGGGTTTGGTGTACTTGTTGGCCAATCGTATTTATTGATAATTACCCTGTTCCATAATCTTGAATGGTGCGCAATTATGTTTCTAACCACAGTGATGGTTAACAACCAACTGGATAGATATTTTTGATTATACAAACCGAACTCTCTTGCTATGGTACTTTTTTCTGGCAATTGGTGTTTAATGTTTTGGTACAGTTTAGATAGTGTCCCCAAGGTTAATACCTCTAAACCCTTCCAGCTTTCAGGGTTTTCAGTAGGGTGGTTTTGAAAATGCTTGACCATAAACTCCTCGCTACTACTTGACATATCCCTAAATATTTTGGAGATAAAAAACCCAAATTGCTTCTGCTTATCGAACAATGATGGATCTAAATACCAAAATGGTCCATAGCTTAACGACATGTGATAAATTAACTTTGTACGTAAGGATATTTCTATACGCTCTATGGCGTTGAACACTATAAGCCTAAAATGCCTGTCGAAATTATAAAGGTCTATCACGTCTTCAAATACACTACCATTGGCAAAATGATGATTTACCCTATCGTCCTGCATTTCCCACCAATAGCCTTTTAAGCGGTAATAGCTAATGTTGGATAAAAAGTGAGGCGCATCTGCCACATTTCTAAAGGTCATGTTGCGCGCTTGCAGTAGTTGTATTTGTTGTTGTACTGTTTTTGGTGGTTTAGCCATTTTATTATTTTTAAAACAAAAACTCCCAAAAAACCTATTTAAAAAGGCTTTAAGAGAGCTGTATAGTTGTTTAAATTTATGGCAAAAAAAAAGACCCGAGAGCTGTTCTTATGGGAAGCAACTTGGGTACTGTTACTTGCAAATGTACAAACTTTGTACCATATTTTACTATAATTTACCATAAATTATCATTTTTTAACAGTTTTTTACACAAACATTTGTTGCAACAATGCTTTTTTAAACTGCTCTGTATTAGTTTTTTGGGTGTTTATCTGTACTATTTTTGCATCTAAATTAGTTAAAAATTGGGCAATTAGCTTTTGTTCTTCCAAACATGGTATTTCTACTTTAAAATCTGCTAAATCATTAAAGTTTAGACTATCTCTTACACTCCCTGAACAACCTACCTTTATTAGGTGTTTAAATAGATGTGTAGTAATTAAATTATCAAAAAATTCAATATTCAATCCTTTTTTTAATTCAAAGATGATGTACATTGGACTTACTATACCTTGCTCATAATCTCTTAATACAGCTATAGAGCCTACATTTATTCTTGAGGGATTGTATGCATAATCATATTTTTCAACCACTTTGTAATTAGATACATCTTTACTTGCTACCCGATGGTTATCAAACTGCACTGATTGCGGTATGAAACCTTTGGTGTTACTAACGCTTAAAATTAAGTTTATATCGCTATCACCTTTTCTTATTGACTTTTGTTTTAACAACTTCCCTAATTTAGTTTTCTCCCAATCTGGAAATGATGCTCCGTTAGTGTCCTTGAACCTAATTGTTCTTGAGAAAATTTGCTGTACCACGCCTTTTTTATAGTCTTTCAACAAGGTTTCCTTTTGTTGTAAGGCTTGTATTTTGGCATCTATAACCGATAGGAAATTGGCTATTTTTTGTTGTTCATTTAATTTTTGAGGATAGAAAAAGTTAACTTTATTAAGTAAAGTTCCACTTGTCAAAGCTCTTGTTGTCATAGAGCTTTTCGTAACTATTTCCTTTCTAATGGAGGCAATTGAAAACAGATAACTTGTAAACTCTGGAACAAAACTTTTATCATAGGGTCTTGCCCTTAACACAAAACCACTAAAAACACAATCTTTTATTTCTTCAACTAAAGTTGCCGTCATGCCAATATCATCTATAGTTTCTGAAGTTCTTGTAAAAAAAACATCTCCAATCTTTGCGGAGTACCTATCCTTTTCTGCCTTTTCAAGCTCTACCAATCCAACAATATTTTGTTTTTTTATAGAACTTAACCTATAAACATCCATGAAATTTATTATTGGCGTTCCTTTACCAAAAAATTCTTTTTCCTTGTTAAGACCATTTTTAAATTGAAACAAATCTTCAATTTTTGAATACTTCCATTCATCTTTAAACTCTGGGAAGCGTAGTTTAGGCACTTTGGGTTGTGGTGTTTTTATGGCGGTCATGTGGTGTTTTGTGGGTATTTTGTGGGTGTTGTGGTGGTGTTGTGCTTATTTTAAAAGGGTGTTGGAATGTTTAACTGGTTGCAATAGTCTGCTATTTGGCTATCTATATCCTGCATGTTTTCTTCAACCTCAACCAACTGCTTTGCTACGGTTTTTAAATCTATTGGCTCTTCTTCTTCAAAAGTATCTACATAGCGTGGTATGTTTAGGTTGTAATCGTTTTCTCGAATCTCGTCCAAGGTTGCTACATAACTGTATTTATCTTCTACGTTACGCTCTCTGTAAGTGCTTACTATTTTGTCTATATCCTCTAACCGCAGTTTGTTTTGGGTTTTTACTTTTTCAAAGTGCTGGCTTGCATCTATAAACAGCACGGTATTTGGATGCTCCTTACATTTTTTATAGACCATAATACAAGCAGGAATGCTTGTGCCGTAAAACACATTGGCCGGTAAGCCTATTACCGCATCCAAATAATCGCGTTCTTCTATTAAATACTTGCGTATGTGCTGCTCTGCCGCCCCTCTAAATAATGCACCGTGAGGCAATACCAATGCCATGATACCGTTTTCGGACAAATGATGTACCATGTGCTGCACAAAGGCAAAATCGGCTTTACTTTTTGGTGCTAACTTACCGTATTGGCTAAATCTGTCATCGGTAGTAAATAGTTGGTTGGCGCTCCACTTGGCAGAAAATGGCGGATTTGCTACAATGGCTTCTGCCCTTAACTCTAAATGCTGTGGATGCTCTAATGTATCTTCTTGCTTAATATCGAATTTACGGTAATGTACTCCGTGAAGAATCATGTTCATACGTGCCAAATTGTAAGTAGTACGGTTGAGTTCCTGACCATAAAAGTTGCTTACATCTTTTACCTCTTTAGCAACACGGAGCAGCAATGACCCACTGCCACACGTTGGATCATACACCGACTTAAGCTTGGTTTTACCAGTGGTTACAATTTTAGCCAATACCATACTAACTTCTTGTGGTGTGTAAAACTCTCCTGCTTTTTTACCTGCGCCACTTGCAAATTTACCTATGAGGTATTCGTAGGCATCCCCCAATACATCCAACTCGGTTTCCTGCAATTGAAAATCTATGGCGTCTAAATGCGACAGGACTTTGGCAATTACTTTGTTTCTTGCTTCTGGAGTTTTACCCAACTTGGTTGAGTTTAGGTCCATGTCTTCAAAAAGGTTATCGAAATCTTCCTCGCTATCTGTACCCATAGTACTGTTTTGAATGTTGGTGAGGATTTTTTGAAGGTCTTCAAGAATAAAGTTTTGTTTGGTACTATAACCAATAGTGCTTTCGGCAGCTACATTAAAGGCTTCGTCTTCTTCTAATTTATGGCTACCACGTTTGGCAACAACGCTAAATAATTCGGATGGTTTTAAAAAGTACCCTAACGATTGTAAGGCATCTTCCCTAATGGCTTCAATGTAGGCGTTTCCATTCTCTGTATTTTCGTCTATATCTTGAAACTGTATGGTATCACCACCCTCTTTAAGGATTTTATTGGCGTGGATTTCCATTTTTTCAGATAGGTATTTGTAGAATATAAAGCCTAATATGTAATCTCGAAACTCATCGGCATTCATTTTACCTCTAAGGGTGTTGGCGATATTCCAAAGTTGTTGTTCGAGTTGTTTTTTATGGTCTTCGCTCATGCTTTGCGTATCTGTTGTTGTTTTCTCCAAAAATAGAATTTTATAATTAAATAGTTAATAGTGATTTTGAGGCCGATATTTTAACCTGATTTTATAGGTGATTTATTCTAAATAGTACTGTAATTTTTATTAAGCAAGCTCCTAATATCACTAACTTTATAGTATATTTTATTCTCGATTTGAACATAAGGAATTACGCCTTTACTTCGCCAATTTTTTGCTGTACCATTACTGATTTTGAAAATTCTTATGAAATCGGAATTGTCAATAAACGGTTCTACACGCACTTGCTTTTGAAGTTTTTCTAACCGTTTTATGGTTTGCTCTAATCGTGTCTCTATTTCTTCTATATCGCTGTTATCGTATTGTTTCATTTTTACCCCTGTTTTAGGTTATATTACAAGTTTGAAAACGGTTAATTGTTTATACTGTACTTTACTGCTGTTTTCAATTTTTGAAATACATGTTCTTGATAATAATTATCAGCATGTATCTTTTGAATTTGATTGTACTTTTTCTTATCGTTTTTATAACTATCAAAATGCTGCTTTTTGATACTTTCCTTGATTTGGTAATTCTGCATAGATGCTACCAATCGTTTTTCTTTTATGTTAAGGCTTGATAGTTGCAACTGTGGTTGTTTTTCTATTTGGCTAAACTTTCTTAATAATACATCGCCGAGTTTTTGATATTTACTGTATTCTAAAATGTCCCTAACTTTGTAGATACCCACATTGTTAGTAGCATTGTTGAGCACTTTGGTTTTTGCGTTATCAATTTCAAATCTAAATAGGTTTTCGGGGATGACTAATGCGCTTTGTTTTTGCACTTGAGTTGTTTTGTTATAGCCTTTTATTTGATAATCGGTTAAATAGAATTTAGCTCCATACATTTTATTACCGCTTTGCATTGGCAACCAAGGTTTACCTAAATGAAACAACCACTGATTATAAATGCTTTCCGGATGTTCTTTTATGACCACACCAAAACTTAAACGTTTGACCTCGCCTTGATAAACATCTAACGGCAAATGATGATTAAGCAGCAACAGAGCTTTAATAACTTGACCATAAGTAAACGGCATATAGTTATTGCCTAAATACAATTTGTGCAATGAGTTGACTACTATTAATTTGTCTTGATAGAGTTTTAAATCGAGGTTTTTAAATTTTGCTTTGTAGAAAGACAACTCTTGATGACCATTAAACATAGGCGTCCATTTAAACGTGTTCCAAATAAAAGGCGATTCGGTACGGTTAATTAATTCTTGAGGTTTACCCTCTAATGGACACGCTATTTTAATAGTGTCAATCAATCTCACCTCTTACTTATAGCTATTAATGCCTCGTCTAATTCAGAGCGTTTATATCTTATGAGGTTGCCAAGGCGATATGGTTTAAGCACTCCTTTTTTATTCCAATCGGTAAGAGTCACCAAAGACACTTTAAGAATTTTAGCGGCTTCTTGCCTTGTGATGTACTCTGGCGGTTTTACGGGTTGGAAGTTTTGGACAATTTCTTTTAGTTCTGCCCTAACGTCTTTTAAAATGTCTTCTTTTAATTCGGAAGGCGTGATGCCAAATACCTGGGTGATTTTACTTGATTCCATCGTTGTAAGATTTTATGATTCAACGATGCTAAAGTATAGGTAGATTGGCTGTTTTTAATTACTGTAGTAACTACACAACTTACTACAACCTTATTTTAAACTATCTAAAATTTGCTGTACTTTTTCAATGTCAGCGACCTGTTGGGGTTTTAACATTGATGATTTTTTATTTAGATTGCCAATGTTCTGTCTTAAGTTTTGTTTGTTTAATCCTGTAAGAAGATTTAAGATTTCAGCTTGTTTACTATTGGATAAACTTTCAATATCAACACTTGCAAAAAATCCCAATCTATCTAACAAAACAACGATTTGATTATTTGACAATTGATCCTTTTTAACTGGTTTTTTTGAATCCACATCATCATTTAATGCCGTCAAGGTTTTTTCTTTAATCTTGTTTAGTTCTATTATAAATGCATTGGCTATTGTAAATAATGCCATTGGCAAAAAACTGATGATGCTAATTCTTAATCTTTCATAAAACAAATTGAAACTATTTAATTCAAGCGTAGAATCACTTTGTCTTTCATGCTGGAATTTAAAAATATCATTAGTTGCTTTTTGAAGCGCCTCCTTCAATTTGTTGTCGTAGTAACAAGGTTCAGAATAATATCTTGATTTAGAATCGGTAACATCAAAGTCATTAACTATTGTGTTTAAATGTACCTTTATAGATTCAATCAACGTCTCAATAAATATTTTGACTTGCTTTTCGTTACTCGTCACAATATTTAAATTAACTTCTGTAAGTGCATTAGAGTACAGCCCTTTAAACTTATCAATTATGGCTCTGTTCTGTTTTCTTATATCAATCAAATCCATTTCGAGATAGTCTCTTTCCTTGTAAACAATAGGTGTATAATAGAAAGGCTCCACATGCAAAACCTGTATAGGTTCTTCCAAAAGAAAATCTAAATAGTAGTTTTTAGATAAAGCTTCTAAAAATTGAGCAATGGCATTCAATGGCGGTTAGTCGTCTTAAATTAAATATGGATAAATATAGTTAAATTGAAGTAATAGACTACACATTAAAAAAACCACTTTTAATAATGTGTGATGCTCTTTCTTGATTTTTAATGCGGATGTATTTATAAAATTCCTTCTCGGTAGTATGACCACTAAACAGCATAATATCAAACACACTCATACCTGCTTTGTACTTATTGGTGCAAAAACTTCTTCTTGCTGTATGGGATTTGATGAGGTCATATTTTGGAATCATTTCGGTTTGATATATGCCACCTTTCGTATATTCGCACTTAATAAGATCGTCCCATTCCAACATTTGCCCAACTTGCTTGATATTCTCGTTTAAATCTTGCTCCAAGATTTTGGTTGGTGGATGGCCGCTATAACGACTATCCATAATATCTTGCATTTCTTTTGTAATAGGGCAATGTACTATTCTACTATGCTTACGGTTTTTCTTTTGACGTATTTTGAAACATTTATAACCACCTATAACGACTATATCTTCACTTTTCAAACCATTGTAATCACTAATTCTTTGCCCTGTGTAGCATCCCATTAAAAACACATCCCTGGCATGTTCAAGTTCTGGATATTTTGACAAATCATGCTCATACATTTTCTTGATTTCATCATCGGTTAAATAAATCTCGGTTGTAATTTCCTTTTTAACCTTAAAATCATCGCTCTTAAATCGTTGATTGGTTGTATAACCCTCAATGAGCGCATAGTTTAAAAATGTTTTTATTGTTTTGAGGTGTTTACCTATAGTATTCAATGAGTAGTTATTGGCTTCCATGAACCTATTAAACTTATTATAAAATGACATATCAATAAATTCAAACATCAGTGTTTCATTGTAGTGCCTTTGATATTCTTCTAAACGCTTTTTAGTTTGCTTATAGGACCTTATTGTTATTTTGGATATTTCGCCCTCCTTGGTTTCTATAAACTCGTTAATTACCTCAAAAAAGGACATCCCTTTTTTATCCTTAACCTTATGTGGAGTTACCTTATTTGTTTTCACATCCAATGCGTACTTTAAAAGATGTTTAGGCACTACGTCGTACTCACCTGACAGTTCATTGTACTTTTTATTAATAAACTTCTCTAAATCGCTCAAATGGCCGTTAACTTCATCCTTGTTGGTGATTCCTACCTTGTTTTTTATACGTTGCTTATTAAAATCCCAATCATCAAAGCAGCTTTTGTAACCGCTTGAATATTTGAATTTGTTTTTACCATAGGTAAAGTGAAGATAGATTAAGCTTTGTTTCTTCTTATTTTTCTGTAAGTTTGTATTCGAGTCCTTGAATGCAAATCTGACAGTTCCTTTAGACCTCTCAATTATAGTACTCATAAGCATTTGTTTATACTACAAGATACAAAAAAGGGTTCAAAATAGGGTGCAATTAAACCCTTATTTATAAACAATTTACTTGATTAAATTTTAAATAAAAGATACAAACAATTCTTATTTTATAGGCTTTTAAAGAGGTTTTAGGTAAAAATGAAAAGAAACGACAAAGTTAAAAATAGTACTGGAGGCACCACCACTAAAAACCCGAACAATTTGTTCGGGTTTTTTGGTTTTATTACTTTACTAATTTATAATTTATATAGCGCTTTTTCATCCACAGAAAAACAAAACAATCAATAAAAGGTCCTAATATTCTATTACTTAAACCAAATTTGGACTTACCTGCTATTCTTGAAAAATGTAATATAGGCACCTGTTTCACACGGCCGTTTTGCAATAAAATAAGCGCTGGTAAAAACCTATGTAAACCGCTAAACATTGGGATTTTTTTCGCACAAGATGTTCTAATGATTTTTAACGGACAACCAGTATCATCCATATCATCATGAGTAAATAACTTTCTAAACGCATTAGCTATTTTAGAAGACAGTGCTTTTACGTATGTGTCTTTACGATTAACTCTAACTCCGGTTACTAAATCAAAGTCTTCTACATAAGGTAGTAATAAGTTAAAATCTTTGGGTGTAGTTTGTAAATCAGCATCTATATACCCTAGCAATTCTGTATCTACATAATCAAAACCTGCTTTTAGAGCCGCACTCAAACCAAAGTTTTCACTAAACGCAATAAAAGAAAATTCTGAATTTCTATCACAAATTTCAGTCAAAAGAGATTGACTTCCATCTGTAGAGCCATCATCTACAAAAAGCACTTTTGATGCAAAACTGGTTGTTTTTACAAACTCTAAAAGCGCTTTTTCTAATCGTAACAAATTATCTTTTTCATTATATACTGGTACAACGATAGTAAACACATGCTTAACCATAAACTGCAATTTTACTGATGAAAATAACAAAAAAAGCCGAACAACCTTGTTCGACTTTTTTTAAATAAAATTTCCATTATTAGATATTACATATCGTCTTTCAATGCTTTTAAAGCTGAAAGTAATAAAGACTCGCTTAATCTAACTTTGTAGTTAGGATTTATATACTCAAACAAAATTTCTCCTGAAGTATTAAGAACCATCACTGTAGGCACTGGCAAAATATCTGTTGCATCCATTTTTGTTTTTTTCTTGATATACATTTTTGCCATACTTGGCGTTTCAAAACCAATACCTATATCTTGAATAAGTTTTGCCTCTGGATCAGAATACAGACTATATGCTACATTATCCTCTTGCATTGTCGGTTTTAAGTTTTTGTAATTATCAGGACTTATTGCAATAATTTGATAACCTAATTCTAAAATTTTAGATTCAGATTCTGACAACCCAGATAATTGCGCATTACAATAAGGACACCATCCGCCTCGATAAAAAACTAATACTGTTGGCTTTTCTTTTATTACTGATTTTAGCGTTAATTTATTTCCATCAGGGTCAATAAGAGTTGCTTCAGGAACACGCTCTCCTATTAATAACGGACTAACATCTTCAGCATTGCTAGGCACTTGAGCATTTATAGTGTTGACTGCTGTAACTGCAATAAATGCGAATAAAATTAAAATTTTGTTTGTCATAATTTCTTGTTTTACGTTTTGGTCACCCCCTTTTTTAAAACCTTACAACAAAAACACAATTATAACTTCTTTCTTTATATTTTATGTAATATTTAATAAAACTAACCGACATAAATCTGTATATTGACATATTTCAAGAACATTTAAAACCACAACAAAAGGCATTATGCAAAAAACTTATTACGACCCTACAGACTTAAGAAAATTTAGTAAAATCACCGAATGGAGTGAAGAACTTGGTAACAAATTTTTTGAGTATTACGGTAAAGTATTTGAGGAAGGCGCTTTAACCGCCCGCGAGAAATCACTCATTGCTTTAGCTGTTGCACATACAGAACAATGTCCTTATTGCATTGACGCCTACACCAAAGACGGCCTACAACGCGGTGTTACCAAAGAAGAAATGATGGAGGCTATACATGTTGGCGCTGCCATAAAAAGCGGTGCAACACTTGTGCATGGTGTACAAATGATGAATAAGGTTAATAAATTAGATGGTTAAAACAAAACCAGCTACAACGATTTATCGTAACTATTATACACAAACATAGCACATGTTAAAATCCTTAAAAAAACGCGAAAGCAGTTTAGCCAACAGCAAAAAACAACTCGAAATTTTATCGAATGGTATTTTTCAAAATGGTGAATTACCAACTTTTGCAAAAAAAATTGCCGAAACTAGTCAGTTTCCATTAAAAGCCAAAAAACTAGAAATACTACAAATAAATGTTGGATATATGTGCAACCAAGTTTGTGACCATTGTCATGTAGACGCAGGTCCAGACCGAAAGGAAATAATGACGCGAAAAACCATGCAACAATGCTTAGACGTTATTAAAAACACTGGCGCACATACTTTAGATTTAACTGGTGGAGCTCCAGAAATGAATCCAAACTTTAGATGGTTTGTAGAAGAAGCCTCTAAAGTAGGTATAAAAGATTTTATTGTACGCTCTAACCTTACCATTATTAGAGCTAATAAGAAGTATTATGATTTACCAGATTTTTTTAAAAAATATAATGTGCATGTGGTAAGCTCTATGCCCCATTGGACACGTGGAAAAACGGATAAACAAAGAGGCAATGGTGTTTTTGACAAATCTATAAAAGCATTACAAGAGCTTAATAGCGTTGGTTACGGTTTACCAGATAGCGATTTACGTTTAGACTTGGTTTATAATCCTTCAGGTGCGTTTTTACCAGGTGATCAAGCATCCATGGAGAAAGACTTTAAAAAAGCTCTAATGGAAGATTTTAACATTCAGTTCCACAACTTATTTGCCATAACAAACTTACCTATAAGTCGTTTTTTAGACTTTTTAATTGCTTCAGAAAATTACGAAGACTACATGTATCAATTAGTAGATGCCTACAACCCTTCAGCCGTTGCTAATGTCATGTGTACAAACACCCTTTCTGTAAGTTGGGACGGCTATCTATACGATTGTGATTTTAATCAAATGCTTACATTACCTGTTAATAGTAAGGTGAAACATATTTCAGAATTTAACGAAAAAGCACTAGAAGGTAGAGATATTGTTATTTCTCAACATTGCTACGGTTGTACAGCTGGAGCTGGCAGTAGTTGTCAAGGAAATATAATTTAAGTAACTTATGAGGCATTTATGTTTTTACATAGCATTCCTAATACTTTCTGCTCAAATAGCAAATGCTCAAGAGTCATTATCAGAATTATTGCAGCGTTACAATACAAAAAAAATCTCTTATATCACTGCAAAAGAACTTGCTATGCCTAAAACAGAAGCTATTATTTTAGACGCTCGGGAATTTAAAGAGTATAAAGTAAGTCACTTAAAAAAAGCCATTCACATCGGCTACAGTAACTTTAAAAAAAATATTTTACAAGAAAAAAACATCCAAAAAGAGCAATTAATTGTTGTGTATTGCTCAATTGGTATACGATCTGAACATATCGCTTTAAAGCTTAAAAAAATGGGGTATACAAATGTTTACAACCTTTATGGTGGTATTTTTGAATGGAAAAATAATGAATTACCTGTTTACGACATAAAAAATCAAGAAACTGAAAATGTTCATACATTTTCAAAACAATGGAGTAAATGGCTTAAAACAGGCAATAAAATATACTAATTAATCAAATACCAAAATAAATAATGGGGTTATTAAGTTCTAAAGACACAAAAAACAATGATGAACTAGCTTACAATTTTCATTTTCCTACTTCAAAAAGTGCGCTTATTATATTTACAAAAAACCCTGAACTTGGTAAATGCAAAACAAGACTTGCCAAAACTATTGGCAATGAAGCTGCGCTTCATGTTTATACCCTTTTATTAAAACACACAGCAAAAATCACTACACCAATAAAGACTGATAAATTTGTTTTTTACTCCAATAAAATATTACATAACGATTTCTGGGATGAAAATATTTTTAAAAAACGACTACAACAAGGGCACAATCTAGGAGAACGTATGGAAAACGCATTTTTAGAACTGTTTCAATCAGGATACGAAAAAATAATAATTATTGGTAGTGACTTATATGATTTAACTTCAGAGGTTATTAATGTTGCTTTTGAAACATTAAACAATCACGACCATGTTATTGGTCCAGCTACAGATGGCGGCTACTATCTTTTAGGCATGAAATCGCCACACCCTACCATATTCAAAAACAAACAATGGAGTACTGCATCTATTTACAAAGACACTTTAAATGATTTAAAACAGAACACAGTTTATATCTTAAAAAAATTAAATGACATTGATACTTTTGAAGATTTAAAAGCACACAACAAACTAATAAACGCAATACCTAGAAATTATGATAAAACATATTAAAGAAACTACTGAATATTTACAGAGCAAAGGGTTCAACAAACCCGAAATAGGCATTATTCTTGGCACTGGATTAGGACAACTTATTGATGATGTAACTATTACTAAAGAAATAAGTTATAACCATATCCCAAGCTTCCCTACAGCAACTGTAGAGTTTCATAAAGGAAAATTAATTTATGGTAAATTAGAAGGTAAAACCGTTGTAGTCATGCAAGGGCGATTTCATTTATATGAAGGTTACACTTTACAGGACATTACATATCCTGTTCGTATCATGAAAGAATTAGGCATCAAAACGCTTTTGGTTTCTAACGCTTCTGGAGCTATCAATTCTAATTTTAAAAAAGGAGAACTTATGCTTATTGAAGACCACATTAACCTTCAAGGAAGCTCTCCATTAGCATTTAAAGGTGTTGAACATTTAGGAGAACGCTTTGTTGATATGAGCCAGCCTTATGATACTGAATTAAATTCAAAATTTGAAACCATAGCCAATACTAATAACATTAAACTTCACAAAGGAGTTTATGCAAGTGTTGTTGGCCCTCAATTAGAAACCAGAGCAGAATACCGAATGCTAAAAACAATTGGTGCTGACGCCGTAGGCATGAGTACTGTTCCAGAAATTATAGTTGCTAATCATTTAAACTTAAAAGTAGCAGCCGTTTCAGTTTTAACAGATGAATGCGATCCTGATAATTTAAAACCTGTAAGCGTTGAAGAAATTATTGCAATGGCAAACAAAGCCGAACCTCAACTTGCTAAATTATTTAGAGAATTAATAAAAAACTTATAATGAGCTATCTAGAAACCACTCGCAATGTATACAAAGAAGCCGCACTCACTCCAGACGTAGGCCTTTGTTGCACAACAAACCCTATTTGGGAACTACCCGGTTTAAAAATCCCAAAAATCATGCAGGAAATGAATTATGGATGTGGATCTACAGTTCATGCTCGAGATTTAACTAATAACCCTAAAATGCTATATGTGGGTGTTGGTGGCGGCATGGAACTGTTGCAGTTTGCTTATTTCAACAGAACTAAAAATGGAGTAATAGGCATTGACATTGTTGATGAAATGTTAGAAGCTTCTCGTAAGAATTTTAAAATTGCTGAAACACAAAACAAGTGGTTTAAATCAGAATTTATCGACTTAAAAAAAGGAGATGCAATGAATCTTCCCGTAAAAGACAACAGCATTGATGTAGCTGCTCAAAATTGTTTATTCAATATCTTTAAAGCAGATGACCTAAAAAAAGCAATTGCAGAAATGTACCGCGTTTTAAAACCTCATGGAAAACTAGTAATGAGCGACCCTATTTGCGAGCAACCTATGAACGATGACTTGAGAAACAACGAACAATTAAGAGCCTTATGTTTAAGTGGTAGTTTACCCATTTCAGAATACATAAAAACTCTAACCGATACAGGTTTTGGTACTATAGAAATAAGAGCAAGAAAACCCTATAGAATTTTAGATCCTAAACATTACCCAACAAACGAATTGATTTATATTGAATCTATAGAAGTAGCTGCAATTAAAGATCCGATGCCTAAAGATGGACCTTGCGTATTTACAGGAAAAACCGCTATTTATTATGGCGCTAATGATTATTTTGATGACAATGCTGGACATATCCTTTTAAAAAATCAACCGTTAGCGGTGTGTGACAAAACAGCTAGCGCTTTAGCCTCTCTAAATAGAAATGATATTTTCATAAGTAAATCTACCTATCATTACGATGGTGGAGGCTGCTGCTAAACGACCTAATTTATGGAAAAGTACCTTGACGTCATAAAAAACTCTTACGCTGATTATTGGAATTACCTTAAGCAGGAACTCATTCACATAAATCATTGGGATAATTATTTCTACGGATTAATATTTATTTCATTTGCCGTATGGATTTTAGAAATCGCATTCCCTTGGCGAAAAGAACAATCTATTTTTAGAAAAGATTTTTGGCTAGATACGTTTTACATGTTTTTTAATTTTTTCTTATTAAACTTAATCATCCTCATTGCGTTATCAAACACTGCTGCTGAAATATTTAATGACCTATTAAGTGTTTTTGGGATATCATTATCTGATTTACAATTATTTGACGTAGACAACCTACCTAAATGGGCTGGTTTATTCATTTTCTTTTTAGTAAGTGATTTTATACAATGGAATACACATAGATTATTACATGCTATACCTTTCCTTTGGAATTTTCATAAAGTTCACCACTCCGTTAAAGAGATGGGATTTGCAGCACATTTACGATATCATTGGATGGAACCCGTTGTTTACAAATCTTTACTATACATCCCAATAGCAATCATTGGCGGATTTGACGCCCAAGATGTTGCTATTGTTCACTTTTTTGCAATCGCCATAGGACACTTAAACCACGCCAATTTAGGCTGGGATTACGGCCCTTTAAAATACATCCTTAACAATCCCAAAATGCATATTTGGCATCACGCCAAAGAACTACCAAAGCATGTAAGGCATGGTGTAAATTTTGGACTAACCTTAAGTCTTTGGGATTATATTTTTAAAACCAATCATGTCCCTCACAGCGGCAGAAATATTGAACTAGGGTTTGAAGGTGATGAACATTTCCCTAAAGATTTTATTAATCAAGAGTTGTATCCGTTGTCAAAAAAAAATAAATGAAACACTTAATCTCTTTACTTATTATTTTCATAAGTCTGAATGCCACTGCGCAACAAATAGATTACAGTGTTTTAACCAGCATACTACAAAAGCATGTAAGCCCTAACGGTCAAGTAAATTACAAAGCTATAAAGACCAACAAAGCATCTTTAGATACTTATTTAGAGCAGTATTCAAAAATTTCACCAAAAAACTCATGGTCAAAAGAGCAAGTACTAGCTTATTGGATTAATGCTTACAATGCTTTCACTATTGAACTAATTATTGACAACTATCCCATAAAAAGCATCAAAGACCTAAAAAAACCTTGGGATAAAAAGTTTATACCTCTAGCAAATAAAAAAATATCATTAAATTACATTGAGCATGAGATATTAAGAACACTTAACGAACCTCGTATACACTTCGCGATTGTCTGTGCATCGGCTTCTTGCCCTAAACTTCTTAACGAAGCTTATACTCCTGAAAAACTAAACAAGCAACTTACTCAAGCCACTAAAGATTTTTTATCTGATACCAGCAGAAACAAAATATCCGAAAGCAACATTGAAATTTCAAAAATATTCAAATGGTTTGCTAAAGATTTTAAAAAGAACGGTAGTCTTATTGACTTTATAAACACCTATTCTGATGTAAGAGTATTATCAAATGCTAACATAGATTATTTAGATTACAACTGGAGTTTAAATGAATAAAATCTCTATTATTATTCCTGTTTTAAATGAAGCAAGCACCATTGTTTCCTTACTACAGTATCTAACAGAAAACTCTTTACACGCAAACATTGCTGAAATTATTATTGTTGATGGTGGCAGCACTGACAATACCCTGAACATTGTCAATCATTTTGTTCAAAATTCAACTAATGATTGTATAAATTTCCATCTTATAAATTCATTAAAAGGAAGAGCTAAACAAATGAATGCTGGTAGCCTTATAGCTAAAGGTGAAATTCTTTATTTTTTACACGCCGATTCTTATCCACCTAAAAACTTTGACAAATTAATCATTAATACAGTAGAAAAAGGGCATTTAGCAGGCTGTTTTAAGCTCAAATTTGATAGCAATCATTGGTGGTTACGATTGGCTGGGTGGTTTACCCAATTTAACTGGAAAGCTTGTCGAGGTGGTGATCAAAGCCAGTTTATTACTAAAACTTTGTTTAAAGAAATAGGCGGTTATGATGAAACATTTACTATTTATGAAGACTATATTTTAATTAATGAACTCTACAAACGCAACCAATTTATTGTAATAAACCACAATATTAAAACCTCAACAAGACGTTATAAAAAACATGGTATCTGGAAACTACAATATCATTTTTGGATGATTTATATAAAAAAATGGCTAGGAGCATCTCCAGAAAATTTATACAAATACTATCAAAAACACATCACTTAAAAGTTTTGTAATAGGATTTTATAACAGCCTCAACGGGTTTGTTTTGCGGCGTAAATTGATTATTGTTGGCACCACCACTGTTTTCATAATCGTGAAACCATTTCCATAGAAAACCACCAACAAACCAGTCTTCCTGCCAAAAGGTTTCAAACAAAGCTTCAGTTGCATTTACTTGAGCTTGCATATTCGTTGCTGTCATGCTTCTATCAGATTTCCAAGGTTCTTTTGCTGAAAAATCTACACTTCGATATCCAAATTCTGTAAAAAGAACTGGCTTATTATAAGTTTCAGAATGCTTTTCAATAGCCTTATGATAGGCTTTCCAGCCTATTAAGCAATCTTCAACAGTTGGCGTTTGCATATTGCTAACAGGGAAATATGCGTCTATTCCTATATAATCTAATTGGCTCCAGAATGGTGTACGTGTATATTCATCCCAATTAGCAGCATAAGTAAGTTTTCCTGTATATACAGATTTAACAGCACTTATTAATTCAAACCAATAATCAGGTCTATGCTGAACAAACTTTTCAAGCTCTGTTCCTATACAAAATATTGAAACCTGCATCTCTTCGGCTAGCATTGCAAAATCCAATATAAAGGCTTTATAAGTTTTTTCAAACTCTTGCCAAGCGGGTTCGTTTTTCATTTCTATGTGTCCTGTATAACTCCCATGAAACACCCATATTTGAGGTTTCAACATAATATTAAACCCACTTTTTTTCAAAGCACTTATATATTGCCTTACTCCTTGTCTTGTCTCACCAAACCACTGCCTGTCGCTATCATAATGCAATTCTGGATGTTCAAGATCACTAATAAATCCAAAAGGCATAATAGCTGTATAATTTGCCTGTGTGCTTAAAATTGGTTGTACATGCTTTTCAGAAATAGAATCTCTTGAAGACACAAAACTAACACCATTAACTTTTGCAGTATGAAACGTTGTCATACTACAAGAACTAAAAATAAATATCAAACAAAGATGAAAAAGAAACCTCATAAGTGTCAATTAATATTTAAATTTAAACAATGCTAAATTATTTTGTCAGGAAATTAACAAAACCTTCGACAAACTCTTCAAAGAAACAAAAATATGGAACATATAGTTATTATTGGAAATGGTATTTCTGGTGTTACAGCCGCAAGACACATTAGGAAATTATCAGATAAAAAAATTACTATTATTTCAGCTGAAAGTGACTTTTTTTTTTCAAGAACAGCTCTGATGTATGTCTATATGGGTCATATGCGTTTTGAACACACACAACCTTATGAGAATTGGTTTTGGAAGAAAAACCGTATTGAACTTGTAAATGATTATGTTACACATGTTGATGTAAAAACAAAAACACTTCAACTCACAAACACAGGAGTCATAAACTATGACAAATTAATTATTGCCAGTGGTAGCAAACCCAATAAATTTGGTTGGCCTGGCCAAGACTCTAAAGGTGTACAAGGTTTATACAGCAAACAGGATTTAGAAAACCTAGAAATTTATGCTCCAAACAATAAACAATGTAAACGTGCTGTTATTGTAGGCGGCGGATTAATAGGTGTTGAACTAGCAGAGATGCTTAATAGCAGAAACATTCCTGTAACTTTTTTAGTTCGTGATTCTAGCTTTTGGAATTCTGTATTGCCCGAACATGACAGCCTATTAGTTACAAATCATATTAAGGAGCATCATATAGATTTACGAGTATCTTCAAACTTAAAAGAAATAAAAGCAGATAAAGACGGTTTAGTGACATCTGTCATTGTTGAGGAAACTAACGAAGAGATTCCTTGTGATTTTGTTGGGCTAACAGCTGGCGTTTCTCCAAATATTGATTTTTTAAAAACTTCTAATATTGAAATAAATCGCGGTGTATTAGTCAACAAATATTTAGAGACCAACATCGCTGACGTTTATGCTATTGGAGACTGTGCAGAACAACGCGAAGCTATAGGCAATCGCAAACCAATTGAGGCTGTTTGGTACACAGGCAGGATGATGGGTGAAGTTGTAGCACAAACTATTTGTGATAACCGCATGGCATACAAACCTGGACACTGGTTTAATTCAGCTAAATTTTTTGATATAGAGTATCAAACATATGGTTGGGTATTTGCAAAGCCACAAGAAACCCACAGCCACTTCCATTGGAAACACAGTGACTATACAAAAGGGATAACTATTGAGTATAATCATATCACGCAAGAATTTAAAGGCATCAATACCTTTGGTATCAGAATGAAACATGAAACATTTAATAAATGGCTTACAGAAAAACAACCTGTAGATTATGTTATCAACCACCTTTCTGAAGCCAATTTTGATCCAGAATTTTTTAACCGTTTTGAAAAAGATATAGCGCAAGCATTCTACAATAATTTACAAACACTAACATCATGAGTAATACAATACACAAGAGTATGTCTATAGCTAAACCAGATGCATACCATACTTCATCAACACAAAAGCTATTTATTGGTTTAGGTGTAACAGGACTTTTTATACTTGTGTTGGTATTATATAATTTAGACATTACCTCTGGATACATACTTGCCCTTGCGATATCATTAATAATTATTGGCATTGGCGGTTTTTCAATAGACGCTTACCTCAATAAAATCAAAGGAATTAAAAATGATGGTGTTTGGTTTAAATCTATTTCCTCAAGAGGATTAATGGGTTGGTTAACCGGTGTAGTATTAACCTTATTTTACATTGTTCTTTACTTTTATCCAGAACTACTTGGTCTAGCCAAAGATGGTGACAGCAACACCGGATTAATTGCTTTATTTGACCCTTTAAGCAAGCTTTTAAGTGGTAATCCTGCAAGCCAATGGTTTGTTTACGGAACTTTATACACCATAGCAATTATTGCTTTTGGGTTTAAATTCTTACTAAAATACAGACATAACCGTTACCAACAATTACGTACAAGCTCTGTTATGTTTTTTCAACTTGCATTTGCTTTTTTAATACCAGAGTTTATGGCACGCTTAAATTCTGACTCTTTTAGCTTACCTTATTATGATTTGAAAAATGTTTGGCCATTAAACTATTACAACTTTGAACAATACCGTGTAGACTCTATGATAAGCGCTGGAAATATTGGCCTAGCCTTACTAATCTTTGGTATCGCATCTATTTTTATAATTACGCCAATTCTAACATACAAGTATGGAAAACGCTGGTACTGTTCGTGGGTTTGTGGTTGCGGCGGTCTAGCTGAAACTGCTGGAGATCCATTTAGGCAATTAAGCAGTAAAAAACTATCGGCATGGAAAATAGAACGATGGCTAGTACACACAGTTTTAGTTTTTGTAGTGCTTATGACTACAGCTGTTATTCACACCTATTTAGGTTATGATCCAAACAAATATTGGCTAACCAAAGATGTATTTCTAGCCTTAGTTGCCATGTTTTTAACATTGGTGTTTGTGTTAACCATGATATTCAAAAGGCAAGAGTTAGGTAAAGATGCACGTTATGGTGCCATAGGTTATTTTGTGCTTATTCTGGCACTTATAAGTATACACTATTTTTCAAATAGTACTCACCTATTTTTATTTGAAGCTGAAAGCTTGAGAGCTTCTTATGGATTTTTTATAGGCTCTATATTTTCTGGAGTTATAGGAACTGGTTTTTACCCGATTCTTGGAAATCGTGTGTGGTGCAGATTTGGTTGTCCAATGGCCGCTATTTTAGGATTTCAACAACGTCTGTTTTCAAAATTCAGAATTACTACCAATGGCGGTCAATGTATATCATGTGGTAATTGTTCAACCTATTGTGAAATGGGTATAGATGTTAGAGCTTACGCTCAAAAAGGAGAGAACATTGTTCGATCAAGTTGTGTAGGCTGCGGTATATGCTCTGCTGTTTGCCCAAGAGGCGTTTTAAAATTAGAAAACGACAGCATGAACGGGCGTATTAATCCTAATGAGATCTTATTAGGAAATGATGTGGATTTAATGGATTTAGTTAACCAGAAATAACACTTAAAAACATTGTATTTTTGTTTTTTTTAAAAAATTCGTCCATGCCCAAAATAATTGTTATTATACCTGCTTTTAATGAAGCAGACTCTATTGCAAGTGTAGTTCAAGACATTCCAAATGTAGTAAGTGAAATTATTGTTGTAAGTAATAATTCTACTGATGCTACCGAAGCTCATGCAAAAAAAGCTGGAGCAACAGTTTTAAAGGAGCCTAGAAAAGGTTATGGCTACGCCTGTTTAAAAGGTATGGATTATGTGGCAAAACAAACTCAAAAGCCCGATATTATTGTTTTTCTTGATGGTGATTACAGCGATTATCCAGAAGAACTAACAAAGCTTATTCAACCTATACTTGAGAAACAGGCAAATTTAGTTATTGGCGCCCGTGTTAAAGCATTACGAGAACCACAGTCTATGACACCACAACAAATTTTTGGCAATTGGCTTGCAACAACATTAATGCACTGGTTTTTCAAATCTACATTCACAGATTTAGGACCTTTTCGTGCTATTTCTTATGACACCTTATTACATTTAAACATGCAAGACAAAACATATGGTTGGACGGTTGAGATGCAACTTAAGGCATTACGACAAAAAATATCTTATAAAGAAATTCCAGTACATTACAGAAAACGCATTGGTGTTTCAAAAGTATCTGGAACCATTACCGGGAGTATCATGGCCGGTTATAAAATACTATGTTGGATTTTTAAATACAGTTTTAAATCGTGATTATTGAAACCATTATCATTACCATTTACGCTTTAGCATTATTACTCATTTTCCTGTATGCTTTAGTACAACTCAACTTATTAGTCAATTACATAAAAGTCAAGAAAAACTCTCATACTAATGTACCACTTGACTTAAACAAAACGGATGAAATCCCTCGCGTAACAATTCAGCTACCGGTTTATAACGAATTGTATGTCATGGAGCGTTTATTAGATAATATTGCTAAAATTAAATACCCTAAAGATAAACTTGACATTCAGGTATTAGATGATTCTACAGATGAGTCAGTAATAACAACTGCTGCTCATATACAAAGATTACGAGAAACAGGGCTAGACATTCAACACATACAGCGTAATATACGCACAGGGTTTAAAGCTGGCGCATTAAAAGAAGGATTAAAAACAGCTAAAGGAGAATTCATCGCTATTTTTGACGCAGATTTTTTACCCAAATCAGACTGGTTGCTACAAACCGTACCCTATTTCAAAAATGAAAAAATAGGTGTCGTTCAGACACGTTGGGGACATATTAATAGAAACTACTCCTTACTAACTAAAGTGCAAGCCTTTGCTCTAGATGCACATTTTACTATTGAACAAGTAGGCAGAAACACACAAGGGCATTTTATTAATTTTAATGGCACCGCTGGCATATGGCGTAAAAACTGTATTATAGATGCAGGTAACTGGACTGCAGACACACTAACTGAAGATTTAGACTTAAGCTATCGCGCTCAACTTAAACACTGGGAGTTTAAATATCTTGAGCATGTAGAAACACCAGCCGAATTACCTGTTGCTGTTAGCGCAGCCCGATCACAGCAATTTAGATGGAATAAAGGTGCTGCTGAAAATTTTAGAAAATCATTTTTTAAAGTTTTATTAGCCAAAAACCTATCGCCATCTACAAAAGTACACTGCTTATTTCACTTACTTAATAGCAGTATGTTTTTAAGTATTTTTGTACTTGCCATATTAAGTATTCCCATGCTGTACATAAAACAACTTGAGCCTTTTAAAATGTATGCATTAGGCCTCGGAATTTTTATTTTAAGTTCAGTTATATTTTTTATTTATTATTGGTATATGTACAAAACAATTTATGGTAAAGGTTTTAAAAACTTTATCAACTACATTGGGTTGTTTTTCGTATTTTTTACGATTATTATGGGTTTTTCTCTTCATAATACCATTGCCGTTATTGAAGGTCATTTAGGTAAACGTAGCGATTTTATAAGAACACCAAAATTTAATATTAGCACTATTAAAGACTCTTGGAAAAGTAATAAGTATCTCAACAAAAAACTCTCAATAAGCACCATTTTTGAAGGCTTATTAATGCTCTATTTTGGTTTTGGTTTATACAGTGCTTTTACTATTACTAAAGAAGGTGATTTTGGCTTCTTTGGGTTTCATTTGATGCTGTTTTTAGGTTTTGGCTATGTGTTTTTAAAATCAATTCGTGTTCGTAGCTAAATCTTTTTTGATCGCTGCCAATTCTATATACTTAATGTATGACAAAAGCGCATTATTTTAAATTGAATAAAACACCTTTATTGTTAGCAGTAGTAAGCTTGGCTTTTTATATAGCGTTTGCTTACGATTTAGAACGAACAGACACCATAAAATTATTAATGCTTTATGCTGGATTGTTTTTCTTGTTTTATAAAATATTACAGTTTGCAAAACACGACTTCAAACTACTTACGTGGCTTGCATTTCTTTTTCGTGCCGTATTTATTTTAGCCATTCCCAATTTATCACAAGACTTTTACCGTTTTATATGGGATGGACGTATGATTATTGAAGGTATTAACCCATATCTTTTTACACCTGAATCCTTTATAGCAAAGAACACATTTCCCATAGCACAGGCCCAAGAATTATATAATGGCATGGGGCTTTTAAGCGCTAGTCATTTCACAAACTACCCACCACTAAACCAAATATGTTTTGTAATTGCAGGACTCTTTGCTGGAAAAAACATTTTGGGTTCTGTTATTGTATTGCGATTTCTTATAATTGCAGCAGATTTTGGCACTCTTTACTTTGGAAAAAGACTTCTTGAAAAACTAAAATTACCTGCTCATAACATCTTTTGGTATATTTTAAATCCGTTTATTATTATAGAGATGACCGGCAATTTACACTTTGAAAGTGTGATGATTTTTTTCTTAGTTGTATGTTTATATCTAATTCAGTTAGGTAAATGGCATTGGGCCGCTATAACATTTGCTTGTTCTGTATCAATAAAATTAATTCCCTTAATATTTTTACCTCTCTTATATCAAAAATTAGGATTAAAAAAAAGCATTGTCTTTTACGGTATTGTGACTACAGTAACGCTTTCCCTTTTCGCTCCTTTTTATAATTCAACTTTTATAAATAACTATGCTGAAACTGTTGGTTTGTGGTTTCAAAATTTTGAATTTAATGCTAGTTTGTATTATATAGCAAGAGAAATAGGTTATTTTTTTAGAGGATATAATGAAATTGCTATTATTGGGAAGTATACAGCTATTGTCGTGTTTCTTTTTGTTTTAATAATGGCTTTGGCTAGAAAAAACAAAACAACAAAGCAACTTATTACAGCTATGCTTTTATCGTTGACATTTTATTATTTTACGACAACTACCGTACACCCTTGGTATATAGCAACGCTACTTTTTTTAAGTATTTTTACGCGATTTAGATTTGCTCTAGTTTGGAGTTTTATGGTAATTTTAAGCTACACAGCTTACATACAAGCTGATTATCAAGAAAATATATGGGCTATCGCACTTGAATATATTATAGTTTTTAGTGTATTTTTGTATGAGTTGACAAAAAAAAGATACACTTTTGAAGATAAACTTACCTAAACTTTTCAGGCGCTTATTACGTATTATTGCATCATTAGTGATTATATACTTATTATCATTAGTGTTTGTTTATTTTAAGCAAGAACGCTTCTTTTTCAATCCTAAACATTTGGAAAAAAACTATCAATATACTTTTCAAGAAGATTTTGAAGAAATAAACATTCCTGTTGAAGAAAACATTTTTTTGAATGCTTTATTATTCAAAACTCAACAACCTAGAAAAGGCATTATTATTTACTTTCATGGTAATGCAGGTGCTATTCATGATTGGGGAAAACGGGCTCCTTTGTATATGAATAATGGTTATGACATCCTCTTTTTCGACTATCGCGGTTATGGAAAAAGTGATGGTAGCTACAAAAATACAGAACAACTCTTTAATGACTCTCAAAAAGTTTACAACTTTATAAAACAGCGATATAACGAAGACAAAATCATTGTTTTAGGATACTCATTAGGTAGTGGCTTGGCAGCTTATACAGCCGCCAAAAACCACCCTAAAATGCTTATATTAAATGCGCCATATTACTCATGGAAAACATTAATATCAGAAGAAATTGCTCCACCTATTCCGCGTTTTTTAGTTAAGTATGATATTACGACGTATGTGTATATTGAAAAAATAGCCTGTCCTATTCATATTTTTTACGGTACAAGAGACTTTTTAATACATCCAGATACTAATGCTAAAAAACTTAAAGCCATAAGTCCAGAAAACATCACCTTACACCCTGTAATAGATGGCGGCCATAATGGATTACATATCACAAAAGAATATTACGACGCTCTTAAAGAATTGCTTTAAAATAAAAATTTAGCAATAAACATATCAACCACCTCAACAAGAATTAGAATAATGATAATCCACTCTAAGCGGCTACTTTCATTATGATCCATAATATCTTTAAAAAGCTCTAAATTTTCTTTAATAATATCTATACGATCATGAATAAGATGGTAACGATCTTTTAGATCAAACGTTTGTTTTAAGTCCGCATTAAGCTTGTTAAGTTGTTCGTCTTCCCATGTTATTTCTGGTGCATCAAAAATGTAAAGGTTTTCAGAGATTTTATTCTTTATATTAAGTGTTTTACCAATAAATCGTTTTAGTTTATTACCTGAAATATCCAGCTTCCCTTTGTTTTCAAGATATAAGGTATGCTGATTTGTTTCTACTAGAAGTTCTTCAGTTATTTCAGAATAGCGATTTAATGCTACAGATTGTGATGCATTAAGCATCACTAATCGAATCATTTCTTCGTCTACACTTGGTAAAATAATTTGTTCAAACTCAATTTTTATAACTTCAGGTTGAATAGCAATTGTAACTTCTTCAGATATTTTGTCTGATATATATTCTTTACAAAATGGCTTTAAGAACTTTAAAACATCTGATATTTCTACATCAGACATATTAAAAAAGCTCATCATTCCATACTGAAAAATATAGATAAATTTGTCTTGAGAATACTTATAAAATAGCTCATCGCTATCAGAAAACAACAAACGCCATTCTAACTGCTGTTTACAGTCTTTTACTTGAATAGCGTTTGCAACTTGATACGCAACAACGTTATACATTAATACTTAAATACGTCTTGATTATTATTAAAACACTTAAACTCTACTGTGTAATCATTTGGATCTTTTACAAAAAAAGAGGCGTGAGCTCCTGTTTTATCTTGTAAAAACTGAACTTCTGTTAAACTTTTTATGTGTTTACTTTTTAAAGTTTGTAACACTTGTGTCCATTGGTCATTATTTAAAATAACACCAAAATGAAAAGACGGCAGTATATCACCGTTAAAAGAATAGCTTTTATAATCAAAGTGAAATGGTCCACTTTTAGTAAAAGTAATTTGGTTTTCAAACAAATTAATATCTATCCAGTTTTGAGCCGATCTACCTATTGTTGCTCCTAGACTTTCTGTATAGAATGTTTTTGTACGGCTTATACTCAAACAAGGCAACGCTAAATGGAATTGTGCTTTCATAACTAACTCGTTTACATGAATTTAAACTTTTTTTGTTATTGTAACACTATGGTAATAAAAATAAGTTGCCTAAAATTTAGACAACTTATCGCTTATATTTTTTGAAGCTTTTAATTTTTAATCTTCGTCTTCAGAAGCATCATCATCTGATAATAACTCTGGATCTTGAACTGCTTCTGGGTCATCACTATCATAATCGTCATAATCTTCTTCTTCATAATTCTCCATAGTAACAGCTAGCTTGGTACTTACTTTTACCAAGTATTTAGTGTCATGGGTTGTTACTTCTACAGCTTCAACAATTTCATTATTGGCGTTTCTAAATGATATGATATGATCTTCATCATAACCATCAGGATATTTCTCAACCAATAGGGCTAAAATTTCTGGCGTTAACTTTTTAAAGTCAACAATTACGCGTTTAAGATTATCTCTTTTATTACTCATAATTTACATGTCTAGTAGGTAAGCAAATATAAGCGGTGCAACAATAGTAGCATCACTTTCTATAATAAATTTTGGTGTGTTAATATCTAATTTCCCCCAAGTGATTTTCTCATTAGGAACAGCGCCTGAATATGACCCATAACTTGTTGTTGAATCACTTATCTGACAGAAATAGCTCCAAAACGGCGTATCAGTTCGCTCCATATCTTGATAAAGCATTGGCACCACACAAATTGGAAAATCGCCAGCTATACCTCCACCAATTTGGAAGAAACCAATACCGTTTTCTGAATTATCTGTATACCAATCGGCTAAAAATGTCATGTACTCAATTCCTGATTTCATGGTACTTGCTTTTAGCTCTCCTTTTAGTACATAACTTGCAAAAATGTTACCCATAGTACTGTCTTCCCAACCAGGAACAACTATTGGTAAGTTTTTTTCTGCTGCTGCATACATCCAAGAGTCTTTTAAGTCTATCTCGTAGTACTCTTCTAGAACTCCACTCAATAACATTTTGTACATAAACTCATGTGGAAAATAACGTTCTCCAGCTTCTTCAGCATCTTTCCAAATTTTAAAAATATGCTCTTGTAATCTTCTAAAAGCTTCTTCTTCTGGAATACATGTGTCTGTAACACGATTTAAGCCTCGCTCTAGCAAATCCCATTCTTGCTGTGGTGTTAAATCACGATAGTTTGGAACACGCTCGTAATGCGAGTGCGCAACTAAATTCATAATATCTTCTTCTAGGTTTGCACCTGTACAAGAAATTATTTGCACTTTATCTTGACGTATCATTTCAGCAAAAATTTTCCCAAGCTCTGCAGTACTCATTGCTCCTGCTAGAGACACGAGCATTTTAGCTCCAGAGTTTAATTGGTCTTCGTATGCTTTGGCTGCATCAACTAATGCAGCTGCATTAAAATGCAGGTAATATTTTTCTATGAATTGTGATATGTGTCCTTTAGTTGTCATCGTCATCATGAAATTTAGAAAATTTATTTATACTTGAATTACTCTCATTAAAATTATTGTCATAATCATCATCTACAGCATCATCTAGAAACTTATAAGTAAGCATTTTATAATATAATTTAGCTGCTAAAAAGTCTGATGATTTATCAATTTTATTAGGGCATAATTCTACTATATCAAAACCTACTACGTTTCTTTCAGCAAAAACCTGCTTTAAGAACTCTAATGTTTCATACCAGAATAAACCTCCTGGTTCTGGTGTTCCTGTACTAGGCATAATTGATGGATCTAATGCATCTAAATCAAAGGTGATAAACACATTATCTGTCATTTGATCTATTGCAGAATCCATCCAGTTATCATCAACAGCCATTTCGTGAGCAAAGTAAGTTTTCTCTTCGTCCATCACCGTTTTTTCCATGATATCCATAGAACGAATTCCTACTTGAATTAAGTTGGTTGTTTGACTTGCTTCATAAACCGCACAAGCATGATTACATTTTGAACCTTCATATTCTTTACGCAAATCAGCATGCGCATCTATTTGTAATACTGTTAGGTTATCAAAACACTCGTTGAATGCACGAATACTTCCTATTGAAATAGAATGTTCTCCACCAAAAAGGGTTACAAACTTATTGCGTTTAATATACTTTTTAGTCATTTCATGTACCGCATCAACTACAGCTTCAGGTGATGCACTTTCAGTAATTGCATCTGCTAAAAACACACCTTGCTTGTAAACCTCTGTATCGGTTTCAATGTCATAAAGCTCCATATTTTCTGATGCATCAAGAAAAGCATCTGGACCTTTATCTGCTCCTTTTTGCCAAGTACTTGTACCATCATAAGGCACAGGAATTAAAACAATTTTTGAACTGTCTAATTTGGAATATTCTTCTGAAATTCCAGCATACGTTTTATTGCTCATGGTAACCTAAAATTTTAAGTAAGTCTTCACTTTTTTGTTGTTCACTAAATAATTTTGTTGTGATGTTTCCATCGTTGTCTTTATCAATTAAAATATGTTTTGGCGACGGAATCAAGCAGTGTTGCAAACCTCCAAATCCACCAATGGTTTCTTGATAAGCTCCTGTGTTAAAGAAGCCAATATACAAGGGTTTATCTTTATTGTATTTTGGTAAATATATAGCGTTCATATGTTGTTCGCTATTGTAATAATCGTCACTATCACAAGTTAAGCCTCCTAATAAAACACGCTCGTAACTATCGTTCCAACGGTTTATAGGCAACATAACAAAACGCTTGTTTATAGCCCAAGTATCTGGTAGTGTTGTGATAAATGATGAGTTAATCATATTCCATTTTTCACGGTCGTTTTGTTGTTTTTGGTATAAGACTTCATAAATAGCGCCACCGCTTTCTCCTACTGTAAAGCTTCCAAACTCGGTAAATATATTTGGCACATCAACACCTTCTTCTTCACAAATAATATTTATTTGATTGATGATTTCATCTACCATATATTCGTAATCAAACTCAAAACCTAATGAATTTTTTATAGGAAAGCCACCTCCAATATTTAAACTATCTAAACTTGGACAAATCTTTTTTAAGCTTACGTATACTTTTAAGCACTTTGTAAGTTCGTTCCAGTAATATGCATTGTCTCTAATACCTGTATTGATAAAAAAGTGCAACATTTTTAAAGACACTTTTTTGTTGTCTTTAATTTGCTTGTTATAAAATGGCACAATGTTTTTATAGCCTATTCCTAATCTAGATGTATAGAACTCAAACTTTGGTTCTTCTTCTGAAGCAATACGAATACCTATGTTGTACGAGCCGTTAATCTCTTCAGATAGTAAATCTATTTCTTCATAATTATCAATAACTGGGATTGCATTTTCATGACCATTATTTATTAATCTTGCTATGTTGGTCACATATTGCGCTCTTTTAAAACCATTGCTTATTACAAAGGTTTTGTCTGTTATTTTTCCTTCTGCTTTTAAAGCCTCTACAATATCAATGTCAAAAGCTGATGATGTTTCTATATGGATATCATTTTTTAAAGCCTCGTTTAAAACATGTTTAAAGTGAGAACTTTTTGTACAATAACAGTAATTGTATTTCCCTTTGTAATCATGCTTTTCAATGGCGTTTGCAAACCATTTTTTTGCGCGATTTATATTGTTAGAAATTTGTGGTAAATACGTAAATTTTAAAGGTGCGCCATAAGTTTCGATTAATTGTTTTAAATCGATATCATGGAATTGTAAATGGTTTCCTTCAAGTTTAAACTCCTCTTGAGGGAAATAAAATGATTGATTGATTAAATCAATGTATTTTGTATTCATTTTTATAAATAGTTAAATGTAAGTGATATAAATAAACAATGTGTTAAGTAAATAAAAAGCAACTATTAAAAATGTTGTTATACATTTTTATAGTGCGTTTTACACTTACATCAAACTTGTAATTGTGGATGTGTTGTAGGCATGAAACCAAACAAATGTTGGCTCATAACGATGTAGAAAGCGGAAGTTAGCTCTAAAATTCGGTTACTTAATCGATAAGCAGTTTTTGAATATGACTTCCTGATGTTCAAAAACCCGAACGTAAAAACAGATTTCAATTTGTTCAGCTAAATGCACTGCAAATGAAATACATTTTTTTGAAAAAAAAAGTTTTTTTGAAATATTTTTTTATCGACTGATTTTCAATGCTTTTAATTACTCTAAAGCATGATTTTCACTCTTAAATCAAAACCTATTCACACGCTAAACAGATACTTATTAATTTAATTCAAAAGGATTTACAACAACTCTTCGCCTACTTTAATAGAAAAAAACAGGTTTTAGCTATATAAGCTATACTTGTTAAAAAAACGCTATTCACATCTTTAATCTTCTTGAAATTCCTTTTTTAAGATTTTTCTGATAAAAAAACAACACAAAAGTTTATCATTACGAAACCTTTGTGTTGCCTTAATATTGTTGCTATTTATTATAACTTCTCTTAAAGTATTATAACATTTTTAAAGTATTTATCTCTTGTATGGTTAAATGTTTCCAGTGACCTCGAGGGATATCTTTTTTAGTAAGGTGTGCAATTGCTACACAATCAATCTTTATAATATCATATTTTAAGTGCTCAAAAATAGTACGGATAATGGTGTTTCCGGTATTCTTTATTTTTAAACCTATTTGATTTTTACTCTGACCTTCTATATAACTAATTTCTTCAACTGTTACTAGGTTGTTTTCTATTTTTAAACCTTCTTGTATGGCTTTTAAGTCTTCAAACTTAAGGTTTTTATCAAGCTCTACTTGAAATAAACGTGAAACGCCGTTTTTAGAATTAGTAAACTTTTTAACAACACTATCATCATTTGTAAATAGCAATAACCCTGTAGAGTTTCTTCCTAAACGCCCAATAGGTTTTATTCTAGAAGCGGTTGCATTTGCTACCAAATCCATTACAGTGCGTCCTTTTCCTTCGCTTGTAGTTGTTGCAAAGCCTTTAGGTTTGTTAAGTAACACATAAGCTTTTTTCTCTGGACTAATGCGAGCACCATCATAACGCACATCGTCATCCATTTTTACTTTATAACCCATCTCGGTTATCACCTTACCATTTACAGTAACCAAACCAATTGCAATATGCTCATCGGCTTCACGACGAGAGCACACACCTGAATTAGCGATATATTTATTAAGTCTAATTGCATCAGAATCTGATGCTTTTTTAGGCTGTGCTGATTTTTTCATAGGAGCATTACCTCTAGCAAAACTCTTGCTTTTGGCATTGTCTCTTCCTCTTCCGGAAACTTTATCTTTTCCATTTTTAAACCCTCGTCCTGAAGATTTTCCTTTTCCACCGGTTCCTTGCTGTCTACTCATATCTATTTCCTGTAAAACAGAGATTGTTTTAATTAATATTAAATTTTGCTGCAAAGATAAATGATAATTTATTGCTTATTGCATAAAAGTGATTTTATTCAAAACCAATGATATATCTATCAAAGGAATACTGAAAACACCTGCTAAAATAATCACTTTAAGAATATTATGTAAGATAAGATAATGTGCCTTATTTTTAGATTTCCATAATAAAATTAAAAAACCTATCAATAATAAAACACACAAATAAAAAAAGTAACTCATATCGCCTACTTGAAACTTGTAAATAAGTAAAAAAGCTGGTATGATTGTTAAAATACCTAAAATTGTTAGCATATATTTTGATGCCTTTTCGCCATAACGAATAGGAATCGTTTGATAATCTTGTGCTAGATCGCCTTTTATATTTTCTAAATCTTTAGTAAGCTCACGCATAGATATTATTAAGAATAGAAACATAGCGTGTACAAAAATGACATGCTCAAAGTTTTTGTAATAAATAAAAACAACAAAAAAGGGAGTTATTGTAAGTACTGCCGATGTTAAATTACCAACAAACGGCATTTTTTTCAACTTATGAGAATAGAACCAAATACCAAAAATGTATACCGAAAAGAACACTACCGCCCTAAATGACACGTAACTAGCCATAATAACCGCCACAAAATTCAACACAAAATAAAATGACAATTTTGTGTTTTGACTGACTAACCTATCTAGCATAGATTTTTGTGGCCTATTGATTAAATCCTTTTCAGAATCGTAGAAATTATTAATAATATAACCTCCAGCAATAGCAGCTGCCGAAGCAAGAACTAACATTAATAAATTAAGGTCTAGAACGACTTCCTTTACCGGTTTATCATGTGCTAAAATGTAAATAGATGCTAAATACTGCGCAATTACTACAACCAAAATGTTATAGCCTCTAATCACAGAAAACATACTGAAAAACTTAAGTAGTATATGTTTTTGTTTTCTGGTTAGCATGAGAATAAAGGATTATTTTGAAGTTACTCCAATAGATGCATGGAGCTACAAAAAAGACCTAAAAATTATAAACTACTTCTAGTTTATAACCTTCTAACGCTTTTTTGGCTTTATTAATATCTTCAGTGAAACCTAAAATATAGCCTCCACCACCAGAACCACAAAGCTTTAAGTAGTAATCATTGGTTTCTAAACCTTTCTTCCATAGTTCATGAAATTGCTTTGGAATCATTGGTTTAAAATGATTTAAAACCACTTTAGACAATTGCTTGGTATTATTAAACAATGATTTAATATCACCTTTTAAGAAGTCTTCAACACAAGCATCGGTATGTTTTATAAATTGGTCTTTAAGCATATTACGGAAACCTTCTTGTTTCATGTTTTCCATAAAAATACTTACCATAGGAGCTGTTTCTCCTACAACACCACTATCTAATAAAAAGACAGCACCTTTACCTTCGGTTTGTTGAGCCGGAATACCAGTCGCTTCAATATTATCTTTTGAATTGATAAGAATTGGCAAACTCAAATAACTGTTTAACGGATCTAATCCAGAAGATTTTCCATGGAAAAAGGATTCCATTTCAGAGAAAATAGCTTTAAGCTGCAATAACTTTTCACGTGTTAAATTCTCTAAAACGGTTATTTTATCATGAGCATATTTATCGTAAATCGCTGCAACAAGTGCACCACTACTTCCTACACCATAACCTTGCGGTATAGACGAGTCAAAATACATTCCGCTGTCAATATCTTGCTTTAACGCTTCAATATCAAAAGTCACTAATTCTGCATCAACTTGCTCTAAATAATCAGCAAATCGTTTTAAAGCATCATTGGATGCTTTTGCTTCATTAGTAAGCTCTGATGCTACTTTTAAAGCACCATTATAAAAATTATACGGAATAGATAATCCTTTGGAATCTTTAATGATTCCATATTCTCCAAAAAGTAGGATTTTTGAGTAAAAAAGTGGTCCTTTCATAGTTCAATTGACAATTGATAATGCAAAATTAACAATTATTATCTTTTAGCGCTTTTAATTATGCTAATTAATAATCTTAAAATCTCATTAACATCATTCTTAAGACCAAGATAATCAGAATTTTCCAAATAACCAGTAGCTTTTAACAATTCTAACCAATACGACGTCTCATTTGCCTCTTTTAAAGCTATTGAAAGTTTATGAATAAAATCTGCTTTACTTTCGGCGTGTTCTGACTCTCTTACATTAGCACCTATTGATGTGCCTGATTTTAGAAGTTGCTTTGACATAACAAACTCTTTTTCAGAGCTTGATAAAAACTTATAGAGCTCAACAACTTTAATTGCAAACTGAAAACTTTTGTGCTTGATAACATTGTCTTTTTTCATTATCAATTATCCATTTTCAATTATTAATTTCTTGAGCCCCAAAACCAATTTGGTCGCAAATATATTCGCCATTTTTACAATATGCAACTAATTCGTTTTCAATAAAGTTAAGAATTTCTACTTTTTCAGATTCTGGATATAATATATGAACATTAGCACCTGCATCTAACGTAAAACCAATATGCAAACCTGTATTTTCTCTAAATTTCCAAATACGATTAATTACTTCTAGGGTGTTTGGTTTCATTAAAATGTAATACGGATTGCTAGTCATCATCATCGCGTGCAAGGTTAACGCTTCGCTTTCCATGAGGTTGATAAATCTCTTTAAATCACCAGTTTCTAGAATTGGTTTTAGCTTTTCAAGATTATCATGAGCTTGCTGAAAACGACTTGCTGCATACGGATGATTATGCATTAAATTATGACCAACGGTACTACTTACTTGTTTTTCGCCTTTATCAATCAACAAGATGGTATCTTGATAGTTTTTAAAATGGTCGTGAACCGCATAAGGATATTTCACTCCAAACAAATCACTGCTTTCAGCTACGTGTTTTGTGTGTCCCCAAACAATTAAATCGCCTTCTACACTTCTGCATGCCGAACCAGAACCTAAACGCGCCAAAAACGATGCTTTTTGATTAAAAAACGTATTAGACATTTCTACATTAATCAGTTTTTCAACACTCATTAAACACAATGCCAAAGCACTCATTCCTGAAGCAGATGATGCAATTCCTGAACTATGCGGAAACGTGTTTTTTGTTTCAATAGTAAAATGAAAATCCTTTAAAAACGGCACATATTGCTCAACACGCTTAAAGAATGTTTCAATTTTTGGTTTAAAAGCATCTTTTTTTTCACCATCTAAAAACACATCAAACGAAAAATCGCTAATTGCCTCCTTTTGCTTGTATGATAGTGTTGTTATGGTTTTGCATTGACTTAACGTAAAACTTATAGATGGATTCTCTGGAATTTGCGGATCGCGTTTTCCCCAATATTTCACCAAGGCAATGTTACTAGGCGATTCCCAAGTGACTTTTCCTTGTTTTAAAGTGTTTGTATAGGGCTTTGGAATAAAATCTTGTTCGGTCATTATCTCTAATTATTCCGACAAAGATAACAACTTTAGCATTGTTTTATAGTTTCTAGCAGTTGCTGTGACATTTAATTTCTTTTCGAAGAAATTATTGTTGTATTTGGTTTTCCCATAACCTGTGAAACAGTAAAAATAAATACAGTTTTTGGCTATTGAAACTTCATCGTTTGGGTATTTTATTTCTGCAACAGCATCAATCAATTCTTGTTTTGGCGCATCATATAATAATGAGAAGTAACTGTTTTGCTTTTTTTCTTCAGAAAAAGGACAATCATTAAAAATTTGTCGCAGTACTTTAGGCGTTATTACCAAAACAGGCACATCAAAGCCAAAATGATTTTTTATAGCAACTTCTATTTGATTTTTAAGTATTTCAGCAGATGCAGCCGCATCAAAAATGACGTTACCTGTCTGAATATAAGTTTGCACATTTTCTAAACCAGAATCTGTTAATAGTGCACGTAATTCTGCCATCGGGATTTTCTTGTGTCCCGATACATTAATACCACGAAGTAGTGCTATATATTTCATAATTTATTTCCCTCCTAGAAAGGAGGGATTAAGGGAGGTGTATTATTTTCTTCAAATTTAAGAATATAATCTTCAATTGCTCTAATAACATTATCAATATCATTCATGATTTGAAAATCAGAAAAACGCAAAACATAAATTCCTAAATCATTCAATCGTTTTGTCTTTTTCACATCCTTTTCATAAACCTCTAATATTTCGTGGGAATATCCATCACACTCTATAGCTAGTTGTAATTTATTTCAAAAGAAATCAACGATGTATTCATCAATAGGCTTTTGTCTGTGAAAATCATATCCATACATCTGGCTTCTGCGTAAATAAGTCCAAAGTTTAATTTCTGACTTTGTTGCGTTATTCCGAAGTTGCCTTGCTAATTCTTTAAGTTTTGGATTGTAATAAATTTTCATTCGAAACTAATTTATATGAACACACCCCAAATCCCCTCTTTTTAGAGGGGACTTTTTTTGGCTATCGTGTTTGCGGCAATAAAAGCTCCTGTCCAAGCATTTTGGAAGTTAAAGCCGCCTGTAATGGCATCTATATTGAGTACTTCGCCAGCAAAATATAAATTAGGAACGCGCTTACTTTCAAATGTTTTAAAATTAACTTCTTTTAAATCGATACCACCTGCAGTAACAAATTCGTCTTTAAACGTGCTTTTTCCATTGACATCAAAAACAGCTTGTGTTAACTGCTCTGTAAGACTGTCTAATTCTTGCTTATTTACATCTGCCCAACGTGTATCTTGAGTCATACCAGACGCTAAAACCAATTGTTGCCATAAGCGTTTAGGCAATTCAAACTGTGGTAATTTATAAACTAGTTTTTTACCAAAATCGTGTTTGATAGCTTTGAGATGATCTAAACAACTCTCAAAACCTTGCTTTATAAAATTAATTTCAATTTGAAATTTGTAATCCATTTTTGCTAATTCCACTGCGCCAAAAGCCGATAATTTTAAAATAGCAGGCGCACTCATTCCCCAATGTGTAATAAGCAAAGGTCCTTGCGATGATAAATCGGTTTTTAATATGTTAACTTCTACATCTTGAGCAACAACTCCTGGAATGTTTTTGATGCGTTTATCATTAATATTAAATGTAAATAGTGACGGAACAGGCTGCACAATCGTATGACCTAATTGAGATATTAGTTTCCAGAATTTCACGCTACTTCCTGTGGCTACAAGTAGCTTTTCGCATTGAAAATTGGTGTCTTTTGTTTTAATTTGAAATACCTCTTGCGCTTCTAAAATTTCAATATCCTGAACATTTTGGCTGTACAAAACGTCTATTTGAAGTTTTTGGGCTTCGTTTAAAAAACAGTCTATAATGGTTTGCGACGAATCGGTTACTGGAAACATACGACCATCTTCTTCTATCTTTAATGCCACACCACGTTTATCAAACCACTCAATGGTATCACCTGTCATAAACTGATGAAAAGGTCCTAACAACTCCTTTTCGCCTCTTGGATAATTATTTACCAATTCCTGCGGCATGAACTCTGCATGCGTTACATTACAGCGACCACCTCCAGAAATTTTCACCTTTTGTAGGCCTTCTTTATTTTTTTCAAGAATGCAGATATTGAGCTTTGGGTTTTGCTCCGCACAATTAATAGCCGCAAAAAAACCTGCTGCACCACCTCCAATTATTATAACGTCGTAATGTTTCATTAGCTATTTAATGGACGCATTAATCCTTCTTGAGCCACTGAAGCTACAAGTTTTCCGTCGCGTGTAAAAATGTTTCCTTTGGCAAATCCGCGTGCATTTGAGGTATTAGGCGATTCAATAGAATACAGCAACCAATCGTCAAAATCAAAATCTCTAAAATACCACATAGAGTGATCTAAACTAGCGGTTTGCGTATTTCCCCAATGTGCTTTACTAGCGTGACGATTCATTGCAGCAGCCAGAATATTATAGTCTGAAACATAGGTTAGAATTTGCTGCTTTGATGCTAAATTCAAATTACTTGTGTCACCTTTTAATTTAAACCACACGTTTGTAAAAGGTGGTAAATCTTCTTTATTAAACGGATTTACAACCTCAACAGGTTTAAACTCAATTGGGCGTTCAATTTCAATAAATCCTTTAGTTTTTTTAGGAATCGCATCGCCAAATTGCCCTAGCATATCAGTCCAACTCATTAGTTCTTCTGGTTGCTTTACCTTGGTATTTATATCAATTTGATGATTATAACCATCTTCTTTTTTATGAAACGATGCCGAAAGAATAAAAATGGTTTTTCCGTTTTGGTCTGCTGTGACACGACGTACCGAAAAACTTCCGCCATCTCTCACCAAAGCCACATTATAAATTATAGGAAGTTCTAAATTTCCTGCTTCTAAAAAATACGCATGCATAGAGTGCAAAACTCTATTATTAGTTATGGTTTGTGAAGCTGCATTAATGGCCTGCGCCAAAACCTGACCACCAAACACATTTGGGCTTCCTACGGTTTTATTATACCCTTGAAATTGATTTTCGGTTATACTTTCTAAATTTAAAAGATGTAATAAATCATCAACTGAAGTCATAATTTACTTATTTACTGTAAGTGTTTTCAAAACTATAAAATACTAACGGGTTTACACACATTTTAGGGATAGTTTAAGATTGAATATTTTCTTTTTATTTATAAAAACAGTATACTTCAACTTATTAAATATAGCTTTTTATGACATCTAATTTATTAAAATTCACAGGTTTATTTTTTATTCTTTTATCATGCAACACTGGCAAACTTAATGTCATAGGCGATATAGCAAATAGCTTAAAAGAAGTTTCTGCTGCTGAATATATTTCAAGCTCTAATTTGATTTGGGTTATTGAAGACGCCGGCAATAAAAATAATTTATACGGACTTAACCTAAACGGAAACATTATAAAAGACATAGATATAAGTAACGCTGAAAACATTGACTGGGAAGATCTTACATCAGATAGCGATGGAAATATTTATATAGGTGATTTTGGTAATAATAAAGGAAAACGTAAAACATTTACTATATACAAAGTAAAAAATCCAGCCAATATAGTAGATAAAACCACTGCTGAAATTATAACCATTGAAATGCCTAAAAAATTGAAAGATGAAGATTATGAATCTTTCTTTTTACTCAACAATTATTTTTACTTATTTACCAAAGAATCGGGTTCGTTTAAAGTTGTAAAAGTGGCTAATAAAATTGGCAAACAAAAAGCCGAGTTAGTTACAGAGTTTAATCTAGAAGGTAAGCACAACAAAATAACATCGGCTGATATTAGCAACGACGGAAAAACAGTCATTTTATTAAACCACGATAAACTTTGGAAAATTTCAGATTTCACCGCTGATAATTTCTTTAAAGGTCATATTGAAATTGTTCCGTTTGGACATAACTCACAAAAAGAAGGCATTTGTTTTAAAACAAATAATACCATTCTTATTACCGATGAAAGACAAGGCAGCGATGGCGGAAATATTTATAGTTTAAAACTTCAACCCTAATCCAAAAGCAAATCTGAAACCATCATCACTATGAAATAGTGAAAAATCACCTGTGAATAATTCGGCTGCAATTAGTAAAAATCCGCCACCATAAGCGTTGTGCCATTTATCTGACGGATCATTTTTAAGCCAAACACGGCCGTAATCAAAACCACCATAAACACCTAAATTTATTGGCACAATACCGGTTTTCATTTTACTGAACATATATCTAACATCTGTTAATTGATAGTAAGAATCCTTTCCTGTAAAACGCTGATTTCTGTATCCTCTTAAACCATCATTTGCTCCAATTGATGCCGCTTGATAAAACTCATAGCCATCTCCTAAAGTAATCTGTGACTTTAATTTTGTAGCTAAAACCAATTTCCCTTGAGGCTCTAATTTAAAATCAAAACCTAGATCTGGAATGATGTATCCAAAGCTATTAGAGTTATCTAGATTGGTCTTATACCCTACTTGAAAATTAGCATGCATTCCTAATGAAGGAAAAGCCGTGTTGTTTTTATTTTCAAAATGATAAGAAACCTCTGCTCCAAAGAAATTATTATTGTTTTCAATTACGTTTGAAAGGTAATATGTATTGATAAATCTATTATAAGTTTGTTCTACTTCAATAGCTTCATAGCTTAATGTAAGTTTAAATTGACCGTCTAAATTTCCTTTATAAATTAGTGAAGGTGCGATTCTTATAGTACTTAACTTTACGCGATTATAATCTCTATCAAAAACCTCATCGTTTTCAGCATTTGGGTTTATTGTTTCGTTACCATATCCAAAAAAGTTGATACTATAATTAGGACTTGTAAACACCGCGTTTAAGCCTAGATTAAAACTACCTAACACATTAGCAAACTCACCTTGATATGTTAAGTTATATCCGCTAGTAGCAGCATAAAAAGCTGCTGATAATTTATGTTGTGAACTAAAAGGGTTTCTGTTAAAACCATTTACGGTATAGGTATCTGTAAAACCAAATTTGAAACCGTCATCTGGATTAAACCCTAAAATAGGATACACCTGGTTATTGTTATATTTAAGTTTTTTATAGGCATAAGCGTTGATATCATAATCATCCGTCAATCTTACTTTTCCTTTATTGGTTTTAAACGTGTTCTTTTTTGATTTATAATCATAAACCTTAACACGTTTACCGTTTTCAATATTATATATATCATTGTTTTGACCACCAATAAGTTTTACTGGAATAAGTTTATCACCTTGACCATAAACATGCAGTACATCGTCATCATCTAGTGCATATAACCAAATATCTTTTGTTTCCTCTTTGGCATAAGTTCGCTCATGAAAAACATCAGCTTTTTTGTCGTCTTTAATTCTATAGGCTGTAATTTTTGTTTGACCATTAGGTAAACGCTCTATATCAAACCAATCATCTTTGTCTGTTCCTTTTACAACAGCTATTTTGTTTATAATTTTATAGTACCTATCTGATATATTCTGAAGATTATTTCGTCTTGCCTTAAGTTTAGATTTGATGTCTTCTAGAGTTTCATCATGTAGTTCTTGAGGTATAAAAGCAAAAGCTTCTTCAATAACATCATCTGTTAAGTTTGTTGTTATGGCTTTTACTTGTTCGTCCCAAACATCTTTAGTTGATTGACTTATTAATGCCATATCAAGTGGATAAGGTGATAAATTGAACCATTTTGGGCTTCTTAAATTATCATCATAAGACTGTAACATTCTTCCTGCCGGAACTAATCTAGATCCTAAACCAAGCATAAAACCATCAGCCATTTTTGAAAAAACCTGATCACGGTCTCTAGGAACTGGCTGATAAATTGTTTTCCCATCTTTTTTTGTTGTTGCCCAACGCCATTGATCTTGATGTCTGTCCCAATCTCCTATAAGCATATCAAATAGACGCGCACGAACATAAGCCGGTTCATTTATTACTACATCTTCATCAGATCTAATTTCATTAAGTAAATCGTCTGTTCCAATAAGCTCATCAGAATAGGCAAAACTTTTTTGATATCCATGATCATCACCTGCATGTTCTTCTATCATATAAAGTTCATCGCCAAATGTATCATTATAAACTCCTATTGTTTCTTGATGTGGCACATAATACAATGTTGGGTTAGTATGTAAAACGCCAACAGCATCAGACAATGTTGCTGTTACAAAAGGCGCATAAGGATAAGACCCTGTAAACACGTAACGAATTAAATCTTGAGCAGCTGTATTTGTAAATTGTCCTTCAATATATTGATCCTTAAAAGCAAAGGCTTGAATATAGTTTAATGCATTTTTTCTTAAGCCTCTCATAACATATTCTCTTCCTGTAGAATCTGCCAGTCGTAATGAATTAGATTGTGTTCCGCCTCCTTTTCTTATGGGCTTTAATCCGCCAAAAAGTGTATCAAGCATAACGGTTTTCACCTTAATAGGAGTTGCATATTCTTTTGAATATCTATCTCCCCATAAAAACCTATAAAACTTACCTTTATCTGCCTCTGGCTTGGTATAAATAGATGCCATAGTTTCTGTAGACACATCTTGTTTGTAGGTATTGTTAGGGTTATCTCTTTTAGCATACACCTCTTTTTTGTATAAAGTATCTTCTGTTTTGGCTGCTATAAATGAAACCGAAGAAGAACCATCTTTATAAACATCTAACCTAGCAAATCCTGACTCACTTGATGAAAACAAGCCACTACCCACATTTCTTGTTGGTGTTGACTTGGATCCTGAACCACTAATAATTTGCGTTAAATTATCCTCTACTAAATACTGTAAATTATGATCGTGCCCGGAAACAAAAATCACATGATTATTCTCTTGAGCAATTGTAATAATTCGTTTTCTTAATTCATTATAGCGTTTATTTTGAATATCTTCAGGACTAACACCTGTGGTTTTTCGCAATAGATTTTTTAAAGTTCCCAAAACAGGAATTGGTTTCATATGTTCCATAAAGGAGTACTGACCACCATGCGGACCATTCGTATACATTGGGTGATGCATGGCTACAATAGTAGTTTTTCCTCGTGCTTTTTTTATTCTGCTTTCAAATTCAGCCAAAAATGTTTCACGCGTTCTGATATCGCATTTATCATTTATAGTTGGATGATTATCCCAATTGGTTATATACCATTTTGCATCCACAAAAATGAGCTCAATATTATCTGTAACTGTTTTGTTTTCAATAGCACAACCATTTTCAGGTAAAAAAGAGTTTTTACCCAAAACATCATCTATATAATCTTCTTGACGCTCTAATCCTTTTAAGCCATCAGAATACCAATCATGATTACCTGGCAAAAAGATGGTTCTTCCTTTAAAGTTTTTTACTGCATCTAGCTGCACATCTAGTTGATGTTTTGCAAATTCATAACCTTTTGCTCCTTCTTTTGGCAACCCTTTAGGATAAATATTGTCCCCTAGAAAAAAAGCTGTACTATTTTTTTGAGCATTATTTAAAGCTTCCTCAAATACTTGTAAAGCCTTTGTTTTTGTTCCGATAGGAGAATTTCCTGCATCTCCGATAAGGTAAAAAGAATGTTCAATTTCTTTCCCACCATGTAATTCATTACGCCATTGATCTTCACCCTGTTTGTATTGGGTTTTGTAAGTTGCGCATGCATTTAAAATAAGAATGATTAGTAAGCTGAAAATCGTTTTTAAAGATCTAAACATAGGGTTGTTTTAAAACTTAAAGTTACTATTTTTTATTGATATTAGTGTTATTTTAGGAGCTGCAAGATAACATAGAGCATCCTATTTTATGTCTTGCCCAATCCGGACGTTTTGCAAACCATTTTTGATATTTTGGCTGCTCGTCATAAGGTTTTTTTAGTAGCTGAAACAACTCATCAATCATTGTGAAATCGTTTTTATTTGCTGCATCTATTGCCAACTGCGCCATATAATTACGCAAAACATATTTAGGATTAACACCATTCATGAAGTGTTTTCTTTCTTGATTTGATATTGATTCAACTTGTAGCCTATTCGCATAGCGACTAAACCATTCTTGCCATTGCTTTTTTATATCACCAGTAATTTCTTCAAGGGTATAAAAAGCTTCTTTTACAATATGGAACCATTTATCTGATTCATGTTCATCAAATTCACTTAAGCACCTAAAAAAGATTGTCATATCAGTTTCAGATACATGTAAAACATCTTCTAAATCTTGAATTAACAACTTATCGAGTGCTTCTTCTTTTTGAAGACCTAACTTTGAACGCATCATTTTTAAAGATTCTTTATCAAAGTCTGTTTTATACTGATTTAAAATGGTTTCTAAAGGCGCTGCCTCTTCTATTAATGGATATAAAGCATTAGCTAGTTGATACAAATTCCAAAGCCCCATGTTGGGTTGGTTTCCAAACCGATAACGTTTATGCTCTCTATCTGTGGTGTTTGGTGTCCAACCAAAATCAAATCCTTCTAACCAACCATATGGCCCATAATCTATTGTTAAACCTAGAATTGACATATTATCAGTATTCATTACACCATGTACAAAACCTACGCGCTGCCAATGAATAATCATATTTAAAGTACGCTTTGCAACCTCTTTAAAAAACTTTATGTACGTTTCTTTTGAAGGCTTTCCTAAAAAAGAAAAATGTTGATGAATCGTAAAATCGACTAATGTTTTTAACGTTTCAACATCTTGCCTAGATGCAAAGATTTCATAATTACCAAAGCGTAAAAATGATGGTGACACACGACAAACCACAGCTCCTTTTTCGTAGGCTGGATTGCCATCATACATAACATCTCTCAAAACTTGATCTCCAGTAAGCGCTAACGACAAAGCACGTGTAGTTGGCACACCTAAATGATGCATGGCTTCGCTACATAAATACTCTCTAATTGAAGAACGCAAAACCGCAAGCCCATCGGCCGATCGTGAATACGGAGTTTCTCCCGCTCCTTTTAACTGTAAAACCCAGCGGTTATTATTATGTTCTACCTCTGTTAAATTTATAGCACGACCATCGCCCAATTGACCTGTCCAATGCCCAAACTGATGACCACCATAACACATAGCGTAAGGCTTGGTGTTTTTTAATATTTTATTGCCCGTAAATACGTTTAAAAAGTCTTCACGCTTGCTATCCTCATGATCAAGCCCTATTTCATTGAGCATTTCTGGAGAAACATGAAGTATCTCTGGCTTTGCTGTTGATTTAGGATTTACATAAGAAAAGCACGCATCAAAAACCTGACGCCTTGAATTTTCTGTAATAGTATCTGCTGGAAGGTTTTCTGTAAATGTATTCTTTATGTTTAATTTCATTTATTCAACCATTTAATCAATTCTTTATCATTAGGATTTCTTAACCTTTTCCCTTCTACTAAAATTGTTGGAAAATGTAACCCTTCATTTTGGTATAAGTTACGTAATTCTGAAGCAAATTCAGTATTCTTTTTTACATCAAGAAACGCGTAATTTAAATTACGCGTTTCAAAAAATGTTTTATAGTATTGTGTTTTATGGCATTGACTACTGCCATATAGTTTTATTTGTTTCAAGAAGATATCCTTTCTTTTATTTTAATTTTTCAGAATGCAGTTTTTTTAGTTTTGCCAACTTTGGATTTATGACAAATGTACAATACCCGAAATCAGGATTGTTTTTATAAAAATCTTGATGTTCTTTTTCTGCTTCAAAAAATGGTTTTAATGGACTTATTTCTGTAACAATAGCTTCATCGTAATACGCTTGAAGATCTCTAACAACTTGTTCTGCAATATCTTTTTGAAAACTATTTTCATAAAATATAACCGACCTGTATTGCGTTCCTACATCGGCGCCTTGTCGGTTTAACGTTGTTGGATCATGTGTTGTCATAAAAATCACTAATATATCTTTGTATGAAATAATACGACTATCAAAAGTAATTTTTACAACCTCTGCATGCCCAGTAAGGCCTGAACAAATTTCTCTGTAAGTTGGCTTTCCAGGAACTGTTCCTCCTGAATATCCAGACATTACAGATATAACTCCTTTTACCTCTTGAAAAACGGCTTCGGTACACCAAAAACAACCGCCTCCAACTACTGCTGTTTGTAAATGATTATTCATTAAACTGTACCTTTCTGCAATGTTAGAGATTCCGAATTCACACAATATCGTAAGCCACTCGGCTCTGGACCATCAGGAAACACATGTCCTAAATGTGCATCGCAAGTGTTGCACATAATCTCTACACGTACCATACCAAATGTTGTGTCTTTTTCATACTTCACAGCATTCTCTTTTATAGGCTGTGTAAAGCTTGGCCAACCAGTCCCAGAACTAAATTTAATGGTAGAATCAAACAATGGCGTATCACAACAAACACAATTATACTTTCCTGCTTCGTGGCTAGAGCAAAATGCACCTGTACCAGCCATTTCAGTTCCTTTTTTTCGGGTTATTCTAAACTGCTCATCAGTAAGAATAGCTCGCCATTCTTCAGGAGATTTTTCTACTCTTTTGTCTGGTATGGGATTTCCATTTACTGAAAAATTGATAACATTTTTCCAAGTTAACATACTATGTCCTTTCTTTAATTTAAGTTATTAGAAATTAATAAAAAAACTGTAAAAAAATACAGTTCTTCGCTTTAATCTATTGATTGAATTGGTCGTTATTTCTCTAATTTACTTACAATCATATCATATCACTAAAAACGCTTTATTTTAGTTATTTTTTAGTAATTTGTACGTCTAATTTAGCCTAGATATCAAATTTATGACAAATATTATAGAAAAGGCAGAAGCATATGTCTTTGATTTATTTAAAGAAGAACTTGATCACACATTTTTATACCATAATTTCACACATACAGAACGTGTTTTAAGAAGCTTAAGAGAAATAATCTCTCATTCTGAAATAAGCAAACAAGATGCTGAAATTCTACAACTTGCCGCTATTCTTCATGATACTGGTTACACAAAAACAAGAGACGGTCATGAAGAAGAAAGTGTAAAAATTGCTACAAAGTTTTTAAATGATCATGGCGTAGATAAATCTATCATTGATGCTGTAAACGCTTGTATTATGGCAACAAAATTTAAAGATTCTCCTAAAACTGAATTAGAAAAAATAATTAGAGATGCTGATGCGTCTCACTTTGGAAAAGATTATTTTAAAGAAACTAGCGAGTTTTTAAGAAAAGAATTTGAAATTCAAGGTATAGCAACATATTCTCCTAGTGAATGGCTTGAAGGAAACATTAAGGTACTTACCGAGAAACATACTTTTTATACCGATTATGCTTTAAAGAACTGGCAACCCCAAAAAGAGAGTAATTTAGCAAGCTTAATAAAAGAAAAAAACAAACAAAAAAAGCGTGAAAAGCGCGAAAAACAAAAAGCAAAATACAAAGCTCAATATAAAAATGAAAGTCCTGAAAGAGGCATTCAAACCTTTTATAGAGTTGCTTTAAGAAACCACATTAAATTAAGTGATATTGCTGATACAAAAGCTAACATTTTGCTATCGGTAAACGCCATTATTATTTCGTTGGTACTGTCTAACTTAATGTCTAAACTAGACAACCCTTCTAATCAATACCTTATTATTCCTACCGCTATTTTTACGGTTTCTAGCGTTATATCTATGGTGTTATCAATTATTGCTACAAAACCCAATATAACACGTGGAGAGTTTACTAAAGAAGATGTAGAAAACAAAGATGTTAACCTTACGTTTTTTGGTAATTTCCATAAAATGGAACTTAACGAATATCAATGGGCAATTAACGAACTTTTGAAAGACAAAGACTATGTTTACAGTTCACTAACAAAAGATTTATATTTTTTAGGAAAAGTGCTTGATAGAAAATACAGAATTTTACGCCTTACTTATAATATTTTTATGATTGGCATGATAATATCTGTATTATCTTTTGCTGTGTCTTTTAAGCTACAAAGTAATAAAAAGCTTGAGGATGTTATTTCAATTAAAATTGAAAAAAATGATGTAAAAACACCTATTAAAGATGCTTATATTGTATCTAATTTTTAATAGCTTGCATTAAATCATCATAGGTGTAAAATTCATTTTCATCAGCCTTTTCATGCTGATATAAAATACTAACTTTTAAGGCTTTTAATCCAGTTACTCCCTGAAGATCTTCCAATTCTACTATTTGCACATCGTCACCTAGTAGTTTTTTAGCTTGGAAAAACTCTATGTATCTTAAGTATTCATCTTCATCTTCGCTTTGAGAATAAACAATACTTAATTTACCTTTTTCAGTAACGCGCTCATCAGTTCCTTTTACAAAAGCTTTATCTACACGTTTTTTCACAACTTCATATCTTGCATTGTAAGTTCCATCTACATCAAATTGTTTTTCATCCATTCTAAATCTTATAGAAAGTGGTTGATTAAAAACAAGTATCATAGAGGCTACATCAAGCGAAATTGGATATAACTGCTGATTACTATAGTAAGCGTTTTCCATCTCACACATAACTTGAATTTGCCACAATCTCAAGTTATAGAGATATATCATATTAAAATTATCTTCTCTAGTAATAGACTCTCCTATATACATATTATGCTCTACACCATCGGTCTTGAAACGCTCAAAAAAATGTGGGTACATATTTTGAGCATCTATTTGCCTAGTATCTAATAGTGTTGACATATTCTTGTTTATAAGCTTTATGGTATTATCATAACTACTACGGTAATGATATATCACATCAAGATCATCATCCAGCTTGCTTAAATAATCTTTTATTTCATCTTTTAAGCTAGATTCTGATTTAAGAAGCAGGTCAAATAACGGACCAACTTCATGCTTTAAAAAAGTTGTTATTTGGTGTTCGCTATCAACTTTTATACCTGACTTTAATTGCTCTTTAAAAGTTTCAACCTGAAACATGATTTGCTCATAAACAGGCATTTTCTTTTCTTTTAAAGCTTTATCAATTATTTTTTCGGCGTAAGATAATTGTAGAGATAAATCTTTTTGTGTTGCTAAATTTCTAGCTTCAGAAGAACCTTTTACGTCTATTTGTCCGAATAATGGGTAAACATCTTTAAATGAAATTTTACTAAAAGCTGTGTTTTTATTCTGAAAAATATTTTCTTTTATAAATAACTGCGCTGCTTGTTTAAATCGCCAATGCACACTAGGATGTATTGATGTACACTCTTGTTGAATAATAGCTTCAATAAGGTTTTCTTGTTCGTTTTTAGAACGTTCTACCGCTGCCACAATGTATGGCATAACATCTACCAACTTATTGGCATTAATACTATTTAATGCTTTAGGCACATTAGACACTAACTCTAAAATTCCCATTAAGCCTTCATCATTAGCAATAGGAGCAAAAATAGCACTCTTTATACCTTGCTCGTGCAATGCATTAATTTGAGGTGTGCATGCACTTGATGATTGCTTAAACGCATTATCTACATTAGATATTGATACTGGTTTATTTTCTTTTAACAGCTTATTGTATGACCATTCGCAAAATACATCAACACAGCTATTAGAATCTATATCGTGAAGTAAGAAACTACACATACCTTCTCCATAAACCCTATCAAAAGTTTGATCATCTTTATTGTAAACTAAAAAACCAACCTTAATATCAGGTATGTTTAAAAACGACTTAAAAATAGACTGAAAATTCTCAATAAAATTTTCGTCTTTTCGTTTTCCTTCAGCAATTAAATTTGATTTTATTGTTGATATAGCGTGATCATCAGTTACATTAAAAATATTAGAAATAACAAAGCCACTAAACACATAAGTGTTTGGCGGAAATTTTTGTTTCCACATTTCAATGTTATCAAAATTATCTAATAATTCATCTACATCATTTTGTGTTATTTTAGGAGCTTTACTTGTTGCTTCTATTTCAGTAAAATCAGCATTATAAAGTATTTTATAATACCTCATTATACCATCTGCTCCCGGTATCTCGTAGAAAAAAGGTCTTTTAAAATTTAAATCATAACCATACTTAATGTTGAGAATAATAGTACAAGCGGCTATGTATAAATAATCTTCTGGTAAGTTATTTATGGTAAGTTTAAAATCATCTCCTGCATCACTTATTATTTTTTTAAATCGTTCAGATTCATTAAAAATAATATCATGAAACGGCATAGAGGCTGTTTTAATCTCATTTTTTGTCAATACAGGACTAAACGAATCTTGAAGTAAAAGTTTTATTTCGTTTTCTCTTTCTTTTAAAACTTCAAGATTCGTAAACCCTTGACGCAGTTCCGGATAAGCCTCGGCTGTTTTTAAAACACGTTTTGACTTAGCAGATAGAAATGTATCTTCACTATTTGCTAATTCCTCATATTGCTCTAACAGCTTATTAAAACTAATCTTAAGCGTAAAAGGAGACTCTAAATTACCATTCAAACCTTTCATATTGCAAAGCTACAAATAATAACTTAAGTCGTATAACTCCTTATTTACTTACGCTATTATTTTTTTATTAAACTAATGGCGAAACCACCTCCGGCTGCTAAATTACATGATAACTTAGACGCCTTTGTCATTGTAAGCGTTTCAACCTCTAAATCTGTTGGGTTGTTATCCCAATGTGCTGTTTTACCGTCTTTGTAAATTGTAGCTTGGTACGTTACATCTGCATCTAAAAAGCTAAAATCTACATCAATTGTTCTAGCATTCTCATCAGTAATACCTCCAACAAACCAATTTTCTGTAAGACGTTCTTTTCTTGCAATTGTTACAAAGTCTCCAACTTCTCCATTCAATACTTTGGTTTGTTGCCAATCTACTCCAACATCTTTTATAAATTGAAGAGGCTCTGGGTTCGCCTCGTAATGCTCTACCAAATCAGCAGCCATTTGTATTGGGCTATAAATTACCACATACAATGCTAATTGTTGAGCAATAGTGGTGTTTACCTGATTGTCAGGCTTATATTCATCAAATTTAATATTGAAAATTCCTGGTGTATAATCTATTGGTCCTGCTAACATTCTTGTAAAAGCTACTATTGGTAAGTGCTCTGGCGGATTACCACCATCACTTGACCAAGCATTAAATTCTTGACCTCTTAAACCTTCGCGAGAAATGATGTTAGGATAGGTTCTTCTTAATCCTGTTGCTTTAATAGGTTCGTGTGCATTTACTGCCACTTGGTATTTTGCAGCTTTTATAGCTGCATTGTTATAATGATTTACCATATACTGTCCGTGATGGTACTCACCTTTTGGAAGTATCTTACCAACATAACCAGATTTTACCGAATGCATGCCGTATTTCTGCATTAATGCATAGGCTGTATCTTGTTGTTTAGTGTAGGTTTCAGTAGCTGCAGAAGTTTCATGGTGCATTATAATTTCTACACCTTTTTCTTTAGCATATCGTGTAACCTCATCAATATCATAGTCTGGATATGGTGTTACAAAATCGAACACACCTTCACGGTCTTCAAAACCAATCCAATGTTCCCAACCTGTATTCCAACCTTCAACTAAAACACCACCAATGTTATTTTTTGCTGAAAAGTCTATAAAACGTTTTACATTTTCAGTATTTGCTCCGTGTTTTCCGTGTGCACCTCCTGTATCTGTCCAAGTACTCATATTTTGAGTCATTCCGTAATCCCAAGAGGATTTCCCCAAGTGCATTTCCCACCAAACTCCTGTGTACTTCATTGGTGTAAACCAAGATACATCTCCAAGTTTATTTGGCTCATTTAGATTCACGATTAACTTTGATTCTATAAGTTCTGGTGCGTTATCTGAGATTTGAATGGTTCTCCAAGGTGTTTCAAAAGGTAACATTCGTTTTACCTTATAATCAGTATTTTCTGAACCTACTAAATTACTTTTTAAATCAAGATTTTTAGTATCTACTTTTAAAGTCATTCCTGAATAATCTATCAAAGCTGCTTCGTGAAAACTTAAGTGTGTTCCATCTGCACCAACCATAGTAACTGGTGTATTAACAGCATTTTCCGGAATATAGGTTTGTGCTAAATTCTTATGGTTCGCAAATTGTAGAGCATCAACCTCTGATAATTTTGTAGTATTATACAAATGCTCATAAATATCCCAATCACCAGGAATCCAAAAGGTTTTGTAGTCTTCTGTTAAATTGAACTCTGTATGTTCATCTTTAATCAGTGCTTCTGTCCAACCTTTTTGTTCTGGGAATTCGTATCTGAATCCAATACCATCGTCATACACTTTGAAAACAAGGTTTAGTTTTCGTTTTAATTCTGATGTTTCTTGTAATTCAATTCTTAATTCATTGTAATGGTTTACTACATCTACCTGTTCTCCCCAAGGCATTTCCCAAGTCTCATTGAATGTACTTGCTGTTGTTTTCAAAATATTGAAATTATCCTTTAAAGCTTTAGCATTTGTAAACTCAAACCCTAAGTAAGAGCTATCCACTATGGTTTTGTTATTGAACATTACTGTGTAAAACGGTTGTCCCTGAACATTAAGGTTGAAATTTACTTTCACTTCACTATTTGGCGAAGTCAATTCAGTAATATGTTTTTCTTTTTGATAACAAGAAAAGAAAAGGACTGTAAGGATTAATGGGATAAGATTGAATTTCATTAAAATTGATTTACTGTCTTTCTATTAAAACGATATTAGCATTCGAATTTATGGTAATTTTTCCGTTTTCTACAGTGGCTTTAACACCAGAATATGCATCTTGAAGCAATTCGCCTTCTTCAAAAACTTTAGAAACATCGATAACTTTTTCGCCTTTTGGTAAGTCTAAACCAACAACTACCAAATCTTTAAAGTCACCTTGTTGATAGCTTCTGTAAAATAAATAAGGTTGTTGAGTTATCATTTGATGCATACCAGCACCTACAGCAGGATGATTTGCTCTAAACTGTCCTAACTTTTGCCAATGCGCTAAAACCTCCTTGGTTTTTGCATCTGAATTTACAGCTTCCCAATTCATAAACGAACGTAAAGTAGCGTCGCCTTGTGTGCCTTCTATAACTAACGACCTTGCAGATTCGTCACCATAATAAACTTGTGATGTTCCTGGCGACAACAATAATCTATTTGCGGTTTCGTATGGTTTTTCTCTTTTAGCATCAAACGGACTACCATCGTCGTGAGAACTTAAATAATTCAACGTTCCAAAACCTTTTAATGGCCCATTTAAACTATCATTATATTTTTTAAAAGCGTCTTCATAACTCAACTCTTTTGAATTCCATTTGAATTCAAAGTTGATTAAACTTTGAAAGCTTGGTGGATTAAAATAGTTCACTTTTCTATCTCCATAATCATAGTACTGACCACCTGAAATGCCGTAATTATAAACCTCGCCAACTAAATAGAAGTTGTTATCGTCTAACACCTTATCTGGATTATTCTTCTTATACGTTTCAAATGCATAGTCACATGCTTTCTTAAATTCTTGCCATACATATTCTTCTGTGTGTTTTACGGTATCTACACGATAACCATCTATACCAAAATCAGTGATGTAATCGGTTAACCATTTCATTATATAGAAACGTGGTGCTCTTGGATGTCCTGTTCTTTCAAAAAAGGCATCGAGCTCTTTTACTTCTTGGTCGTAACGACCTTCAACTTTCCATTTTTCTACCAATTGTGGTGGTAGTTCCACATTTTCATTGCTTTCTGTTTTTATATCTGGCAGATTAGCAACAAGTGTACAGCTTATAGTATTATCGTAAGTATCGTAAGTACATTGTTTATCTGTTCTTACCCATTCGTCTGGCCAAACTGGGTCTTTTTCTGTTACAGGACCTGTGTGATTAATCACAGCGTCTAACACTACACGAATGCCTTTGGCGTGTGCTTCCTTTACCAATTCTTTTAAATCTTCTTCAGTCCCAAAATTTGGGTCAATTTTGGTCCAGTCTTTTGCCCAATAACCGTGAAATGCATATGTAAAACCTGTGCCTTCGTCAGTTCCTCCATGGATTTGCTCTACAATTGGTGTCATCCAAATGGCATTGATGCCCAAATCCGTAAAATAACCGTCTTTGATTTTTTGTGTAATCCCTTTGATGTCTCCTCCTTCAAAACCACGCAATTTTCCGGTTTCTTTAGTCCTATCAAAGTTAACATCGTTAGAGGTGTCTCCGTTATTGAATCTGTCAGTTAGCAGAAAATAAAGATTGGCACCTTCCCAAACAAATGGCGTTTCTGGTTTTGGTTTTAATTCGTCTTGTTTTGTTTCTTGCTTACATGACATAGCTAAAGTGATCGTAAGTATTGCTAAAGTTAGTTTTTTCATTGGTATTTATTTTCTGCGTAACATGAATTCAAATTATTCGTTGATTTTTAGAATGAAAGATTCCAGAGGTTTTATATCTATCCTCACTTTTGCTCTACTGTTTTCAACTTTTAAAGTTGACGTATAATTCTTGTATAACTGATCTTCTACTTGATAATCTCCATCTTTCAAACCTAATTTTGAGACCAAATCTTCTGGTAATTGCAATTCAAAACCATAAGTATTTTCTGCATTAAAGTTTGAAATAACAATGAGTTTTTCATCATCACTCCAACGCGCAAAACTCAACACTTTATCGTTGTACCATTCCGTATGTTGTTGATTGTAATGCTGTAAATCTTGATAGTCTCCCATTAAAGCCTCACTCTTAATTGTGAAGTTTAACAAACGTTTGTAAAAGTCTCTCAATGATTTTTCATCTTCGGTAGATTGACCACCATCAAACTGTTTGTTGTTTACCCAACGTACAACGCTTGGCACACTTCCATAATCGAAAATAGAGGTTCGGGTTGGGTCGCCAAAACCTAAATCTTCTTCAGCTTTTTCGCCAAATTCCTGACCGAAATACACCATTGTTGGCGATGTGCTAATGGTTGCAGACACTACCATTGCTGGTTTTCCTTTTTCAGCATTACCTGCAAAATCTGGACTTGCAATACGTTGCTCATCGTGATTTTCTAAAAAGTGAAGCATATGGTGCTCAATATCTTTTAAATCCTCTTGAATTGGTGGAATATTGTACGTGCTTCCGTGACCTTGCATCACGTGTTTTAGTGTATCATACAATTGTACTTTGTCGTACAGGTAATCCATTTTTCCTTTTTTGATGTAATCTCTGTACAAATGCGGTTGGTAAACTTCAGCCAATAAAAACGCATCTGGATTCTGCATTTTGATGTGCGAATTCATATAACTCCAAAATTCCACAGGCACCATTTCTGCCATATCAAAACGGAAACCATCTACTCCTTTGGCTGTCCAATACAAGGCAATGTCTTTAAACTTTACCCAAGAACTTGGTACGGTTTTGTCTTTCCAGAAGTTATAATGTGCTTTGTAATCTTCGTTATCGAAACCTTCAGGTAATTCATCAAAATCTTTTTGACCTTCTGGATTTATTCCGTAGTTAACTTTTACGGTTTCGTACCAATCGTTCATATTTGGCTGCGACGCTCTTGAACCGTTACCTGTCCATTTTGCAGGAATTTCTTTAAACTTACCATCGGCTTTTGGATGGTTTTCGCCACCTAAAGGCTGGTAACCGTTTTCCCAATTTGGTACTTTAAATGGTTCTCCTGGATTGTAATAAAAGTTGTTATTGACTGCGTAAGTCACAGTTTTATCATCTTCTGCACCAAAATCTGTTACACCTTCAGGATTCGTTAAACTCTGATAATTACGAGCCACATGGTTTGGCACAATATCTATTAACACTTTTAAACCTGCGTTGTGTGAACGCTCGATTAAAGCTTCAAACTCTTGTAATCTATTCTCAACATTTTCGGCTAAATCTGGATTGACATTATAATAATCCTTAACCGCATAAGGCGAACCTGCACGACCTTTTACAATATCTGGGTCGTCGTTAGAAATGCCAAATTCAGTATAATCCGTTATCACATCATGATGTGGCACACCTGTGTACCAAATATGTGTCACTCCGAGATCTTTGATTTCAGCAAGTGCTTTGTCCGTAAAATCGTTGAATTTACCAACGCCATTTTCTTCTAAAGTTCCCCAAGGTTTGTTGTTGGTATTGGTATTTCCGAATAGTCTTGTAAATACTTGATAAACGACTTCTTTCTTTTTCATCACTGATTTAGTTTCTCCAGTTTTTATAGTTTGTTTTGGCTCGTTTTTACAACTAAACACTATTGAAGCGACTAAAATTAGAGTAACTATATATCTTGAACGCATATTATTTGTTAAGCTTTATTTTAATTTCTTTTTTGGTTGAAGTATTCCAAGTCATATCAAGTCTTAAGGTTAAATTATTGATATTGTAATCACCTTCAACTTTTTGACTTCCTATTTTTATTTGTTTTGGTGTTTTAGAAATGTTATGAATAACAAGCTCGATTTCTTTTGTTTCATTTAAAAAATGCTTACCTATTTCTGCATTAAACTCAAATTCTAAATAGCGCTGACTGCTTTCAGATTTGAATTCGAGAATTTCGTAGTTTCCATTTTCAAAAGCGTTAACAGTTGAACCATTGTCATTATACATTTGATAATCACTACTTCCTACTTCTTTATCAAAATAATAATGAAGTTCTAACACCGAACCATTGTAGGTTTTTGTTGATTGCATTGGTTTTGCCATAGGAATAAAACTTCCGCCTCTCACAAATGTTGGTATGCTATTCTCTTTTATTTCGTAATTAATTGGATGACCTCCTTTGTATAATTCATCGGAATAAAAATCAAACCAATTAGATGTTTTTGGCAGATAAATCACTTGATTTTTTGCTCCAGCATAAGTCACTGGTGAAACCAAAATATCACTTCCCCATAAATAGGCAGTATCATCACTATATAAAATATCTTTACACTCTTCAAAAAACAATGGTCGCATTAATGGTGCTCCTGTTTGGTTGTTTTCAAACATGAGGTTGTAATTATAAGGCAACAACCTGTAACGTAATTCTATAGCTTGTTTAGCCAAGGTTTTGGCTTTCTCACTTCTAAAAACCGGTTCACTTGGCACATCCTCTTGCGCATGAGGTCTATAAATTGGTTGAAAAACGCCATATTGCAACCAACGCACATACAATTCGTCATCAAGATTTGCTCCTGCAAAACCACCAAGATCACTATGCATATAGGCTAAACCTTGCATTCCCATTTGCAATGCAATTTCTGGCTGACTTTGTAATCCGCCCCAAGTTCTGTTGACGTCTCCAGACCAAGGCACTAAACCATAGCGTTGCGAACCTGAATAACCAGCACGCATTAAAATAAATGGTCGCTGATTCGGTAAAGCTTCATGAAAAGCATCTTGAACCAGTTTTGCCCAATCGTGACCAAAGGTATTATGAACTTCATCAGCTGTTCCTGTTGCATGAATTACACTGGAAGGATGTACTTCAGGTTCTCCTAAATCGCCCCAAATTCCAGTTATACCAAGATTCAATAGGTCTTTATTTATACCTTTAAACCAATTGTAACCAGACTTACTATATACATCTACCAAGCCTGTGTTTCCGAAGAAAAAATCATAAGTTGCTGGATTGCCCAAGCTATCTTTTGCTAAAACATTGTTAGTAACTGCTTCGTTCCAACGGTTAGATGTTGTTAATATAAATGGTTCTGTAATGAGTATGGTTTCTACATTTTTATTCTGTAATTCCTTAATCATTTGTTTTGGATTTGGAAATGAATCTCTATGAAACGCTAAATTACCCATGGTTCCTTTAACTTCTTTTCCAAACCAATATAAATCTAGAATCACTGCGTCAACAGGAATATGTTCTTCTCTAAAAGCATCAATGGTTTTTAATGTTTCTTTTTGAGAATGATAACCAAATTTGCTTGAAAAATTTCCTAAAGCCCAACGTGGCAACATAGGTTGTTTTCCTGTTAAATTGGTATAATTATCTATGACATCATACCAAGAATCTCCAACAATAACCTGATACGTTTTACGACCAGAAATGGTTTCGTAAGTCAGCGTATTATCGCCTTTGCTATCTAAATCTAAATATCCTATTGGAGCATTGTCAAAATGTACCATATACTGTTTTGACGACATCACAATAGGCAAGGTAAAATTCATTAACTCACTTGTAGTTTCATAGCCATAATGCGCTTTATTATAAAGCTGCAAACGATGACCACGACGATTCATTCCTAAAGCTCTAGCTCCAGCTCCATACAACACTTCATCAGGTGTTAGACTAAATTGAATGGTCTCAAAAGCATCATTTTTTTGGTAGCCATTTTTTTCTGAAATGACTTCTTTTCCGTCTTTCCAATACGAAATATTGAAAGGTGATTTGGTTATAAGAACCGATAAATCTTTAGATTTTAACGTCACTTCTGAATTGGTTTCAGAAAATTGAATATTAGAAAATACTTTATTTAAAACCACTGCGTGAGATGGTTTTGCACTTGCAGTTTCACCTTTTGGCAGAAAGGTGGTTTCTGCAATTTTAGATGTAAAGAATTGAATGTTATATGAACCATCAGAAACTTTCACGTTTAGCTCATTATTGCTAAAAGAAGCATTAACAAACTCGCGCGTTTTTATAGCATCTTGAAACAACCACGTAATAGCATCTTCAAAATTTTCTCGCCATAATGTTTCGTTGTGTTTTCCGTCAGGAACAACTTTTGACCTTATGTTTTCAGCAGAAAAACCATTGTTTTTTAAAACAGAAATCATTTGATTCATGTCTTTAACGGTCTGACTTATCTCATCAAAACCTGCTTTTTCACCTTCTTTTCCTCCTGCAAGGAAATACATTTTTGTGTCTTTTAAATTTGCATGCGATTTTGTGTAATTTTCAATTTCTGGCGCAAACCAAAATGCTGGTGAATACACACCTACTTTCCCGAATACGTTAGGATATTTTAAGGCTGCATAATGCGAAATTAAACCTCCCATTGAACTCCCAAAAATGGCTGTGTGCTTTTTATCTTTTAAGGTGTTGTAATTAGCATCAATGTAAGGTTTTAGTGTATTGACGATAAACTCTAAATAGGCATCGCCTTCGCCTCCGCCATATTTTTCATTTTTGAAAGGTGAATATTCATCCAGACGCTTATCTGCGCCATTATCAATACCAACAACTATAAGCTTTAAATTTTTATTTCGGAATAGTTTATCTAGTGTTTCATCAACACTCCATTCATTTGAATATGAGGATGTTTTTTTATCAAATAAATTTTGTCCGTCGTGCATATACACAACAGGATACGATTGATTTGAGGTCTTATAATCTGCTGGCAAATACAACCAAACACGTCGTTTACGGTTGAGTTGCGGCATGTTGAACGTATCTGATAGAACTGTAACCTGCTTTGTGACTGTTGAAGCATTTTCAACATCAAATAAATTGTCCCAACCTGCTATCTTTAGTTTTAAAGTATCAGGTTTACTACCAAATGTGTAGCTACGATTTTCAATAGCAAAACCTTTTTTATCACACTCAACAGAACTCCAAGTACCTTGCGTAAACTTGAAATTAATAGTGCCTTCGCTTTGAGGTAATGTGATGGTATAACGACCATCTTGTAACTCTAATTGATAAGCTTTTTGTCCTCCAGACCAACCTTCAAAATCACCTGAAATAAATATTGAAGCATTTTCTGGCGTTTCCTTTGGCACTTGCTCTACAACAATAGTAACTTGAGCAAACGTTGTTTGGAATAAAAGAAGACATAAGATGTAGGTTAGTTGTTTCATTTAAGTTTTGTTGTTAATACTATAGATCCTTTTTCTTTTAAAACAATGCTATCTTTCCAAATTACAGTTTCTCCTGTAAATACATTTTTTAACGTTTTTCCTGTCAAACCTAATTCTTCAAATCGGCTTGTATTTAAATTAAAAGCGTCTTCATTTTTATTCAGAATATGAACAACTGTTTCGTCATCATTAAACCTTGCTAAAACATAGGTATTGTCTTCTGGTGCAAAGTGCATGGTTTTTCCGCTATGAATGGCTTTAGAGTTTTTTCTAAAATTCATCAGTTTAGATACATAACTCTGCATATCTTTTTTAGTTTCTTCCAGATTTTCGCCTGTAAACGCATTTACGACATCACCTTCCCAACCACCAGGAAAATCGGTACGAATTAATCCGTGATCACCTGGTTTATCAAAATCATTCATTAAGATTTCTGTACCATAATACATTTGAAACGTACGCGGTAATACTGCCAAATAGCTCAACGCCATTTTTGTGTTGGTAATATCACCTTGTAATTGCGTAAAAATACGACTCATATCGTGGTTGTCTGGAAACACTAAAATGTCTTCAGGTCTTGTATAATGAAAGTCGTTAGCCAATGCTTCGTATATTTCTTTAAGACCAGTTCCCCAAGTTTCTTTATTTTTTAATCCAGAAACTATTTTTTCTTGCATAGCAAAATCCATAGTTGAGCGTAAGTTAGAGTCATACCCATCTGCATTTTGATGACCGTCTTGCCAATATCCAATTAACAACGGATTGCTTGACCATTCTTCACCTACAATATTAAAATTTGGATATTCTGCCATTATAGCTCCAGCCCAATCGCTCATAAAATCTTTGTCAGGATATGGATAAGTATCTTGACGAATACCACCAAGACCTAGTGTTTCTATCCACCAAAAACTATTTTGAATAAGATACTTTGCCATAAATGGATTACGTTGATTAAGATCTGGCATTGCTTGCACAAACCAACCATCGCTCATTTCTTGTTTATCAATTTTTGAAGCGTAGCTATCTTGGTTTACCGTTCTTCTATGTGATGAACGTTTTACAATCTCATTGTTCCAATTGGCTTTATTTGCTTCGTAATGCGCTTGGTAATTTACCCAATCACTAAATGGTAAGTCTTTCATCCACCAATGTTCCAAACCGCAATGGTTTGCGACTTGGTCCATAATTAGCTTCATATTATTTTTTCGTAATTCGTCTGCTAATTTTCTGTAGTCTTCGGTTGTACCAAATCTTGGATCTACTTGATAATAATCAGTAATAGCATAACCATGATACGATGCATGATGCATGTCGTTAGTTAGCACAGGACAAGGCCAAACAGCAGTAAAACCTAAATCTTTAATATAGTTTACATGCTCTGTAATTCCTTGAAGATCGCCACCATGACGTGCATAATCATTGGTTCTATCTATGTGCTTTTCGTTTAAATTATCAAACGTATCATTGTTTGGATTAGCGTTTGCAAAACGATCTGGTGTGATTAGATAAATAGCATCTGAACTATTAAACCCTATAAAATCTTCAGCTGATTTTTCTCTAGCTTTAAGCTCGTAAGTGGTTACGAGTTCTTCGTTGTTATCATTTTTAAATATGATATTGAAAGTTCCTGCTTTGGTACTGTTTGAAATGATGACATCTATAAACAGGTAGTTACTGCTTTTTTCTGCTTTACTTACATGTGCAATAGTTACTCCTGGATATTCAATACTTGGTTGGTAACTCCCAATATTTTGGTGATGTACCAATAGTTGTAAGCTATCATTTTTAAAACCAGTCCACCAATTAGGTGGTTCCACACGATCAATATCGTTTTTATTGATAAATTCTGAAACTGACGTTTCATCAACTGATTCTTTTTCAGGTTTTTTACAGCCCAACAAAATTGCACTAAAGAGCAGCATTAAAACACATTTATTCATAATCTTTGTTTTTTGTGGATTCCGCATCAAGTGCGGAATGACAAACAGAATAATACAACTTTACACTGTAACCAAGCTATTAGCTTCAATCGTTACTTTTTTATCGTTTACCAAGATGTCTAAACTTTCGCCACCTTCAAGTTCGAAGTTGGTTTTACCTTGGTTAACATTCACTTTTATGATTTGATTTCTAAAGTTGATTTTAAACGAATAACCATCCCATTCTTTTGGGATTTTAGGTGAAAAAGACAAGGTATTATCTTTTACACGCATTCCGCCAAAACCTTCAACAATACTCATCCAAGTTCCAGCCATAGATGTAATATGTAAGCCTTCGTGAACTTCTTTATTATAATCATCTAAATCTAATCGCGATGTTCTTAAATAAAACGTATAAGCTTGTTCCATACGGTCTATTTTTGCCGCTTGAATACTATGAACACAAGGTGACAATGAACTTTCGTGAACAGTATATGGCTCGTAAAAATCGAAATGACGCTCTAACTCTTCAGTAGAAAAATGATCTTCGAAGAAATAGAAACCTTGTAATGTATCGGCTTGTTTTATATAAGGCGAACGCAAAATGCGATCCCAAGACCAATATTGGTTTATAGGTCGTTGACTAGCATCTAGCGCATCAACTTTTATTAATTCTTTATCTAAAAATCCGTCTTGCTGTAAGTACACATTATGCTCTTCAGAATATGGGAAATACATCGCATCTGCAACCGATTTCCATTGTGCTATTTCAGCTTTAGACAGCTTAACTTTGTTCATTATCCTAGTAAAGTCTGTATCGTATTCTGCTTCAACTTTACTAATGTTTTCAATAGCATAATCTATACACCATTTAGCTATATAGTTAGTATACCAGTTATTGTTTACGTTATTTTCGTACTCATTTGGTCCTGTAACACCTAAAATAACATACTTGTTTTTGTTTGTTGAAAACGTAGCGCGTTGGTGCCAAAAACGTGCAATACCAATAAGTACTTCCAAGCCTTTTTCTGGTATATAACTGTAATCGTTTGTAAACCTGTGGTAGTTATAAATAGCAAAAGCAATAGCACCATTACGATGAATTTCTTCAAAAGTAATTTCCCATTCGTTATGACATTCTTCTCCATTCATAGTTACCATTGGGTACAATGCTGCGCCATTAGTAAAGCCTAATTTTTCAGCATTCTCAATAGCTTTTTGCAGATGATTATATCTGTACTCCAATAAGCTTCTTGCTACTTTTTGATCTTTTGTAGCCATGTAAAACGGAATGCAATATGCTTCAGTATCCCAATAGGTGCTTCCACCATATTTTTCGCCTGTAAATCCTTTTGGACCAATATTTAATCTAGAATCTTTTCCTAAATACGTCTGATTTAAATGAAATATATTAAAACGAATACCTTGTTGCGCTTTTACATCACCACTAATGGTAATATCTGCCATATCCCAAATGTTTGCCCAAGCTTGTTTTTGTTGCTCTAGCAAAGTATCAAAACCAAGTTGTGTAGCTGTTGCCAACACTGATTTTGCCGCAGTTACCAATGCGTTTTTGTCATGGTTTCTATCTACAGTATAACCTCCAAATTTATGAATGGCATAAGTTTCGCCTTGCTTGACATTTTGTTTGTAGCTGTAAGATACTAATGTTGCATCTGCACTAACGTTTGGCTCGATTAATACCGACTTACCATTGATAAAAACCTTTGATTCCATGAACGTGCATGTATAAAAATCGGTTTTCATGGTTTTAGCCTGAATAAACGCTTGGTTATTATCGTGACTTACTTGAGTAGTGTCCCAAAACTTATCGTCCCAGTTAGTATCTTCGTTTGTAATTCCTGAATCTATATATGGTTGAAATACAATTTCAGCATCACTATTTAATGGTGTTACTTGATAATTGATTACTCCCATTTCGTCTTGGTTAAGACTTAAAAAACGTTTTGCGTTAACTTCTACTTCTATACCATTTTGAAGTGTTGTCTTAAAAGTTCTGGACAACCAACCTTCTTTCATATTAAGTTCTCGTCTAAAATCTTGAACCGTTTTGCACTTGTTTAGGTCTAACTGTTCGCCATTTATTGCTACATTAATACCAATCCAGTTTGGTGCATTAAGTACTTTTGCAAAATATTCTGGGTAGCCGTTTTTCCACCAACCAACACGCGTTTTATCAGGGTAATACACACCTGCTATGTAGCTTCCTTGAAAGGTTTTTCCTGAATATTGTTCTTCAAAATTAGCGCGTTGTCCCATGGCTCCGTTGCCAATACTAAACAAACTTTCTGATGATTCTACGCGCTCTGCATGAAACCCTTCTTCTATGATTGACCAATTATCTGGTTTAATATAATCTTGGTTCATAATTTTAATATATTGTCTTGTTATCGCTACAACGACAACTTATTTCTTTATTAATTCTTCTATAAATTCTATACTTATTTCAGTGAAATCTTTAAACACATAATCTGCTTCAGATAACACTGTTTTATCACCTATACCAATTGAAATCATATTGGCATTATTTGCTGCTTGAACACCTGCTACAGAATCTTCAAACACAATACAGTTTTCAGGTTTTTGGTGAAGTGCTTTTGCTCCTATAAGGAATACTTCTGGATCTGGTTTTGCCTTACTTACATCGTTACCATCAACAATGGCTTGAAAGTTTGAAATAAGGTTTACTTTTTGAAGTATTTTTCTAGCGTTTTTACTTGCCGAACCTAAAGCAACGCCTTGATTATTTTCATTAAGATGATTTAAAATTTTTGGCACATCTGGAAGAATTTCGCTTTCTCCCATTTTATCTATGTAGCTTAAATAATCATCATTCTTTTTTGCCATTAATGCCATAAACTCATCTTCTGAAATTGTTTTATTTCCCCAAGACAAGATTTTTTCTAAAGATTTTACACGACTTACACCTTTTAGTTGTTCGTTTTGTGTTTCAGTAAAATCAACATCAATACTATTGGCTAATTTTTTCCATGCTAAAAAATGGTATTTTGCAGTATCTACAATAACACCATCAAGGTCAAATATGAATCCTTTTGTATTCATTTTTAATTTATTTCGTTTTCTGGTTGATATGAAATTGCGTCTTTATTCACAATAAACAGGTTGCAAAGTGCTGCTAGAATTAAACTAATACCAGCTACAGTCATAGCATTAATAGCGTCTTCACCTAAAAGACTAGACACATAATTAATACCACCAAGCGCTGCAATAATTTGAGGTATTACAATAAACATATTGAAGATACCCATAATAACTCCCATCTTTTTAGGATCTACGGAACTTGATAACATCGCATACGGCATTGAAAGAATACTTCCCCATGCAATTCCTATTAAAATAAAACAGTACTTTAAGGTTTCTGGTGTTGCATAATACATAGCCATAAACCCAACGCCTCCTAGTATAAGAGAACCCATGTGAACAAATTTTCTGTTTATGCGTTTTTTAGATGTATACAGTGCTAGTAGTAATGCAAATGCCATAGATGACAATCCATAAACACCCATTGCAGAACCTACCAGGTTTGATGATTTCTGAAATGCTGTATTTGCCGTATCAAAAGCTTCGGCTTGTGAGGCGATGGTTAAATCAAATGCTGCTTCTATTGGCGCTGGTGTTTGAAACACATGCTCTGTAAGCGCAGGATTTGCCATACTCCACATAGTAAAAAACGCAAACCAACTAAAGAACTGTATAAGTCCTAGTTTTTTCATTGTTAGCGGCATTTTGCCTATGTTTTCTAAAATATCAGGAATAAAGCGGTTTTTCTTTTTTCGTTCACGCTCAAATTCCTCCATATCTTCAGGAGGATATTCGGATGTGGTAAATACGGTATATAGTATGCTTATTAAAAACACAACAGCACCAATACCAAAGGCTACTTTTACCGACATTGGCACAACGCCTTTTGGCGCTGCATCACTAACACCTAGTTGCGATACCATCCAAGGCAAATTACTTGCTATCCAAGTACCAATACCAATAATGAGTGTTTGAACAACAAAACCATATGAACGTTGTGAATTGGGTAGCTTATCTGCTACTAAAGCCCTGAAAGGCTCCATTGAAACATTGATAGAAGCATCAAGAATCCATAAAAAACCTGCAGCCATCCACAAAACTGAAGAATGTGGTACTAAAAACAGCGCAAGTGAGCTTAAAATAGCTCCGATTAAAAAATATGGACGACGTCTTCCCCAGCGTGGATGCCAAGTTTTATCGCTTAAATAACCAATAATGGGTTGCACTAGTAATCCTGTTAAAGGAGCTGCAATCCATAACAATGGAATAGCATCTTTATCAGCACCAAGTGTTTGAAATATTCGAGACATGAAGCCTCCTTGTAACGCAAAACCAAATTGAATTCCTAGGAAACCGAAACTCATATTCCAGATTTCCCAAAAACTTAAGGAACGCTTTTTCATTAATAGTATAATTTAGATTAATACTATTTTGATAAGCATATACTCATCAAAACTTATGGTGAGAAGTGAAAATATAAGTTTTGATTTCTGGCGGTAAAGATATAAAAGTTTTTAAATACGCAATGTTAAATTTCTATTTGGTAGATTCTCTTTTAATAATCTCCGTTTCAATTATATGCGTTTCAAAGTATTCTTCTTCATCTTCATTCTCCAGTTTATTTATTAATAGTTCAGCAGCTTTTTTACCCATTTCTTCAGCATGCTGGCTAACGGTTGTTAGACTTGGTGTTGCATGCTTGGACAAAACACCATCTGTAAAACCAATCACTTGTAATTGTTCTGGGATTTTTTTCTTGAGTCTTCTTGCTACTTTCATAGCTGTAAGTGCATAAAGCTCATTTACAGCAAAAACACCGTCAATTTTCTTATTGTTTACAAGCAACTGTTCTATTTCAGCTTCAAGGTCTTCTAAATGATCTTCTGAATCTAGCTCTTCAACAATTTTTAAAATCAGTTCTGATTGAGGTTCCATTTTGTTTTCCTCTAAAGCCTCTAAATAGCCTTGAGTCCTCAACCTTCCTACGCTTACATAATCTTTAGTTGTAATAATAGCAATGTTTTTGCAACCATTTGCTATAAGCTGTTCAACAGCTTTTTTTGATCCTTTTAAATCATCAACAATAACTTTATCACAATTTACTTCATTAACAACCCTGTCAAACATTACAATAGGCATTCCTTGATTAATGGTCTCATAAAAATGATGATAATCTTGTTGCAACAATGTTTCTTTAGATATAGATAATATAAAACCATCTATACTTCCATTGGCTAACATTTCCATGTTTATCACCTCTTTATCAAACGATTCGTTAGAAAGCCCGACGATTACATTGTATCCTCTTTTGTTGGCAACTAGCTCAATACCACGGATAACTTTTGAGAAAAAATGGTGCACAATTTCGGGTATAATAATACCTATCGTTTTTGTTTTGCGGTTTTTTAGGCTCAACGCTATATTGTTAGGGCGGTAATTATAGAGTTTTGCAAAGGCTTGAACTTTTTGCCTTGTATCCTCACTAATCTCTTTACTATTTCTTAATGCTTTGGATACGGTTGATATAGAGACATCTAACTCTCTTGCTATTTGTTTTAAAGTTATTTTTCTTTTCATTTTATTCCTTAAAAGTTCTAAATATAACAACAAAAACACACACTAAAAGCCTAACTTTTCATTACTATATACGAAATGCTGTTTTAGATATTTAACAATATATCTGCATTTTAAATATAAATCTGTTAATTATAGGTGTTTTTTTATTGTTTTCCTACAATTTCAAGAAAGTTTTTAACACGAAAACGTTTTCGATGCCCCAGAAGTAGCCACTCACAAAAAAGATATGCATTTTTTACATAGATTTAACATCGAGAAGTGAGAATATAACAAAAAAATTAACAAACTAATTCAAAAGTATTGTATGAAAACAATGTTAAATAGTTTACTGTTTTTACTCTTCTTTTTGCCCTCATTTTTGATTGCGCAAAATCAAGTTTCTGGAACAGTAACAGAAGAATCATCATTACCTTTACCAGGAGTTAACGTAATTATAAAAGGGACGTCTCAAGGAACTGCTACAGATTTTGATGGGAATTACCAACTTGAAGCTAATGAAGGAGATATTATTGTCTTTTCTTATGTTGGTTACCTAACAAAAGAAGTTAGTTATCAAGGACAATCATCTCTTAATGTGACGCTTGTTGAAGATGCTTCGCAGCTAGACGAAGTTGTCATTATTGGGTATGGCAGTGTAAAAAAAGAAGATGCTACAGGATCTGTTTCACTAGTAACTACAAAAGATTTTAACAAAGGAAATATTGTTTCAACCGATCAATTGCTTAATGGTAAAGTTGGCGGATTAAGAATCACTAACTCTGGTGGTCAGCCTGATTCCTCTCTAAATATTAGAATTCGTGGCGGGTCTTCATTAAGCGGTAGAAATGATCCACTTATAGTAATTGATGGCGTACCTTTATCAAATATAAATCCGGCGGGAGTAAGCAATCCTTTGTCTTTAGTAAACCCAAATGATGTAGCAAGCTTTTCAATTTTAAAAGATGCTTCAGCAACTGCAATTTATGGATCTCGTGCTTCAAATGGTGTCATTATTATAACAACTAAAAAGGGAACCTCTGGTGAAGCTCAATTTAATTTTTCAACAGACGTTTCTATAAACAGTGCTAAAGACGGTTTAGATATGTTTGAAAGTGCAGAGTATGTTCGCTTCATTCAAGAGTACCACCCTGATTTAATTGAAAAACTAGGAGTACCTCTTGGATCTGTACAAACCAACGAACCTATATCTCAAATTATCGATACACCATCAGGGCAACGAGCTGTTTATAACACTGATTGGCGAGATGCAGTTTTAAGAACAGCTTTTACATCAAATACAAACTTTAGCGCTCGCGCTTATTTATTTGATAAACTTCCTTTTAGAGCTTCTATTGGATATACAAACGCTGAAGGTGTTGTTAAAACAGATGATTATGAACGTGTAACAGCATCTATTAATTTATCACCTACATTCTTTGATGATGCATTAAAAGTTACCGCTAATGCCAAAGCAACTTATGCCGATAAAAATGCTGCTGATGTTGGTGGTGCGTTAGGTGGCTCACTAGTGTTTGACCCTACAAAACCCGTTTACAATAACGCTGTCGACAACCGTTTTGGAGGCTATTATTTCAACACAAATGTTGATGGCAACAACTTGATTTTAGACGGACAATACAATCCACTTGCGCTACTTGAACAAAGAGACAGGCCAGAACGCACAACACGCTTTTTAGGTAATTTAGAATTAGATTACTCTTTTGGTTTTTTACCAGGTTTACGAGCTGTTGTTAATTTAGGATTAGACGCTTCCAAATCTGATAAAACAGAAAGATTCTACAACAATGCTGCTGCAACATATCGTTTTAACAGCAACAATACAGATATCAATAGTAATTTTGTTTTCAATCCTGGCGTTAATTATCGCGAAAACCAAACACTAACAAACACTACTTTAGACGCTTATGCGCAATACACAAAATCTTTTGACAACGCTTTTATTTCAAAACTTGATGCACAACTAGGATATTCTTACCAGAACTTCAAGAATGATGGTAATTCTGAACAGTATCGATATAACGAAACGACTGGTTTACGCGAAATAAATTTTAATGAAGAAAACCCTACCAATCGCTATTATAACGAAATGAACTTACAATCATTTTTTGGTAGAGCTAATATAGATCTACTAGATCGTTACTTGTTTACTTTTTCATTAAGAGCAGATGCTTCTTCTTTATTTGTTACAGACGATCCTTGGGATAGCAATGCTTGGGGCTTCTTCCCTGCTGCAGCATTCGCTTGGAAAGTAAAAAGTGAAAAATTTATGCAAAACGTTGATTTTATAAATGACTTGAAATTACGCCTTGGCTGGGGTAGAACAGGACAACAAGACATTTCTGGTGTTGTTGGTTATTATCCTAACACTCCATTATTTGTTGCCGGAGGAAATAGCAGCCAATACCTACCTGGGGCGGGATTATACTCTGCATTACCTTTTAACCCTGATTTAACATGGGAAACAACAACAACCTATAATCTTGGTGTTGATTTCGCCTTTTTCAAAAACAACTTCATCTCGGGTTCCTTTGATATTTACCAAAAATTTACAGAAGATTTATTAGCACGTGTAACTGTGCCACCTGGACAAGGCTTTTCTGACACCTTTGTTAAAAACATAGGAGAAATAGAAGGAAAAGGATTCGAAGTCAACTTAAACATGAATGCTTACCAAACAGAAAACTGGAATATTTCTTTAAATGGAAACGTAGGATATGTTTATAATGAGGTAACTGATATAGGTGGTCAAGCAAACATAAACAGAGGTGGTAGTTTAAGAAACACAGGAGCCTTTTTATTGAGTGATGTAGCCGGACAACAAGCACAAAGTGCTTATGTATTTAAACAAGTTTATGATACTAGCGGCAACCCTATTCCTGGAGCTTTTGTTGACTTAAACGGTGATAATATAATCAATGATAGTGACAGATATTATACACAAATCACCCCTAACTGGACTTATGGTTTTGGCTTAAACATAAATTATAAAAACTGGGATTTATCTTCAGGCTTTATAGGTCAAATAGGCGGAAATCTTTACAATTACAACAAGCTAAATTATGGCTTCACAGATGCCGTTGTACCAGCAAACAACAACAGTATAACCAATGCTTTAAACTTTTATGACGGTGCTGCCAATCCTGCTTTTGAAAATGTCAATGGAAATATTCAATTTTCAGATTATTTCCTTGAAGACGCAACATTTTTGAGATGTAATAACATCGTTTTGGGTTATACATTTGACAAGATGATTAAAAATGGAAATGTAAGAATGTACGGTGCTGTTTCAAACCCGTTTATTATAACAGACTATTCTGGTTTAGATCCTGAAAACCCTGGAGGTATTGAACGTGATTTTTATCCACGACCAACAACATTCACTCTAGGTATTAATTTTGATTTTTAAAAAAACAATTATGAAAAAAATATTTTTAATATTAACAGGACTTATGATACTAACAATAGTATCATGTACTGATGATTTAGATACAGAACCAAAGGTAGAATTAACCCTAGAAGAAATTCTAGCTGAAGACCCTAATGCTATAGAAGGCATTGTTTCAAGACTCTATGCTTCCTTTGCACTTTCGGGTCCTAATGGCCCAGGAAGTTCAGACATTAGTGATGACGCAGGAGAGTCTCCTTTTTTAAGAGGCATTATAAACCTGCAGGATTTTACCGCCGATGGCATGAAAAATAGGTGGGGAGATGATGGTTTAGATCAATTAACAACAACTTCAAATTGGGATGCAAATAATAAATTTTTTAGATATTTATATAACCGAGCTTATTACACCATTCCACAATGTAATAATTTAATTTCTATTTTAAATTCATCTACAAACATCCCAGATGCAAATGAAGCGTTATCTGAAGCTCGATTTTTACGTTCATTAGCGTACTTTTATCTCATTGACACTTTTGGAAAAGGCGTTTTAGCAACCGAAGAAAATTTAGGCCAATCAGACCCTCTTCCAGAAGCTTCACGTGAAGAATTATTCTACTTTGTTGAATCTGAATTATTAGAAATTCAGCCAATAATGTCGGAAAACAATGGATATGGACGTGCAAACAAATATGTTGCAGCAATGCTTTTGGCTAAACTATACATGAATGCCGAAGTTTATATAGGTGAAGATAAATATGATCAAGCTTTAACTTACCTAAACCAAATTCTTGATGAAGGAGGTTATAGTTTAACAAATAATTTTTTAGAGAATTTCTCATCAGACAATAATAATTCTCCAGAAATAATATTCCCATTAATCGCAGATGCTGTAAACAGTCAAAGCTATGGGAATACAACTTATATTATAAACGGAAACTTAAGTTCTGACACAATGACTTTATCTGATTTTGGAGCTGCCGAAGGTTGGCAAGGTCATCGCGCTACTGAAGCATGGTATGGCTTGTTTGGCGATTTAACAACGTCTTTAGATGAACGCGCTTCTTTATTTTGGACAAATGGGCATAATTACACCATGACTGACTATAAAGAATGGACAGACGGCTACCCATCAATAAAATTTAGAAACACATCATTTAACAACCCAGATAACGTTACAACTTCTTTCTCTAGCACAGATTTTCCTCTTTATAGATTAGCAGACGTAAATCTTATGTATGCCGAATGTGCTGTACGTGGTGCTGCTGAAGCTGACATGACTAAAGCTTTATCATTAGTAAACGCTGTAAGAACGAGATCATCTGCTCCTGCCATAAGCATGAGTGATTTAACATTAGATTTTATTATTGATGAAAGAGCTAGAGAGTTAAACCTTGAAGGACATAGAAGGACAGATTTAATACGATTTGGAAGGTTTACAGGAAGTAGCTACTTATGGCCATGGAAAGGAAATGTACAAAATGGTGCTTCAATTCCTGATCACTATAACTTATTCCCTATCCCTGAACAAGCATTAAGCGCTAACCCTAATCTTCAACAAAACCCAGGTTATTAATCTAATAAATGAAGAAAATGAAAAATATATTAAAAATAACATATCTCTTTACTATAGCTTTTATTTTAGGCTCTTGTTCTGATGATGATCAAAAATTTTCACTATCCGAAAATAGTGCCAGTGTTATAAATACACCTACAAATGGTCAAGAATTTATCTTAAATCCTTTAGAAGATCAAAATAATACTGCAATTACCTTTAGCTGGGATCACTCTAACTATGGAACGCCAACAAGTATTGATTATTCTATAGAAATTGCAAATAGCGGATCCGATTTTAACGAAGCAACCACACTTGCTACTGTAAACGAAACTCATTTTACAATGAATATCGCCGATTTTAATAATGTAGTAAGCTCATTAGGGTTACCACCTTTCACTGAAGGTAGTGTTGACATAAGAATAAAATCTACCGTCGGCAACCCTAGTCAATTACCACAATATTCAAACATAGTAACTATTTTAGTTACCCCTTTTACAACTGATTTACCAAAAATTGCTGTACCTGGCAATCACCAAGGTTGGGATCCTCCATCTGCACCGCTATTAGCATCATCTGCTTTTGGTGAAACAGACTATGAAGGTTATGTTTGGCTAGACGGTGAATTTAAATTTATAGCTCCAAATCAAACAGGTATTTTTGAATGGGGAAATACAGACTGGGGTGACGATGGAACTTTCACCGGGGCATTACTAGTAGATGATGAAACAAACTGTAACGCAAGCACAGCCGGTTATTATTTTGTAGTTGCAGATACAGATGCATTAACATATGAAACAACTCCCGTAAGCTGGGCAATTATTGGAGATGCAACACCTTCTGGGTGGGATAACGACACTGATTTAATATATAATAGCCAAAACAAGACACTTGAATTAGATTTAGACCTAGTTCCCGGACCTTTTAAATTTAGAGGAAATAACGAATGGGGACAATTTGATTTAGGAACTGTTGATTCAGACGGTTTCTTACAAAGTGGTGGCGATCTTACTTTTGATGGAGAAGCTGGTAATTACCATATCATTTTAGATTTATCAAACCCAAGAAAGTACACTTACTCATTGACATTAAACTAATTAGATATGAAAAACTTATTAAAAACTCTCTTTTTTACGCTATCTATTATTTTGATTAGCTGTAATGATGACAATAATTTTGGCTTAGTTATACCTCAAAGTTCATTTACTATAGTTTCTCCTAACAACGGCGCATCACTTTTCTTAAACAATGAAAATGAACAAAATACAGCCCTAACATTAGTTTGGAGTGACAACTTCACCAATTCTGACAGTTATACTATTGAGGTATCAACAGCTGAAGATTTTACAGAGCCAATTGCCATTGGAACATCAACAAGCAACACTTTTTCATTATCTGTTGTAGAGTTAAACAACATACTATTAAATTATGAAGTATCTGCTTTTGAAGAAACACCATTATACATCAGGGTAAATTCAGGCGAGCAGCTTACAGATTATATAGAATTAATAATTAGTACATACCCAGAAGAAAATCCTGTAATAATAAATCCTGACAGCACTTTTGAAGTTGTTTTATCTGATATAACAGAAAATGAAAGTGCTTTAACTGTTGAGTGGGATGATCCTGACTTTTCTGTTGACACTTCAGCTGAAATTGATTATTATATTGAGATAGCTGTAGCTGGTTCTAACTTTGTTACTATTGAATCACTTGGCAATACCCAAGATAGAGTTTTAGAATCAACTCACGGTAGTCTAAACGAAGCTGTTTTAAGTTTAGGGCTTAACGCCGACGCAGCTTCTCAATTAGACTTAAGAGTACGTTCAGTTATTGAGACAGCTAATGGAAATTTAGAGCGTATATCAGATTTTATAACAATAACCGTTACTCCTTATGAAACCGCTTTACCTCCTGTTATTTATGGAGTTGGAGCAGGAATGCCAAATGCTGGATGGGCATGGGACACACCTCAAGAGTTTATTCTACAAGGAGCTGTTTACTCTGGAAACGTAACGTTATCTCCTGATAACGGTGGTAATTTCAGGTTTTTTGCTCAACAAGACTGGGGACCAATAAGCTATAACTTCCCTTATTATGAAGTTAGAGGCTACACAATTGATTCTAATTTAATAAACGCATTAGACGGTGATAGCAACTTTCAATTTATTGGTACAGCGGGAGAATATCTATTAGAAATAGATACAGAAAACAAAACAATAACATTAGGACCTCCTATTATTGGACCTAACTGCGAGTTTGACCAACTTTGGTTAGTTGGAGCTGGTGTACCTGATGCTGGTTGGGGTTGGGAAACTGCTGTGCAACTACCATGTACAGGAACTGGAGTATATTCTGGAAATGTAACGCTTCAAAACAATGGTGGCGCAGATAATAACTTTAGATTTTTCACTACTGAAGGCGACTGGGGATCTGGTCAAAACTTCCTCTACTTTGAAGGTGAAGGTTACACAATAGATTCAAATTTCACAAACGCTTTAGATGGCGATAGTAACTTTGCCTTTACTGGAACTACTGGCGAATACTTCTTATCCGTAGACACAGTTAATAAAACAATAGTTTTAGATGCAGCTCAAGTGAACTGTGAGTTTGATCAACTATGGCTAGTTGGAGCTGGTGTACCTGATGCTGGTTGGGGTTGGGACTCTCCTATAGAATTAGCTTGCACAGGTGCTGGAGTATATTCAGCTGATGTAACATTTGCTAATGATGCCTTTAGGTTTTTTACAACTGAAGGTGATTGGGGTTCAGGAAGAAACTTCCCTTATTACGAAGGTGAAGGCTATACAATAGACAGCAATTTTGTTAATGCTTTAGATGGTGATAGTAATTTCCAATTTGTTGGAACACCTGGATCCTATACTTTGACTATGGATACTGTAAACAAAACCATATCTATACAATAATTGGTTTAATATAAACAAAGGCTATGGTAATAATAACCATAGCCTTTTTCTTTTAAAAAAAGTACTATGAAACAAACACTACATACTATTCTATTCTTTTTTTGCGCATTAACACTTTCTGCGCAAACTCAAACGGATGTTAGTTTTGATATATCTCCTTCAACATTTGAAGAAAATGAAGAAATAACAATAACAATATCAAATTTAGACGCAAGTATTTGGGGGAGTACAAATGGTGAAGACATTTATCTATGGGCTTGGTATTTTGACACTAATGGCAACCAAGTTGGTGATGCTCCAAACAATGGTTCATGGTCAGATTCAAATGAATCACAAAAGTTCACAAACAACGGAGACGGTACGTACACATTAACATTAACACCTACAACCTTTTTTAACGACACTGGAATTGGTCAAATTGGAATGTTAATAAAAAGTAATGATGGCTCACAGCAATCTCAAGATGAACTATACTATGTAGGCGTTGTTACAGTAATAATTAGTAACCCTACATCTGAAACAGTTATTATTGAATCTGGTGGAAACATATCTATCAATGCTTACATGCAATCTGGTGGAAGTACAGAGGTTGGAAACTTTGAGGTTTTTCTAAACAATAACTCCGTAGCTACAGGAACAGGGTTTCCTAACTTTGGAACAACCATAAACAATATTACTGAATCAGGTACTATCAGGGTTGTTGGAACACCTTTTGGTACTTCAGAATCTGGTGAAGCTACTTTTGAAGTTGCTATAGCCTCATTAACACTTGAAACATTACCTGCTGGTCTTGTTGATGGGATTAATTATAATGAAACAGATCCTTCAAAAGCGACCCTAGTAGTCAATGCACCAAATAAAGACTTTGTATATGTCGCTGGTAGTTTTAACAACTGGGATCCTTATGACTCTTATCTAATGAAAAAAGACCCTTCAAGTTCAAAATTTTGGCTTGAACTAACAAACTTAACACCTGGTGAAGCTTATACATATCAATACTGGTTATATGATAACAACCCTGTAAATGGCTCTCCAAATGAAGTTAAAACAGCTGATCCTTTTTCTACATTAGTTTTATCTCCTGATGACGATCCTTGGATTCCTTCATCTTCATATCCAAACTTACCAAGCTATCCTTTAGGACAAAAAAGAGAGGTTACAGTTTTAGAAACTGGTCAATCAGAATATAACTGGCAAGTAACAAACTTTGAAAAACCTAAAAAAGAAGATTTAATTATCTACGAAGCTTTAATTAGAGATTTTGATGAAGATAGAAACTTTCAAGATTTAATAGATAGAATAGATTACTTCAAAGACCTTAATGTTAATGCCATACAACTAATGCCCGTAATGGAGTTTGAAGGTAATGAAAGCTGGGGATACAACACCTCTTTTCATATGGCTTTAGACAAGTTTTATGGAACAAAAGATAAATTTAAAGAACTTATTGATGTATGTCACCAAAATGGAATTGCTGTAATTCTTGACATTGCATTAAATCATGCTTTTGGTCGTAATCCAATGGTACGCATGTGGATGGATGATCCTGATGGTGATGGTTGGGGCGGACCAAGTAGTGAAAACCCATATTTTAACCAAACAGCAAGACACAGCTATAATGTTGGTAATGATTTCAATCATCAACAACCTATGACTCAATATTACGTTCAGCGAGTTGTTCAACACTGGATAGAAGAGTTTAATATTGATGGATTCCGTTGGGATTTAACAAAAGGATTTACTCAAAACTGTTCTGGAAGTGATGAAGGCTGTACAAATTCATACCAACAAGACCGTGTTGATATTTTAAAATCTTATGCTGATTATAGTTGGAGTTTAGACGAAACACACTATGTGATTTTTGAACATTTAGGTACTGATGCTGAAGAGCAAGAGTGGGCAAACTACAGAATTAATGATGCTGTAAGTAAAGGTATTATGATGTGGGGAATTATGAACCACGATTATAACGAACTTACTATGGGTTATCCAGCAAACATAAACAGAATGGGGCACAACTCAAGAGGATTTAATGCACCAAGACTTGTTGGTTATGCCGAAAGCCATGATGAAGAACGTTTAATGTATAAAAACTTACTATACGGTAATAGCTCTGGAAGCTATGATGTTACTAACCTAGAAACAGCCTTACAACGCATGTCTGCTTTAGGTGCCGTGACACTAACTATTCCTGGGCCTAAAATGATTTGGCATTTTGGTGAGTTAGGAATGGAAAACTCTATTTTCACCTGTAATGATGGAAGCGTAAATGATTCAAGCGGTACAGATGGAGATTGTAAATTAGACACAAAACCTCAACCTCAGTGGGTAAACAATTGGACTCAAGATGCTGACAGAAGTCAGATTTACAACGATTGGGCTAGACTTAATGATTTAAAAATTAATGAAGCTGTTTTTGAAGGAAACTACACTATAAACTCTGGTAATTTAACACCTCGTATTTATATCTGGAATGATGCTTTACCATCAACTGAATTAAAAAACGTTGTTATTTTAGCAAATTTTGATGTATCGGCACAAAATATTACACCAGATTTTCCTTACACCGGAACATGGTATGACTTAATGGATGAAACAGGAAACACATCAATTAATGTTTCTAACACAAGTACTGCCATAAACATTCCTGCTGGATCGTTTAGAATTTACGGTAATGCATCTTCTACTCTATCTACAGAAAATTTCACTAATATCTCAACACTAACAATTTATCCAAACCCAACATCAAATACTTTTAAAGCAAATAGAGCTTTAGATAGAGTTTCAATATTTGATACTACCGGTAAATTAGTTTTTAGTGAAACTGGTCGTTTTGAAAAAAATCATGAATTCAATGTATCAAACCTGACTCAAGGATTATACATCGTAAAATTAAGTGAGAATAATAATGCAACTACTAGAAAACTGATTATTAACTAAACCAACAATCATGAAAAAGCTTTTTATCATAGTTTGTTGTTTTGCTTCATTAGCACATTACGGGCAAGTAACAATTCAATATCCCCAAAGAGCTACGAACAATACTGCTTTTTTTAATAACAATGGAGGTAACCTTGATAAAAACATATATATCATAAAAACTCAAAACAACTCAGGAGCAATTAAAACCACTAAACTTGTGAAAATCTAATAAATTTAACGATACTTAATTTTTTCTTGAGTATAAAGAAGGTTTAACCACACTGTTAAACCTTTTTTTGTTTGACATATAAACTTTACACTAAAAATAAAGCATAAAAAAACCTCTCAAAATGAGAGGTTTTTTTCTTATTGTGCGGGCGGAGAGACTCGAACTCTCACACCTCGCGGCACTAGATCCTAAGTCTAGCGTGTCTACCAATTCCACCACGCCCGCAATAAGGTGTGCAAATATAAAAATTTGTTTTAATATACAAACGCTTATTTTTATAAAAATCTTTCTTCTTTTCGTATTTTTGATTCAAACGCAAAAAATAACTTATGAAAAACATACAATCTTATGTGCAAGAACATAAGGATCGCTTTTTAAACGAGCTTATAGAACTCCTTAAAATACCGTCAATTAGCGCTGATTCTGCTTACAAGAATGACGTTTTAAAAACAGCTGAAGCTGTTAAAAACCAATTAGAAAAAGCTGGTTGTGATTCTGTAGAAATTTGTCAAACAAAAGGCTATCCTATTGTTTTTGGAGAAAAAATCATTGATAAAAACTTACCAACAGTTCTAGTTTATGGTCATTATGATGTGCAACCACCTGATCCGTTAAACTTATGGAACTCTCCACCTTTTGAACCTGTTATAAAAGAAACTGAATTGCATCCTGAAGGTGCTATTTTTGCTCGTGGCGCATGTGATGACAAAGGTCAAATGTATATGCATGTAAAAGCAATGGAGTTTATGACTTCTACAAATCAGTTGCCTTGTAATGTAAAATTCATGATAGAAGGTGAAGAAGAAGTTGGTAGTGAAAGCCTTGCTGATTTTGTAAAGGAAAATCGTGAGAAACTAAAAAATGATGTCATTTTAATTTCAGACACAGGCATGATAGCAAAAGATGTTCCTTCTATTACTACCGGTTTAAGAGGCTTAAGTTATGTTGAAGTTGAAGTAACAGGCCCAAATCGTGATTTACATTCAGGTTTATACGGAGGCGCTGTAGCAAATCCTATAAATGTATTAACTAAAATGATTGCATCTCTTCATGATGAGAACAACCATATTACAATTCCTGGGTTTTATGATAAGGTTGAAGAATTATCAACAGAAGAACGCGCTGAAATGGCAAAAGCACCTTTCAGTTTAGAAAACTATAAAAAGGCATTAGACATTAATGCGGTTTACGGTGAAGCAGGTTACTCTACAAATGAACGCAACTCCATTCGTCCTACACTTGATGTTAATGGTATTTGGGGCGGCTATATCGGAGAAGGTGCAAAAACTGTCATTGCAAGTAAAGCTTATGCAAAAATTTCTATGCGATTGGTACCTAATCAAGACTGGAAAGAGATTACGCAGCTTTTTAAAACACATTTTGAAAGTATTGCTCCTGATGGTGTTACCGTAAAAGTAAATCCGCATCATGGAGGACAAGGCTATGTAACTCCAATTGACAGCGTTGGTTATCAAGCCGCTAGCAAAGCGTATGCTGACACTTTTGGAAAAACACCAATTCCTCAACGAAGCGGTGGCAGTATTCCAATTGTATCATTATTTGAACAAGAATTAAAAAGTAAAACAATTTTAATGGGCTTTGGTCTAGATAGCGATGCTATTCATTCACCAAATGAACATTTTGGTGTTTGGAACTATTTAAAGGGCATTGAAACCATACCGCTGTTCTACAAATATTTTACAGAACTACACAATTAAATGATAACCCGAAACGTTTTTAGGTAAACCAACCTAAAAACTCATTTTTATAAATGATATTATCATTAGAACCCAAAGCAAATTGGAGTACAATGGCTAAAATTGTATTCCGATTTGCTTTTTGTTATTTTACTCTTTACATACTACTATCGTTTACTAGTTCATTATTTCAAACTCCCATTCGTTGGGTTGGTGATGTGTTTTTAAATATTGATTATAAATATGATGTAAGTGGTTATGGAAGCGGAGACAATACTTTCTCATATGTTTCTTTATTTACTAATTTTTTACTTTCTATAATTCTAACACTTATCTGGAGTATCATTGATAGAAAACGAGCATCTTATAACGCTTTATTATACTGGTTTACAGTTTTAATTCGCATTTACATTATTTACTTTATGCTTGTTTATGGATTTATTAAAGTATTTAAGTCACAATTTCCGTATCCTTCACTCACAAGAATGCTTCAACCTTTAGGCGAATTTTCTCCAATGGGATTAGCCTGGACTTATATGGGGTATTCTAATGGATTTAATATTTTCACAGGCACACTTGAGGTTGTAGCTGGATTGCTATTAATACCTAGGCGCACACAAAGTCTTGGAGCTCTAATGGTTGCTGGAGTTATGACTCATGTTGCTGTGATGAACTTTATGTTTGATATCCCTGTAAAGATTTTTTCGGTTCACCTTGTTTTAATGGCTATATTTATTTTTAGCACAGATATAAAACGTATACTTAATGTATTCTTTTTAAATAAACCAACAAAAAGCTATACCCACTATCGGCCTACCAAAGAGCCTTTTTATAATGTGCTAACCACCTGGCTTAAAGTTTCTTTTTTACTTTTAGTACTTGCTTTAATTGTTCCTAGAGGATTTTCAAGTCAAAAAAAATGGGGAGATCAAAGAGCCAAACCTCATCTTTACGGAATTTGGGAATCATCCTATTTTATAAAAAACAATGACACGCTACCACCACTTACAACAGATTCTAATCGTTGGCGATATTTAATTATAGATTATAAAGATCGAGCTTCTGTAAAGCTGATGACCGATGATGTTTTGTATTATGAATTTATTGTAGATTCTACATCGAAAAAAATTAGCATGTACAAACGCAATGCAGATACACTTTATTATAACTTTAACTTCAAACATCCAAACAGTCATTATTTAGAACTTAACGGTGTATTAGACAATGACTCTCTGAATATTATTTTTAATAAAATTGACCACGAATCCTTTCTTTTAAATAGCCGCGGCTTTAATTGGATAAACGAAATGCCTTACAATAGATAATGTTTTTTTGCTCTACATTTGTAGAATATAAATATTTATTCTACATTTGTAGAACAAACTCTAACATTGTAGAAATATGCAATTATCAAATTCGGAAGAAGAACTAATGAATCATTTATGGAAACTTGAAAAAGCTTTCATGAAAGATTTACTAGATGCTTATCCAGAGCCTAAACCTGCAACCACTACAGTTGCAACCCTATTAAAACGTATGAACGACAAAGGATTTATTGCTTATAAGCTCTATGGAAAATCTCGCGAATACTATCCGTTAGTTAAAAAGAAAGAGTATTTCTCTAAACATGTAAACGGACTTATAAAACAGTTTTTTAATGATAGTGCTTCGCAATTTGCATCGTTTTTCACCAAAGAAACCAATTTATCCAAAACCGAACTTGAAGCGTTGAAAAAACTGATAGATAACGAAATAAAAAACAAATAGTTATGATAAGCTATCTCTTAAAATTTAGTGCTTGTTTGGCAGTTTTTATGCTGTTCTATAAATTCTTTTTAGAAAAAGAGAGCTTTCACAAATTCAAACGTGGCTACTTATTGGTTATTTTAATGATATCAGCTATTATTCCTCTGATTACATTTATAACCTATGTTGAAATAGCTTCAATAGAAATTCCCGCTTACAATTCTGAAATAGCAACACCACCTTATGTTCCTGAACATATGCTTGAAGGACTTGCTGAATTTTGGTCTATAATTTTGTGGAGTATTTACCTTATTGGTGTTTTAGTTTTTACTATACGCTTCGGTATGAACTTAAGCAATATTCTCAAACGTATTAAACACAATCCAAAATTTAAAAACCATTCGGTTATTCATGTATTGTTAAACGATTTGGTACATCCGCACACTTTTTTAAACTATATATTTTTAAACAAATCTAAATATGAAGCACATGAAATACCTAAAGAAGTACTACTTCACGAAGAAATCCATGCAAAACAAAAGCATGCTTTAGACATCTTGTTTATTGAAATATTACAGATCCTTTTTTGGTTTAATCCGCTAATCTATTTCATTAAAAAAGATATCAAACTTAATCATGAGTTTTTAGCCGACCAAGCTGTTTTAAACCATGGCTTTGAGCTTAAAAATTATCAAAATACGTTATTGGCATTCTCATCAAATGCTACAGAACCTCAATTGGCAAATGCCATAAATTATTCATCAATCAAAAAACGATTTACAGTTATGAAAACACACACATCAAAACACATTATTTGGGTTAGAAGTTTAGTGCTTCTACCTTTATTAGCTACACTTATTTATAGTTTTAGCGGACGAGAGGAAGTGATAAAAGAAACACCTCAAATATTATTACCACAAGAAAAAAATAAAAACGAAATCAACGTTGTTGATTCTGTGAAAAAAGAACTTGAAAATGTAAATTCTTTAGAAGTAGACTATAAAAACAAACAACAAAAAGGCGCTTCCAAAGAACAAATTGCTGAATACAATAAATTAGCAAAGCATATCAATTTGCAAAATAAGGACAATCCAATTATTAAGATAAAGGATTTGGAACGCTTAAAATATTTATATAATTTAATGACAGAAGAACAACGAAAATCGGCCGAGCCATTTCCAAATATCCCTTCACCTCCAGCGCCTCCAGCACCTGAAGCTGTTAGTGAAAAAGACAAAGCAGGTAAAGCACATACTTACAAATACACTAATAAAAACGGAAGAAAAATAAAAGTTAAAGCAGAAAAAAAAGACACTAAAACTCCGCCGCCACCGCCGCCACCTGTTCCTGAAAATGCTACAAAAGAACAAAAAGAAAAATATCAAAAAATAAGTGAGGAATATTATAAAAAGTACAAAGTTGAAAATGGTAAAGTAAGTGAACGAGAGCCTTTACCGCCTGCACCTCCAGCACCTAAAACATCTGCACCTAAACCTCCTAAAGCACCGGAAGTAATAGAGGTCGTTGAAAAGCAGAACATACCGTCACCATCATCAACAAAATCTGCTTTTGAATTTGTACAAAGTTTAAAAAATGATGATATCACTTATTATTACAATAAGAAAAAAGTGTCTTATGACGAGATTTTAAAAATCGTTAAAAAAGAACCAAATATCAATATCTCTACCAACATTAAAAACAATAAAGGAACTGTTAAGTTTTGGTCAGTTAAATAGCTTATAAAACATATGTCTAAAAAAAGCCTCGAGAATTCGAGGCTTTTTTTGTAACAATTCACAGCTTTTTACGTTCTAATAGTCTATCAATCAAAAAACAATCAATCATGTTAAAACAATTTTTCATTCTGTGTTCAGGAGCAGACACTAACATATTAAATAGCTGCTCAAATGGAGAACAAAATAAATATGCTGGTGTTGGCGCAACAGTTTTCTTTACAGCTGTTATGGCATTTATAGCTGCAAGCTACGCGCTTTATACGGTTTTTGATAACCTTTACACGTCAATATTTTTTGGATTAATTTGGGGCTTACTTATTTTCAATCTTGACAGATTTATTGTCTCAACCATAAAAAAACGTGGACATATAATTGATGAACTTATACAAGCATTACCTAGAATTTTGCTCGCTGTTATTATTGCCGTAGTTATATCAAAACCATTAGAACTCAAGATTTTTGAAAAAGAAATTAATCAAGTATTACTTGAGCAAAAAAATGAATTAACCCTAGCCAATAAAAATCAAATTGGCGAACAATTCACCCCTGAAATTTCAGCTTTAGAAAATGATATTATAGCTTTTCAAAATCAAATCATTAATAAAGAAGCTGAAGTTAACGCATTATATAACACTTATATTTCTGAAGCCGAAGGAACTGCCGGATCAAAACTATTAGGAAAAGGACCAGTTTATAAAGAAAAACGCGAAAAACACGATGCAGCCCTAGCTGACCTTAACCAACTTAAAGAAACTAATACATCAAAAATACAAGAGGCAGAATCGCAAATTGCACTATTAAAAAACAATTATGAATCTCAAATAGCAGCTACACAACCTATTATTAATAATTTTGATGGTTTAATGTCTCGTATTAATGCCTTGAACAGCTTGCCTTGGCTGCCATCATTTTTTATTTTCCTTCTATTTTTAGCTATTGAAACCTCGCCTATTTTTGCCAAGCTATTAGCTTCACAAGGTGAATATGATTACATGTTAGAAGATGCTGAAACCACTACAAAAACCTGGGTAAATCAAAAAGTTAATGAGCGAAAAATGCTGCTAGAAACAGATATGAATCTAAACAATAGAATTTATACTGACATTGCTGAAGAGGATGAACTTTACAACTACAAACGCAAAAAAGCTAGAGAATTAATGCAATTACAAGCAGATGCATTTTTTCAACATCAAAAAAAGGGACTTTAATTATTTTGTTAGTACATTTAAGAAGTAAAAAAGCCAACATAATGAAAAAATTTCACCTTATAGTTTTGTTTATAATATCAACAGCTACTTTTTCACAAAGTAAGTTTCAGAAAGATGAAGCGGCTATTAGAAATGTTTTAAACTCGCAAATAAAAGCCTGGAACAATCATGATTTAGAAACCTTTATGCAAGGCTACTGGAAAAATGATTCTTTGAAATTTTATAGCGGTAATAATGTTAAAAAAGGCTGGCAAAAAACACTAGATAATTATAAAAAGGGATACCCTACTAAAGACCATACAGGAGAATTAAAATTTACTATAAAATCTATATCTCCTATAGAAGAAAACTCTTACTACGTTATGGGACAATATCATTTAAAACGCTCTGTTGGTAATGCTGAAGGAACATTTTTAATTGTTTTCAAAAAAATAGATGGTCATTGGAAAATAATTGCCGACATGTCAACCTAATTAAGCTGCTTCAACCGATTTAAAATGCTCATAAAGATCTTTACAGCCTAAACCTATAATTGAAAAACTTTTATTGTTTTGCAATGCGCTGTTGTGAAGTTTTGCAAAAGCCATAACACCAAACCTATCAATACTTTCTATTCCCTCTATATTGATGGTAATTTTTGCTTGCTTTTCAAAAGCTCTTTCTAATTCTTGTTGAAAAAACGCAACAGAATGCCTATTTAAGATTCCTTTTACTTTAAAAAAATCTTGATTGTTGGTAATTGTAAGGTTCATAATAACATTTGTTTAATCTCTTAATACATCATGCTATTAATCAATTTATAAGGTATGTAAATATAATGCCTTAATTCTTTATAAAACAAACTGTTCGATAAAAAACCAGAGTATTAGTTTAATGAAGTAACCTTACTTGTTTTTAGGATAAACGGTAAAAATTAATGAAAGAAAAATCTTAAAAAACTATAATTTTTTGACATACTCGGTAACAATAACAATTTGTTGTCCGTCAACTTTTCCTTCAATATAAGTAGCGTTTTCATGATCTAAACGAATGTTACGAACGGCTGTTCCTTGTTTAGCTACCATACTTGAGCCTTTTACTTTAAGATCTTTAATAAGCACTACAGAATCACCATGTTCTAATATTACACCATTAGAGTCTCTATGAATAATCTTTTCGCTGTCGTCTTTATGCTCGCCTGTTTCTTTTGCAAATGCCATTGTTTCGTCATCTAGATACATCATATCTAGTAAGTCTTGTGGCCAACCTTCTTTACGAAGTCTTTGTAACATTCTCCAAGCCATTACTTGTACTGCTTTGTGTTCGCTCCACATGCTATCGTTTAAACAACGCCAGTGGTTAGCATCCATATCTTCATTACCTTCAATTTGATTAAAACAGGTTTCGCATGCAAGAATACTTGTATCTACAGTTTCATTTAATGCTGGCGGAATATTGTATTGTTTTAAACCTGTTTTTGAACCACAAAGTTCACAGCTGGTATTGCTTCTTTCTTGTAATGTATGTAAAACGCTCATGTTATAGAATATTATTTTGCAATAATAGAGTTAATTAAAGCTTTAAACAACACCTAACCTAGATAGATTTAAAATTAAATTAAAAAAGTTAAAACAATTTTAACATTAAAAATTTGTGAGATACCAATTGCAAAAATAGTTTTGTGCGCTATATGAAAAAGGCTTACATAAAATACCTACTTCTTATAGTTACTTTTTTAGGGATTGGTGCTCAACTACAAGCAAACACATCCTTAAAAAACATAAGCCATTTTCAAGAAAATAGTAGTTTACAACAAAAACATATTTCTTCGCACTCTTCAAAAGGCAGTATAGAATTTGAAAAAATAATAGCTGAAGAAATAGAAAATGAAGAAGTTAAAAACTACAAAGACACAGCAAACAAAGAGACCTTAAGCTACACAAGCAGTTACAGCTTCTTTTTATGTGTATTAATTTTTTCTGAATTTCTTAATAAAAGAAAAAATCAAACAACCTATTACAATAGGATTATTAATCGTAATCTCTGTAAGAAATATATCCAATTCGAAGTTTTTAGGATATAAACCTTTTCCTGCAAGCAAGCTTTAACACAAACTTGTTTCTCTTCTCAACAAACAATTAAAACAACGCTGCTATTACCTAACTAGCAGCAATCACTTATTACTATCTAAATAAAATTCATTTTACTATGAAAAAAATTCCTATTTGTTTAGGGCTATTTGCTATGGTATTTAGCACAAGCTGCAATACACATAAGCAAGAAAAACATGAAGAAAGAACCTTTGTGGTTACAAACCCGGTTTATAAAGACACATCCATAACTAAAGAATATGTATCCCAAATACATGCTATTAGGCACATAGAACTTCGAGCAATGGAAAAAGGGTATTTACAAAACATTTCTATAGACGAAGGACAAACAGTAAAAAAAGGGCAAGCATTATTTCAAATTATGCCCAATATTTACCAAGCCGAATTACAAAAAGCAAAAGCAGAAAGCGATGCTGCATCTATAGAATATCAAAACACCAAACTACTTGCTGACAATGATGTTGTTTCTCAAAATGAGTTAGCACTATCTAAAGCCAATTACGACAAAGCAAAAGCTGAAGTTTCTCAAGCTAGCACACATTTAAGTTTTACAAGCATAAAAGCTCCTTTTATGGGTATTGTAGATCATTTACATGTAAGAGAAGGCAGCATGCTAGACGAAGGTGAATTGCTAACAACCTTATCAGACAACAGTAAAATGTGGGTCTATTTTAATGTTCCTGAAGCTGAATATTTAGATTACATGATGAATACCAAAAAAAATGAAAAAGAAGAAGTCTCTCTACTTCTGGCAAACAACAAGGTATTTAATCAAAAAGGTATTGTAGAAACCATTGAAGGCGAATTTAATAACGAAACAGGAAACATTGCCTTCAGAGCAACATTCCCTAATCCTGACAGCATTTTAAGACATGGTGAAACCGGAAGCGTACTTATGACTATCCCGTTAAAACATGCGCTTCTTGTTCCTCAAAAATCCACGTTTGAAATATTAGACAAACGCTATGTATTTGTAATTGATAACAATAACATTGTTAGACAAAAAGAAATAACCGTTGGTGCAGAGCTTCCGCATTTATTTGTGGTTGAAAATGGCCTTAATGAAAATGACAAAATTCTTTTAGATGGCATAAGACTGGTTAAAGACAGTCAAAAAATAAAATACGAATTAGAACGTCCGGATGAAGTACTATCACATCTAGATATGTATGCCGAGTAACCTTTAAAAAAATCATAAACTCATGTTTAAGAAATTTATTAAAAGACCGGTTTTGGCTATTGTCATATCGGTAATTATTGTTTTTACAGGGTTATTAGCAATAAAACAATTACCTATTTCGCAGTTTCCTCAAATTGCACCTACTACAGTAAATATTTTTATCGCATATCCAGGTTCTAGTGCAGATGTATTAGTAAAATCAACATTAATTCCTTTAGAAACAGCCATAAATGGCGTACAAGGTATGCGCTACATTGCTTCAGATGCAACAAGTGCTGGAGAAGGTACACTGCGTGTTATTTTTGAACCAGGCACAGATCCTAACGATGCTGTTGTTAGAGTAAAAACCCGCGTAGATCAAGTTATGCCCTTACTTCCTGAACTTGTTCAGCGAGAAGGTGTTGTTATTACTCCTGTACAACCTAGTATGCTTATGTATGTAAACTTGTTTAGTAAAAACAAAAACAACGATGAGAAGTTTTTATACAACTACGCATACACAAGAATAGTTCCTGAAATTCAACGTATCAACGGAATTGCAAGTGCAAAAATATTAGGAAGCCGTAAGTTTGCTATTAGAGTTTGGTTAAAACCAGACAGAATGCGTGCTTATAATATTTCTGCCGAAGAAGTTTTAGAAGCGATGGAAGATCAAAGTATTCTAGCTAGACCTGGAAGAATTGGCCGTAGTTCTGGAAAAAAATCTCAAGCACTAGAGTATGTACTTACATACAGAGACAGATACAGTGAACCTGATGAATATAAAGACATTATAATTCGTGCTAATGCTGAAGGAGAAACAATCTCTCTTGGAGATGTTGCAGATGTTGAATTAGGAAGTGAGTTTTTTGACATCTATTCTAATCTAGATGGAAATCCATCAGCATCCATAGTACTTAAACAAACGTTTGGAAGTAATGGTAGCGATGTAATAAAAGATGTAAAAGCAAAACTAAACGAACTAAAACAAGACCTTCCTCCAGGCGTAGATTACAAAATAAGTTATGATGTATCAAACTTTCTAGACGCATCAATAGAGCAAGTAATTCATACACTTCGAGACGCATTTATTTTAGTAGCTATTGTTGTATTTTTATTTTTAGGAGATTGGCGATCAACGCTTATCCCGATTATTGCAGTTCCTGTTTCGCTTATTGGAGCTTTCTTTATTATGCAAATATTTGGATTATCTATAAACCTAATCACATTATTTGCTCTTGTTTTAGCTATTGGTATTGTGGTAGATAATGCTATTGTTGTTGTAGAAGCAGTACATGTTAAAATGGAAGAAGAAAACCTGTCTCCCTACAAAGCCTCAACAGAAGTTCTTGGAGAAATTGGTGGAGCCATTATAGCTATTACATTAGTTATGGTTTCTGTATTTATTCCTATTTCGTTTATGTCAGGTCCTGTTGGAGTTTTTTATAGACAATTCTCTATTACTATGGCTGGATCAATTATAATTTCAGCTATTGTTGCTCTTACATTAACACCTGTGCTTTGTGCTATGTTACTAAAAAACAACCATGGTAAAGCAAGAAAAAAAACACCTATAAATAGATTTATAGATTGGTTTAATAATGGTTTTGAAAAACTAACTGGTCGCTACACTGGTTTCCTAAAACACATTGTTAGCAGAAGAGTTGTTACTTTCGGAATATTAATTGCCTTTTGCGTTGGTATTGTTATTACCAATAAAGTACTTCCTGCTGGCTTTATACCTAGTGAAGACCAAGGTATGATATATGCTATTATACAAACGCCTCCTGGAGCAACTCTAGAACGCACAAATGAAGTAGCACATAAGCTTCAAAAACTTTGTGAAGAAATGGAAGGAGTAGAATCTGTCTCATCTCTTGCGGGTTACGAAATCATGACAGAAGGTAGAGGTTCTAACGCAGGCACATGCTTAATCAACTTAAAACCTTGGTCTAAAAGAGAGCATTCTGTTCATGAAATCATGGAAGAACTAGAAGAAGAATCAAAAGATTTAGGTGCTGTAATTGAATTTTTTGAACCACCAGCTGTACCAGGTTTTGGATCTTCAGGAGGATTTGCCTTACGTCTTCTAGATAAAACTAACGGCACTGACTACCATGAATTTGAAAGAATAAACAATGCCTTTCTAGATGAACTAGGAAAACGCAAAGAGTTAAGCGGCTTATTTACATTCTTTGCTGCTAACTATCCGCAATATGAATTAATAATCAACAATAAAGCTGCTATGCAAAAAGGCGTTTCAATAGGTAAAGCTATGGAAAACCTCAACATTCTTATTGGTAGTACTTACGAGCAAGGCTTTATTAAATTTGGAAGATTCTTCAAAGTTTACACACAGGCAGCTCCTGAATACAGAAGCTTACCTTCAGATTTAGAAAAATTATATGTAAAAAACGAAGAAGGAGAAATGGTTCCATATTCAGCTTTTATGAAAATGGAAAAACGTTTAGGTCCAAATGAAATTACACGCTACAACCTCTATAATTCTGCTGCAATTCGCGGACTTCCTGCTGCTGGGTACACAAGTGCTGATGCTATTAATGCAATTAGAGAAGTTGCCAAAGAAAAGCTTCCTAGAGGTTATGATATAGCTTGGGAAGGATTATCTTATGATGAAGCCAACCGAGGCAATGATGCCATTGTTATTTTTGGTATCGTACTTATTTTTGTTTACCTAGTTTTAGCGGCACAATACGAAAGCTTTTTACTACCATTTGCCGTATTGTTATCTCTTCCTGTTGGTGTTTTTGGCTCATTTTTACTTTTAAAACTCATGGGCTTATCAAATGATGTTTACGCACAAATTGGCGTTATAATGCTTGTAGGCTTACTTGGTAAAAATGCTGTGCTAATTGTAGAGTTTGCTGTGCAAAAAAACAGGCAAGGCTCAACAATTCTAGAAGCAGCCATTGAAGGAGCCAAAATGCGTTTTAGACCAATTCTTATGACATCCTTTGCTTTTATAGCCGGTTTAATCCCTCTTGTTTTAGCCTCTGGAGCTGGTGCTATTGGAAATAGAACAATAGGAGGTTCTGCATTAGGTGGTATGCTTATAGGAACTCTATTTGGTGTTATCATAATTCCTGGCTTATACTATATGTTTGGAAAAATGGCAGATGGTCGCAGTTTAATTAAAGATCAAGAGCACGAACCTGTATCTGAAGAATTTATTAGATATAGTGAAGGAGAAAATGGTATAAGACACAAACTTAAAACCATAAACAAACAATTGAAAAAATTAATGAAACGCAAAGAAAATGAATAAGCACATTAAGTCTAATATATATAAAATTGGTATCATCACTGCTATAGCAACACTGCTGTTTTATAGCTGTGTACCAGTGAAGAACATTCGTGAAGAAAACACATCACTTCCTGAAAGTTATCAAAACGCAGTTTCTACAGACACTTTAAACTCTGCCAATATAGATTGGAAATCATTTTTTAATGATGCGCATTTAGATTCGCTAATAAATATTGCTTTAGCAAACAACCAAGAGTTAAACATAGCGCTTCAACAAGTAGCAATTGCTAAAAACGAAATAAAAGTAAGAAAAGGAGAATACTTACCATTTGTTGGTCTTCAAGCTGCTGGCGAAGTAGAAAAAGTAGGACGCTATACCAGTCAAGGCGCAAACGATGCTAATACTGACATAAAGCCTGGAGAAGAATTCCCTGAACCTTTACCTAATTATAATATTGGTCTATCAGCTTCATGGGAAATAGATGTTTGGAAAAAACTTCGTAACTCTAAAAAAGCAGCAGTTATGGAGTATTTATCTACCGTAGAAGGCAAAAACTTTATGATAACCAATCTTATTTCTGAAATTGCAGACTCTTATTACGAGCTTCAAGCATTAGATAACAAACTGATTATTATAGAGCAAAATTTAGAGCTTCAAAATTCTGGATTAAAAACTATTAAGCTACAAAAACAAGCTGCCAGAGCCACAGAACTTGGTGTACAGCGTTTAGAAGCTGAAGTTTTTAAAAATAAAAGCGAACTTTTTTCAGTAAAGCAAGAAATTGTTGAAACTGAAAATAAAATCAACTTTTTAATAGGTAGAACACCACAAAAAATAGCGCGCGATTCTAATGGCTTTATTGAGCAAAAAATTGATACTATTTTTACTGGTATTCCCTCTCAACTTTTACTAAACAGACCTGATATAAGGCAAGCTGAATATGAGCTAGCAGCTGCCAAATTAAACACAAAAGTAGCTAGAGCTAATTTTTACCCTGCTTTTACTATCAGAGCTGGTATAGGTTTTGAAGCATTCAATACAAAATATCTTACTTCAACTCCAGAATCTTTAATGTATTCTGTAGTTAGTGACATGGTTGCGCCATTGATAAATCGTAATGCTATAAAAGCAGAATACAATACTGCAAACGATAGGCAGTTACAAGTTGTTTTGGAATATGAAAAAACTATTTTACAGGCATATGTTGACGTTGCTAATGAGTTATCAAACATAAGCAATCTAAAAAACAGCTATAATCTAAAAGCGCAGCAAGTTGATGCACTTACTAGATCTATTGATATTACTAATAAACTTTTTAAATCTGCAAGAGCGGACTATATGGAAGTTTTATTGACTCAAAGAGACGCTTTAGAGTCTAAAATGGAACTTGTAGAAATTAAAAAAGATCAATTACTTGCTAGAGTTTCTATGTATCGTCATCTTGGTGGTGGTTGGAAGTAGAAACAGTAAGTTGTTTTAGTGTTAGAAAAAGAGACTGTTTTTGCAAACAGTCTCTTTTTTTATAATAACGTTTCTCGTATTTTTTTTGGTAATGACTTTACAATTAAATCATATGAGTGGTCTATCAACGTTTTTATAAGCTGTGCTTCTATCTCTCCTTTATACAATTTAACCGTGTTCCAATGTTTTTTACTCATATGGTAACCTGGCTCAACACTTTCATACATAGCTCGTAACTCTAAAGCATAGTCAGGATCACACTTTAAATTAATGGCTTGCTCTTCTTGCTCCCAACTCTTTAAAGAAGTTAATAAAAACATTTTACCACCTACTTTAAATACCAAAACATCTTCATCAAAAGGAAAATGCTCGGTTACACCTTTTTTAGATTGACAATATGTGTATAATTGTTCAATATTCATATTAAATCATTATTCTAAAATTTGATATAAAACAGGCTTACTAGGTGAGGCATCATTCTCAAAAGGTGCTATTTGAATATTTAAAAAGTACGTACCATCTAAAACGCTATTTGGCACAAAAATAAACTCGGTAATGGTAGCATCTAATCGCGGTCTTCCTGCAGTATTCCAAAAGGCATGATGCGCTAGAAGTTTCCCTTCGTCTTTTTCTTTGTCTACGCTTGGTAAATCTATTAGTAAGTGTTTTACACCTTTTTCTCTTAAATAAATTGCAGCTTCTTCTAGTAAATATGTTGGGTTTGTATTAGAATATTGTTTTGATGTTTTATCAGTCATATTTGGGATAGTACGAATTACAAGAGCTTCTCGTTTTTTGTTACCTAATGCAAATTGTACTTGCTTTTTAGAAATTACAAAATCGTCATTCAATTTTTCTGGCGCGACCGTTATAACTTCAGCTAAAAAGAAAAATTGTTTTAAATTTTGATTTATAGAGTGTACTTTTTTTGTAATGTGACCTACACATTCGGTGTGAGTACCATGTGCATGCGGATTAAAAAAAATGTTATTAAAATTTACACTAGAACCTTGTGCCACGCTACCAACCCAATCTTCATCTTTTACAGGCTCAATTTTTGGTGCATCTTGATACCAAGCATTTACATTGCTTTCTGAAGCTTGTAAGGGGATAGATATATCTAGTGGTTTTTTTAAATCTATTTTATATTTTTTTGAATTGGTCTCTATAGTTGCTTTCACTAATTGTTTTTTTAAAATTATATTAATAGAAATACGTTACTATTTGCCTTAACAAGACATGATAAAACGTGTATCAAAGATACTAAATCATGAATAGCTCTGAAGCGATTCCATCTACTAAAAACTTCCCTTTTGATGTTGTTTTCAGCACCGATTGGTGGTTTTCTTTTTCTACAACCAGTAACGTTTTAGACAAAAATATTTCTGCCTCTTTTAAAATAAAATTTTTATAGACTGTTCCAAAATCATTTTCAATTTTATCAAGAGAAACACCCCAAATGGTTCGCAAACCAGTCATTACATATTCGTTATATTGATCTGTTACTGATAATACTTCTGAAGTTTCTGGTAATTCTCCTTGAGATATTGCTTGTATGTATTTTGTGTTATTTGCAACGTTCCAACTTCTTGTTTTTCCTAAAAAAGAATGAGCTGAAGGCCCAATACCTAAATACGGTTTTCCTTGCCAATAACTTGTATTGTGTTTTGAAAAGAAATGCGGTTTACCAAAATTAGAAATCTCATAATGAACAAAGCCTTGTTTTTTAGTTTCTGCAACCAAATGATTAAAATGTGATTGTGCTAAAGCTTCATTTACTGGCGGATAGGTTCCTTTTTTTATAAAACTATCTAACGCTGTTTTTGGTTCTACTGTTAATGCATAACTAGAAATATGATTGATGCCAAATTGAAATGCAATATCAAGATTCTGCTGCCACTTTTCTAGGCTCATATTTGGTATGCCGTAAATCAAATCGATTGTAATGTTATCAAAATAGCGGGTTGCTTTTTCTAAACAAGCTTGAGCTTCTGATGCATTATGAGCGCGATTCATCGCTTTTAAATCGTCTTCAAAAAAAGATTGAATCCCGATAGACAACCTGTTTATTGGTGATGCTGCGAGTTCTTTAATTTTAGCATCTGTTAAATCATCAGGGTTTGCTTCTAATGTAATTTCTGGATTTTCAGCTACTTCAAAATTTTTGTAAACAGCTTTTATAATAGCTTGTATTTCTTCATCAGATAATAAACTAGGTGTTCCGCCACCAAAATAAATGGTAGAAACTATAACGTTATCAAACGCTTTTTTACGTAATTCTAACTCGGTTATTAATGCTTGAATTAACGTTTCTTTCTTTTTTAAAGATGTAGAAAAATGAAAATCGCAATAATGACACGCTTGTTTACAAAACGGGATATGAATATAAATTCCTGACAACTAAAAGTGAATAGTTTTTTTTAAAATTAATTTATGCCTTATAGAAAACAAAAATAAGCCTTTACGATTTTTTAACTCTGTCTTCATTTTGTTTTACAAAACTTGCCCATCCAGAATAACTCTTACCTACTTCTATTCTGCCTTGGTTATAAAAGTGACAAACAGCAGCAGCTAATCCATCTGTAGCATCTAGGTTTTTAGGTAACGTTTTTAAACCTAATAAGCTTTGTAACATTTTTGCTACTTGCTCTTTACTGGCATTTCCACTACCTGTTATAGCCATTTTTATTTTTTTTGGAGAATATTCAGTCACAGGCACTTCTCGAGACAAACCTGCTGCCATTGCAACACCTTGCGCGCGTCCAAGCTTAAGCATACTTTGTACGTTTTTTCCAAAAAATGGCGCTTCAATAGCTATTTCATCTGGATGATGTGTATCTATAAGTTCTATGGTGCGCTCAAAAATGAGTTTTAGTTTTAAATAATGATCGCTATGCTTTTTTAAATCTAACTCATTGAGTTGTAAAAAAGACATAGTTTTTCCCACTACTTTTATCAGTCCAAAACCCATAATTGTAGTTCCGGGATCAATACCTAAAATTATTTTTTCTTTACTCATTAATCACAATAATAGCAACCACTCAAAGATATAGATATTCCTATAGTTGCTGTCAATAAATTTCCATTAAAAGAACCATAACCATCAATTACAGGGTCAAAATCTTTTGAGAATCCATAAATATAAGACGCATCAAAATACACTGAAAGTAATTGCGTAATACCATAATGTACTTCTACGCCAGCCATTGCATTAAAAAAAGACGTCTTATTGCTTCCGTAGGTTGCTAATGGTTTCACAAATGAAAACCCTGGACCTGCATGACCAACAACACCCATGTTTTCTGGTAAAAACATAAGCAATCTTGACGCATCATAAACAGCTTGGGCATTTACTCTTGAGTAATTCAATTTAAAATATGGAGAGCTACCATCGTTAGTAATTCTATTAAAACCATAATCTAATTTTACTCCAAATTGTGGTTTTAGCATGTGCTGTAAGCCTAAATTTACAATAGGCAAATTGATGCTTTTTCCTTCAAAATTGGTTACAAAACCTGATTGCGACGGACTGTTTATACCAAGAGCTAATTGTGCTTTCCACTTGCTAGTTTCACGTTGAGAAAACCCAGAAAAACCAAAAATAAAACATGCTAAACAAGCAATGACAAGTTTATAATTTATAAATGATGAGTTCATATAACTTTATTGTTTTAATTTGTGCTCTTAAATAATCTACGCATTAGATGTTTGGAGCACTACCTTACAAAACTAAACAATTCTTTTTTGTACTTATTAAATTAAGTATTGTTGTTGGTGCTTTTTATTTTATTTATCAAAAGCTTACATCAAACGAACAATTAGACTTTATTGTTTTTTGGCGTTTTTTGAAGGAAAACAACGTGTTTTCATTAAAAAACATCTATTTTTTGATTAGTTTAAGCTTTTTTAATTGGTTTTTTGAAATATTAAAATGGAAACATCTTGTTTCTTTCTTCAAGAAAATTTCTTTTAAAACGGCTACAAAACAAACTTTAGGCTCACTAACAGCATCTATTTTCACTCCTAACAGAATAGGTGAATACGGCGCAAAAGCATTGTTTTACAAACCGGAACACAGAAAAAAAATAGTCGCTCTAAATGTATTAGGAAACAGTATGCAAATGCTTATTACTATTATATTAGGCTGCATAGGTTTGTACTTTTTTGTTTTAAAATACCCGATGGATATTAACTATTATAAGGTTGTAAGGTTTGCTGGTATTTTACTTATAATAGCGTTTGCAACTGCTTTTGGACTTTCTAAAAAAAATGTTTCTATAAAAGGTGTTAGCGTGAAGCGTATAATAGATTTTTTCAAGAAAATTTCATCACGTTTTTATGCTACAAACTTTTCACTATCTGTAATTCGCTATCTTATTTTTTCTTATCAATTTTTTATACTTCTACAAATATTTGGCATTGATGTTTCTTATTTCAACGCCATGACCGTTATTACATCTATGTACTTATTATCTTCTATAATTCCTTCTATTTTTATTTTTGATGTTGTTATAAAAGGAAGTGTTGCTTTATACTTATTTTCAATTGTTGGTATAAATGCATTTACTATTTTAAGTATTATTACGCTTATGTGGATTTTAAATTTTGTTATACCAAGTGTTATAGGTAGTTATTACGTTATGGTTTTTAATCAATCTAAAGATCAGTTATGATAGTAAGCGTTATTTTTATTAGCATTACGATACTATACCTACTTGTTATAGGCAGATTTATATACGGTTTTGATAAAGTACCTGCTGTTAACCTTGAAGATATACCTGCTAAAACAAAATTTTCGGTTATCGTTCCTTTTAGAAATGAAGCTACAGATTTACCTAAATTGCTAGCATCTATATCTCAACTTAACTACCCGAGTCATTTAACAGCGTTTATTTTTATTGATGATGATTCTAGTGACGCTTCTGTGAGTATTATTCAAGAATACGGTAAAACTCATAAGTTACCTATTACCATTTTAAAAAATAAGCGGAGTTCAAACTCGCCTAAAAAAGATGCTATTACTACGGCTATTAACCATGTAAAGACCGAGTGGATTATTACTACTGATGCTGATTGCGAACTACCTCAATATTGGCTTGACACTTATGATAGTTTTATACAAAACAACCCGCAGAAACAGATGATAGTTGCTCCTGTAAGTTATAATAGTTCATCACGTATTTTAGACAGATTTCAAACGTTAGATTTTTTTAGCTTAATTGGCACAACCATAGGAGCATTTGGCATTAAAAAACCTTTTTTATGTAATGGTGCCAATTTAGGCTACACAAAAACACTTTTTAATGGTGTAAATGGATTTGAGAACAATAACAATATTGCAAGTGGAGATGATATTTTTTTATTACAAAAAGCTATAAAGAAAAATCCAAAAACTGTTTCTTACCTTAAATCTGATAGGGTTGTTGTGAAAACAACGCCTGAAAAAAATCTAAAAAACCTAATATCTCAACGTATTCGTTGGGCATCAAAAACCACGAGCTACTCGAGTATGTATGCCACATTTATTGGCGTTGCTGTGTTACTTATGAATATGCTATTACTAGCATCTATGGTTTTGGGAATTACAGGAGTTTTGAAGCCTCAATTTATCGGTTATATTATTATAATAAAAAGTGGTATTGACTTTTTATTACTTTTTAAAACGGCACGTTTTTTAAATCAAGAACATCTTCTTTCTTCATATTTATTTAGCGCTGTGTTTTATCCGTTTTTCTGTATCTATATTGCTGTTTTATCTACGTTTAGAGGCTACAAATGGAAAGACAGATCATTTAACAAATAATCTTACAAACACATGTAATTCATTTTATTTTTTTAGTTTTACAAGTATCTTAAAATGATTCTTGCCATGAAAAAACAGTTACTTTTATTCTTCTTTATTATCATAAATACTCTTGCATTTTCTCAAGAGTCATATACCATAAACAACGAAACTTTAAAACTAAAAACTGAAGTTGATGGTAATCTAGATTTACTGTGGAATGTTATTGATAACGAATATCGTTATTTTGTAAAAACGCAAAATGGCAACATTCAAGAGTTAAAAAACACAAAAGGCGAAAACAAAAAATATCAAGAAGAATACAAGACCGTATTAAAATCATTAACCGAAGGGTATGGCGTTTCGGTTGAAAAAGTTAAACTTACTCTAGCAAGTTTACGAGATTTTTTTAATGTTTATAACGCTACCACAGATTTAAATTTTAATTACGAAGAAAAAGCGAAAGTACAAGCAAGATTAGGTATTTTTGGTGGATTAACAAATCAACCTTTTGTTGTTAATCCTGACAACAAATCTGTGCCATTTTTTGGTTTAGAATTTGAAATTCTTGAACAAAAAAAATTAGCTCGCCACGCTTTATTTTTTAATCTAGAACACGCTTTAGAAAGCGATGATTTTAAATATACAGCTACTCAACTAGCTATTGGTTATAGATTCAGATTTATAAACCGAGAGCGTTTTAATCTATATACAAATCTAAAAATAGCAACCTACACAGCATCTGAAGAAACAAAATATCCTAACACACCATTTGCTTACAAAGATTCTTTTTCTGGTATTCAAGCACCTTTCATTCTTGGTTTAGGAGGCGACATTAAAATATCTGATCATAGTTTCATTACTTTAGCATATCATGATATTTATGCTGTATTTATAGATAATCATTCTGATTTTCCTATTGACTTTGCAATAGGCTACAAACTTAATTTATAGTGCGTTTAGATAAAACATCAAATCCAGCGTTTAACGATTACTTTTGGGATAATTCTAGCAAGAGTTCTCAAAAAATGACCGTGAAAGGCATTCTTATAAAAACACTTATTTCTTTACTCATTATTACAACAATTACGGTTGGCATTTGGAAACTTTATAGTCAAGGCACCAACATAAAATGGTTTGTAACTGGCGGCATGCTATCTGCTATAATTATAAGCGTTGTTATTTCAGTCAGACAACACTGGGCTTGGTTTTTAGTTCCTTTGTACGCTATAGCTAAAGGTGTTTTTTTGGGAGGCATCACAAGTTATGCTCATGCAAAATTTCCTAATATGCCTTACCAAGCTATTGGAGTTACTGTTATTACATTTTTTGTGATGCTGTCACTTTATCAAACACGTATTATTGTTGTGACAAAAAAGCTACGCAGTGTTATTATTACTGCTTGCGCTAGTATTTTTGTTGTTTATATTATTTCGTGGATATTAAGTTTTTTTGGCATCAAATCTTTTCTTTGGGGAACATCTTGGCTAGCAATTGTATTCAATATTGTTGCTGCTATTTTTGCTTCGCTAGCATTACTATTAGATTTTGATTATATAGAACGTCATAAAAACAAAGCTCCAAAAACGAAAGAATGGTTTGCCACTTGGGGACTTTTGGTTACTATTATTTGGCTTTATGTTGAGATTTTAAGATTAATGAAAAAATTAGCCATCAGGTTTTAATTTACTTGTATCACTACTGGCAATCTAAATTCTGTTTTTACTTGTTGTCCGCGTTTTAATGCTGGATAAATTTTTGGTAACGAATCTAAACTTGATGTAAGCATACTCTTTATATCAGGGATTTCTTGAAGCGTTATAGAATCTACAGTCACATCTATAAGTGATAATATTCCTGTTTCTGAAATTTGAAATTTTATAGTAATGGTATCATTAACATCTTGCTTTACTATAATGGTTTCTTTTTGCAAATTATCAGTAATAACATTAGTTAAAGTATTTTGAAAGCATTGCTTTCTAAGCTCTTTTGATGCTGCTGTATCACACAAAGCAAAAGATGGGTAATCATCAACCTCATTCCAATTAAATGCTTTTAATTCTTCATTTAATATAGCTTCAGAAGATGTTTTTTTTGCAGTAAAATAATTGCATGAAAACAACAATAAAAATCCTAAAATAAAACTAATGCGCTTCATAAATTCATCTGAAAGCGAAATGTACAATTTTTTTATATTTTAATCTGCATTTAAGCAGTTTGTAAACATAAAAACCTGAAGCATATGCTTCAGGTTTTTATGTGTTCTTATGCATAATCAACAATTACTTCACTTCAAATTTTATTGGCAGGTAATAAGGCACAGTTACTTGTTTGCCGTTTTGCTCTCCAGGAACCATAGTTGGTAACATACTAACTACGCGAATGGCTTCGGCTTCTAATTCTGGGTGTGACGCTCTTGCTTTTATATCTTTTATTTGTCCATCATGGCCTATTTTAAAGAAAACCGAAATTTTCTGAACGCCAGATAATTTTAAGGTATTCGCCAACTCTGTATTAAAGTTTTGACCGACAAACATGTTAAGTTTATTATTGAAAAAGACTTTGCTTTCTTCTTGAGAAGCGAAAGTCTTGCTATTTGGAAATTCAGGAACTTTATCAATAATGGCAAATGGAATCTCGATTCGGTCTTTTACTTCTTCATAAAAGCTACTATTTAAACCTGCTTTAGAAACTAAAGTTAATAGCGTTTTTAATGATAATTCTTCTTCAACAGACATATCACCTTGCTCTTGAACAGCTAAAAACAAATCTGAAATACGCTGATGTAGCTCACTTTTGTTTTTTGCATTATTAAAGTTTTGAACATCCTCAATTAATTTTTGGTTTACGCTTTCAGCATCTAGAGTTAGCATATCAAATAATAACTCAATACCTTTTTCCTCTTTATCTGATATGTTTCCTTGTACTTCAATTTGTTCTTTTACAGCATCAATTTTGTTTAATAATTCTCCTGATTCAGGTCTGCCGTTATTTGAATTATGTAAATTAGTATACATCAAATAAGAACCATTTGAAGAAGATACTTCTGTTCTAGTTAATCCTTCTGGAATCTCTTCTAATTTAGAATGAACACTATATGTTATTTCACTTTCATCAGAACTTATTTGTGCCCAAGCCACATATTCTGGATTATTTTTCAAGAATGCCTCATAATTGTTATGAATCTCTTTTTTAGCACCAACTAACTCTTCTCCTTTTTTTAATGAGTATGAATATTGGCTTAAATTTAATTCGTCTTGCTTTTTAACGTGATTGCTTTCATCGGAACATGAAGAATAGACTAACATTCCTAAAACCATTGGGATTAGCAAGGCGTACTTTAATAATTGGTACTGTTTTGATTTTGATTTTTGTAACATAATAATTCGTTTTTTGATTAATGATTGTTTAAAAAATGGATTGATGAATGATACCGCTTTGGTATCGAAAACCTGCGATAACAAGTTTTCATAATATTGTTTTTTATTGTGTTTTACCGCTTTAGAGTCTGCAATAAATTCGTGCAAGTCAGACGTTCTATTTTGATACATATAAACAAAAGGGTTAAACCAAAACACAATACGAAGCAGCTCAAAAAAAAGTAAATCTAATGTGTGCTTTTGGTTAATATGAACCAACTCATGCTTTAATATTGATTCTCTGTTTTGAGCATCTATTTTTTCTCCTAAAAACACATAATTAAAAAAAGAAAATGCCGCAGAACTATTCAACATTTGAACAATACGAATATGTTTTTGCTTTGTTTTTGGATTTTTATAAATAAGGGTTACTATAGATATTATGCGATACAAAAAATATAGTAATGCCAACGCACAGCCTAAAATCAAAATTGCAGATATATACCATAACATATCATAAGATGTATTGACTCCTTGTAAAACCACTTCATCTAGAACAATGGGTGTTTGAGTCTCAAAGGCCAGTTTTGGAAAAGACACAATATAGTTTTGTGATACAACATTTTTAAAACTATCAACCTTTACAAACGGCAAAATAAGAGACAGTAAAGCTGTACTTAATAAATAGATTCTGTTCCAGTTAAAAAATGTTTCCTTTTTCAAGAATACATCATAAATTATTAAAAAAACCAGCTGAAAAGCAATGGTTTGTATTATGTAATGTATCATGATTTCTCGGTTTTATTTATTTCTTTAAGTACTGATTCTAACTCGTTTAAACCAATGTCGTTTTTCTTCATAAAAAACGAAACCATACTCTTAAATGAGCCTTGAAAGTAGTTGTCTACTAAAGAATTTATACTTTGATTACTATAGTCTGTTTTTTTTACTAACGGAAAATACCTGTGACCTTTTCCTTGTTTTTCATAATCAACAAATCCTTTACTCTCTAATATTCTCACTATTGTAGACACCGTGTTGTATGCAGGTTTTGGCTCTGGTAACTCTTGTATTATTTGTTTAACATTAGCATTTTCTAGTTGCCAAAGTATTTGCATTATCTCTTCTTCTGCTTTTGTAAGTTGCTTCATTTTATGTTGCTTCAAAATGTATTATTCTTTAAAAACTAAAAAATTAGTTGAATACAAATATAACTAAATATTTAGTTTGAACTAATTTTTTAGTTAAAAAATGTAACTTTCTTTATGTATCTTCGACATACAAATAAAAAAACAATGGATATCTTACTAACGTGTATTGGCTTTCTTTTTATGATTATTGGCATATTAGGAAGCTTTCTTCCTGTATTGCCAGGACCTCCTATGAGCTGGATTGGACTACTTTTATTATACCTTACAAATGCCGTTGATAACAACTGGTGGTTTTTGGGTATTACACTAGCTATCGCTTTAATTGTTTTTGCTCTAGATTATGTGATACCTGCTATGGGAACCAAGAAATTTGGCGGTAGTAAAAAAGGCGTTTGGGGAACCACCATAGGGTTAATTATTGCTATATTCTTCCCTATTTTTGGTGTTTTCGGGATTATTATTTGGCCATTTATTGGCGCCTTTGTTGGAGAACTTATCAATAAAGCCGACTCTAAAACTGCTGTAAAAGCTGCTTTTGGATCTTTTTTAGGTTTTTTAACCGGTACGTTTTTAAAGTTTATTGTCGCTTTAGTTTACTTTGGCTTTTTTATAATGACTGCTTGGGAACACAAAAGCGCCATATTTACGCTATAAAAAGAAGAAACCTCATGGTTTTCAAATAAAACTGAAAACCACGAGGTTAGTGTAAATGCTATTATCAACAAATTTCTTTTGAGGGATTAATTAATTATCGTTGATGGTCAAATATAAAGTATATGCTTCATTTTTATTTACGGTTTTTCCGTAGACTTGTTACGGAAAAACCGTAAAATTGAGTGATAGCAACACATTCAAGAGATAATAAAAATTATAAAAACTGTAATTTTAACATTTTTTTCAGCTTGATTATATAAACCCATTATTTCGCGCTTCGGTTAAAAGATTTTCATCATTGCCATCTTCTACATTAAAAAGCGTTTTTAAGTGTTTTTTTCTCTTTTCTATAGCACTCATTGATAAATCTATATGTTCTTTTAAATTTTTTGTTTTTATACCTTGCGATAGTAGATAAAGTATTTTTCTGTTTATCTCATCAAGAACTATATCGTCTGAAATTGCTTTTCTTATAAAACTATTAACGCTACCACTATAAAATGGCGGATTACTCAATACAGCTTGAAATGCACTTGCCAACTCGCTTGATGTTAAATCACTTTTTATTAAAAAGCCTTCTGGAGCGATATTTTTAATGATATGATGTATACGGTAAGGTTCATTAAACATAGTTAATATCACTATTTTAGCTTCTGGAAACAGTTTTCTTGCATATACAGCAAGGTCTTCTCCAGAGTTAAACTTACCATCTGAAGAAGCTGGTAAGCTGATATCCATAAAAAATACATTATAAGGCCTTTTTAAGGCTTCAGCCTGGTTCATATATTTTAAGGATTCGTCGCAATTGCTTGCTACATCAATTATTAAGTTTTGATGTTCTTTTTTTGTTGCTAATAATATGTTTTGGTATCCTTCTGTAATTAGAGGGTGATCATCAGTCATTAATATTCGAATGTTCTCTGACATTGTTTATTCTGTTTTTTTAGATTGGGGCTTTAATAATTATTTTAGATCCTAAATCTTTTTCTGATTTAACAATCAACTTTCCTTGAATTTCCTTAACCCTTGAATTCATGTTCTTTAAACCAATACCTTTTTTGGCTTTATCTACATCAAAACCTGAACCGTTATCCTTTATGGTTAAGCAAATTACATTATTTTTAAGTTTAAAACTAATTTTCACATCTGAAGCATTGGCGTGTTTATAGATGTTTTGAAGTGCTTCTTGAATGATTCTATATATGTGAATTTTTGTTTTATTTGAAACATCATCCCATTGAATATCATCTTTATTGCTTATTGCATACTTTAAACCATAGGCTTTTGTTTGTGTTTCAACCATGGTTTTTATAATATCTAAATATCCTGATCCTGATATGAAATCGGTGTTTAAATCATGGGACACTTTACGGATATCATGTTCTATATTTTTAAGCTCATTGATATAGGTACTTCTTGATTGAATAGCTTCTGGTTGTGTGTTAAAATTTAAACTATCCAGGCTTAATCGTGTACCAAAAAGCCTACCTAAAATTCCATCGTGAAGTTCTTCAGAGATTCGTCTTTTTTCAGCCGCTCTAGCTTCTTCTATTTTATCGTGTTGAGACAGCATAAGGTTGTATATCTCTTCATTTGTTTCTTGCTGTTCTTGAATAAACTTAAGTTCTTTATTTTTTGCTCGTTGAGATATAATGATATAAACAAGAATTATCGTAATAACAAGTATTGATGATATAATCATAAGCCACATTCGCTCTCTTGAGATTTGTAAGTTTTCTTGTTCTATTTGATCTGTTTCAAATTCAATTCTTGCAAATTTATTTCTAATGGCTCGCTCTTTTGTTTGTAAGCTGTCTCTTAACTTAACATAGTCATATAAATAATCTTTTGCCTTGCTTGGGTCTTCTATTTTTGATTTTAACATTAAAGACCGTAATATAACATCATTGGTTTTTGTTTCAACAGCTGTTTTATAGGCCTGATTTGCATATATTAACGCAGAGTCTTTTTTATTTATATTGGTATAAAAATTAGCCGCATTTAGTGACACAGACATAATGCTAAATGGGTCTTGCACACTATCACTTACTTTATTGGCTTCAGTAAGCATTTGCTTTATTTCTTTGTTATTATACTTCCCTGATAAATGTTTTGAGTAGGCATAGTCTCCTAAAATCAAGGCATAGTTATTAGGTTCTTGCTTTAGTAATTCTTTTTTTTCAAAAAGCTTATCATAGATATCTAAAACTTTATCATACTGTTTTAGCTCTTTATAAATTAATGCAATATTACTATTAGAGTATAATGTGTATAAGTAATTATCTGATATTCTGTTACTATAAGATAAAGCCTTATTGTGGTATTCAATTGCTTTATCATAAAGCTCTAACTCATCAGAGGCAATAGCTATAAGATTATTTAATGCCCAAAGGTAATCTAGTGTGTTTTCATTTTGATCTAGCGTTTTAAAAAGCTTAATAGATTCTATAGCGTTTTTTTCGCAACCTATATAATCACGTTCATTAAACTGAATATCTGCCATGTTAAATAATGCCACAGCCTCATTCTGCACTTGATTTACACCTTTAAAAAACTTTGACGCTTTATAGTAGTAATAGTAGGAACTATCAATCTCTTTTCTAACCGAATGAACCCAACCCAAAACATTGCTCACGTTTGCAACTGCTAATGAATCGTTTAACGAGTTTGCTAGTTTTAAATTTTCATGGTTTAAATCATACAGCTCGTTAACATCACGCTTGTACAAGTATAGTGTAGATAATAATCGCTTGCTTGTTAAAAGTGTGGAATCTTTTTTACTTCTATTTGAAAAAGCAATTGCTTTTTTGGCAAACAAAATACGCTCATCTAAATCTAAATTGGTGTCTTTTGCTAATGCTCTATAATGATAAATGCTGTCATAAATCTGATTTTGAGAATAAAGCGCAGTTGCTAATGAAAATGACAGTATGAATAATATGTTTTTTATCAATGTAGAATTATTGTATACCAACCAAATTTATAATATTTTATGAAAAGTGCGTCTTTTGCTCAATATAAAATAAACCGAAAATATATACAACACGTAAACCCTTTATAAAAAAGGGTTTAAAAATTTATTTAAGGTATTAATTATTATCCTTGAGTAGGAACTGTCTGGCCTTTTTTCACGTGTCTTTTAACTGCGAAGTTATAATCTACTTTTGTAGTTTTAGATGCTTTATCTTTTTCAGAGAAATCATCGTTATTAGACTTAAGTCCAGTTAAAGTTACACCAAATACGATTGCTAATAAAGTAATTTTTAGAGTTTTCATGCTATTAAAAAAGTTTAGTTATACAATAGTTATTAATTATTTAAAAAATAAAATATTCGTGACTTGTGGTTATGAAAAATTCAAAACCATGATTGAGGGAGGAATGGATTAACAGCTTTATATAACATGCACATACGCACATTACATAACAATAAAAAACTATGAGGGAATCAAGACAAACTCGTGCCTTGCATTGTGGATTAATTAATAGTCTTAAAAAACAAATTGATTAATTAGGGATTTATTTTTTAAGGAGCGTAAAAATATTATTTGCTATATTAAATATACTATAAAAATAGATTAAAAGCAAATTTCTTCGGTGAAATGTTTTTTTTGAGGTTTTTTCTTACAAATAAAACTATTGCTTATTCAGCATACTGAAAAAAGTGTTTAAAAAAAAGGGCTTTAAAACAAAAAAGCATCCCTATTCTCAATAAAGAGAAAAGGAAAGCTTTCCATTGGTTTAACTACTTAAACCATTGACAGACTTTAACATCTGCCAAACAACACAACTAAATTTTATTGCCAAAAAAAGCTCCAACTTTGTGGAGCTTAAGCAATATTTGCGGTCTGGACGGGACTCGAACCCGCGACCTTCGCCGTGACAGGGCGACATTCTAACCAACTGAACTACCAGACCGTTGCTCTATTGCGGATGCAAATATAAGAGCCTTTTTCAATATCTCAAATATTTTTTGAACTTTTTTTTTATTTTTTTTACCTAAACAAACTTTTTTCGCTCTATCATATACGTTGTCAACACATTATCAAATCCTTTTCTTAAATCTGCTTCTACATATTTTATTTGATATTGTCCGCATTTTAAACGTAAAGCTTCAAAATATGCTGTTACAGCCTCTTTATATTGGTCTTTTATTGTATCAGCATAAACATTAATATAATCTCCTGTTTCTACATCAATAAAACGTTTTGGTGTATTGTCAAATTCAAAATTCTGCTCTTTCTCGCTATCAAAAACATGAAAAAGCACAACTTCATGTTTATTGTGTTTTAAATGACGTAAAGCTTCAAACAGTTCTTTTTCTTTAGATGTTGTTTGAAACATGTCAGTAAAAAAGAAAATAAGAGACCTTCTATGAATTTTCTCTGCTATTTGATGTAAATACGTATAGGTTTCTGTAAGTCTGTTTACAGGCCTTGAAATTACCGTGTTGCTTAATTGATGTAACAACATTTGATGATGACGCTCACTTCCCTTTTCAGGTGCGTAGTAATCATAAGCATCACTATAAATACTTAAACCCACAGCATCTCTTTGTCTCTTTAGCATATGCATTAATGATGCTGATGCCAAAGCTGAAAACGCAATTTTATTTAAACTATTTACTGAAAAATTAGACATTTCAGGATAGTGCATTGAGCTGCTATTGTCAACAATTAAGTGACAACGAAGGTTAGTCTCTTCATCAAAGCGTTTTCTAAAAAGCTTATCTGATTTCGCATACAGTTTCCAGTCTATATGCTTGGTACTTTCTCCTTGGTTATAGATTTTATGCTCGGCAAACTCTGCCGAAAAGCCATGAAACGGACTTTTATGCATGCCCGCAATAAAACCCTCGACGACTTGTTTTGCTAGTAGCTCCAGATTTTTAAAAGCTCCTGTTTTATTAAGTTCTTGTTGTAAATTCATCAAGCTCTAAACTAAAAAAGGTTTGCCGTTAAAGCAAACCTTTTATCTTTTCTTTTAGAAAGTATTTTATAAAAGCGAATCAATCGCTTCAGTATATGCGCTTTTTTGAGCTACACCTACTTGACGTCCTACTACTTCTCCGTTTTGAAATACTAAAACAGTTGGTATATTACGCACTCCATATTTTGCAGCAAACTCTTGGTTAGCATCAACATCTACCTTACCTACAACAGCTTTACCTTCATATTCGTTACTAATTTCATCAATAATTGGTCCAACCATTCTACATGGTCCACACCAAGCAGCCCAAAAATCAACCATTACTGGTTTATCACTTTTTAATACAGTTTCTTCAAACGTTGCATCTGTTATTTCTAATGCCATAATCTTTTATTTAAATGTGTTTTACTTCAATTTTATATGCAATATTAGTCAAAAAATTTGCCAAAACTTACAGCATGACAATTTGTTTTGTTTATATACGCATTGTTTCAGGTTATTAACCTCTTATATTGAGCGTATAAACCAAGCTTTACTCTTGTGTTTTTATTCTATTCGGAATTCATGATTATAAATATTTCACTATTCGCTCTCTTTAATGAACTCAAACATACCGTTCAATCCTTTTTACGTAAATATAACTATCAATTCAACTTGTAATACAAATCGTGTTGTTCTAAATGATTAAGCAACTCTTGAGAAATCTTTACTTTTTGTTTTCGGCTATGCATATTTAGCTTTATCTTTTCTTCATTATCATAGACAACAAAATCCAACTGTTTTTCTCCAGCATGTTCTTGAATCAATTCTTTTAAAATAGCTATTCGCTTTTCTTTCAGGTCATTAATATGAAGTTGAATAGACAGCTTTCTGGCATAAGTATCCATAACATCATGTAACAATTGAAAACTATTAAACTGTATTCTTGGATCTCCTTTTATCCCAGTGTTTTTATTCACCCAACCTTCTCTTACAAAAAGTTTAATGTACACAAACGAATTCACAACAAAGAAATGCCTAAATTTCAAATATTCTTCACCAAAAATTCGAAACTCATAACTGGCATCATAATCCTCAACAGTAAATAACGCCCAACCTTTACCCTGTTTACTTACACGATGTTGCACATCGGTTACTACGCCTCCAAATGTCAACTCTCTATTTACATAGGTTTCTAAATCGTTTAGTAATGATAAGTTGGCATTACAAAACGTTTTCATTTCAACTTTAAAGTCGTCCAAAGGATGCCCTGAAATATAGATACCAACGACTTCTTTCTCTCTTGCCAATTTTTCCATGGTTCCCCATTCTTCACAAGGTGGCACTTGTGGTTCAGCTATTTGCACATCACTTGCTTCTCCAAACAAACTTACTTGTGCAGAGTTTTCATTTTCTTGATGCTTTGCACCATATTTTATGGCTTTTTCTAAAAAGGTAATACCATCTCCCTCATCATGAAAATATTGCGCACGATGCGTCGATTTAAAACAATCAAAACCACCAGCAAGCGCTAGGTTTTCAAAAGCTTTTTTATTGGCAGCACGTAAATCTATACGTTTAGCAAAATCAAAAATAGATTTATAATGACCATCTTTTTTTCGGTTTTCAACAATAGTCATTACAGCTCCATGACCAACCCCTTTTATGGCTCCCATACCAAAACGCACCGCATTGTCTTGGTTTACCGAAAACTTGTAATAACTTTCGTTAATATCTGGTCCAAGTACATTCAATTTCATTCGCTTACATTCCTCCATAAAAAAGGTAACCGATTTAATATCATTCATGTTATTTGAAAGTACCGCAGCCATATATTCAGCAGGATAATGCGCTTTTAAATAGGCTGTTTGATAAGCTATCCACGCATAACATGTTGAGTGCGATTTATTAAAAGCATAACTTGCAAAGGCTTCCCAATCTTTCCAAACTTTTTCAAGTACTTTAGGATCATGACCATTTGCGCTAGCTTGCTCAATAAATTTCGGTTTCATTTTATCTAGTACCGCAATTTGCTTTTTACCCATGGCTTTACGAAGCATATCGGCTTCACCCTTGGTAAAATCTGCAAGTTTTTGCGATAACAACATTACCTGCTCTTGATAAACGGTAATACCATAGGTTTCCTTAAGGTATTCTTCCATGGCAGGTAAATCATATTCAATCTCTTCGTCACCATGCTTTCTACGAACGAAACTTGGGATATATTCCATTGGGCCTGGACGATACAAGGCGTTCATCGCAATTAAATCTTCAAACACCGTTGGCTTTAAATCGCGAAGGTGTTTTTGCATCCCAGGAGATTCGTATTGGAACACGCCAACCGTTTCACCACGTTGGAATAATGCATAGGTTTCTTCATCATCTAACGGAAAACTTTCAGGATCTAGCTCAATACCATGCTTTGCTTTTACAATCTTAACTGTATCCTTAATTAGGGTTAAGGTTTTTAATCCCAAGAAATCCATTTTAAGAAGCCCTGCCGATTCTACAACCGAGTTATCAAACTGGGTGACATACAAATCGGAATCTTTTGCTACAGACACCGGAACGAATTTGGTAATATCATCTGGTGTAATAATCACACCACAAGCATGAATCCCTGTGTTTCTTACAGAACCTTCAAGTGCACGCGCAGTGTTTACGGTTTCTGCCTCTAAATCGGAGCCTTCAGAAATATTTAAAAGCTGATTAACTTTCTCTAATTCTTCCGATCTAAACTTACCTGCTAATGCTTTTTCATCTAAACCAAATATCTTATTTAGTTTAGACATATTCGGGATTAATTTGGCAATTCTATCAGCATCAAATAGTGGTAAATCTAACACACGAGCTGTATCACGAATAGAAGATTTGGCAGCCATGGTTCCGTACGTAATAATTTGCGCCACTTGATTAGCACCATATTTTTTAATTACATAGTCCATAACACGACTTCGGCCTTCGTCATCAAAATCAATATCAATATCAGGCATACTAATACGATCAGGATTTAAGAAACGCTCAAAAAGTAAGTCGTACTTCATTGGGTCTATATTGGTAATCCACAAACAGTAAGCAGCTACCGATCCTGCAGCTGAACCACGTCCTGGACCTACCGATACATCCATATTTCTAGCTTCGCGAATGAAATCTTCTACAATCAAGAAATATCCAGGATAACCTGTGTTTTCAATAACGCTTAACTCAAAGTCTAGACGCTCTGTAACTTCTTCAGATAGTGGGTCTCCATAACGCTTTTTAGCGCCTTCGTAAACCAGATGTCGTAAATAGGCATTTTCTCCTCGTTTTCCACCATCAACTAAATCTTCTTCATGCTTAAATTCATCAGGAATATCAAACGCTGGTAACAGTACATCACGAGCTAACTGAAAAGCTTCAATTTTATCAAGAATATCTTGCGTATTTGAAATCGCATCAGGTAAATCCTTAAAAAGTGCCTTCATTTCATCAGAAGACTTAAAGTAATATTCTTGGTTTGGTAATCCATAGCGATAACCACGTCCACGACCTATTGGTGTGGCTTGTTTTTCACCATCTTTTACGCATAATAAAATATCATGCGCATTGGCATCTTCTTGATTTTGATAATAGGTATTGTTCGTTGCAACCAGCTTAACATCATGCTTTCTTGCTAACTTCACCAATGTATCATTTACACGATTTTCGTCTTCTTGATTATGACGCATAATCTCAACATACAAATCGTCTCCAAACAGTTCTTTCCACCAAATCAGGGCTTCTTCAGCTTGGTTTTCACCAATATTCAACACCTTGCTTGGAACTTCCCCATACAAGTTTCCAGTTAAAACAATGATGTCTTCTTTGTATTGTTCAATAAGTTTTTTGTCAATACGAGGCACATAATAAAACCCATCTACAAAGGCATGCGAAGACAGTTTTGCTAAATTATGATACCCATTTTTATTTTTTGCCAAAAGCACAATCTGATAACCATTGTCTTTTCTGGACTTATCAGTATGATCTTCACAAACAAAAAACTCACAACCTACAATGGGTTTAATAAGTTTTTTATCTGTTGTTTCTCCTTTTTCTTCGGCAGCTTTTATAGCAGCCTCAATATTTTTATTTTGATTGTTTACCGCATTTATAAAATGAAAGGCACCCATCATATTTCCATGATCTGTTAGCGCAACCGCAGGCATATTGTGCGTTGCAGCAGCCGAAACTAAATCAGGAATACTCATTGTAGACTGCAATATTGAGAATTGCGAGTGGTTATGAAGGTGTACAAAATCAACTTCTGCTAAATCGGAAATATTTTGTTTTATTTCCTCGGTTGAAATGGTACTGGTTTGCTGTTTTTGAAGACGCTCACGAATTTTAGCACTTTCGCGTTTTAAGTTGATGTGCTTTAATCCGATAAGTTGAATTTCCTGCGGATTAGCTTCAGAGAATTTCTGAAAATAATCTGGCTGAACGTCTAATTGCTCAACAGTGTATTCTTCACGACGAATTAATTCAAAAAAGCAACGTGTTGTTGCTTCAACATCGGCTGTTGCATTATGCGCTTCAGCAAAAGGTTTATTGAATAGAAATTCGTGCAACTCGGTTAAGGTTGGTAACTTAAATTTACCACCACGACCACCGGGAATTTGGCAAAGTTGCGCTGTATGCTCGGTACAAGTATCTAGCACTGGTAGTTCTTGCAATTTATTAGCAACATCGCCTCTGTAAAATTCGGCCCCCATAATATTGACATCAAAGCCAACATTTTGACCAACTATAAACGTGGTTTTGTTTAATGCTTCATTAAACTTCTCAAGAACTTCAGATAAAGACACACCTTGTTCCTCTGCTAATTCGGTAGAAATACCGTGAATTTTCTCGGCATCATAAGGGATATTAAATCCTTCAGGCTTTATTAAATAATCTTGATGCTCAATACAATTACCAAGCGCATCATGCAACTGCCAAGCAATTTGAATAGCTCTTGGCCAGTTATCGGTATCGCTAATAGGCGCATCCCAACGCTTTGGTAATCCGGTTGTTTCGGTATCAAAAATTAAGTACATAAAATGGTTTTATCTTGAAAAATAAGAAGGTTAAAATTAAGAATAATTATTAGTTTTTTGACCGAAAGTTATAAACAGTTGTAAACAAAAAACGCAACCTATTAGGTTGCGTTTAATTTTTTTTAGTTTAATAATTTAGGACACGAGCTCTTCTTGAACTTTTTCTGTATTAATTGCCGATTGTATGGCGTTTTTATGCTTAACTAAAACCGCATCAATACTTGGCGGAAGCGTTCTGTCTTTCAAAACATCTTTATATTCATCTAGACTTGTTTTTTCTCCACGAATTGCTTCCTCTAGAATAGCTTCTTCGTCATTTGTTGTGAATGTCGATTTTAAATTCATCCAACCTCTATGAGCTGCACCTTTTAAACTACCTGATTCTTCTGGTAATTCGCCGTACTGCAAAATCTCTGTTCGTAGTTCTTTTGCAAACTGACTACGTTCTGTTGCTCTTCGTTTGAAAAACATTTTAAGGTTTGGATTTTCTACATTTTTCATAGCGTTAGTATAACCCTTTTCAGCGTCATAATTTTTCACTAATAAGTTGTTTAATTTGTTTGAAATTTCTTCTGAATACTTCATTTTCTTTGACATTTAAATTTCAATAAATTCTTTATAGATGCGTATTGTTTCACATCTGCTATTTTTAGTATACAAGAAATATGAAGTCATGTCAAGTTTTAAGCTTATAATCTCAAAAACTTTAAGAATCCTTAACAAAAAACGCAGCCTTTTGAGCTGCGTTTGTTAATGTTTTTAAGATTTTTCTATAGTGAATCTAAATAATCTGGAGTTCCGTTTGCGTTAGAATCTTCTGCATCATCTGGATTACCATCACCATTTGGATCTGGGTTTTCACTTATAGTTAATATAGTATCATTATCATCATCATTATCTAAATAATTTGGAATACCGTCTGCATCGGTATCATCATTTAAAAAGTCTCCGTCTATATCTAAATCTTCGTATTGCGTTAAAATACTATCTCCATCATCGTCAGTATCTAAATAATCTGGAGTTCCATCAGCATCTGTATCGTCATTTGTTGGGTCTCCGTCTCCATCAATGTCTTCATTTATTGATAAAATTCCATCATTATCATCATCACCACAATACAGACTATCAATAAGATCTTGGATCATTCCTGTAGAATCAACACACGCATTTTGTTGTTGTATTAACGCATTTACATAAGCTGTACATAATTCAGGGTAATCATTATGATAAGTTCCTACAGCTTCATAGTTTGTTCTAGCAACCTCAACAGCAGCAACTGCATCATCACAAGCAAAAACTTCGGCTGCAGAGAATGGCAAAGGAATATCAAAAAATACGCCTTCACTCATGTTTACCGTATGTCTTCCTGAAGCAGAATATGCGTTAAACCTGAACTCTCCAGAAATAGTGTTTGACAAAACATTATATCTAGTTACAATGATTAACCCATCAGCCGGATAAACATGATTATCGCCATCTGGAACATTTTTAGTAGAGTATTCTATATCTTGAATATCAACAAAAATAGCTTCGCTTGGTTGACTTTCTCCTAACTCGTAGTTCCCTATGGCTGGCGAAGGGATTACCAGTTTTACAGTTTCGTAATTATCACCTCCTGAAATTTCAATATCACCATCATCATTTAGGTTTGCTTCATAGTAAACAGCTTTCCATAAATTTCCATCTTTCTTTCCTTGTAAAGCAGGCGTATTAAACTCTATTTCGTCACCACAACCAACTATAGTAAGCAAAGCAACAATAAAAACACATAGTTTTTTCATAGTATAATTTTGAATTATTTTTAGTGATTTAAAGGACTCAAAAATAGAATAAAAAAAATAAACATATTCATTTTATATAATTAATTGGAAATTAAAAAAATATAGTATCTTTGCACCCTCATTAATAACAGAGGTCGAGAACCTCACTAATTAATTATTTATGCCAGTAAAAATTAGATTACAAAGACACGGTAAAAAAGGAAAACCTTACTACTGGATTGTTGCAGCTGATGCACGATCAAAAAGAGATGGTAAATACCTAGAAAAATTAGGTACTTACAACCCTAACACAAATCCTGCTACTATTGAATTAGATGTAGACGGAGCTGTAACATGGCTACAGAATGGTGCACAACCAACTGATACTGCCAGAGCTATTTTATCTTACAAAGGCGCTTTACTTAAAAATCACCTTGCTGGTGGTGTAAGAAAAGGAGCTTTAACTGAAGAGCAAGCTGAAGCTAAATTCAACGCTTGGTTAGAAGAAAAAACTGGTAAGATTGATGCTAAAAAAGACGGATTATCTAAAGCTGAAGCAGATGCTAAAGCTAAAGCTCTTGAAGCTGAAAAAGCTGTAAACGAAGCTAGAATTGCTGCAAACGCACCAGTTGTAGAAGAAACAGCTACTGAAGATGCTCCTGAAACTGAAGTTGAAGCTTCAAACGAAGAAGAGTAAAAAAATATTTTTTATACTTTTGAACCCAGACATTTTTGTCTGGGTTTTTTTATGAGTTAGATTAAAAAACAACTCATAACCATGTTTACTTTCACTAAAAAATTATGCAAAAAAAAGACTGCTTCTATTTAGGTAAAATTGTAAAAAAATATAGTTTCAAAGGTGAACTCCTAATTAAGTTAGATACTGACGAGCCTGACTTATACGAAAACCTTGATGCTTTATTTATTGACTTACGAAACAATTTAGTTCCTTTCTTTTTAGAATCCTCTCAATTACATAAGTCTGATTTACTTCGTGTAAAATTTGAAGATGTAGATACTGAAGCAGATGCAGATGCGCTTATAAAAAGCGATATATATCTACCTTTAGAGTTTTTACCAAAACTTGAAGGCAATAAATTTTACTTTCATGAAATTATAGGGTTTACCGTTACAGATATAAATTATGGTGTTGTTGGTACTATTAAAGCTATAAATGATTCTACTGCGCAAGCACTTTTTGAAATAGATCGTGATGGTGTAGAAATACTAATACCTATGAATGATGAGTTTATAAATAATGTAGATCGTGCCAATAAAACTATTGTTGTTGAAACTCCCGAAGGTTTGATAGATTTATATCTAGATGAAAATTAACACACAATGAACAAGCCTTTTCATTTTAAACAATTCACAGTCCATCAAGACCGTTGCGCTATGAAAATTGGTACAGATGGCGTATTACTTGGTGCTTGGTCAAGTCTAGAACACCAACCTTTTTCTATACTAGACATTGGTGCAGGAACCGGCATTCTTTCTTTAATGCTAGCGCAACGTAGTCAAGCAGAAATAATAGATGCTATTGAGATTGACGATGAAGCTTACGAACAATGCGTTGACAACTTTGAACAATCACCTTGGGGAGACAGATTGTTTTGTTATCATGCATCACTTGATGAATTTACTGAAGAAATTGAAGACACTTATGATTTGATAATCTCAAACCCTCCTTTTTATTCAGAAAACTATAAAACAGATAACCAACAAAGAGATTTAGCAAGGTTTCAAGACGCCATGCCTTTTACCCATTTGTTAAACAGCGCCTCAAAATTACTTTCAGAAAACGGTGTTTTTTCGGTAGTCATCCCACATCAAGAAGAAAAACATTTTATAGAGCTCGCTTCAAAAGTTGCTTTATACCCAAACAAGATACTGCATGTAAAAGGGACTCCAGATTCAGAAATTAAACGCAGTCTCATAGATTTTTCTTTCAAAAAAAGCACCATAAACACTTCAGAGCTAATTATAGAAACGTCTCGACATAATTATACCGAAGATTATAAAAACCTTACCAAAGATTTCTACTTAAAAATGTAGTTTAAAATTGTACACTGAAAACGTTTTCGTTATTTTTGAGGAGCAATTAAAACTAAAAAACTGATGAAGCCAGATTTATTTGAAGCTCCAGACTATTACAATCTAGACGAATTACTTTCAGACGAACATAAACTAGTACGTGATGCTGCCCGAGAATGGGTAAAACGCGATGTATCACCAATTATTGAAGACTATGCTCAAAAAGCCGAATTTCCAGAACAAATCATTAATGGTTTAGCTGAAATTGGTGCTTTCGGACCTTATATTCCAGAAGAATATGGTGGTGCAGGATTAGATCAAATTTCTTACGGATTAATCATGCAAGAAATTGAGCGTGGAGATTCTGGTGTACGAAGCACTGCTTCTGTACAATCATCGTTAGTTATGTATCCTATTTGGAAATATGGTAACGAAGAACAACGACAAAAATATTTACCAAAGTTAGCTTCTGGTGAATGGATGGGCTGTTTTGGATTAACCGAGCCTGACCACGGATCAAACCCTGGTGGCATGGTTACTAATTTTAAAGATATGGGCGACCACTATCTTTTAAATGGTGCTAAAATGTGGATAAGTAATGCCCCATTTGCTCAAGTAGCTGTTGTTTGGGCTAAAAATGAAGAAGGACGAATTCACGGTCTTATTGTAGAGCGTGGCATGGAAGGTTTTTCTACTCCTGAAACACATAACAAATGGTCATTACGTGCTTCTGCAACAGGTGAACTTATCTTTGACAACGTGAAAGTACCTAAAGAGAATTTATTACCTAACAAATCAGGACTAGGCGCTCCACTTGGATGTTTAGACTCTGCGCGTTATGGTATTGCTTGGGGAGCTATTGGTGCCGCTATGGATTGTTATGACACAGCTTTAAGATACAGCAAAGAGCGTACGCAATTTGGTAAACCAATAGGACAATTTCAATTACAGCAAAAGAAATTAGCAGAAATGATTACCGAAATCACCAAAGCGCAACTTTTAACATGGCGTTTAGGTGTATTACGTAACGAAGGTAAAGCTACATCTGCTCAAATTTCTATGGCAAAACGTAACAATGTCGATATGGCTATTAATATTGCTAGAGAAGCTAGACAAATGCTAGGTGGCATGGGAATTACCGGAGAATACAGCATTATGCGTCATTCTATGAATTTAGAAAGTGTAATTACTTATGAAGGAACTCATGACATTCACTTATTAATTACAGGGTTAGATATTACTGGTTTAAATGCCTTTAAATAATATACCTTGACAAATAAAAAACTTACAAAAGCGAATCTAATTTAGGTTCGCTTTTTTTATTTACATTTACTTTATGTTTTCATCTAAAAAACGACTTGACAAAGCATATAAAGAAGCCAAAGTTATAGACTTTGACAATGCTAGTAAGTTTATTTTTTTTAGTGACTGTCATCGAGGCGACAATAGTTTTGCCGATGATTTTGCTAACAATAGAAACATTTACTTTCACGCTTTAAAGCATTACTATGCTGAAGGCTTCAGCTATTGCGAGCTTGGTGATGGCGACGAACTTTGGGAAAACCTTTCTTTTACACCTATTCTTGAAGCACATAAAAATGTATACAATCTTATGAAGTTGTTTTATCAACAAGACAGACTACATATGATTTGGGGCAATCATGATATGGTTTACAGAAACCCTAATTACGTAAAAAGAAACCTTTTTACATACTTTGATGCAAAAACAGGAAAAGAAGAATCTTTATTTCCTAATATTCAATACCATGAAGGCATTGTATTAAAACATTGTGAAACCGAACAACAATTGTTTTTAACTCACGGACACCAAGCAGATTGGTGGAATTATACATTCTGGAAGTGGAGCCGCTTTTTAGTTAGAGTTCTTTGGAAACCACTAAATGTAATGGGCATTGCAGACCCTACAAGTCCAGCAAAAAACTACAAAGAACTTATTAAGGTTGAAAAACGTACTAAAAAATGGATTATTGAGAACAACAATTTAATCACTATTACCGGTCATACGCATAGACCAAGATTTCCTGAACCTGGTGATATTGCATTTTTTAATGATGGTAGTTGTGTACATCCAAGAAGCATCACAGGACTTGAAATTGAAAACGGTGAAATATCCTTGATAAAATGGCAAGTTGCCACAAAAGAAGATGGCACACTTCAAATTGTACGTGTTCTGCTAGAAGGTCCTAAAAAGTTAATTGATTATAAAACGGAATAAAAAAACATTAGCTTTCTGGAGCTAGTTCTATTTTAAGTCCGTTCATTTCTGGAGCAATTTGAATTTGGCAACCTAAACGACTATTATCTTTCACATCAAAAGCTTCACTTAACATAGCTTCTTCATCATCTTGCATTTCAGGCAACTCATGATTTGAAAGCACATAGCATTGACATGAAGCGCACATAGCCATACCGCCACAAACACCTATAGTTCCTTCTGGAGCTAATTCGTAACTACGAACAACCTCCATAAGATTCATTGCCATATCTGTAGGTGCATCTATTTCATGAGAAACACCATCGCGGTCTATAATGGTTATTTTAATATCTTGACCTTCCATTAATCTATAGCTTTTACAACGGCTTTTGGTGCTTCTTTACGCGTACCATCAAAACCATCTACACCAGCTACGGTTGTATATTTAAGAACGTAGCGTTTTCCTGGATTTATAATTTGATAGGCTGCTTGACACATTAATGTTGCTTCATGAAATCCACAAAGTATTAGCTTTAATTTTCCTGGATAGGTATTACCATCTCCTATAGCAAAAATACCAGGTATGTTGGTTTGATAGTCTAATGCATTGTTAACTTTAATGGCATTTTTTTCAATTTCTAAACCCCAATTAGCTATAGGACCTAATTTTGGTGATAAACCAAAAAGAGGTACAAAGTGATCACATTCTATTTCAAATTCTTTTTCAATATGTTGTGCTTGTTTTACAACTACTGCATTAACTTTTTTATCACCAACAATACCGATAACTTCGGCCGGCGTAATTAAGTTAATTTTTCCTTGATTTTTTAATTCTTGAACCTTTTCTACAGAATCTAAATGTCCTCTAAACTCATTACGTCTATGAATTAAAGTTACCTCAGAGGCAACGTCACTTAAAAATATACTCCAGTCTAAAGCAGAATCGCCACCACCAGCGATAACTACTTTTTTATCTCTGTATAGTTCTGGTTCTTTAATCATATACTCAACACCTTTATCTTCAAAATCAGCAATGTTATGAATTACAGGTTTACGCGGTTCAAAACTACCTAGACCACTAGCTATTGCTACAACAGGTGCATGGTGTTTAGTTCCTTTGTTAGTGGTTACTATAAAGCTACCATCTTCTTGTTTCTCTATAGTATCAGCACGCTCTCCTAAAGTAAAACCTGGTTCAAACTGTTTGCATTGCTCAAGCAATTTTTCAGTTAAATCACCTGCTAATATTTCTGGGTAAGCAGGAATATCATAAATAGGTTTTTTAGGATAAAGTTCTGAACATTGCCCTCCTGGTTGTGGCAAGGCATCTATAAGGTGACATTTTAGTTTTAATAAGCCAGCTTCAAATACAGTAAATAATCCTGTAGGACCAGCACCTATAATAAGTATATCGGTTTTAATCATGAATAGATTTTTTCAGGAAACAAAAATAACATTGAGTGTTTATAGTAAATATGATTTATATCACTTTTTAGGCAACAACATTAATAACTTGCTCTATTTGCGGTACATATTTTTTGATAGTCATCTCAACTCCAGATTTTAGAGTCATTTGATTAACACTACAGTTTGTACAAGCACCTTCTAACTGCACTTTTACTAGTTTATCATCTTCTATAGATAATAATGAAATGTTACCGCCATCACTTTGTAAAAAGGGACGAATTTCTTCAAGTGCTTTTTCTACATTTATTCTTATTTGCTCACTAGTCATACGATTATTTTTTAACTGCTGAACAACCAGCCATTGTTGTTATTTTAATTGCTTCAGTTGGTGGTAAAGCATCATTACGTCTCACAACTTCCTGAACTACATTTTGAGTAATTCTCTCAAAAGATCTCTCTAGTGGTGTTGCTGTTTGTAAAGCTACTGGACGACCAATATCTCCTGCTTCTCGAATGCTTTGTACTAGAGGAATTTCTCCTAAAAACGGAACTTCTAAATCTTCTGAAAGGTTTTTTGCACCTTCTTTACCAAAGATATAATATTTATTATCTGGCAATTCTTCTGGTGTAAAATATGCCATATTTTCTATAATACCTAAAACTGGCACATTGATACTTTGTTGTTGAAACATAGCAACACCTTTTTTAGCATCGGCAAGTGCGACATTTTGCGGCGTACTCACTACAACAGCTCCTGTAATTGGTAATGCCTGCATAATGCTTAAATGAATGTCTCCTGTTCCCGGAGGTAAGTCTAATAATAAAAAGTCTAATTCACCCCAATCAGCATCAAAAATCATTTGGTTTAAAGCTTTTGAAGCCATTGGTCCACGCCAAATAACTGCTTGGTCTGGTTTGGTAAAAAATCCTATTGATAAAATTTTAACACCATAACTTTCTATAGGCTTCATTTTAGATTTTCCACCTACATTTACAGATAATGGACGTTCGTTTTCAACATCATACATTATAGGAATTGAAGGCCCATAAATATCAGCATCTAAAACACCAACTTTAAATCCCATTTTGGCTAATGTTGCTGCTAAATTTGCTGTTACTGTAGATTTACCAACACCGCCTTTACCGGATGCAACCGCAACTATATTTTGGATACCCGGTATAGGGTTTCCTTTAATTTCGTTTTTAGGTTTTGCTGGAGCTTCAACTTTTATATTGACTTTTATTTTTGCTTTTTCATACACTTTATCGTGTATGACTTTCATAATTTCTACTTCGGTTTTCTTTTTAGCTTGTAGACTTGGGTTATTTATAGTAACATCAACTATAACTTCGTCGCCAAAAGTAACCACATTTGTTACTGCGCCACTCTCTACCATATTTTGTCCTTCACCAGGCGCAGAAATGGTTTCAAGGGCTTTAAGTATATCTTGTTTAACTAACTTCACTTTCAATAATTTAGATTTATTCTAAAATGCAAATATAACTAATAAAGCTTGAAGAGTGAAGCCTCTTGAAGTAAGTTTTTTTATAGTAGTATTGTTTAGCTCTATGGCTTGAATTAAAGCTCTTTTGAAGGCTCCCAAAACACGGTATTAAAATCCTGAATTTGGTTATCTTTTACTTTAACACCTTCGCTTTCTAGTAACTGCTGCATAAGGTTTGTTCCTTCAAAATGATGTTTTCCTGTAAGCAAACCTTTTCTGTTTACAACACGATGAGCAGGCACATCTTTACCTACAGATCCGTTCATGGCATAACCTACCATTCTAGCACTTTTTGCGGCTCCTAAATATTTTGCTATTGCACCATAACTGGTTACACGTCCGTAAGGAATTTGTTTAGCTACTTGATAAACCTTTTCAAAAAAATTAAGAGTCTCTGGTTTCATTACATTTCTTTAATGATATTGATTAATGTAATAAGCGCCACGATTCCTGTTATACTGCCTATCAGATAATTCATGTTTTTTTGAGAGGTCATTTTTTTTCCTTTAATCTTTTCAAAAAAGAAAATATAGATATAGAATATTGCAAAAGAACCCATTGCTGCTCCTGTTATATAAGCTGCGACACTTGTTTTATCAAAATTAAGCCAACCAAAGGACGCCAATGTAATAGCCATATAAGCTTGAAATGGAATAGGAAACACATTAATGCTAGATAAAAACATGCCTTGAAAAAAACGGCTTGTTTTACTTTTAGCATCAATATCTTCATCTGGTTTGTCGTTACTTTTAGCTATAAACAAAAAGTATATGGTTACTAGCACAAAAATGACAAATGCAACACGCTGTAATATATCAATAACGTCAGGATGCTTGTGTAAATACCTAGCAAAAACTGTTGCTATAAGTGTTTGACAGAATACAATAATGCAGGCTCCTATTGAAAAAACAATACCTCTAACATGGCCTTCTTTTAAGCTAATTTTTGCAGCAGTTATATTTAACAACCCTGGTGGAAGCACTGCAAAAAAAGCGCATATAAATCCTAAAAAAAATACGATTGTTAAATTCAAAAGTCCTTGATTTTAAATCTAATATACGTAATTGGTTTGTTTTTTTCTAAATATTGGTTTTCATAAAATGTTTGAATACCTGTTACTTCTTCAGGGCTTCCTTCTTGTCTATATACATCATGATTTGCATATAATACTTCGTGACCTTCGCCATGTAACAACCCTAAAGTGTATCCGTGCATAAACTCACTATCTGTTTTTAAATTTACAACACCATCTGGTTTCAATATGGTTTTGTAACGCTTTAAAAACGCAGTATTTGTCATTCTATGCTTGGTTCGTTTGTATTTTATTTGCGGATCTGGAAATGTAATCCATATTTCATCAATCTCATTTTTTGCAAAAGCGTATTCTACTAACTCTATTTGAGTTCTTAAAAATGCTGCATTTGGTAAGTTTTCTTCTATCGCTGTTTTAGCGCCTCTCCAAAAACGCGCCCCTTTTATATCAATTCCTATAAAGTTTTTATTAGGATATCTTTTTGCAAGCCCAACTGTATATTCTCCTTTACCACAGCCAAGCTCTAAAATTAATGGGTTATCGTTTTTAAAAAATGTTTTATTCCATTGTCCTTTCATCTTGTATTCGCCATCTACAAGATCTGGTCTTGACGGTTGAAATACGTTTGCAAAGGTTTCGTTTTCTCTAAATCTTCTTAATTTATTCTTACTTCCCACGGATTGATTTAATGTTTAATATAAGATTCGGTAAAATTACGGAAATATATGAGAGTTTATATATGCTTATCTTTGTTTTTAAATCTTATTGAAACACTTATAATTAATGAAAAGGCGAATTTTAGTAGCTCCTTTAAACTGGGGTTTAGGGCACGCAACGCGTTGTATTCCTATAATACACGCCTTGATTACAAACAACTTTGAGCCTATAATTGCTAGTGATGGTGCTGCGCTGAATTTATTAAAAAAGGAATTTCCTGATTTACAACATCTAGAGCTACCATCTTACAACATTACGTATTCTAAAAAAGGTGCTTACTTTAAATTAAAGCTACTTAAAAATTCACCTAAAATGCTAACCACATTAAAGGCTGAAAAAAAGGCTGTAAAAAAAATCATTGAAGATTATAGCATCTCTGGTATTATTTCAGACAACCGTTTTGGTGTTTCTAGCAAGCACATCCCTTCTGTTTTTATAACTCATCAATTACAGGTTTTAAGTGGTAACACAACATGGTTTAGCTCTAAAATGCATCAAAAAATCATAAAAAAGTTTGATGAATGCTGGGTTCCTGATAATATAGGAGAACCTAATTTAAGCGGAAAACTGGGACATATTGATATTCCTAAACTCAAGGTTAAACATATAGGACCATTAAGTAGGCTACAAAAAACACAAAACAGTAAAATGACTTACAGTGCTATGGTATTGTTATCTGGTCCTGAACCGCAACGAACATTGCTAGAAGAAAAACTACTTAAATCTTTTAAAACTTATAAAGGCTCTGTTTTATTTGTAAGAGGTGTTATTGAAGGTGAGCCTTTATCAAAAACACAAGATCACATTACTATATACAATTATATGACGAGTCAAATGCTTGAAGAAGCTATTAACTCAAGTGCTTTTATAATATCACGATCAGGATATACAACGGTAATGGACTTAGCACAATTAGGCAAAAAAGCTTTTTTTATACCTACTCCGGGACAATTTGAACAAGAATATTTAGCTGAAAGATTAACTAAAACAGGCTTGGTTCCTAGTTGCAAACAATCTGAATTTAGTATTGACAAATTAAAAGAGATAGATAATTACAAAGGGTTATCTGACTTTGATTATGAGATAAATTATAAAAAATTATTCAAGCTTTTCAAGACTGAATGAGAACTCACTTCCTACACCTAATTCACTTTCTATATAAATGCGCTCATCGTGTGCTTCTATAATATGCTTGACGATAGATAAGCCTAAACCAGAACCGCCTTCTTTTCTTGAGCCACTTTTATCAACTCTGAAAAACCGTTCAAAAATTCTAGATAAATGTTCTTGAGCAATACCTTCTCCATTGTCTGTTACTCTAACTATAACTTTGTTTTTTATTAAGTTTTCTATACTTACTTCTGTAGTTCCTTTTTCTCTACCGTATTTGATTGAGTTCACTATCAGATTGGTAAGCACTTGTTGTATGCGTTCTTTATCTGCATGAACTATAATAGGGTTAGGATAATCCATATCAAAAGTTAGTGTAATCTTTTTCTTGGCCGCTTTCATTTCTAGTAATTCAAAAACACCAGTAACCAACTCAACAATATCAAAAGATTCTATGTTTAAACTTAAATCACCAACTTCTAACTTGGTAATCATATCTAAATCTTTTACAATGTAAATGAGGCGTTCTACACCTTTATTTGCCCTATTAAGGTATTTGGTTCTTATTTTTTTATCCTCAATAGCTCCATCAATTAAGGTTAACAAATACCCTTGTACGGTAAACAATGGTGTTTTAAGTTCATGAGAAACATTTCCAATAAACTCTTTACGGTATTCCTCTCGCACCTTAAGCGTTTCAATTTCTAGCTTTTTATCTTTTGCATACCTATCAATTTCTCTTGTAAGCCTAGCCATATCTGTAGTAATAGGCTGTTTTGTAAGTGAGGTAGACTCAAGCAATGTAAGATCGTCATATATTTTTTTTACTCGTCTGTATATAAAACGCTCTACACGATATTGTATTATTAAAAAGCATACTATGTATGATATAGCTGCAAATGCTAGTAGAAGAAGATAATTCAATGAATCTTCTATGTATAAAAAAACACTCAAAAGGAGTGTTTGTATGATTGTGATAAAAAGCGAAGTCCTTATCGCAAACTTATATGTTTTTTTTAATTTTTGCATTAGTCTACAAACTTATAGCCTACACCTTTTACAGTTTTAAAAGATTTATCTCCAATTTTTTCTCGTAGTTTTCTAATGTGTACATCTATAGTTCTTCCTCCTACAACTACTTCGTTACCCCAAACTTTGTCTAGAATCTCTTCTCTTTTAAAAACTTTTCCTGGCTTAGATGCTAGCAAAGATAATAATTCAAACTCTTTTCTAGGCAATACAATTTCTTTGTCTTTAAGGGTGATTTTATATTCGTCTCTATCTATTACTAAGTGCCCTATTTTCACTTTAGATTCAGCTGCCTCTTCATCTTTAAGACGTCTTAATAATGCTTTTACTTTACTAACCAAAACTTTAGGTTTAATAGGCTTTGTGATATAATCATCTGCACCAGCATCAAAACCTGCTACTTGAGAGTAGTCTTCTCCACGCGCTGTTAAAAAAGTAATAATGGTGTCTTTTAAATCTGGAATTTTACGTATTTGCTCACAAGCTTCAATACCGTCCATTTCAGGCATCATTACATCAAGAATGATGAGTTGTGGTTTTTCTTTTTTTGCTTTCTTTACAGCTTCAACACCGTTTTCAGCCGTTGATACTTGATAACCTTCTGCAGATAGGTTATAACCTACTATTTCTAAAATATCTGGCTCGTCATCTACTAAAAGTATTTTTATATCCTTTTTTTTCATGTGTCTTTGTATTTTATTTCAATAATCACATGTAACATCTAAAAAAAAACAAAAGCGCTTATAACAAGTAGATGTTGCATTTATATGTTATTTTAGTGAGTAAAGATAAAATTAATAAAGATGTCTTATTACAAATATAAGATTAATAACAATAACGTAACGTATAACTTACACTGACATAAAATTACCTTTACCTTCTATTAGGTTTAACTTTTTTTTGGTATAAATTTTGAATACATATTAGTATCTTTAATATATATCTTTATTATATGGCACATAAAATTACACTTTATCTATGTTTTATATTTAGCATGTTGATTGCTGAAAGTGTTTTTAGCCAATCTTTGTATGAAAACAATACTCCTGTTGAAAACATTGAAGGCTTATCTATATACCCAAACCCTGTAAGTAATGGCAAAGTATATATTATAACAAAAGGAAATTTCAACAAGGAAGTAGAGATTTATAATGTTTTAGGAAAACGTATTTTAAAAAAAACTCTTACTTCTAAAGAATTAAATATCGCTCAATTAAAAGCAGGTGTGTATATTATTAAAGTTACTGAAAAGAATATAGCCGCTACCAGAAAACTTATTATAAAGTAACATTAACATTATCTTATTGTAAAAAAGCGACTTAAACACTTCACGCATTGGCATAAGTTCTAAAATCTCTGTATATTTGTTATTCAAATTTTTATATAAGATATTATGAAGAAACTTTACTTTTTATTATTTACAGTATTAATATCGACTATCTCTTTTGGACAAGTTGTTATTAATGAAATTGATGCTGACACACCAGGCACTGACATGGCGGAGTTTATCGAATTAAAAGGAACACCTAACGCTTCTTTAGACGGGTTAGTTGTTGTACTATTTAACGGTAGTAATGACACTAGTTATGCCGCATTTGATTTAGATGGGATGTCATTAGATTCAAATGGTTTTTTTATTTTAGGAAACACAGGTCTTTCTCCTGATGTTGATTTAGGTGCTAGTAATTCTTTACAAAACGGAGCTGATGCTGTTGCAGTATATACTGCTAATGACTCTGATTTCCCTAATGGTACTGGAGTAACTAGTGTAGGATTAGTTGATGCTATTGTTTATGGCACTTCTGATGCTGACGACACTGAATTACTATCAGGATTAGGAGAAACAGTACAATATGACGAGAGCTTAAATAGTGCTAATGACACTGAATCATTACAACTAAACGCAGCAGGTACAGCTTACGAAACTAAAGCTCCTACTTATAGATTAGAAAACAATGCTGCTGTATGCGAATTAAGTCTAACAACAACTACTGCAATTTGTGATGACTTTACTGTAAACACAGACACTTATACAGCTACAGTAGATTTTTCTGGTGGAGGAACAAGTTCTTATACTGTAACTGCTAGCTCTGGAACAGTAGACTTAACAAACGGAGACCCATCAACAGATGCGTCAGGTACTATAACTGTAACAGGCGTAACAGAAGGTGTTAATGTTGTAATTACTGTAATTAACGGAACATTATGTAATCTAGACTCAACGATTACTGCTCCTGTTTGCGAGCCAGCAATTACACTACCTCATTACGAAGGTTTTAATTATACTGTTGGAGCTGATTTAGGCGACCAACCAAATTGGTCTAACTTTAGTGGTTCTGATAATCCTATTGATGTTATTTCTGGAAATTTAAACTACCCTAATTTAGAAAACCCAACAGGAAACTCTATTCACTTAGAAGGTGGTTTTATTGATTCTGAACTTGTATTTGAACCTGCAACTTCTGGTGAAGTATTTGCTTCTTTTATAATAAATGTCCGTGACTTATCAAATATTACAGATTTAACAGATGGTGGTTACTTTGCTGTTCTTGGTAATTTTGATGCAAGGTTATGGGTTCATCCTGATACAGATCCTGTAGGCACAACTTATGATATTGCCATTACAAATAGCGGATCTGCTTCAAGCTTCTCTACACAAAAATTCAATATCAATGAAAATGTATTTATTGTAATGAGTTACAATATTTCTACTGGAGGAATAAGCGCTTGGGTTAATCCTGATAGTAATGATCTTGGTGGCACTGCTCCAACAGCATTACTTACTGATACTGATTCTTCACCTTCATCATTAATTGATAAATTTGTTTTGAGACAAGATTCAACAGGAGAAACACCGTCAATAGATTTTGATGAATTACGCATTGGAACTTCATGGGCTGACGTTACTCCTAATCTATTATCAACAAGCCTTTTTGAAGCTAACAATTTTAATATTTACCCTAACCCTGTAACAAATGGAATTGTAAATATCTCAAGTAATTCTAACGAAGCAATAAAAGTTGCTGTATATGATATTCTAGGAAAACAAGTGCTAAATAACACATTAACAAATAACACATTAAATGTTTCATCTTTAAATTCTGGTGTTTACATTTTAAGATTATCTCAAAACAACAACACAACCAGTAAAAAACTTATTATCAAGTAATTACAAGTTTAACATTATTAAATCATTAAAAGCCAACTATTAAGTTGGCTTTTTTTGTTTATGCCACTACTTTTGCCTCAAATAAATCACAAATTTTAATTATGAAAAACATTTACGCACTATTACTATTTTTTTTAATTTCTACATACTCTTTCTGTCAGACAGAAATTTACAGTCAAGATTTTGAAACATTAAATGATGGCTATACAGCTTCAACTACTGAAGGCTCTTCTGATATAGATGTATTTAACAGAGTAAATCCTAATTTAGGAGGTAATTCATCATATATATGGGCCGTTGAAGACACAAATGCTGCACCCGCTACTATTACACTAGATCAAATTGATGTTACTGGTTATTCTGATTTCACATTCAACATTGATATGATAGCCCACCACTTTAAAGATTGGGATGACGATGACACCTTTTCTATTACTTATTCTTTAGATGGCGGATCTAGCCAAAATCTACTTTGGGTAAGAAATGCCGGAGGAACGTACAATGAAGCAGCTTCTTTAGACACTGATTTTGATGGTATTGGAGATTGCGGAACAGGTGTTTTACCTGCATTAGTAACAGGAACAAGTGGATGTACTGTGACAGAAAATACATTTGCTACATTTTCATCTGCTGTTATAACTTTAAATGGAAACTCTACATTAGATATTGTTCTTTCTTTTGAAGGGTTTACATCTACTGATGAAGGTATTTATTTAGATAACATTTCTGTTACAGCAAACTCTTCTTCTTGTACTGCTTCACTTACAACCAACACAGCTACATGTGATGCTATTAATATTGGAGTAGATACATACACTGCTACTTTTGATTTTTTAAATGGAAGTGAAACAGATGCTTTCACGGTTACAGCTTCTACAGGAACAGCTAGTGTAAGCACAATTTCTACTGATGGTACAATTACTGTTACAGGTATCAACGAAGGGACTGACGTTACTTTAACTTTAACCAATGAAAACTGTACTCTTTCACAGAGCTTTACTTCTCCAAGCTGCGAACCTACACAAACAACATGTTTTGACTTAAGCAACGGAACTGAAAAATTTGAAATATTCACTAACACAGAAAACACTAACGGCGATATTTGGACATTAAGCAGTGGCGTTTATAACATGAACGGATACTGTGGTGGTGGATGCGCTGAACCTGTAAACTCTTGGTTACTTTTTGGTCCACTTGACATGAGCGGTGTAACAGACCTTACATTAAAGTTTGATGCACAAGAAAATTATGGAGATACGCCACTAGCAGTAAACTACACGGCAAACTATTCTGGTTGCCCTGATGATACAACGTGGTCACTTTTACAAACAATCACAGAAAGCGATGAAGGACTTGTAGAAGTTGATTTATCAAGCTTATCTGGAACAGATGTATTTATTAGTATTCAATATTTAGATGATGGCGCTGATGGTTATTCTGACTGGAATTTATCTAATGTAGAGTTAGTTACTTACAGCAACTGCCCTGTATTAGGAACTAGACCGACATCTAGCTGCGAATCTTTATCAACTGTTAATGTAACTACAAATGTGTTTTCTGTATTTCCTAATCCAACAAACACAGGATTTGTAAACATCACTAGTCCTTCAAACGAAAAAATTAATGTAACAGTATTTGATATGTTAGGCAAACAAGTATTAACAAATACGATTACAAACAACACACTTAATGTATCAACATTACATGCTGGTATATACATAGTAAACATTAATCAAAACGGACAAACAGCTACAAAAAAACTAGTAGTTAAATAATCTTCTTTTAGATACAATTTTAAAAAGCGTTACCACTGGTAGCGCTTTTTATTTTTATATACTTTTGTACTTATGATAAACACCTGTGATATTTTTAATATAAAAACTCAAAAAGAGTTTGAAACTATGGCGCTTTCTGTTTTTAAACATCAATTTGAAAACAATGCAACATACAGATCATTTTGTGATTTATTATACATACACCCAAGTGATATAAAAGACATAAAAGAAATACCTTTTTTACCTATTCAGTTTTTTAAAACACACGCTATTATTTCATCTCAAAAAGCCATAGAAAAAACCTTTACTAGCTCTGGCACAACAGGAAGTGTTACTAGCAAACACCATGTGACTAATCTTGACGTATATGAGAATAGTTTTAAAAAAGCTTTTGAGGTTTTTTATGGTGACATTTCTGAATACACCGTTTTGGCATTATTACCATCTTATTTAGAAAGAGAAGGTTCTTCTTTAATTTATATGGTAGATGACTTAATAAAATCTTCAAAAGCGCCTGAAAGCGGATTTTATCTTGACAATTTATCAGAACTAAAAGAAACACTAATCACACTTGATAATAGTGGTAAAAAGGTATTATTAATAGGTGTTTCGTTTGCCTTATTAGACTTAATAGCAAGTTATTCTTTTAACCTAAAAAACACTATTGTTATGGAAACTGGCGGTATGAAAGGCAGAAGAAAAGAAATGATTAGACAAGAACTTCATACTGAATTAAAAAAAGGTTTTGGCGTTGATGCTATTCATAGTGAATATGGTATGACCGAATTATTAAGTCAGGCTTACTCACATGGTCATGGTATTTTTAAATGCCCTAACTGGATGAAAATACTTACACGCGATACCGAAGATGCCTTAACCATACAAGACACTAATAAAACAGGCGGAATAAACGTAATAGATCTTGCCAATATAAACTCTTGTTCTTTTATAGCGACTCAAGATTTAGGTCGCGTACATGATGATAACTCCTTTGAAATTATAGGAAGATTTGATAATTCTGATATTAGAGGATGTAATTTAATGGTTCTGTAAGGAAACAAATATTATTACGACTAATGTAACAGCTAAGAAAAAGAAAGATTTTTTAGTTGGTTGGTTAATTGTAAACGCCTGATAAAATTTATCAGGCGTTTTTTTATGAAACTACAATAATGTAAGTGTTTTTCTTTCCTTTATTAACTATAATATACTTGTCGTTTATTAAATCATCTACTGTTAACAGGTAGTCTTCTTTTACTTTTTCTTTATTGACTGATACAGAATTTTCTTTTAAAGCACGACGTGCTTCTCCGTTAGAGTTTAAAAAGTTTGTTTTTGCCGAAAGCGCTGCAATCATATCAATTCCAGACTCAATGTCTTCTCTTTTTACAGTTGCTTGAGGTACGCCTTCAAAAACATCTAAAAACGTATTCTCATCTAGTGTTTTAATGTCTGTTTTAAAAGATTTACTAAATAAAATATTTGATGCTTTTTCAGCTGTTTCAAAGTCTTCTTTGCTATGTACAAATGTTGTTACTTCTTCTGCTAGCTTTTTTTGCAATGCTCTAAAACCAGGGTTTTCTTTATGCGTTTTTATTAGCTCATCAATAGTTTCTTTATCTAAAAACGTAAATATTTTAATATACTTTTCAGCATCTTCATCACTAGTATTTAACCAAAACTGGTAAAACTTATACACCGAAGTTTTATCAGCATTTAACCAAATATTTCCACCTTCAGATTTTCCGAATTTAGATCCGTCAGCTTTAGTAATTAATGGGCAAGTCATAGCATAGGCTTTTGCTTCTTCACCAACATTCATACGTCTTACAAGCTCTGTACCCGTTGTTATATTTCCCCATTGATCACTTCCTCCCATTTGTAATAAGCAATTATATTCTTTGTACAAATGGTAAAAATCATACCCTTGAATTAACTGGTAAGTAAATTCTGTAAATGACATTCCTATGCTACCTTCTTCTCCTGAAAAACGCTTTTTTACAGAGTCTTTAGCCATCATATAATTTACGGTAATACGCTTACCTACATCACGAGCAAAATCTATAAAACTGAAATTTTTCATCCAGTCGTAGTTGTTTACTAATACTGGAGCATTTTTTGCAGTAGAATCAAAATCTAAAAATCTTGACAACACATTTTTAATTCCAGCTACATTACGATTTAAGGTAGCTTCGTCTAGCAAATTACGTTCGTCACTTTTTCCTGAAGGATCTCCTATCATTCCAGTTGCTCCACCAACTAATGCAATAGGTTTATGTCCTGCTTTTTCTAAATGTACTAACAGTATTATAGGCACTAAACTACCAATATGTAATGCATCTGATGTTGGATCAAAACCAATATAAGCGGTTGTCATTTCTTTACTCAATTGGTCTTCTGTTCCAGGCATGATATCATGCACCATTCCTCGCCATCGTAATTCTTCTACTAAATTGTTTGCCATAATTTCTAAATCATATTTAATGGTAACAAAGATAAAAATCAATGTATAAAACCTAAACGTTTATGAATAATTCTTTACTTTAGTTTTATGATTTTAGTTACAGGAGGCACAGGTTTAGTTGGATCGCATTTATTATATCAACTTGTTAATAATAATGAGCAGGTAAAAGCTATTTATAGAAATAAAAAGAAACTAGAAATTGTAAAAAAGGTATTTTCTTATTATTCTGAAAACAGCGAGATTTTATTCAATAAAATCACTTGGATTCAGGCTGATTTACTTGATATTCCTGCTCTATCTGAAGCTTTTATTGACATTAGTCATGTATACCATTGTGCGGCTTTTGTAAGTTTTGAACCTAATAAATATCATTTATTACGTAAAACAAATATTGATGGAACAGCAAACATAGTAAACTTATGCATTGCGAGTAATGTAGAAAAATTATGCTATGTAAGTTCTGTAGCAACTCTTGGGAAAGCTAGTTTAGGAAAAACAATAGATGAAAACACTTATTGGAATCCTGAAGCTGACAACAGTGTTTATGGAATAACCAAATACGGTGCAGAAATTGAGGTTTGGCGAGGCACTCAAGAAGGCTTAAATGCTGTGATTGTAAACCCAGGTGTAATTATAGGTGGTGGCATTTGGAATCATGGTAGCGGTTTTATTTTTAAAAAAGTATATAAAGGCCTTTCTTATTATACAAAAGGACATGTGGGTTATGTTGGTGTTTCTGATGTTGTTTCTATAATGACAAAACTTATGAAAAGTGACATTATTAATGAACGCTTTATTTTGGTATCAGAAAACCTATCCTATAAAACTTTTTTATCACTGGTAGCAAAACATCTTAACGTACAACCTCCTACAAAAAAGGCAAGTGACTTTTTGTTACAAATAGGTTGGCGATTAGATTGGTTATATAGTAAAATAACAAGAAAACGCCGAAGCTTGAGCAAGCAATTAGCGCATACACTTACATCAAAAAGTATTTACACTAATGCAAAAATAGCAGATGCTTTAAACTATAATTTTTCTGCTATTGAAGATGAAATTTTAAAAGTTGCCAAACAGTTTCACAAATAAAATTACAGTATTTTAGCTGGCTTCTTCTTTTTATTTTTGTGTTTAGCTAGCTTTAATGAGTCTCCTAGTTTTTTTCCTTTTATAGAATCCTCTTCAACCTTTTTCATTAACTCTTCATTTTCTAATTTTTGATAAATTTCTTTTAGAATATTCAAGCTATCACTCACCTGATTTAATATTTCTGAATAAACTTCAGAGTTGTAAGCGTAATACTGATTGCTTAAAGCAAATTGCAAGCTATCTATATGATGTTTTTTGTAAATAAATGCTTTTGGTGATACTAGACTATTTTCTAATGTTTTTTTATTAACGCCTTTTGCTGAAGATATTAAAGACAAGTCTATCAACACATTTACCATTTCTTGTTTAGAAAGAAGGTTATCAGGTTTATCGGGCTTATCTATTCCTTTACATGCACTTATTAGTACAAGTATTACAAAAAGTCGTATTACATTTTTCATAGTTTACCTATTAAACGTTAGTCTTTTGGCTGCTTTTACACCATTAAACTTAAAATGCTCATAAACCAACTGACCATTTAAAATTGTGTGTGTAACTCTAGACTTAAAAGTTGAACCCTCAAAAGGAGACCATTTACATTTGTATAAAATGTTCTCTTTTTTTACCGTCCATGGATTGTTTAAATCTACAATAACCAAATCAGCAAAATATCCTTCTTTTACATAACCTCTTTTTTCTACCTGAAATAAAATAGCTGGGTTATGACACATTTTTTCAACCAGTTTAGGCAAAGATATTTTGTCATTATGATATGCTTCTAGCATAGCTACTAATGCATGCTGAACCAATGGTCCTCCAGAAGGCGCTTTTGTATAAACATTTTGTTTTTCTTCTAGTGTATGTGGTGCATGGTCTGTTGCTATAACATCTATTCTGTCATCTAGTAACGCTTTCCATAAATCATCACGATCTTTAGTGGTCTTTACTGCTGGATTCCATTTAATTAAAGTTCCTTTAGTATCATAGTCTTCATTAGAAAACCATAAATGATGAACACAAACCTCGGCTGTGATTTTCTTATCTTTTAAAGGCACTTTATTTGAAAACAAATTTGTTTCCTTTCCTGTTGATAAATGAAAAACATGTAGCCTTGCTCCTGTTTTCTTTGCTAATTCTATAGCGCGTGATGATGATAAATAACATGCTTGCTCACTACGAATATTTGGGTGAAATTTTACTGGAATGTCATCGCCATATTCAGCCTTATAAATTTCTAAATTATTCTTTATAGTGGCTTCATCTTCACAATGTACTGATATAACCATATCGGTACTTGAAAAAATATTTTCAATAACTTCTGGGTCATCTACAAGCATGTTTCCTGTTGAAGATCCTAAAAACAACTTTAAGCCAGCAACTTCTTTTGTGTTTACCTTTTTTATTTCTTCAAGGTTATCATTGGTTCCTCCAAACATAAAAGAATAATTCGCATATGATGACTGTGAAGCGATGTCAAATTTATCATTTAGCGCATCAATGGTTGTTGTTTGAGGGCTTGTATTGGGCATTTCTATAAACGAAGTAATTCCTCCTGCGATGGCAGCTTTAGACTCGGTTTCTATATTTGCTTTATGTGTTAAACCTGGCTCTCTAAAATGCACTTGATCATCAATAACACCAGGTAGCACGTAGTTACCTTCTGCATCTATTACTTTTACATCGGCTGATTTTGCACTTATAGAGCTTGCTATTTCTTTTATATAATTGCCCTCTATAAGAATATCTCCTTCTGTAACTTTGCCTTCATTAACAATTTTAGCATTTTTTATAAGAACTGTTTTCTCTGCCATAATCATCTTTTAAATAAACTTTTTATTTTCATGTTTATCACTCCAAATATTGCTTCTGAAATGATGCCACCACTCATTTTTGATTTTCCTTTTGCTCTATCTGTAAAAATTACAGGAACCTCAACAATATTAAACTTTTTTAAATACGCTTTAAATTTCATTTCAATCTGAAAAGCGTAACCAACAAATTTGATATTATTTAAATCTATTGTTTCTAAAACATCGCGTTTATAACATACAAAACCTGCTGTTGTGTCATGTATTTTCATACCAGTTACAAAACGTACATATTTTGACGCAAAATATGATAAAAGTATCCTGCTCATTGGCCAATTTACTACATTGACACCTTTTACATATCTAGAGCCTATTGCCACGTCTGCTTGATTATTATGACAAGCATTATAGAGTTTTATTAAGTCGTTTGGGTTATGTGAAAAATCAGCATCCATTTCAAAAACATACTCATAATTCTCTTTCAAGCTCCATTTAAAACCAGCAATATACGCGGTTCCCAAACCTGTTTTTTCCTGCCTTTGTAACAAAAATAACTTGTCTTTGTAAACGTCTTGAAGTTCTATAACTTTTTTTGCAGTACCATCTGGCGAATTATCATCTACCACAAGAATATGAAACATATCGCTACATGAAAATACAGCATGAATTATTGCCTCTATATTCTCTATTTCGTTATAGGTAGGAATTATGACAATGGCGTCCTTCATCTAACTTTTAAAATTACTTCTTAATGGCTACAAATGCAACAGATGTGAAACATTTTAATTTCAGCAAATGTACATCATTTAAAATTGACTTTTTTTTAAATATTCCTTAAAAAAAGACAAGCTGTAATATTATTTATAATAATTTTACAGCATGCTTCGCGAAATGTTTTCAAACGAATTATTTACCGTGCTCATTATTATTGGGCTTGTTTGTATTGGTATTGCCAAGGCTACAAACGGCAAACGATTTCATGACTTTACGCAAGTTGTTTGGAACTCAAAATATCTTAAAATATATTCTAAAGATCAAAAGTTTATTGATGGTTTTGATGCTCTATTGTTTACAAACCTTGTTATTTCTTTATCAATTTTTCTTTTCCTTTGTGTAAAAAGCTTTTATGCAATCAGCGACTACAACAACACGCTTGTTATCAAAGTTTTAGTTGGCACTGCTTCATTTTTTCTTATAAAAATATTACTAGAACGACTAATAGGCAGCCTATTTGAAATTGATAATTTTGTTGATAATTTTCTTTTTCAAAAAATAAGCTACATAAACTTTTTAGGACTTGTTTTAACACCTATAAACGCGCTAATGCTATACACATTAGAGTCTCACAACATTGCTATATACATTGCATTTTTTTTATTGCTATTGGTTTTATGTATTGGGCTAATAACCTCATTTAAAATGCACCAAAACATAATAAAAAAGAACTTGTTTTATTTTATTTTGTATCTTTGCGCACTTGAAATCACACCTTATATTATTTTATATAAGTTTCTTATAGAATAATTAAGACTCTAAAAGACAAAACCATATGAAAGTGAAAACAATTTTAGTATCTCAACCAGAACCTAAAATAGAAAATTCGCCTTATTTTGATCTTCAGGAAAAGCAAAAAGTAAAAATTGATTTCAGACCATTTATTCATGTTGAAGGTGTAGATGCTAAAGAAATTAGATTACAAAAAGTTGATTTAAAAAATTATACAGCCATTATCTTAACTAGTAGAAATGCTGTTGATCACTTTTTTAGAGTAGCTGAAGAAATGCGTTTTAAAGTTCCTGACACCATGAAATATTTCTGTCAGTCTGAAGCTGTTGCTTATTACCTTCAAAAATATGTTGTTTATAGAAAACGTAAAATATATGTTGGTAAGCGTACTTTTTCTGATTTATCTCCACTAATCAAAAAATACAAAGGCGAGAAGTTTTTATTACCAACTACAGACAAATTAAAGCCTGAAGTTCCTGAAACTTTAAACGCTTTAAATGTAGAATGGAAAGAAGCTATTTTTTACAAAACTGTAATTAGTGACTTATCAGATTTGGCAAATGTTTATTATGACATTTTAGTGTTTTTTAGCCCTTCTGGAATTGAATCATTATTTCACAATTTCCCAGATTTTAAACAAAATGACACACGTATTGCTGTTTTTGGTAACACAACAATCAAAGCTGTTGAAGAACGCGGATTAAGAGTTGACATTGCAGCTCCAACACCTGAAACACCATCTATGACAATGGCTCTTGAAAAGTATATAAAAGATACTAATAAGAAGAAATAACTTATTTTCCTTCAAAATATAAAAAAAAGCACAACTTAAATGTTGTGCTTTTTTTATTGAATTAGTTTAGTTTGAATTGTAATATTACTTAACTATAAGCTTTTTTGTTTCTGTACTTGTACTAGACGAAACTCTTGTAATATAAACACCAGATTGTAGTGATGAAATATTTAAGCTATTTTCTCCAAATGTTAAAGGTTTTGACAACACTTTACGTCCAGTAATGTTGTAAATTTCAATAGTAGCCGTTGCTAAAGTTACATTTACATTAAGAGTATTTTTTGCTGGGTTTGGATATAATGAAAACATGGTGTTTTCAGACTGTAGCATACTTAATGTATTACATTCAGATTCGTTTGCAACAAAATTACTATTACCGTCTTTCTCCCAAACAGCTACATTAGTTAAATAAGCTGCATTTGGATCATCAACAAAAACACATTCTAAATTACTATTAAAGGTTCCTATAAATGACGTTACATTTACATTATTACCATTACGTAAATCTAAACTTGTCATTCCATTATCTCTAACATTTATTTCAGTTAAAGCACCATTGCTAGAAAGGTCTAAACTTGTAAGTTGATTTTGTCTAACATTAATAGTTTCTAATCCTAAATTTGCAGAAACATCAAAACTACTCAAGTCGTTATCCTTTACGTTAACATCAACCAAGGTTGTTAAACCTGTAATGTTTATACTTGTTATATTATTACACTCTTCAGTATTTAAATCTGCTAATAATACATTACTTGTTAAATCTAAAGTTGTTAAGTTTAAAGAGTATGAAACGTTTAGTTTTGTTAAGTTTACATTTCCAGATAGATCTAATGTAGAGATATCTGAATCACTTAAATTTAAATCGTTAAGAGCTAAATTTGAAGTTAAATCAATTGTTGTAAATGTGTTTCCTGAAGACTTCAACGCCGTTAAATTAACAAAAGCCTCAATACCTGTCATATCTGCAATTCCTAATCCAGATAAATCTATAAAAGATGTTCTAGCAGCAGCATCTGCGGTTAAGATTTGACCATTTACAGTAGCATCAGAATCTATACCTAAATTTACTAATTCCTGTTCAAAATTAGCATCTGGTATAGATGTTACTTGAGCAAACATAAGTGTTTGAAACGCAATAAATATTGCAATAAAATAAGTAGTTTTTTTCATAATAAGCGTGATTAAAGTTATAAGCATATAAAGTTACCTCATAATAGTTATGCATACAAAAAAAGCAAATGCATTACACCTAATTTTATTGTATTTCAGCTATTTATGTCCTTTTTATAAAAACAAAAAAGCGACTCTAATGAGCCGCTTTTGTAAGAAAATTAGTTTACTTTTTATTTAAAAGGCGTATCGTTGCGGACCGCCTCTTCTTATTTCTTCATTAGCGTAACTTTCAAATTTCTTAAAGTTTTCTCTAAAAGCATTTGAAAGTTTAAATGCTGCAGTGTAATAAGCCTCGTCATCTTTCCAAGTTGATCTTGGGCTTAAAACTTCTGTTGGTACACCAGGACAAGATCTAGGTTGTGCCACACCAAATACAGAATGAATATGATAATCATCATATGAATACAAACCTAAATCACCGTTAAGTACAGCATTTATCATAGCACGTGTATACTTCAATTTCATTCGGGTACCAACACCATAAGGACCACCTGTCCAACCTGTATTAACCAACCAAACATTCACACCTGCTTCTTTCATTTTTTTGCTTAACATCTCTGCATATTTAGTAGGATGTAATGGCATAAATGGTGCTCCAAAACAAGCTGAAAAAGAAGGCTGTGGTTCTTTTACTCCAGCTTCAGTACCAGCAACTTTTGCAGTATATCCAGAAATAAAGTGATAAGCAGCTTGGCTTGGTGTAAGCTTTGAAATAGGAGGCAATACACCAAAAGCATCAGCTGTTAAAAAGAATACGTTTTTAGGATTTTTTCCTATTGATGGTTGCTGAATATTATTGATATGATAAATTGGATAACTAACACGCGTATTTTGAGTAATAGATGTGTCTTCAAAATTCACATCTCCATTATCATTAAGAATTACGTTTTCTAATATAGCTCCTGGCTTTATCGCATTATAAATGTCAGGTTCGTTCTCTTTAGATAAGTTAATTACTTTAGCATAACATCCGCCTTCAAAGTTAAAAACGGTGTTTTCGTTTGTCCAGCCATGCTCATCATCTCCAATTAATTTACGGTTAGGGTCTGCAGACAACGTTGTTTTTCCTGTTCCTGATAATCCAAAAAAGATAGCTGTATCTCCAGACTCACCTACATTGGCACTACAGTGCATTGGCAATGTATTTTTAAATACTGGCAAAATAAAGTTAAGTGCAGAAAAGATTCCTTTTTTAATTTCACCTGTGTAACCAGTACCTCCAATAAGCGCTATTTTTCTAGTAAAATCTAATATAGCAAAATTGTGTTGACGTGTTCCATCTACTTCAGGATCTGCCATAAAACCTGGAGCATTTACAATTGTCCACTCTGGTGTAAAGTTTTTTAACTCATCTTCAGATGGGCGCAAAAACATATTATGCGCAAACATGTTACTCCAAGGATACTCATTGATAACACGTATATTCAATTTATAATTTTCATCTGCACATGCATAGCTGTCTCTTACAAAAACTTCTTTTTCTGATAAGTAATCAGTTACTTTACTGTATAGTTTTTCAAAGGCATCCGAATCAAACGGAATATTAATATCTCCCCACCAAACGCGATCTTTAGTAACATCGTCTTTTACTATAAATCTGTCTTTTGGAGAGCGTCCAGTAAATTCTCCTGTATTAACTGCTAGTGCTCCAGAAGATGCTTCAACTCCTTGTTTTTTTTCAATAGCAATTTGATGAAGTTTTTCTGAAGATAGTTGATAGTTTACTTTAGCATTCTTAATTCCGTATTGTTCTAACGAAATCGATTTCGCTGCTTGGGTATGATCGACCATAATTTCTTTATGTTGTTTATAGTGCAAAATTATAATATTATTTTAAAGTACACACTAAAAACGTTATTTATCAGCAGGCAGTTTTAAAAAGCTTATTAACAAAACACACCAAGAAGCTATTAATAATGAACCTCCTACAGGCGTTATAAACGCTATTGTTTTAAAATCAAAACTAAATAAGTTATTGGTTGCTAACCCATAGATTGAGCCTGAAAAAAACGCAACTCCTAAGATTACTAAATACAGCATACTTTTTTTTGCTTTTGGCGTCATTAGCGTTGTACCTCCTACAAACAGTAATAACAATGCATGATACATTTGGTATTTCACACCTGTTTCAAAGGTTTTTTGAGCATCAACAGAAATAAGTTTCTCTAGGCCATGCGCTGCAAAAGCGCCTAAAATGATGCTTAAAATTCCTAAAACAGCTCCTGTTATTAGTATTTTTTTATTCATATCAAATAATGTATTGCGTTTTTTAATACACTTTCTATTTAGTAAATTCGTGCTTACAAATTTACTCAACAAATCCCATTATGCGAAAAATATTAGTTATTGGTTCAGGAAAATCTGCATCATACCTTATAAAATATTTACTAGATCACTCTGAAAAAGAAAACCTATTAATAATTGTTGGCGACATTAATTTTAGTCATGCTAAAAAGTTAACAAACAATCATCAGAATGCTCAAGCTATCATGCTTGATGTTTTTGACAAACAATCGCGCGAAAGCGCTATACAAAACGCTGATATTGTAGTTAGTATGCTTCCTGCGAGATTTCATATAGAAGTTGCTAAAGACTGTATTACATTTAATAAAAATATGGTGACGGCTTCTTATGTTAGCGATGAAATGCACGCTTTAGATAAAGCAGCAAAAGATAAAGGGCTTGTATTTATGAACGAAATAGGCGTTGATCCAGGTATTGACCATATGAGTGCCATGAAAGTTATTGACAAGATTCGTGCGAAAGGCGGTAAAATGCTACTATTTGAATCATTTACAGGTGGGCTTGTAGCGCCTGAAAGCGATAACAACTTATGGAATTATAAGTTTACTTGGAACCCGAGAAATGTGGTTGTAGCTGGACAAGGTGGTGCAGCAAAATTCTTACAAGAAGGCACCTATAAATATATTCCTTACAACAGACTATTTAGACGTACCGAGTTTCTTGATGTAGAAGGTTATGGACGTTTTGAAGCTTATGCCAATAGAGACTCGTTAAAATACCAAAGTGTTTACGGGCTTGAAAACATTAAAACACTATATCGAGGCACTATGCGCCGTGTTGGTTTTAGCCGTGCTTGGAATATGTTTGTGCAACTAGGTATGACAGATGACAGCTATACTATTGAAGATAGCGAAAATATGAGCTACCGTGATTTTGTAAATAGCTTTTTACCTTACAGTCCTACTGATTCTGTTGAACTCAAGTTTAGATACCAACTAAAAATAGATCAAGATGATATTATTTGGGACAAATTAATAGAGTTAGATTTATTTAGCTCTAAAAAAATGGTTGAGCTTAAACAAGCAACACCAGCTCAAATACTTCAAAAAATATTAATGGATAGTTGGGCACTTGCAGAAGACGACAAGGATATGATTGTTATGTACCATAAGTTTGGTTATGAATTAGACGGAAAAAAACATCAAATAGACTCAACTATGGTAACTATTGGTGAAGATGACACCTATACTGCCATGTCTAAAACAGTAGGTTTACCTGTTGCTATAGCTACATTAGCTGTGCTAAATAAAACCATAACAACTCCTGGTGTACAAATACCTATTACAAAAGAAGTTTATGGTCCTATATTGGAAGAGCTAGAAAAGTATGACATTACCTTTAAGGAACATGATGTTCCTTATTTAGGCTATAACCAACTGCATGTATAATCATTAAGTTGCTTATACATATTATATCTTTAATTACATGCTTAATGTAAAAGCTACTCATTTATTAGCCTAACGTATGAAACTTATAAGCCAAAACATACAAATTGACGGTATTGATAAAAAGATACTACGTGCTTTAATGGAAGACGCTAGAACCCCTATTCTAGAAATAGCAAGACAGGTTGGCATCTCTGGCGCTGCTATTCATCAACGGTTAAGAAAGTTAGAAAAGTCTGGGTTGCTAGCAGGTTCTAAATTTGTTATCAACCCAAAGACTTTAGGCTATACCACTATGGCTTTTATAGGTATTTACCTAGATAAAGCTATGAGCAATCCTGAAGCTGTAAAACAATTACAAAAAATACCAGAAGTTTTGGAGTGCCATTATACTACGGGAAATTGGAGTGTTTTTATTAAGATACTGTGTCGTGATAACGAGCATTTAATGCAGGTATTAAATAAGGACATACAATCTATAAGTGGTGTTTCTAGAACCGAAACATTTATTTCATTACAACAACAAATAGATAGACAGATTAAGATATAGGTATTCGTGATTTGTTACGAATGTCACCTAATGATTTATATGAATATAACCCAAAGTTAAGTCGGTACAAAGTCGGCATATACTTGGTATACATCTAAAGGACATTGTATTAAAATCTTGCTTTACTCCATAAAAAAACCCTTTCAACAGTATTGAAAGGGTTTTATATTTTGGTTTAAATTTTTAGTCTCTTCCTCCAAACACTTGTAATGCCCAATATAGCAACGACGCCAAGGCTCCTATTGCTGCTACAAGATAGGTTCTGGCAGCCCATTTTAGTGCATCTTCAGAGCCTTTATACTCTTCAGGGGTTACCATGTTTTTTGCTTTTAACCATGCTAGTGCTCTATTACTGGCATCGTATTCTACAGGTAGTGTAATGAAGCTAAATAAGGTTGCAAAGCCCATAAATAGTAATCCTGCAACAGCTACCCAATATCCTAATCCTACTCCAGCAGCTGCTCCTAATACTAAACCACCTATTACTAACCATTGTGACATACCAGATGTAGCACTTACAATAGGTACTAATGCTGAACGCATGCCTAGAGCGCTATAAGCTTGTGCATGCTGTACGGCATGACCACACTCGTGTGCGGCAACTGCGGCAGCGGCAGCGTTTGCTTGATTATAAACTGGCTCACTTAAGTTTACAGTTTTGTTTTTAGGGTTGTAATGGTCTGTTAATTGACCTGAAACCGAAATAACTTCGACATCATAAATGCCATTGTCTGCCAACATCTTTTCAGCAATCTCACGTCCTGTCATGCCATTACGTAATCTTACTTTAGAGTATTTAGCAAATTTTTGTTTTAATTGATTACTTACTAACCAACTTACTAGAGCTATGGCTCCTATTAATATATAATATCCTATCATTGTTTCTTCTTTAGTTATGTAAATTTAAAGATATATTGCAAAAAATAAGCCAAATTTACGTTAAGAAATTTTGTCAGTTTACTGTTTTATTAGGTGTGCTTTTTGTACTACCAAGATTGGGTATGAGAGAACTTGAGTTGCCTGCTCATCATTAGATTCAGATTCTCTTTGCTTTGTTTTACTTGCAAATGTAATTTCGAAATCCATGCTGTTTTTGTAAAAACGCTCTGTGGTAGTAAGTATGTTGCCTTGAACTTCGAACATGGCGTATAGCGTGTGATCTATAAGCTGCGCATCTAATAAAATGCCGTTGTTTTCATCTACAATATAGTGCCCTTTTTCTTTGTCTTGCTCTATAAGGTTGTAATGACGTTCTTGGCGGTCGCCATTCATAATATAAACCAGCATATATTGGTATTTACCCGAAGTATCTGTTGGGTTTAAATGAAACTCCATTTGTATGGTCTGCTTTATGTTTTGGTTAGTGATATGCAGGTCGCCTTTGTAAACTCCGTAAAAATCTTGAGGGAATTGTAGCGAATCATTTTGTGAAAGGGCTGAAAAAGACAAACATAAAACTAATAGCGTAACAAGGTATTTCATATTGTTGGTTTTAAGAGTTAAAGATAATGAACTTGATGTGTTTATTTTTTAAGGCATAAAAAAAACACTCAAACTGTCAAAAATGATTTATGACAGCATGAGTGCTTTAAGTATTACAGTAAGGATATACGGTGTTTATCCTACAATGTTTACAATTTTACCTGGCACTACAATGACTTTTTTAGGTGTGCGCCCTTGTAGTTGTTCTTGTGTTTTCTCGTGAGCCATTACTGTTTTTTCGATATCGTCTTTTGACATATCTAGAGGCAACTCTAACGTGAAACGCATTTTACCATTAAAAGAAATTGGGTAGTTTTTACTACTTTCTACCAAGTGTTTCTCTTCAAATTTAGGGAATGGTGCCGTGGCTATACTTTGTGTATTTCCTAATTGGCTCCATAGCTCCTCGGTAATATGTGGTGCATAAGGCGATAGCAATACTAATAACGGCTCTAACACAGCTTTGCTTGTACATTTTTGTGTAGTAAGCTCGTTTACGGCAATCATGAAGGTAGATACCGATGTATTGAACGAGAAGTTCTCTATATCTTCCTCAACCTTTTTTATGGTTTTATGCAAGGTTTTTAGGTTGTCTTTTGTTGGTTCAACATCTGGCAACCCAATTCCTCTTTTGACTGCTTTAAACGCAGAGTAAACACCATCTTTTTTGGGGTCATGAAGATAAAAATTAGGATCATTTTTTAAATTAACATCTTCTCCTTGATGATATAACTTCCAAAGTTTTTTAAGGAACCCATGAACTCCTGTAATACCAGCAGTATTCCAAGGTTTTGCTTGCTCTAATGGCCCAAGAAACATTTCGTAAAGACGTAAACTGTCTGCGCCATATTGCTCGCAAATGTTATCAGGGTTTACGACATTAAACCATCGTTTAGACATTTTTTCAACCTCTCTCCCTACAATGTATTTTCCGTCTTCTAATTCAAATTCAGCATCAGCAAATTGAGGCTGCCATTGTTTTAACTTTTCTATATCAATTTCATCTGATGCATTAACCATATTAACATCAACACGCAGTTCTTCAACTTCATAATCATTTTTTAATCCACTTGAAACATACTTATTGGTCCCAGCTACTCTATAAACTATAGCACTTGTACCAAGTATCATTCCTTGGTTAATGAGTTTTTTGAACGGCTCATCAACACCTACAAAGTTTCTATCTTTTAAAAACTTGGTCCAAAAACGCGCATACAATAAGTGTCCTGTGGCGTGCTCGCTACCACCAATGTATAAATCTACGTTTTCCCAATATTGAAGTGCCTCTTCGCTAGCAAATGTGTTACCGCGATTGGCTTGTTCTTCCATATAACGGAAAAAGTACCAAGAGCTTCCTGCCCAACCTGGCATGGTGTTAAGCTCTAGTGGGAATACAGTTTTATCATCAATTTTATCATTGCTTACCACTTGGTTTGACTGTGTATCCCAAGCCCAAACATCAGCGCGGCCTAATGGCGGTTCACCGCTTTCTGTTGGCAAATATTTTTCTACGTCTGGTAAGGTAATAGGCAAGTGTTTTTGCTCAATCATTTGTGGCATACCATTTACGTAATATACTGGGAATGGCTCGCCCCAATAACGCTGACGACTAAATACAGCATCACGTAAGCGATAGTTGGTTTTTCCTTCGCCTTGCCCAATTTGTTCAAGCTCAAAAATGGCGCGCTTGGTTGCTTTTTTATAGTTCATTCCGTTAAGGAAATCGCTATTGGTAATGATGGTATTATCTTTATCAGCAAAGGCTTCTTGGCTAATATCTACACCTTCAAAAATATTAGGGATATCAATATTGAAATGTTTTGCAAAATCATAATCACGCTGGTCACCACAAGGCACTGCCATTACAGCGCCAGTACCATAGCCAGCCAATACGTAATCGCCAATCCAGATAGGAATAGGCTCTTTTGTAAACGGATGTTCGGCATAAGCTCCAGTAAATACACCTGAAATGGTTTTTACATCAGCCATACGGTCACGCTCGCTACGCTTTGCTGTTGCCTGAATGTAGGCATCTATATCAGCCTTTTGCTCTGGTGTTGTTATTTTGGTTACTAGCTCATGCTCTGGCGCCAATGTCATAAAACTTACACCAAAAATGGTATCAGGTCTTGTTGTGAAAACCTCGATAGTTTCATCGTGGTTTTTAACATTGAAAGTCACACTTGCTCCAACCGACTTTCCTATCCAGTTACGCTGGCTTTCTTTTAGAGAGTCTGTCCAATCTATAGTATCTAACCCTTGAAGTAATCGTTCTGCATAGGCAGAAATACGCATACTCCATTGGGTCATTTTTTTTCTAATTACAGGATGTCCGCCACGCTCTGACACGCCATTGACGATTTCATCATTTGCTAAAACCGTACCTAAAGCTGGGCACCAGTTAACTTCGGTTTCTGCTAGGTATGTTAATCTGTATTGTAATAATATTTCTTGTTGCTTTTCAGAAGAAAAGTTGTTCCATTCATCAGCAGTGAAGCTTATGACATTGTCATCACACACGGCATTGATGTTGGTGTTTCCTTCAGAAGAAAATTTAGCAATCAAGGTATCTATATGTTCAGCCTTGTTGGTATTGTTGTTGTACCAAGACTCAAAAAGCTGAATAAAAATCCATTGTGTCCATTTGTAATACTCTGGATTACTTGTGCGTACTTCTCTGCTCCAATCAAAAGAAAAGCCAATTTTATCTAATTGCTTTCTGTAGGTAGCAATGTTGGTTTCTGTAGTAATTGCTGGATGCTGCCCTGTTTGAATAGCATATTGTTCTGCCGGCAACCCAAAACTATCATAGCCTTGCGGATGTAGTACATTAAATCCTTTATGACGCTTGTAACGTGCATAAATATCTGAAGCAATATATCCTAATGGATGCCCAACATGAAGTCCAGCACCTGATGGATACGGAAACATGTCTAACACATAATATTTAGGTTTGTCGCTCGTATTCTCTGCTTTAAACGTTTGGTTTTCTGCCCAATATTTTTGCCACTTGGCTTCGATTTCGTTGAAATTGTATGTCATCCGAATGAGTTTCTGCGTTTTTTTGAAAGCGCAAATTTACGGTTATTATAACAATGTTGAAAGTTTCAACGTTATAAACCTTAAGGGAATAAATATCTTTTATATTTTTACAACATTAACTAATTCGTTTTATGAGTTCATCGTTTGAAAAGTATCAAAAACGCCGATTGATATCTTCGTATTTTTCTGTCGTATTAAGTATCGCTTTAGTATTGTTTTTACTAGGCGTTTTAGGCCTTTTGGTATTAAATGCTAAAAAGGTATCCGATCATTTTAAAGAGCAAGTTGTTGTGACAATTTACCTAAAAGATTCAGCAAAAGAGGTTGAGACCAAGCAGCTAGAAAAAAGTCTTGCTATGGCAGATTATGTAAAATCTACCGAATATGTCTCAAAAGAGCAAGCCGCAGAATCTATGAAAGCCGAAAACGGTGAAGATTTTATGGACTTTTTAGGGTTTAACCCATTACTAAACTCTATTGATGTGCATGTAAAAGCTGATTTTGTTACCGCAGAACAGTTAGAGAAAATAGCAGAAGAAGCTAATAGTAAAAGCTTTGTTGATGAAGTACGCTATGATAACGACTTGGTAACTCTTATGAATAACAATGTAAAGAAAATTAGTTTTTGGATATTGGTTTTAAGCGGTTTGTTTACCGTGATTGCTGTGCTACTAATAAACAGCTCGATAAGGCTATCTGTTTACTCAAAACGATTTACTATAAAAACCATGCAAATGGTTGGTGCTACTAAACAGTTTATAAGACGTCCTTTTGTATGGAAAAGTGTAAGACTAGGAATTATAGGCGCTATTGTAGCTCTAGGTGGTATGGCTGTAGTTTTATATTATATAAATAAAACTTTTCCAGAACTTAATTTATTACAAAACCCTGTACTAATAGGCTTATTGTTTGCCGGTATCTTTTTGCTAGGTATTGTTATTACTTGGATAAGCACATTTATTGCTACCCAACGTTTCTTGAATTTGAAAACCGACCAACTGTATTACTAGTATGAAAAAAGGTCTTATTATAATAAGTACTCTGGTTATAATTGGCTTTTTAGGCTTTAAGCTTTTAGGTTCGCTTGTAATAAACAATACAGAAAAGTCATCTTGCGTTACAGAAACAAGAACAATAACTAAAATAGAAGAAGCTACATCATACGACATTACTTTTGAGACTACTAGCGGACAACGCTACTATATAAATCGTGGATTAGAACGCGGATTAAATTTAGATTCTCTTAACGCAAAAGTTTTAAATAAAACTGTTACTTTGCACTTACCTAAACTTTGGACAGGAGTATCAAGCCATATTTCGCAATTAGCCATAGGCGATACTATAATATTTACAGAGTTTAAGAACAATAACATCACTGAAGACTAAAAATAAGATTATGGGAGAACAGAAAAGAAAAGAAGACTCAAAAGACACCTTTATCTTCGGAAAGAAAAACTATAAGTTTATGCTTATAGGTTTAGCTTGTATTGCTTTAGGTTTTATTTTGATGTCTGGTGGCGGCAGTGATGACCCTAATGTTTTTAATCCAGAGATTTTTAGTTGGAGACGCATACGATTAGCTCCTACATTAGTTTTACTAGGTTTTGGGTTTCAGGTGTATGCTATTTTATTAGACCCTGATAAGCCATCAAAAAGCTAATTTAATCATTAATTACTTCAGAAAACTTTAGTGTTATCTCGTCTAAATATTTACTGCTATTTTTCATAGCATCATCAATGTTTTTAGCATAATTTATAACCGCATCAGCATAAGACACACCAAGTGTTTTTAACGCTGGTTCTGACAAATCTACACTACCACAAAAGGCCGCTGTTTTAATTTGATGCTTTTGAGCGATGTTTAAAACACCTTGAATGGTTTTTCCTGATAAGGTTTGCTGATCTAGTTTACCTTCGCCGGTTATAATCCAATCGGCATTTTTTACTTTTGTATTAAACTTTGCAAGTTCTAAAACAAGTTGTATTCCTGATTGTAAATTACCTCCTAAAAACACCACAGAACCAACACCCATTCCGCCTGCTGCTCCGGCCCCAGAAATTGATTGACTATCTATATTAAAATGATTATCTATATGTTTAGAAAAATGTTTTAAACCTTTGTCTAATACAAGAACATCTTTGGGCGAAGCTCCCTTTTGCGGTGCATACACATATGCAGCACCATTTTCTCCGTGCAACGGATTGGATACATCACAAGCTATTTTGAAAGCTACATGCTTTAGTTCAGGCAGTACGTTTGTGTCATCAATCTTATTAATCAGAGCTAAATTTTTTCCTATAGGCTTTACTACGTTATTATCTTTATCTAAAAACCGATAACCAAGCGCTGTTGCCATACCAATACCACAGTCGTTAGTAGCGCTACCACCAATACCCAGTATAATTTCTTTAGCACCTTTTTTTATTGCATCTAATATTAATTGCCCAGTACCTAAAGTTGTACTGTGTAAACAATCAAAATCTTCTTTTTCTAAAAGTTTTACGCCAGAGGCTTCAGCCATTTCAATAAAAGCGATTTTTTGCTGTTCGGTATACAAATAAGTAGCCTGTATCGTTTTGAAGAAAGGATTACTAACATTGACCTTTACCGGTTCTCCTTCCAAATAAAAGTTTATGACATCAATGGTACCATCGCCGCCATCAGCGAGAGGTAATTTTATAACCTCAACATTTTTAATGCTTTGTTCAAGTCTTTTTTGAACAACCTCACAAAACTGTAAACCTGTTAATGAATTTTTGAACTTATCTGGTGCTAGAATAATTTTCATGGTTTGATATTTAACCTAAAAGTACAGGTAAAAAGTAACTAACAACTAAAATAAGTACAAAGAACGCCAGTAAGATATAAACCTCTTTTATGAAAAAGTCTGACTTTTTAATTTTGAAATCTGTATTAACTTTTTTAGCCGGTATATTTTTAGTTAACGCGCTAACTACATAGGCAACAATCAAAGCAATAATTACGCCTGTAAAATTAAGCCAGATCCAGAATACATGAAATCCTAAATCTATATGAAAGATTTCTTGCATTGTTTTAGAGAAAATAAGATTGATAAGCACTGCTAATGTAATACCTGCATTCATACCAATATGATTTATTTTCTTGGAAAAAAACGCTAATAAAAACGTTACTAAAACTGGTCCATAAAATACCGACCCAACAGCATTTATTATTTCTATTACCGCGCTTTTGCTACCACCAAATAAAAACGAACAAGCAATACAAACAACACCCCAAAAGACAACGGACGCTTTAGAAATCATCATATACTTTGATTCGCTTAACTTTACGTTACCTCTGTTAAAAAAGTCTTCAACAGTTACCGCAGACAGTGAGTTTACAGTAGAACTTAAAGATGACATTGCAGCTGATAAAATTCCTACCATTAAAACGCCTATTAAACCGTGAGGCAAATATTTTATAATAAACACAGGAATCATTAAATCTGCTTTAACACCATTGTTTGCATAGCTTTCAGGAAAAAATGTTTGTGTTGAACGAGCTATTTCTTGTAAGAAATCTGGAGCTATGGTAACCAAACCACCTATAATAAGCCCCATAATACAATATGTTAAAACCACAGGAAACCTTAATAGACCATTGGCTAGTAAAAGTTTTCTGATAGTTCCTTCATTTTTTGAAGAGAGTAAACGTTGCGCTTGTGTTTGATCGCACCCATAATAAGACGCATACAAAAAGAAGCCTCCAACAATCATAGGTAATAAACCGTACTCATTACCTTCGCCTATACCCATATTTAAGTCTATAACCTGAAGTCTTTCAGAATTAAATCCATTTGTCAAGCCACCGTGATCTTGTAGTAAATCCCATCCGTAAAAAAGGCAAATAACAAGCCCTAAAAACAAGATAATCATTTGAATAGCATCTCCCCAAACTACAGCTTTCATACCACCTTGCCATGAGTAGATTATAGTAATTACACTTATGATTAAAATGGTGTACACATAATCAATATTTAAAACTGCTTGTAAAATTATTGCAATTGTGTACACCATTACGCCAGTTCCTAACGCGCGACTTATTTGAAAAACAACACTTAAAATTAATCGCGTTGAAACACTGAAACGCTTTTCTACAAATTCATAAACACTAACTACACCAGATCTGAATAGTGGTGGTATAACCACAATCATGATAAAAATCATTGCCAATGGAACAGCAAACTCAAACGTAAGCCATTTTAATCCACCTCCTAATTTAAGTCCGACAAAGGCTGGTGCAGATATAAAACTAATAGCTGATAATTGGGTAGCCATAGTTGAAAGGCTTAAAGGAAACCATCCTAGCTTTTTTCCTCCTAAAAAGTAATCGCTAGAGTTTTTGTTTTCTTTAAAGAAAAATCCCATTGCAAGGAAAAACACTATATAGCCTAATACAATACTATAGTCTAACCAATTCATATATTTAGTTCTCTTTTTTTAATAAATCAATTAATAAAGCGGCACTCCAAGAAAAATTATTACCGCCATAACCACCGCTTCCACTTTCATGAATTTCTTTTCTAGCGTCAAAATACTCATAAAATCCATTTTTAGTAATTAACTCAATGGTTTCATTTTTAACTCGAGTTGCTAATTCATTATAACCGTAAGATTTAAGCCCATGAAAAACAATCCAGTTTAAGTTAATCCAAACAGGCCCTCTCCAATATTTTTTAGGGTTGAATTTATCGCTGTTAGGATCAAAAGACGCACATAAATAAAACTCTTCTTTACCAAACACAGTCATTAAGTTATCTATAATCTCTTTGGCTCTGTCAGCATCTGGCACACTAGCAAACAAAGGGCTAAAAGAAGATGAAGACACATGTCTTAAAGGTCTGTCATTACGTAAATCATAATGAATATAAGCTTTTAACTCTTTGTCATAGAGCTTATCATTAAATGATTTTTTACTTAACGTATTCCATGCTTTTAATGTATTTATTTTTTCTGTTTCACCTCCAATTATTTCATACAAGTTTATCAACGCCTGATTAGACTTGATAAGCATTGCATTAAAAAGCGGATCTTGAATTAAAAATGGAGAAAGCTCTGTTATTTTAGCATCGTCATAGTTGTGAGCTTTTGCTATTTCTATAAGATGCAAATAATAGTTATATTCCTGGTTTGATGGTCTTTGAGATGCATCTACATGAGAGGTGTCTCTTCTTTCAAACTCATAAGTAGGAATATCTGTCATAGTTTCCCATACTTCATCCCACATAGGAGAGTTGTCTGTACCAGACTCCCAATTATGGTATATATAAACCAATCCTTCATTTTTTGGATCTCTGTGTTCATATAAATGTTTGTGGCAATTAAATACCTGATCAATATGGTTTTTAACAAATGCTAAAACCTCATCTTTGTTTTTATGTATGTGATACATTTCTTCCAAAACAAAACCTAGAACTGGCGGTTGTGTTAAACCAGTTGTTTTATGGTCTTTTGGCGCATAAGGGCTTAATTCAGATTTATGAAATTCAGCTCCTGGAAAATATGAATCACTTTCGTTATGAAACACAATATGAGGAATAAAACCATTGCTCCATTGCGCATCTAAAAGGGTTTTTACTTCGCTTTTTGCTTTTTCAAAGTCATAATGACTAAAACCTATAGCTATAAAACCTGAATCCCAATTCCATTGAAAAGGATATAAACCGTCACAAGGAATAGAAAACCCTTTAGGCTGAAAATTACCGTTTAAAACTTGTTTTGCTGAATCTAATAAATTATCTATCATAAATAAGTAAGTTATAATTTTGAATGCAATGGCATAACTTTATAGCAGTGCCATTGCATGTCAATAAACTAAATCAAAAAATTAAAAATTGAATGTTGCGCTAAAAAACACACGCGTAGGTAAAACAGGACGACCTACAAAATATTCTTCTTCGGTTTGGTTGTTTCCTAATCTTGGAGAACCTTCTGTAATCCCTTCAGAGTTTAATAGGTTAAATACTTGAGCTCCTAATCTCAATGTTTCAGAATCTTCTCCTATTGGGAATGTGTATCCTAAATTAAAATTTACCAATCCGTAACCATCAAGCTTTATTGTGTTTGTATCGTTAGAATACTTATCACCCGTATAGTTGTAAGTTAAGATGCCATCAAATTTATTGTTATCGTATCCTAAATTGAATGTTGATAAGAATTTAGGTTGTCTTCTCAACTCATTACCCTCTATTGTTGGGTCACTTTCAGATTTTGTGATTTCGTGATCTTGATATGTCACAGAACCCCCAAAATTGAAGTTTTTAACAAATCTCCAGTTCCAAGTAGCTTCAGCACCCATAGTACTTGTATCTTGAGTATCTACATCTTCAGTAGTTCCTCCATTTGCTGTATTTACAAAAGTAATAGAGCGTCTGTCTTTTAATCCAACAGCATAAAGTGCCAGTGTTCCTGAAAATTTAGGTGTTCCATATTTTAGTCCTAATTCACCTTGTAATATTTTTTCAGTATCATAAGATGACGGATTTCCGTTAGCATCAAATTTTGTCCCTCTTAATTCAGGGAAGAAATATCCTCTAGAGAAGTTACCATAAACACTTAAGTTTTCATTTACCTTATATAACCCGGCAAGTGCTACGGCAAAATCATCAGCAGAAACGTGACCTCTAGTGTAGCTTCCATTCCCCCAAACAACATTATCTAAATTAGCAATCCCTGTATTATCAACAGAATACGTATCAGTACCTTCAACTTCAATATCACCAGATGCTCTTTCGTAACGAACACCTATATCAAAGTTCCAACGATCTAGTTTAATTTCATCTGTTAAAAACACAGCTACTTTATTGCTAGAAATATTTCTATTTGTATAGCTAACACCTCTATTTGTTATTCCGTTTACGGTATAACCAGAGACGTTTACTAATCTTGGCGTATTGTTATATTCACTTAAATAGCTTGTAATTACATTAAAATCACCAGCACTTGATCTTGATAAAAAGGACCCAAAAGTTACATTGTGCACGCCAACTTTTTTAGTGAATTTGATATCGGCCATAAGTTCTTCTAATGGTCTATCTCTATCTAATATTCTATTTTCATAAAGTAGAGCATTAGCAGCTAATGGTTGCCCGTTAAGGTATGTAAAGTTACCAGTAGTTAAATTTCTTGCTGCTAAATATTCTTGTTGATTTTCTACAACTTTGGCTCCAGAAACACCACTACCGTCTAAAAACAAATTAAATTGATGTTGATATCTTGAGTAACGAAGCTTGGCATCCATTTTAAAAGTCTCACTAAAATCGTGTTTGAAATTAGTTAAGAAATATCCACCTTTAGTTAAAACACCATCTTCAATAGGTGAATTATACATACCATCAGGCGTCATGTAAGATAAGTTTGCAGCATCAGCAGTTTGCAGTGTATAAATTGTTTGACCATCATTTCCTTTAGGACGTTCTCTTGAGCCTCCTTCTAGAGGGAAAGGCAAGTAAAACTGAACGTTATCATCTATGTATTGTCCAGAAAATGTTATTGATCCTTTTTTTGTTAAGTGTTTAATATTACCACGTAATTGAAAACCTTCAGTTGCTAAACCTGTTTTAATTGGTCCTTCGTCATATCTATAAAATCCTGATAAAGCGTAAAACGTGTTAGAATCTTCTCCATCTAAAGGTCCGCTAGTTACAAAATCTGCTTTGTATCTAGAGTTTGAAGCCACTTCTGTTCTAATAGTACTTTTTGTTACTGGAGATCCTGTAACACTTGTATAGTTTATAATACCTGCAACAGATCCTACACCATATAAAATTGAAGAACCACCACGCACAAACTCCATACTCTTCATTCCTAAATCATTTCTAAAATACACATCATGAGCAGAAGAGTTTAACCCGAATGTACTCAACACAGGCATTCCATCAATTTGTAATGGGTTAAATTGATATTGACCACCAGACGGCAATCCTCTAACAAAAATATTTGATGCTACTTCACCACCACCACCTTCTACAGTGATACCAGGCACGCTTCTTAATACATCAGCTTGGCTACTTGTATTTAATTTTGCTAATTGTTTAGAGTTTATTGATGTAATAGACAAAGGTGTTTCTTTTTGCGATCTTGTAGTTGATGTCGCTGTTAATAAAACTTCGTCAAGCGTATTACCACCTTCAGCTAAAACTGCATTAATCTCTACTAGTGTTCCCTGTAAGTTAACCGACTGTTCATAGGCTTCATAACCAATAAAAGAAACTTGTAGTACTTGTTCTCCTTCTAGATTTGTAGTAAAGCTAAAATTACCATCAAAATCTGTCGTTGTGCCAGAAGCACTTCCTTTAATAAGTACATTGGCTCCGGTAACTGGCACTCCAGCTTCGTCAATAATTGTTCCCTTAATTTCTGTTTGCGAAAAACTCATATAAAAGCAAAACACAGACATAATAGTGAGTAGTAGTTTTTTCATAAATATTAATATTTTGTTATTATTGGAATAAATTTATTAACAATAATGTAATTTTGAGTCATTAATTTTATCAAAAAGTTAAGCAAACGTTTGCGAAAACGTTTGCGGTGTTTTTTTAAATATTTTAGAAATCAAGCACATGTCAAAGAAAAAAGTAACAACATTAAAAGAAATTGCTAGTCAGTTAAATTTATCAATTTCAACGGTATCAAGAGCCATTAATGATCATCCAGACATAAGTGAGAGTACAAAAATTAATGTAAGAAAATTAGCAGATCACCTAAACTATACGCCTAATATTTTTGCAAAAGGATTTAGACAACATAAAACAAACATTATTGGTGTTATTGTACCTACAATAACTCATTATTTTACTTCAACCATCATAAAAGGAATTCTAGAAGAAGCAGAACTGAAAGGTTATCGGGTTATTGTTTCAGAATCTAATAATGATGTAAATAGACAAACAGAAATGATGCATACCATGATACAATTTGGCGTAGATGGTATTTTAATGTCGCTTTCTAAAATGACAAAAAATGTAGATGCTATTTTACAAACCGTAGATAGAATACCTTGTGTTTTGTTTGATAAGGTATCTAGCAAAATACCTTGCTCACAAATTGTTATAAATGAAGAAGAAGCATCTTTTAACGCCATAGAACACTTAATTAATATTGGCAAAAAACGTATCGCGATTATAAAAGAATCTGAATTTTCATATAATTCTGAAAAGAGATATGCTGGCTACTTAAGAGCTTTAAAAGAACACAACATTCCTGTAGACGATAAAATTATTTTAAGCTGTAATGATATCAGCATGAAAGAAGGCAAACAAATGGCAAGCATTTTATTAAGTATGAAAGAACGGCCTGATGCCATTTTTGCAATTACTGATGGCGCGGCTATTGGCGTGATAAAAACACTCAAAAAGTTTAATATAAAAATCCCTGAAGACATAGCAGTTATAGGGTTTAGCAACTCTATACACTCAACAATTATAGACCCTCAACTTACCACTGTAGATCAACCTGGAAGCCGCATAGGAACAACCGCGGTAAAATATCTTATAGAAGAAATAGAGAACACAAACGATACATTAACAAGTAAAACTATTGAAATAAAGACCAACTTAATTATAAGAGAATCTACTTTTAAGGTGTAATAAAATGATGTAATTTATTTTAAATTGGTACATCTATTTTGATACATTTGCTCTATGAATATAATAGACGCTATCATTCTGGGAATTATTCAAGGGCTTACAGAGTTTTTACCTGTATCATCAAGTGGTCATTTAGAATTAGGTAAAGCTATTCTTGGGGACAACTCTATACCTGAAGAAAGCTTAATGTTTACCGTTGTACTTCATTTTGCTACAGCATTAAGTACAATTGTTATTTTTAGAAAAGATATCTGGAGCATTCTAAAAGGTATTTTAACCTTTACATGGAATGAAGATTTACAATTTGCGTTAAAAATTGCCATTTCTATGATTCCTGCTGTTTTGGTAGGTTTACTTTTTGAAGAACAGTTAGAACAATTATTTGACGGAAACATATTACTTGTTGGCTGTATGCTTATTATCACTGCCGCATTACTTTTCTTGGCTGACAAAGCAAAAGACACCAACAAAAAAGTAAGTTTTGGTAACGCTTTTATTATAGGTATCTCTCAAGCCATAGCTATGTTGCCTGGTATTTCAAGATCTGGTGCTACAATTTCAACTTCTGTTTTACTTGGTAATGACAAATCTAAAGCAGCTAGGTTTTCTTTTTTAATGGTTGTACCATTAATTTTTGGTAAAATAGCTAAAGACATTTTAGGTGGTGATTTAACTTACAACAGCGGTAACTTTACACCTATTATAATTGGTTTTATAGCAGCTTTTATCTCTGGCATGATTGCCTGTACTTGGATGATTTCTTTAGTAAGAAAAAGTAAATTATCGTATTTCTCAATTTATTGTGGCATTGTAGGTATTATTGCCATTGTATTCTCTTTAATGAACTAATTTTATGCAAAAAACTGCTGAAGATTTTCTTAATGGTCAAATTTTATTAATTGACAAACCTTTAAACTGGACATCATTTCAAGCCGTTAACAAGCTACGCTGGGAAATAAGACAAGCCTTTAAAATAAAAAAGATAAAAGTAGGACATGCTGGCACTTTAGATCCGTTGGCCACAGGACTACTTGTTATTTGCACAGGAAAAATGACCAAGCAAATAAATACCTTTCAAGGTCAAGAAAAAGAATACACAGGCACTTTTGTAATAGGTAGCACAACACCTTCTTTTGATTTAGAAACCGAAATAGATAAAACCTTCCCTACTGATCATATCACCGAGACACTGATACATGAAACAACCAAACAGTTTATAGGAGCTATTGAACAATTTCCACCGGTTTTTTCAGCTATTAAAAAAGACGGCAAACGACTTTATGAATTTGCACGTGCAGGAGAATCTGTCGATATTAAATCTAGAACTGTTACAATTTCAGCGTTTGAAATCACAAAAATAGATGGCAACCATCTTAATTTTAGAGTTGTTTGCAGCAAAGGCACTTATATTCGCTCCCTAGCAAATGACTTTGGCGCTGCCTTAAATTCTGGCGCGCATTTATCTGTTTTACGTCGTACTAGAATTGGTGATTTTTTAGTTAAAAATGCGACTTCTATAGATGGCTTTATAGAAAGCTTAACAACCAATTAAGCTGTTTTTCCGTATATTATACTGTAAACTGGGCATTAAAAAACATATAACCCAAAAAATTGCAGTTATCAAATAAGCATAAAGCCATTTTATTAACCGTTCTTATTTCAGGAACTGTTGTTCTTACTGTGTTTAATTTTGGCCTAAAAAAACAAAACGCACAGTTGGCAGAAACCTACTATGAGTTAGAACCTGAAAAAACAAAAGAGACTGCTGATAAAAAATCTTTAGACAACCCAAGCGAAAAGCTTTCTGAAACTAACAAAGCGTTTAACGAAACGCAAAAGTACAAGCGCTACGCAAAAGCTTATCAACCTATTGCTCCTCCAAAAGATTACAAATTTAAATCATCTGAAAGCAAAATTAATGATAATGACACAGATGAAGGTTCAACAAACTCAAGCTCTGAAATTGACGATGATGTACTTGCTTCATATAACAGTGTTAATGACGTTTTAAACAAAAGGCGATCTGCTGTGCTTGGCAAGCAATCTGTAAACAAAAATAGCTCCATGCATTACTCGCTAGTAAACCGAACGCATAAGTACTTGCCAACACCTATTTACCTTTGTGAAAACGGCGGGAAAATCATTGTAAACATTAAAGTTAACGCTTCAGGTTTAGTCACTGATTCTTACATTAATGCAGCCTATGCTTCAGCAAACGAATGCTTAAAAGATCAAGCTTTAAAATATGCTAACCAAGCACGTTTTAGTATTGATACTTCTAAAAAAACGCAACTAGGTTCTATTACATTTTACTTTAAAGAAAAAAACTAAACATCTAATAGCTGCAACAAATCTGCTATTGCATTTTGACCTTTATCTTTGTTGTACCAACGCTGCAAATCTTCTTTAAATTCTGGCGTTAAAACGCCATGTGTTTCTTTATAATCCGAAACAAGTTTTGTTGCCTCACTAGGTCTTGGTCCAAATGTATTTACAACATTGCCTGTTTCATCATCAATCATAACAAGTTTAGGTATCGACTTTCCTCCATTTGTTAAAAACTGATTCATCAAAGCGTCATTTTCATCTCTAAATACCAGCTTTAAATTAATATTCTCATTTTCATTTGCAACCTTATTTATTGCTGGTATCACATGTGCCGCATCACCACACCAACTCTCTGTAAGCACTAGCCAAGTAGTTGGTTTTTTATATTGTGCTATTTTAGTTTTAGCGTCTTCTGATAGTTTTATTGTTTTATCCCAACGCTTCATACGTCGCTCATTAAGTTTTGTATAATTAATTAGAGCTTCCGTTTTATCTGCGCCTGTTGTTGATTCATCTGCTACGAGTTGTGTCATCAATTCAGTATACTCTGAATATGATATATGCTTTTTTAAGCTATCCTTTATTATATCTTGCATTTTGTATTAAAATTTTATTCAAAAATAAGATGATTTTCTATTTTGAAACATGATTTATATCATTAAGTATGTCTATCTTTAAAACAAAAACTTACAACTATTAATATATGGAAAAGCAGCGATGTGGTTGGTGTCTTGGCGATCCACTTTACGAAGCTTATCATGATCAAGAATGGGGCGTTCCTGTTTATGATGATGCTACTATTTTTGAATTTTTAATTTTAGAAACCTTTCAAGCCGGATTAAGTTGGATAACCGTTTTGCGTAAACGCGAAAACTTTAAAAAAGCCTTTGACAATTTTGATTATAAAACCATTGCTAACTACAAGCAACCTAAAATAGATAGTTTACTACAAGATGCTGGTATTATTCGCAACAAGCTAAAGGTAAACGCTACAATTACAAATGCTCAAGCGTTTATGAAAGTACAGCAAGAATTTGGAAGCTTTTCAAAATACATTTGGAGTTTTGTTGATGGCAAACCCATAAAAAACGCTATTAAAGATTACAAAAGTGCTCCTGCCACAACTGAAATAAGTGATGCTTTAAGTAAAGACTTAAAAAAACGCGGGTTTAAATTTGTAGGTTCAACCGTTATTTATGCGCATATGCAAGCCACAGGTATGGTAAACGACCATGAGGTAAGTTGTTTTAGGTATAATGATGTATAGTTATAAAAATTTCAGAAATTCTGTCCTATTAATTTCTTCTGCTCCTAAACTTTCTAAATGATTGGTATAAACTTGACAATCTATAAGCTTGTAATTAGTATGCTGTATAAAAGTTATAAAACCAACTTTACTAGCATTACTAACTTTGGCAAACATACTTTCGCCACAAAACACGCCATTGCCTACGTCAACACCATACAAACCACCAACCAACTCGTTATGCAACCAAACCTCAACAGATTTAGCATAACCTAAATTATATAACGCTGTATAGGCTTCAATCATGGTTTGTGTAATCCAAGTGTCATCTTGTCCTACACGTTTTGTCTTTGCACACGCTGCTATCACTTGTTTGAAATCCTGATTTACCGTTACTTCAAATTCTGTATTTCTCAAGACCTGTTTCATACTTTTTGAAACTTTGAGTTTTTCAGGAAACAATACAAATCTTGGATCTGGAGACCACCATATAATAGGTTCTCCTTCGTTAAACCACGGAAAAATACCGCTCTTGTAAGCAAGCAATAATCTTTCTACAGATAAATCTCCGCCAACAGCTAATATACCTTCTGGTGTTGCTAGATTTACGTCTGGAAAAGCAATATGTTTTGACAAATAATGCATTGTATAAAAAAGGTCTATTAAAATATTTAATAGACCTTAAAATAATTGAATTATTATATTTTTTTAAAACGGAAGATCATCATGATCCTCTTCGTTTAAATTATTTGCAGGCTCAAAAGCTTGTGCTGGTGGAACAGGAGGCATTTCTGGATTTGAAGCATCTGCTTGTACTGCCTCTATACGCCAACCTTGAATAGAATTAAAATACTTTACTTCACCTTGTGGGTTTGTCCATTCTCTTCCACGTAAATTAATATTTACTTTTACTTGCTGACCTACTTGATACGTGTTTAACAAGTCTGTTTTATCTTGAACAAATTCAATCATAAGGTGCTGCGGATACTGCTCTTCTGTTGTCACCACCAATTCTCTCTTTCTAAACCCATTACTTCCAAAACTTTGGGTTTCTCCAATTAATTTAATTCTTCCTTGTACTTCCATGTTTTAATTTAATTTGAATTTATGCACGCCTATTAAAATAAGCGTTTATGTTTTATGATAATAAAATTTTCCAAGCACTTAAAATATCACCAAAACTTAAATAGTTTTGAGCTAATTTATGCTTTTCTCTATGAGACGCTGTGGTAATATTAGGGTAACGCTCACTTACTGTTTCTAAAAAGGCATCAACTTCAAGTTGAGATGGTAACGCCTCTACATTTCCTAACATGCCTAGTTCATTTCCTGTTAAAATCATGCTGTTTTTAACCTCTTCTGGGAAACTATCTACACCTATTCCTAATGTAGATAGCGGTTTTGGTATTTCAAAAAAACCACTTTTAGCACGACTATAGAAACTTCCGCCTGCTCTAGAAACTAAATCTAGCTTCTCTTGATTAATAACGCCATTTTCATCAAGAACATCATCTTCTATATGAAGTTTTACTACTTCACAAATTACTAAATTTCCAGCACCTCCTTCAGTTCCTAATTTAATAATATCAGTTACTTTACACTCAAACTGAATTGGTGATTCTGCAACACGAAAAGGCTTAACAATATCAGATTCAAGCATAGTAAGACCTGCTTTATCAAACTCATTAACACCTTCTGGGTATTCAGTACTACTTAATGAAGCTTGATGAACCAAATCATAATTCACCACATTTATAACCACCTCTTTTAAATATTCTACGTTTTCTAATGTATGTTTTGTGGTATTATCCCTTACGCGTCTTGCTGGCGAAAAAATCATCACTGGCGGATTTGCGCTAAATACATTAAAAAAACTAAAAGGAGACAGATTTGGGGTGCCATTTTCATCAATAGTACTAGCAAAAGCTATAGGTCTTGGCGCAACAGCGCTTAACAAATAGCCATGTAACTTTCCTGTTGATAAGTCTTTAGGTTCGAATGATGTCATTAATGTTATTTAATTTCCACAAAGGTAACTATTATGATATTGAACTAAAAATGATTTGATTACTTGTCAAGCAATATTATTAACAGATTTGCATTATATTAGAACTTGAAACAAAATTTATGGTTTTTTCAAAATATAGAAACCTTATTAGGTGGATTATTGTTATTGCTTCTTTTGCTATTATTTCCTTAATTCTTTGGAATACGTATGTGTTTTTTCAAAAATTTAAAGTTGAAGAACAAACTAAAATGGATGTTTGGGCAGCATCTATGAAAGAGATTCTTAAAAATCCTTTAAGCGAAAATGTAAACCCTGTTGTTGATAAAGTTTTTAGCAGCAATATTACAAACCCAATGCTTGTGTATAAAGACGGTATTTTAGGGGATTACAAAAATATTAACGAAGAAAAAATAAAAGATAGCTTATATATAGAAAAGCTTATTCATCAATTCTCTCAAGAAAATGAACCAATACTCATTTCTTATGATGATAAAGCCACCAATGAAACCATTATTTATGGCACACTTTACTACGGTAACTCTGATGTGTTAAATAAAATAAAGTATTATCCGCTAGCATTATTACTCATCATTATTTTGTTTGGTGCTGTTGTTTACTTTTTTTACCGAAGTTCTAAAATTGCTACTCAAAACAAACTTTGGTCTGGAATGGCTAAAGAGACCGCTCATCAAATTGGCACACCATTATCATCACTTATTGGTTGGACCGAAATTTTAAAATCTGAAAACACGAATCCGGAGTATATTATAGAAATAGAAAAAGACATAAGTCGTTTACAAACCATAACAGAACGTTTTAGCAAAATAGGTTCGCTACCTACACTTGAAAAAACAGATATAGTAAGAGAAACTATAGACTCTTATGACTACTTAAAAGCAAGATCTTCAAAGTTGATAGATTTTGAAATTATAACACCACCTGAAGAGATTTATGTAAACCTAAATAAGCAACTTTATAGTTGGACCATTGAGAACCTTGTAAAAAATGCTATTGATGCCATGAAAGGTAAAGGAAAACTTACTATTGAAATCTCTCAAATTGAGCACATAGTAAAAATAGCAATAACTGATACAGGAAAAGGGCTTCCTAAAAAACAATTTAACACTATCTTTGAGCCTGGTTTTACAACAAAAAAACGTGGTTGGGGATTAGGCCTTTCTTTGGCTAAACGCATTATTGAGGAGTTTCATGGAGGAAAAATTAAAGTACTTCATTCTGAAATAGGAAAAGGAACCACTATGCAAATCGCTTTAAAATCGGTTTAAGTTATGAAGGAACAATTTATTACAATAAAAGAAGCTGCTTTAAACAATAACTGCCCAGAGTGTTATAACACTAACGGACTTCAAATTACTTTTAAACAAAAATTTGTTGAAACCAATTTATACAAATCTATTACCAAAGAGACAACACAAGAAATAGAATGCAAAACGTGTAACACTATTATTTATCCTGTAAACTGGACAGATGATATAGAGCGTGTATTTGCGTATCAAAAAAAAGCTTTTAAACCAAAAAAGGCTTCTTTAAAACTCAAAAAAACAGCTTGGCTACTTATTATTGTTTCTGTAATAGTAGTTGTTGCAATAATAACATTGGCTGTTTTAAATTTTCTATAAATTTTGCTGAACAGCTTTCGCTAAATTTTCAAATTCTTCAGACGTTAAAGATGTTTTTGTAGTAAACCTAGCATCTTCCATAGTGGTAAGCGGAATTAAATGCACATGCACATGTGGTACTTCTAATCCTATTACAGACATTCCTATGCGTTTGCAATCCACGGTTTTTTTTAAAGCTAAAGCTACTTGGCGTGAAAAAGCCATAAGTCCATGATAGCTTGCTTCATCTAGATCAAAAATTTTATCGACTTCTTTTTTTGGGATACAAAGTGTGTGTCCTTTTGCGTTAGGATTGATATCTAGAAACGCTAAAAAGTCTTCGGTTTCAGCAACCTTATAACAAGGTAATTCTCCAGAAATTATTTTTGAAAATATAGATGCCATACTTTTTTTATTACTTTAAAAACTTGTAATTAGGTAAATATAAAAAGAAAATTCCTGTTCGGTTTTTTTATTTGAACAGGAATTCTAAATTATATATTCGATATTTTTTAAAATTGCTTATCTAGATATCTCAAGGATATCAAATTTCATAACACCATTTGGCACTTGTACTTCAGCAACTTCACCTACAGATTTACCTAATAAACCTTTACCAATAGGAGAGTTTACAGATATTTTTCCTGACGCTAAATCGGCTTCACCATCAGCTACCAAAGTGTATGTCATCTCCATACCATTGGTTTGGTTTTTAATTTTAACTTTAGAAAGCACTAAAATTTTAGACGTATCTAGTTGTGATTCATCAATAACACGAGCACCTGCTAAAACCTCTTCTAATTTAGAAATTTTCATTTCTAGCATACCTTGAGCTTCTTTAGCGGCATCATATTCTGCATTTTCACTTAAATCTCCTTTATCTCTAGCTTCAGCAATAGCTTGTGAAGCGCGTGGACGCTCAATATCTTTTAGCTGTCTTAATTCGTCTCTTAATTTTTTTAAACCTTCTGCTGTGTAATAAGATACTTTACTCATAACTTCATCGTTTATATTATAAAATAACGTTTAGTTTATTCATTCTCAAAAAGAACGTGTACTAAACGCAAAAAATCTCGTTCTCACGAGATTACTATGCAAATATACAAAATATTTAACTCTGTTTGCTTTTTATTGTAAATTGCACTCAAAATTTTGCTCAATGAAAAACCACTCAAAACAACCTATATCTAGTGTTATAAAACTTATTTGTTTTATGCTTTTAGCTGTTTTTTTTACAGCTTCTTGTAATAAAAATGATGACAATTCTCTTTTAATAAACAACCAATATCTTCCAAATTACCAATTTGATTCTCAAAACACTATAAACACCAATTTACCACAATACAATGATTTAAAGTTTGCGGGTAATTATGTTGTTCTACCTCAATATGGCATTAACGGTGTTGTTCTTTTTTATGCTGGCAGTAATCAATATAGTGCTTTTGAGTTAAGTGACCCTAATCACTATTTACAAACTTGCTCAAAGCTTACCATGGAAGGAATTATTGCACATTGTTCTTGTGATAATGATGAAAATAGTTATGAAATTTTTAATGGTATTGGCCAAGAGGGTACTGTTGGTCCTTATACATTAAGGCGCTATTTTGTTGAAGTTAACGGTGATATTATCAGAGTTTATAACAACTAGAGATTACAACAAACTCCACACATTATATAGAAAAACAAACAATAGCAGCCACACAAAATAATAGGTTTACAAAACTTAATACAGTCAAGTTGACATTAAACAACATAAAAGAATCTTTAAAAGCGACCAATCGTTCTTTTTGATTTTCTATATGTTTTTGATTGAAAACATTTAGCCATGAGATAAAACTATAAAAAGGTAATAGAGAAAATACAATTCCTGAAAACAAATACCGTAATGTTGAAAGATTTTTCATTGTCTCTAAAGTATAAAAAACCCAAACAGTGATGTTTGGGTTTTTTGTTTAAAATTTCTGCTCTGACAGAAAATTAGTTTAAAACTTCAATGTTACTCCCAATAAGAAGTTTGTAGTTGCTTGTGGATAATAAAAATTCTCTGTGATAGGTGCATCATTAGAATTTTCTGGTCTATAGTAATAGCTATATGTATAACCATTAGACACATACTTTTCATTAAAAATATTGTTTACCAATAGATTAAACGCAATTTCTTTCATCCAAGACGGATTCAACTTAAAAGATGCATTAAAGTTATTTACAAAATAAGCATCCATACTTTTACTATCACTAGATGTGTTGTCTAAATATTGCTTACCTACATATTTTGATATTAATGCTAGGTTAAGATTTTTTACTGGAGAAAATGTTACTGTTCCTCCTGCAACAACATTTGGTGAAAATGAAATATCTGTATCTTTATATGAGGTAGTAACTGGCGCGTAAGAAACCTCATCATATGTATTAGGGTCATATTGGGTATCATAAACCACATAATCAAAAGCATCTATTTTATTCTTACTAAATGTAGCATTTGCATCAATACGTAATTTATTAGAAAACTTATAACCAGCCTGTAATTCTATACCTGCTCTATAACTTTTATCAACATTCATTCTAATAGCATCACCTACGTTATCTAGATCTCCAGTTAACACTAATTGATCTTTATAATTCATGTAATACAGGTTTGCTGTAGCATAGTATTTTGGTTTTTTAAGCTTGTAACCAAACTCAAAATCATGCAATCTTTCAGGATTAGGTAGTGTCGGGTTTTTGGTTAAATCATCTCTATTTGGCTCTCTATTTGCCACTGCAAAAGACCCATAAACACTATGGAAATTATTAAAAGAATACGTTAGTCCCAACTTTGGATTAAAGAAGTTATATTGCTCATCTACAGCTATAGGAATTAAATCTGAACTATTCCCGTATGATGAGTAATCTACACGTCTATATTGTAAATCAGCAAATGCAAACCAGTTATTACTTATAGTGTATTCAGCTTTAAAATATGTGTTGTAATCACGCTTTTTCCCTAAACTATTGTAGTAGTTTGTCCTAATTGGTACTGATACAGGGAAAGAATCCCAAATTAATTCTCCAAAATGATCTCCGTCATATTTATTGTAGCCACCACCTAAATATAAGTTCAAGTTATCTTTATGATAGTTTAAAGAGTAAACAAATGCATAAAAATGATTGTCTAACCAGCGTCTTCTTATTGCATCTCCTTCTTCACTAGCATCTGGACTGTTAGGAAAATAATCACCTACTTCTTCTCCATCTTTATATTGCTCAAAAAAGCCTTTTCCTCGTGTATAGTTTCCAGAAATATTTGCTGAAAAATAATCGCTAAACTGATGTGAAAAATGCAATTGATAATGAGTTTGCTCATAATCATCTACCTCATTATCATATGTGTAATAATTGTAAGTACGACCAGAATACAACATGTTTGCTGCTTCAGCATCAGAAGAATAATTTCTATCAATAAAAGCCTGAATTCCTGCTAAATCGCCATTTACAACGGCTTCAGGGGTTCCATACCATGATTGATATGTTTTCTCTTTTCCTCCAAAAACAATGGCTTTTATAGATGTTTTCTCTCCTAAATAACCTGCTTCTGTATAATATGATGACAGGTCTGATGAAGCTCTGTCTATATAACCATCGCTCATAATTTTTGACAAGCGACCTTCAACATAGAAATTATTTTTCAAACCAGAACCAAGACTAACGTTATGTTTTCTAGTTCCGTATGAACCCACAACATGAGTTGTAGTTGCATAGCCTTCTTTTGATGGTTCTAATGTCTTTAAATTTAAACTTGCTCCAAAAGCTCCTGAACCATTAGTACTTGTACCAACGCCTCGTTGTAATTGAATATCTTCAACCGAAGACACAAAATCTGGCATATTAACCCAAAATGTACCTTGGCTTTCAGAATCATTATAAGGAATTCCGTTTATGGTTACATTTACACGTGTTGCATCTGTACCACGCACACGAATACCTGTGTAACCAACGCCTGCTCCTGCATCACTAGTTGTTACCACTGATGGAAGTTGGTCTAATAAAATAGGTAAATCCTGACCTAAATTGGTTGATTCAAGTTGCTCTTTGCTAATGTTAGTAAAAGCTACAGGTGTTTTGTCTTTTGCTCTTGTTGCTGACAAAAGCACTTCTTTTAGTTCTTCAACAGTTGTTGAATCTTGTTGTTTTTCTTGTGAAAAAGCACTGACAGATAGCACAAATAATGCTAAAAATGCGAATAGGTTTTTCATTCGATAAAATAGTTTTTGCCGAATAAAAGAGGTCATTATTCTTTGTTAATAATTGATTATAAATAGAATACATAAGCTATTCCGGATACAGCTTTTTGTATTCAAAGTCCCTAAACAGCATTACCTGTTCTAGGTTCATTGGGTATGATCTCAGCCGATAATAGGCACCCCTTTTTGAGAACGCTGCAAAGATAGTAGAGATTTCTGATTTTAGAATTACGAATCCAAAATATTTTTTAATCTATTTTAGGTGGTTTTCTACTTGCTTTTTTTTCAGATTGTTGGCGCTTGTTTGATAAACGTTTTAACTTTTCTACTTTTGGAGTTTTAGTTTTTTTCCGTTTTTTAGGAACTACAAGACCTTGATTTATGACTTCTAAAAATCGTCCTGTAACAGTGTCCTTATTTTTATGCTGACTTCTACTTTCACCACATTGTAATATTAACACATAATTTAAAGTGAGCCTTGATTTTAAGTTTTTAATAAGCAAAGCCTTTTGTTCTTCAGTGAGTACCCGCGAAGCTTCTACATCAAAATACAACGCAACTTTAGAGGCTGTTTTATTTACATGCTGACCGCCAGCTCCAGAGCTCCTTACAGCTTTAAAGACTAGTTCTGCTATGAGAGCTTCATCGTTTATCACACTATTTTATTTGATGTGGCGCTTTTAATAAATCGTTTACGGTTTTTACAGGATTAAATGTAATAAGAGGTACTTCAACAAAAACGGTATTCCAATTGGCCATACTACCATTCCAAAGTCCTGGTAATTCTAGTGCTTTAAGATCTTTTCCTAATCGTGTTTTTTTGGTTATGAAAGCGGCTTTATGATCTACATATTTGGTAAGGTTGAACTTATTGCCTTTGTAGTCTTTTATACCACAAACTAAATCTACTGGATTAAAATGAGTCGCGTTTTTTAAGATGGTTTTTTGATGTGTATTCTTTTTATTTATTTGTGCTGTTTCAACTATTTGTAGTGAAACGTTTGCACTTTCATCTTTTACCCAAAATGGTCCGCCACCTGGTTCTCCTTCATTTTTTACCATTCCGCAAACACGAATCGGTCTGTTAAGCTTTTCTCTTAAGTATTCTATTTGATATTTTTCAGCATACTTTTCAAATTCATGAGATATTTTCACATTCATTTTATTCACTAAAAATTTAGCTATGCTAATAACGTCATCACAGTTTAAAGTTTCATTATCTATTTGCTCAAGATACTTAAATGCTTGAGTTTGGATTTCTATTAGAATACCTGCTAGTATTTTTTTGTGTTTTGCTACTTCTTCTTTGTATTTACATACAACTACATTATCAATGTTTTTTATAAATATAATATCGGCATCTAGCTCGTTTAAATTTTCTATGAGCGCACCATGCCCTGAAGGCCTGAATAACAAACTACCATCTTCGTTTCTAAATGGTTTATCTTTTGGTGTTACAGCGATAGTGTCTGTAGATTCTTTTTGGTAAGAAAAGGAGATATCGAATTGAGAATTTGTTTTTTTCTCTACTTTTTCTTCTATTCTGGCAAATTCGCTGTTAAATTTGTCTTTGTGCTGTTCAGAAATGGTAAAGTGTAATTTTGCGCTAGAACTGCTTGATGAATATAAAGCTGTTTCAAATAAATGTTCTTCAAAAGCTGTTGAAATAACATTGTTTTTATACTCGTGAAAAGGCAATAATCCTTTAGGAAAATTTCCGTAATTCATAACGTTTTCATCTAACATAGCCTTAACAAATAGTTGCGACTGCTTGCTTATGCTTAACGTTTCATAATCTGGGTACAATACATTTAGCTGATCTTTTATTTCTCGATAAAACGGAAATTTTTCTAGCCCTACAAAAAAGATATACAAGTCCTTATTATCTTTACTATTTAAATAAGCGTTGATGCTTTCTTTTTCTGGATTATACGCCTCTAAAAAGGTAAAAAGAAACTTAAACATTCTAGTTGCTGCTCCAGAAGCCGGAACAAACTTTAAGAGGCATTTTTGATCTTTTTCGTTATTAAATATTTCTGTGTAATAAGTTTCCTCTTGGTTTGTGAGTTTTAAAATACCATTTCCAACTGTTGCTGCAGATACTAAATTGGTAAAAGGCAAACCGGACTTAAACATTTCTATTTGCTTATTTACTTGAGCAATAGTAAGGCCTTTTTGTTCTATTTGTTTAATATCTTTTTTAGAAAAACTCATACACTATTTTTTAATAATTCATCAATATGTTTTGTTGCTATACTTAAGCGCTCTTGTAAATTGCCATTTAATAAAACAAACGGTTTATTAAATGTTATCAAGGCAGATTTAAAAGCTTGAAACATATTATTTCTGTCATTAGGCTTATCTCTAATACCATCGGCTTGCCATGGTATATCAATATTAGTTAAAAAATAAAGATTATAGTAATTTTCTAAAGCAAATTTGTGTAAATCTTTTGGGCAGTAGTTATCATAATACATTTCACTATAGACTTTTGTCTCAAGCAAATTAGTATCACAGATAAGTAAATCTTTTGCTTTTTTAGACATTTTGTTTTCTAATAACATTTGTCCTTCAGCTATAGGTAATACATCCTTTTTGGTTAAAACCTCTTTATTTTTTGCTTTTTCTTCGGCATATAATCTTGAATATTCTGGAACCCACAAAGTATTATAATGTGCTGACAAAGCTTTTGCCAGAATTGTTTTGCCTGTACTTTCTGGGCCAAATAAAACGACCTTTATGCAGTTTGATGGTTGTTGTTTAAGCTTTTCTTCCATGCTAAATATCCATAAATAGCTATAATAGTAAACAAAAAATATTGAAATGAAGTGAAAACAAGCCCTTTATAAAAGTATAAGGGTACAGAAATTAAGTCTCCTATAATCCAGTATGTCCAGTTTTCTAATTTCTTTTTTGCCATTAACCACATACCAACAAAAAATATGGCAGTTGTAACAGTATCTACATAAGCTGTCCATGAATCAAACTTATCATTTACTTTATAAATTAGAACCACAAAAAGAATTGTAGTAACAAAAATAACTGCGCTCCACAAGTGTTCTTTTTTTGTAGTTTTTGTTACTGGTACTTCTTGGTTATTATCATCTTTTCTAGTCCAGAAATACCAGCCATAAATACTCATAGAAAAGTAATAGGCATTTATAAACATATCGCCTAAAAGACCATAAACCCAAAGAATATAAACAAAAATTGCTGTGCTAATAATCCCTGTTGGGTACACCAAAATGTTTTCTTGCTTGGAATACCAAACACTTAAAAAGCCAAAGAAGACACCTATAAACTCAAGAACTATTAAGTGTGTATCTATACCTTGATACTGCGAGAACAACCAATCAAAAATGTGGCTCATAATCGCGTCTGTCAGATTTTACAATTTTCATATACAGCAAGCCTCTTTCTACAAGTTCAAAAGCTTCTTTTATTTCGGTTGTAAGCACCTGCATAACCTCATCGTAATCACCATAAACCTGCGTGCTTAATGGATTTTCTAACACCTTAAGGTTTGATGCTCGAAGTTTTTTAATAAAATGGATGATTGATGGCTCGTAATCATCATGTAATGGTGTCAATGTTAATTCTACTGATATTTTCATATTTATTTTTTTAAACTGTCAAAAAATGATTCGTCTTCTTCAAAAGCAGTTCCTATAACCACAACATCAGCTCCTGCTTGGTAAGCATTTTGTAATGCTGTTGTAGTTCTAATTCCGCCACCAACAATAAGTGGAATATTCAATACTTCTTTTACTTCAGAAATAATATGCTTTGAGACAGGCTCGATAGCTCCGCTGCCTGCTTCAAGGTAAATAAGTTTCATACCTAAAAACTCTCCAGCTTTTGCTGTGTTTACTATATGACTGCTGTTGTTTTTTTGTAAAGGTTGTGTTTCTGTTACGCGTTGTACAGCTGTTTCTTTTCCGTTTTCTATAAGCAAATATCCTGTTGGAATAATCTCGAGTTGCGTGTCTTTTAGTTTTGAAACTGCCTTAACATGTTTCCCGATTAAATACTCTGGGTTTCTTCCAGAAATTAATGATAAAAACAATAACGCATCAGCGCTTTCAGTAATTTGTGTGACATCGCCAGGAAATAAAACCACAGGTAGTTGTGTGTGCTTCTTTATTTCTTTTACTAAAATAGTTGTAAGCTCTGCTTCTACTTCGCTACCTCCAACAAAAACATGGGTCGCTATGGAAGCATTCACTTTATCAATAAAGGGTTTTGTATTTTGCACATGAAACTTATCAGGATCTATTAAAACAGCTAATAATTTTTCTTGATTTGCAATTGCCTGTTGTATGTTATTATAAATTGTTATCATTTATGCTGGTAAAGCAAAAGCACATGTAAAACCTTCAAACTCAAAAAAGGTGGTTTGGTATCGGTGTTTTTTATTATTGTAATCTATCCAAGCTATTGTTTCTTCATCTTTCATCATAAACGGAATCACAAGTGTATGTTGTAAAAAACTTAAACCAGGTGTGGCAAAAAGTTTATACAAGGACTCTTTAATACACCAAATAACTGTAAGCTTATTTATATAATATGCATCTTTTTTATCTAGGTATTCAAACTCATATTCCATAAACTTATGCGCTATGACACCTATTTTTTCTCGTTGTTTTTCGATATCAATACCTACGTTAGTATCGCTAACAACAACGCCTGAAAATGTAAACGAATGCGTAATAGAAATGTGCTTTCCATCTTTTAAGTGTGGTTTACCATTATCATCATAAAACAAATCCGCATCTGTGTACCCAAACTCTGCTAGCAAATGTCTCACACTTAAAAAACCTCGTTTGTGTAACTCACTTTTCATTCTTGAAACACGAGCTTCACATTCTGGACGTAAATAAATATCTTTTTTTAACTCATCAAAAGACTCTGTTATCTTCCAGATTTTAACAGTAGTTTGTGAATTGGGATTAAGAGTTTTATATAGTGGCATTTAGTATTCTGAAAGTTATTGATTATCTTTGCACAGCCTTTGGCACATCATACAATTTTGGTAAGCGAATTTAACTATTTTAAGTGCTATTGCCAAAGTTGTTACACTATAAAAAATAATAAGAAAGATAACTATGAGTACAAAAACTGTTGCTTACGTACCTAATAAGGTAAAAGATATGTCGCTTGCGGCTTGGGGACGAAAAGAGATTGAATTAGCCGAAGCAGAAATGCCAGGTTTAATGAGCCTTCGTGAAGAATATAAAGATGAACAACCTTTAAAAGGTGCTCGTATTGCAGGGTGTTTACACATGACTATTCAAACTGCTGTTTTGATTGAAACATTACAAGCTCTTGGTGCTGAAGTAACTTGGAGTTCTTGCAACATATTTTCTACACAGGATCAAGCTGCTGCTGCTATTGCTGAAACTGGCACTGCAGTTTATGCATGGAAAAATATGACCGAAGAAGAATTTGATTGGTGTATTGAACAAACACTTTTCTTTGGTGAAGACAGAAAGCCACTTAACATGATTCTTGATGATGGTGGTGATTTAACAAATATGGTATTAGATAGATACCCAGAGTTAGTTCCTGGAATTAACGGATTGAGTGAAGAAACTACAACAGGTGTTCACCGTTTATACGAGCGTATGGAAAAAGGCACACTACCAATGCCTGCTATTAACGTAAACGATAGCGTTACTAAATCTAAATTTGACAACAAATACGGTTGTCGTGAGAGTGCTGTAGATGCTATTCGTCGTGCAACTGACGTTATGCTAGCTGGAAAACGTGTGGTTGTTTGTGGTTATGGTGATGTTGGTAAAGGTACTGCTGCTTCTTTTAAAGGTGCAGGAAGTATTGTAACTGTTACTGAAATTGATCCTATTTGTGCACTACAAGCTGCTATGGACGGTTTTGAAGTGAAGAAGCTGGAAACTGTTGTTGGTAATGCAGATGTTGTGATTACAACTACAGGAAATAAAGATATTGTTCGTGGTGAGCATTTTGAAGCTATGAAAGACAAAACCATAGTTTGTAACATTGGACATTTTGATAATGAAATTGACATGGCTTGGTTAAACAAAAACTACGGTAACACTAAAGATGAAATTAAGCCACAAGTTGACAAATACAACGTAAACGGTAAAGATGTTATCATTTTAGCTCAAGGTCGTCTAGTAAATTTAGGTTGTGCAACAGGACATCCAAGTTTTGTAATGAGCAACTCGTTTACAAACCAAACATTGGCTCAAATAGAACTTTGGAACAACAAAGACGCTTACGAAAACAAAGTGTATATGTTACCAAAGCATCTTGATGAAAAAGTAGCGAAATTACACCTTGAAAAAATTGGCGTTGAGCTAACAGAACTTAAGCAAGACCAAGCAGAGTATATTGGTGTTAAGGTAGAAGGTCCTTTTAAACCTGAATACTACAGATACTAAACACTTTTTGCTTTTAGATATAATAAAAAAGTCCAAACATACAGTTTGGACTTTTTTTATACAATATATTCTAGCAAAGTTTACTTACAAAAAACCCTTTCTGTTTCCAGAAAGGGTTTTTTAATTTAGTAAAGAAACCTGTTTCTTAAGCCTCAAAAGGCTCTACAGAAACATAAGATTTATTATCTTTTTTCTTTGTAAATTTTACGATACCGTCAACTTTAGCGTGTAACGTATGATCTTTTCCAGCATACACATTTTCACCTGGATTATGTGCAGTACCTCTTTGTCTTACGATGATATTTCCTGCTACAGCAGCTTGACCACCAAAAATCTTAACACCTAATCGTTTCGATTCTGATTCTCTACCGTTTTTAGAACTACCTACTCCTTTTTTATGAGCCATTGTCTTAAGGTTTTATATTATTAATAATAACGGATTATTTTTCGATTCCGCCGTCTAATCTGTCTTGTAATTCTTTTAACTCATCCCACTTACCATCAGCAGCTAATGCAGCTTGTTTTGGCCAAGTATCTGTTACAATATGAGCTAATCTTGAGCTTGCTTCTGATAATACAGCGCTTAACTCTTCAGGTTTTGCCTTTGCAACTTTAGCAAATGTTTCATATCCTGCATTTACTAATGCTTCAGCAGCTTTTGGTCCTGCACCTTCAATTTTCTTTAAATCATCTGCTTTTGCAGCTGACTTTTTAGAAGCAGCTTTTGGCGCTTCTTTTTTAGCTGGAGCAGCTTTCTTTTCAGCTTTTGCAGCTGGCTTTGCTCCTGATGCTACGATGTTTTCAATTACAATTTCAGTTAAAGATTGTCTGTGTCCATTTTTAACACGGTAACCTTTACGTCTCTTTTTCTTGAAAACGATAACTTTATCACCTTTAAGGTGCTTTAAAACTTTTGCTCCTACTTGAGCTCCATTTATAGCTGGGGCGCCTACAGTTACTTTGTCTCCGTCTCCTAAAAGAAGTACATTATCAAAAGATACTGCTTCTCCTTCTTCTACAGATAAACGATTTACAAAGACTTTTTGGTCTTTTTCAACTTTGAATTGTTGCCCTGCTATCTCTACAATTGCGTACATAGCGTAACGTTTATATTAATTAATTTGTTCAAAAAATGAGTGCAAATATACTGCTAATTAATTAAACTACAAACGTTTTATTTATTTTGGGTTAAGATTTTTACTGTTTTTAAACAATTGCATAAATGCTAATGCTAAAATTGCAGAAGAAGACAACCCTTCTATAAGAATAATAAAGATGAGTATTCCACCTCCTTGATTGTAATCTTGAAACCAGTCTTTCAACAAGTTATTCTTAAAGTCAACATCTAAATGAAATAAATAAATAGCCATAAACAGCGTGAACAAAAATGTGGCAAAAAAACCTGTCAATAGGCCTGCTTTAAAACCATTGGTATAGTTAAATGTGGTTCCTGAAGTTACCTTATAATATTTAATTGCGACATATACACCATAAGCTACAATTAATCCATTAAACAATCTAAACCAAGGGTTGTTGTGTAAATCACATAGTTTTAAAATTAAAAAATAAGCAATTAACATTACTGCGGTAAAAACCCCATACTTTACCGCGACAGAAATAGTAGATTTCATAATTACATATAATTTTGAGCGGTTACTTATCTTTAAATTTCGGAAAAATTTATGGTTTATAATAATTAAAGCTTAAAAATTTAATAATCTTATGAATAAACTTATATCTGTTTTCTTTATTTTTGAGCATCTGTAACTTTTCCCTAAAGTTTTAGACATATAAGAAACTTTATAAATTCAAAAAACAACCTAAAATGAAAAAAAGTATATTCTCATTTGCTTCTTTGTTGTTAGTTGGCGCTTTAGCAACTGCACAAGAAGTCAAGTATGAAGAGTACGATTTAGATAACGGCATGCACGTTATTTTACATCAAGACAACTCTGCTCCTGTAGTTACAACCTCTGTTATGTATCATGTTGGTGCTAAAGATGAAAACCCAGAACGCACAGGTTTTGCTCATTTTTTTGAACATCTTTTATTTGAAGGAACAGAAAACATTGAACGTGGTGAGTGGTTTACCATAGTAACATCAAACGGTGGTAGCAATAACGCTAATACTACAGATGACAGAACATATTACTACGAAGTATTTCCATCTAACAGTGTAGAACTTGGTTTATGGATGGAGTCTGAACGTTTAATGCACCCTATTATTAATCAAATAGGTGTAGACACTCAAAACGAAGTTGTAAAAGAAGAAAAACGTTTACGTGTAGACAACCAACCATATGGTAGATTCTTTGAAAACGTAAAGAAGAATATGTTTAAAAAACACCCTTACCGATGGACAACTATTGGTGAGATGGAACATTTAGATGCTGCAACTCTTGAAGAGTTTCAAGCATTTAACAAAAAATTCTATGTGCCAAACAATGCTGTTTTAGTAGTTGCTGGTGATATTGATGTGCCTTCTGTAAAGAAAATGATTCAAGATTACTTTGGTCCAATTCCTAGAGGAGAAGAGATTACAAGAAACTTCCCTAAAGAAGACCCTATTACTGAAACTATTAGAGCTAAAGCTTACGACCCAAATATTCAAATTCCAGCTGTAGTTGCTGCATACAGAACGCCATCTATGAAAGATAGAGATGCTTATGTTCTAGATATGTTATCAACATACTTAAGTAGCGGAAAATCGTCTGTATTATACAAAAAACTTGTAGACGAGAAGAAAATGGCACTTCAAGTAGGCGCATTTAACAATAGCCAAGAAGATTACGGAACATATATATTATTTGGTCTTCCTTTAGGAGATGTAAAACTTGATGATTTAGTAAAAGAAATTGACGAGGAAATTGTAAAAGTTCAAAATGAATTAATTTCTGAAAGAGATTACCAAAAACTTCAAAACATTTTTGAAAACCAATTTGTAAACTCTAACTCAAGTATATCTGGTATTGCAAACTCTCTTGCTCGTTACTACATGCTTTTTGGTAACACAGAGCTTATAAATAACGAAATTGATATTTATAGATCAATTACAAGAGAAGACATTCAGGCAGTAGCTAAAAAGTACTTGAATCCTAATCAACGTTTAGTTTTAGAATATTTACCTAAAAAAGACGACCAATAAAACATTAAAAATAATACAATGAAAAAAAACATATATACAGTAATCGCATTGTTTTTACTATCTGTTGGTGTATCTGCACAAATAGATCGTTCTAAACAACCTGAACCAGGACCTGCACCAAAAATAACTTTGGAAACTCCTGGTGAATTTGAACTAAAAAACGGACTAAAAGTTCTTGTTGTAGAAAACCACAAATTACCTCGTGTTTCTTACACTTTAACTATTGACAATAATCCTGTTAAAGAAGGAAAAATCGCTGGTGTTTCTGGATTATTAGGAAGTATGCTAGGAAACGGGACAACATCAATTTCTAAAGATGAGTTTAATGAAGAAATAGATTTCCTTGGAGCCAGCATGAGTTTTAGCTACCGTGGTGGTTTTGCTAGCGCTCTGTCTAAATATTCTGAAAGAATTTTAGAATTAATGGCTGATGCAGCAATCAACCCTTTACTTACCGAAGAAGAATTTCAAAAAGAAAAAGAAAAAGCTCTAGAAGGAATCAAATCTAATGAAAAGAGTGTTGACGCTGTAGCTGGACGAGTAGGAAGTGCTTTAGCATACGGAACACATCACCCATACGGAGAATACATTAGTGAAGAAACCCTAAACAATATTACACTTAACAATGTAAATGCTTTTTATCAAGAAAACTTCAATCCAACAAATGCATATTTAGTTGTTGTTGGTGATGTAGATTTTAGAACTATTGAAAAGCAAGTAAAAAAATATTTCGGTAAATGGAAAAAATCATTAGACGTAACAGCTCCTGTACCAGCAGCTAAAAATAATGTAGCTAAAACCGAAATAGATTTTATAGATATGCCAAATGCTGTACAGTCTAACATCTCTGTAACTAATAATGTAGATTTAAAAATGAATGACCCTGATTATCATTCAGTTTTAATTGCTAATAAAATTTTAGGTGGCGGATTCAACAGCTACTTAAACATGAATCTTAGAGAAGAACATGGTTACACCTATGGAGCCCGTTCTGGATTAAGCGCTGATAAGTATGTTTCTCGATTTAGAGCTGGTGCTTCTGTAAGAAATATGGTAACAGACAGCGCTGTTGTTCAGACACTAAAAGAGATAAACAGAATAAAAACAGAACCTGTATCTGCTGAAGCATTAGCTAATGCTAAAGCTAAATATGTTGGTGATTTTGTACTTGCTCTTGAAAACCCACAAACTATTGCTCGTTATGCTTTAAGCATAAAAATTAACGATTTACCAAAAGACTTTTACACAACATACCTTCAAAAAATTAATGCTGTAACAGCTGCCGATGTAAACCGTGTAGCAAATAAGTATTTTAAACCTGAAAACGCACGTGTTGTTGTAGTAGGAAAAGGTAGCGAAGTTCTTGAAAACCTTGAAAAAACAGGAATTCCTATCAAATATTTTGATAGTTATGCAAACCCAACAGAAAAGCCAAACTATGAAATAGAAATGCCTGCTGATGTTGATGTTAACAAAGTATTAAACGCATACATCGAAGCTATTGGCGGAAAAGCTAAATTAGACAATGTAAATTCTGTTTTAATTTTAGCTGAAGCTGAATTACAACCTGGCATGATGATGAATTTAGAAATGAAAAAAACATCTAAAAATCAATCTGCTCAAGAAATTTCAGCAATGGGACAATCTATAATGAAACGTGTTGTAGATGGTAAAACAGGATATACTGTAGCTCAAGGTCAAAAAACAGACATGAGCGAAGAAGAAGTAAAAGAAGCAATTGTAGAATCTTCTCCTTTCCCTGAAGTTAATTACTTAAATGGTGGTGTAACTTTAGAAAAAATAGAAAATCTTGATGGAGAAAAAGCTTACAAAGTTAAAGTAGACGATGAAACTAGTATTTATTACAGTGTTGAGTCTGGTTTAAAAATAAAAGAAGTTAAAACCTCTGAAATGGGACAAAGTGAAACATTTTTCACTGACTATAAAGAAGTAGCAGGCGTTAAGTTTCCTTTCAAAATTTCACAAACTATGGGACCTCGTAAATTTGATTTCATTGTAAAAGAAGTTAAAGTAAACGAAGGTGTTAGTGATTCTGATTTTGACTAATTAAGAGCCTAACAACTTAAAAAAAGCCTGAAGCAATGCTTCAGGCTTTTTTCTTTTTTTGAGATAAATAAACCCCAATTAATATGATAACTGCCGCAAACCCTTGTAGCAAACTAAAGCCTTCACCATCTATAAAACCCCAAGTCAAAGCCACAATGGGCATGACATATGTTACAGAAGAAGCAAAAACAGGTGTAGATATTTGTACTAGTTTATTAAAAAACACTTTAGCTAAAGCTGTACCAAAAAAAGCCAAAATAGTAACATAAACTAACGACAATTTAAAATCAGGATGACTCCACGTTGTATCAGAGAAAAAATCCGTAAAAAACAAAACCACAACAGCTGGTAAAATAATAACAGAGTAGTTCCCTGCTGCAATTCCTAATGGCTTTACGTCTTGTAAATATCGTTTTATAATATTCACATTTAATGCATACATCACAGTAGATGCAATAACAAAACCTGCGTATAAATAATTTTGATTTGGATTAAGCTCTGCGCCTTTTAATATTAAAATTGCTGTTCCTATAAAGCCAATAATAACACCTAATATTTGACGTCTAGATGAAGCTATCTTAAAAACAGCAAAACCAAACAAAATAGTATTAAGTGGCACTAGCGAATTTAAAATAGAAACAATAGCACTATCTATTTCGGTTTCGGCAATAGCAAAGAAAAATGCAGGAAGAAAAGACCCCAATAAACCAGATAAAGCGATCCATTTCCATTGATGTGTCGCTATTGTTCTCAAACTTTTAAAACCTGCTATCAATAAGAAAAAACCTGTTATTACTGTTCTTAAAGCTCCTAACTGATATGGCGTTAACCCTAATAAAGACTTCTTAATTAAAATAAAAGAAGTTCCCCAAATTAAAGAAAGCGTAAAGAGATATAACCACTTTACTTGAATATGCTTCATATGCTATTTTTTTAAATCACAAAATTCTCACTTATTAACGTAATAAACACTATTTATCATTAAATTTGTAACAAATTTAATTTGTACTATAAATGAAACTATTCAAAAATATTATTGTAATTGCTTGCTTTACAGTTACAATTGTAAGCTGTAAAAACAACGCAACACCAGAAGTAAAAACTGTTGAAGTAGAAACTACTACTGAAAAAGCAGAATTAGATCCTAATGCCACTTATGCTAAAGCTGAATTTACTATAGATGGTATGACTTGTGCAATGGGTTGTGCTAAAACCATTGAAAAGAAAATGGCTAAAATGGAAGGTGTAAAGTTTGCTAAAGTAGACTTTGACAAAAAATTAGCTATGGTAGAGTATGATAATGCTAAAGTAACTACTACATCGCTTGAAGAGGTAGTAAAAAAGACAGGCGATGCCTACTCTGTGAAAGACATGAAAACTGTTGATGAGTTTTCTGAAAAAAACTAACAAAAAAGCCTCTCAAATTTGAGAGGCTTTTTTTATTGTTTCCATTGTACGGTTTCCATGATATGCTGAATATCTTTTTGTAAATAATATGCAGCCGGAAGAATAGAATCGTAATTTGGCTTTGCATAAAAATACAACGACCCTGTTAAAAAGTGATTAACACTATCTGTCACATAAAATTGGGATTGAGAAGCCGCATTACCGCCTACCTCATAAAACATACCGTAAACCTTGTGTTTTTTATTTTCGTAAACCTGTTCTATAATTTCATCAGCTTTAAGCGTATGCTCTTGTGTAAAGCTTTGAGCATCTCTTAAAAGTATTTTTAAATGCTCAACATCATCATCAACAGGTTTATAAGTTAAATATATAACCCCTTTTAATGAGGGATACTCTAAATTGACACCATAATCTTCAGATCCTCTTACTGGTTTTAGCACTACATTTTCAGCCAATTTATTTTTTTCAAAAGTAAAAGGTAAATTCAAATTTGTTTCTTGATACTCTGCTTCAGGGTAATCTAACCTTAAGTAGGCATTTGGTTTAGGAACAGGATTATTTCCACAAGAAAGGCATAGACAAAAAAGTAATATAAAAACAAAAATATTAAGGTATTTCATAAATTATGGGAGCGTTATTTTTACACGTTTTATTCGCTTTTTATCTAAAGCTTCTATAGTAAAAACGTAATTTTCAAAATTTATTTTACTTCCTGGTTTAGGGAAACTTTTTGATGTTTCTAAAACAAATCCTGCTATGGTTTCAGCTTCACCTTTATTATCTTCAAAAAGTGTATCACTCTCAAGCTTTACTATTTTATAAAAATCTTTTAAAGGTGTTTTCCCTTCAAACACATAGTTTTTATCATCTAACTTAGAATAAATTAAATCTTCGTCATCAAACTCATCACTAATATCGCCTACTATTTCTTCAATAATATCTTCTAATGAAATAAGCCCTGAAGTCCCTCCATATTCATCTACAACCACAGCCAAATGTACTTTCTTTTCTTGAAATTCAGCCATTAAATCATCTAGTTTTTTGTTTTCTGGCACAAAAAATGGTTCTCGCAATAAGGTTGTCCAGTCAAACTGTTTCCTATCTATAAAAGGTAATAAATCTTTTACATAAAGAATTCCTTTTATAGTATCTACATTATCTTCAAAAACTGGAATTCTAGAATAGCCATTGGTTATTATTTCAGGAATAATTTCAGAGTATTTTTGATTTATGTTTAATGCAAAAATATCTATACGTGGTCTCATTACTTGCTTGGTATCTGTATTTCCAAAAGAGACAATTCCTTGAAGAATTTTTTGTTCTTCCATGGTTGTGTCTTCTTCGCTTGTAAGCTCTAAAGCTTGAGATAACTGATCTACGCTTATGTTTGATTTTTGTTTACCCAATTTACTATGTATTGCTATAGTAACGCTTCTCATAGGTAAACTTAATGGTGAAAAAACAATATCTAAAACCCGCAATGGATAGGCCATAAAAACAGCAAATTTCAGTCTATTTCTACTAGCGTAAATTTTTGGTAAAATTTCTCCAAAAAGTAATATAAGGAATGTTATAACTACAACTTCAAGAAAAAATTGTAGTATTTCAGAGTCTATACTTTTAAATAAAAAGTCACTTAAGTAAGCAAATAAAATAACGATACCTATATTAATAAAGTTATTGGCTACTAAAATAGTTGCTAGTAGTTTTTTAGGACGCTCTAAAAGCTTTGTTATTATGTTTAGGGCGTTTGTGTTTTCATCTATATTATCATCTATATCTGTTCGCGTTAATGAGAACATTGCAACTTCGGCTCCAGAAATTAAAGCAGAGCATAACAGAAGTATTAACAATAATACATAACCAAAAACAATTGAGAAATCAATCGTTAATAAAGCAAAATAAAAACTCGGGGGTTCAGGATCCAATTACGTATATTTTAGTTAAACAATTAGAATGGTAAATCATCATCACCATCTTCAATATTGTGATCTTTAGGTTTTGTTTGGCTATTAGCTTGTGGTTGCTGTGAAGATGCTTGATTTAAGCTTTCATTTTTTGTTGTTAAAAATGTAAAGTCTGTACATTGTATTTCGGTTGAATAACGATCATTACCGCTATCATCTTGCCATTTTCTGGTTTTAATACGGCCTTCAACATATATTCTATCTCCTTTACTTAAGTACTTTTCACATATTTCAGCACCTTTATTTCTTACTACAATATTATGCCATTCGGTATTAGTAACACGCTCGTTTGTTTGCTTATTTGTATAAGTTTCGTTAGTGGCTAATGGAAAACGACCAACACAGCCGCCACCTTCAAAATAGTGCATTTTCACTTCATCTCCTAAATGCCCAATTAGCATAACTTTATTCAATGTTCCTGACATAATTTATAGTTTTATTAAAGCAAAATTACAGTTTTAACTTGTTCTTTTTTTTAAAATTAATAAAAAAATATGAGCAGTGTTACCTAATACTTTAAAAATTGAATGCTTCAATAAAGTTACCTATTAAAACAGGAACAGCGTAATCGTTTATTTTTGATATTGGTACTGGTGTTACAGCCTGTGGTAATTCTGAAACATTAAGTATCCAAAATTTAGCATACAAGTGTTGATGAGATAGTTTATGAATTATCTCATCCTGATTAAAAAGCGTAAGCTTATAAGAGCTGTTTTTTGTTAACTTGTAATCTTTAAGTATTTCTTTTATAGATTTTTCAGTCAAGCTCTTATCACTTTCTAGAAGCGGAAATTGATATAAGTTTTCCCAAATTCCCTTTCCTTTTCGTTTCTCTAATACTGTAGTTTCAGAATCAGAAATAAAAACTAAAAAATTAAAAAACTTCTTCTGTGGTTTTTTGGCTTTAATCTTAACAGGTAATTCCTGTACATTATTATTTCTATATGCTACACAATCCTGAGTTAAAGGACATAAATTACAATCAGGATTTGCTGGTTTACACTGCACAGCACCAAACTCCATGATAGCTTGATTATAATCGCCAGGGTTGTTTTCATCTATAATATCCTGAGCTAAAGCTTTAAAAAATTTTATTCCTTTAGAACTATTTATAGGTGTATCAATACCATAAAATCTTGATAAAACTCTATACACATTACCATCAACAACTGCGGCAGGCTCGTTAAAGCAAATTGAAGCAATAGCACTAGCCGTGTAATCTCCAACGCCTTTTAATTTTAGTAAAGTTTTATAAGTATCAGGAAATTCTTGGTTTAAGTCATTAACTATATATTTTGCAGATGCATGTAAATTTCTAGCACGCGAGTAGTATCCTAAACCTTGCCAAAGTTTTAAAACTTCACTTTCTGGTGCATTAGCTAACGATAAAACGTTGGGATATTTTGATATAAAAGCTTCATAATATGGAAGTCCTTGCTTAATTTGGGTTTGCTGTAAAATTATTTCTGACAACCAAATATGATATGGATTTTTCGTTTTTCTCCACGGCAAAACTCGCTTATTAATTGAATACCAGTTTATTAAAATTTTAGTAATGTTCATTTAAAAAATATACAATTTGCAAAAGTAAAGGTTTATAATATTAAATTTTAGTGAATTAGGTTTGAAATATTGAATTTTAAATTCCTATATTTGCATCCCTTTAATAAATTAATAGTAACACAATAATAATATTTAAAATGACGAAGGCTGATTTAGTAGCAAAAATTTCTGAAAAATTAGGAATTGAAAAAGGTGACGTTCAAGCAACTGTAGAAACATTTATGGAAGAAGTAAAAACTTCTTTAGAAAGCGGAGACAATGTTTACCTAAGAGGATTTGGTAGTTTTATTATTAAAACAAGAGCAGAAAAAACAGGTAGAAATATTTCTAAAAATACAACTATCAAAATACCTGCACACAACATCCCTGCATTTAAACCTGCAAAAATTTTCGTTGAAGGTGTAAAAACCAATGTAGACGTTAAATAGTATATTTAACTAGTATTAACTTAAAAAACCGACAAACTTATGCCAAGTGGTAAAAAACGTAAAAGACACAAGGTTGCAACGCATAAGCGTAAAAAAAGAAGACGTGCTAATCGTCACAAAAAGAAAAAATAAGTCGAAAAAGTAGTTGATTAACTACTTTTTTGGTTTTAAAAGTAAAACGTTCTTTGATAATGAGTTTTCTACAAACGTAAAACCTTGCGTTTATAGTAGTAACTCTATGGATTGAAAAATCCTGTGAAGAATTAGTATTAATCCATCTATACATAATTGTATGGATAAAAATTAACAAAATGGATAAAGAATTGATTATTCGATCTAGTTCCGACAATGTTGATTTTGCCTTATTAAAAGATGGAAAACTAATTGAATTACAAAAAGATGAAAGCAGTAACAACTTTTCTGTTGGCGATGTGTTTATAGCCAAAATACGAAAAGCTGTTCCTGGCTTAAATGCTGCTTTTGTAAATGTTGGCTACGAAAAAGATGCCTTTTTACATTATCATGATTTAGGGCCAAAACTGCCTTCTCTTTTAAAATTCACCAAACGTGTAAGCACAGGTAAACTAAAAGATTTTTCTTTAAAAAACTTTCCATTTGAAAAAGATATTGATAAAGGCGGAAAAATAAATGACGTCTTAAAATCAAATCAATCGCTATTAGTACAAATTGTAAAAGAACCTATATCAACCAAAGGACCAAGAATAAGTTCAGAGCTATCTATAGCTGGTAGATATATTGTTTTAGTGCCCTTTTCTGATAGAATTTCTATCTCTCAAAAGATAGAATCTAAAGATGAAAAAGAACGCTTAAAACGCCTTGTAAAGAGTATAACTCCTCAAGGTTTTGGTGTCATTGTTCGTACTGTAGCCGAAGGCAAAAAAGTAGCTGAGCTAGATAAAGATTTACAAAATTTGTTAGGTCGTTGGACCGCAATGTGTAAAAAGCTACATAAAGCACATCATCCTAGTAAAGTGTTAGGCGAATTAAACAAAGCCTCATCGTTATTACGCGATATTTTTAACGACACCTTTACAAGTATTCATGTTGATGATGAAGAGCTTTACATTCAAATTAAAGATTACGTGCAAAAAATTGCACCAAAAAAAGAATCAATCGTCAAGTTACATCAATCAAACATCCCTGTTTTTGAAAAGTTTGGAATAGAGAGGCAAATTAAAACCTCTTTTGGAAAAACAGTCTCTATGGCAAAAGGCGCCTATCTAGTAATAGAACATACTGAAGCCTTACATGTTGTAGATGTAAACAGCGGAAATAGGTCTAACAAAGCAAAATCTCAAGAAGATACAGCACTTGAAGTAAATCTTATTGCTGCTACTGAAATTGCTAGACAATTAAGACTGCGTGATATGGGAGGTATCATTGTAGTTGATTTTATTGATATGACTAAAGCCGAAAACAGAAAAACGCTTTACAATCATTTACGTGAAGAAATGAAAGATGATAGAGCGAAACACAAAATTTTACCTCCAAGTAAATTTGGTTTAGTACAAATAACCAGACAACGAGTTCGTCCTGAAATGAACATTAAAACTCGTGAGGAAAATCCTGACGCAATAATTAATGGGCAAGAAGTAGAAGCTCCTATTGGCATTGTACAAAAGATTACTCAAGATCTTGAACAACTAATTAAAAAAGACTATAAAAAGATGACTTTAAACACACATCCTTTTATAGCAGCCTTTATAACTAAAGGTTTTCCATCTATTCGTTCAAAATGGTTTTTTGAACATAAAAAATGGGTTAAAGTTTTACCAAGAGATGCTTACACGTATCTAGAATACCACTTTTTTGATAAAGATGGTAATCAAATTAAATAATAAAAAGCCCGACATTAATATTAATGTCGGGCTTTTTTATTTGTAATTACTGTAGTTATCTACTACTGTTGCGAGGCTGGACCTCCACTAACAATAATAAATTCAGAACGTCTGTTTAATTGATGTTCTTCTTCAGTACAGTTAGATCCACATTTTACTTTTGGTTCATTTTCTCCCATTCCCATACCTGTAATTCTACTTGCATCAACGCCTTTAGAAATCACATATTGTACCGTAGTTTTAGCTCGTCTATCAGATAATCTTTCGTTATATGAATTAGAACCTCTACTATCTGTATGAGATGTTGCTTTTATTACCATTTCTGGGTATTTTTTCATGATTTGAACAAGTTTATCTAACTCAAATGCAGCTTTAGCTGTGATGTTAGATTTGTCAAAATCAAAATAAATAGGTTGTAATTCAACTCTATCTTCAACAATGATCTCTTCTATTGGAGTTAAAGGAATTTGTACCGCTGTTTCTTCGTCTCTAGTTCCTTTTACAGTTACTTTATTACTTTCGTAACCATCAAGTGTTGCTTCAATTTCTGTATCAGTTTCACACTCTACAATAAATTCAGCTATACCTTCTTCATTAGATAATTTAGAAGCTAATTTGTTTCCGTCGTTATCTAAAATAGATGCCATAGCGCCTTTTAGAACTTCTCCTGTGTTTGCATCTACAATAGTTGCCGTGATTAACACATCACAAATAGGTTGTAATTTTTTAAGTAAATAAATATCATCACTACCTTTTCCTCCATCTCTGTTTGATGATACATAACCTTCTCCAGATTCTTCATTCATGTAAAAAGCAAAATCATCTGCATTACTATTTACTGGTATTCCTACGTTACGAATTGGTGCTAATTTACCATCAATTATTTTTGTATAAAATACATCTAGAGCTCCTAAACCTAAATGGCCATCAGAAGAAAAATAAAGTGTTCCGTTATCACTTGAATAAGGGAATTTTTCGTTTCCTTCAGTATTTACTTTTTGACCTAAATTTACAGGTTCTCCAATGGTTCCATCAGATTTAATATCGGCTTTATAGATATCAAACATACCAAAACCTCCAGGCATATTAGACTGGAAGAATAGTGTTTTTCCGTCTACACTTACCGATGGGTTACTTACGTTATAATTAGGGCTATTGATGTGTAGTGGTTTTATATTACTCCATTTATCACCATCTTTTGTTGCCTTAAATAAGTGTAATACACTGTATTTGGTATTAGAAACACTATCTTTTTCAAATTCATTCTCAAAAAAGCTTTCACGTGAAAAATACATGGTATCTCCATCAGGAGAGAAAGAAACAGTTCCTTCATGATATTTAGTATTGATAGCTCCTTCTATTTGCTCTGCCTCTTGGTAAGAGCCATCAGATAGAATGTTTGATACATAAATATCTAAAAAAGGCTGATCATTCCATCCATAATTACGTCTAGCATTATTTCTTGCAGAAGTAAAATAAAATTTACCATCATTTATAGCGCCTCCAAATTCTGATAATTCAGTGTTTATGTCTAAATTTTGAATATTGAATTTTTTACCTTTTTCTAAAATTTTAGGTAGGTATTCTGGATTTGCTTTGAAAGCAATAGCTCTATCATCACCAGGACGCATATCAGCAAATTTATTCATTTGCACATTTGAAGCTTCGTATTTTCCATTTGCTTTTAGCATTTGAGAATACTTGTATACAATCTCTGCATTTTGAGAAGTCTCTAATGCTTTTGCGTACCAGCGTTCAGCTTCTTCTGTGTTGAATATATTATAGTTTGCTTCACCTAATTGAGTATATACATAGGTATCGCCTTTTCCTTTTTCTACTAGCTTATTATAATCTTCTATAGCTTCAATAAACTCGAATTTAGCAAAATGCTTATCCGCAGACTGCGTTGATTTGTTTTGAGCAGTTGCACTTAAACTGCTAAATAATAATAGTGCAATAAATATTTTAAAGTTTTTCATTATGTTTAGCTTAAGTGATTAGAAATAACGAGGTGAACGTGATACTTTCTTTACGAAACTGAAATCGAAATTAATAAATATCTCGTGTGATGATGTTGTTGCTATATCCAAATCAGATTGCACATTATCATAAGCATATCCAATTCTTAAATTTGGAGAAATCATAAAATTAATCATCCCACTAAACGAATCTTCTAAACGATATCCTACACCTACTTCAACAATGTCATACATAAATAAGTTAGCATTAACATCAAAACTTACAGGAGCATCAAAAGCCATTTTAAATAACCCATGAGGCTTTAATTTAAAGTTATCTGACAGATTAAATACGTAACCGGCTGCTGCAAATAAGTGTTGAGTTTCTGAACCTACTTTAGTACCATTTGTTGCATCTAAATGTACCGAATTGAGCATATTAGGCATAGATACAGAAACATAGTATTTATTAGGCTTGTATAAGTAAGCACCGGCACCAACATTTGGTGTTACGGCATCTACATTTTCTTGCAGAAATGGATCATTAGGATCTATTGCTGCAAGTGTTGTTAAACCTATTTTATGAAATGTTGCTCCGGCTTTAATACCTAAAGCAAGTTTATGATCTCCACCTAGAGGTAGTGTATATGAGAAATCAGCATAAGCATTGTTTTCTCTTACAGGACCAATTTCATCATTGATAAATGATATACCCAACCCTACACGTTCACCAACAGGCGCATGTAAAGATAGTGTACCTGTATTAGGTGCACCATCTAAACCAACCCACTGACTTCTGTAAAGTGCTCCTATAGCAATACCATCAAATGATCCTGCATATGCTGGGTTAACCACGTTCATATTATACATGTACTGCGTATACTGCGGATCTTGTTGTGCTTGCATTTGCGATACAAACAAGAAAAGTACGAGAATTATATATAGTCTTTTCATTATTAAAATTTAGTTGTGTTAGTTTACTTGTTAATATATAGCCAAGATGTTCTTACTTCGTTATTTCCATACTTCATAACATAGAAGTATGTTCCTACAGGAAGCTCATCACCATTATCAGCGATGCCTTCAAACTCCTTTGTATAACCATTAGTTTTACTGTATACTTTAACTCCGTTTCTGTTAAATATCTCTAAACTTGTTACATCATAACCAGTTAAATCGAAGGTATCATTAAAGCCATCCTTATTAGGTGTAATAACTTCCGGGATTAATTTCATCAAACAGTTATCAGCTTGAATTGTTTGCTCATATGTCATTGGGCAGTCGCCAGATGTTGTATACATTACTGTATAAGTTGCGCCTCCAGTTGCTTCTGTAATTTCTCCTGTTTCAGGGTTAATTACTGCATCGTCATTAGGTGTTTCACCAAACGAGAATACACCTCCTGTATCACCTGTTATAGTTGCGGTAATTACAACTGTTGTCTCATCACATTCAGATGTTAATATGAATGTTGCATCTTCTTCAGGTAACACAACTAATTCTTGAGTTGATGTTGCAGGACATGCTCCAACAGTAGTATACTCAATTGTGTATGTTGCTCCAGGTGTTGCTCCAGTTACTTCTCCAGTAGTAGGGTTGATAACAGCATCATCAGTAACTGCTGGGTTGAAAGCAAATGTACCACCTGTGTCTCCATCAATAGTTGCTGTACCTCCATCACATGTAGCTACTATTGTAAATGACGCATTCTCTTCTGGTAATACTACTAATTCTTGAGTTGATATTGCTGGACACTCTCCAGCAGTGGTATACTCAATTGTATATGTTGCTCCTGGTGTTGCTCCAGTTACTTCTCCAGTAGTAGGGTTGATAACAGCATCATCGGTAGCTGCTGGGTTGAAAGCAAATGTACCTCCTGCATCGCCATCAATAGTTACTGTACCTCCATCACATGTAGGCGTTACTGTAAATGAAGCATCAAAATCACTACCTCCAAGATATTCAACAAGAACATCATCTGATACTGTTGATTGACCGCCTGTACATAAATCATAAGTTACTTGGAATGTGTAAGTCTCTGTTTCAGTAGGAGAAACAACAATGGTATCAGTATCACCAACTACGGTTCCATCTTCGTCTACCCATTCTAAAGTATAGTTAGGTACTCCTGAAGGAGAGAATCTCCATGATTCAGGCTCATCAACAGTCCAAACTCCAGTATTTCTTCCTACAGGAGTTACCGCTTGTGTATCATCTACACTTTGTAAACCTATTACGGCAAGGCCGTCGTTCCAAGCTGTACAAGTTGGTTTACTAATAACATGAATATCAATATTATTTGATGATTCATGAAGGATGATTTGACTTGTAGACTCGTTAGAGCTACATTGAGATCCAAAATGACATACAGCATTGTAGTTAACTACAAATTGTCTATAAGGTGCTGAACCTAATACAACGTAGTCAATACTTCCACAAGTGTTTGGGTTTATATCATGACCCACACCAAAAATATTTCCTTCTGTAATAACATCATTAGTTGCATTTGGTAAGGTAGATGGACCTTCACCGAAAGGTTGTAAATCCCAACCGTTTCCTGTTCCTGCGTTTTCAATTTCAAAACTGATTACACCATTAGATCCAATTATTACTTGATCATAAGTTCCTCCATAGAAACAGAATTCGAAACCAAGGTCAATAACTTCAGACCAAACATCATCTGTATCAACACTAGTTGGTGTTGCCCCATCAACTGGTGGTGTAGGACAAGTGTCTATAGCGTTTATTTCATAATTTTCTGTGTCCTGTCCATAAAGGTGGAAGTTTGCAGTAAGTGTAGCGTCAGGGTTTTCACAGTCTACCGTTTGATCTTCTCCTGCATAAGCAATAGAACAAGGGTTTGGTGGTGGTGGACATAAAAACGTTAATGGATTACTTTCTACCACACAGTTTTCGTCATTGGTATTAGCCACAGTAACCACTACGTTTGTACTTGCTGGATATGGTCCTAATATTATAATACCCGTTTCAAAAACTTCCTGGCTTTCACTTGGGTTTGCCGTGTCTGTTATTGTTAAAGAAGTTGCATCACCCATATCAGTAATATCAACTGCTACTTCAAAAACAGGGTTATTTGGGTCTGTTGCACAATCTCCATTTACTACATCAAAACTAACTGTTTGAGGTAAACACGTTTGACACCATACATCGAAGTCCCATGGTTCTCTACTTCCACTAGCGCAACTTACAGAACCATCTGCTTCGGCTAATACAACTATTCTATCTGTATTTGAAGTAAAGCTTAATCCTGCTAAATCTCCTGCATTTCCAGTACCTTCATATATTAGGGTTCCGTCTCCTTCTTCAATTCTAATAGTATCACAACATGTTTCTATGGTCCCTGAATTGAATAAAATATTTAATGGGAAACCTGAAGAGCTTTGGAAGCTATATATTTCAACATATTGATTGTTTCCGTTTTCATAACAATGTACGGTATTTATAACTTGGCCATTCTCACAGTCTACAATTTGATTAGGATCTGCTCTTACTGTGAAAGATTCTTCAGTACAACCTACGGCAGGACCGTTATCGTTGTAAGGCACAATTGTTACATAGTAAGTTGTTTCATAATCTAAAGTTCCTAAATCATAAGTTAAAACATCTCCTAAATCTTGATTGTCAATAATTTCATTCCCTCCAGGAGTAGTTCCTATAGTAAGAGTATATCCTGTAACAAATATTGTTGCAGGTGACCAAGTAAGCACTACATCTTCATCAACATCTAACTCTCCATCTAATGGATACGTTAATGAAGCGTTACAATTTGGCACAGCAGTAAGGTCAATACATGAGACATCAAAATCCCATGGTTCTCTACTTCCACTCGAGCAACTTACAGATCCGTCTGCTTCAACAAAAACAACAATAGTGTCGCTATCTGAATTTAATGAAAGTCCAGAAAGATCTCCACCGTTTCCAGTACCTTCATATATTACGGTTCCATCTCCTTCTTCAATTCTTATAGTATCACAGCATGTTTCTATGGTTCCTGAATTAAAGAAAATATTTAACGGGTTACCATTTGAACTAACGAAGCTATAAATTTCTTGGTATTGATTGTTTCCGTTTTCATAACAATGAACAGTATTTATAATCTCATTAGCATCACAATCTAAAACTTGATTTGGGTCTAATCTTATTGTAAAAGATTCTTCAGTACAATCTACGGCAGGACCATTATCGTTATAAGGTACAATAGTTACATAGTAAGTTGTTTCATAGTCTAAAGTTCCTAAATCATAAGTTAAAACGTCTCCTACATCTTCATTGTCAAGAATTTCATTTCCACCTGGCGTTGTTCCTACAGTAAGGTTATATCCTGTAACAAATATTGTTGCTGGTGACCAAGTAAGCACTACATCTTCATCAATATCTGACTCTCCATCTAATGGATACGTTAATGAACTGTCACAGTTAGGTAATGCAGTTGTATCAACACAAGACACACTAATATCCCAAGGCGTATAATTAGTACTTGTTTGACAACTTCCTGTTCCGTCTGAATCAATTGCTATTGCAATTGTACTTCCTGAAGACACAAATACTAAACCTGCTAAATCTCCGTCGTTATCTCCTTGATAAAGTACAGAACCATCTGAGTCAGTTACTATTATTTCGTCCCATCCTGCTTCAATTTGTCCTGCATTAAATACTAATGCTAATGGAGAACCATCACTACTAGCGTAGTTAAATACCATTGGATCGTTATTATCATAACAATACACGGTATTAATGACTTCTCCAGTAGAGCAATCTACAACTTGATTTGGATCATCTCTGGTTGTAAAAGTTTGCTCATTACAATTTTGTGCATCACCATTATCATTATAAGGCACAATAGTCACGTAATAAGTTGTTTCATAATCTAATGTTCCTAAATCATAGGTTAAAACATCTCCTACATCTACACCATTAAGAATTTCTGTTCCTCCTGGCGTTGTTCCTACAAATAATGTATATCCATTAACAAGCACTGATGCAGCACTCCAAGAAATATCAGAGTTTTCATCTACATCTTCCTCTCCGTTTGCAGGGCTTGTTAAAACAGCATTACAATTAGGGATTGCTGTTTCATCAACACAAGACACGTCAAAATTTAAAGGTGTAAAGTTATTTGATTCACAACTAGTTGAACCGTCACTATCTATTTCTATATACATAAAACCGCTTTCTGCAATCACAGACAAGCCAGCCATATTACCACCGTTATCACCATCAAACAATACTGTTCCTGTGTTATCAGAACCGTCATAAATTATAACAGAATCCCAGTTTTCTTCTATTTCACCTTCATTAAAAAAGACAACTAATGGTGCGTTATTAGAACTCTGAAAGTTCCAAGTCATTGTATCATTATTTGTGTAACAATATACTGTATTAACTGGAATACCAGAATCACAATCAACTGGTGCATTAGGATCTGCGCCAGTAGTAAAAACAATTTCATCACAGCCTATTGCTGGACCATTACTATTGAATGGAGCTATATTTACATAATACGTTGTACTATATTCTAAAGTAGGTAATGTATATGCGGTAGAAAGCCCAACGTTTTCATTATCTACTAATTCATTTCCTCCAGAAGTTGTTCCTACGGTAAGGTTATACCCAGTAGGAATCCCTGTTGCTGCTGTCCATTCTAAATCGGTATTTATACTAACACCATTTACATTTACAGGAGTAATAAGACTCACACAAGATGGAGGGTCTTCAACTAGTTGTGTAGCAGAGACATTATCTATATAAACATAATAATTTCCTGAAAAATAGTTATTGTTTATTCTTAATTTGAAATCAGAACCTGTAGGCAAATCGGCTGCAGGGACAACAAAACTTATATTTGCACAATCGGGAGATGTAGCATGATTAACATCATTGATAGTACCTGCAGTAGTCCATGCACCACCATCATCAGTAGAGTACTGTACTAATATTTCACCCCAACCTGGTCCTGTTGCATCTGTACCTGCTGACCAATCAACAACTTTGTAATCAAAAGCTATTGTTAAATCAGTACCATTAGATCCACCCACAATGTTTGGTGATGTTAGGTGTCCTGTTACGTTTGAGCCATCAAAATTCGCCCTTTGAGAAATACCGTCACAGACTTGAACTACCGCTCCAAAATAATCTCCAGAATCAGAGGTCCATCCTGTTGGTAAAGCAAGGCCTGCATCAAAATTCTCAACCAGCCCTACTTGAGAAAATCCAAAAAAGGATAGAAACCCAAATAAAATAGAAAGTGTAATTTTTTTCATTTGTTAATCAATAAGTTAGTTATAATTTTTCTTAAAAAAATGTTTTAAACCTTAAAAAAACAGCCGAAACGCCTTTTTTTTAAGGGTTGATAAGAATCAGCATATCTTAAAGTACTACTAATTACTTAATCCTCTAAAATTAAAAAAAAACTACTTGTTACATGTGTTAACATAAACTTAATAGATAAAATACTGTTTTCTTCGATGAATTGAGTTAATGTTCATTTTTCAAAATTGGTAATATTTTAAATTTATGCAGTAATTATGATAAACAGAGCTTGATTGTAAGCAAAAAAAAGCTTTTCAAATTCGTGAATTTAAAAAGCTTTTACATTTAGTTAAAATAACCTTTTTTTAAATATCGTTAAGAAGTTTAGAAATCTCGTCAAGTTTCGGCGTTAGAATAACTTCTATACGTCTGTTTTTTGATTTACCTTCTGCTGTGTCATTTGATGCTATTGGCGCATATTCTCCTCTACCTGCTGCTGTTAAATTTTCAGGATTAATAGCTGGGTTTTCTCTTAAAATTTGAACTATTGCCGTTGCACGCTTTGTTGACAAATCCCAATTACTACTGATTTGAGAGTTTCCTTTGTATGGAACATTATCTGTATGTCCTTCTATTAATATAGCAATATCTGGGTTTTCAGCTAAAACACTTCCTAGTTGTTTTACAGCTTGTTTACCATTAGCACCCACAGCCCAACTACCTGATTGAAATAGTAATTTGTTTTCCATAGAAACATAAACTTTTCCGTTTCGTTGCTCTACAGTTAATCCTTTACCTTCAAAATCTGTTAACGCGCTAGAAATTGCATCTTTTAATTGAGTCATAGCTGCATCTTTTGCGGCAATAACACTTTCTAATTCCGCTACACGATTTGAGCGTTGTTCAAGCTCTTTTTTTAATGCTTCTAATCTTGTGTTTTCTGCCGCAAGTGCTGTTTCTTTTGCTTCTAGTTGCGCTAATAGTTCTCTATTCTTTTTTGCATTAGCAGCGATAGATGCTGAACTGTTTTTTTCTAATGCATCATATGATGCTCTTAAATTATCTAAATTAGCTTTTGTAGCATCATAATCTGCTTGTAACTTATCTCTTTGAGCGGCTGTTTCATCATATCTAGATTGTAATGCTGCTAAATCATTTTGAGCTTTATTTAAAGACTCTGAAACATTTTCTTTATCTCCTGATAATTGAGCGTTTTCTTTCTTTAAGGCATTATATTTACTTTCTAGGTCTTTATAAACTTTTGGCGAAACACATGAAAACATGGTTACTAATAGTGTTGCTAGAATTACGTTTTTTTTCATTTTACTTTTTTTAGATAAGGGTTTTAATTTTCAATTTCAACTAATATTGGACAATGATCACTATGAACGGCATCTGATAAGATAACAGCTCGTTTTAATTTTTCTTGTAAAGGTTCTGACACCATAGCATAATCTAATCGCCAACCTTTATTATTTGCTCGCGCATTGGCTCGATAACTCCACCAACTATAATTATGAGGTTCTTTATTAAAGTACCTAAAGGAATCTATAAATCCGCTCTCAATAAAATTACCAATCCATTCTCTCTCTACAGGCAAGAAACCTGAAACATTTTTATTTCTTACCGGATCATGAATGTCTATTGCTTCATGACAAATATTATAATCTCCACAAACTATAAGGTTTGGAATTGTTTTTTTTAGATCATTAATATAATCTTGAAACATATCCATGTATTCTAATTTATGTTCTAGTCTTGCTATATTGGTTCCTGATGGCAAGTACAAACTCATAATAGAAACATTATCAAAATCTACTCTAATATTTCTACCTTCAAAATCCATAGACTCTATTCCTGTACCATATTCTATATGATTTGGTTCTGTTTTGCACAAAATAGCAACACCACTGTAACCTTTTTTTTGAGCCGAGAACCAATAATTAAATTTATAACCAGCTTCTTCAAATACATTTAAATCTAATTGCTCTTTTAAAGCTTTTATTTCCTGCAAACAAATAACATCTGGATTGGCACTTTTTAGCCAATCAATAAATCCTTTATTTATTGCTGCACGAATTCCATTAACGTTATAGGATATAATCTTCATCGATATTTTAAGAATTTGAGCTAAAATAAATAATGCTTTACATTTACACTATTAATTTAAAGCCCTTTTAACAAAAACTATTAACAAAATATTTTTAGGTTTACACAGTTAACTACCTAAATGAAGCTATTAACTACATTATTTTTAACCTTTTTCAGCTTTTGTGCATTGGCTCAAGACTTGAACTCTAACTACAAAACAAAAACTGTTGCTGTAAGAGACTCTATTGCTATAGATAGCGTAAGTATAAACCCAAGTTTCTTTTCATTAAAAGTTAACGATAGCACCTATTTAGACGATTCCTATTACACGGTTGATTATGCAAAATCAGTTTTAACTTTAAAAAAACCTATAAAAACAGATTCGGTTACAATAAGCTATTTAAAATATCCTGAATACCTAACACGTACATACCAACAACTTAATGATGATGTTATTGTAAATAGTAGCGGGAAACTTCAAAAACTATACAAACTTTCTCAACCTAGCGAAAAAAACACCTTTACGCCTTTTGATGGTTTAACAACCTCTGGTAGCATTTCGCGTGGTATTATTGTTGGAAACAATCAAAACTCTGTATTAAACAGTGAACTTGACTTACAAATTACTGGAAAGTTAAGCGATAAAGTTTCCTTGAGAGCCTCTATACAAGATGCCAATATACCTTTACAGGAAAGTGGTTATTCTCAACGGCTTGATGAGTTTGACCAAGTATTTGTAGAATTATTTAGTGACAATTGGAAAATACGAGCCGGTGATGTAGACCTAGAAAACACTAACTCCTACTTTGCTAATTTTAGCAAACGTGTACAAGGCTTGTCTGTAAACGCAAAACTAAATCATCCTGAATCTACTACCAACCTTTTTGCAGCAGGTGCGCTAGTAAGAGGGCAATTTACAACAAGCCAATTTATTGCTCAAGAAGGAAATCAAGGACCATACAAGTTAAAAGGTCCTAATGGTGAACTCTACGTGTTAATTGTCTCTGGTAGTGAAACCGTTTACGTAAATGGTATTGCTTTAAAACGTGGTGAAAACGAAGATTATATTATAGATTATAACGCTGGAGAAATTATTTTTAACGCCACATTTCCTATTACTTCAGAAATGCGTATTACAGTTGATTATCAATATAGCGAACGAAACTACTCGCGTTTAGTTGTTTTTGGTGGCGGAAATTACTCAAGCGAAAAATTAAAAATTGGCGCCTCTATTTATAGTGAGAATGATGCTAAAAATAATCCGCTGCAACAAAACCTATCTAACGAACAAATAGAAATATTAGCAAACGCAGGCGATGACACTTCTCAAATGATTGCACCTTCAATAACTCCAGAAGTTTACAACGAAAATAGGATTTTATATAAAAAAGAAATCATTAATGGCGTAGAAGCATTTGTGTTTTCTAACAATCCTGAAGACGAATTATTTAGCGTTAATTTCTCCCTTGTAGGAGACAATCAAGGTAATTATGTAGTAAGTAACATCAATGCCATAACAACCATATATGAATATGTAGCTCCTATAGCTGGTGTTCCGCAAGGGAATTTTGAACCTATTATAAGACTTGTTGCTCCAACAAAATTACAAGTTGCCGTAGTAAACGGAAGTTACACGCCTTCAGAAAAAACACATATTGCTTTTGAAGTTGCTGGTAGTAAAAATGACTTAAACTTATTTTCAGATATAGATGATAGCGATAACGATGGCTTTGCTGGAAAACTTAAAATAGAGCAAGCTATAATAAAAAAAGATAGCCTTTGGAATTTAAACGCATATATTGACGGTGATTATGTTCAAGAAAACTTTAGATCTATTGAGCGTTTATATAATGCCGAATTTAACAGAGATTGGAATTTAGACCAATCTACAGGTATACAAGCTGTAACTAATTACGGGAATCAGTTTTTCTCTAAAACTGGATTACGTGTTTTTCATGCTCAAAAAGGGTATGCTAATTATCAATTTGAACATTTAAATTACTCTGAAAATTTCACAGGAAATAGACATGTAGCAAACGCAAATTTAATTTTAAACAAATGGCAAATCACTACAAATTCTAGCTTTCTCAATGCTACGTCAAACATCAATACATCAACATTTTTAAGAAGCTATAACAGAATTACCTATAGCTTAAAAAAAGCTTGGGTTGGTACCAAAGTAGGACTAGAAGATAATCAGCAAAAAAACATAGAAACTAAAGCCTTTACTGCCTTAAGTCAGAAATATAAATCTTATGAAGTCTTTACAGGTATTGGAGACAGCACAAAAGTTTTTGCCGAAATTGGCTATAAGTATCGAGTAAATGACAGTATAAGAAATGGTACTTTACAAAAAGTGAATACCTCAAACACGTATTATATTGACACACGACTTATTCAAAACACTAAAACCAACCTATCTATTTACGCTAATTACAGAACCTTAAAAGATACTGACCCTAATATTGAAAAAGAACAATCATTCAACTCAAGGTTACAATTTAGCCAGCGATTCATTGATCAGTTTATATTATTCAACACAGCATACGAAACCAATTCAGGAACACTACCTCAACAAGATTTTACCTATGTAGAAGTAGAACCAGGACAAGGTGCTTATGTTTGGATAGACTATAATAACAATGGTATTCAAGAAATAGAAGAATTTGAAGTTGCTCAATTTCAAGATGAAGGCAAATTCATTCGTGTGTTATTACCAAACCAAGTGTTTATAAAAACACATCAAAACAGATTGAGTTTAGCACTAACACTAAACCCTATACAATGGTCTGGTTCAGAGAATGGATTCTTAAAAACGCTATCTCATTTTTACAATCAAACATCTTATTTGGTAGATAGAAAAGAAAAACGTCAAGGAAGCGCTTTTAATCTTAATCCGTTTTATGGCGAAAAAGACAACGAATTAGGACTACAGTCTAATTTTAGAAATGTTTTCTTTTTTAACCGAGGAAAACAACGTTACACATCATCATATACATTTTTAAAAAATGGCTCTCGCAACATTTTAACAGTTGGTTTTATTGAAAACTCACTTACAAGCCACAAGCTGAATTTCAACCATAAGTTTGCAAAAAACTGGTTAATAAACTTATCATCTAGTTTTGATATAAACGAAAGCGAAAGTGAAAACTTCTCAAGTAAAAATTACAAACTAGACGAATTGCGCTTTAACCCAAAGTTATCTTATTTGTTTAGTGATAATGCACAGTTTGATGTTTTTTATCAATACACCACAAAAGATAACACCATTGGAAATGAAGAACAATTGAAACAACAAAATTATGGCTTGTCATTTTCGTTTTCTAAAAATCAAAAAGCAGCGATTAGTGGAGAGTTAAACTATTTTTCAAATGATTTTACTGGAAATGCAAATTCACCGGTAGCGTATCAAATTCTTGAAGGGTTACAACCTGGTAAAAACTTTACGTGGACATTACTAATTCAAAAAAAACTAACCAAGTATCTTGATTTAAACTTGAGCTACTTTGGCAGAAAAACCGAGACAAGCAAAGTCATACATACAGGAAACATTCAGCTTAAAGCATATTTTTAAAAATACGTGCCTTTACAATTTGTGTAAAAGCATTAAAAAATGTATACTCCGCAGATAACATCAAACTGTATTCATGAAAGACTTTGTAATTATAGGCGCTGCACAAGCAGGGCTCTCTATGGCCTATTTTTTAAAAAAAAGCCAGAAAGATTTCTTAATAATTGACAAAGAAAACGAAATTGGCGCTTCTTGGCTTAACCGTTGGGATTCTCTAAAGTTATTTACACCAACAGAGTTTAACCATCTAACAGGTTTACCTTTTCCAGCACCAAAAGGGCATTATCCTGATAAGTATGAAGTCGCTTCTTATTTTAAAAAGTATGTAAAAACTTTTGAGCTGCCTGTTCAACTAAACACACTTGCCAAAGGCATTGAAAAACAAGATAATTGTTTTGTTATAACAACCAATCAACAAGAAATAACTAGCAAACATGTTATTATAGCAACAGGCCCATTTCACATTCCTTACACGCCAAAATTTCACAACAAGCTCTCAAACGATATCTACCAAGTTCATAGTAATTATTACAAAAGCCCTGATCAACTTCAAAAAGGCACTACACTTGTTGTTGGTGGTGGCGATAGCGGATTTCAAATTTTAGATGAGATTTCTAAAAACACAACAGACACCACTTACTTTTCAGGAAACACAGACATTAGAACATTACCTCAAGAAATATTAGGAAAAACGTTGTGGTGGTGGTTTACAAAAACAGGTTTTTTGAGTTTTAGCAAAAAGTCATGGATTGGCAAACGCATTAGCCAGTCTAAGCAACCTATTATAGGTACAGATGTTAAAGCCATTTTAAAACGTAACAATGTAGAAACTGTTGGTTACACTATTGATGCTGTAGAAGACACAATAAAAACAACCTCTAAAAACCTAGAAAATGTAAAAAATATTGTTTGGGCTACTGGTTACAAACCTAACTTTAAATGGATAAAAAACATTGAACTTACAGATGATAACTACCCAAAACACCACAGAGGAATTAGTACAACAAAAGGACTTTACTTTATTGGGCTACCTTGGTTACATACAAGAGGCTCAGCAACATTAGGCGGTATAAAAAAAGATGCGGCTTTTTTAGCTAAAGAGATTTTGTGAAAACCGTTTAAAAAATTTTAATAATATTTTATTTTACGAGACCAAACATACAAGGGCTCGTCATTGACTATTTTAGTGATTTTTATCCAATTTCCCTTTTTGTCGAATTTGTATTTAAAGGCTATAGTTGTTGTGTTGTTATTCTCTAATAATATACTCTTAACAATAAATCCGCTTTTATTATAAAACGTTTCTTGAGAACTGTAAAAGGATTTATCTACTGATGATCTTTTCTCTTGAAACACTTTTAACCCATTTTCATTATACCTATAATTTGTAATTCTAAATTTAGTTGAATCACTCGGCCTAAAGAACACTTTATAGGTTATTAATTTATTTAGCTCGTTATATTTATAAGTCTTTTTGGAATAAACGCTACCTTCTTCCTCAAAATAATTCAGTTCTAATATTTTATTTCCTCGTTTGTCATAACCATATTCATGCAAAGTATTTAATGAGTCTAAAAAATTTAATTTCTTATTTTCTAAATCTCTCAAATTGGGAATATATTTTCGGCTTTTCTTAACAACATAGCCTTGATGATTCAAATCATAAACGATAGAGGGTCTATCTCCTTCTTCATCAATTATTCTCGTTTCAATTATCTTATTATTTTTATTACGAATGAAGTACCAATGAACAAAATCATTTGGTTCACCACTAAAATAATAACTCATCGCAATTGGCTTATTAAAGTTATTATAATGAAACTTGGTAAGCCAAAATTCATTGTTATAATAAAATTCTTTTTCCTCTATAAGATTATTATTTTCATCATAAGTATATTTATATCCCCTTTCAAAACTCCCGTCTTTGTTATACCACGTTTCATTTTTAGGAAGTCCATTTTCTAAAAATTCTTTGTAATAGTTTACATAAAAAACCCAATGATAATTATACCAATACAAATAAAACCTACTCTTTATACCTTTAGGCGCAAAAACTGTTGCATGCCCATAATCGCCATCACCTCTCATAAAAACATAGTTCTGTTTATTTTCATTTAAAAACTCCACTTTCTCCCTAACTGATTTTGGATTACCGTAAATGGTATCCAAATTTTGTTGAGAATAAACAGCCAAGGAAAACAATCAAAAAACAAAAACAAAAACAAACAAACACCTCATAATCAATATAATATATAGAATAAAAATATAAAAATCACTAAATCAAATAAACACAATTGAGTGAAATAGCTCCTTCAATGAGTGAAACAAAAAAATCCCAAGTAAGTTTTACTTGGGATTTTGTTTATAATCATTCCTATACTATATAGTTATAAGAATTATTTCATTTTCATTAACCATTCTTTTACGTCAACTTCTTTTTTTATGATGTCACGTAATTCTTCAACTTTAACACGTTTTTGCTCCATCGTATCTCTATGGCGTATGGTCACTGTATTGTCTTCTAGGCTTTCTCCATCTACAGTAATACAAAATGGTGTACCTGCTGCATCTTGACGACGGTAACGTCTACCAACGGCATCTTTTTCGTCGTAAGTCACATTAAAGTCCCATTTTAAATCATCTACAATATCTTTTGCCATTTTTGTTAACGCTTCGTCTTTTCTTACTAAAGGTAAAATGGCTGCTTTTGTAGGCGCTAATACTGCTGGTAATTTTAGTACAGTTCTTGTACTTCCATCTTCTAAAGTTTCGTCTTGTAAACTATTTGAGAACACAGCTAAAAACATACGATCTAAACCAATAGAGGTTTCTAAAACATATGGTGTATAACTCGTATTATCTTCATGATCAAAGTATTGAAGTTTTTTACCAGAAAACTCTTCATGTTGCTTTAAATCGAAATCTGTACGTGAGTGAATACCTTCTAACTCTTTAAATCCGAATGGGAATTTAAATTCAATATCTGTTGCGGCATCAGCATAATGCGCTAGTTTTTCATGGTCGTGAAAACGGTAATTTTCTTCACCTAAACCAAGTGATTTATGCCATTTAAGACGTGTTTCTTTCCAGTAATCAAACCACTCTTTTTGTGTTCCTGGTTTGATAAAATATTGCATTTCCATTTGTTCAAACTCACGCTGACGGAAAATAAATTGTCTTGCTACAATTTCGTTTCTAAAAGCTTTTCCTGTTTGAGCAATACCAAAAGGAATTTTCATACGCCCTGTTTTTTGAACGTTTAAGAAATTCACAAAAATACCTTGTGCTGTTTCAGGACGTAGGTATAAATCCATGGCGCTATCTGCACTTGCTCCTAGTTTGGTTCCAAACATTAAGTTAAACTGCTTAACGTCTGTCCAGTTTTTAGAGCCTGTTAAAGGATCGGCTATTTCTAGTTCTTCTATAAGTGCTTTTACATCAGCTAAATCTTCTTTTTCTAAAGATTGCCCTAAACGCTTAAGAATGGTATCAATTTTTTCTTGATAACCTAATACTCTTCCGTTTGTTGATACAAACTCGTCTTTATTAAAAGCGTCTCCAAAACGTTTTTCAGCTTTTTTGACTTCTTTATCTATTTTAGCTTCAATTTTTGCACAATAATCTTCTACAAGAACATCTGCACGATAACGTTTTTTAGAGTCTTTATTATCTATCAACGGATCGTTAAATGCATCGACGTGTCCAGAAGCTTTCCAAGTAGTAGGATGCATAAATATTGCGGCGTCTATACCTACAATATTATCATGCATTTGTACCATGGCTTTCCACCAGTAGTCACGAATGTTTTTCTTTAACTCTGCGCCATTTTGTGCATAATCATACACAGCGCTTAATCCGTCATAAATCTCACTACTTTGAAATACATATCCGTATTCCTTTGCATGAGATATTACTTTTTTAAATTGATCATCATTGTTTGCCATAATGCAAAAATAAAAAACCGCTCCAACTAAAGGAACGGTTTTTCAAAAAATAAAGTGGGTTAGTTAATTGAGTGCTATTTTTGTAGACCCTAATTTATTTTGGTCATGAAATACATTTACTAAATAATCTCCTTTTATCAGGTTATTATCAATAACTACATTCATTTTTGTGCAAGTTTCTAAATCGGTGTTTGTGTAGTTTATTTCAGTCTTACCTGTATAAATTAGTGACTTTTCTCCAAAATTGACAACACCTCTATTTGCCACAACATTATTATTTGGGTCTATTATTTGTATATAAATATCTTTTCCACCTTGTGGTGTTAACTTATTTTTTAATAGGGTAAAGCATACTTCAATATGGTCTGCTTTGCTAGCTTTTTCAGTTTCTGATACGCTTTTAGAGCTTACGGTATGTAATGCTTTAGCTTGTATTTGTAACACCGCTAGACTTTGAGCTTCAAGTAAGTTTTTAGAAAGCTTTTCGTTTTTAGATTCTAATGAAGAAATATAGGCTTGTTGAAGCGCTAATTTTTCAGAAACAGCACGTACTTGATCGCTTAAAACTTTGTTTTGATGATTTGCTTCTTGAATTTTACTTAATAGCAAAGCATTCTCTTGTTTTAGAGTACTTAATTTACGGCTAATTTTAGATATTAAAGGAACACTGGTTTTAGCCGCTATTAAAGAATCTAAAACAGCTTGAATTTTAGATTTTGATTGTTGCAACTCTTCTGATAGCATTTCATTTTTAACAGTGACTTTATCATATAAAGCTATCATCTCTGATAGTTCTTTTTGAACAAAACGATGTTCTTGTTCTAAAAATGCTTCATGATTTTTAAGTGTGTTATAACTTGAAAAGCTATATGACCCTAATACAACAAATGCTATTACCAAAGTACCAATAATTAATCTGTAGTTAAAAAATTGAGGGTTAACTATCATCATAATTAATTTTACCCTGCGAAGCTATGACTTATCTTGTTGTTATCAGATTTTAATCGACAAACAGAAAAAAAAATTGTTAAACATATTAAGCAATAACTATAAACAGCTATATATCAACATCATCAATAAAAATTTTTAATATATTTAGTTGTAAATTATCATCATGTTATCTGCCATAATCAATTTATTTTTTCCAAAAGTTTGCTATGCTTGTAATGGGCTTTTACATGATCATGAAAGTTATATTTGCACAACATGTAGGCATGATTTACCTGTTACAAATTTTCATTTCAATAATGATTTAACAGTTTCAAAAACCTTTTATGGCAGAGCGGTTATTGAACAAGCTACAGCTTTATTAAGGTTTACAAAAAAAGGAATCACCCAAAAACTGATACACAATTTAAAATACAAAAACCATGAAGAAATTGGTGTTTTTCTTGGAGATTGGCTTGGTAGTGAATTAAAAACTATTGAAAGCTATAAAAACATTGACATAGTAATTCCTGTACCATTGCACAAAAAGAAATTAAAAAAAAGAGGATACAATCAAGTTGCTAAATTTGCACAACAAATAGCAAAAGCTTTAGATGCTGAATACACTAGCTCTGTACTAATAAAAGTAACTAACACAGCTTCTCAAGTACACAAAAACAGATTTAGCAGGCTACTAAACACTCATGAAATATTTGTAGCAAAAAACAATCCTGAAATAGAAGGCAAACATATTTTACTAGTTGATGATATTATTACCACAGGAGCCACATTAGAAGCTTGCATCAATGTATTAAGCAATGCAAATAATGTTAAAATAAGTATTGCTACAATGGCAATTGCTCAATGAGTATTTCGTTACTAACAAATATGTTGTTTCTTTGTAAAAATTTCAAACGGGTATAATGAAAAAAACGCTATTAAATTTATTCGGCTTTTGCCTTATTAGCATGTTAATAATTAATTGTGCAAATCGCGGTAACCCTAGCGGCGGACCAAGAGACACAACTCCGCCTGAAATAACAAAATCTGAACCTAAAAATTATTCTACAAATTTTAATAACAATGAGATTAAAATTTACTTTGATGAGTATATAAAAATCAAAGATGTTCAGCGCCAACTTATAATTTCGCCACCAATGGACCCAAAACCAGTGATTACACCATTAGGCGGTGCTAGCAAACGTATTACTATAAAAATACTAGACACATTATCTCCCAACACAACATACGCCTTTAATTTTGGAAACAGTATTGTTGATAATAATGAAGAAAATCCATACCCATATTTTAGATATGTTTTCTCTACAGGAAGCACTTTAGATTCTCTTACAGTAAAAGGAACCATAATAGATGCTGAACTTCGCAAGCCTGACAACTTTGTTTCTGTTATGCTTTATGAAGTAGATTCAACCTTTAATGACTCTGTCGTTTACAACAAACTACCACGTTATATAACAAATACATTAGATAGTACAACTGTTTTTTCTGTTGAAAATATGAAACCAGGAAAGTACATGATGGTTGCTATAAATGATAAAAATCAAGATAATAAATTTCAACCGCAAAGTGACAAAATAGCCTTTAGTGATACATTCATTGATGTTCCTACAGACTCAACGGCTTTCTTTACATTAAAGTTATTTAATGAAGAACTTACTCCTAAAATTATAAGGCCAAGATTACTTTCTGGAGAAAAAATAGGTTTTGGGTTTCAAGGAAACTATAATGACATGAGCATTAATATACTTTCAGAAGTTCCTGATGACTACGAATACAGAATCACAAAAGACCAAAAAACAGACACACTAAACTACTGGTATAAACCTAGATTAGAAAACACAGATTCATTAATTTTTAATGTAAGTAACAAAAAAGGATATTCTGAAGACTTCACCATAAGAATCAGCGAACAAAAGCGAGACACTTTAGCTTTAAAGGCTGAACCAACAGGCACAATTAAGTTTTATGAGACGTTTAAGATATATGCATCTACACCACTATCTAAAATAGACGAAGAAAAAATAAAAATTCTAGATAAAGACTCATTAAATGTAGCATTTTCAGCAACTTTAGATTCTTTAGAAAACTCATATGCAATACATTTTGAAAAATCTGAAGAAAACAAATACGCTATTCAAATTTTACCAGAAGCTTTTACTGATTTTTTTAACGACACCAATGACTCTCTATACTTTAACCTAAACACGAAATCTTATTCAGATTATGGTAACGCTCGTGTAACGTTACAAAATGCCGTATACCCAGTAATTGTTCAGTTTGTTGATGAAAAAGGTGAGGTTAAATATGAGAAATTTAGCGAAAAATCCGAGCCTTTAGATTTTAGAAATATGGAGTCTGGAGACTACTTTTTAAGGGTTATTTACGACTCGAATAAAAACAAAAAATTTGACACCGGTAACTACCTTGAAAAAAGACAACCTGAACGTATTAGCTATGCTAAAGAGATTGTTGAAATAAGAGCTTTTTGGGATCAAGTAGTAGATTTTACTCTAGAGTAAACATATCTCTGTCTTGTAAAAACTTCAATTTGTTTCTATAAAAATTTATATGATTTCGCTCTAGAATTACAGTCTCCGTATAAGCTTTGTTTGGTCGTAATGCTGTTATACTTGTTCCTAAAACATCATAAACAGCAGAATGCCCGCAATACTCATTTTGTTTTTCATCATAACCAACCCTATTTACTCCAATAACATAGCACATATTTTCAATAGCTCGCGCCTTAAGTAATGCATCCCAAGCTGCAATACGAGGCTTTGGCCAATTGGCAACATAAATTAAAACATCATAGTCATCAGTGTTTCTAGCCCAAACAGGAAAACGCAAATCATAGCAAACCATGAGGCATAGTTTCCAACCTTTATAAGTTACAATTTGCTTTTTAGTTCCAGATGTATAAACTTTATCTTCACCTGCTAGTGTAAACGTGTGTCGTTTATCATAAACTTCTAATGTTTCATCAGGCTTAACAAATAACAACCTGTTATAATAACATGCATCCTCTTCTATAACTAAACTTCCGGCAAGAGCAATATTATGAGTTTTTGCTATAGTTTTCATCCATGAAACAGTATCACCGTTCATCGTCTCTGCGACAGATTTGGCATTCATAGTAAAGCCTGTTGTAAACATTTCTGGAAGCAAAACAACATCAACCTTATTAGGAAGTTGTGCTATTTTATTTTCAAAATAAGCTCTATTCTCTAAAGGATTTTCCCAAAATAATTCTGTCTGTATAAATGCTACTTTAAGTTGATCTTGCATGATGTTTATCTATATTTTATTTAATATTTCTGCAGCTTGCTTTAACGTCTCATCAGTTTTAGCAAAACAAAAACGCAACATGCTATCGTCTTTTTTGTTTTCGTTAAAAACCGACAAAGGAATAGCCGCAATTTTATGCTCTTTAGTTAGGCGTTTTGCAAATTTCACATCATTTTCTTTTGTTATTTTAGAAAAATCTAAAACCTGAAAATATGTTCCTTTTGCTGGAATAAAATCAAAACGAGAATCTTTTATAAGCTCTAAAAACAAATCGCGCTTTTCTTGGTAAAATCCTGATAATTCCAAATAACGACTCGGTTCTTGAAGGTAATCAGCCAAACCTTTTTGCATTGGGTGATTTACTGAAAACACATTAAACTGATGTACTTTTCTAAACTCAATCATTAAGTCTTTTGGTGCACAACAATACCCCATTTTCCAACCGGTATTGTGAAATGTTTTCCCAAAAGAAGCTGTTATAAAGCTTCGTTTTTTTAATTCTGGAAACAAACAGATACTTTGATGAGATTCATTATCAAAAATAATATGTTCATACACTTCATCACTCAATACAATAATATCTGTATTTGCCGTTAGTTCTTGTAATTTTAGCAAATCGGTTTTTGTTAAAACCGTACCACTTGGGTTGTGTGGTGTATTAATGATTATCATTTTTGTTTTTGCAGAAATCTTACTTTTAACAATGTCCCAATCTATACAATAACTTGGTGCGTGTAATTGTATAGGAATTGTTTTTCCGTTATGTATGGTAATAGCTGGTTCATAGCAATCGTAAGCAGGCGTAAAAATTATTACTTCATCATCAGCTTTAACAAATGCTGATATAATGGTATAAATAGCTTGGGTAGCTCCTGCTGTAACGGTAATTTCATCTTCGGGATGATAACTCGTGTTGTAAAGTAGTTCAAATTTGTTTGCGATCGCTCTTAACAACTCTGAATTTCCTGGCATAGGTGCATATTGGTTATAACCTGATTGCATAGCCTTTGTAACAAAGTCTATAAGTTTTTTATCACTTTCAAAGTTTGGGAATCCTTGAGACAAGTTAATAGCCTGATGCTCTTTAGCCAGCGCGCTCATTATGGAGAAAATAGTTGTACCTACGTGAGGAAGTTTTGATTTGTGTTGCATAATGCTAAATATAATCAGTAATAATGACATTATTTCTATCATTTTAACATCTTTTTTTTAGTGGTTTTTTATCTTTACAGCAATCAAAAAATTACACAATGAAACTATTAAGAATTCTTATACTTTTTATTACCGTTCAAGTCTCTGCACAACAAGGCGGCATGTGGATTCCTTCTCTTTTAGAAGGCATGAATGAAGATGAAATGCAAAGTTTAGGCAGCAAACTATCTGCCAAAGATATTTATGATGTTAACAAATCTAGCCTTAAAGATGCTATAGTGCATTTTAATGGTGGTTGTACTGGAGAAATTATTTCTGACAAGGGACTATTATTAACAAATCACCACTGTGGTTTTAGCCAAATACAATCACATTCTTCTTTAGAAAATGATTATTTAAAAGATGGTTTCTGGGCAATGAATCTTGATGAAGAACTTCCAAACGAAGGTTTATTTGTAGAATTTATTGTTCGTATAGAAGACGTTACTAGCCAAGTTCTTGCTGGTATCACTGAAACTATGACAGAAAAAGAAAAACAATCTCAAATAGACAAAAACAGTAACACGTTACAAACTGAAGTTAAAAAAGAAACGTGGCAAGACACAAAAGTTAAGTCTTTTTACAAAGGAAACCAGTACTTTTTATTTGTAACAGAACGCTATGAAGACATTCGTTTAGTAGGTGCGCCACCAAGTAGTATTGGTAAATTTGGTAGTGATACAGACAACTGGGTTTTTCCTAGACATACAGGAGATTTTTCAATGTTTAGAATTTATGCTGATAAAAATAACCGTCCGGCAAAATACAGCAAAGATAACGTGCCTTACAAACCAAAACACTTTTTACCAATTTCTTTAGATGGTGTTGATGAAGGAGATTTCACTATGGTTTTTGGTTTTCCAGGTCGTACTGACGAATATTTACCAGCCGTAGCTATAGAGCATATAACAACAGAATACAACCCAAGCAATATTGCTATTCGTGAAGCTGCTTTAAAAGTTATTGATGCAGGTATGAAAGCTAGTGATGATGTTCGTATAAAATACGCTTCAAAACAAGCACGTATTGCCAATGCTTGGAAAAAATGGATTGGAGAAAATCTTGGTATTAAGAAAAGTGATGCTGTTGCTGAACGTCGTGCTTTTGAAGCTTCTTTTACCAAAGCTTTAAAGGAAAAAGGTCTTGAATCTAAATATGGTCATATACTTCCAGAATTTGATAAACTGTATAAAGATTTTGCAAGTGTTAATATAAAACGTAGAAACTTTATTGAGGTGTTCTTGGTAACAAACGAGTTAATGCAAATGACTTTTAGAGCCTACCAAGTAGAACAAGGATTAAAACAAAACCCTGACAATCTAGAAAAGAACAAAACGTACATTACAAATCTTTTAAAAGGTGTACATAAAGATTATGATGTAAATGTAGATAAAGGCGTTTTTGAAGCTGTTATGCCGCTTTACAAAAAAAACAATATAGATCCTACAATCTATGATAAAACAGCTTTTACAAATCTTGATAGCGCTTTAAAACTGTTTGATGGGTCTGCTGATGACATCATAAAAAACTTAAACAACGATGCTGCTTATGCGTATGCAAAACCAATGATTGAGGAGTTTTTTAATACGATTAATTCTGAATATCAAGAAAAAAACGAACCTATTACGGCGCTTCAAACCGAATATATGACAGCGCTTATGAAAGCATTACCAAATGCGCGCTATTTCCCTGATGCAAACAGCACACTTCGTGTTACTTACGGACAAGTAAGAGGCTACTCTCCTAGAGATGCTGTATACTACCAACCTGTAAGCTATCTTGATGGTGTTATAGAAAAGTATGTGCCTGGTGATTATGAATTTGATGTACCACAAAAACTTCGCGATTTATATGATGCTAAAGATTACGGACAATATGCTGATAGCAATGGTAAAGTACCTGTTTGCTTTTTAGGAACCAACCACACTACAGGAGGAAACTCTGGTAGCCCTGCTATTGACGCTCATGGAAATCTTGTTGGACTGAATTTTGATCGTGTTTGGGAAGGCACTATGAGTGACATGAATTACGACCCTGAAATTTGCCGTAACATTATGGTTGATTTACGTTATGTATTATTTATAGTTGATAAATATGCTGGTGCAAAACACTTAATTGATGAAATGAAATTGGTTCATCCAAAAAAGTAATGTCATTACTAAAACTTATAAAAAAAAGCCTCTTAGATTAAGAGGCTTTTTTTATGGTTTTTCTTTTACTCTAAAAGAAGCCACTATTTTTAAAACGTCATTCACATAGGTTTCATAGTCTTTTTCTAGAACATTATAGTTTATTATATAATCCTGTTTGTTATAATTAAAAAGTATATCCAAATTAACTATAATACTCCCATCGTAAACACTTTTTGATTTTATTATATAGTATTTACCATAAACATTATGTATATCTGAAGTATAGACAGGTTCATATAAACTTGGTACACCTGAAATAAGTTGTTTTTTTAAAGCTTCTTCTATATTCTCACTTTGATGAGAAGGTGCATCATATGAGATTACATATAGACTATTTGTATGTTCATTATTACGCAAATCGAGTAACGCTTTAGGTGAATGGGTCAACATATAATGCATCCCTAAATAACTACACCAAGTATCAGGAATATTTAGTTCATAGTTTGTCATTCTTGTTTTAGCTGTTTCTGGACTTAAGCAAACATAGATTTTTAAATGCTCTTTTGTTTGTGTTGATGTTTTTGCTGTATTACATCCAAACAAAATTGAAATAAGCAATAACACTGAAATATTTAACTTCATCTATCTTATTATTAAACAATATACAGAGTAAATATAAGTTTAACTTATTCTATAAAAAGAATTATATTTAAAAAAAAATCATCATATGAGACATCTTCTATTTGTATTTGCCCTAACCATTTCTACACAATTTATTTTTTCGCAAACACTAAATCATACGGTTACTGATAAAGATGGTGATTTAAAATTACTAGGAAAAGTAGATGAAACTGGTTTAAAAAAAGCCCCTTTTGCAGAGTGGTTTAATAAATATCATGACGACTACTTAATAAACACTGCTATTACAAAACAGCTAAAAGACTCCTTAAACCAATATCAAATAAAAGTATTTTTTGGAAGTTGGTGCGGTGATAGCAAACGTGAACTACCTAAATTTTATAAAATTTTAGAATCTATTAAGTTCCCAGAAAATCAACTAGAAGTTATTGCTGTTGATGACACTGAAGAAGCCTACAAACAAAGCCCAAATCATGAAGAAAAAGGCTACAACATACATCGTGTACCCACATTTATTTTCATAAAAGACAATAAAGAAATAAACCGTATTGTTGAGTACCCTAAAGAAACGCTAGAGCGCGATATCCTAAAAATTGTAAACAATGAGCGCTACATACCTAATTACAATGCCGCAAATTACATGTTCTATATGGTAAACGAAACACCTTTAGAAGACTTAAAATCAAACGAACAATTCTGGTCATCAAGACTTGCAGAGTTTGTTAATGGTAGCAAAGAACTAAACACACTTGGATATATCTTTTTAAGATCTAATCAAATTGAAAAAGCGTTGTATGTTTTTGATTTAAACACAAAAATATTTCCAAACGGATATAATGTTTATGACAGCCTTGGAGAAGCTTATTTTAAAGCTGAAAAATATACTGATGCCTTGAAAAGCTATTATAAAGTCTTAAGTCTGAAACCAGATGACAAGAATGCTGTTGAAATGATTGAAAAAATTAAAACTGTTGCTGAAAAAAATAAATCTTGATTGTTAACGTTTTAAACTATGATATGAAATTTATTCTTTCAACTTTTTTTCTATTTGTAAGCTTAAGTAGTTTGGCTCAAGAAAAAGGAGCTTCTTGCGAAGTAACACTCACTAAAAAGGAGTTTTTAGAACACCGACTTCCTTTAAAGTGTTTTAAAATTTCAAATGACTCTGTTTTTAAGTCGCTTTCATACAAAATAAAGTTTCAAGGAAAACCCGCTGTAGATGTTAGTGGTGATTTTAGAATTAGTAAAGCTAGATACTATTTACAAACGGCTAAAACTGGAGATAACATCTATATTTTTGATATTATGCTAGATAATGACAATATTGTAATACCTAAAAATATTAGTGTTACATTAATTAAAGAAAAACTAGGTTTTTATTAAACAATCTCCATCTTCTTTAATAAGAAACTCGCATTCATATTCTGACAAATACCTTTCTTAAGTTTATAGTCAAAAAAGAGTTCGTCGTTTACAATTTGCGCATCAAAATAATAGTTCTGTACGGACTCTAACTCTGCCTCAATATCACAAAGGCTTAAATCATGTGTTGCTATTATTCCTGTAGCGTGAGATGCTACTAACTTTTCTACAAACTTTTTTGAACCTATTGCTTTATCAGTAGAGTTTGTTCCTTTTAATATTTCATCAAGAATAATAAAGTAAGATTCATCCTGAATAGCATCAACAATAAATTTAAGACGTGTTAGCTCTGAAAAGAAATAACTACTATCATCTGTTAGTGAATCACTAGTTCGCATGCTAGTAATAAGCTTTATAGGCTGGTAACTGCTTTTTGTAGCACAAACCGGCAAACCAACATTTGCCATAACAATATGTAGAGATACCGTTCTTAAAAACGTACTTTTTCCAGCCATATTTGCTCCTGTGATTATAAAAAACTCCTGATGATTGATTTCTAAATCACTATCAACACGTTTTGTTGCATCTAATAGCGGATGCCCAAGCGCAGTAGATTGTATTGTTATCTGTTTATCTACAATATCAGGAAAAACATATTCTGGATGATTAAACGCAAAATTCCCTAATGAGTTATAGGCATCAAAAAATGTTACTACTTCAAACCATTTTGCTACGGTTTGTTTATAAGTAACTATCCATTGTTCTACGTTGTAGCTGTTTTTTATATCAGTAAGAAATAACCCATTTCCAAAAATAGCCGATATAAGATTGTTCCTATTATCTAATGCATCTAAATGCTTTGAAAATTTGCTAAAAATATGTGAAGCTTTTTCTTTATAGGATTGAATTTCCTTTTGCTTTTCCAGTAATAAATCTGTTGTAAAACTCTCGCTCTCTATGCTATTTAATAATGATGCATACTGCCTAAAAGTATCTTTAACCTTATCTGTTTTTGAGGCTAATTGGTTTATTTTTTTTAAATAGATTCCCGTAATGCCTAGCCCTATTAACAACCAATAACCAATAAAAGAAAATCCGATAATTTTAAAAATTGTCAACCCCAATAATATGAGTGTAATTACCCTAAACACAATAGGAAACCAGCGCATAACATTAGGCAAGAAAACCTTATAAGTTTGCAACCAATTAGTCACAGTTTTTGTAGAAACTTCAACATGAATTAACGATGCTACAGCAGAAAACATTTGGCGCCACTCTGGTTTATTTGCCAACTCTTTAATGGCTTGCTGGCGTTGTGGTATTTCTGAAATATTGTTAGCTTTTAAAGCATTGGCTAACTTATGAGTACCTTCAAAAATGCGTGTTCTATTAATAAATTGAAAAAAAGAACCTTTACCAAATAAGTCTATATCTAAACTGTAAAAGTGCTTTGGATCTTGAAACTCATTTCCTGTTGGCCTGCTATGAAAATCTCCTGAGGCAATAGCAAGTTCTTCTTGATTTAGCCTAACCAAAGCCTTGCTTATGTCGCGTTTATATTTAACATCTGTATATTTTGAAAGTAAGTAAATAAAACTTGTTATTCCTGCTAAACCAATAATTACAGCAATTTGCCAATGATTATAAGTTAAGTAAATAGCAAAAGCTGTTACCAAAAACACAAGTAATCTCAAAGAGCTCAAGGTTAATAGTTTTTTTTGAAAAACCTTTACTTCTGCCTGATGATGCTCTAATTGAGATGTATAAAATGCTTCAGGTTTCTGCATATTCTATAAGTTGATATCATCTAGAGTTTTAAACACTGAAATGATTGTATACACTGCATTTTGATAAAAATTAGGATGAATATTTTCATAATCATCTGTAGCCATATGATAATCTTCATGATCTTCAACTCCAAAATATAAAAAAGGAATACCTTTTCTATAAAATGATCCATGATCTCCTGAAAACGACCAGTTTTGAAGTCCGTCATTTCCATCATGACCTTGTGTTAACACCAAACCTTTCTTGGTTTTAAAACTCGAAATAGCATGGTTTAAATCATCATTAAATCGGGCACCAACTACGTATAGTTCATTGTTATCATTTCTAGAAATCATATCTAAATTGATATTTAACTTTATACTATCAAATGGAACAATGGTATTATTTACAAAATATTTTGAGCCTCTCAACCCTAACTCTTCAGCATCAAAAGCAACTAAAATAACAGAATGCTTTGGCGGATATTTTTTAAAATATTCTGCAAAGGCAAATAGTGCACTTACCCCTGAAGCATCATCATCAGCTCCATTAAATATTTTATTATCATGAATACCTAAATGATCATGATGCGCTGAAATAACAATATAAGATTCTGGTTTTTGAGTACCTTTTATGTAACCTATGATATTTTCTGCTTTATAATTTGAAAACTTAAAACTTTGAGAATACGAATCTGTAAGTGGTAAAACACCTAAATTTTTATAGGCCTTGCGTATGTAATTTCGTGTTTTTTCAGATCCAGGCGTTCCTGTTTTTCGTCCCTCAAACTCATCTGACGACAATACTTCAACATGTTTAAGCAAAGAATCACTATCAAACCAAGATTGCTTAATAACTTTAGATTCTTTCTCAACTACAGCTTGTCCTTTGCAGCCAATAAATATAAGCAATAGCAAAAGTAACAATGGGAAAAACTTATAGTTCATTTCTTTTTGAATTTACACAAAAAATCTCAAGCGTAGACTTGAGATTTCTTTTTTATAATAATTAACGTAAGCATTTTACTTACAAATACTTCTATCCTTTAAAAGCCGCTTTTAAGTATTCGCGGTTCATACGCGCAATGTTTTCAAGAGAAATACCTTTTGGACACTCCACTTCACAAGCTCCTGTATTTGTACAGTTACCAAAGCCTTCTTCGTCCATTTGCTTCACCATGTTTAGTACACGATCAGTTGCTTCAACTTGACCTTGTGGTAATAATGCAAACTGCGATACTTTAGCACCAACAAATAGCATTGCTGACGAGTTTTTACAACTCGCTACACAAGCACCACAACCAATACATGTTGCAGCAGCAAAGGCATCATCTGCATCGTGCTTATTTACAGGAATGGCGTTAGCATCTATCGTATTACCAGAGGTATTTACAGAAATAAATCCACCAGCATGCTGTACACGATCAAAAGCACTTCTATCTACAACTAAATCTTTAATTACAGGGAAAGCTGTTGCTCTAAATGGCTCTATAGTAATAGTATCACCATCTTTAAACATTCGCATGTGTAACTGACATGTTGTTACACCACGATCAGGACCATGTGCTTCTCCGTTGATATATAGAGAACACATACCACAAATACCTTCACGACAGTCATGATCGAAAGCTACAGGTTGCTCACCTTGCTCAATAAGTTGTTCGTTTAAAACATCTAACATTTCAAGGAAAGACATATCTGGTGAAATATCACTTACTGGATAATCTACCATTTTTCCTTTATCGCTTGCGTTCTTCTGACGCCAAATTTTTAAGGTTAAATTCATAGTCTTTCTTATTTATACGAACGTTGTTTTAATTCAATATCTTTAAATTCCAAGTCTTCTTTATGAAGCACTGCATCTTTAGGTTCTCCTTTGTATTCCCAAGCTGCTACATACGTAAAGTTTTCGTCATCACGTTTTGCTTCACCTTTTTGAGGACCGTCTTCTTCAACAGATTCTTCTCTAAAGTGACCTCCACAAGATTCTGTCCTATGTAAAGCATCTTTAGCAAATAATTCTCCTAATTCTAAAAAGTCTGCTACACGACCAGCTTTTGCAAGTTCTTCGTTGTATTCATCAGCTGTTCCTGGAACTTTAACATCTGCCCAGAACTCTTTACGAAGTGTTGAGATTTCTTCAATAGCTTCTTTTAATCCTTTTTCGTTACGAGACATTCCAACTTTATTCCACATGATTTTTCCTAATTTCTTATGGAAGTAATCTACAGAATGTGATCCGTTGTTGTTGATTAAACTTGCTATTCTATCTTTTACATTTTTCTCTGCTTCTTCAAACTCTTTAGTATCTGTAGAAATAGGTCCTGTTCTAATATCATCAGCTAAATAATCTCCGATAGTGTATGGTAATACAAAGTAACCATCAGCTAAACCTTGCATTAATGCCGAAGCACCAAGACGGTTAGCACCATGATCAGAGAAGTTAGCTTCACCAATAGCATATAATCCAGGTACGGTTGTCATTAAGTTATAATCTACCCAAATTCCTCCCATAGTATAGTGTACCGCAGGATAAATCATCATTGGTGTTTCGTATGGGTTTTGATCTACGATTTTTTCGTACATCTGGAATAAGTTACCATACTTAACTCTTACAACTTCTTGACCTAATTTTTTAACCAGAGCTGCATCGTTTTCATCTAAACCTTTAATGTGCGCTTGTTCTTTTCCGTAACGTTGAATTGCCGAAGCAAAATCTAAATAAACAGCTTCACCAGTTGCATTTACTCCGTAACCAGCATCGCAACGCTCTTTAGCTGCACGAGAAGCAACATCACGAGGTACAAGGTTACCAAACGCTGGATAACGACGCTCTAGGTAATAATCTCTATCTTCTTCAGCTATTTGTGTTGGTTTTAATTGACCAGCTCTAATAGCTTCTACATCTTTCATGTGTTTTGGAACCCAAATACGACCATCGTTTCTTAAAGATTCAGACATTAACGTTAGTTTAGACTGATGATCTCCAGAAACCGGAATACATGTTGGGTGAATTTGTGTATAACAAGGGTTCGCGAAGTAAGCACCACGTTTGTGAGCTTTCCAAGCTGCAGTAACATTACTTCCCATCGCATTAGTTGATAAGAAGAATACGTTACCATAACCACCTGTTCCTAAAACAACAGCGTGCGCTGAATGTCTTTCTATTTCTCCTGTAATTAAATTACGCGTTATAATTCCACGCGCTTTACCATCAACGATAACAACATCTAGCATTTCGTGACGGTTGTACATTTTTATTTTTCCACGACCAATTTGGCGGTTCATAGCAGAGTATGCACCTAATAATAACTGCTGACCTGTTTGACCTGCTGCATAAAATGTACGCGATACTAATACACCACCAAAAGAACGGTTGTCTAAAAGTCCACCATACTCACGTGCAAAAGGCACACCTTGCGCCACACATTGGTCAATAATATTTGCTGAAACCTCAGCCAAACGGTATACGTTTGCTTCACGAGAACGGTAATCACCACCTTTTACAGTATCGTAAAATAATCGGTAGGTAGAATCACCATCTCCTTGGTAGTTTTTTGCTGCATTAATACCACCTTGAGCCGCAATAGAGTGCGCACGTCTTGGTGAATCTTGAAAGCAAAATGCTTTTACATTGTAACCTAGCTCTGCTAAAGTTGCAGCAGCAGAACCACCTGCTAATCCTGTACCAACAACAATAACATCAATAAGACGCTTGTTTGCTGGGTTAACAAGATTGATATGATTTTTATAATTTGTCCATTTGTCTGCAATTGGACCTTGAGGTATTTTAGAATCTAAAGCCATATTAGATATTTTATTGTCCTGTTAAATGATGAAATAATGCTATAAAGATGAATCCTGCTGGAATACCTATGGCATAAATTTTACTAAATGTTTTCAATCCTTTAGTGTACTTGTTGTTAGCACCAACCGATTGAAATGCCGAATTAAAACCATGCAGTAGGTGCAATGCTAAAAACACAAATGCTACTACATAAGCTCCAACACGAAGTGGACTATGGAATTTTTCTACTAATTCGTGAAAGTATCTGAACTCACCATTGTGCATGCCAGACATATCACCAACAATATATTTTGTATTAATCTCTGGAATCCAGAAATCAATAAAGTGAAGCACTATAAAAGCTAAAATTGCTAAACCACTCCAAATCATGTTACGGCTCATCCATGATGAATTTGCAGCTCCATTGTTTTTAGCGTAGCTTATTTGTCTTGCTTTGTTGTTTTTAATTTCTAGTACAAAACCCATCACAAAGTGAAAGATGACACCAAAAATTAATACAGGTTGCAATAAATACTGTACAGCCCAAAATGTTCCCATAAAATGAGAAGCTTCGTTAAATGCGTCTGCACTAAAAACTGAAAGAATATTAATTGCAAAATGCTGTAATAAGAAAATCATAAGGAAGAGTGCCGAAAGTGCCATGGCAAATTTTCTTCCAATCGAAGAATTTAGAATTCCGCTCATTGTTGAAGTTTAGTTTTTTAATCCCAACAAAGATACGCTACATTCAAATTTTAGACAAAACTCAAACGTTTTAATTGTGTATTTAGAATGATTTTAAACAAAAAGAAGAGAAACATCAGTAATTCTTCATTAATATTTATGATAAGTTTCACTATTATCATTTTTTATACACTATTCTATTAAGTATTTTTGAAGAAAATAAATTTTCACAATGAAATATCACCCAATAAACAACCAATTATTCATTAAAAATCGCAAAAATTTTATGGCTCAAATGAGCTCAAATAGTTTAGCCGTTTTTAATAGCAACGATATTTACCCAATAGGCGCAGATAGCACCATACCTTTTCAACAAGATCGTAACATTTTTTATTTAAGCGGCGTAGATCAAGAAGAAAGTATTTTATTGCTATTTCCTGATTGCCCTAACCCAAAACACCGTGAGATTCTATTCTTAACAGAAACAAATGATCACATTGCTGTTTGGGAAGGTGAAAAACTAACTAAAGAAAAAGCCTTTGAAACCTCTGGCGTTAAAACCGTGTATTGGCTTCAAGATTTTGAAAAAATATTTAAAGAGGTTATGTCGCAATGTGACACTGTTTACATTAATACCAACGAACATTACCGTGCCAATGTTACAACTCAAACCAGAGAAGATCGTTTTAACAAATGGCTAAAAGAAAAATTTCCAGCTCATAGCGTTAAAAAGAGTAACCCTATTCTTCAACGTTTACGCTCTGTTAAAGATCAAATAGAGATTGATATCATGCAACAAGCTTGTGATATCACAGAAAAAGCATTTAGACGTGTATTAAACTTTGTAAAACCTGGTGTTTGGGAGTTTGAAATTGAAGCAGAAATGATGCACGAATTTTTAAGAAACAGATCTAAAGGATTTGCATACACGCCTATTATTGCTGCTGGAAACAATGCCAATGTATTGCACTACATTGAAAACAACCAACAATGTAAAGATGGTGATTTAATTTTATTTGATACGGCAGCCGAATACGCCAACTACTCTAGCGATTTAAGTAGAACCATTCCTGTAAATGGTCGTTTTTCTGACAGACAAAAAGCCGTTTACAATGCTGTAAACCACGTGAAAAAAGAAGCTACAAAAATGCTTGTTCCTGGTACTATATGGGCAGATTACCATGTGGAAGTTGGAAAAATAATGACATCAGAATTACTTGGTTTAGGATTACTAGACAAAGCCGATGTTCAAAACGAAAACCCAGACTGGCCTGCGTATAAAAAATACTTCATGCACGGTACAAGCCACCATATAGGATTAGACACTCATGATTATGGTATCTTAACCGAACCTATGACCGCTAATATGGTGTTTACTGTTGAACCTGGTATTTATATCCCTGACGAAGGATTTGGCATCCGATTAGAAGATGACGTTGTAATTCAAGAACAAGGAGAACCTCTTAACTTGATGGCAAACATTCCTATTGAAGCCGATGAGATTGAGGAGTTGATGAATTCATAAAAAACCAAAAAAAAGAACGGCTAAATTGCCGTTCTTTTTTGTTTAACTCATCACTGTTTCTGTTTCAAAAACGTACCTATTTAGTTTACGCAATGTTTCTTGTTTATCACTTGTGTTTATTAATAACGATATGTTATTATTACTACCTCCGTAAGCAATCATTCTTACATTAACATCCTGTAATATTTGGAATAATTTTGGTGTATCAGGATGAAATACAATATTATTACCAACCAAACACACAATTGTTCTATAATCATCTATTTCAACAGTTGAGAACTTTTCTAATTCTTGCGTAATATCCACCAAGTGTTTAGCATCATCTATAGTTAAAGACACAGCTATTTCAGATGTTGTAATCATATCTATAGAGGTTTCGTACTTTTCAAAAATTTCAAATACTTTTTTCAAGAAACCATGCGCTTGTAACATACGGCCAGATTTGATTTTTATGGCAGTGATTCCATCTTTTGCTGCAATAGCTTTTATTCCTTCTCCATGAATTTCATTAGTAATCAAAGTTCCAAATGCTTCTGGCAACATAGTATTTTTCAACCTAACAGGAATATCTAAATCTCTAACAGGCATTACTGTTTGCGGATGTAAAATTTTTGCACCAAAGTATGCCAACTCTGCAGCTTCATCAAAAGAAAGGTTTGAAATAGCGTGAGTACTTTCAACAAATCTTGGATCATTATTATGAAAACCATCAATATCTGTCCAAATTTGCACTTCTTCAGCATTAATCACAGAGCCAATAATGGTTGCTGTATAATCACTTCCACCTCGTTGCAAGTTAGCAACATCTCCTTTTGCATCTAAACAAACAAAACCTTGAGTTACATACATATCATAATCAGGAAACTCATTAATGATTCTTGTAAGATTTTGATTTATATAAAAACTATCAGGCTCGTTCATTTTATCTATTCGCATAAAATCTAACGCAGATATCAACTTTACATTTATTTCTTCTTGCTGTAAAAATCTACTAAATATAAATGTAGACAGCATTTCTCCTTGAGACACTATAGAGCCATGTATAAGCTCTGAATGAGGTAACTCAATAAGTTCATTTAAATAATTAAACACAGATTGCACATAACATTCTGTTTCTTTATTTAAAGGATAATCTTGTAGCAAATTTAAAATAACATCTATATATTTTAAATAAAGATTGTTTACATATTCTTTAGCCAACGAACGCTTTCCTTCCTTACATGCTAAAGAAATTTCCACTAAAGCGTTTGTTGTTCCTGACATAGCAGAAAGTACTATAATTTTTTTCTTACCATCATTTACAATGTTCTTAACATGAATCATGTTTTCAATAGAACCAACAGATGTTCCTCCAAACTTTAAAACGCGCATAGTTTATATTTTTTGAAGACAAATGTATTCTCAAAAGCTTTTTTATGAATGAAAACAAAAAAATTAAACTATTTTTGCACAAATTGTTATATAGTTAACAAGTGGTTTATGAAAACAATATCAGCATGCGTTGAGGAATTACTGGTTTCTCAACCTTTTTTAGAAGAAGCATTATCTAGAAACATCATAAATTATTCTGCATTAGCTGAAGAATTAGTAACTCCTATAAGTGAAATGCTAAAAAAACCAGTAAAAACTGGTGCTATTATGATGGCTTTAAGGCGGTACAATCCACCAACAGATTTAGGCAATTCTCCAAGACTGAAAAGAGTCATCAAAAACCTAGGAGATATAACAGTTCGCTCAAACTTAAGCGACTTTACATTTCAAAATTCAAACACACTTATAAATAGCCATTCTAAAATTTTAGAGCATTTAAACACAAACAATAATATTTTTTATGCGTTTACACGAGGAATTTTAGAAAGCACTATAATAATATCCAGCTCTCAAAAAGCATATGTTTTAGAACATTTTAAAAATGAAAAACAACTAGGAGTTAAAGAACAGCTTTCAGCAATAAGCATAAGTCTTCCCAAAGGAAACTCAAAAATCACCGGATTGTACTATCAAATTTTTAAACGGCTAGCTTGGGAAGGTATTTCATTATACGAAGTGGTTTCTACAACAAATGAATTTACTGTTTTGGTAGAAGATGAATTAGTAGACAAAGCATTTTCTGTAATTAAACGCCTAAAAAGCTAACAACATCATGCAATATAAAAACATACATATACATTTTACAGATTCAGGAAGCGGAAAAGCTATTGTTCTTTTACATGGTTTTCTTGAAAACACAAGCATGTGGAAAAACATAGCACCTACACTATCTAAACAATATCGTGTTATAGCAATAGATTTGTTAGGCCATGGAAAAACCGAAAGTTTAGGATACATCCACACCATGCAAGATATGGCAGAAATTGTTGAAGCTGTTTTAAATCATTTAAACATATCAAAGTCTATTATCATTGGGCATTCTATGGGTGGTTATGTTGCGTTAGCTTACGCTGAAAATCATTTAGAAAAAGTAGCTGGTTTATGTTTAATGAACTCAACTGCTGAAGCAGATAGCGAAGAAAGAAAACTAAATCGCGATCGCGCCATAAAAGCCGTAAAACAAAATCATAGAACGTTTGTAAGTATGGCTGTTGCAAATTTATTTGCAACTAAAAACCGAGAAAACTTAAACCTCGCTATAGAGTTTGTTAAAAATGAAGCCTTAAAAACACCACTACAAGGGATTATAGCTGCTCTTGAAGGTATGAAAATAAGGCCTGATAAAACAGATTTTTTCAAAAGTGCACCTATAAAAAAATTACTCATTCTAGGAAAAAAAGACCCTGTTTTAAACTTTGAAAACACTAAAAACCATGTGAAAAATTCAAATGTAAACATTGTAGAATTTCCCGATGGGCACATGAGTCATATTGAAAATGAAAACAATTTCCTACAAGAAATAATGCATTTCATCGAAAATATATAGGTTTTTGTCGATTTATTTAAAATAAATTTTATGTTTATTACACCAAAAGTGATAAACCTATGAAACCAACCAATCAAAAACGTTTGTTTATCCCAAGACTATACTGCAATGTTTTTGGGCATGAATATCAAGTAAGTAGAAATGTTACATACCACGTAAAGGAGTATACTTGCAAACACTGTAAACACGAAGCCACAACAAATAGTAATGGCTATTTAACAGAATTAACACCAAAATTTAGGGAGATAAACCGCATTTTAGAAAGAATTCATACAAAAAGAACCATGCGATTAAGACATGAATCTTTTTCTAATTCAGATTTAAAAATCACTGCTTAGCTAAAGTTTTTCCATCCTTGCGCTTTTAGTGGAATTTTGGTTTCTGCCCTAGTAACCAAATGAATTCCTGCGCTTTCTTCTCTCATATATCCTATAACACTAAAATTAGGGTTTGCTTTAATTTTAGGAAAATCTTTTTGAGAAATTGTAAACAATAACTCATAGTCTTCACCGCCATTTAAAGCTATTGTAGTACTATCAATATTAAACTCCTCACAAGTAGAAATCACTTGAGGGTCTAATGGAATTTTATTTTCATATAAATCACAACCTGTACCACTTTGAGTACACAGGTGTAAAATCTCTGAAGACAGTCCATCACTAACATCTATCATAGATGTAGGCTTAACATCTAAATCTTTTAATAGTTTAATAATATCTTGTCTAGCTTCAGGCTTTAACTGACGCTCTACGATATATGTATAAGGCTCTAAATCTGGCTGATTATTAGGGTTTACTTTAAAAACTTCTTTTTCACGTTCAAGAACTTGCAATCCCATATATGCACCTCCTAAATCTCCAGTTACAACAAGTAAATCATTAGGTTTTGCACCGTTTCGGTAAACTTCTGTGTCATTATTAACCTCACCTATAGCGGTTACAGAGATTAACAACCCTGATGTTGACGATGTAGTATCGCCTCCTACAACATCAACATTATAAATTTTTGCTGCTGTTTCAATTCCAGCATAGAGTTCTTCAAGTGCTTCTAAAGGAAATCTGTTAGATACTGCAATAGAAACAGTTACTTGAGTAGCAGTAGCATTCATTGCATAAACATCAGAAAGATTTACTATAACAGACTTATATCCTAAATGCTTCAAAGGCATATAACTCAAATCAAAATGCACACCTTCTACTAATAAATCAGTTGAAACAACAATTTTATTCTTCTTAAAATCTAAAACTGCTGCGTCATCTCCAATACCTTTTACTGTAGAGCTTTGTTTTATTTTAAAATTTTTAGTTAAATGGTCTATCAAACCAAATTCTCCTAAATCACTTAATTGTGTACGCTGCTGGTTTTTATCTTCAATCATAATGCAAATTTAAAGATTATGAAGTAAAAACTTATGCCATTTTACAAATAATCCGGCATTCAGCATACCATAATAAAATGCTATCATAGTATTTATTAATATAATGTTAGGTTATATGGTAATCCATGACTTATATTGTATATTTGCAGTCTATTTAGAGATAATCTATTTAATTATGATAAAAGTATCTGAAACAGCTAAAAAGAAAGTTGTTGAATTAATGACCGAAGATGGTTTTAATTATACAACAGATTTTATTCGTGTAGGCGTTAAAAGCGGTGGTTGCTCTGGGTTATCTTACGATTTAAAGTTTGATAAAGAACAACAAGACGACGATAAAGTTTTTGAAGACAATGGTGTAAAAATCATTGTAGACAAAAAGAGTTTTTTGTATCTAATAGGTACAACATTAGAATATTCAGGAGGTTTAAACGGAACTGGCTTTGTGTTTAATAACCCCAATGCGAATAGAACTTGTGGTTGTGGCGAATCATTTTCGTTATAACCATCCTAAATTCCCTAAAAAGGAAGACTTTTAAAAATTATAAAATCGAAGAATGAGTAAGTATACTGAAGACGATTTAAGAGAAGAATTAAAAACTAAAGAATACGAGTACGGTTTTTATACCGATATACAATCAGAAACATTTCCTGTTGGATTAAATGAAGATATCGTTCGTGCCATTTCTAAAAAGAAAGAAGAACCTGAATGGATGACTGAATGGCGTTTGGAATCTTTTAGAATTTGGCAAGAAATGATAGAACCTGACTGGGCAAACGTAAATTACGAAAAGCCAGATTTTCAAGCTATATCTTACTATTCTGCTCCAAACAGCAAACCAAAATATGACAGTTTAGACGAGGTTGACCCTGAATTATTAGACACGTTTAATAAACTTGGTATATCTCTAGACGAGCAAAAAAAGCTTGCAGGTGTTGCTATGGATGTCGTTGTCGACTCTGTATCTGTTGCTACAACATTCAAAAAGACATTAGCTGAAAAAGGCATTATTTTCTGTTCTATATCTGAAGCTATAAAAGAACACCCTGAACTTGTAAGAAAACACATTGGTACTGTTGTGCCACAAAAAGACAACTTTTACGCCGCATTAAACTCTGCCGTATTTAGTGATGGTAGTTTTTGTTACATCCCTAAAGGTGTAAAATGCCCAATGGAATTATCAACATACTTCCGTATTAACCAAGCAGGAACAGGACAATTTGAAAGAACCCTTGTTGTTGCTGACGAAGGTAGTTATGTAAGTTACCTAGAAGGCTGTACAGCACCAAGTCGTGATGAAAACCAATTACACGCCGCTGTTGTAGAGTTAATCGCTCTTGATGATGCCGAAATAAAATATTCTACAGTACAAAACTGGTTCCCAGGAAATGCTGAAGGTAAAGGTGGTGTATACAACTTTGTAACCAAACGTGGTTTATGCGAGAAAAACGCTAAAATTTCTTGGACACAAGTTGAAACAGGTTCAGCAGTAACTTGGAAATACCCAAGTTGTGTATTAAAAGGCGATAATTCAGTAGGTGAATTTTACTCCATTGCAGTAACTAATAATTTTCAACAAGCTGATACCGGCACCAAAATGATTCATTTAGGTAAAAACACGAAATCGACCATTATTTCAAAAGGTATTTCGGCAGGAAAATCTCAAAATAGTTACCGTGGTTTGGTTCAAATAAACTCAAGGGCTGAAAACGCTCGTAACTTTTCGCAGTGCGATAGTTTATTAATGGGTAATGAATGCGGAGCGCACACATTTCCTTATATAGAAGCAAAAAATAAAACAGCACAAATAGAACACGAAGCTACGACTAGTAAAATTGGTGAAGACCAAATTTTTTACTGTAACCAACGTGGTATTGATACTGAAAAAGCCATTGCGTTAATTGTAAATGGGTTTAGTAAAGACGTGCTAAACAAACTCCCTATGGAGTTTGCTGTTGAAGCTCAAAAGCTTTTAGAAATAAGTTTAGAAGGTTCTGTAGGTTAGAAAGTAAACTTGTTTTGATTAAAAATATAAGTTGAATAAAATACCATTTTTACATTAATAAAAACCAATTATGAAAAAAACACTTGTATTACTTGTATTTGTTGCAGCATTATTTAGTTGTAAAAACGATTCAAAATCTGAAGTTGAAAATTCAGAAACAAAAATTGAAATAGAAGCTAACGGAAAAACCGCAAAACAAAACGATGGCTTAACCCTTCTTAAAGGAGAGTTTGTCTATTATGCAGACGCAGCTGTTTTACAAACACACAGAGAAGTTTACGGTGTTGTTATCAATGAAAAAATGCATGAGTTAAACAACCAAGTAAAACAATATAAGCAAGAAGATACAGACATGGTTCCTGTAGAAATAAGAGCTGAAATTATAAACAAACCAGAAAATGAAGAAGGTTGGCCACACCGCGTTATAATAAAAGAAATTTTAAGCGTAGAAAAACCAGACCCAAATAAAAACGACGTAGTAAAATTAGGATCAAAATAGTATGTTACAAATAAAAGATTTACACGCTAGTGTAGAAGAAAAAGATATTCTTAAAGGTATAAACCTAGAAGTAAAAGCAGGAGAAGTTCATGCCATAATGGGACCAAACGGTTCCGGGAAAAGTACACTAGCTTCTGTTATAGCAGGTAAAGAAGAATATGAGGTTGAAAAAGGAGAAATTATCCTTGATGGTGAAAACCTTGATGAGCTAGCAGCTGAAGAGCGTGCTCACAAAGGTATTTTCTTATCATTTCAATATCCTGTTGAAATACCTGGAGTTTCTGTAACAAATTTTATAAAAACAGCTATAAACGAAACTCGCAAATCTAAAGGCCTAGAAGATATGCCTGCCAATGAAATGCTTAAGATGATTCGTGAAAAATCTGAACTCCTTGAGATTGACCGCAAATTCTTATCACGCTCTTTAAATGAAGGGTTTTCTGGAGGAGAGAAAAAGCGTAATGAAATATTTCAAATGGCCATGCTTGAGCCTAAACTTGCTATTCTTGACGAAACCGATTCTGGTCTAGACATTGATGCACTTCGTATTGTTGCAAACGGTGTAAACAAGCTAAAAAGCAAAAACAATGCTGTAATTGTAATTACGCATTACCAACGTTTGCTTGACTATATAGTTCCTGACTACGTTCATGTACTTTACAAAGGAAAAATTGTAAAATCTGGGCCTAAAGAATTAGCTCACGAACTTGAAGAAAAAGGTTACGACTGGATTAAAGAAGAAGTTGGCGCATAACGCCAGTAATCAGTTATTAGTAAACCCTACTAAAGCTGCAAACTGAAGATTTAAAAAATGAATTTAAAAGATAAATTAGTTTCTTCATACATCGCATTCGAAGATCATTTAGATGATAACTCGCCATTGCATGATATAAGAAACCAAGCTATAAAAACATTTGAACAAAAAGGTTTCCCTAGCAAAAAAGAAGAAGCCTGGAAATACACATCTTTAAATAGTGTATTAAAGCATGACTATAGCTTATTCCCAAAAAAGGAAAACTCTATCGAGTATAAAGACATAAAGCAATACTTAATTCATGATATAGATTGTTATAAAATTATTTTTATAGACGGTAAATACTCGTCGCATTTATCTCAAACTACCCATGATGGAATTGATGTGTGCTTAATGTCTGCCGCTTTATCAAAACCTAAATATAGGTTAGTTATAGAAAACTACTTTAATAAAGCAGCTACTAGTGATAGTTTATCATCTTTAAATACAGCGTTTTCTTGCGAAGGTGCTTACATTCATATTCCAAAAAACAAAGTTGTTGAAAAACCAATTCAAATTGTACATTTTTCAACAGGCAATGAAGCCGCTTTAATGTTACAACCACGTAACTTAGTTGTTGTTGACGAAAATTCTCATGTACAAATCATTGAACGTCATCAAAGCTTAACAGAAAACCCTGTTTTAACAAATTCTGTTACTGAAATTTTTACTGCAAAGCGTGCCATTGTAGATTACTACAAAATTCAAAACGATAAACAATCTGCGTCTTTAATAGATAATACGTTTATCAAGCAAAAACAAGAGAGTATTGCGTCTGTACACACATTTTCTTTTGGCGGAAAACTTACACGTAACAACTTAAATTTCTACCAAAACGGAGAGCGCATAGACTCAACGCTAAAAGGTGTTACCATTATTGGAGATAAACAACATGTAGATCATAACACGCTAGTACATCATATTGAACCTAATTGCGAAAGTCATCAAGATTACAAAGGTATTTTTGGAGATAATGCAACAGGTGTTTTTAATGGAAAAGTAATTGTTGAAAAAGAAGCTCAAAAAACCAATGCGTTTCAAGCTAACAATAACATATTAGTAAGCGATAAAGCTACAATAAACACAAAACCACAACTAGAGATTTTTGCTGATGACGTAAAATGCTCTCATGGCTGTACCATTGGACAAATAGATGAAAGTGCTATGTTTTATATGCGTTCTAGAGGTATTCCAGAAAAAGAAGCGCGTGCGCTTTTAATGTATGCTTTTAGTAATAATGTATTAAGCTCTGTAAAAATACCTGAAATAAAACAGCGTATCACAAAACTTATTGCTAAAAAATTAGGTGTTAACATCGGATTTGAACTGTAAAACTTAACGCAATTTATGAGTCTTAATATAGAAAATATACGAAAAGACTTCCCTATACTTAACAGACAAGTAAATGGAAAACCGTTAGTGTATTTTGATAACGCAGCTACTTCGCAAACACCACAACAGGTAATTGATTGTATCGTTGATTACTACAGTGGTTATAATGCTAATATACATAGAGGTGTTCATACGTTAAGTCAGGAAGCAACTGACAAATACGAAGAAGCTAGACTGAAAATACAAGCGCATTTTAATGCAAAAAAGACTCATGAAATCATTTTCACCTCTGGTACCACACATGGTATTAATTTAATAGCTAATGGATTTTCTTCGTTATTAAAAAAAGATGACGAAATTATTGTCTCTGCCCTGGAACACCACAGTAATATTGTGCCTTGGCAAATGTTGTGTGAACGCACAGGAGCAACACTAAAAGTCATTCCAATGAACCAAGATGGTGAGTTGGTTATGTCAGAATTTGACAAGCTATTATCTCAAAACACCAAATTGGTATTTGTTAATCATATTTCAAATGCTCTAGGAACCATTAACCCAATTGAGGCTATCATTGAAAAAGCGCATCAATTTGATGCTGCGGTTTTGGTTGATGGTGCTCAAGCGTGCCCACATATTAAACCAGATGTTCAGGCTTTAGACGTTGATTTTTATGTCGCTTCAGCACATAAAATGTGTGGTCCAACAGGCGTTGGTATACTTTACGGAAAAGAAAAATGGTTAAACCTTTTACCTCCATATCAAGGTGGTGGCGAAATGATTGCTGAAGTTACTTTTGAAAGAACAACTTATGCCGATTTACCTCACAAATTCGAAGCAGGAACACCTAATATTTGTGGAGGCATTGCTTTTGGAGCTGCAATTGATTATATGAATGCAATAGGTTTTGATGCCATTGCAAACTACGAGCATGAGTTACTTGAGTATGCTACTGAAAAGTTACTAGCTATCGATGGACTTAAAATTTACGGAACTTCTAAACATAAAACATCAGTTGTTTCTTTTAATTTAGAAGGAATTCACCCTTATGATGTAGGAACCATTCTTGACAAATTAGGCATCGCTGTTCGTACAGGTCATCATTGTGCACAACCTATCATGGATTTCTTTAAAATTCCAGGAACCGTTAGGGCTTCATTTGCATTTTATAACACTAAAGAAGAGATTGACGCTTTAGTAGCAGGTGTCAAAAAAGCACAAATGATGTTGTCTTAACAACTTTGGCTTCTTTTTTGTATTATTAAGTTAGTATTATAAAAATTAATCATGAAATACCTGTTAGTATAAATTCAGGTATTCATTCTGAATTTAAAAAACGACAGATGAAACTTATTATAATTTTATTAAATCTAGCTTTACTAAATGCCTGTGGCTCTGCAAAAACCGAGTCATCATTAAAGTCTAATGAAGAAAGAACCTCGTCAAATGAATCGCTTTCTGGAACCTACAAAATACATACATTAGGAAAAAACAACCAGATTGATGCTGATTTAACTATTCGTTTTGATGAAGAAAACCATAGAGTATCTGGCTTTTCTGGTTGCAACCAATTTTCAGGTTCTTATACTATTAGCAACAATATACTAACATTTGGTCCTTTAGTAACTACAAAAAGGTTTTGCAAAAGATTCATGGACATTGAGCAGGATATGCTTAAAAAACTGCAAGAAACAAATACGTTTTCATTACAAGGAGATACGCTAAAGCTATTAACCAAAGACACATTGCTTATAGAAGCATCACTTGAGAAAACAAGTAATTCAATAGCACAAGACTCAAATCTTACTATAGAATATGTTGCCATATCTAGAGGTTATTATAAATCTATCATTATAAATAAAAACACCCTAACTGTTCAAAATAGCAGGAATGAAACACCTGTATCAAGACCGTTGTCTGACAAAGAAATTTCTTCAATAGAAAAAGAGCTTGAATCTTTAGATTATAAAAACTTAAAGGATTTAGAAGCACCTTCAAAAGCGCACCAATATGATGGTGCAGCTGGAGCCTCACTAAAAGTAACACTAAATGGTGAAACTCACCAAACACCTACGTTTGATGCTGGAAAACCAAATACAACTATAGAACCTCTTGTGGCTCAATTGTTATCATTATCAGAAAAGGTTGAATAGAAATAGAACTATTCGTATTTTTGCATAAAAGAAAGACTGTGACAATACAAGAGATACAAAACGAGATTATAGACGAATTTTCAATGTTTGATGATTGGGAAGAGCGTTACCAATACATGATAGATTTAGGTAAAACACTTCCGCTGATTGATGCTCAATACAAAACCGACGATTTTATTATAAAAGGTTGCCAAAGTAAAGTTTGGGTACATGCCAATTTAGATACAGACAAAGTTGTTTTTACCGCAGATAGTGATGCTATTATTACCAAAGGTATTATCGCTATTTTAATTCGTGTATTCTCAAACCAACATCCAAAAGACATCATAGAAGCTAATACAGATTTTATTGATGAAATTGGACTAAAAGAACATTTATCACCTACTAGAGCTAATGGTTTAGTAAATATGATAAAACAATTAAAAATGTATGCAGTTGCATACCAAACTCAATTAAATTAATATGGAAACCACAATAGATACAAACGCTTTGGGCGAAAAAATAGTAAAGGTTTTAAAAACTATTTTTGATCCTGAAATTCCTGTAGACATCTACGAATTAGGTTTAATTTATGACGTTTTTGTTAACGAAGATTATGATGTAAAAATCTTAATGACTTTAACAACGCCTAATTGTCCTGTTGCTGAAACATTGCCTTTAGAGGTTGAAGAAAAAGTAAAATCTTTAGACGAAGTAAAATCTGCTGAAGTAGAAATTACTTTTGATCCGCCTTGGAGTCAAGATTTAATGAGCGAAGAAGCCAAGTTAGAACTTGGTATGCTTTAATAAGGGTTTTTATAAATGCCAAGACGTAAACCTACTTCATTAAAAGACGATAAAAAAACTAATCTTAAGTCGTCTTTTAATGCCCTTGTTTACATTCCTAGGTTTTTTAGAGAAATCTGGAACGTAAACAAAAAACTTTTTATACTTGCGGCCTTTTGCAGATTAATTGGCGCATTGCTTCCTGTTATTATTCTATGGGTTGGTAAGCTTATTATAGATGAAATTATCTTGCAAACCTCATTAGAAGTTACAGATTACACCCAACTTTGGACGTATGTTGCTGTAGAATTTACGCTAGTTATTTTATCAGATTTGGTAAGTCGTGCTATTTCACTAACCGATGGCTTACTTGGCGATGAATATAATATTGCAACCTCAGTTACTATTATAAAAAAGACCAATCAAATTAACATTAGCCTGTTAGAAGATGCCGATTTTTACGATAAGCTAGAACGTGCCAGAACGCAAACCACAGGTCGTGTTGGCCTTATGTCTAACGTGTTAGGACAAGCACAAAGCGCCATTTCTATTGCAACACTTGTGGCTGGTTTAGTTTATTTTGAACCGTATTTAATCATCTTGTTGGTATTGAGTATAATTCCGTCATTTATTAACGAAGTTCGCTTTAGTCAACAACAATATTCATTGGCTAGAAGCTGGACAGCAGAACGTAGAGAGTTGGATTACTTACGATTTATTGGTGCCAATGATAAAACAGCAAAAGAAATAAAGCTTTTTGGACTTACAGATTTTGTTGTAAATCGGTTTAAAAACCTTTCAGAAGAATACTATGAACTCAACAAAACCCTTGCTATAAAACGTTCGGCTTTAGGTTTTGTGTTTAACGTTTTGGGTTCATTAAGTTATTATGGTGCTTATGTGTTTATCATTTATCGTGTGCTTTCTGGCGCTATTACACTAGGTGAACTTACGTTTCTTTCAGGGTCTTTCAATAGGCTTATGAAAAACCTTCAAGACTTCTTTTCAAAATTCACACGTATTTCTGAAAGTGCTTTATATCTTAAAGATTATTTTGATTTCGTTGATATTTCTGTAGCTTCAAAAACCAAAGAAGATGTTCCATTACCAAAACAAATTAAACAAGGATTTGAGTTTAAAGACGTGCACTTTTCATATCCAGGTTCTGAAGTTGAAATATTAAAAGGCATTTCGTTTACATTACAAGCTGGCGAAAAACTAGCGTTTGTCGGTCAAAATGGTGCAGGAAAAACCACATTAACCAAACTGTTATTACGTTTTTACGAACCAACTTCTGGAGAAATTTTATTAGATGGTATTAATATAAATCGCTTTAATAAAGACGAATACCAAGAGTTTTTTGGAGTGATTTTTCAAGATTTCTTTAAGTATGAATTTACTGTAAAAGAAAACATTGCTATTGGTGATATTGACGAACTTGACAATCAAGAAAAAATTGAAAATGCTGCTGAATTAAGTTTAGCAAATGATGTGATTTCAGAGCTAAAACACGGTTACAACCAACAATTAGGAAAACGTTTTGTAAACGGTATGGAACTTTCTGGTGGACAATGGCAAAAAGTAGCTTTAGCAAGAGCGTATATGAAAAATGCCGAAGTAATGATTCTAGACGAACCTACATCAGCACTAGATGCCAAAGCTGAAAGTGATGTGTTCACAAGGTTTATTGGACTAACCGAAGGAAAAACAAGCATTATTATTTCGCATAGATTTAGTACAGTTAGACAAGCCGATAGAATTTTGGTTCTAGAAGAAGGTCGTGTTCTTGAAATAGGAACTCACGAAGCGTTGATGGCAAACAAATCGTTATACGCTGAATTATTTACACTTCAGGCCGAAGGTTATCAATAGCTTTCAACATATTAAACACTCGATTTTAGAGTAAAACAATTTATCTTTGTAGTATGGCAGAAGACATTATAAACAGAGTCGCAAATAGTAAACTTATTACTATAGATTTGGAAGACTATTATCCAAAAGGGCAACGCGTGTTATTTGATATAAAAGACTGGTTGTTTCAAGAGCTTATTTTAAAAGAATCTGATTTTAGAGCTTTTGTTAAGGAGCACGATTGGTCACAATACCAAGATGCTTATTTAGCATTAACCTGTTCGGTAGATGCGATAATTCCATCTTGGGCGTATTTACTTATTACATCGCATGTTTCGGCTTATGCCAAAAAAATTGTAGTTGGTGATTTGGTGACTTTAGAAACAGCAATTTACCAAGATATCATATCGCAATTAGATGTTTCAGACTATTCTGAAAAACCTCTTATTATAAAAGGATGTGCCAACAAACCTATCCCTGAATCTGCTTACACCTTGCTTATTTCAAAGTTACAACCTATAGCAAAATCTATTATGTATGGTGAAGCTTGTTCTACAGTACCTTTGTACAAGAAAAAATAGCTTTTAAAAAAATTTGCTACATTTATAGTAAGACCTATATTTGCAGGCTTTTAAAAAATTAATCAATTAATTAAAACATTAAAAATGAAAAAAAATTTACTTTCATTCGTATTGTTTATGGCAACCTTAACGGCTGGGTTCTCGCAAACATTAGAAGAATTAAAATCTGAACAAGCAGCCAAGAAAGATTCTATCGCTGCCATTCAAAGTCGTGTTGATGCTATTCAATCTAAAATAGATGCTATTCCAGGATGGCGTATTGGCGCTGTAGGAATTGTTGGTGCTAGCTTTTCTGAATTTAACAACTGGTATGCACAAGGAGCTCCTAACAACTCTGCTGGTAATGTTTCAATTTCTTTTAGCCCTTATGCTAACTTGATGAAAGAAAAATACTTTTGGAACAATAACGCTAATATTAATTTAGGTTGGGTAAAGTTTGACGATAAAGATGATCCTACTGATAACAAAGACTTTAGAGAAGCTACTGATGTTTTCAATATTACATCGCTTTTTGGTTATAAATTAACTGAAAAAATAGCAGTTTCTACATTAGCTGAATATAGAACAACGCTATTAAATAACTTTAACGATCCTGGATATTTAGATGCTGGTCTTGGTATTACTTGGACACCTATAACAAATTTAGTTGTTGTTGTTCATCCTGCTAACTACAACTTTGTTTTTGCTGATGATGATACGACATTTGAATCTTCATTAGGTGCAAAAATTGTTGCTAACTATACAAAGTCTATTGGTGGTTTAAAGATTATGTCTAACCTATCTGCTTTTCAAAGTTATGAAGATTCAGACTTATCAAACTGGACGTGGATAAACTCTTTTAGCTATTCTATTTTTAAAGGTATTGGTGTTGGTTTTGAACTTGGTTTAAGAAACAACAAGCAAGAAGCTTTAAACTATGCTAAAACAACATTAGGAAACACAAATGCTACTTTTGATACAGTTGATAATGAATTACAAGTTTATACAACTGCAGGTATTAGCTACTCTTTCTAAAAAAGAGGTATAGAAATATTATAAAAAAAGCATCCTCATCGGATGCTTTTTTATTTTCCTTTAAATTCTTTTTCAGTCTTTTTACTTTTAAAAAGCTTTTTTAGCCAACCATCTTCTTTCTCTGGTTTACAATCTAAATCACTTAAAACATCTTGACTAGGTTTCTCAAAATGAGCTTTAGTAATTTGATTATAGGTTTTATCTTTATTTAGCTTTTGATAAAATTTTGCAAACATTGGTAACGCCGAATTAGCTCCTTGTCCTAAACCGGTTGTTTTGAACCCTATGTTATAATTATCATTCCCTACCCAAGTAACAGTTACCAAATTGGGTGTTATACCAACAAACCAACCGTCTTTATTATCTTGTGTTGTTCCTGTTTTTCCTGCAATATCATTATTAAGGTTATAACTAGAACGCAATCTTTTTGCCGTACCAGTGTTTACTGTAGATTTCATCATTTGTAACATAACCTGCCTTGTGTAATCGCTGTATGCTTTTTCTTCAAACACTTCAGGCTCAAAACTCGCTATAACATTACCTGCTTTATCTTCAATTTTTGTTATGGCATAAGGTTTAACAGGCTTACTATTATTTACAAAGCTTGTGTAAGCCGCTGTTAGCTGTTTTAAATTGATTTCTGCAACTCCTAATGCTAGCGATGGCTGTTCTGGTAATTCTTTGGTAATTCCCATTTTATTAGCTTGTGCAATCACATTGCTAATACCAACATCATTTAAAACTTTTACAGCAATAGTATTTACAGAGTTACTTAATGCTGCTTCTAGATTGTAGTTTATATCTGGGTTTTCTTCTTCTGCGCCGGCATTAGTTGGTTTCCAATTGTTAAAATTGGTATACGTAATGGCTTCAAGAGAGAAATATGTACAGGGTTTCATACCGTTTTCAATAGCTGCTGTATAAACAAAAGGCTTAAAGGTTGAACCCACTTGACGCTCGCTTTGAGAAACATGATCATATTTATAATAACGATAATCAATACCACCTATATATGCTTTAATAGCGCCTGTTTTAGGATCTAATGATAGCATACCTGTGTTAAGAAGTTTTAAGTAATGCTGCAAACTATCTATTACAGACATAGGTTTTGTAGCAATTTCTTTCCAGGTAAACACATCCATGTTTCGAGAAACAGACAATGAATCTAAAATTTGCTCATGCGAAAGTCCATCGTTTTTATATCGTTTATATGCTGGTAATTCTTTTATTGCTTTATCAACAATAGGACTATCTTTACTCCAAGGAGCATTCTTGCCATAAGATGCTTCATAAGCTTCTTGAAGCTTGATTAAGTGCTCTTTCATAGCTTCTTCAGCATAGGTTTGCATTGTTGCATCTAGGGTTGTATGTACAACCAAACCGTCTTTATACAAATCATAAGCATCGCCATTTGGTTTTTTAAGCTCATTTAAAATCTCTTTTAATTCTTGCTTTACTTGCGCTCTAAAATAAGGTGCTAATCCAACATCATGATTGAAAGATTGATATTTTAAAAGTAGTGAATCGGTTTGCAGTTGTGATGCCTGCTCCTTGTCAAGATAGTTGTACTTAACCATTTGGTTCAATACCACATTTCTTCTACTTGTACTGCGTTCTAAATATTTTCTAGGATTATAATAATTGTTTGCTTTTAATGTACCAACAAGCGTTGCTGATTCAGCTATAGTTAATTGAGAAGCCGTTTTATTGAAAAACTTTTGTGAAGCACTTTCTATTCCGTAGGTATTATCTGGAAAAGGAACCGTATTGAGATATAATGTTAATATTTCCTTTTTTGAGTAAACATCTTCTATACGCCTTGCTGTTATAGACTCTTTAAATTTGTTAATAAGCATACTAAATGCCCAATAATGCTGTCTTCCATAAAGGTTTTTTGCAAGCTGCAATGTTATTGTGCTGCCACCACCAGCTGATGAATCTCCAAGTAAAATATTTTTAAAAAAAACACGTAATAAGCTAATATTATCAACACCATGATGCTCATAAAATCTAGCATCTTCAGTAGCTACTAAAGCATCAATAAGATGTTGTGGAAACGCCTCATAAGTAAGCGGTTGCCTATCATAGATATAATATTTACCTATAAGCTTTTCATTTACATCTAAAATTTGGGTAGCTTCAGCTTGTTTGAGTGAACTTAAAACATCTTTCGTTGGAAGTTTTCCAAATACTCCTAAATAGGTGCATATGTAAAGTGACAGAAGAAAGACTAAACCAGCTATAAATAACCTAAAAGACCATTTAACCCACGTTTTCCTTAACAATGTTTTGAGTTTTATCATAATGTAATTACAAACGCTTGAAACATTTATTTATTAGGTTTATGATTTACTCTTCTTCCCCTAAATTCTCATAATTATAGTCTGGATACAGAAAATGGTTGTAAGGAAAACGCGTTATATGAATTTCTCTAACTTCATCATAAACACGCTTTTTAAAATCTTCTAAATTTTGTTTGTTTAGGGCAGAAATAAATAAAGCGTTGTTTCCTATCTTGTTCATCCAAGTTTTTTTCCACTCTTGTAATGTGTAATTGGCTTTTGTTCGTTCTGTTACTAAATCGGTTTCATCATAAGGTTCAGCTTCGTAAGCATCAATTTTATTAAAAACCATTATTGTAGGCTTATCAGCGCTATCTATTTCACCTAAAATTTTATTTACAGACTCAATGTGTTCTTCAAAATTAGGATGCGATATATCAACCACATGCAACAGCAAATCTGCTTCACGAACCTCATCTAAAGTACTTTTAAAACTTTCAACTAATTGTGTTGGTAGTTTTCTAATAAAACCTACAGTATCTGTTAACAAAAAAGGAAGGTTTTGAATAACTACTTTACGAACGGTAGTATCAAGTGTTGCAAACAATTTATTTTCTGCAAAAACCTCACTTTTACTTATGGTATTCATTAAGGTAGATTTCCCAACATTTGTATAACCTACAAGTGCCACACGAACCATTTTACCACGGTTACCACGCTGAACAGCCATTTGCTTATCTATAGTCTTTATTTTGTCTTTAAGCAATGCTATTTTATCACGTACTATACGTCTATCTGTTTCTATCTCGGTTTCACCAGGACCACGCATACCAATACCACCTTTTTGACGCTCAAGGTGAGTCCACATACCTTTAAGTCTTGGTAACAAGTATTCGCATTGCGCTAACTCTACTTGTGTTCGGGCATAGCTTGTTTGTGCTCGCTGTGCAAAAATATCGAGAATAAGGTTTGTTCTATCTAATACTTTACAGTTTAGTATTTTACTAATATTACGCTCTTGTGCTGGTGATAATTCGTCATCAAAAATTGCAGTGCCAACTTCATGCTCTTCAATAAATTTTTGTACATCCTGCATTTTCCCTGTCCCAATAAACGTTTTGGGATTAGGCATATCCATTTTTTGAGTAAAACGCTTTATAACGTCTCCTCCAGCCGTATAGGTTAAAAATTCGAGCTCATCTAAATACTCTTTAGACTTTTCTTCATCTTGCTCTCTTGTAACAACACCTATTAAAACTGCTTTCTCTAAAGCAATATCTTTCTTTTCTATCATAAAAATTTATATGGCACAAAGTTACAAGTATAAAATGAATTTTTGAAAAATGAATGCTGTATTAATATGTATCTTTATCTTTAAAAACAAATATTTACACATTATAATGCCTGATAACTTACCAAAACAATTATATACTGTTGCTTTTTATAATCTTGAAAATCTATTTGATATTTATGATGATGAGATGACTAATGACAATGATTTTTTACCAACATCTGCAAAACGATGGACACATAAACGATATCAAAATAAAATACGAAAGCTCGGTTATTCTATTTCTAGAATAGGTTTAGAAAACACTAATAATCTACCTACAATAATTGGTCTTGCCGAAGTTGAAAATAGTTTTGTTTTAGACGACTTACTAAACAGTACACATTTAAAAGATTTTCCATACGATTATATTCATTATGATTCTCCTGATGAACGCGGTATTGATGTTGCTTTAGTTTTTAATAAAGATGTGTTTACTATTGAAAACTCCGAAACTTTTCCTGTACATATTTATGATGAAGATGGTAGTATTGATTACACAAGAGACATTTTGCTAGTTACAGGCTTTATAAACAATGAACGTATTCATATACTGGTTAATCACTGGCCTTCTAGGCATGGTGGTGAGACTACTACCGAAATAAAGCGAATAACCGCTGCAAATAGTGTCACAGATATTATTAACACTATTAAAAATGAAGATTCGCACGCTAAAATTATTGTTACGGGCGACTTTAATGATGATCCTTATAGTAATAGTATTAAAAAATTAGTTAGCGATAACAATTTATATAATCCTATGGATACGCTTCTTTCAGACACTTTAGGAACTACAAGCCATAACTTTAGTTGGAGCCTGTTTGATCAAATTATGATAAGCACTAATTTTTTTGAAACTAAAGCTGATAAGCTGTCACTAAAAAGCACACATATTTTTAATGCTGATTTTTTAAGACAATTTCACGGACGCTATAAAGACACTCCTTTCAGGACCTATGTAGGAAAAAAATATAAAGGAGGCTATAGTGATCATTTTCCTGTATATATGGTTTTAAAAACAAATTAAACAAAAAAAGCCCGCTAAAGTTTAGCGGGCTTTTTTTTATTTAATTATTTATCCAATTAAGGAACAAATACTCTTACGTTATCAACGTGAATTGTTGTATTTAAATCTGCAGTATCACTTCCTGTATATCTAAACGCTATATAAGCAGTTCCTGTATAAGAAGAGATATCAATGTTTCCTGAATTAGTAAAGTTAAACCAAGTATCAAAATCAGCTTCTAAACTAGAAGTAAACTCTAAAGATGTCCAAGTTGCAGAAGTAATATCAGCTTCGTTTCCTGAAAAATCAGTAGAAATTAATACTTCAATAGCATCATGACCAGCATCAGGGTAAGCGTGCTCGGTTTGGAAAGATAAAATTTCACCATCTTGAGCATCTAAATCGATACCTGGAGAAATTAACCATCCTATGTTGCTAGATTCTGTTGTTCCGTAAGCTGAAAATTCAGCATATCCATTACCACTATATACTTGCTCTGACCATAATTCAGTACCTGCTTCAGCAAAGTTTATCCATCCGTTTGTATCTAATGTAGTATTATCAGTAGAGTCATTAAAAAGTTCTTCAAAAACAGGGTCACATCTTTCTGAATCAAACATAACATCAGCAGTATCTCTAATAAACAACTGGTAATCTGAATTATACTTACTAAACACAGCAACTAATGATCCTCTTCCTTGAGGGAACATTTGGCTTTTAAAATCTGCAAAGCCACTGTTTCTTAATATAGTTTCTGAATCGTCAACACAGTTTTTAATATATCTGTTTACCGTATAGGTATCATCTAAATTTCCGTAAGCTTGTCCTAATTCTGCCGATCTTAATTGCATATCATCAATTTGAACTAGCATATTAATGTAGCTATCATCAAATTCAGCAGGAGTAATTACTTTAGGAACGATAGTTTCTACTACAGTAGATCTAACAAGATAATTTTCGTAATCTGCACCAGAGATACGCTCTACAGCATTGCTCTCTATGGCTCCAATATGTAAAACACCGTTTACGTCATCCATTCCTAAATTAAGACCTAACTCACTATCAGATAAGATTACATATACTTTTTGTCCTGGTTTGTATTGTGCAAAAAGCGATGTAGCATCAATATCAATTTGAATAGCTGCAGATGGGTTTTCTGGAGCGTCTTGGATTATTAAAGTTTTATAGAAGTTTCCTGCTTCATCACTAGAAACTACATATCCTGAAATAATTACCTTACCTTCATTACTTACTTCTGAAAAGTTTACTAAACTTCCTGTATACATTGCTTTTACTTGTGCAATTGTATTAGTCTCTGTAATATTTGGTTCTTGTAAAATTACAGTTGGTACACTGTAATCATCATCTTGTACACAAGCAGTGATACAAAACATAGCAACCAAACCTAGGGCTAATGATAAAATTTTACTCGTTTTCATAATTTAAATGTTTTAATTAATATTTTTCTTTTTCTTTTTTTAAAATCTAAAGTTAAGGTTTACAAAATAATTAGCACCTCTTCCATACCAATATTTTGATCCAAATACGCGTGTTCCATTGCTGGCGTCATCACGTAATTGTCTGTAATTTGCATTACGTCCTTGCTCAAAACCTCCTGTTTTGTAAATTTCATCAAAAAGGTTTCCGACGCTTGCAAAAAATCCTACATAGTAATCACCTATTTTCCAAGATTTACCTCCCATTAAGTTTACTACGTAATAATCATCAAATTCTTCTTGTTTTAACAACTCTCTAGCTAAAGCAGGATCATAGTCGTTAAATACTACGTTGTTTGTTCCATCAGCTGGGTCTAAATAAAAGTTTTTCGTTCTTGTTAATGGAGCTACATCAACATAAGTATTGTTAAAGTAGTTTACAGTTGCTCCAAACCACCAATAATCAGGATCACGATATTCAAAACCTACAGAGTAAGCTTGTTGCGGTCCTCCAGCAATTTTATAGTCTTTTAAGTAAGCTGTTCCTTGATCTACAGTAACATCATCAGCACTTAAAATTAAGTTAGGGTTGTTATCATATGTGTATTGTCCTATTGAAGCAGCACCTTTTAATTTAAGTGTTGGTAAAACTTGTGCTTCAATACCTATTTCAGCCCCAAAGTGCTTTTTGTCAATTCCTTGTAAAATCTCACTTACGAACTCTGAATCTTCTGAGAATCCTTGAACTCCATCAGCATAATAGAATGAAATTTCATTAGCATCTTCAGATTTTATGTAAAATCCTGTGATTTTTGCTTTTACAATTGGTGAACGGAAAATATAGCTAATATCTGCAGAAGATATTTTTTCTTCTGTAATGTTTGGTACTATATTATGGTTTACTCTGGCATTAGAATATGTATTTCTTAATGAAGGTGCTTTTGTTAAGTACCCTGCATTTACATCAACTAAATGTTTTCCAGAAAACTTGTATGTAAATCCTGCTTTACCTCCAAAACCATTAAAGTCTAATTTTTCTCCTTTTCCTAACGAGTTTCCTATGTTGGCTTCATTTTGGTATAAACCTTCACGTTGGTATTGCGTGCTTGTATAGCTACCTGCAAGATAAAAGTCTACTTTGCTATATTTAAATTGAGCTTGAGCATATCCAGAAACTACATCAGCAAATAAGTTGTAGTTATATTTAAATTTATCGCCCTCTAAAGCTACACGATTAGGGTTTTGTAAATCAAATTGGAATCCGTCAAATGAATCTACATTTAAGAAACCGCTACCACCTAATAAATCTAATATTTCAGCAAAGTTTTCAGATTTTAATTTTCTATAGTTAACAGATGCATTTAATATAATGTTCTCGTTAATTTCAGAAGTTAATATAGAGTTTACTGTCAGTTGCTTATCATCGTTTCTATCTTCATATAATGCATACGTTGAGTAAGCTCCTATGTTTTCCATATTTGTTCTATATAATGAAGCCCAATCAATTTGACCATCATTAACAAAACTGTATTGTCTTTTGTAAGCTTCAGCAAAATCAGGACCTTCATCAAGACCTAACCAAAAGCTTGGCAACTTTTGATAGTAAGCTGGACTTGGGTTAGAACCATTTCCTATTGGGTTATCGTTTACTAAACGTGTTCCTCCGTAATCTAAACGGCTATTTCCTATTTTACCAAACTGATATCCTATATTGGTGTTTAATTTTGTTTTACTGCTTATATCCCAGTAGTGGTTAAGCATTAAAATTGGTTCTTCTATTTCTTTAATACGAGAGTTACGCTTGTCACCATCGTACCATCCCCAATATTCGTTGTATTTTATACCTCTTAAATCATAAACCTCTTGAGTGTTTGGAGATGATTTTCCTCTACGGTTTGGAGTATAAATAGATGTGAAGTTTAAGCTGTGCTTTTCTCCTAATTGCTTCTCTACAGATGCAAAAAATGAATTAGAATCATATAAGGTAGCCTCTTGGTAGCCTTCGTCTCCCCAACGTCTACCTGCCATAAGAGCATATGACCATCCGCCTTTTAATAACCCTGAAGCGTAGCTAGCCATAATTCTGTTTGTGTAACTTCTGTTTGATGTAGAGTAAGTAACACGACCACCTTCTCTATATTTAGAAGCTCTTACAATCATGTTAGTTGTTCCTAAAACACCACCAAAATTATAGTTAGAAGGCTGTAAACCTGTTGTTAATTCTTGATTTCTAACAACATCATTTAAACCACCCCAATTACTCCATTGTGGACGACCATTATACATTTTGTTCATTTCAATACCATTTACAAGTACTGAACCATTTTCAGAATCTAAACCTCTCACTCTAAAGAAAGAAGGGCTAAACTCAAAGGCTGCTGAACGTTGAAACACGTCTTGTGACGATTGTAATAAACCTGAAATGTTATCCATTCCACTTGTATCGTCATTAAGTTCATCATCAGATAAAGTAATAGTGAACAAATCAGCATCTGTAACCACTTTTTCTAAAGTCATATCAGTAATATTTACTGTTTGACCAGCGTTTACAACAATAGGGTATCTTTTTGAGATATAACCACTTTTAGAAATCACTAAAATTTGTTCTCCTAATGGCACTGTCTCTAAGAACTCAAAAGTTCCTTCTTCTCCAGTTACAACTGATAGTTCTGTTCCTTCAATAGCAACTGTTACTTCTGGAATTGGCTCAAAAGAGATAGCTTCTGTTACGCTACCTTTTACTAGTGTTTGCTGTGCATACATAGTAAATGTTGAGATAACTCCGAATAGGTAAATAAATAAGCGTTTTTTCATACTTAAATTTATAGTTAATAATAGTTTCTGCGTTAAATAATCATTATTTAAGGCGTGCAAATTTACATTATTTATAATAAATATCTACTTTTGGCCCTAGAATTGTATTAACATAACAATAACATAACATTCTAAAATAAATGAAAACTTTAAAACCTTGGATTGCAACTTTTTTCTTACTCCTGTGTATTAATATTCATTCTCAAGAGAAAAAGAAATTTAAAATACATACCGTTGCATTTTATAATTTAGAAAACTTATTTGACACAATTAACGATCCTAATAAGTTTGATGAAGCTAGCCCAATAATGGAAATGAAAACCGAAATTGGTGATATTTACAAAAAGAAGGTTAGCAATATGGCTCGTGTTATTTCTGACATTGGTTCTGAAATGGCACATAATTCTCCAGCTGTTATAGGTGTCTCTGAAGTAGAGAACAGAAGCGTGCTTGAAGACCTTGTAAACGATCCTTTACTTATAAACAAAGATTACGGCATTGTACATTATGACTCTCCTGATGCTCGTGGTATTGATGTTGCTTTTCTATATCAAAAAAAGTTATTTACGCCATTACACACTAGTTCTCATGAGCTTAAAATTTATGACGATAATACTCGTGAACGCGTTTACACAAGAGATCAATTATTAGTAAGTGGAAAACTTGATGGTGAGATGATTCATGTAATTGTAAACCATTGGCCTTCGCGTCGTGGTGGAGAAGCAAGAAGTAGACCTAAACGTGTTGCTGCTGCAAAACTAAACAAAAGCATTATAGACTCTTTACAAGCTATAGATCCTTACGCTAAAATTTTTACAATGGGAGATTTAAATGACGACCCAACAAATGCTAGTGTGAAAAAGGTTTTAAAAGCTAAAAAAGATAGAGAAGATGTAGGTTTGAAAGGCATTTACAACCCTATGGAAAAATTCTTTAGAAAAGGACTTGGCTCTAACGCTTATAGAGATGCTTGGAGTTTATTTGATCAAATTATGATGACAAAGCCTTTAATTGAAAAAGACTATTCTTCATTTAGATTTTACCAAGCTGGTATATACAACAAAAATTATTTAGTAAACAAAGAAGGACGTTATAAAGGATATCCTTTACGTAGTTTTGCAGACGGCGGTTTCACTGATGGCTTTAGTGATCACTTCCCTGTTTATGTTTACATTATAAAACAAATAGACTAACAATCTATTAGAATACTCATAAAAAAAGCGTCTAAAATGTATTTAGACGCTTTTTTTATAGTTTATATTACTACTAATTGAACCAAACATTCCATGGAATTTTTGCTAATACAAGAATTAATGCAATGGTATAAAATATAGCAATCGTTTTAAGTTTATTTTTGGAAGTCAACTTCTTTTTGTGTTTTGAATAGCCTATTGTAATTAATGCTACCGCAACAATCATAGTAAGAGGATGCTCAACAATATTAGAGCGTAACGTACTATTTTTCATAACGTCTCCCATTCCCATTTCGCTTATAAGCGAAAAATAATCCGCAGCAAAAAATAATATAATACCTAGCAACAAGTGAATATGGGTCACTATTAATGTAAATAGCGATATTCTGAAATCTTTTGCTTCATATTCCTTATTTCCAATTGTTTTTATTAACGCATTTAAAGTCGCTAAAACTAATATTAAAAGCACAAGATATGCCCAGTAAGAGTGAAGTATTTTTACAGTATTATACATAATTAAAGTTTAATTTTTGTTGATATAGCAAAGGTAATAATAATATGCATAAAAAAACCTCTTCAAAAATGAAGAGGTTTTTTAATTTATCTAAAAAACTGATGTTAGAAATTGAAACGAATACTAGTATTCCAAGTTCTTCCGTAACCAAATCTACCAGTATTTTTCTTATTAACACCTTTATAATTTTCCTCTGGGTTAGCAGATGCTTGTAAAGTTCCATTTACAGATTCTAAATACACTTCGTCAAATACGTTGTTTACGTTTAATCTGAACTGAACTGAACTTGTACCTTTCTTACCTACTTCCATTTTGTAAGAGAAACCAGCATCAACTGTATCATAAGAAGGCAAGCTAATTTTAGCTTGTTCAGGATCTCCTGTAGAATGCATATCGTTATACCAATTCCAAGCACCATCTATACTAGTGTTTTTACAAAACTCAAAACTACCATTAATACCAGCAGTTACTTGAGCAGCACCTCCAACATTGAATCCATCGATATTAATTTCAGTAGCTGTACCTATTTCATTACCATTGTTATCAAAAGTTCTTTTTGTAGCAGTACCCTCATGTTTCCAATCTCCTAGAGAAAGGAATCCATTAAGTGATAAGTTTTCAAAAGGACGAGTCATAACTTCTAACTCAATACCGCTATGAACCTGTTTAACACCTTGTGTTTGATACCCTTCAAAAGCTGGTGTATCTTGATCTTCCCCATTATTACTTAACAATGTTCTATTATCCCAAATTGTATGATATACATTTAAGTTTGCAGAAATTGCTCTTCCGCCATTAAATTGATACCCTGCTTCTAAACCTGTTATTTCCTGATTATCAACTTCGGGATTTATTAAATCATTAGAGTTTCTAGTGTTTAAAAATAAATCATCGTGAAAAGGCTGACGAGAATAATACCCAGCATTTACAAACACTTTATGCATATCACTTAACTCATAAGCAGCACCAACTTTTAAGTTATATCCAATATTAGACACCTTTTCTGACTTTTCTGACTGACCAGGGTTTTGAGTAAAGAAAAACTCTTCTCTTTGGTGGTCTTGATTAGAAAGTGCACCTTGAAAGAATGCTGAAAATTTATCTTTAGAGTATTCTAATTGACCGAAAACCCCATAATAAGTAATAACCTCTTCATAATCTCTATCTAATCTCTGGTTATGTTCTGTATTAGGGTTAAATAACATTCCCCAAGGGTCAATACCTCCATAAGTTTCAGTAATTGTATAAGATCCAGAATATGAACTACTTCTATCTAAAGATGTTTGTGAACCTACAAACTCATTTATTCCTCTAAAGTGAATACCATTATAAGATCTTATATCTGCCCCAATGTTAAATTCCAAATTATCATTCAATTTATTATTGTAATTAGTTACTAAACCATACCAGTTATGGTTATTGTATGATCCCCTAACATAACCAGAACCATCACTTATTTTAGATGAAGCAAATGCTCCTCTACCCATAGACCCATAAAGAACCGTAGACAATTCAGACTTTTCATTAATTGTCCAATCCCAGCTTAAGTTAGCTACTGGCTTATGATAAATATTTCTCCCTCCTGGGTAAATACCTGGCGCAACATTATTAGGGCTATTAACACCTTCTGAATACCAGCTGTTATTTCTTCTTCCTCTTTCACTATCTAAAAAAGAACCAATAGAACCACTTCCTGCAGCAACATGCCATTGTGGCGCTCCTGTTAATAAAAAGTTTAACGAATGTTTTTCATTTGGTTGATAACCTACTGAAAAGAAATACGTTTGTCCCTGTCCCTTTGTATAGTCAACATAACCATCACCTTGCCAGTGTCCTAATAATCCTGAAAAAGACCATCCTTTTTCTCCAACACCAGTTGAGAAATAAGCTGTAGATTTGATATAGTTATCATTACCTACCATTTGTTGAACAAATCCACCTGGCTTGTTATCAATTGTTTTTGTAACAATGTTTACAGTACCACCTACTGATGATATTGCAAGTTTAGAAGCTCCTAAACCACGTTGTACTTGAATAGCATTAGCTACATCCATAACACCAGACCAGTTAGACCAATACATCTTACCGTCTTCCATACCGTTTATAGGCTGACCGTTCAATAAAAACGCTGTGTTAGTCTGGTCAAAACCACGTAAAAACATTTGACCGTCTCCAAAACCACCAGCTTTGATGTTTTGTACAGAAGGTGTAGATTTCAACACTTCTGGTAAATCCCAGTTTCCTGCTTTTTCTTGAATCTCGGCAGCTCTAATAGTAGAAACTGCAACAGGTGTTTTTCTGTCTTCAGCTAAATCAATAACTCCAGAACCAATAATAACAACTTCTTCTAATGTGTTGTCAGGAGATAATGTTACTTTACCTAGGTTTGTGTTTCCATTGAAAGACATTGTTACTTTACCATACCCAACAAAAGAAATTACTACTTCACCAGAAGTAGATTGTGTTGTTATTGTAAAATTCCCATCAAAATCAGAAGAGACACCATTTGTAGTGCCTTTCTCAACGATGTTAGCACCAGGAAGTGGCGCGTTCATTTCGGCATCCATAATTGTACCTGAAACAGTACTTTGAGCCATTGAAAATGCAGTAAACATAAAAGCTACCGCTAAAAATAATAATCTTGTAATTTTTTTCATTGTATTAATAAGATTGGTTTTAAATTTTTTGCAAAATTACACTTAAACAATACATAATCATTACGTAATTGTTAAGAATTTTTAATTTTATTTAAAATACAACAAAAACACACACATCAATCTGCTATATGAAAAAGGTATTAACAAGTTTTTCAACAAAGATTACGTTAATTCCTTATAATAACCTAAAAGGTTTAACGTAGAGTCATCATGATTCATAAAAGTGTCACCTTGTATATTTTTTAGGATATTTCCTGCTAATTGCTTTCCAAGCTCAACACCAAATTGATCATAACTAAAAATATTCCAGATAACACCTTGCACAAATATTTTATGCTCATACATAGCGATAAGCTTTCCTAAACTTTCAGGGGTTAACTGACTAATAAAAAGGGTGTTAGTTGGTTTGTTTCCTTCAAAAACCTTGTATGGTAATACTTTAGAAATTTCTTCTTCAGACAAGTTTTTGTCTTTTAATTCTGATAAAACCTCATCAGACGTTTTTCCATTCATTAGCGCTTCAGTTTGTGCTATAAAATTGGAAATTAATTTGTCTTGATGGTCTTTATCTCCATGTAGCGACTTGGCAAACCCGATAAAATCAGCAGGGATAAGTTTTGTTCCTTGGTGAATTAATTGAAAGAAAGCATGTTGTGAATTAGTCCCTGGTTCTCCCCAAATTATGGTTCCTGTTTGGTAGTTTACAGGGTTTCCGTTTCTATCTACACCTTTTCCATTACTCTCCATAATACCTTGTTGCAGGTAGGTTGCAAACTGATTTAAATATTGTGAGTAAGGAATTATTGCTTCTGTTTCTGCATTAAAAAAGTTATTATACCAAACACTTATTAATGCTAAAACTACCGGAATATTTTTATCAAACGGCGCTTCTTTAAAATGTATATCCATAGCATTAGCGCCTTGTAAAAGCTTATCAAAATTATCAAAACCAAGTGATAAACTTATTGTCAATCCTACTGCGCTCCAAAGAGAAAAACGTCCTCCAACCCAATCCCACATTGGAAAAATATTGTTGGCATCAATTCCAAAACCTTGAACCTTTTCTATATTAGTAGAAACTGCTACAAAATGTTGTGCTACTGCTTCTTCGTCTAAAGATTTTAAAAACCAGTTTTTTATTGTAGTTGCGTTTGATAATGTCTCTTGCGTAGTAAACGTTTTTGATACAATAACAAAAAGTGTGGTTTCTGGATTTATTTTTTTTAGAACCTCATTTACATGATCACCATCAACATTACTAACAAAATGGGTGTTTAAGTGGTTTTTATAATACTGAAGTGAATCTACCACCATAGCTGGTCCTAAATCTGAACCTCCAATTCCAATATTAACGATATCTGTAAACGCCTTTCCAGTACTACCTTTTTTGTCCCCTTTTATGACTGCATCAGAAAAGGTTTTTATTTTGTTTTTAACAGCATAAACCTCTGGAATAACATTTTTACCATTTACTAAAACGGTTTCTGTTTCTTTGGCTCTTAAAGCTGTGTGAAGCACGGCACGTTTTTCTGTTTCGTTTATTTCTGCTCCAGAAAAATAGGCATCAATAGCTTCTTTAAGTTCTACCTGCCTTGCTAAATCTTGCAATAAACCCATTGTTTTATCTGTGATTCTATTTTTAGAAAAATCCAGATAAAAATCCTCCCAAGTAATTGTCATTTTATTTACTCGTTCTTTGTCTTGAGCAAATAGTGTTTTTATATGTGTATCTTTTACTGTTGAGAAATGATCTTGGAGGTTTTTCCAAGCTGTGGTTGTTGTTGGGTTTATTTTAGGTAATGCCATGAATGAATTAATATGCCTGTGTAATCAAATTTTCTGAATTTGACTCAATAAGAGGGTCTACATCAGAATCTATTTTATCTAGTTGCACTTTTATAGGCTTAATATAATCTAAATATTTTGCTTTTAGACTGTCTGAAATAGGTTCAGCTTCTGGTAGTTTTTGTTTAAAAGGGTCTACTTGCTTTCCATTTTTCCAGAAACGGTAGCACACATGTGGTCCTGATGTATTTCCTGTCATTCCAACCCAGCCTATCACATCGCCTTGTTTTACATATTGACCAGCTTTCACATTTTGTTTTTTCATGTGTAAATACTGTGTAGAATAGGTTGAGTTGTGTTTTATTTTAACATAATTACCATTTCCTCTTGTGTAAGCAGACTTGGTAACGGTTCCATTTGCGGTTGCTCTAATTGGTGTTCCAATATCTGCAGCAAAGTCAGTACCTTTATGTGGCCTAATACGGTTTCCATATAATGCTATACGACGACGTAAGTTATATCTTGAAGAAATACGTTTATACTCAACAGGAGCTTTTAAAAATGCTCGTCGTAAATTTTTGGCTTCTTCATTAAAATAGTCAATCAATCCTTTTTCTTTGTCTGTTTCAAACTCAAACGCATAAAAAGGTTCATTTCTATGTTCAAAATATGCTGCTTTTATATCTGCTATTCCAGCATAAATACTATCATCAATATACTTATCTGTATATATTACTTTGAATTTATCTCCTTTTTGTAGTCTTGAAAAATCTATAGTCCAAGCATAGATATCTGACATCTTATATGCTAAAATAAAGCTAATACCTTTGTCATCTAAAGCTTCTGATATATTGCTTGTAATGACTCCTGACACTTCTTTTTCTACATACTTAATTGGTTTTCTACTTTTGTATGCGTGTATAGAATCTTGAAAATTTACAACAACATACTCTTCTTTATTAGGCTGATAAATAAAGCACTTAGGTTCCTGAAGTGTATCTTTAGAGCATAGCAAGGTGTACGGTTTTCCTATTTGAAGCTTACGAATATCAAAACTATCTCTAGCTTTTTCAGCGATTTGAAATATTTTAGGATAACCTAACCTGTTACGCTCCATAATAACTCCAAAGCTATCTCCAGATCTTATGGTATCTCGTTTTACTATATAATCATTAAGATTAAAACCAAATTCATAAATATCTTTAGGTTCTAAAACAGCAACTTCTTTAACCTCTTCTCGTTGTTGTTTTTCCTCTTCTTTACAGCCAACAAAAAGTAATGCTGTTGCAAAAACTATTAGGCATCTTCTCCCCAATGTTGTAATTCTTTTTCGCTCCATAAGTCTGGAAAAAATATTCGTCTTTGATATTTTGGATGCATGTATTTTACCCATTCACTTCCTCCTGTTGCTTCTGCTGTTTTACCTCCTATATTTAAATAGTGGTTTGCGGTATTGTAATGTGCCATAACCCATTTTATATTAACCGTGTGGTCATAATGTCGCATGGCATTTATTAAATCTTTGTCCTCTTTAACACTTTCTGGAAGTTGTTTAAACTTAGTCCAGAGGTTATTTGTGTTGTAGAATTTCGCAAATCTAATAAATTCCTCTTTGTATCGTTCTTCAAAAACTGTTAATAAATAACTTTTTTTGCCTGTTTTGTAGTCTTTTCCTGCTGCTTGCCAGTATAAATGCTCAAAAGCATGCTCAAAAGAGGTGTTTCTATCTATTGTTTTTCTAAATCTATTATCTATAAGGTTTATAAGCTCTGTAGAAGCAAACTCAATTTTTCTGTATTGCGCACTTTGAAATCCGCTAGCAGGTGTTAAAGTGGTTCTAAACTTATTATATTGCTCTACTTCCATGCCTTCTCTCATAATATTGAAAGATGATGTTAGCATATCAAAATAACGGCTTATACGCATTAATTTATTTGAAAAGAAAGCAGCCTCAATGACATCACTTTTTGCTACTTGCTCTATTTCCCACAGTATCATTTTAAACAACAATTCGTTGATTTGATGATACATGATAAACACCATTTCGTCTGGCAAAACAGTACGTTGAGTTTGTAAATCAAGTAAGGCATCTGTTTGGATATAATCCCAATAGTTTATGGGTTTACTATGTAAGAGACCTTCTAAATGTGTATCAAGGTCTTGACCAATGCTATCAAATTTTTCTTTAAGTTGACTTGTTAAGTTCTTTTCTTTGTCCATTAATTTTGTGCAATAATTTTGAAGGGATGCTTTAACCCTTTGAACGCATCTAAATCTGCTCTTAAGGAGCCTACTGCTAAATCTGCTTTGATACGTAAGGGAATTCGGTTTTTATCATTTGAAACCCATAATGTTAGACTTTCTTCTTCTTTAAACACTCGTCCCGCCATAACATATGGTCTAAATTTAAGAGCGTTAATTTTTCCAAATTCGGTGTCTATAATTTCGGTTCCTAAAAATTTTATTTTGAATCCATAATTTTCTTCATCAAAAAACATATCTACTGATACTTCATCACCTAGTTTTAGGTTTGTGATATCTAAATTGTTTCTTAAATAATAAAACGTAGATACCATGTCTTGAATGTTAGGCTTTGTATCTATTACAGATTTTTTGTTGTGTTTTTTATTATTTACGTGAGCTTTTTGTTTTTTTTGATCAAAATGAATTTCGATATCTTTTGTATGACCGCCTTCATCTATTTTTCTAATAAATCTATACGGAGAAATGGTTGATTTACTAAAATAGCTTTCATAACGATCATCTACTTTAAAAAACCATTTAATTGCGCCTGTTGTCCAGCCTTTACCTACCACATGATAAACAGATTCGTTTTTATACAAACCTTCATTGACAGTAAGTGTTGCTTCTCCTGCTTTTAAAAAACCACTGTAACTCATTTCAAATCTAAACCATTCTCCTACTCCAAAAGCACTTTCACTTTGTGAAAAACTGGTTTTAATTCCTAGAATTACGACGCAAATAAATAATAGATTTTTCATAATTAAGTTATTGTAAATGTAACGTTTATAATTACTATGTTATTAATTAAAATATAAGATTACAATTACTATTCCAAAAATATAAAACAAAAACGCTTCCTTATACTTTGGAAGCGTTTTTTTAATATTAATTTATACTTATTTCTAAAGAGTTCCTCTTTTTTCTTGTTCTCTTTCAATAGATTCAAACAAGGCTTTAAAATTTCCTGCTCCAAAACCGCGAGCTCCCATACGTTGAATAATTTCAAAAAACAATGTTGGTCTATCTTCAACTGGTTTTGTAAATATTTGTAATAAATAACCTTCTTCATCAGCATCTATCATAATACCTAAACCTTTTAGCTTTTCTATATCTTCACGAAGTTCGTGACTAAATTCATCTAATCGACCAGGAACCGCATCATAATATGCTTGTGGCGGATGTGATAAAAACTCAACACCTCTAGAACGTAAATCAGAAACTGTTGATATGATATCATCTGTAGCAACGGCAATGTGCTGTACGCCTGAACCTTCGTAAAAATCTAAATATTCTTCAATTTGAGAACGTTTTTTACCTTCTGCAGGTTCGTTTATAGGGAACTTTATACGTCCGTTACCGTTACTCATTACTTTACTCATTAAAGCTGAATATTCTGTATGGATTTGCTTATCATCAAACGATAAAAAGTTTACAAAGCCCATAACATCTTCATACCATTTTACCCATGTATTCATTTCGCCCCAGCCAACGTTACCTACCATGTGGTCTATGTATTTTAACCCTACTGATTCTGGATTATAATCTGATTCCCATTTAGTAAAACCAGGCATAAAGACGCCGTTGTAATTTTTACGTTCTACAAACATATGCACTGTTTCTCCATAGGTATAAATTCCTGCTCTTACTACTTCTCCAAATTCATCTTTTTCTACAGTTGGTTCCATATAAGATTTTGCGCCACGAGATGTAGTCTCCTCATAAGCACTACGAGCATCTTCTACCCAAAGCGCTACAACTTTAACGCCATCGCCATGTTTTACAATATGGTCGTTTATTGGATGTTTAGAGTTTAATGGTGTTGTAAGAACTAATCTAATTTTATCTTGTTTTAACACATATGAAACTGTGTCTCTACTTCCTGTTTCTAATCCTTTGTATGCATAAGATTGAAACCCAAAAGCTGTTTTGTAAAAATGCGCTGCTTGTTTTGCATTTCCTACATAAAACTCAACATAATCTGTTCCTAATAGCGGAAGGAAATCTTCGGCTCCTTCAAATATTTTTTCTAATCCGTAGTTTACTGATTTTATTTCTTTTGACATAGTTGTTAATTTTCAATGTTATTGTGTTCGTTTAATGAATCTGATATTGAATCAGATGTTATAACAGCATCTTCTTGATACTCATAAGTGTCGTAATCTTCATTATAAAGCGAGTCATAGGCTTCTTGAGAATACTCATACTCGTATTGGTACGTTGTGTTATTGTTATTATAAGCTTCCATAAATGCTGTTGATATAAGCGCACCATACACTACAAAATAAATAATGTATAAAACAGTTATTAGGCTGCTTATTATTAAAGAAACTATATTTAAAATTTTAGCATTTTTTACGTTATTGTAGCTTTGAACTGAAAAACCATCAGGTGTTTCAATAAATAATTTTAAGCTTCTGTTTGCAGACACCAAACCTATAATGCTTAATGCCACACTCACTACAGAAAAGACTCCACAACAACATCCTAAAAAAACTAAAACAATAGCAATAATTCCTAAAATCAATGCTGATGAGTCTGCTGGTAACTTATTTTGATTCACGTATATTTATATTACTTTTTTATTTATCTAACCAAGATTTAAAATAATCTTCGTCTGCTATTTTTAAGGCATCTTCTGTTATTTGAAGCGGCTTAAAAGTATCAACCATTACAGCTAACTCATCTGTTTTTACTTTTCCGAGACTACGCTCTACAGCACCTGGATGCGGACCATGTGGTATTCCTGCTGGATGCAAACTAATGTGTCCTGCATCTATATCATTTCGGCTCATAAAATCTCCATCTACATAATAAAGAACCTCATCACTATCTATATTACTATGATTATATGGCGCAGGTATTGATTCTGGATGATAGTCATATAATCTTGGCACAAAACTACATACAACAAACGCATCTGTTTCAAAAGTTTGATGTACTGGAGGCGGCTGATGTATACGCCCAGTAATAGGTTCAAAATCATGAATTGAAAAAGCATACGGATAGTTATACCCATCATAACCAACCACATCAAAAGGATGTGTTGCATAAACCATTTCAAAAATATCGTCTTGTTTTTTTACTTTGATTAAAAAATCGCCTTTTTCATTGTGGGTTTCAAGCTCTTCAGGCCTACGTAAATCACGCTCACAAAATGGTGAATGCTCTAACAACTGACCAAACCAGTTACGGTAACGTTTTGGCGTATAAATTGGCCTTTTAGATTCTACAATAAATAGTCTATTATCTTCGGTATCAAAATCTATTTTATAAATAATACCTCGTGGTACTAATAAATAATCACCGTATTTAAAATCTAAATTCCCCAGCATTGTACGTAGCTTACCAGTTCCTTTATGGATAAAAATAAGCTCATCTGCATCTGTATTTTTATAAAAATAGTCTCTTGTTGATTGCTTTGGTGCAGCAAGTATTATACTACAGTCACTATTAGTAAGCACTGTTTTTCTGCTTTCTAAATAATCGTTTTCTTGTGGTACTTGAAACCCTTTTAAACGATATGATTGTATACTATTTGCCTTTGCAATTTTTGGCGCAACACTATATTGCTTTTTTATTTCTTTTACTTGTGTTGGTCTGTGCTCATGATAGCTATTTGTTGACATACCGTCAAAACCAATGGTTCCAAATAATTGCTCACTATACAGGCTTCCGTCAGGCTTTCTAAACTGTGTATGCCTTTTTGGAGGGATGTTTCCTAGTTTATGATAAAATGGCATTGCTTAAAATTATTGTTTAGTTTTCAACTAAAAACACGTGTTATTGCTTTTATTTAAAAACTTAATTACTAAAGTATTAAAGGTACAAATTAATAAGGTTTCTGCTTAAGCAGAAATTAGAAAATTGCTGTTTATTCTGGATTTCTTTTGATAAGAAATTGAAGGTGTGATAATAAATCGATCCAAAAATGTTTCATAATTCAACAAATATCGGAAAATTTTATTGATTTCGAAATCAAAACCAAAAACCTAAATTAAAAAAGAATAGTCCGCGTTTTGTTTCTGGCGACCAAGTATATTTTGCTTCAATTGGCCCTAAAAAGGTTTCAATACCATAACCTAGAGCATAGCCTGTATAATCTGGTGACGAAAACCAATTTCCGGTACTAAAAAGATTGTCTTCTATATTTGCGAAATTTGCCGCTATATTAACATGATTTTTTTTAAAGATTTCATAGTCTACATTTATTAATGCTTTTACAAAACTATTGCCTTGCAGGGAAACAAAATCATACCCTAGAAAAGGCAAGAAATTGTTTATAAACTTATTTCCATATCCACCTAAAACAAAATTAAGATATTGGTTATCATTCTCTCCTATTGTAAAGCCTCCGTCTGCTATTAAGTTTACTGTTAAGGCTGGCGTTATACTTTTTGCATATCCAAGAGTTGCTTTTCCTATTGAAAATTCTGAAAAGTTGTTGTTATAATCAGAGGAATATAGATATAAATGAAAATCTCCTTCAAAAAACAATCCTTCGTCAGGAAAGTATTTATTATTGTATGTGTCTAACTTAAGCTTTCCATATAAACTTAAATAATCACTGTTTTCAAAGACTGTTTCTTCAGCTGTTGCTTGTCTTAATATAGTTTCTGACTCTAGGATTAGTTTTTTATGTTCTGCTCCTAAAACTAAAGCAAAGTCTTTTCTAAATAATGTTTGCAAGTAAAGCTGGTTTGTAAAATCGTTTAGCTCTACTTCTAACTTGTTTACACCTAAAGTTGCAAGCTCTTGATCTGACAGCAATGCTGATGATTGAATATTTTTTTTAAATTGATTATATCTAGAATGAAAACCAATACTCCAGTAAAATCCTTTATCGATATAGTAATCAAAGTTGTATCGTAAATTATCTCCTAAAATAAAATCTATAGAAGTAACATCATTTTTAAATAAAAGTTGTTTTCGTGTAAAATTTACTAATGCGGCACTTTTATACAAATCATCATAATGAACACCTAACTTAAAAAATGTTTTTTTGTCAGACTCTTTTACTCTAAAAAACAAGTCATAACCTTCTTTGTTTATAGATGGTTTTAATTGATGAACTACGCTTTGAAAGTTATTGGTTGCCGCAAGATTATTTACTCCATCTACCAAGGTGGTATATTTTATTTTTTCATCTTGTTTAAACTTTAATTTTCCTAAAACATAAGCTCGTGTATATTTTTCATTTCCGCTAACTACAATTGCGTTTATCTTAATACTATCAATAGCTTTTATAGACTGTTCTTTTTGATTTTTGGCAACCTGCATTGAGGCTATTTTTTTTAGAGCATCAATTTCTTTTACGGTGGCTTTTTCTCCGTTTTCAATTATTTGCCTTCCTGCATCAAAGGATATAACGGTGTAGTCTGAAATATCAGGTTTAATATAAACATCTGTTTTTTTAGACTTTTCTATCATATCATTAATTGTGCGGTAATTATTAATTTGGAGAAGGATATCTGGAGCAGATTTAAGCTCGTCGCGTGTAGCTAAACCATCTTGTACATCTACACCTATTATTATATCCATGCCCTTTGCTTTAAGCTCATCAATAGGGTAATTGTTTACAACGCCACCATCTATTAAAATTTGGTCATCAATAATTACTGGTTGAAAAAGCGACGGAAATGCACCACTTGCTGTTATGGCTTGCGGCAAACTTCCTTTATCTAAAACAACAGGCTTACCTGTTTCAACATTTGTTGCTATGCAGAAAAATGGTATTGGCAGTTTACTAAAGTCATCTATATCACAAACGTGAAGTGTTAATTTAGATAAAAGACTTAATGTGTTTTGCCCTCTAGAAAGTGCCGATGGTAATTTTATTTTAAAATCATCAAATGGTAATGTAACGGCATATTTTTCGGAGTTATCACGCTCATAAAAAGTTTTTGATGCCCTAGGCAAGTCATCGTTTATTATTTTATCAAAGTCTACATCTCTAAAAATTGAATCTATATCTTTTCCTGAATATCCAGCCGCATATAATGATCCTATAATAGCTCCCATACTTGTACCAGCAACATAATCTACTCGAATTCCTAAACTATCAATAACTTTTAATGTTCCTATATGAGCGAGTCCTTTTGCACCACCACCACTTAAAACCAAACCAACCTTTACATCTTGTTTTTCATTGCTTTGTGATTGCACTGAAAAACACAACAAAATGCTTATGACTAATATTATATGCTTCATTATTTATGAAAGTAATTATATATTTTATTTGCTTTAGAGTTACCCACAACATCTTCTAACTCATCAAGCTTTGCATTTGCAACACGTTTTGCTGACTTAAATGTTTTAAGCAATTCTACAATTGTTTTTTCTCCAACTCCTGGAATGGTTTCTAACTCTGTGTTTAATGCTGATTTGCTTCGTCTGTTTCTATGATGTTCTATTCCAAAACGATGCGCCTCATTACGTAATTGTTGAATCACTTTTAGAGTTTCACTTTTTTTATCTAAATATAAGGGAATTGGATCATCTGGGTAAAATAATTCTTCTAAACGTTTAGCAATTCCGATAATGGCTATTTTTCCTCTTAAGTTTAAAACATCTAAACTTTTTAACGCTGATGACAATTGCCCTTTTCCTCCATCTATAATAATAAGTTGTGGTAATGGTTTGTCTTCATCTAGCAAACGTTTGTAACGCCTGTAAACAACCTCTTCCATTGAAGCAAAATCATCTGGACCTTCAACGGTTTTTATATTAAAATGACGATAATCCTTTTTACTTGGCTTCCCATTTTTAAAAACCACACAAGCTGCTACTGGATTTGTTCCTTGAATGTTAGAGTTATCAAAACACTCTATATGCCTAGGCTCTTCATGTAGTCTTAAATCAGCTTTCATTTGCGCCATGATTCTATTGGCATGCCTATCTGGATCTACAATTTTTACTTGCTTAAGCTGTTCCAACCTATAATACTTGGCATTTCTTAAAGATAAATCTAGAATATGCTTTTTATCACCAAGTTTAGGAACAGTAACTTTTACACTTTTTCCAAGGTCAACTTTAAAAGGCACATAAATCTCTCTTGATTTTGAATTAAAGCGTTGTCTTAATTCGGTTATTGCAAGCTCAAGTAATTCGGCATCTGTTTCTTGAAGCTTTTTTTTAATCTCCATAGTATGCGACCTAATTATAGAACCGTATGAAACTTGCAAAAAGTTTATATATCCATAACTCTCATCACTCACAATAGTAAACACATCTACATTACTTATTTTAGGGTTTACTATAGTAGATTTTGCCTGGTAATTTTCTAAAACCTCTATCTTTTCTTTTATTTTTTGAGCCTCTTCAAATTGTAAATCTTCGGCATAGGTTTTCATTTGGTGTTTAAAACCAGAAAGGGAATCTTTAAAGTTTCCTTTTAAAATTTCTTTTATAGACGCAATGTTGTTATGATAAGAAACCTCTGTCTCGTAGCCTTCACAAGGACCTTTGCAGTTTCCTAAATGATATTCTAAACAAACTTTGTATTTTCCTACATCTATTTTTTCTTGAGCTAAATCATAATTACATGTGCGCAGCTGAAACAAACCTCTTATTAAATCTAATAATGTAGATACGGTTTTCATGCTAGTGTAAGGCCCAAAATATTCAGAACCATCTTTAAACACACGCCTGGTAGAAAATACTCTAGGAAAACGTTCGTTTTTTACACAAATCCAAGGATAGGATTTATCATCCTTAAGCATCACATTGTAACGCGGCTGATATTTTTTTATAAGGTTATTCTCAAGCAACAAAGCATCTGTTTCGGTATCAACAACAATATGCTTTATATCTGCAATTTTTTTTACAAGCACTTTTGTCTTGCCATAATCGTGCTGTTTATTAAAATAAGAACTTACTCTTTTTTTTAAATTTTTAGCTTTTCCTACGTACAAAATCTTTCCGTCAGCATCATAATACTGATAGACACCTGGAAGGTTTGGCAAGGTTTTTAATTGAATATCTAAAGCCGTTTTACTCATTCTTCCAAAGGTAATTATTTTAATTTTTTAGGTTGAATTTTGTAGGGTTAAATCTTTTTAAATTTTAATAAAAAATAATTTTTTAGAATTGCTAATTCACTACATTGCGCCACTTTTTTTTAAAACAGTATATGAAGAAAAAAACTATTGGAAGAGTTGATAAAATTGACTTTCCTACACTAGATTTATACAATATAGATGTAAAAATAGATACAGGTGCATACACATCTGCAATACATTGTTCTCAAATTGTTGAAAAAGACAGCATGCTATTTTGCACCTTTCATAGTGAAGGGCATGCTAACTTTAATAGTATTGAAATTATTTTTGATGATTATTCAAGAACCGATGTAAAAAGTAGCAATGGTTTTAAAGAGAATCGTTTTAAAATAAAATCTGACGTGATATTTTTTGGTAAAACATATAAGATTAACTTAACTTTAAGCACTAGAGACGACATGAAATTTCCGGTGCTTATTGGCAGACAATTTTTAAGCAAAAAATTTCTAGTAGATGTAGATCTCCAAAATTTATCATTTAACGCAACACAACCATGAATATAGTCATTCTATCAAGGAATACACATTTATACTCAACGCAACGTCTTATAGAAGAAGGCGAAAAAAGAGGACACAAAGTAGAGGTTATAGATCCTCTTAAATGTGATATCATTATAGAAAAAGAAAAACCAACTATATATTACAAAGATAGATATCTTGATTATGTAGACGCCATTATACCTAGGATTGGCGCCTCTGTAACATTTTATGGCTGTGCTGTTGTAAGACAGTTTGAAATGATGAATGTATTTACAATTTGCACCTCTGATGCCATACAAAGATCTCGAGATAAACTTCGCAGTTTACAACGCTTAAGTAAAGCAGGTATTGGTATGCCAAAAACTGTATTTACAAACTATTCAAGAGATGTAGAAGAAGTTATAAACCACGTTGGTGGCGTACCTGTTATTATAAAACTTTTAGAAGGCACACAAGGATTAGGCGTTGTACTTGCTGAAACAAAAAACGCAGCCGAATCTGTACTAGAAGCCTTTAATGGACTTGAGGCTCGCGTAATAGTTCAAGAGTTTATTAAAGAAGCAAAAGGTGCTGATTTAAGAGCGCTTGTTGTTGACGGACATGTTGTTGGGGCTATGAAACGCCAAGGTAAAGATGGCGAATTTCGATCTAACTTACACAGAGGCGGAACCGCAGAAATTGTAAAATTAAGCGAAGCCGAATTAAGATTAGCCATGCAAGCATCTAGAGCCTTAAAACTTCCTGTTTGTGGTGTAGACATGTTACAATCTGATCGTGGTCCTTTACTATTAGAAGTAAACTCAACACCTGGATTAGAAGGTATTGAAGGTGCTACCGGAAAAAATATTGCTAAAGCAATAATAACCTATATAGAACGAAACAAATAAGTATGACTTTTAGACAAAAAAACAAAATCACAGTATTAGGACACGATATAAAAGCAGGTGAAAATTGTGAATTAAGTTTTGGCGTTGCAAATCTTCATACCTCATCTAGCGTAGATGTTCCTGTAATAATAGAACGCTCTAAAAAACCAGGACCAGTAGTTTTATTTACTGCTGGCATTCATGGTGACGAAGTAAATGGCGTAGAAATAATTAGACAAATAATTGCTAAAGGTATAAACAAACCTAAAGCAGGAACCATTATTTGTATTCCCATTATTAATGTTTTTGGATTTATTAACTTAAACAGAGAATTCCCTGATGGCAGAGATTTAAACCGTGTTTTTCCTGGTACTAAAAACGGTTCTTTAGCAAGTCGTGTTGCCTATAAACTTGTAAATGAAGTAATCCCTGATGTTGATTTTATTATGGATTTTCATACCGGTGGCGCCGGAAGGTTTAATGCTCCTCAAATTCGTATTGCAAAAAACAACCCAAAACTAGACAAGCTAGCCGATGTTTTTGGGTCACCGTTTGTTCTTTACTCTAAAAACATTAAAAAATCATTCAGAAACACCTGCCATAAACTAGATATTCCTATTCTTTTATTTGAAGGCGGAAAATCATTTCACATAGATGATCAAGTAACTAATACCGCTGTAAACGGCGCTAAACGCGTGCTTAATCATTTAGGAATGCTTTCTACCAGATTCAAAATATCTAAACCCAAAAAGATGCCTGTTTATATACTGGATAGTCGCTGGCAACGTGCTAGTTTTTCAGGCATGTTTAAACCTTCTATTGCTATAAATTCTAAAGTAACAAAAGGCGATGTTATAGGTAACATAACAGATCCTTATGGCAAGTTTAATCACTTTGTTAAAGCTAGTAATTCAGGATATATCATTAATGTAAATGAGTCGCCTATTGTATATCAAGGAGACGCCTTATTCCATATAACTACCAAGTTAAAATGACAAAAGCAGCACTTCGTAAAGCTTATAAGTTAAAACGAAATAACTTAAGCATTGAAGACATTGATAATTTAAGTATCGCTATTGCTAACAAGCTATTACAGTTGCCTATTTGGGACAAATCCTTTTATCATATTTACTTAACAATAGAAGAACAAAAAGAAGTAAACACTGATTTTATTTTGAACATTCTCTCTGGAAAAGATAAAAACATTGTTATTTCTAAAAGTGATTTCAAAACAGGGTTGATGCATAATTTTTTGTTGACAGACAATACTGTTATTAAAAAAAATGCTTTAAATATCCCTGAACCTATTGATGGAATTCCAATTCAAAACAATGTTATTGATGTTGTTTTTATACCACTTTTAGCTTTTGACAAGCAAGGACATCGTGTTGGCTACGGAAAAGGATTTTACGATAGGTTTTTAGCATCCTGCAAAGCAGATGTCATTAAAGTTGGATTATCTTTTTTTGATGTAGCGCCTTTAATTGAAGATGTTTTGGAAACTGATATTGCTCTAGATTATTGCGTGACTCCAGAACAAATTTTTTCTTTTTAATTTCTATCAAATGCTTTTTTATTAAACACAATAAGCAAACCAAAACCTGTGCTTATTGCAACATCAGCAATATTAAAAACAGGTTCAAAAAAAGTAAAATACTTATCACCAACTAGTGGCATCCATTCAGGTAAATATCCTTTCCAAATAGGAAAATATAACATATCCACTACTTTACCATGAAACAAGCTATCATAACCTCCTTCAGATGGTAAAAAAGAAGCAACTTGCCCATGACTATCATTAAATAAAACACCATAAAAAACGGAATCTATAATATTCCCTAAAGCGCCGGCAAATATGAGAGATACTGCTATTATCAGCACTCGCGATTGTTGCTTTTTGGTTACATCATACAGCCAATAACCAATACCTAAAACAGCAACTATTCTAAAAATAGTTAATGACATTTTTGCTGTTCTATCAGATATAAATGAAACAAAATCACTAATCTTGGTTCCCCAAGCCATACCTTCATTTTCAACAAAATATATCCTAAACCAACTAAACACAGTAGTATCTTCTCCTATTACAAAATGTGTTTTTATATAAATTTTACTCACTTGGTCCACAAGTAAAATAAGAACAATAAAAAGAATAGATTTTTTTAAGGACATGTAATCTGTTTGATTTCAAACAAAAGTAATATAATTATTGTTTTTTAGTAATGTGAATATCACCATTAATAGAATTTAACAACAATGTATTAGCTCCTAATTCTAATTTATCAAGCTTTACTTTACCATGTTTTGTGTGTGCATTTACAGTAGCATAATTACTTACTACTGTAATATCACCTTGTATGGTATTAACCACAGCAGAACCTGTGAACTCTGTTGCTGAAAAATGTCCGCTTAAAAGCTCTGTAAAAACATGTTCATATTCACCTTTTAAATACACTGAACCTATATCACTTGCTATATTTAGATTTAATCCTTTTGGCAGGATAATGTGGTATTCAATAGAGATTACTTTATGCGCTGACAACTTATCATCTTTTGCCTTAAACAACGGTTGATATGCTGTTGAAACAAAAAGCGTATCATTTTTTGTTTGGTTAGACAACACCAATTGCTCACTATTTTCACCTTCCATCAAGGTTTTAACTGAAATTGTGCTTACAGCAGCTGTTTCTACATATATTCTAAAGCTATTATTAGCATTAATTTTTACTGTAGAAATAGTACCTGCCTGTAACTCTTTTTTAGAAACTTTTTGTGCGTTTACATGAAAAAAAGCCAAAATAAAAAAAATTAAAAGCCCTTGTTGTTTCATAAAAAAACAAAACGCTTCAAGGTTCTTGAAGCGTTTTTGATATGTGTTTTTTAAAAAAGTAATAACGTTTATTGCATATTTTTAGCCTCAATACTTAAGGTTGCATGAGGAACTAGCCTTAAACGTTCTTTATTTATTAATTTTCCAGTAACTCTACAAACGCCATATGTTTTATTTTCTATACGAATAAGTGCATTTTTTAGGTCACGAATAAATTTTTCTTGACGAATAGCAAGTTGTGAGTTTGCTTCTTTACTCATTGTTTCACTACCTTCTTCAAATGCTTTAAATGTTGGCGATGTATCATCGGTACCATTATTTAGGTCATTCATATATGCACTTTTTATCAATTCTAAATCGTGCTGTGCTTTTTCTATTTTTTCTTGAATTAGCGCTTTAAATTCTGCTAAATCTTTATCTGAATATCTTACGTTTGCTTCAACTGCCATAATCTTAATGTTTTTGAATAAACAATTTGGTATTTATATCATCAAAAGCAATTTCTATACCATTGTCTATTTGGTCAATAATTTCAAGTTCTTCAGCTAAAGTTTCAGTTTTAATATAATCCATATTATCACTTACCGCTTTAACAATACTATCTTCCTTTTGAAGTTTCACATCAATACGATCTGTAACTTCAAAACCAGAGTCTTTACGTAAATTTTGAATACGGTTTACGAGCTCACGAGCAATCCCTTCTTTTCGTAAATCATCAGTAATAGTAACATCTAGCGCTACTGTTAATGCGCCTTCATTAGCTACAAGCCAACCTTCGATGTCTTGAGATGATATTTCTACATCGTCAAGTCCTAAAGTAATGTTTTTTCCGTTAACTTCAACATCTAAAACACCCTTTTGCTCGATTTTTTTAATATCTTCTGAAGTAAACTTTGAAATAGCTCCAGCAATAAGCTTCATATCTTTACCAAAACGTGGTCCTAACGCTTTAAAATTAGGCTTTATTTGTTTTACTAAAATGTCTGAAGCGTCGCTTAACAATTCAATTTCTTTAATGTTAACCTCATGTTTTATTAAATCGGCAACTGCAAAAATTTCTTCCTTTTGTTGTTCACTATCAACAGGAATCATAATTTTTTGCAATGGTTGACGCACTTTAATCTTCTCCTTTGCTCTTAACGACAATACCAACGACGATATTGTTTGCGCATTCTCCATTTTACGTTCTAAGCTTTTATCTACAAAGCTTTCATCGTATTTTGGAAACTCCGCCAAATGTACACTCTCAACGTTTTCTTTTTGTGTTACTTGTGTTAAGTCTTGGTAAAGTTTATCCATATAAAATGGTGCAATTGGCGCGCCTAATTTAGCAAGCGTTACCATACAAGTATAAAGCGTTTGATAAGCCGAAATTTTATCGGTTTGGTAATCGCCTTTCCAAAAACGTCTTCTACTTAAACGCACATACCAGTTACTTAAATATTCTTGTGTAAAGTCTGATATAGCTCTTGCTGCTTTAGTAGGTTCGTATGCTGCATAAAACTCATCTACCTTCTTGATAAGGGTATGTAGTTCAGATAAAATCCAACGGTCTAACTCTGGACGTTCTTCTAACGGAATATCGGCTTCGCTATAATTGAATGTATCTAAATTGGTATATAAACTAAAGAATGAGTAGGTATTGTAAAGTGTTCCGAAGAATTTACGTTTTACTTCCTCAATACCATCTACATCAAATTTTAGGTTATCCCAAGGGTTTGCATTTGAAATCATGTACCAACGTGTAGCATCAGCACCATACGTTGATAAGGTTTCAAAAGGATCTGTAGCATTACCTAAACGTTTAGACATTTTTTGTCCGTTTTTGTCTAACACCAATCCGTTAGATACCACGTTTTTATAAGCTACTGAATCAAACACCATCGTTCCAATAGCATGTAGCGTATAGAACCAACCACGTGTTTGGTCAACACCTTCTGCGATAAAATCGGCAGGGAATGAAGTATTGTTGTCTATTTTTTCTTTGTTTTCAAACGGATAATGCCATTGTGCATAAGGCATAGAACCTGAATCAAACCAAACATCAATTAAATCGCTTTCACGCTTCATTGGTTGTCCTGATGGTGACACAAGCACAATTTCATCTACAATGTTTTTATGTAAATCTAACTTTGCATAGTTTTCTTCGGAATTGTTTCCTACTTCAAAATCAGCAAAAATATCAGCTTTCATTACGCCAGCCTCAACAGCTTTAGCCATTTCAGCTTTTAGTTCTTCAACCGAACCAATACAGATTTCTTCTTTACCATCTTCGGTTCTCCAAATTGGCAACGGAATTCCCCAATAACGCGAACGCGATAAGTTCCAATCGTTGGCATTAGCTAACCAATTACCAAAACGACCAGTTCCTGTTGCTTTTGGTTTCCAATTGATGGTTTCATTCAATTCAAACATTCTGTCTTTAACATCGGTTACTTTAATAAACCAAGAATCTAACGGATAGTATAGAATTGGCTTGTCAGTTCTCCAACAGTTAGGATAGCTGTGTTTGTATTTTTCAACCTTAAAGGCTTTATTTTCGGTTTTTAATTTGATAGCTAACTCTACATCAACTGATTTTTCGGGAGCTTCGCCATCATTGTAATATTCGTTTTTCACATATTTACCAGCAAACTCACCCATTTCTGGACGGAATTTACCTTGTAAGTCTACTAAAGGCACCAAGTTTCCATTGGCATCTTTTACCAACATTGGAGGCACTTCAGGAGTTGATTGTTTAGCAACCAAAGCATCATCTGCACCAAAAGTTGGCGCTGTATGTACAATTCCTGTTCCGTCTTCAGTCGTTACGAAATCTCCAGCAATAACTCTGAAGGCATTTTCAGGGTTGTCGTTTGGTAACGCATAAGGCAATAATTGCTCATACGTAATACCAACTAAATCGGCTCCTTTAAATTCTTTTACAACGCAGTATGGTATTTTTTTATCTCCAGATGTATATTCTAATAATTCTGGTTTTGTTTCTACACGTTTAAACTTTCCGTCAAATTGTTTATTAACTAACGGTTTTGCTAACACAACGTTAATTGGCTCAAACGTATATTGGTTATAGGTTTCAACCAATACGTAGTCAATTTTTGGACCAACCGTTAAGGCTGTATTACTAGGAAGCGTCCAAGGTGTGGTAGTCCAAGCCAAGAAATGAATAGTTCCTTCGTTTTGTAAAAAGTCAGGAAGCGATGCTTCATTAGCTTTAAACTGCGCAACAACCGTTGTATCTGTTACATCTTGATAGGTTCCTGGTTGGTTCAACTCATGCGAACTTAAACCTGTACCAGCTTTTGGAGAGTATGGTTGAATGGTATAACCTTTATACAACAAACTTTTGTTATATATCTGTTTTAGTAACCACCAAACCGATTCCATGTATTTAGGTTCGTAGGTAATGTATGGATCGTCCATATCAACCCAGTAACCCATTTTTTGAGTCAGGTCGTTCCAAACATCAGTGTAACGCATAACCGCTTTACGGCAGGCAGCGTTGTAGTCTTCAACCGAAATGGTTTTACCAATGTCTTCTTTTGTAATTCCCAATTCTTTTTCCACACCTAACTCAATAGGTAATCCGTGGGTATCCCAACCAGCTTTACGCTTTACTTGGAAACCTTTCATGGTTTTGTAACGCGGAAAAATATCTTTGATAGCACGTGCTAAAACGTGGTGTACACCAGGTAAGCCGTTTGCCGAAGGAGGCCCTTCAAAAAACACAAATGGTTTAGCGTTTTCACGTGTGGTTACACTTTTTTCAAATACGTTATTTTCTTGCCAATAATTGCCAATTTCTTCAGCAACTTTTGGTAAGTCAAGACCTTTATATTCAGGGAATTTCTTACTCATTATATCATTAATTCGTTTCGACGTGCGAAATTAATGATTTTTAGTAAAATAGGCGTGTTGAAATGCGTGATTTTAAACAATAAAATCTACCAAATCCTCAATTTTCGAAATCAATTGAATTTTTATAGCTGTATTCTTAAGTGATATTTTATTGTATTTAGATACAAATATGGTTGCAAACCCTAATTTTTCAGCTTCTAAAATACGTTGCTCAACACGTTGAACAGGCCTAATTTCACCAGACAAGCCAACCTCTGCAGCAAAACAAAAGTCTTTTTGAAGAGCTTCATCCTCATTTGACGACAAAATAGCAGCTACTACCGCTAAATCTATTGCTGGATCATCAACAGTAATACCACCTGTGATGTTTAGAAAGACATCTTTTGCTCCAAGACGAAAACCTGCACGTTTTTCTAAAACCGCCAAAAGCATATTTAAGCGTTTTGCATTAAAACCTGTGGCGCTTCGCTGTGGTGTACCATAAACCGCCGTGCTTACCAAAGCCTGAACCTCTATCATTAAAGGACGTAAACCTTCTAGTGTTGCTGCAATGGCATTTCCTGAAAGTTCTTCATCTTTTTTTGATATTAATATTTCACTAGGGTTTGACACTTCTCTTAAGCCAGAACCCTGCATTTCATAAATACCTAATTCACTAGTTGAACCAAAGCGGTTTTTATTTGCCCTTAAAATCCTAAAAACATGATTACGATCACCTTCAAATTGTAAAACCGTATCAACCATGTGCTCCAAGATTTTTGGTCCTGCAATATTACCGTCTTTGGTAATATGACCAATCAAAACTACTGGTGTTGCTGTTTCCTTGGCAAATTTTATAAGTTCCGTAGTACATTCTTTAATTTGAGAAATACTACCGGAAGACGCCTCGATATAATCGCTATGCAATGTTTGGATAGAATCTACAACAACGATATCTGGTTGCAAATCCTCAATCTGTCTGAAAATATTTTGGGTTTTTGTTTCTGTTAAAATATAGCAGTTATTACTATTAGGATTAATACGTTGCGCACGCATTTTTATTTGCTTTTGGCTCTCTTCTCCAGAAACGTACAGCGTTTTGTAGGGTAGTTTTAAAGCTATCTGAAGCAAAAGTGTACTTTTTCCTATACCAGGTTCTCCTCCTAATAGCGTAAGAGATCCAGGAACAATACCACCACCTAGAACACGATTAAACTCTTCATCATTTGTATTTAATCGCGCATCTTGAGAAGCATCTATTTCATTAATTAATAATGGTTTTGATGTTCTTTTTGCGGCTGATGTTGGAGTTTTCCAATCGCTTTTTTCAGGTTTTTGTATGAGTTCTTCAGCAATGGTATTCCATTCTTTACAAGATGTACATTGTCCTTGCCATTTAGAATATTGAGTGCCGCAATTTTGACAAAAAAAAGTGGTTTTTACTTTAGCCATTAATATCCAAAATCTGCTTTAATTTCATCTGCTTTTTCAAGCATTAAATCTTTTGTCAACCCTGCTATTTCCTCTAAAACATATGCTGATTGATAGGTTTTCATTGCTTTTTTTGGCTCGCCTGTTTCCTCATAAAAACGTGCAATATAGTAACTTCCTAAAAGTGTTTCAGGATATTGCTTTCTCGCAATTTTTCCTAACTCCTCAAGGTATTCATACTTTTCAGATTTATTTATAGCAGCTTCTATGGCTTTAAAATCGTTTACAAGAATTGGTTTTTCTATACCAAACAAATCTTTTATCATTTGGTATTTTTCTGTAAGGTAATCAACAGGCGATGATTCTAATTTTACAATTGTTTCGCGATATTCCTTTATACTTATTGGTCTGAAAACAAAGAATATATCTTCTAACGCATTAGGAATTGCGTGAGCTGGCAATGCATAATGAGAAGGTCCTTCAAAATTATCAAAACTAAAAAGAAGGTTTTTGTTATCTATAGCCGAAATGCTTGTATTTAAAGCTTCAGTATCAGCTTTTATACTTTTTACATCATCACTAGACGTTGCTAAATAGTAAAAAACTTTACTTTCAAGTTTAGACATTTTCTCCGTAAGATAACTATTCATGTCTGGAGCTAAATCTGGACTTATAGAAACGTATGCTTGAAATAATGGAACACCTTTTAATAGATAATAATTAATATAATTTGCTGTTTCTCCATGTCCTACTGCTACTCTAAAATTTTCTGTTCGGTAGTTTTTTTCAATATGTGGAATTAACTCTGTGCCAACAAACTCAAAAAAAGCAGCTCCTGTTTCTATTGGTAATGAGTTTTGTTCTGAATAATAACTATCATCAAATCGTTTATCCATTTGGTTTATTCCAACAACAATAGCTTCTGGCATATCTTCCCAGTATGAATAATAATCAACATTCCCTGCTACTGGTTCAAACAGGTAGTCACCATCAAAAACTACAATTATTGGATAACTTTTGTCGCTATCGTCATACCCTCTTGGTAATTGGATTTTTAACTCACGTGTTTCTCCTAGTTTGATAGACTTTAAAGGCTCATAAATAACCTGACTCTGTATCGCTTGTACTGAAAACAGAACAAGAAGTGCGTAGATAATTTTTTTCATTAAGCGTATATTGAATATTATAACGGCAAGTTATGAAATAAAGATTAAAAAAAGTGCATTGTTTTTTTTAAGAAGAATATAAATGCTTCTACAATCTTTTTTTATTGTAAAGTGGCAAAAATATAAGAGAAAATCCACCACAAATAACAAGCATTAATGTTTGTGATGACCAAGCAATCCACCCAAAAGCAATACTTGGTGATTGCGCAACACCAAATACTGCAAATGCAGCAAATATCGCAACCGGATAAGAACCTATGCCTCCATTTGTAGCTGCAATACTAAAACTTGCGGATATAAAACCTATCAATATAGCTCCAAAAGCAATACCATGCAATTCAGCAACGGCAAATGTGGTTACATAAAACATAAGCACGTACATAATCCATATAAAGATTGTATGCGCCATGAATTGCCATTTTTTCTTCATTTTAAAAATGCTAAACACACCTTCTTTTAAACCATTTATGAAATTTTTGATTTTTATTGCAAATGCAGATTGACTTTTGTTTATAAACAAGATTAAAAGCCCAAACATTATAGCTAAAAAAGCTAAACCAAATGCTATAGTAAATGGGTTAAACCTATCTATAAAAAAAGCATAGATATAGTCAAATTGAAGAAATAAAGCTATGGCTATAATAAGCAAAAGCAGAATCATATCAGCAACACGTTCTGCCACTATGGTTCCGAAACCTTTTTCAAAAGGAACTTGCTCGTAAGTTGTCAAAACCGAAGCTCTTGCAACTTCTCCAGCTCTCGGCACTGTATAATTGATAAGATAAGCAGAAAACACAGCCATAATACTATTAGGAAATTTAGGCTTGTATCCCATAGGCTCTAACAAATAGAGCCATCGATATGCTCGAGACAAATGACTTAAAAAGCCGAAGAAAACACCCAAAAACACCCAGTAATAATTTGCGTTTTTAAAGTATTCTAATAATTCGTTAAAGGGCACTTTAGACAAAGAATACCATATTAAAAAAACTCCCAATAAAATTGGGAGCGATATTTTTAGTATACTTTTTGTCTTGCTATTCACACGTTATTTTAAAAGATTAGTGGCTTCATCAGGAAACACTAATGAAGGCTTAAATTCTTTTGCTTCATCCATAGTCATAAAGCCATAGGTGATTAAAATAAGTACATCTCCAGGTGACACGAGTCTTGCAGCCGCACCGTTTAAGGTTATTTCACCACTTTTTCTTGGTCCAGGGATTGCATAAGTTTCTAACCGTGCACCGTTGTTATTGTTTACAATTTGAACTTTTTCTCCTTGTACAATATTTGCTGCATCCATCAAATCTTCATCAATAGTAATACTACCAATGTAATTTAAATCTGCACCTGTGCATTTTACCCTGTGAATTTTCGATTTTACTACTTGTACTTGCATACGGCAAAGATAATTAATTTAGGGCGATATTATCAATTAATCTAATATCATCTGCATATACTGCTATAAAGGCTCTATATGCTTTTTTGTTTGACTTTCTTTTTATTGGTTTTAATGTTTCAGAATCAGCTATTACAAAATATTCCAACTGTAATAATTCATTTTCTTTAAACTGATTTTCAACCCATTCCACTACCTTATTAGCACTTTTTGTGCCAAACTTTTCTTTGGCTTCTTTTAGTATTTTATAAATAAAAGGTGCTGCTTTTTTATACGCTGGTTTTAGTCGTTCATTACGAGAACTCATTGCTAATCCGTTTGTTTCTCGGTGAATTTTACAACCAATTATGGCAACTGGTAAATTATGCTTTTGAACCATTTTTTTTATAATGGCAAGTTGCTGAAAATCTTTCTCTCCAAAATAAGCACTATCTGGAGTTACTATTTCAAACAAACGCTTTACTATGGTACCAACACCATCAAAATGACCTTGGCGAAATTGTCCTTCCATTTCAAATTCTAAACCATCAAAACTAAAATGTTCTGCTTCTGTTTTTCCTTGATAAATATCATCAACAGAAGGCGCATAAACAATAACATCTTTAGACACTGTGCTTAAAAGCGCTGTATCTCGCTCTAATGTTCTAGGATATTTTTCTAAATCTTCAGCATTGTCAAACTGTGTAGGATTTACAAAAATACTAACAATAAGTATGTCATTATTTTCTAATCCTTCTTTTACTAAAGACATATGTCCCTCGTGCAATGCACCCATAGTTGGTACAAAGCCTATACGTTTACCTTGAGCCTTTAATGAGCTTATTAGGTCTTGTATTTGTTTCCTTTTATTTAGAACAATCACTTTTAATAAAAAATTAACGGGTGCAAACTTAATACTTTACTGATAATCTGCATAAAATTTTGTACTTTTGCGTGTTTTTTATTCTGAATTCACATAAAAACAAGATAGTTTATGAAAGATAAGAGGATATTGTATGTATCATCTGAAGTAGTGCCTTATTTACCTGAAACCGAAATTTCTTCTATGTCATTTGAAGCACCTAGAATGGTGAATCAATTAGGAGGTCAAATACGAATATTTATGCCAAGGTATGGCAATATAAATGAAAGGAGACATCAATTACATGAGGTTATAAGACTTTCCGGTATAAATCTGGTAATTAATGATCTAGATATGCCTCTAATTATTAAAGTTGCTTCTATACCTAAAGAACGTATTCAAGTTTACTTTATAGACAACGACGAATATTTTAAAAGAAAAGCAACACTTACAGACGAAGACGGTAACTTATTCCCTGATAATGATGAACGCGCTATCTTTTTTGCTAAAGGTGTTATTGAAACAGTCAAGAAACTAAACTGGTCTCCAGATATTATTCATGTTCATGGTTGGCTTGCTTCCTTATTGCCATTATACCTAAAGCAATTTTATAAAGATGAGCCTTTATTTAATGAAAGTAAAATAGTTACATCTGTGTACAATCAAAGCTTTGATGGAACGTTAAATAAAGACATGCACAAAAAAATTCAGTTTGACAACATAGATGAAACTGCTGTAAAAACGCTTGAAAGCCCAACTTACAACAACCTAATGAAAGTTGCTATAGATCATTCTGATGCTTTAATTATTGGGTCTGAAGAAATTCCTGACGAGTTAACAAATTATTTAAAAGACTCTAAAAAACCCGTTTTAGATTATAGATCTAAAGACGAATTCAGTGAAGCTTACACACAGTTTTACAATACTGAAGTATTAGATTAAATTTACGTACTTTAAAAAAACAATGAAAAAGAAAGAAAATCATATTTTAAAATCAATAAGCTTATTACTACTTATTGCTATAACGTGTATTGCCTGCGAAAGAGATTTCTCTTCTGTAGAGAGTGATTTAGAAGGTTATAAAAACTTCAACACCAACTCAATGCAATTCCCTATTGTTGCTTACAATAAAAAAACTGGACCAGTACAGACTAACAATTTATCAAGTAATTTGCTTGGTGTTTATAACGATCCTGTTTATGGTCAAACTACAGCATCAATTGTTAGCCAAGTAGTACCTACAACTTATAGCCCTGATTTTGGAGAAGATCCAGAAATAGTAGATGTGCAATTAACAATCCCTTATTTTGTTACAAACCTTAACACTACTGATCAAAATGGGTTAGCAACGTACAAAATAGATTCACTATACGGTAGCTCTCCAATAAAACTATCAATTAGAGAAAACACTTATTTTTTGAGAGACAACAATCCTAATAATTTAGATGAATCTCAAAAATACTACTCTAATGCTGGGCAAGCGTTAAACATTGATAACGAAAATGGAGAAGAATTCTTTGTAAACGGACAATTCTTCCCTGACAATACAGAAATAGTAGTAACAGAATACAACGAAGATACCGGAGAAGATGAAGAGGTTGAAAGAATAACACCTAGTTTAAGAGTTTCTCTTTTCAACAGTACTGATAATGAAACGTTTTGGAATGACTTGTTTTTTTCTCAAGAAGGAACTTCTGCATTTAGTAACGCTAACAATTTCAAAGACTATTTTAGGGGTCTATTGCTAAAAGCTGAAGCTATTAGTGAATCAGGAAACATGGTGATGCTAGACCTTACTAAAGCCTCAATAGTTGTCACTTACTCCAATCCAAATGATGCTGGTACCGCAAGAATCAACAGCGAATACAACTTAATTTTTTCAGGAAATAAATTAAATATTTTTGAAAACGACCCTTCAAACACTATTATAGATCAAGCAGACGCTAATGCAAATCCAACAACGGGAGATGAGAACCTATATCTAAAAGGAGGAGAAGGATCAATGGCGGTTATTGACTTGTTTAATGGCCAAATGCTTGACGAGGATGGAAACCTAGTAGATTCTAAAGAATACTTTTTAAGTAAAAAAGAAGATTGGTTAATAAATGAAGCTAATTTAGTTTTTTATGTAAACCAAAATATCGTGAATCAAAAAGAACCAGACAGGGTTACGCTTTACGACCTAACAAATAACGAAGCAATAATAGACTACACCTATGACACTTCAACAAATACAGCTTTACCGCTTTATTCAAAAATAAATTTCTCTAAAATATTAGAAAGAGATAGTAACAATAACGGTGTTAAATATAAAATTCAAGTTACAGAACATTTAAATAATATTTTATTACGAGATTCTCTAAACCTTAAATTAGGTTTATTTGTTACTACTAACATAAATGGAGAAACAAATTCTGCTACTTTAAATAATGAAGATGACATTGTTCCAACAACAACAGTTTTATCTCCTAGAGGAACCGTTTTACACGGAAACACAGCTAGTGTTCCTGATGACAAAAAAGCATATTTAGAAATATATTTCACTGATCCAAATAATTAAATAGAATAATTTATGTGTGGTATTGTAGGTTATATAGGCCATAGAGAGGCATATCCAATAATTTTAGAAGGATTAAAACGTTTAGAATATCGTGGTTATGATAGTGCTGGTATAGCCCTATATGATGGTACAGACCTAAATGTTTGTAAAACAAAAGGTAAAGTAGCCGATTTAGAATCACGCATAGAAAAAGAATCAACAACCAAAGGATCTATCGGTATTGGACATACACGTTGGGCTACACATGGTGTTCCTAATAACATTAATGCGCATCCACACTACTCAAACACTGGCGATTTAGTTATTATACACAATGGTATAATAGAAAACTATAGCGCTTTGAGAAAAGAGTTAATTTCAAGAGGTTATAGTTTTAAATCTGATACCGACACAGAAGTTTTAGTCAACCTTATAGAAGACATAAAACGTAAAGAAAAAACAAAATTAGGTAAAGCAGTTCAAATAGCATTAAATCAAGTTGTAGGTGCTTATGCTATTGCCGTTTTTGATAAGAATAAACCAGACGAAATAGTCATAGCGCGTTTAGGAAGTCCGCTTGCAGTTGGCGTTGGTGACAACGAGTTTTTTATAGCAAGTGATGCCTCTCCATTTATTGAATATACAAAAAATGCCATATATCTTGAAGATGAAGAAATGGCAATTGTAAGGCTAAATAAAGAGATAAAAATTAGAAAAATAAAAGATGACTCGTCAGTAGATCCTTATGTTCAAGAGCTTCAAATGAATTTAGAGCAGATTGAAAAAGGAGGCTATGAGCATTTTATGCTGAAAGAAATATACGAACAACCACGTGCTATTTTAGATACATTTAGAGGGAGACTTCTTTCTAACGAAGCCATCATAAAAATGGTAGGCGTAGAGGATAATATGAAAAAATTCCTTAATGCTGATAGAATAATAGTTGTAGCTTGTGGAACATCTTGGCATGCTGGTTTGGTTTCTGAATACATCTTTGAAGATTTAGCACGAATACCTGTTGAAGTTGAATATGCTTCAGAATTCAGATACAGAAACCCTGTAATAACAGAAAAAGATATTGTTATTGCAATATCGCAATCTGGTGAAACTGCTGATACATTAGCAGCCATAAAACTAGCTAAATCAAAAGGAGCATTTGTTTTTGGTGTTTGCAATGTTGTAGGTTCATCTATAGCTAGAGAAACCCATGCTGGCGCCTACACACATGCCGGCCCAGAAATAGGAGTTGCTTCTACCAAAGCATTTACTACGCAAATTACCGTACTTACGCTAATTGCGTTAAGATTAGCTAGAGCAAAAGGAACAATTTCTAGCTCTGATTTTAGACGTCACTTAATAGAATTAGAACTTATCCCAGAAAAAGTTGAAAAAACATTACTTTCTGATAAGAATGTTAAAACTATTGCTAGTATATACAAAGACGCTAAAAACTGCCTTTATTTAGGAAGAGGTTACAATTTCCCGGTTGCGCTAGAAGGCGCATTAAAACTAAAGGAGATTTCATATATACACGCTGAGGGTTATCCTGCTGCCGAAATGAAACATGGACCAATAGCCTTAATTGATGAAAACATGCCTATCGTTGTTATTGCTACAAAAATGGGGCATTATGAAAAAGTTGTTAGCAATATAGAAGAAATTAAATCTAGAGAAGGTAAAATTATTGGTATTGTAACTGAAGGTGATGAGACTGTAAAAAAACTTGCAGATCATGTTATTGAGGTTCCTGAAACATTAGAGTCATTAACTCCTTTATTAACCACAATTCCATTACAACTACTATCTTATCACATTGCTGTGATGCTTGATAAAAATGTTGATCAACCTAGAAATTTAGCAAAATCCGTGACGGTAGAATAATTATTTTTTAAACTACAGTAAACGAATATTTTACCAATTAAGAATATCGCAAATTTAAGTGTATATTTTTATTAAATTATGTTATGCACGCATACTTTTTTGCAAAAAAAACATAAAATTCTCATTTTATTATTTATATTGCTATTAAAATAATTAACTAAAACTAAAAGATGAGATCAATTCTTTCAATTTTATTGTTGTTTGTATGCAGTATAACTTACTCACAAACAACAATTTCAGGATCGGTTGTAGATAATAATAGCCAGCCCATTCCTGGTGCAAATGTTATTGTAGTAGGTACCTCAAGCGGTACATCAACAGATTTTGATGGTAACTTTACATTAACTTTAGACCAAAACCCGCCTTTTACGCTTCAAGCTAGTAGTATTGGGTTTACTTCTACTTCAGAACAGGTTAATGAAAACAACCAAGTAATCAACTTTATCCTTGAAGAAGGAACTTCTTTAGATGAAGTTGTTATTTCTGCTTCAAGAACTCCAGAACGTATATTTGAATCGCCTGTAACAGTTGAGCGTTTTGGTTTAAAAGAAATCAAAAACACTGCTTCTGCAGATTTTTATGATGGTTTAGAAAACCTAAAAGGTGTAGATGTAAACACAAACAGTTTAACTTTCAAAGCTATAAACACAAGAGGTTTTGCAACATTTGCAAACACAAGGTTTATGCAGCTAGTAGATGGTATGGACAATTCTACTCCAGCTTTAAATTTCCCAATTGGAAATTTAGTAGGTATGAATGAAACAGATGTTCAAAGTGTTGAATTACTTCCAGGTGCAGCTTCTGCACTATATGGAGCAAATGCCTTTAACGGTATTTTATTTATGAGAAGTAAAAGTCCTTTTGACCATACTGGAATTAGTGGGTATTACAAACAAGGTATAACTTCTCAAGATGCTGCTGGAGATAACACTTATAGAGATGCAGGTATAAGAGTAGCTCATAAGTTTAGCGAAAAATTTGCAGCTAAAGTTAACTTTGGATGGCTAAAAGGTACCGACTGGGTAGCTAACAACATGCAAGGAAAACCTGAAGGTGGTGCTACAAGAGCTTCAACAGATTATGATGGTTATAACGTATACGGTGATGAAGTTTCTACAAACATTCATGATGCTTCAGGAGGATTAGGAGTTATTCCAGATGTTGTAGTAAGTAGAACAGGATACAATGAAACAGACCTCACTGATTATAATGCAGAAAGTGTTAAAGCTGATTGGGGATTATACTATCGCCCATGGGCTAGTGATTTTGAGATCCAATATGTTGGAAAAGTAGGGACAGGTTCAACTATATATCAAGGAACTAACCGTTACTACATTGATAACTTCACACAACAACAACACAAAATCGAAGTTAGAAATGATAATTTCTTTTTAAGAGGTTATGTGGTTGCTGATAAAGCAGGTGATTCTTATGATATGGTTTTTACTGGGATTAATATAAACAGAGCTTTTAAAAGTGATGAAGATTGGTTTGGTGACTATATAGCAACATACGCAGGCATTGAGTTAAGTGGAAACCCGCAAGGCTTAACTGACGAACAAAAACATGCAGCAGCTCGTGCTATCGCAGATAATGGTCGTTTTGCTCCAGGATCAAAACAATTCAACAACGCATTTAATAGAGTAATTCAAGATCCAGATTTTTCAAAAGGATCTCAATTTAAAGATGCTTCAAAATATTATCATGCTGATGGTAACTATAATTTCAGTCATCTTTGGGATGCTATTGAAGTACAAGTTGGTGGATCTTATAGAAGATACAGCCTAAATTCTTCAGGTACAATTTATACAGATTATAACGAAGCAATCGAGTATTCTGAATTTGGTATGTATACACAATTGCAAAAACAACTAGAATTAAATGAAAGCTTAAAATTAAAGCTTACAGGGTCTCTTCGTTATGATAAATCAGAATTTTTTGACGGATTCTTTTCTCCTAGAATTTCAGCTGGTTTAACTGTTAATGAAAATCATAATATTAGAGCTTCATACCAAACAGGATTTAGAAACCCAACTACACAAGATTTATTTATAGGTCTTGATGCTGGTAGAGCTATTTTAGTAGGATCTGCACCTACAAATTTAGATCGTTATGTAAGAACATACGATGCAAATGATGGTAACAGATATACGCAAAGTGGTGCTGCAGCTTATAACAACTCTTATACGCAATCTTCGGTATTAGCATTTGAAGCCGCAAGAAAAACAGGAACACCTTTAGCGGAAGCTTCACAACTATTACGAGTAGGAAACTCAAATATTGTTGAGCCAGAACAAGTAACATCTTTTGAAGTTGGTTATAGAGGTAAACTTAACAGCACAATCATTGATTTAAGTTTATACTACAACAAATACAAAGACTTTATTTCTGGTGAAAACGTTATTGCGCCGCTTTATGGTCAAGTTGGTGACAATGCTCTTTCTGTTGATGCAATTGACTCTGATGATTATATCACATATCAAACATATACAAACTCTGATGCTGATATTAACTCTTATGGTGGATCAATTGGATTATCTACAAAAGTACTTAATGGTTTTGATTTAGGTGTAAATTATACGTACACTAAACAAGATTTTGACCAAGCTGCTTTCCCTGATTTTAGAACAAACTTTAACACTCCAGAGCACAAAGTGAAAGCTTCTTTTGGAAAAACAGACTTGTTTAAAAATTTCGGATTTAACGTAGCATGGAGATGGAGTGACGATTACTACTGGCAAGCTACTTTTGGAGATGGAGACATCCCTGCTTACCATACTTTAGACGCTCAACTTAATTATCGTGTACCTAAAATTAAATCATCATTTAAAGTTGGTGCCACAAACATTCTTGGTGACGAATACTTTACAGCTATAGGTACTGGTTACATCGGTTCTATGTACTATGTATCTTGGACAATTAATAATTTATAAGCCATGAAAAAGAATAAATCAATGATTATGAAAACAAAATCAAAATACATATGGTTATTCGCTACTCTACTTGCTGTATCAGCTTGTAGTAGTGACGATGACAGTTTAACAACAAGTATTGAAGCCCCTAAACCTGAATTATCTAATGGTGAAGCAGATTTCTCTAAATATATAGCAGTAGGAGCTTCTTTTAGTGGTGGCTATACAGATGGAGCTTTATTCATTGCAGGTCAAGAAAATTCATTCCCAAATATGCTTTCTCAAAAGTTTGCATTAGTTGGTGGTGGCACATTTTCACAACCCCTAATGAATGACAACATTGGTGGATTAGTTGCAGGAACTACGGTTCTTGCCAACCCTAGGTTCTACTTTGATGGTAGCGGTCCTGCGATATTACCAGCTACTCCTACAACACAAGCTACAAATGTATTAACAGGTCCTTTTAATAACTATGGAATTCCAGGAATGAAAAGTTTTCATTTAGGAGTTGCTGGATATGGTTCATTAAATCCCTATTTTGGTAGAATGGCATCTAGTGCTGGTGCTACTGTTTTAGGAGATGCAGTGGCTCAAAGCCCTACATTCTTTTCATTATCAGAAATAGGAGGAAATGATGTTTTAGGTTACGCTCTATCAGGAGGAACAGGTGTAGACCAAACAGGAAACTTTAACCCTGCAACATATGGAGCAAATGACATTACTGACCCTAATGTTTTTGCAACATCATTTAATGCTGCTGTAAGCGCTTTAATTGGAGCTAACAACGCTAAAGGCGTTGTAGGAAACGTTCCTTATATTACAAGTTTAGCGCATTTCACAACAGTGCCACATAATCCTTTAGACCCTTCTAACCCTGATTTTGGGCCTCAAATTCCTACATTAAATAATGTTTTCGGAGCCTTAAACCCAATATTTCAAGCTATAGATCCAAGCCGCGCCATTGTTTTCTCTGAAACAGAAGCAAGCCCGGTTGTAATAAGAGATGAAACATTAGCTGATATTTCTGTTCAAATAGCAACAGCTTTAAATAACAGTCCTACATTTCCTGCGTTTTTAGCACAATTTGGTTTAGATGGTAGTAACCCTGTTGTTGTTCAGTTAGTAGCTAACCTTTTAGGACAAACTTATGGACAAACTAGACAAGCAACAGAAAATGACTTATTCGTATTACCAAGTAGCTCAATTATTGGGCAAGTAAATCAAACTTATGCGCAGTTTTTAGCAGGTCAAGGCCTTCCTGCTCAAGTTGCTGGACAATTTGCTATTGAAGGTGTTACATTACCTTTAGAAGATAAATGGGTCCTGATTCCTAGCGAACAAGCATCTATAAAAACAGCTACTGATGCTTACAATGCAACCATTGAGTCTGCAGCAACTGACAACGGTTTAGCTCTAGTTGACTTTAAAGGCATTTTAGAAGAAGCCTCTACATCTGGTATTTTTACTGGAGATTACATTTTAAATACAAGTTTAGTAACAGGAGGATTAATAAGTTTAGATGGTGTCCATTTAACAGCCAGAGGCTACGCAGTTATGGCAAATGAAATTATGAAAGCCATAGACGCTACTTATGGTAGTAATTTTGAAGCATCTGGAAACCTATTAAACGTTTCTAACTATGGCGTAACATACTCGCCAATGCTACAATAAAACACTTTTTTATATCATATTATAAACGCTCTCAAAATGAGAGCGTTTTTTATAGATAAAGAGCTGAAAAATTTGATGCGGTTTTTAAATTAAAAACTCATATATTTGCAGCGCGAAAACAATAGGTGTTTTCATTCAATTAAATAGCATAATATTAAACACATAAGTAATGTCAAAAGTTACAGGTAAAGTTGCACAAATAGTAGGTCCAGTTATCGATGTTGAATTCGGAGCTGGTGCTGAACTTCCAAAAATTTATGATTCGTTAGAAATTAAAAGACCTGATGGTTCAATTTTAGTACTAGAAGTACAATCTCACATTGGTGAAGATACTGTACGTACTATAGCGATGGACTCTTCTGATGGTTTAAGTAGAGGAACAGAAGTTACTGCAACTGGTGCTCCTATTCAAATGCCAATTGGTGAAGATGTTTACGGACGTCTATTTAATGTAATTGGTGATGCTATTGATGGTATTGGAGATTTACCTAAAGCTGGAGACGCAGGTTTACCAATTCACAGACAAGCACCAAAATTTGAAGATTTATCAACATCTACTGAAGTACTTTTTACAGGTATTAAAGTAATCGATCTTATTGAGCCTTATGCAAAAGGTGGTAAAATTGGATTGTTTGGTGGTGCTGGTGTAGGTAAAACCGTATTAATTCAGGAGTTAATTAACAACATTGCAAAAGGACATGGTGGTCTTTCAGTATTTGCTGGTGTTGGAGAAAGAACTCGTGAAGGAAACGATTTACTTCGTGAGATGTTAGAGTCTGGTATTATTAAATATGGTGATGACTTTATGCACTCTATGGAAGATGGCGGATGGGATTTATCAAAAGTAGATAAAACTGCTATGAAAGATTCTAAAGCTACTTTCGTATTCGGACAAATGAATGAGCCTCCTGGAGCTCGTGCTCGTGTAGCACTTTCAGGATTAACTATAGCAGAATATTTCCGTGATGGCGCTGGTGACGGACAAGGAAAAGACGTACTTTTCTTCGTAGATAACATCTTCCGTTTTACACAAGCTGGTTCAGAGGTATCTGCACTTTTAGGTCGTATGCCATCTGCCGTAGGTTACCAACCTACATTAGCAACTGAAATGGGTGCGATGCAAGAACGTATTACATCAACTAAAAAAGGTTCTATTACATCTGTACAAGCGGTTTACGTACCTGCAGATGATTTAACGGATCCTGCTCCTGCAACAACGTTTGCTCACTTAGATGCAACAACAGTATTATCTCGTAAAATTGCAGAGCTTGGTATTTATCCTGCGGTAGATCCATTAGATTCTACATCAAGAATTTTAACTGCTGATATTTTAGGAAATGAGCACTATGACTGTGCACAACGTGTAAAAGAGTTATTACAACGTTATAAAGAATTACAAGACATTATCGCCATTCTTGGTATGGAAGAATTATCTGAAGAAGATAAACTTGCTGTATCTCGTGCGCGTCGTGTACAACGTTTCTTATCTCAACCTTTCCACGTAGCAGAACAATTTACTGGTATTCCAGGTGTTTTAGTAGATATTAAAGACACAATTAAAGGATTTAACATGATTATGGAAGGTGAATTAGATCACTTACCAGAAGCAGCGTTTAACCTTAAAGGAACTATCGAAGAAGCGATTGAGGCTGGAGAAAAAATGTTAGCTGAAGCGTAAAACTAGTAATGAGCTATTAGCTTAATAACAACTAATTGCTCAATACTCAATATTTAAAAATATGTATTTAGAAATTGTATCACCAGAAGCAACATTATTTAGTAGCGAAGTAGACTCTGTAGCTGTACCAGGTATAGACGGTGAGTTTCAAATGTTAAATAATCACGCACCTATTGTTGCTGCATTAGGTTCTGGGTCAATAAAAATTCATACGCATACTCAAAGCCATTTGGTTTTTGATGAACTACATGCAGAAGTTGTTCCTCATAATGATGATGATAAGATACTAACTGTAAAAATCAATTCAGGAACACTTGAAATGAAAGATAATAAAGTAATTATTTTAGCAGACTAATTTAAATACTTTACAACATTAAAAAAACCCTTACATTTTGTAAGGGTTTTTTATTTATAAAATATTTGCTTTTACTTTACTCCAAACACGTTTTAATAAAAATGCAGCAATTATTGCAAGCAAAGTAAGACCTATAGCCAAAGTATAGTCTGCATAAATCCAATATCCTACGGCGAATAAACAACTATAAATAAGCACACAACCTAATAGCATCGCAATGATTCCTGAAGGAACGCTCCAAGATTCAGATTGTGTAGTTATATCAGCGCCTTCTTTGTTTGCATCGGTAATAATTTTAGCCCATCCTGGACCACCTGGTTGCGTTTTCTGATAAAAACTTTGTAATACTAAAGTGTTTTCTGCTGGCGTCAGATATGTAACTACAACCCAAGCAATAGTTGTTATTGAAACAATAAAAGGGAATTTTGCCCAAGCAGGCAGTACGCCATCAAATCCAAATAAAACCTCTCCTAATGAGGTAAATGTTAATACCATAGAAACAACTCCTGATACTAACATTGCTGATATTTCACTCCAAGCATTGATACGCCACCAAAACCATCGTAGAATAAAAATTAAGCCTGTACCTGCTCCAAACATCAATATAATGTCAAAAAGCTGTAATGCATTTTGCAAAACTAAAGCCAATAAAGCACTTAAAACCATTAAAACGACTGTAGAAATACGTCCCACAGTAACTAATTCTTTTTCTGAAGCGTCTTTATGTATTTGTTGTTTATAAAAATCATTCACCACATAAGATGATCCCCAATTTAAGTGCGTAGAAATGGTAGACATATAAGCTGCTGCTAACGATGCTAACACAAGCCCTAATAAACCTGCAGGCAACTTTGTTAGCATAGCAGAATAAGCCAAATCATGTCCTAATTTACTCTCTGCTACATTAGGGAAAGCTTTATGAATACTAGCAATATCAGGAAATAAAACTAGAGATGCTAAAGCAACAATAATCCATGGCCAAGGACGTAATGCATAATGCATAATATTAAAAAAGAAGGTAGCACCAATAGCATGGTTTTCATCTTTTGCTGCCAACATACGTTGAGCAATATAGCCGCCTCCACCAGGCTCCGCTCCTGGATACCAAGAACTCCACCATTGAACTGCCAGAGGAATAATTAATAATGTGATTAATGCTTCTGTATTACTAAAATCAGGCAATAATGATAACTTATCAGTAACGTTTTCATGCGCCAATAACTTCTCTAAACCTCCAATTTCAGGCAACCCAACAAGGTAATAAGCAGCTCCAATAGCACCTGCCATAGCTGTAAAAAACAGTATAAAATCTGTGTAAACAACACCTTTAAAGCCACCAAGCGCACTAAAAACAACTGTTACCAAACCTGCGACAACTACTGTTTGCCAAGGCTCTAAACCTAGCATAATACCACCTATTTTTATGGCCGCTAAAGTAACGCCCGCCATTGCAAGAATATTAAAAATGATTCCTAGATAAACAGCTCTAAAACTTCTTAAAAATTTTGCTGGTTTACCTCCATAGCGAAGTTCGTAAAATTCAATATCGGTTGTGACATTAGACTTTCGCCATAATTTAGCATAGACAAATACTGTTAACAATCCGGTGAGTAAAAAAGCCCACCAAACCCAGTTTCCAGAAACACCATTGGTTCTGACTATATCTGTTACCAGATTGGGTGTATCTGTTGAAAAAGTGGTTGCAACCATAGAAAGTCCCAACAACCACCAAGGCATATTACGTCCTGACAAGAAATATTCAGAAGCACTTTTTCCTGACTTTTTAGAAACAAAAACACCCACAAAAAGGGTTATTGCAAAGAATGAAATGATAAGAATATAATCTATTGTAGATAATTGAATCATGAACAACTTTATTTTCAATAATAATCTACAAAATATGTATTAATCTTGATGTATAGCTCGCTTTTGAAAAAAAATTACACCTTTTTAATCACATTGGTTACAATGCCCCAAATTACAAACTCATTTTCTTCAGTGACTTTTATAGGCTGATAATTTGCATTTTCTGGTTGTAACCACACACCATCTTTTTCTACACGCAAGCGCTTTACGGTAAATTCGCCATCAAGAAAACAAACAGCTATTCTATTATGCTCTGGTTCTAAACTTCTATCAATAACTAACAAATCATTATCATCTAGGCCAGCATCTATCATGCTTTGTCCGCTTACGCGAGCGTAAAATGTAGCTAGCCTATTTTTAACCAACATATCGTCTAACGACAAACGCTCTTCTTTAAAATCGTCAGCAGGTGATGGAAATCCAGCCGAAATGCCTACATCAACAAAAAGAGCTCCTGATGATGTGTCTTCTGATATATCTGGTGTGAAGAATGTCAAGTTTTGTGTTTGCTTTACTAGCATAGTCAATTTTAAAACCAAGTTACTAATTTCTTTTTGGTTTTCAATCTAACTATTTATATTAATTACTATTCCTTTACGATTTTTTTATTGACTATTTTTCCTGTTTCTGTTTGAACATTTAATAAATAGTAGCCATTTGCGTAATTGACCATTGATAATTGAATCTCTTCTAAACCATGTATTTGTTTTTTTATAAGTAATTTTCCTGTAACATCATATAAGCAAATTTGCTTTAAAAGCACTTTTGAACGAATTGTGAGATTATTTTTTACGGGGTTTGGGTATATTATAAACTCTTCACTGTTCCATTCTTCGACGCTTAAATTTGCTGTTGAAAATTTAGCAATATAACCATTATATCTTTTTGACACACTCGCTGGAGATGTAATATAATCTGGTTGAAAGCTTTCAGGTGTTGTTGGTAAATCTGTACTTTTGGTATTGCCTATTAAATAGAAAAAATCATCACCTAAAACAGTTTTAATACCTGTTTCAGTTGCACTACCTCCATAGTAAGTGCCCCAAATAGGCACACCTTCTGGTGTTAGTTTAAGCATAAACGCATCGTCATTACCTCTATCCCCAATTGGGTTGTTAATAATGGTTTCTTGATAAGCACCAGATGTTGCCATATTGTCTAACACGGTATTGCCCTGTAAATAAACATCTCCACTATTATCTGTTTGTACAATACAGTTTTGAACTGCAAATAAGCTGCTAATATCAGGATTTAATTGCCCATAATAAGAGCCCCAAAGTTGCTCGCCATCATCATTAAATTTCATAATATAGGCATTGTTCCTATTTGGTTCTTTTGTGGGGTTGTAACCATTGGGCGTAGCAATATTTATATCTGTGGTGGTCACGCCTGCAATATATACCACGTCTTGGTAGGTGGCAATGGACTCGAACGAGACTAATTCATTGCCAGGACCACCAATATAGGTGCTCCACAACCGGTCACCATCAAACGAAAACTTGGTTAAATATTGGTCTTTGCCGGCATAATTTTGGGGTTGGAAACAATTGGGTGTCGCATAAAACGGGTTGCCGGCATTGTCTATAATAAAGCCAACTACGTAAATACCTGTATCACCTATTGCCAAACCGGTAATACCATCTCCAACATCGTGTTGCCCATAATAAGTGCTCCATATAATATTACCATCTAAATCCATTTTAGTTAAATAGCTTACTACATGAGGAGGGTCTTGCATTGGGATGGTGGGCTGGTAACTCCCTGCTGTAGCGATACCGTTGGCACTATATGTATGCCCTGACAAGTACAAAAAGCCCTCATAATATTGAATACGTACACCACTATCAGGAAATAAGCCTCCAATATATTTTGCCCAAATACGCTGGCCTTGATCATCAAACTTACTTACCAATACATGGTACCTATAGTATTCATCAAAACTTTCTGGAGCTTCGTTAAGCGTTCCCATATATTTAGAACCTGTAGAACCTATGGCGTAAATATTATCAATATTATCCACAGCAATGTCATTAAACCCTGTACCATAGTTTTGTGTTTCTGATGCATCTCCATAAAAAGTTGTCCAAAGCAACTCCCCTTGGGGTGAAAATTTAGATATCACACCTTCAGAGTTCCCACTACCACTATAATTAGGTTGAAATGTTTCACCTGTTACCATATGGTCATAATAACCTCCAAAATTAAGGGTTGTGCCAGAATTACTTGTCGCGATATATAAATTGTTTTGACTATCCAATTGTGTGCCGACCAATATTACTCCTTCTGGACCAAAATAGGTATTCCATTCAAGGGTTTGTCCATAAGCAAAAAAGTTAATGCCTATAAATACTATTAGTGTATTTTTTCTCATTTCGCTGTATGTTAAATAAGGCTAGGCTTATATAAGCCTAGCCTTTGGTAGTCAATCTAACTAAAATTCTGTAAATAAAATATAAGTCGTTATAATAATATTGGCTGGGTCTGAATTATCAGTTACCTCAAACCACTCCACATTAATGGTCACGTTATAGGGTGCACCCAAGGTTTCCTCGTCAAACGAAGCAAACTGGCTGTTACCTGGAAAACCAACATTACCATTTAAATAAGAGCCCAGACCATTATCCTGCAGTTCCTTTTTTATAAAATGCCATTTTTGTGTTGGTCCAAATACAGCTTGAGCCACAGTTGGTGGTGTTGTAATCCATGATGCTGTAGAAGATGTTTTTCTATCCCATGTACTTATGGCTGGTGTACTTGGTGCTGCAAATGCTACGCCATCTACACTTAAATTCACCTTTTCAAAGTTGCTGTAAGGGTTAATAACATAGGTGTTATCAGACTTAAGTATTGGGTAATCTCCCCAATCGCCACTTTCTTCTACCGTGTTTATTTGAAATTCTACTTCAAACTGTGTGTAGTTATACACATAAAGTGGCCTATGGGTTACTTGCGCAAATGCCACTACATTTACCAAAAACAAGGTTGCTATAAGTATCTTTTTCATGGCTGTTTTTTAATGGGTTGTAATTCTTGCAACTGCTTTAAATGTAAATCCAAAGCTTGTTTAATAATCGCTGCTTGATTGGTTTTTTGTTCTACCATTACACCTTGCTCCATAAGATACCCTGAAGCTTTTTTTGCAACTTCAGAATTTAAAGTTGCTGTGCTTAATTTTGACTGTTTAAGGTTTTTTTGCTCTTTTGAAATCCCTATAAAGGATGTTTCAAATTGCTTCATAGCTTCTGTTTTTTCAACAGCCCTTGTCTGTTGTTCCGTAATCTCGTCATTGTCTGAACAAGACCAAACTAGGCTTAACACCATAAGTGTTATTACTAATTTACTAATTTTCATTTTGTTTGTTTTGTTTTTAAATTATAAAAAACAAGCCGAAACTAAATAACAAAGCCGTTGCTATCTAGTAAGGTCACGCTAATTAATTTTAAGGGAGAAAAACTAGCGCTAGTAAAAAGATTAATCTTGGCGTATAAAACATTATATTGAATCGGCTTTTTCAACAACATATTCTAAACATTTTTAAAGTTATAAAAAAAAAAAAAAACTAATATCCTCTCGTTTTTTCATAAATTTTAGCCATTCATCGAAAAACCGCCAAAACCGTTACGGTTTTTCCGTAAATTAAATGCTTTTCTATCACCTAATGGTGATAATATCATTAATATTGGTCGTGTATTTTGGTGATAATCGCTCTTGGCGCATTTTCCAAGTGCGTTCTAAATCTTGATTTCCAAGCTTTATTTTATAATCTTTATATTTTGTGTTTAGCTTGTCTATAGTAGACATTAAGGGTTTATGTTTTGGGTTTTCATGTTCAAACAAATGTAATTGAAAATTATCATTTGGCACTAATCCCATTACAATAACGCCTGCGCGTTTGTATTTGATACCTTGTTTATACATACTTGCCACAGCTTTTACCGCCTCATTACTAATTACTAATGTGGAATCTGTAGGATACGCTAGGTTTATCATGCGTGTCTCTCTATGTTGTGGCAATTCTTTTTTATGCCTATCACTACTCAAAGTTACCATTATCATATAGCAACAAGATTCCTGCTTTCGCAATTTTTCAGCACAAGTGGCAGCAAAGGTAGAAACGCGTTCTTTGATGTAGTTTACATCGCTATAAGAAAAATCAAAACTACGTGTTGTAGCAATGGCTCGTTTATTTGTTACCGCTTCCAACAGTATACTTGGTGACCCTTCTAAATCATGTTTCAGTTTTAATTCTGTAACAGAGAAATTACTTCGTACCCATGCATCAGAAAGTTGTGTAAAGTCAAAAGCGGTATGACAGTTTTTAATTTTTAAACGTTTTGCTAACCTGCGACCAATTCCCCAAACATCTTCAATTTTTATCCACTTTAGGGCTTTTATGCGTTTTTCTTCAGAGTCTATAACATAAACACCTTTGGTATGTTCAGGAAATTTTCGTGCTATTTTATTGGCAACCTTACTTAATGCTTTTGTGGGCGCAATACCTACGCATGTAGGAATACCTGTCCATTTTAAAATACGACGACGTATTTGGTTTCCATAGTCGTTAATATCATAGTTTTCAAATCCTTTAAACTGTAAAAAAGCTTCATCAATGCTGTATACTTCAACATCGGGAGTAAATTGTTCAAGAATTTTCATAACACGATTACTCATATCGCCATACAAGGCATAATTGGATGAAAATATTTGAATTTGGTTTGCTTTGCAAAAAGATTCCCACTTAAAAATAGGTGCACCCATAGGCAGCCCGAGCGCCTTTGCCTCATCACTTCGTGCAATAACACAACCATCATTATTGCTTAATATAGCAACAGGTTTTCCTTGTAAATTGGGATTAAAAACCCGTTCACAAGAGGCATAAAAATTATTACAATCTACGAGTGCAAACATGACCCTAAAGATAGTTGAAATTGCTATTTACTAGAAGCCATATTTTAAAAATAATTCACAAAATTAATCCGGAACATATTCTAAAATATCAGCTGGTTGACAGTCTAAAGTTTTACAAATAGCGTCTAAAGTAGAAAACCTAATAGCACGTGCTTTTCCTGTTTTTAAAATAGATAAGTTAGCGGTTGTTATACCAATACTTTCAGCCAGTTCATTGCTTTTCATATTGTGCTTTTGCAAAATAATATCTAAATTTACTTTTATGGGCATAGCTATACGGTTAAATCATTTTCTTCCTTTATTTTTTTCGCATTAGAAAAAGCTTCGCTTAAAAACATCATAAATAGCCCAATGATTAGGAACACCATAAATGTAGAACTTATACCTATTAAAAATTCACTAAACAAAATCATGTTTACTACAAATTTTACAGCTAAAAACCCAAAAGCACAAATTATAAATAGCTTTCCTATTTTTTTTAAATTTTTTATGACATGAGTTGTAAAATAGGCGCCTTTAGACAACATGTCTACTGTTTTCTTTATTAATCGTATTGTAGAAAAGTAAACTCCAAAAACAGTGATTATTGAAACAAGAATAAAAAACTTCTCAAATACATTTAATACTCCTACATCAATAGATTCATCTAGAATTTCCATATCATACGTGTTGGTTGTAAAAAATGAAGCGATGACAATCACTACTCCAACAATAAAAGTTAATAGCATCAAATAATAATAAATATCAATGCACATCTTAAGCTGTCTAATTAATTTCATACGTTATTGTTTTTCGATAATAAATATACTTTTAAATTATTGAAAAACAATAAATAATTAAATGTTTAAATCATTAAAAGATTGTTTCAATTTTTTTACAACTGTTTCAATAGCAGCTTCATGTATATGCCCAAAGCCTAATCTAATAGCACAAACATGCTGATTTTGATAAAGTATTGTTTTAGGCAAAAACAGGTTATGTGTTTTCGCTTGTTCTGCTAATTTAATAAGTGATATATGCGATTTAAAACGCACCCAAACCGCCAAACCGCCTGATGGAATATCCCAATCCGCTAATTCATTAAAATACGTATCCAGACAAGCACATAAATAATCGCGCCTTTGTTTATAAACGGTAATATTCTTTTTTATTAAACGGTGTATTTCACCTTCTGAAATAAGTTCAGAAAGTATTTGTTTTTGAATTAAATCGCCTTTTTTATCAAGTAATTGTAGGTAATTTTTAGTCTCATTTACAATATTTTCTGGAGCCACTACAAACCCTACCTGAAAACTTGGAAAGAACGACTGACCTAAACGCCCTAAATAAATAACAACACCTTGTCCGTCAGCACTTGCCATAGGCAACATAGCTGAACCATCAAACTGAAAATCATAATCAAAATCGTCTTCTATAATTGCAAACTCGTAAGCTTTTGCTAATTGTAAAAGCTTTAAACGTCTTTCAGCTGAAAGTGTTACGGTAGTTGGATATTGCCTATGCGCGCAAACATATACACAACGAATACTATTTTTTGTGAAGTGCTTCTCAATAAAATCAACATCAATACCATTAGCATCAACAGGAACTATTTTAATATGAGCTCCAGCCTGCTGAAAAATCATATTTGATTTGTAATGGCTTAAATCTGCAACTAAAACAATATCATTTTTTTTAATAAGAAGCTGTGAAACAATGTACAAACTCATTTCCGTACTACGTGTACTCATGATATTTTGAGGCTGAATATGAAACCCTCGTGTCGCATTTAGATAATTACACAAATGCTTATTAAACATACTATAAGCTTGATCTTGTGGTAAATTCCATTTAGATATTAAGGATGTGCGTTTCATAGACGCACTATACCAACGTGAAAATTGATGTGTAGGATGCAAACGTAAATCAGGCTGCCCATCATTAATAACATAATCACTTTGTGTAAACTCTTCTGTAGAGGCTAAATTAAAAGACGATTGAAATGGGAAACCAGCGTTTTTAGGATATGTTTTTAAAGCTTCTAAACTTTGTGAAGTTCCTTTTATAATTGCTGTTTTTCGTTCTGGCATGAGCACATAGGTTCCTTTATTAGGAACTATTTCAACCCAACCTTGAGAAGCCAACTCATCATATACAGCTACAGCTGTGTTTCTATTGATAGTTAATAGCTCTCCAAATTTTCTAGTACCAGGTAATGCAGTACCTTCAGGTAAATACCCTCGCTGTATGGCATTTATAATTTGTTGCGCTATTTGAATATATATAGCTGTATTAGGTGATTTTTCAAATTGAACTAACGATTTCAATATATCATCAACCGGACTATTCATTGTTTTAAAACTGGACTATTTTGATAATCCGGAAAGTTACGAATTTTGCCGCGCTAAAAAACACGAATCTATTTTATTATGAGATTAATTACATTATCTATATTAATTACACTTTTTACATTTACTACACAAGGGCAAAAGCTACAACAACAGCAAGATTTAGACTCGGTAGTAATAACATCAACTAGAATTGAATTACCATTTAAAGAAAATTCTAGAACAATTTCTATAATAACAAGTGATGATATAAAAAAGAGTGCAACCAATAATATTGCAGATTTACTACAACAAGTTGCCGGTATTGATGTAAGACGTCGTGGTACTGATGGTAGCCAAGCCGATTTATACATTCGCGGCGGAAGTTTTGATCAAACCCTTTTACTTATTGATGGTATGAAACTTGAAGATGCTCAAACAGGGCATCATACACTAAACATGGCTTTACCTCTTGAAGTTATAGAGCGTATTGAAATAATAAAAGGGCCTGCTGCGCGTGTATTTGGACAAAATGCTTTTACAGGCGCCATAAATATTGTTACTAAAAACAGTATAGATGATAGCGTTTCAATTGGTATAGAAGCTGGTTCTTATGGTCAAAAAAATGCTGACATTACCGTAGGAAGTAATCAAGAAAACGCTTCTCATATTATACATGTGTCTCGAAACACATCAGAAGGTTATCGTTATAATACAGATTATGATAACCAAAGCTATTTTATAAAAAGTACGTTTAATAAAAATAAACTACCTATATCATTTATAGCAAACTATCAAGAACGCAATTTTGGAGCTAACGGATTTTATGCGTCACCAACAGCTAAAGATCAATATGAAGAAACACAAACAAGTTTAATCGGGTTATCAACTGAAATAAAAAAGGAAAAACTAACATTAAAACCACGTATTTACTGGCGAAGAAATCAAGATATGTACTTGTTTATTCGTGATAATCCACCTGCATATAGAAATCTACATCAAACCAACAAGATTGGGGCAGAAGTAAACGCGTCATATCGTTCAAAATTAGGGATTACAGGCTTTGGTGTAGATTTATCTCAAACCTTTATATCTAGTAATAATTTAGGTCAACATGATAGATTTATGACTAATGTATTTTTAGAACATCGTTTTTCTTTATTTAATGAATCATTATCTATTACGCCAGGTGTTGCTTTAAGTTATTTTACAGATTTTAAATTTCATGCATTTCCAGGTATAGATTTAGGATATAAAATAAATGATGTATTACAAGTATATGGAAACATTGGTTACACATATCGCATACCAACATATACAGATTTATATTACTCAAGCCCAACAGAATTAGGAAACGATAGTTTAGAACCAGAAGAAGCAGTATCAGAAGAACTAGGTATTAAGTTACACCTTAATAAGTTTCGCTTTACAGGAGCTTTTTTTAACAGAGATTCTAAAAAACTCATTGACTATGTTAAAAACACAGCCACAGACCCTTGGCAAGCAACAAATATAGCCAAGTTAAACACCATAGGATTTGAGGCTAACACAAGCTACAGTTTTATAGCGGATCGTTTTAATCAAAACATTCAATTAGGGTATACATTTCTAGAAGAAGACTTAAAAGATGTCGCTACCAATTTTTCTCGCTACTCGATAAACTCTTTAAAGCATCAATTTACAGCATCGTTTAAAAGTCAGTTTATTAAAAATTTATCTCAAACTATTGCATACAGATATGCCGAAAGAACAGCGGGCGAAAGCTATAACGTTTATGATGCAAGTATAAACTACACGTTCAAAGCTTTAAATTTTTCAATTATGGCAAATAACATTTTTAACGCAGATTATACAGAAACCAACCTTGTACCAGCAATAAAAGGCAATGTGCTATTTGGACTAAAATACAGCTTTAAATAACCGCAATATTATTTACAATTTCTTAACTTTGAAGCGTTAATTTTTCAAGGCTTTTATATTGCATCTTCAAGATATTCCTCGAGTAAAAACAATAACAAAAGAGGACTTCATTAAACACTATTACAAACCACAAAAACCTGTGGTAATAGAACGTTTTATTGAAGATTGGCCGGCATATTCTAAATGGCGACTAGATTATATAAAAGATGTTGCAGGAGATAAAATTGTACCACTTTATGATGACAGACCTGTAAATTATAAAGACGGTTTTAATGAACCTCATGCCAAAATGAGAATGTCTGAATATATTGACTTGCTTAAATCTGAACCAACAAAGTATCGTATTTTTCTTTGGAATGTATTAAAAGAAGTACCAAAACTTCAGCACGATTTTAAGTATCCTGATTTTGGACTAAAACTCATGAAAGGATTACCTATGCTGTTTTTCGGTGGAAAAAACTCGCATACCTTTATGCATTACGATATTGATTTAGCCAATATTTTCCATTTTCATTTTGAAGGTAAAAAGCAAATCATATTATTTGATCAAAAACAGAATAAGTATCTATACAAAATTCCTTTCTCATTAATTACACGAGAAGATATAGATTTTTCAAACCCTGATTACACCAAGTGGCCTGCATTAAAACACGCTAAAGGATACGAAACACAGTTAAACCACGGAGAAATTCTATACATGCCAGAAGGTTATTGGCATTATATGAAATACCTAACTCCAGGGTTCTCTATGAGCTTAAGGTCTGTTCCTAAAAAAATTACCAATTTAAGTCAAGCATTATATAACATCATTATTATGAGACATTTTGATAATGCTATGAGACGAATAAGAGGTCAAAAATGGATTGATTGGAAAAACAAAAAAGCTTTGATTGACACACAAGGTTAAAGTTTTACATGTTCCTTTTCTTACATTTTTAACAAAAAACATGTATTTCATCGAAAAAAAGCAACGTTTCTTTGATTTTCTTTCAAAAATAGAGTTATTAGTCACCCCAAATTAACCTAAACAACTCATCCTAATGAAAAACCTACTAAACTATTCCTTCCTGATATGCCTATGCCTAATTTTATCTGGGTTTAGTACAAAAAATGATCATTTTTCTAAAAAAATGACAAACGCACTTCCTATTTCTTTAACAGGCTTTAACTACGTATATCAAAACGGTCCTTCTTTAAACCAAACATTTGTGCTCCTTGACGAGAATGCGCTAGCACGTGAATACACCTTAATAACTTCATCAAATTTTGAAGTTTCACTAAATCCCCTATCTGGTTTCACAGACGAATTAACCATAGACGCCACAATTATTAGTGCTGGCAGTGTGACTATTTATGTGAGGCTGGCTGCTGGATTATCTATAGGTTTTTATAGCGATGTAATGACAATACTTGCTCCTGCTCACGGCGGATATCCATCTGTGCTTGAAAGCATAAGCTTATCAGGTGAATGTGTTAGAAAATCAACTGAATGGAACGGTAGCGTTTGGACCAATGGATCACCTGACGCAAATACAACAATAACCATTGCCGAAGATTATGATACGGCATTAAATGGCAGCATTAACGCTTGGGAGCTTAATGTAAACTCTGGAAAAACATGTACTGTAAGCGACAATACATTTATTAGTGTTCAAAAAAACATTAACATCAGCGGTAACTTAACTGTAACTTCAAAAGGCGCTGTTGTACAAATAGACAACTCGGCTACATTTGCTGTTGGCGAAGGCGGAACATCTGTAGTAATTAAAGAAACATCACAACTTACTAATTGGTATGATTACACCTATTGGAGTTCTCCTGTTAATGGTATTACAGCTGCTGAAGCTTTTCCTACATCGCAACAAAGCAGACGTTATTGGTATAATGCAGCAAATTTTTTAGATGTTTTAGAAGAATCAGAAAATGGAAACTCTTACGTTGCTGGGCATGATGATATAGACGATGACGGAAATGATTGGGCTGTTTTACACGACTCTGATGTGCTTACTCCTGGTGCTGGCTATGCAATAACATCTAGATCTACTGGTTTTACACCTGGTGATACATATAATTGCCAATTTGAAGGCCCTTTTAATACAGGTATTATAAATACACCAATACATTATAATGGTGACAATGGTGATAATGACTGGAATTTTATCGGAAATCCATACCCATCTGCTATAGACGCAGATGCCTTTCTAGCTGAAAATGCCTCTGTTATCGGTGGTGCTATTTATTTATGGTCTCACGCTTCGCCTCCAGCATCAGACAATAATGGTAATCAGGTATTAAACTTTAACACAGACGATTATGCTATCATAAATGCTGGTAGTGGTGAAATTGCCGGAGGAAAACCTGTTATTCCTAATAGAACCATACCTTCTGGACAAGGCTTCTTTGTTCAAGGCATAAGCAGTGGCAATGTTGTATTTAATAATAACATGCGTATTGCAGATAACACAAGCAACAGTCAGTTTTTCAGAAATCAAAATGATAATAAGCTTTGGGTGAATTTAACTTCTGATAACGGTGTTTTTAATCAAGCATTAATAGCGTATGTAAATGGTGCAACAAGCGCTGATGATGGTCCTTCGTATGACACTACAAGAAACTTATCATCTGATGTTGCTGCTATAATTTATACCACTATAGAAAATGATACCGATCGTAAATATGCTATTCAAGGAAAATCTCCTAGTAGCATAAACCAAAATGAAAGCATCTCTATTGGTTTTTATTCTGCCATAGAAGAAGCTACACTTTACACATTATCTATTGCACAATTTCAAGGTGAGTTTTTTAATAACAATGCAATATATTTAAGAGACAACTTACTTAATATAACCCATGATATAAAGAATGCCGACTACACGTTTACATCAGCGACAGGTGAATTTAACAACCGTTTTGAGATTGTTTTCAACAACAACACATTAAGTACATCACATGTATCAGCATTAGAAAACAGCTTAAGTATAATTCAACAAAACGACCAAGAAATAACATTTAAAACAAATAATAGTCACGCTTTATCGGCTGTTCAAATTTATTCAGTTAGCGGTAGCTTGGTTTATAACTTAAAAGCTAAAAATACTACAGAAACATACAAGCTACCTAATTTACAATCTGGAACGTATGTAGCAAAAATCACCCTAAATAATGGTACTGTTATCTCAAAAAAGATACTTACCAACTAAAAAATACCAGCCAAAACAAAAAGAAGCAACTTACATAACATAAGTTGCTTCTTGCTTTTTATACTAGTGTGTTTATTTTATCATACACCAAATGGCTTTCCCAACCGCGATATAATAAATAATCGGCAAGTTTTTTCTTTTTCTTCAAAGGATGACTCTCTCTAATAGATGCGGCTTTTTTTTCTGCTAAATCATGAAAAGTAGCTAAATAAGTGTCGTCAGAAAGTTCTTTAAGTGCTAAATTTATATTGTATGTGCTTATATCTCTAAACTTAAGCTCTCGTGTTAACCTAATGCGACCCCATTTTTTTATCCTAAACTTACCCAGAACAAAAGCTTTAGCAAATCGTGTTTCGTTTAAAAAATTATGCTCTATAAGATGACCAATAACCACATCACGAGCCTCTGGAATCATATGCATAGCTATTAATTTACTAACAACTTCTTTATGACAACGCTCCTGATAAGCACAAAAACTTTCTAGAGCTCGCTTGGCTTCTTCTACTGTATATGTCTTGTGTTTTTGCATCATGACAAAATTAATAACAATTTGTTAATAACCCATAAACATACAATACCCTGAAAATTAAGTTATTTGATATATATTTGTAAGCGTTTTTTTGTAAAAATAAAGAAATTTTCCCTATGAAAAAGAACTACATTATTTTGTTAATAGCATTTTTATGCCTTACTATTACTGGGTTTGGACAGACTTACAACCAAATTACATCTTTGGCAGAATTAACAGATGGTAATTATATTATTGCTGAAAGTAATGAGGGTTTTGCAATGAGTAATTCTCATAATGGAACTTATTTAGCAAGAACAGCTATTTCTCCAATTAGTGGAAGCATAACAAATCCGGATGCTACAATTATTTGGACAATAGAGACTAATGGGTCTGGGAAAACTATTTACAGTAATGATTCTTCAAGATATATTTCTTATACAGGTGATAGCAATAATGTTCAAATAGTGAATACTGTAACATCCAATAACCAACGGTGGAATATTACATATAGTGGTGGAAATTTCATTTTCTCAAATGTTGCTATAACAAATAGAGATTTACAATATAACTCATCAGCTCCTCGTTTTGCTTGTTATAGAGGGTCTCAAAGAGATTTAGTTTTGTACAAGCAAGATACTCCGTCTGGTCCAACCATCACAGCTACACCAACTACAATTACAGGTTTAGATTATGTAGTTAGCAATGGCCCATCAACACCACAAAGTTTTAATATAGAAGGTACATTGCTTACAGCAGGCATTGATATTACTGCACCTGCAAATTTCGAAATTGCTACATCTGCTGCAGGACCATACAATAACACGGTAAATATACCAGCTTTAGACGCTAATAACACAAATACTATATATGTGAGGCTAATAAGTGGTTTACCTATAGCAAGCTACTCTGGTACAATTACCATGACAAACCTAACAGCGGGTTTATCAGCTACACCTACTGTTGATGTTAGTGGAGATGTTACTGATGTTATATACTGCAACGCAGGCCCAACAAGTAATGCTGATTCTGAAATTGAAAATGTAACTTTAATTGGTGAATCATTAAGTATTACGAATAACACAACAGATGTATGTACTGGTGGTACCGGTGGTGTAATTAACGACTATACCGCAATGGTTGCAGATTTAAATGCCGGAGGTGCTTACGCATTAAGTATAGCGTTTGGAGATTGTAGCGAAGATTACATAGATTTTGATGGAGCAGGTGGAGTTTGGATAGACTGGAATAACGATGGTGATTTTGACGATATAAATGAGGAAGTAGCAACAGTTGATTTGATAGGTTTAGATTCTGGATCAAATCAAATAGAAAACATTACTATTAATGTCCCTGTTACACAAGCAATAGGAGATTACAGAATGCGAATTGTTCAAGAAGAAGGCTCAGATGCTAGCTCAATTTCACCTTGTGGTACTTTTCAATGGGGTTCTGTTGAAGATTATACCATTAGTGTTCTTGCTGGCTCTACAGATACAATGATAAATTTTGCATCTACAACCTATACCCAAAACGAAGACGGCACTTCTGTAGATTTATGTATTAATATTGCCAACCCTAGTGCCACGCCAACTACCGCACAAGTGGTATTAACTTCGGGCACAACACCTCACTTATCCTATACCACACAGAATATCACATTCCCTGCCAACAGCAGCGCCCAACAATGTGTTACAGTGCCTATTACCGATAATACCAACTGTAACGACAGTACCAGTTATACCTTTGAAATACAAAACGTTTCTGGTGGAGATAGTGCCGCAGTTGGTAATGCTAATGAAACAACCTTAAGTGTTACTGATAACGATGGTAGTAATGGCGTGTTTAAAACCCTTTCATTTGAAGGAAGTGACGATTTAGGATATACCGGAAATGGCTCTATTGAAAATGATTTTAATAAATATTTTGGAACAAACTCTTATAGACTTGCAACAAGCGACAATTTAACAACCGATAATGTTTCTTTAGTTGGAGCATCTAATGTAACGCTTTCAGTAGCTTTTGCCTCTGTTGGAGCTGATAGTGGTGAAGATTTATTTTTAGAAATATCTTACGACAACGGAACGACTTGGAATGGTTCAGGTTCTGTAAAACTTGTAGATGGCTACAGCAATGCTAATATTAATATGGGAAATACCAATGGGTTTAATCCAACTACTGTTGCTACAAACCCTTGGATAGTAAATATTCCTGATATAGAAACACAAATAAAGATAAGATTACGTACTGCTGGATTAGACAGTGGCGAATATTATTATGTTGATGATATTACGTTATCAGGCGACACTTGTACCACACCTACTCCTGAAATACAACTTGTAGACAATACAGCAACCAATCAAAACTGTGGGTATACCATAGATTTTGGAACACAATCTGTAGCCTCAAATACCGATTTAACATTTGATATAGAAAATGTAGGAAGTGCCGATTTGGATATTGCTTCATTAAACATTACAGGCGATTATACGGTTGTATCTCCTGCTGCTCCTTTTACCGTTACTAGTGGTAATTCGCAAACGGTAACCGTTAGGTTTACGCCGTCAACTACTGGAACACAAACAGGTGTGTTAACTATAAACAATAACGACAGTGATGAAGGTAGTTGTACCGTTAATTTAACTGGTGAAGGATTTACGCCTACTCCTGATATTAATGTGGAAGGAAATTTAGGTACCTTTCCTGATATTCCTGGAGATGCCTCAAATACGCCTGCTGGATTTAATAACACATTATTTGCTGCAACTACAATTGGTAACTCCCAAACCAAAAGTTTTAGAATCGTTAATGAAGGGACTTTAAACTTAACACTTTCTAGTATTACTTTAGGCGGATCTAATCCTGGGGATTTTACTATTACAGGAACAGCACCAGCAAATACTATAGCTCCAAATGGTATAGAAATTCTAGAAATTACATTTTCACCTTTAGCATCAGGAACTAGAACAGCTACAGTTATTATTAATAATAATGATGGTGATGAGAATCCTTTTATATTTAACATTCAAGGAACTGGAAACTGTAACACAGCAACTTATAACATATACCCTACAGAAGGACCTGCTGGAACAGTTGTAACAGTCACTGCTAGTAGTGGGTCAAATCCAGACGATACTACCGCGCTTTATGATGGAACTACAACAACAGTAACAAACATTTCTGCTACATCATTTGAAATTACTATTCCAGATAACGCGATAAGTGCAGACATTACATTTGATGATGTTACCGGTTGCTCAAGAAGCTTACCTTTTACCGTTTTAGACAACGATATTACTTCTTGTGAAGGTTCAGGAACACTTCCTTCAGATATTTTTATAAGTGAAATTACCGATAGTGATTCTTCAGTTAATGGACACTCTTATGTAGAACTATTTAATGGTACTGGAGCTAATATTGATATTTCTAGCTATTTTATAGAAATACATCAAAATGGCGGGTCAAGTCCTTCTGCATACATAAACATTCCAAATGGTACAATTTTAGCCAATAATAGCACGTATGTAATTTCATTTGGAACTGGCGCAACAGAAGTAGATCCAGTATCTCAAAATAATTATTTTAGTCCAAACACCATAGGTATTAATGATGAAGATCATTTAATATTAAATGATGGTTCAAATGATATAGATTTATGGGGAGATACTTCAGGAAGCCCTTTCACAGGTGGTTCAGGAACAGAATACAATGGCTCAACACCTAATGGTAGTAACTATACTTATAGAAGAAAAAACTCTGGAATCACAGCTCCTAGTATGACCTGGGACTCATCGGAATGGGATGCCTTAACAACAACCAATTATTCTGACATAGGAAATTACACTTTTTCAGTAGGTACACCTCCGACTATAACAGTAGAACCAACTTTGCCTGCTAGCAACTGTAATTTCACAGCCTCGATTAGTGTTACTGCAACAGAAGGTTATTCCGGAGGAAACCCTTTAGCATACCAATGGTATTATAGCGCTCCAGGAGATACAGGATGGACCATAATTACTAATGGTACAACTTACAGTGGTGCAAACAGTGATACTTTAAATATTTTAGATACCCTAAACTTAAACAACTACCAGTTTTACTGCCAAGTTAGAGAAAATTTAAGCACTTGTTATACTGCAAGCAATGCTGTAAAACTTAACACAGCACAAGCTATTTGGAATGGTACCAATTGGTCTTCATTACCTACATCAAGTAAAGTTGTTATTATTGATGGTGATTACAACACAAGTATTGGTACCAATAACGAAACTAGCTTTAGTGCTTGCCAATTAATTGTAAATGCTGGAAACAAATTAACTATTACTGCTGGTGAATACATTGAAGTAATAAACAATGTTGATGTGTATGGTGACGGCACAAATACTGACGGTATTCTTATTGAAGACAAAGGTAGCTTTATACAAAGAGGTAACGGCGCTGCAGCTGGAACATACACATTACATACTAATGCCATAACACAGGTTAATAAACGTACAGCACCACTAAACAACTGGTATGAATACACATATTGGAGCTCTCCAGTTGTAGGTGAAACCATAGGAAACGGCTTGCTTGAAGCGCATCCTACAAGGCGTTATTGGTATAACGGGCAAAATTATTTAGATGCTACAGCTGAAACAAACAACAATAATGGAACCGTTACTGGACAAGACGATATAGATGATGATGGTAACGACTGGCAAATTGCAAATAACGGAGATGTAATGCTGCCTGGAGTAGGTTATGCAGCCATGCATAATGAATTAGGTTTTGGAATACCTGGGGCTAATTATGAATATACATTTGAAGGCGCGTTAAACACTGGTGATTTTAGTGTTCCTGTTTATAGAAATGATTCAGAATTGAATGACAACAACTGGAATTTCATTGGTAATCCATACCCATCTGCAATAGATGCAGATGCTTTCCTATTAGCTAATACTATTGTTGATCAAAACGTATCAGAATCTTCAGGAATTATTGATGGCGCTATCTTTTTCTGGTCACAAAATACCGGATATAGCGATTCTAATAATGGTAATGAGGTTTTAAATTTTGCTCAAAGCGATTATGCTGTAATAAACGGTACAGGTCAAACAGCTGGTGGTGATGGTGTGATGCCTACGCGTTTTATCCCTTCTGGACAAGGGTTTTTCATCTCTTTATCAGATGCAGCAACAACTTCGGTAGTTTCTGGAACTGTTAGAACTGCTGATGTTGTTTTCCAAAACAGCATGCGTACAATAAATAACAACAATCAATTTTTTAGAACTACAAATGATCCAGATAAATTGTGGCTTAACTTAACATCAAACAATGGTGTATTTAATCAAACCTTAATTGGCTATGTGCCTGGTGCCACAAGTGATTATGACGGTATGTATTTTGATGCACCAAAAAATTTATCTACAGATTCTTACTCATCACTTTATTCTATAATAGGGCATGATACGATTACTTTACAAGATAAACTAGCTATTCAAGGTAAGTCTCCTGAAGATTTAAATATAAATGAAGTTATCCCATTAGGTTTTGTAACAAATATTAATGAAGCAACTATTTATACTATAAGTATTGAACAATTACAGGGAGAGTTCTTAACTGAAAACACAGTTTATTTAAAAGATAACACATTGAATGTCATACATAATTTATCAGAAAGCGCTTATAATTTCACCTCAAGTATTGGTGAATTTAATGATCGTTTTGAGATTGTATTTACTGATACCTTATTGTCTATTGATGAAAACACTATAAATGATAACGGACTAACTATTATTGATAATAATGGCGACACGACATTTAAAGTTAATGCCGCGTATCAAATTAAAAAGGTAACACTTATTGATATGCTTGGAAGAGAAGTTTTTTCTGCCACAGGAAACACAAATAACGAAACTTACAACTTGTCGCATTTAAGCCAAGCTAATTACATTGCTAAAGTACAGTTAGATAACGATTATGTAATTACAAAGAAAATGGTGAAGAAGTAAAATATATTTATAAAACCTAAAAAAACCAATACATTACTCCATGAGTTTGTATTGGTTTTTTGTTTTAGTTAAATACTTGTCCAAATATGTCTAACGACTTGGTTTTTTTAAAGCCACCGATATGTAACTCGTAATAAAGTAATAACATATTCAAAAATGACTGACGTTGTTCTGACTTTAATTTTATAGTACTAATAGTATCAAAAGTTGCTGCCAGTAAATGTTTTAAAACATCAACATTTTTGCCTGATATACTGTAGTTTCCAACTTCTAGACTTTCAAAGGTTCCTGTTTCTAAATTAAAAAAAGGTTTGCCATTCTGCTTTGGTAGCTCTGGATAGAAGCCTAAATATTTTGTGAGCTTTACTAAAAAAAGCAAATGAAAATTAGCGTATTCTTTTTCTGTGTCAAACCATAAAAGAGCCGTTTCTAGAAAACTATATAGTGCCTGATTATTTTCTTCTTCCTTTAAAGCTAAAGACAATATTTCAGCTACAAACATGGTTACTGCACTTTTAATAACATGAGAATGTAAAGACTGATAGACATTATTAATTTTTACATCTTTGATATAATGCAATGACTTATTTTTTCTGTAGTCTTCCTCAATTAACAATTGAGATAAAGCTTGAAAATAAGCTACTTTAGAAGTTCCTTTTTTACTTTTTAAAACACTTGGCAACAAATAGCTAACAACACCTCTATTTAGCGTGTAGCATTTTACAATTAAATCGTTGTCTCGGTATTTAATTTTTGATAAAACTATTGCTTGTGTAGAGCCTAACATTAGCGAACAACCATGACTTTTAAAACCTTGGTCTCAAAGGAATCTAAATCATAAAGCATTATTAAATAAACACCAGAAGCCACGACATTGTTTGACAAGTTTTTTCCGTTCCAAAACGCTGTTCCACCATCAATCTCTAAATTATAACCTTTATATCTTAAATTGACTTTAGACTGCGCTTCAGCAACCAAATTACCTTCTATATCTGTAATCTTGATATTGATGTTATCTGATATTCCTTTTATTTTTACTTTCTCTTGTGTGATATTGAAAGTAGGCCTTACCGGATTTGGATATACATAAGCCTCTTCAATACTTTCTTGAGTTTCAGATCCGCCTGCCTGAAAAGAAACAAGCCCATTATCTGTTGCAAAATAAACACGACCGTTAGAGCTATCTAAAGCAACATCAACAACATTATTTGATGGTAATGGAGAGTTTTCTTTAGTAAAATGATATAATGTTAATTGAGCATCTGCAGAAAAATAAAAAACCCCAGATCCTACTGTTGATATCCATTTGTTGTTTGAGCCATCAACCTCTATATCTGTAACAAATGTTCTAAATAATAATTCCTTTGGAACACCATCTTCTAAAATAATGATTTCTTGTACACTTGCATTATCATCAGTAAAGATACTTCCTGTATTATACAACACTCTTAATCCACCTGTTGTTCCTACCCAAACTTGATTTTGTCTGTCTACAGCTACACTAGTCACGTAATTAGAAGGCATGTTATTCTCTATATCTTTAATACTTGCAAGTTGTTGATTCCCTCCATTATTATTGAAAGCTATCAAACCGTAATTATAACCACCTATCCATTTCGTATTATTGTTATCAATGTCAATATCACTATATCCCCACTCACCTTCTAAAGGATCAGCGATTAAACTACTAAAATTGTAACTATTCCACTCTCCAGTTGAAGGGTCATAAGATTTTAAAGGCCTTTCTACCCTCGCTGTCATTGTCCATAAAACACCACTAGTATCAAAAATTGAAGCACTTGTACGTATTGAGACATAGTTTGGGGCTGCAGGAACAACTAAACTTTCTAAACCACTATTCTCTTGATTGTATAAAATAGTTGGTAAATCATCATTGACCTCCAATAAACCATCCTGAAAAGAACTAATAAAAACTTGATTGGTGTTAAAAGGGTTTATAGAAACTTCACTTAAGTTTCTTGCGGTAAGCACACTATCAAAAGGAACATTTACCCAACTTTCTTCGTTTAAATGACTAAATCCATATGACTTTAATGGTGATGGGTTGTATGTTAAACTATAATCCCCATAAACAACCCAAAGGTTATTAGGAGATGCTTCTATAGAAAAAGAAGTATTCATTAAAGGTCCATTAGGGTGTAACTCTTGAAATTCAGTTGGCGCATTTAACGACACATTTAAAACACCAAAGTCTTTCGTACCTATATATACATTTTCTGCAACTACTGTCGCTGATGTAAAATCTGTAATAAAAGGGTCACTTACCGTTATTTGAGAAATAAGGGTGAAATTTATATCGTAAATAAACACTTCACTACTAGTAGTTACTATCAAATAATCATTTACAGCTCTTACATCAACAGGACGATCATCATAACTTGTTAATGAATTAAAAACTCCATCAATTACTTCAAAAAAAACTCCATTTGACCTAGTTACAAAAAGATTATCTATTAAGGCCTCTATTGCTAAATAATTGCCTCCCCTTATTGTTTCCCATTCTTGATAATCAATTAAATCATTACTAGTTATTAAGGCTTTTTTAACACCATTAGCATCAAAACAGGATGCGTAAATAAAACCATTAAAAACAGTGGTTTGCGTCACTCTTATTTGAGATCCTCCATTACCTATAAAATAAGTGTCTCCAAATTCTAAACGGCTTAAATCATAAACAGAAATACCATAATCTGTTGCTATATATAAAAACTCTTGGTATTCATTAAAATGATTAATTATCTTGCTTCCTGGAGGAATTGTAGGTTTTTCTAAAATATCAATAACAGTCAACACATCATCATCATTATCAAATACGATATCCATCAACCCATTTTCATAACCAACAACCAATAACTCGTAAGCTTCGCTATAATGTATTTGAGATATTGCTTCTCCCGACAAACCATTAACGGTCGTTAAGGTTTCTATTTCTTGAGTTTCGGTATCATAAACAAAAATGGCATTTTCTGAAGCCGCATAAAGTTTATTTTGGTTTTGAGTAACATCTTTAATGTTTAAATATGAAAAATGCTCATCCCATAGAGCAGAATAATCTTGAGAAAAATTAACTAGTGGAATAAAAAAAATGAAAACAAGAATAAGTTTTTTAAACATATGACTTTTTTTATGCATTCAAATATATTTATAACTAACGACTTAAAACGTAAAATAATATAATTTTAAAACGAAAAAAGCTTCCTAATTATTTAGAAAGCTTTTTTTAAAGTTATTTTATAATAAAGAACTACACAACACCTTGTGCAAGCATAGCGTCAGCTACCTTAACAAAACCAGCAATGTTAGCTCCTTTTACATAATCTACATAACCATCTTCTTGTGTACCATAAGTAACACATGAATCATGGATGTCATCCATAATTTGGTTTAATTTAGCATCAACTTCTTCTCTTGTCCAGTTGTAACGCAATGAATTTTGACTCATCTCCAATCCTGAAGTTGCTACACCTCCTGCATTTGAAGCTTTACCTGGAGAGAATAAAATTCTAGCCTTGTGAAATACCTCAATCGCTTCTGGAGTTGTTGGCATATTAGCTCCTTCAGCTACTGCTATAACACCATTATCAACTAAAGCTTTTGCTTCTTGTTCATTTAATTCGTTTTGTGTTGCACATGGCATTGCTACATCACAGTTTACAGACCATGGTCTTTCTCCTTTATGAAATGTAGCTGATGGATATTTGTCTAAATACTCACTTATTCTACCACGCTTTACATTTTTTATATCTTGAATATGTGCTAATTTTTCAGCATCAATTCCGTCTTGGTCATAAATATAACCTGAAGAATCAGACATTGTTACAACTTTACCACCTAATTCAGTTGCTTTTTCGCATGCATATTGAGCAACATTTCCAGATCCAGAAATAACAATAGTTTTTCCGTTTAATGTATCATTTTTTGTTGCTAACATATTCTTTGCAAAATATACACAACCATATCCTGTTGCTTCAGGTCTTATTAGAGAACCTCCAAAAGAAATCCCTTTTCCTGTTAATACACCAGTAAATTCGTTTCTTAAACGCTTATACTGACCAAACATGTATCCTACTTCACGACCTCCAACACCTATATCTCCTGCAGGGACATCCGTATTTGGACCTATATGACGGAATAACTCGTTCATAAATGATTGACAAAAACGCATTACTTCATTATCGCTTTTCCCTTTTGGGTCAAAGTCACTTCCTCCTTTTCCACCACCCATTGGCAATGTTGTTAGTGAGTTTTTGAATACTTGCTCAAAACCTAAAAACTTAAGAATACTTAAGTTTACAGATGGATGAAAACGAAGTCCACCTTTATATGGTCCTATTGCTGAATTGAATTCAACTCTAAAACCTCTATTTACCTGGGTGTTTCCTTGATCATCAATCCAAGGCACTCTAAAAATAATAGTACGCTCAGGCTCTACCATTCTCTCAAGTAACATTTTATTTTGATACTTTGGGTTGTTCTCTATAAATGGAATTACTGTTTCAGCTACTTCATGAACAGCTTGTAAAAATTCTGGTTCATGACCATTTTTTTCTTTTACAATCTCTAAAAACGCTTCTATTTTTTGTTTCATTTTTTATTATTTTGAAGAAATCTTAATTTCTTAAACATTAATGCTGCAAATATACATTATCTTTAAAAAAGAAAATGGTTTTTTTTATAATTCGCAATTGCAAAATTTTTTTTTAAAATTCTATATTGATTCTATGTTATCTTTTTATATAATTGCTTTGCTTTTAATATTTTATATTTGGTAGGTTATTGTGTTTTTTTATATTTGTTTAATAATGCTCTAAACCATTGAAAATAGCACTATGTTTAACTACAAGCCTTTACAACTAATCGTATTCCTTCTTATTGGAGTTTATTCAGGTTTTTCACAATTAGGTTTTTCTCATGAAATTGGTGCTATAGTCGGCCCTGTTCAATTTAGATCTGATTTTGGTGAAAGAGCAAATGATCGTAACAACTTTGGAAATTCTGGATTTGGAATTGGTATTGTTCACTACATCAACTTTTCTTATCGTGCTGATTGTAATTGCTACTCTACAGACACTTATTTTAATGATCACTTTAAATTACGAAGCGAACTTTCATACAACAAAACAAAACTAGAACACTACGGAGAATGGGTTGCCCCTGATAAAACAAGTACTAATGCTGATAAATTAAGAGCACATACTGGAGAAGCCAATAATTTTGACATCGGGATGCAATTAGAATACTTTCCTTTTAGTATTAGATCTTTTCAGGCATTTAGTTATAGAATTGCTCCTTTTGTTAGTCTTGGTGTGCATTACACATCATACAACCCTAAAGCTTATACTTCTTATGGAAACTCTAACATTAATAATGCCAATAACTTTTACTCATATTGGGATCCTGGCTCAATAAACCCTGATTCTGGAAACACGTGGTCTTTAGTAACAAGTATTGGTGCTCGCTATAAGCTTACACCACTATCTGATTTAATGCTAGATTTAAGATGGCAATATTATGGTAGTGATTGGATTGATGGTTTTGATCACCAGTTACCTTCAAACAAACACAACGATTGGTTAGTTTGGTTAAACTTTGGATACATCTATTATTTAGATTAATATATTAGAAAAGCATAATAAAAAAGCCAGAACTTTAGGGTTCTGGCTTTTTTGTTTACTTATTATTTAAGTTATCCTATGGCTTGTTTTAAATCATCAAGCAAGTCATCAATATCTTCAATTCCTACACTTAACCTAATTAAAGAATCTACAACACCTGTTTTTTCTCGCTCTTCTTTTGGGATACTCGCATGCGTCATACTTGCGGGATGGCCACATAGAGATTCTACACCACCTAAAGACTCTGCTAGTGTAAATATTTTTAATTTTTCTACAATTTTGATAGCTTCTTCATAATTATTCCCTTTTGTTGTAAAAGAAATCATTCCTCCAAAATCTTTCATTTGAGATTTTGCTACCTCATGGTTAGGATGACTTTCAAATCCTGGCCAATAAACATGCTCTACCTTTGGGTGAGAAGCTAAATATGTTGCAACAGCTTTACCGTTTTCACTATGACGCTGCATGCGAATATGTAATGTTTTTATGCCTCGTAATACTAAAAAACTATCTTGAGGACCACAAACAGCTCCACTTGCATTTTGAATAAAATATAATTTATCAGCAAGTTCTTTATCTTTTACAACTAAAGCGCCCATTACAACATCACTGTGTCCTCCTAAATATTTAGTTGCCGAATGCATAACAATATCAGCTCCTAAATCTATTGGTTGCTGTAAATATGGTGTTGCAAATGTATTATCAACAGCTAATAATAAATCATGCTTTTTTGCAATAGTTGAAACCGCTTTAATGTCAATAATATTCATCATTGGGTTTGTTGGTGTTTCTACCCAAATAAGCTTTGTTTTATCAGTAACATATGATTCTATATTATCTGCATTTTGCATACCTACAAAATGAAACTTGATACCAAATTTCTTAAAAATTGATGTAAACAGTCTGTAAGAACCACCATACAAATCATTTGTTGAAATTACTTCATCACCAGGTTCTAATAGTTTTAACACGGCATCAATGGCTGCTAGCCCAGAACCAAAAGCCAATCCGTAGTTTCCATTTTCTATACTAGCAAAAGCATTTTCCAAGGCTTGACGTGTTGGGTTGTGCGTTCTTGAGTACTCAAAACCTTTATGTCCACCTGGTGTACTTTGTGCATATGTTGATGTTTGATAAATTGGTGGCATAACAGATCCATAAGCTGGATCATGAGTTTGACCTCCATGTATTGTTTTTGTGTTAAATTTCATCTATTAAATTATTTTTTTGAGGTTTTTTATTTATTAAACTATTGAATTACAGGAATTAAAAAAACCTAAAACATTCTATAACATATTTAGCACAAATCTATGGTTTAATTCGCTGTATTCAAAAGCAATATGTATCTTTAACATCGTATTAAGTCTTCTAGTTATGCGTTATAAATTTATCTTGTTTTTAGTTGTTTTATTTAGTGTCGTTTTCTCTTGTCAAGAAGAAACTCCATTAGCATTTAAAGCCGTTAACGTAACTGCTAACAATACTGATATTGTTGAAATAAATATTATTGAAGCCACTGGAAATGAAACAGTTTCTAACAACATAAATTCACAAATTACTAAAACCGTTGTTTCTGCTTTACATATTGGAGATCCAGACTCAAAAACAGAAACATCAATTGAAGAAAGCATTTCTAATTTTAATAATGCGTTTGAGGCTTTTAAAGCTGAATTTCCTGAAACACCACAAGTTTGGGAAGCTCAAATAGATGGTGAAGTTATGTATCAATCTCCCTACGTAGTATCTATAGCAATGACTTCCTATACAAATACAGGTGGCGCTCACGGTATGGTTGTAGTGTCGTTTCTTAACTTTGATGTCAAAACAGGTAATTTAATTGAAAATGATGCCTTAATAAATGATTTAAGTGCATTTAAAGAACTTGCTAAAACCTATTTTAACCAAGAGATTGAAGGAAAACGCGATTTATACTTTGAACCTGAAAATTTCACACTTCCAGCAAATATTGGTTTTAATGATGATGGTTTAATATTACTATATAACAGCTATGAAATTGCTCCCTATTCAACAGGACTTACCGAATTTACAATTCCGTATGAAACAATTGAAGGTTATTTAAACTTTAAATAGTACGAAGTAACGCTAGCACATACCCAAAATGCAATCCTTCATGAAATAACGCAAACTGCAAAGCTTCCTCTACGTTATTTAATGTATTTCCTGTAGTAGAAACCGTGTAGGGTTTAAAATTTTTAAAAGCTCCTTTTTTATAATCTATTTCTGTTTGTTGCAATGTAGAAAACAGTAATGAAGCGATCTCATTAACGTCTTTTTGAGTTACATCTTTTTCTGGTTTTGTCCCTTTCATATAAGCACTCACCAATGATTCACTTATAGTAGGTTTTAAACCTGACAACTTATAAATAAGCACTTGTTCAGTAACAATAATATGGCCAATATTCCAGATAATATTGTTATTAAATCCTTTAGGAATTTTGTTTAAATCCTCTAAAGACTGTTCTTCAATAATTTTTTTAAAAAAAGCTCTTGTTTTTGAAAAGACATCAAATGTGAAATCCATAAATTTAATTTTCAATAAAGATACTTTAAACCATATAAATACTGTTATTTTGCAGTGAAATTTATTTCTGAAACGAAACTATTATTAAGCCATGAATAAGATTTATTATTTAAAAACCTGTAATACTTGCACAAGAATTATAAAGGAGCTTAATCTTCCTTCTGATGTTGTACTTCAAGATATTAAATCTGAACCTATTACTGTAAAGCAACTTGATGACATGGCAAAACTTGCTGGAAGCTATGAAGCCCTTTTTAGCAAACGTGCCAAGTTATATAAAGAAATGGATTTAAAAAATCAGGAGCTTACTGAAAAAGATTACAAGCACTACATTTTAGAACACTATACATTTTTAAGTCGTCCTGTACTTATTTATAACAATTCGATTTTTATAGGAAATTCAAAAAAAGTAACAGCCTTGGCTAAAGAAGCTATTCATGGATAGAAAACGTATTTTTGCTTTAATAGCAGCTTTTTTAGTTCAAGTACTCTATGGGCTAAATTTCACATTTGCAAATGATGTGATTGATGGTGGTTTTATAAAACCTTTTGGTTTTATTTTAATTCGTGTCGCTGGAGCTGTTGCGCTATTTTGGATTTTAAGCTTGTTTACAAAAAATGAGCGTATTGATAAGGAGGATTATCTAAAACTATTCTTGGCCTCAATATTTGGCATTGCTTTAAATATGCTTACGTTTTTTAAAGGTTTAGAATATACAACACCTATTCATGCTTCTGTAATAATGACTGTGACTCCTATTGTTGTGTTAGTTTTATCGTCTGTTTTTTTAAAAGAACGCATTACAATCTTAAAAATTTTAGGCATCATTCTTGGCTTTTTTGGGGCCATTGTACTATCGTTATACGGCAAGTCGTCTCAAGTTGGAGACAATATTTTACTAGGCAATTTATTAGTTTTTATAAATGCAACATCGTATAGTATATATATTATTTTAGTAAAAAAACTAACCGAAAAATATCATCCGTTTACTTTTATTAGGTGGTTATTTTTGTTTGGATTAATCTTGGTTATACCTTTTGGTTATGGCGAGTTTACTGAAATAAATTGGGAATCTTTTGATGCTTACATTATCTTTTCAATAGCTTTTGTAATTATTGGAGCAACATTTTTAACTTATTTATTAAACCCGTTATCATTAGTACATCTCAAAGCTTCAACCGTAAGCACCTTTTTATACTTACAGCCCGTTGTTGCAGTGATTTTTGCATTATTAATGGGAAGCGATAGCTTTGATTTAGTAAAAGCCATTGCTTCAGTTTTAATATTTTCAGGAGTATACTTGGTTACTAAAAAACCAAAATTACAAGCTTAAGTCTTGAGGCACTTTATTATGCCTTCTTGTATCTTCTTTTGTAAGTACTTTAAAGTGTTTAGCTCTAGGAAAAGTCTCACTTGCTTTGTGCAATTCTTCTGGTAAAGCCGTTAGTTTACGCGTTTTTAAGTCTATCCAAGCCCCTAACATTTCGCAATGTGCCAAGTGTTGACCTTTATGGTTGTAAAAATTATGATCAAACTGAAAAAAAGTGCCATCTTCACTCAAACCTGAAACTTCTAAAGTTACGGTAATTGGCTGTCCTAAAAATGCTTCTTTAAAATAAAACATGTGCTCATAAAAAACCACTGGACCAATATTAAATACTGCCAACTCTTTCATAGTAAACCCTTTTTCTATTAAAAAAGCCATACGCGCATGACTCATAAAGTTGGTATAAGCACTATTTGCTAAATGCCTGTTAGCATCTACATCACTCCAACGTATTTCAAATTGTTTTTTAAACATCTTTTTTTTCAAATTTAAGTATCAAAAATACAAATATTTGCTGTGCGCGCATAATATAAATTAACTGTTTTCTAAACCTTTGGTTTTAGTTACCTTTGCATAACTTATACAATTTAATTTATGATACACTCAATGACAGGTTATGGTAAATCTGTGTTACAATTACCAACAAAAAAAATATCTATCGAGATAAAATCGCTTAACAGCAAAAATCTTGATGTAAATGCCAGAATGCCTTCTGTTTATAGAGAGAAAGAATTAAGCTTAAGAAAACTTATTGCCAACAAGTTAGAACGCGGAAAAATAGATTTTTCTATTTATGTTGAAATTACAGGAGAAGAAACCACAACACAAGTAAACAAAACCGTTGTAAAGCAATACATGAATCAATTACGAGATGTTGTTGCTGGTGATGAAACCGAACTCTTAAAAATGGCTGTGCGTTTTCCTGATGCATTAAGTACAGAGCGTGATGATATTGATGATGATGAATGGAACGCAATTTTAAACGAAGTAAATACTGCCCTAAACCATATTTCAACTTATAGACTGGATGAAGGCAAAGTACTAGAGGCTGATTTCAAAGAACGTATTCAACGTATTGATAATTTGTTAGAACAAGTTATCGCTATAGACCCTGAACGTATAGATGGTGTTCGTGAACGTTTACGCAAAGGCGTTGAAGAACTAAAAGAAAAAGTTGATGAAAATCGTTTTGAGCAAGAATTAATATTCTACATAGAAAAGTTTGATATCACCGAAGAAAAAGTACGCTTAAAAAACCATTTAGAATACTTTATAACCTCATTAGACTCTAAAGATTCTAACGGAAAAAAACTAGGTTTTATAAGTCAAGAAATTGGTCGTGAAATTAATACCATTGGCTCAAAAAGTAATTATGCGCCAATGCAAAAACTAGTTGTGCAAATGAAAGATGAATTAGAGAAAATTAAAGAACAACTTTTAAACGTATTATAAGCATGACTAAAGGAAAACTTATTGTTTTTTCGGCACCTTCAGGATCAGGAAAAACAACTATTGTAAGGCACTTATTAGGTATTGACAACTTAAATTTAGAGTTTTCAATTTCTGCAACATCTAGAGAAAAACGTGGCGAAGAAGTTCATGGTAAAGATTACTATTTCTTATCAGCAAAAGAATTTAAAAACAAAATAAAAAATGATGCGTTTTTAGAGTGGGAAGAAGTTTATCGCGATAATTTTTATGGCACTTTAAAAACCGAAGTTGAACGCATTTGGGCAACAGGAAAGCATGTTATTTTTGATATTGATGTTTCTGGTGGCCTTCGCATAAAACGAAAATTCCCAGAAGAAACACTGGCTATTTTTGTAAAACCTCCAAGTATTGACGAGCTTAAAATCAGATTAAAAAAGCGTCAAACTGAAAGTGCTGACAAAATAAATATGCGTATTGCTAAAGCCAGTGCTGAACTTGCAACAGCACCGCTATTTGATGTTATTATTGAAAATGACAATCTAGATAAAGCACTTGCTGAAGCAGAAACACTTGTTGGTAATTTTATAAACACCGATTGCCAATAAAAATGAAAGTAGGTTTATATTTCGGAACTTTTAATCCTATACATATAGGACATTTGGCTATTGCAAACCACATGGCTGAAAATAGTGATTTAGACCAAGTATGGTTTGTAGTTACGCCTCATAGCCCTTTTAAAAAGAAGCGTTCTTTGTTAGATAATCACCATAGATATGAAATGGTTTACCTAGCAACCGAAACCTACGATAAATTACAGCCTAGCAACATTGAGTTTAACCTACCTCAGCCTAATTATACGGCAAATACTTTAATTCATCTAGAAGAAAAATATCCCAATCACACGTTTTCTTTGATAATGGGTGAAGACAACCTAAAAGGGTTTCATAAGTGGAAAAACTATGAGGTTATTTTAGAAAGATATCACTTATACGTTTACCCAAGAATTTCTGAAGGCAACATAGAAACACAGTTCAACAATCATAATCATGTGCATTATATAAAAGCACCTATTATGGAAATTTCTTCTACCTTTATAAGAAATGCTATTAAAGAAAATAAAAACATCAGACCGCTTTTATCTGAACCTGTTTGGAAGTATATTGACGAAATGAATTTTTATAAATAAGCCCCTTGAATGTATTAAGAAAAATATCATACACCTTTGGAGGTAAGTTTTTAATACTCAACCTGTTTTTTTTAATTATTAGTTTTTTCTGTATTGCTTCTTTCATAAAGCATAAAATAATCAGGTTTATTGCTGCTGTAGTATTTAGCCTTATTACAGTTCTACAAATATGTTCGCTTTATATATTAAGATCTTTTATTGATTACAGCTTTATCATACACTTCAACACCAGAGATGTAATTGCTATGATGGGTCTTTTTTAAATGAAGAAAAAAAGAATGAAAATAATCAAGAATAACTGTAAGAACAATTGGTTAATAACTGCTGGTTTATGCTCTTTAGCTTTAGGAATATTAACTTCTATTTACTTGTTCTTTTACTCTTCAAATTATGACAGTGATAGCTCTTTAAGTAAATATACTAACATTCCTTTTTTGGGGTTTTTATTGCTCGCCGTTATAGGTGCTCCTATTATTGAAGAAATTAGTTTTAGAGGAGGTTTTTCTAAATCCAGAGTTTTTAAATTACTTTCTATTGTTGGTTTAATCGGGTTTTCTTTAATAATTGCAAACAATACAATTACTAAAATTATTACATTCATATTTTTATGTATACTTATCATTAGTTTTTACAAGAAAAATAAAGCGTTAGAAATAACTGTATTTCTTTTAAACGCAATAATTTTTTCTCTTTTTCACTTAAACACCGAAGACCTTTTAACCATAACAAGTCTTGCGGGTTTTACCTTTAGGTTTGCTTTTGCGATGTTTTCTATTTGGGTTTGTTTAAACTTCAATTTGTTTAGATCTATCTTATTTCATACGGTTTGGAATTTAACAATTACAGCTATTATTTCCATAGCGATATTCTTCCCTGATAAAACCATTAATCATTATGAAGACGACGACATTAAAGTAACATGGCATCGACAATCTAAATCTCTAAAATCTACGGTTGATTTTTTCACTCCGAACCATACCATTAAAGCTAAAAATTGTAATGCTATTTTTCTATTAAAATCTACAGAATGGAGCTCTAAAAGTAATAACCGTTTAACTACAGACTTTATCCCAACAGAACCTTTTATGGAATATAATTTCAGCATAAACCTAAAGGATACTATTACTAAAAATCAAGATTTATACAAACCTATAAAACGTTTTTTAACAGATAGTGAGTTAATAAAACCCATAAATAAATAAAAAAAGCCAACTTAAATAGTTGGCTTTTTTATAGTAAATATACTTTGCTTAATCTAAAGCAGGAATACGTAATACTTGTCCTGGGTAAATTAAATCTGGGTCCTTAAGCATTGGTTTATTTGCTTCAAAAATCACAGGATATTTCATCGCGTTACCATAGAATTTCTTTGCAATTTTTCCTAATGTATCGCCACTTACTACAGTGTGGAATTGCGCTTCTGGCTCTGGGTTTTCAACCGTCATTTGATCATCAACAGTAGCAATTCCATTGGTGTTTCCTACAACCAAAACAACTTTTTCTTTGGTAGTTTGGTCATAGGCCGCACCAGAAATAGTTGCTGTATCATCATCTATATGTACTTTTAGGTTTTCAACCTCAAGTCCTAAATCACTAATTGTTTCTTCTAGGTTTCTTGCTGCGGCTGCTTCTGCTTTTAATTCGGCTGCAGCTGCTTCAGCTGCTTTTTCTGCGGCTTCTTCTGCATCTGTTTTTCCAATACCAAATACTTTTGCTCCCGCATTTTTAATAAATGAAAATAGTCCCATAATGTTTGTTTTTAAGTGTTAATGTTTATTGTTAATATGTTTAAAAATCTATGTTTTAATCTTGCTTTTAAAGGTTATTAATATAGTAAAAAAAGAACGCACTTCACATGTTTTATTATGTAAAAAGTACGTTCTTAACTAACCAACCAAAAATTATTTCTCTCTTGTATTTTCTCTTAAGTTTTCTGTTTTAGGTGTTTTTTGTTTACGTTTTTTAAGCGTTTCAGTTTGTTTTCCTTGCGCATTTTTCATGAACTGAATATAACCTCTACCTGTAAATTGATATGTAGTTCCTGAAGACGGATGATACAACTCAACACGCTGATCATTTATAACGCTTAACTCAAAGTGCTCGTTTGCAAAATAATCGTAATCTAGCGTCAATGTTTTTAAGTACATATTACCAGAAATATTTCCTACACCATAAACACCTGTGTAATCCCAATATATGTTGTTTGGGTTTGAAATATTCATATCTTGAGAGCTTCTAAACTCTGAATCATTACCTCCGGCTAAAAACTGTAAATAGTTTTCATTATCAAACTCATTTAATACACCTGTTTGACTTGTATATGTTTTTTCCCATGCTTCATATTCTTGTAAGAAATAATGAATGTTATCATAAAACACAAAATCATAATCAAACGTACTGCGTTGATAACCATTTAAAAAATAAGACGTGTCGTTATGTGGGTTATACAATTCAATGGTGTTATAATCTACTTGATAAACATCAAACGTTTGATACCCATCTATATCGTGATATACATCTAGAATCATATTGTAAGCATCATAATCTCCTACAGCAATACCATAACCATTACCTTGACTACCAAAGCCAACTAAATTGTTGTTAGCATAAAGTGTTCCGTTTCTAAAAGATACCGTAAAGGCTATTTGTAAAAAAGGTGTTTCTCCATAACCTGCTGTTTGGTTTATATCTACATACCAAAGCTCATATGAGTTCAGTAATTGGTTTAAAGAAACTGTTTGTGAAGAACCTGGATTATAATTATAATCATCATAAATAACCTCTTCATGGTAGCAAGAAGTAAATAACAAAGCAATTAAAGCAAACCCTGAAAGTAATTTTATCGTTTTCATAATCCATTATTTTAAAAAGTTATTACTTATGGCAATTCAAATTGCGTGCCAAAAAACTAAATGATTGATATTCAGATAACAATAAGAATTGATAATTTATGTACTTTTGAAGTTCATTTGTATGAATAAAATTTATGAGTACACCTATAAAATATGCCGTTTTTGGAGCCGGAAGTTGGGCAACAGCTATTGTAAAAATGCTATGCGAAAACCTTGATGAAGTTGGTTGGTATATGCGTAGTGCTTACACTAAAGAACACTTACTAAAAGAACAGCATAACCCAAGCTATTTAAGCTCTGTAGAGTTTAAAACCGAACAGCTTAAGTTAAGTAATGATATTAATGAAATGGCAAATTATGCTGACGTGCTAATATTTGTTATTCCATCTGCTTTTATGCACTCTGAATTAGAAAAGCTTTCTGCCGATGTTTCTAAAAAAACCATTGTTTCTGCAGTAAAAGGTATTATTCCAGAGTCTGGATTACTTGTTGGTGAGCACTTTCATGATATTTATCACATTCCTTTTGAAAATATCGCAGTTATTGCTGGGCCTTGCCATGCCGAAGAAGTTGCTTTAGAGCGCTTATCATACTTAACTATTTCTTGTGCCGATGCTAGTAAAGCCAAAGCCATTGCAAAAAACCTGTCAAGCGACTACATAAAAACAAAAATCAGTGATGATGTTATTGGTACTGAATATGCAGTGATGCTAAAAAACATTTATGCCATTGCTGCCGGAATTGCTCATGGTTTAGGTTATGGAGATAATTTCCAGAGTGTCTTAATGAGTAATGCCATAAGAGAAATGAAACGCTTCATAAAAAAAATGCATAAAATGAAACGTAACATTAATAATTCAGCTTATTTAGGTGATTTATTAGTTACTGGATACTCCGTTTTTTCTAGAAATCGCATGTTTGGGAATATGATTGGTAAAGGTTACACCGTAAAATCTGCCCAAATGGAAATGAATATGGTAGCCGAAGGTTATTACGCCACTAAAAGTGCCCATTTATTGAACGAAAAGAACAAAAAGAAAACCCGACTTCCTATTATAGATGCTGTTTATAACGTGCTTTACGAAGGTAAAGATGCTAAAAAAGTCTTTCAAAAATTAACAGAGAAGTTGGATTAGCGTTTTTTTTGCTCGAATAAATGGTTGAAGCATTAAATAAAATTAGTGTGTTTTTTAAAAAAGACTTTAAGAAAAAATTTATTGTCTTTGTTTCAATACCGCTTTTATTAAGTACTTTACTTTCTATTGATTGTTTTTTGTTGCCTAGTTATAAAGAGACTGATCATATATCCCAAGTATATTATATTACAATATCGAATAGTGGTGTAGGAAGGGCTTCAAGAAGCTCACAAACGGTAGGTCATAAATACCTAACTCAAAAAGGTTATTCCTTTTCAACTCAAAAAGGTAGAGTTATAGAGACCGAAATCACTCTTCACATATCGCCTATTTTTAAGTTAGTAAAAAAAGTGACTGCAAAAAACAGAAAGATCAGAGTAAATTCTGGAATGCAAGGCATTAATTTGGTCTTTCTAATTGGTTGCATGCTAACAGTAATAACGTCTCTTATATATATTTTTATTATGAAAGAGATTAGCAAAAACGCAAGGCTAAACTTAATTTTTGTGAATTTGTTTATTTTTATTCTATGGACAATTGTTATTATCCAGTTTGGGGTTTAATGTGTTCCTACTTCACCAAAACACCTTTCACTTGCATTAGCGGAATGTTCTGTAATGCTTTTTCATTAATCGTGTTTTTTCTAAACAAGTAAGTTTTATCAAACATTTGATTTCCTTCAAAAAATGTCACTTTAAACTGATTGTTAAGCGCAAACAATTCCTCTTGCATCAGCTCTATTTTGGCATAGCTCTTTTTAGGAAGCGTATCTAGTTTTTTTCTAAATGTAGATGTTATTTTATCACCAGAGTAGCCATTGGTTACTATTAAAACAACGTCTAAATCAACGTCTTTATCATTTATAATATAAGCGTTCCAGTCTTGAGTTTTATAAATATCATTATACTCATGAACTACCGCTACATAAACACCTTCTACTTTTGGGATTTCAATATCTTTTTTCATGCTACAAAAATAGCAAACTATTCAAAATAAGAGTTTGAATAATTTGGTTTTGTAATGCCTCTTAAACTGTACACTATAAAATGATTTAGGAGATCTTTATTTGAGTATATTTCAAATAAATTATTTTTTTTGAGTGCTATTTCTTCAAATCTTTTAAAATAAATATCACAAAATAGTTCTAGGTTTATTCCATGAACTAAAAGCTCTTTTTCTTGAGCTATTTTTAACAGGTTGTAAACTCTATTTTTCACAAAATCGTCACGAAAATCATCAAAAACTTTATTGGAACAAGGATAGTATTTACGAAGACCAAATATAAAAGCTGGCTTAAAGTATTTTAGGTGCTCAAAAGCTTTTTGATACATTAAAATTACACTTACAATAGGATCTTGTTCTTCTTTTATCAAGTGCTCTAATGCATACTTGTATTCATGTATTAAATGATGAATACTTGCTGTTACCAAGTCTTCTTTACTAGAGAAGTATTTGTAAATTGTTTTTTTAGAAATACCCAATAAGGCAGCAAGCTCATCCATGGTGAACCTTTTGCTGCCAAATTGGGTAAATTTCTCGGCTGCGAACGTTATAATTTGTTCTTTGCCTATCATAGTTAACCTAAACTAACACTAAATTTTTATTTCCAACCACCACCAAGTGCTTCGTATAAAGTAACGACGCTTAGTAATTGTTGTAATTTGTTGTCAATTACATTTAACTCAGCATTAAGCGCACTTTCTCTTGCGGTTAATAAGTCTAGGTAATTGGCTAAACCATTTTGCAATAATTCTTCTGAGTTTGCTTCGGCTTGTCTTAAGGCTTCAACTTCATTTTTACGGTATTCAAATTTTTCGGTTTCAGCATTGTAAACATAAAGTGCATTAGACACTTCGTTACCTGCTGTTAGTAACGTTTTCTTAAAGTTTAAAAGCGCCTGTTCTTGCTGTGCTTTGGCTACTTCGTGTTGTGTTTTTATTTTACGCTGATTAAAAATTGGCTGTGTTAAACCACCAATAACTGTTGCAAATAATGAATTAGCATTAAATAATTTATCTAATTCTAAACTTTGAAATCCGCCACTTGCCGTTAAGGTTAACGATGGATAAAAGTTACTTTTTGCCACATTGGTTAGCTCAAACGCATTAATTAAATTATACTCTGAAGCAATCACATCTGGTCTGTTTCTCAACAAGGTTGCTGGCACGCCAAGTGTAATGTTTTCATCTAACTGTTGCTCGGTTAACTTGCTTCGTTCTATAGGTTCTGCAGGTCTTCCTAATAAGAAATTCAACGTGTTTTCGGTTCTAAAAATAGCTGCTTGTAAATCTACTTTTAAGGCTTTGGCATTGTTAAACTGCGCTATGTATTGGTCTACCGCAACTTGTGTTACATTTCCGGCATCTTTTAACGCCTTAATAGTAAAAACACTACTGTCTCTGGTAGCAATGGTTCTTTCAGTAATTTCTAATTGTTCATCTAACGCTAATAACTGATAATAGGTTGATGCTATTGCTGAAATTAATTCGGTTTTTACGGCTTTATGCGCTGCCACAGTTTGTAAATAACTAGCTTCACCTGCGCGTTTATTACTTCTTATTTTACCCCAAATATCGGCTTCCCAAGATAAACTGCCAGATAATTCATATTGATCTACAGACGAGAAAAAACCACCAAACTGACTGTTTTCAGACAGTTCTTGATGTGTTGCCTGCGCTGTACCAGTTAACGTTGGTAAATAACCCGCTTTACCTTGTTTCATATACGCATTGGCGATAGCAATTTGCTGAATAGCCACACGAATATCTAGGTTGTTTTGAAGACCTTCTTCAATATATTGCGCTAAATATTGGTCTTTAAACATATCTTTCCACGATACATCGGCTAACGATATACTGTCTTGTGGTAAGTTATCGGTTCTGTACAAATGTTCTGTTTCTTCTAATTCAGGACGTGTGTAATCCTTCGCCACAAAACAACTTTGCAGTGTTAACGCTAGCATTAAAACTAATGCGCCTTTACTAAAATTTTTATTTATAGTCGATTTCATTTTTTTAAGCTTCAATTGTTTCTACTTCTGGTTTACGCGATACTTTTTCTTGTAACCATTGGAAAAAGATGAATAAAATTGGGATAACAAATACACCTAAAATGGTTCCTATTAACATTCCACCAGCTGCACCTGTACCAATAGAATTGTTTCCTTCGGCACCAACACCTTTGGCTAATACAAGAGGCATTAACCCAAGTATAAAGGCGAATGATGTCATTAAAATTGGTCGTAAACGTGCTTTGGCACCATCCATTGCAGCATTTACAATACTTTCGCCTTGTTTACGTCGTTGCAATGCAAACTCAACAATAAGTATGGCGTTTTTAGCCAACAGACCAACCAGCATTATCAGTGCTATTTGGAAGTAAATATTGTTTTCTAATCCGAAGAATTTCGTACTTATATACGCACCAAATACACCAAATGGTAGCGATAATAACACCGAAAATGGTAAAATATAACTCTCGTACTGCGCACTTAATAAGAAATACACAAACAGAATACTTAAGATGAAAATAAACGTGGTTTGGTTACCTGCATTTACCTCTTCTCGTGTTAAACCAGAATATGCAACGGTGTAATTACTTGGTAATTTTGCCACTTCTTCTTCAATCACTCTAATGGCATCACCAGTACTAAATCCGGGATTGGTTGCACCTGTTATATTTGTTGAATTAAATAGGTTGAAACGCGTTACCGATTGCGGACCATACACACGTTTTAAAGTTACAAACTGTGTAATTGGTGTCATTTCACCAGAACTTGTTCTAACATACATACTGTTTAGGTCGTTTTCATCTGCTCTGTCTTCTGGTAAGGACTGAATGTATACACGATACTGTTTACCAAATCGGCTAAAATCTGATGCGTAAATTCCACCAATATAACCTTGAAGCGTCCCGAAAATGCTGTTAATAGCCACACCTTTTTCTTTTGCTAAAGGCACATTAACTTCCATTTCGTATTGCGGATAATTAGTGTTGAATGCTGATTGTGCATATTGAATTTCTGGATGACTCATTAAGGCTGCTGCAAATTCTTTATTGGCTTTATCTAAATCGGTAAATTCACCACCGAATTTGTCTAATAAATTCACCTCAAAACCAGCTGAGTTACCAAAACCACGAATACTTGGTGGCGAGAAGAAAATAATTTTTGCTTCTGGAATAGTAGCCGCAATACCAAATAATTTTCCGGTGATGGCTTGTGCAGATAAGGCTTCAGATTCTCTTTCAGACCAATCATCTAACTTCACGAAACCAATACCAAAGTTACTGCCAGCACCACTAATTAAACTTCGTCCTTTAATAAAACTAGCATCTGTTACACCATCAAGGTCTTTAATTTTTGCGTATAATTCTTTAGTGACTGCTTCGGTACGGTCTAATGATGCACCTGCAGGTAATTCTATGTTAGCAAAAATAATTCCTCTATCTTCATTTGGTACAAATCCTGTTGGCGTTGTTGTTGCAGCCCAATAAATACCTACACCAGCAATGATTAATAACATTACTGATACAAATTTGTTTTTATATAAAAACTGTAATGACTTACCATATTTATTCACCGTTGCATCAAATCCTCTGTTAAATAGGGTATAGAATTTTTGAAGTGCATTTTTTCCTTTTAATTCTTCATCATCTTTATGTTCTTTTAATAACAATGCACATAACGCCGGACTTAAGGTTAAGGCATTTACTGCTGAAATTAAGATGGCAATAATTAAAGTAACACCAAACTGCTCATAAAATACACCTGTTGGACCAGTTACAAAAGTTACCGGAATAAATACCGCTGCCATTACCAGCGTAATAGAAATAATAGCACCCGAAATTTCACTCATAGCCTTTAAGGTGGCGCTTTTTGGTTTTTTCTCACCTTCATCCATTTTGGCATGTACGGCTTCTACCACAACAATAGCATCATCTACCACAATACCAATTGCCAGTACTAATGCGAAAAGCGTTAATAGGTTTATGGAATAGCCAAAAACATTTAAGAAAAAGAAGGTACCAATAATAGAAACTGGTACTGCAATTGCAGGAATTAATGTAGAACGGAAATCTTGTAAGAAGATAAACACCACTAAAAACACCAGTAAAAAGGCTTCTAAAAGTGTGCTAATTACCTTGTCTATAGATGCGTTTAAGAATAAACTTGTATCGTAAGGCACAAAGAAGTTTAAACCTTCAGGTAAACCTTGTTCTACATCGTCTAAAGTGGTTTTTATGTTTTCAATAATTTCGGCAGCGTTAGATCCTTTGGTTTGGAAAATTCCCATAAATACTGCTGGATGTCCTAAACTTGTAGCGTTAGATGAATAGGATTGCGCATCTAACTCGATATCTGCGACATCTTTCAAACGTAAATATTCGCCATTTCCTAAAGCTTTAATTACGATGTCTGCATATTGTCCTTCTTCTTTAAATCTTCCGCTATACTTTAAAATATACGAAAACGATTCACCATTATTTTCACCTAAAGAACCAGCTGCAGCTTCTAAATTCTGCTCGTTTAAAGCAGCTGTAATATCTGATGGGATTAAGTTATAAGCCGCTAATTTTTCAGGTTTTAACCAAACACGCATTGCGTAATCTTGTTGCGAAAATACAGATACATCACCAACACCTTTAATACGCTGCATAGCAGGAATTACGTTTATTTTTAAGTAATTCTGAATAAAAGTAGCATCATAATCTTCGCTATCAGAATACATAGCAATAAACATTAATGCACTGGTTTCTTGCTTTTGAGTTACAATACCGGTTTGGATAACTTCTGATGGTAACAACGGATTTGCACGTGCTACACGGTTTTGTACGTTTACCGCAGCAATATCGGCATCCATAGTTTGGTCGAAATACACGGTAATTTCCGCAGTACCATTATTTGATGCTGTAGACGTAATGTACGTCATACCTTCTACACCATTAATTTGCTCTTCAATAGGTACAATTACACTCTCTAAAACAGTCTCTGCATTGGCACCTGTATAGTTAGCCGTAACCTTAATAGTTGGCGGCGCAATATCTGGATATTCCTCTATAGGTAAGGATGTTATACTGATAACACCTAGTATAACTATGATAATAGAGATTACTGTTGAAAGCACTGGTCTTTCAATAAATGTTTTTAACATAACTAATAAATATGTTTAAGGAATAATTTAGTTTTTAAATAAAGTAGCTACTTTTTTAGTGGCTTCGTTAAACGGAATTTCTTGCGGTGCAATTGGCATACCATCGCGTAATTTTGAAACACCAGAAGCAACAATTTTTGTACTAGCATCTATACCCGATTTTACCACGTAAAGATTATCTACTTTAGCTTCAACTTCAATGATTTTACTGCTTACTTTATTGTCTTCACCCAAGGTATAAATCATTACTTTACCTTGTTGCTCAAAGGTTGACGATTGTGGTACAACTACTGCATTTTCGTAAGTTGAAGGAATACGTATTTTACCACTATTTCCGTTAGTTAAAAGCTCGTTTGGATTATCAAAAGCAGCTCTTACTTTAATAGTTCCCGTTGTTTCACTAATTTGACCAGTACTGGTTTGAATACGCCCTTTTTCAGAATAGATATCGCCATTTGCCAATACTAAACTAACGTCTGGCGAATTTTTAATACGCTCAGCTTTTGTTTGACCTTTCATTCGTTTTAAATGGTCAATGTATTGTGCTTCGTTTAAAGTAAAAAACGCATATACTTTACTAATGTCACTAACCGTAGTTAATGGTGTTGCATCGGCAGCACTTACTAAAGCGCCTTCTCTAAAATTGATTGAACCCACGTAACCATCAACCGGACTTTTTACCGTTGCATAACCAATATTGGCAGCAATACTACTGTAAGCTGCTTTGGCTTGTGCTAAATTGGCTTTAGCAGTTTCTAATTGTACCGGACTAATAATATTTTTTTCAACTAAAGGTTTTAACTTATCAACCTCAACTTGAGCCACGTTAACTTGTGCTTTTGCCGCTTCGGCATCTTGACTTAGCGATTGCGTTTCTAACCTAAAAAGTGGTTGACCTTTACGTACTCTAGCACCTTCGTCTACCAATACTTTTTGAATGTATCCTGAAGTTTTTGCACGCACATCACTGTTTACAATACCTTCTATATTTACAGGATATTCGTTAAAACCTTCTACCGTTTGGGTTTGAATTTGCGTTACCGGAAATGGTAAGGCTTGCTGTTGTTGTGCTGCAGCTGCTTGCGCATTGTCTTTATTACCACAGCTAACCATGACTAGAAACACACTAGCTATGGTTAATATTGAAATTAATTTATTTGTTGTCATTATTTTAAAGGTTGAATTTATTTTTAATTAGGTTTTCTTTTAAGTTTTCTATTGAAGCCGAAGCATCTTCTACAAATCGCAAATAATCGTTATGAAAGGTTAAATCGAATTTTTCTTCTTCATCTGTAATATGTTCGTTAATGGCTTCTTTGTAAGCTTTCATTTCTTTATGAAGTGCCGCCACTTCTTCCCATTCTTTTATCATTTCATTAATATGATGTAAAACAGAATCTTTATTAATGATGAAATACTTTTTCCTGTCACCAGTTTTAGTGAAGTATTCTAATTTCTTTAAATCTTGTAAGTGGTTTAAATGCGTAGAAATGGTGCTTTTACTTGCACACAATACTTCTACCATCTCTTCAAAAGTAGAACCTCGCTTACCAGTTAAAATTACATACGCCATGATGCGCGCAGCAACAGGTGCAAGTTTTTCTCTGCTTTCTAAATGCACACCAAGTTTTTCAACCAGTGCCATTTTTTTGCTACATATGTCTTTCGTCATTATTACTTATTTAAATAATTACATGGCAAAAATATAGTTTAGTTCGGAACAAACCGAACCAAACGAAGTTAAATTGTTGTTAAATAAAATATAACAAATCTTAAAATGCCCTATTCAACTCATTTAGAACGAGTTTAATTTCACCATAACTATATTTATCGTGGAGTTGTGCTTTTAAATCGGAAAGATTTTCGAATGTTTTTGTGGATATAAGTTCTTTTAGCTCGGTGTAATGTTCTAAAGACACTAAATCGGTTATTTTTACTTCACCTGAAGGAATAAAACTAGCCAAATGTCCAAAAATAGTGTTTTCATTAAGTTCGCGTATATTAGCTATTTCTTCAATAGATTTTCCTTTTTTAAAGAGTTTTAATGATTCTTTTTGAGTATCACCTTTTTGGCGTTTTGGCTTTTTAGGTACTTCTTCTAACTCAACTTGGTTGGTAACTTCAATATCGTTTTCTTCAACAAATTTGGTAATAACCTCTAAAATTTCTTTACCGTATTTATCTACTCTAGTTTTACCCATGCCATGAATAGCCAGTAATTCTTTTGTATTTGTTGGCAATAATTCGCACATCGCATATAACGATTTTTGGGTGAAAATTTGAAAATGTGCTAAATCTTCACGTTCAGCAATTTCATTTCTCAATACGCGTAACAATTCAAAAAGATCAACATTTACAGTACCATCAATAACTTGTTTACGTTGTTTTTTAGGTTGCTTTTTGGCAATAAACACGGCATCGGTTCGTAATTTTAAATAAAAACTTACACTAAAGGCGTGTGGTAAGCCTTTAAAATACAGTAGTTTTTCGGTTAAAAGCTCTTCTAAAATGTCAAGTTGTTTTTCTAAATCTTTTTCTACTGCTTTATTATCGGTTGTAAAATTTAAAGCTTTTAAAGATGCTTCAATATTGGTTTTAGTTTGTTCATTAAAATAAGCAATTGCTTTAGCAAAACGTTCTTGTAGTGGTTCGCTGGTTTCTGGTATTTCGGTTTTTTCAACTAAATGTTGCAATTGACTTTTAAAAGTATTACCAACTTTTAGCAAATTTGCAACGGTATCTTTTATTGTAATTGCTGGCGTTTCAACGTTACCTTCAATACTGCCTCGGTTTTTGTAAAAAATATCTAAAACACGATTTGTAGGATATAAAAAGGCATAAAAATTAAAAAGTTCGGCAATTAAATCGAGTTGAAAATCGCGCTCCGATTCTAACAAAACCTCTTCATCTGGCTCGTTATTTGCAGCTTCTTCATTAAAGGTTAGCACATGGCTATCGGTTATAATTTGTTGCGGAGAAATTTTACTTTTTAACACCAAACCTTCAAGAGATTTACAACGGCTTAACGCCACATAAGTTTGCCCATGCGCAAAGGCAGATTCGGCATCAATTATGGCTTTTTCAAAGGTTAAACCTTGACTTTTGTGTATGGTAATAGACCACGCCAATCGTAACGGTATTTGCGAGAAACTGCCTATTCTATCTTCGGTAATTTCTTTTGTTTCGTTATTTAAGGTGTATTTTATGTTTTCCCACGTTTCAAATTTTGTAGTAATATCGAAATTATCCTGCGGACATCGCACTACAACTTCGTCTTTGTTTAACGCAATAACTTTACCTATTTTGCCATTAAAATATTCCTTTTCTTGAGAGCTATCGTTTTTTATAAACATAACTTGAGCACCTACTTTGAGCTCTAAAACAGCATCGTTTGGATAGGCATGCTCTGGAAAGTTACCATCAATAGATGCTTTGTAGGTTTTGGGTTTTTCATTTAAATCGGAAAGTTTTTGCTCGTTTGTGGCAATGGCTTTTCGGTTGTGGGTTGTTAACGAAATGTAACCATCTTCCTCGTTTGCTATAAAATTAGGCTGATATCTTTTATTTAATTCATTAGCCGATTGTTGCGTTAATTTATTATTTCTAATTTCATTTAAAATATTTATAAAAATGGGATTTTCTTGTCTGTAAATGTGTTTTAACTCTATGGTTATGGCTTTACTTTGCTGATATGCCAAACTACTAAAGAAAAAGGCATTTTGGTAATAGGGTTGTAATAGTCGCCATTCGTTTTCTTTAATTACTGGCGATAGCTGTTGCAAATCGCCAATCATGAGTAATTGTGTGCCGCCAAATGGTAACATTTTGTTTTTAAAACGACGTAAAACTTTATCGATGCCGTCCAGTAAATCGGCACGAACCATACTTATTTCATCAATAACCAAAAGGTCTAACGACCTAATTATATTGATTTTTGTTTTACTAAATTTTCGGCTAAATTTAGAGCTACTTTGCAAATTATCATTTGGCAAAATAGGACCAAAAGGCATTTGAAAAAATGAATGAATAGTAACACCTTTGGCATTAATGGCTGCTACACCTGTTGGCGCCACAACCACCATACGCTTATGGCATTCTTTTTTTAATTTATGAAGAAACGTAGTTTTACCAGTACCTGCTTTACCCGTTAAAAATATATTACGATTGGTTTTGGTAACAAAACTCCAAGCGAGGTCAAGTTCTTTGTTTTCCTTCATGTTGTAAAAATATGTATGAAGATAGTTTTAGTTTTATGAAAAAGCAAGGTGTGATACTTTTCTGAATAAAAAAACCCTGATAAGTTCAGGGTTTAATATCTATTTATTTTTTTTGATATCCTGAAATGAGTTCAGGATAACGTATAATTTTGTGTTACAATGCCGACTTAAACTGCTCTAAAAAGCGTACATCGTTTTCGCTTAACAAGCGGATGTCTCCTATTTGATGTAGTAGCATAGCAATACGGTCTATTCCCATACCAAACGCAAACCCTGAATATTCTTTAGAATCTATACCACAGTTTTCTAACACATTAGGATCTACCATACCGCAACCCATAATTTCTAACCAACCAGTTCCTTTTGTAATACGATAATCTACTTCGGTTTCTAATCCCCAATATACATCTACTTCTGCACTTGGTTCTGTAAACGGGAAATACGACGGACGTAAACGTATTTTACTTTTTCCAAACATTTCCGTAGTGAAATATTGAAGCGTTTGCTTAAGATCAGCAAAACTTACATCTTTATCTATATACAAACCTTCAACTTGATGAAAAAAACAGTGCGAACGCGCAGAAATAGCTTCGTTTCTGTAAACACGACCTGGTGAAATAGTTCGAATTGGTGGTTTATTGTTTTCCATATAACGCACTTGTACCGAACTGGTATGCGTACGTAATAAGATATCAGGATCAGTTTGAATAAAAAACGTATCCTGCATATCACGTGCTGGATGGTATTCTGGCAAGTTCAACGCTGTAAAGTTGTGCCAATCGTCTTCAATTTCTGGACCTTCGCTTACATTAAATCCTATACGCGAAAAGATATCAATAATCTGATTTTTCACAATAGATATTGGATGACGTGCACCTATTTCAATAGGTTCTCCAGGACGAGACAAATCACCATAAATACCTTTATCTTCTTCTTTGCTCTCTAACTCTTCTTTTAAAGCGTTTACTTTATCTTCTGCAGTCTTTTTTAAAGCATTGATAACTTGACCAAATTCTTTTTTCTGGTCGTTAGCTACATTTTTAAATTCTTTAAAATAATCATTAAGCAACCCTTTTTTTCCAAGGTATTTAATTCTAAATGCTTCAACTTCATCTTTAGTTTCTGCTTTGAATGCTTCTGCTTCAGCAATAAGTGCTTTAATCTTGTCTATCATGATATCAATAAAATGAGTGCAAATTTAGTAAATCTATTCAATAAACTCTGCTTCTAAGAAATAATTGACAATGGCTTCTTTCATTAAAACACTTTGCTCGCCTGCTTTAAGGTGAGGCAATTGTTCTTTTACTTTATAGTGTGGCCAACCATCGTCATCAAAAAAATCAAATTCATAATACCCATAAGGTTCTAACAACCTACAAATGGCAATATGCATCAAATCTAGTTTGTGGTCTTTTTTAAAACGACGGTGTATTTGTCCTAATTCCTGAACGCCAATAAGGTATATAATGGCATCTAAATCTAACGTGTCGCCATCAGCAAACTGCACAGATAGCTTATTAACCAAAAGTTCCCATCGTTGTTTTAACTGTTCGTCTCTAGACATATATATTTTCCCGCGGAAGCAGGAATCTCAATTTAATTAAGTTGCAAAGTTAAAAAACCTTGATATTTAAACCTACAAGGTTACAGAAACCTTAAAAAAAGTTTTACTTATAATCTAGCCATTCTAGACTTGGCCAGAACTGACAAATTTAAGGCACAATATTTTTAACTATTAAAAAGTTATATTTGAAAAAAATTAACATAATGGCTGTTATTGATATTGTTTTAGGAGCGTTGTTGCTCTTTGGACTTGTAAGAGGGCTTTTTAAAGGGCTTTTTGTTGAAGTTGCTTCACTTGTAGCTTTGGTTGCTGGTGTTTATGGCGCCATTCATTTTAGTGATTATGCTGCTTCTTTTTTTGAAGATAGCGTAGATTGGGATGAAAAATATGTAAACATTCTTGCCTTTGCCATTACGTTTATAGTTATTGTTTTAGCAATTGCTTTAGCAGGAAAAGCCTTAACTAAATTAGCAGATTTTGCTGCTTTAGGAATTTTAAACAAACTTTTAGGCGCTGTATTTGGTGCACTTAAAATTGGGTTAATATTAAGCATATTGCTTATTGTTTTTGACAACATGAACAACACCATTCCGTTTGCAGATGAAGAAGATTTAGAAACGTCTATTCTATACAAACCTGTAAAATCTTTAGCTCCTATGCTGTTTCCAAGTATTTTAAACAAAGGAAAAGATGTTGATGAAGAAACTGTTCCTGAAGACACTCAAGAACAAAGCGACACTTAATAGCAGTCGCTTTTTATTTGTTGGTTATTTTGATAATAGCTCAACGGTTTGTTATTGTAAGTCGTAACAATATCTTCTAATACACTTATTACGCCTTTGTGCATTGCTAGCGAACCACAAATCATAATCACACCATTATTGTAAAGCGTTTCTGCAATACATTTTGCGTCATTATGCAACGCATCTTGCACATATTGTTTATCTTCTTCTCTAGATAAAGCTAGTGAAAACGTGTTTAGCTTTTCTTCAGAAATAAGCGCGTCTATTTGATTTTTATACATCTTAAATGATTCCGTTGTTCGCAGTCCAAAATATAAATGGGTTTCTGTTTTTTTGTTCTGCTGAAGCATTCCAAGAAATGGCGCAACTCCAGTTCCGTTTGCAATCATAATAACGCGTTTTGCTTTTTTAGGAAAATGAAACGCAGAATTTTTTACCAAACGCGCTTTTAGTTTTGAGTCTATTTCAGCGTTATGTAAAAACCCTGAACCTAACCCTTTATCATGTAGCTTCACACTTAAATGAACATTTCCGTTTACTTTTCCTATAGAATACAAACGCTCTCTATAATCGTTTTTTGGATAGATAGCCAATAAATCGCCCGAAGTAAATTGATGGTGTTTTTTAGGTTTTAAGGTGATAAAAAACGTGTCATCAGTATTGGTTTCTGTTTTGCTAACTACCTTAATTTTTTTAAGCTGCTTGGGTTTGGTCACTAATTGCTCTTGCGGAATATTCACAGTAATTCCTGTAGCGTCGCACCACTGATTGACCCATTGATTAAACGCTTCAACCGACTTGTCATTGATGGTAAACACAGGAACATCTTGTTGAAATAATTGCTGTAAGGCTTTATCAGCATCAAATGCAAATTGGCAAAAATCAGGATAAGCTAACGAGCCAAATCCAACTACTGAAAACTGCAAGCTGTTTGCATTGGTTTCCGATTGTAGTTTTTGTAAAAACATATTGGCGTTTGTTGGTGCATCGCCTTGACCATAAGTCGCAGTCATGATTACCAAATGCTTTGCTTTTGGATACTGTTTGTAGGCATTCATTTCGGTAATTACTGCTTTTTTTCCAGTAGCAATAAGTTGTTTGTAAAACGCATTGGCATAATTTATCGTGCTTCCGTTTTCTGAACCCACAAGAATAACAATTTCGGCATCTTGAGGTTTAAACTTATTTTTCAATCGGCTTTTACGACGTTTTAAAGTCATGGCAAACCCAGAATAGATAAAAAACAAAATATTTGCCGTTGCAATGGCTAAAATAATAGACCATAAAATGCTGCCTTTTCCGGTGTGTAAATTCACACTTAAATTAGAAAACAGCGTGACATTAGGTAGTTGTATATCACTTAAAACATCACCTGTAAACTGATTAACAAGTAACTCTTTATTCTTTAATTTTACTGTAAAATAATCTTCTACATCACTAGAAAAAGGGAATTCAATAGCTTTTACTTTAGAAAGTGGTGTGTTTTTAAACACTTCAAAATCTGATAACGGTTGTTTTGGCGTTTCATAAAGCGCATCAAAATCTACTTGATGTGACATTTTAGCTTCTGGTAAAGCATCAAACTTTTCTAACGACAAATACACACCTGTAACCGTAATAATGATGATTGGAATTAAAGACAAACGTCCTAAAACGACATGCCAATACTGGTTAAAATCTTCATTAATTATTTTTGAAAAAAAGCGCTTAAAACCACGTTGTCGCTTTATGATTAGGACAGTTCCTGTAACAGCAATTAAGCACAACAAGAATGAACATAAACCTACAAAAAATCGGCCGACGCTTTTTAAGAATAACGACCTATGGAAATTGGTTACCCATTGAAAAAAAGGTGATGGTTTTAGCTCTTCACCAAGATATTGGGCAGTAACAGGATTAAAATAACCACTTAAATCGTTTCCTTCTTCAGTAAATACCGAGGCAACCACAAAATCATTACCATCAACTTTTATGTCAATAATTTCAGGATAAGTCTCTTGAAAAACAGTAAGTGTTTCAGCAAGTGTGATGTTGTCTAAATCGGCAACATGGTAAGGTTCTAATTGTTCGGAAATAGGCTGAAATGCCAGAAGAATTCCGGTTACAGAAGCTAAAACGATAAAAACAAAAGAAGATACAGCCAACGCAAGGTGACTGTATCTCCAAATGGATATGGTCATAATTTTTATTTTGAGACTTCGAGCTTACATTCCGGCTATACGCAATGTGATACATTCGAAGTGACAATTATTATAATCTTGTCATTCCGCACTTGATACGAAATCGATTAATTTTAAAACACAGTGTCAATTTGGATCCTGAATCACGTTCAGGATGACAGTTCGCCTTTTCTTTTCAGACGTCTTGTAACCTTCGACTTCATCTTCGCCTTCAATTTCAACGCATTAATTCGGCATCATTCTGATATAGCGAATAAAGCCTTTACCTTCGTGTTTTCCTTTGATGTTTTCAATTGTTAATGGAAATTGTACATCATCAACAAAGTATTCATCATCTTCAACAGCGGTTTCAAAACGGATGCTGTAACCTGCATCTATTTTAGAGTCTTCAATATCTATCACTTCTATAGCGCGTTCGCCACCAGCAACTGTTGCGCCTGTGATTGCATCAATGTTATGACGTTTTTTGCCATAAAATTGCCACCATTCTTCAACTGTATTGTACCACTCATCGTCATCACCTTTTACATACAAGGTTTTTTCATAAGCTCCTTCTGGGTTGATTAACGAAATCACAATGTAAGCGCCTTCTCCTGTATAATTCGTCATTTGAATCATACACTTATACTTGGTAGATTCTGTTAAGGTTGTAAAGGATACTAATCCTAAAACTAAAATGCTTAAAAGGGTTATGTGTTTTAATTTCATGTTTTAATCTTTTTATTGAGATCCTGAATCAAGTTCAGGATGACATCATTTATTTTAAGAATTTAATTGAAATATTATTCTTTTTTAGTAGCTCATTTTCTGAAGCTAAATCGTAAGCTGTTTCATCAAAATCGGTAGTGATAGTTTTATCAGCACCTTGTTCTAAAAGGAATTTTAAAATGTTATCATCTTTTGCTTTCATCGCTGCAATTAGCAAAGCGGTATTACCTTCTTTGTTTTTAGCATTAATATCTTGACCAAATTCAGTAGCCATTTTCAACAGCTCTAAACTGTTTTTTTCAACAGCTAAATGATACCAAGTGTTTCCATTTTTTTGAGGCGCTTTTAGGTCTAAACCAGCTGCTTTTATAAGCTCTAATTTTTTTGTAAAACCGTCTTTATTTCTGTTTGAATAACCACTAATAACATAGTAAGCTAGATTGTATCCATTTGTATCTGCTAATTTTACATTAGCGCCGTTATCTATCAAGAAATTGACAACCTGCGGACTATTGTTTTGTATTGCAAGCATTAAAGGGGTTTCTCCTTTTTTATTAGCTTGATTAATATTTTCAAGTTTATAGGTATACAATAAGCTTACTACAGCTAAATCGTTTCTAGAAGCGGCATTTAAAAATGGTGTATTACCATTGTGATCTTTAGCATTTACATTTAATCCGTTTTCTAAAAAGTAATTAATGACTTTAGTATCTTTTGATCTTGAAGCAAGCACATGCAACGGCGAAACACCTTCGTGGTTTGTTGAATTAGGCTTTAATCCGTTTTCTTCTAAAAATTTGTAAACCTCTAAACCATTGGTCTTTCCGCGTGTTCCATAAGCAGCAAACATAAATGCTTGATCATTTCCTTTAACACCTTTATTAATAAGCTTGTTCATTAGCCTTGTATTACCTGTTTTGGCTACGTAGTTAAAGGCATTGTTACCATGAGCATCTGTACTTTTTAAATCTAATCCTTTTGATACAAAAAAATCTATTAATTCAAAATCAGTATTATAAGGAGCAGACAATAATAAAGCGTTAGCTCCATCAGGGTTTAAGTCTGTTTTTAGGTTTGCGCCATTAGCGATACAAAGCTCATAAACATCTGTATTTTTTTGACCTGATGACGCTGCAAAGTTTAAAATAGTGTTTCCTTTATCGTCAGTTAAATCGGTTTTTGCACCTTGATTTAAAAGGTGTTTCATTAACTCAACATTACCTTTATAAGCTGCCCAAAAAATATAGGTTCTACCATCGTGAGTCAATTTATTGACATCATTACCTTTTTGAGATTGCAGATAAATAATGGTTTCTAATGGTGCGTTTTGTAAAATCGCATACACTACACCATCAAAATTATTCCTGTTTGCCTCAGCAGGATTGTTGCCTTCTTTTATTTTTTGCTCTATGATTTCTGGTGTTGGTTTTGTATTCCAAAAATCACGACTTAAAAAAATATTGTCCTGTGAAAATCCTTGTAAGCCTATCAGTATAGCTAATACAAAGATTTTTAGTTTAAAATTTTTCATTTTACTTTTTTACAAATGATTCAATTAGCGGATTTATTTCATCTGCTGTTTTATAGTTTTCCTCGTCAAACAAATACTTAAAAAGCACTTTGTTATCTACTTTTTCTTCTAGAGATAAGTCTTTATTTCTAGCAAAAACCTCATCCCATTTAGCACGCACAATAGCCCATTTTGCTTGATTTTCTTTCCAGTAGTCTTGAGCTGCTTTACATTTACTGTCTTCAACTTTTACATAAGTATTATAACCTTTTTCTTGAGCTAATACGATATCTTTTTTACCATTTTCACGAATAACTTTATCATTATCTTGATCGTGAATCCAACCGTTATCAACGATTTCATGACGGTTGCTTCTTACAGTAACGTTATAGTCGCTACGCTTTGTGTATTCACGTCTTGGTAGTGGTGCAGATGTTGTGCTCTCCCAGTAGCTTTTACCATCAACATGTACCCAAGAAGCAGATCCTTCATAACGAGGACTATCATCTACTTGAAATACTTTTTGTGACCACTGACCTTTTACTTTATCTTTTGGAAGACTTACATAAGTCCAGTTATTATCATGGTTGTACTCGTATAAATCTGTGTTTTGGTATTCCCAATCCTGTCTCCAGTGCTTTACGATATATGGGTGTTCTTTAGAACCAACAATTAGTAAGTGTTGCATTGAGATTTTGTCTTTGCTGTCTTCTACCAATTGTACCCACTCTAAACCTTTATCATGTTTTACTTTTGATGGTATATAAGTAGAATCTCCTGAGTATTCGAAAGTTTCAGCAAAGTTAAAAGTCACTTCATAACAACCACACATATCTTTAATGGCTTTTTGATCTTGCTTCTTTTTACTTTGAGCTGTTACGTTTGATAAGAATGCAAGTGCAAGAAATGCTGATAGAACTATTTGTTTCATTTTTAAGGTTTTGATTTGTGTTTAAAAAAAATTAAAAAATACCATTCTTATTTAGACTGATTTAAAATAAGATTATATATTTGCAGCAAATTTAATCAAGAATGAGTCTAAATAAAAATAAAATCCTCATTTATTTTACACTTTTTTTCTGCTCACTTACTTTTAGTCAAGTAAAAGAAAAAGATTCTAGTAAAACCGAGCAGCTTAAGGAAGTAGTAATAATAGGAGAAAGTAATGTAATGTCTGTTAGTAAGAAACTGTTTACTGTTGGAACAATTAATAATAAAGACATTGCAAATGTTGCTGGAAATAATTTAGCTGATGTATTATTCAACAGCTTAAATATTACAATAAACCCTGACTCATCTGATGGTCGATCAACTATAAGCTTATTTGGTTTAGATGGACAATATGTTAAAATATTAGTAGATGGAATTCCTGTTGTTAGTGATAATGGGCTTGGCAATAACATAGATATCACTCAAATAAATATAGATGATGTTGAGCGAGTAGAAATTGTAGAAGGCTCCATGGGTGTTTTATATGGTGACAACGCAGTGGCTGGTGTTATTAATATTATTACTAAAAGAGGCCTAAAAGACAATGGTTGGGAGCTTCAATTCTCACTTCAAGAAGAAACTGTAGGTAACGAGTTTGAGATATTTGATAGAGGAAGACATATTCAAAATTTTAGAGCTACGAACCAAGTTAATGAAAAGTTATCCTATTCTATTGGTGCTTCACGTAATGATTTTGCTGGTTTCTACAACGGATATAAAGGGAAAAATTATGTCAATATTCAAGATGGAACAGTTATAAACGATAGTTTACGTGGTACAGAATGGAATCCTAAAGAACAAATTACGGTATCTGCAAATGTTGATTTAGATCTAGGTAAGCACAACTTATTTTACAAACTACAATATTTCAATGAAGAACTAGATATATTCAATAGAATAGTAAATGGTAGATATCAAAACGGAGTTCTTAATCCAACAGCTGTGGATGAAAATTACTCAACCAATAGATGGGTAAATAATTTGAATATCTCTGGCCCATTGATTGGAGTTACAAAATATAATTTTTCGTTTTCATATCAGAATCAAAAACGAAACTATAAAGAATTTGTTTACAATATTTTAGAAAAGCGTACTCAATCTGTTGAAACTGATGCTGAAAGTCAATCATCTGAAGTTTGGTACTCAAAAGCATTTGTAAATAATATAATACCTAAATCAAACCTTTTTAACCTGCAACTAGGTTATGAATTTACACATCAAAAAGGTTTTGATGCTATTGCTACAGGTAGTTATTCAAGTGATGTAGTTGAAAACACTATAACTAATTATGAATTATTTGGTATTGCCGAATTTCAACCATTATCAAAGTTATCTATAAATCCGGGTGCACGATTTACACATAGCTCTCAATTTAATAATCACTTAATTTGGTCGCTGTCATCAACTTATGATTTTTCAGATAAATTAAAGTTAAAAGCTGTAGTTGGCTCTGCCTATAGAGCCCCTAACTTTGAAGAACTCTTTTATTACTTTGTAGACTCAAACCATAATGTAAGAGGTAATCCAGAATTACAACCAGAAGATGGTATTTCTGTTTTTGTAAACTTAAAAGACAATTTTAGAATTTCCAAAGAAGGCTTTTTAAATTCTAACTTTACGTTCTTTTATATTAACCTAGAAGATGCTATAGCCAGCATTACTACCGAAGATGAAGATGGTAGAATTCTCTTTACACAAGATAATATAGATTACAGTAAACGTATAGGTTTCACCTTAGACAATAGTTTTATTTATAAAAACTGGAATATCGGTTTGGGTGCCACATATTTAGGCATTACAAATGCTATCAACAAATCTATTGACAATGACTCTGACTATTTATGGAGTTTAAATTTACAAACATCACTAACATATAACATAGAAAAGTGGAACACATCTATTTCTAGTCAATTAAAATATACTGGTAAAACACAAGGTGTATTTAATAATACAAACGGTGAATTGTTTATTGGAGAAACCGATGCTTTTACATGGTTGAATGCCTCTATAAGAACAGAATTTACCCCTAAAATAAGTGCAACACTTGGCGCAAGAAATCTATTAGATGTTGTAAATATTAACACAGGGACTTCTGCAGGAGCACATTCTACCTCTACTGCCACTACACGATTAATTGGTTATGGCCGATCATATTTTTTAAAACTCACGTATAACTTAAATTTTTAATACTAATCATTATGACAAACAAATTTCTAACACTAATATTATTGATAGCAACGACACTTTTTACAAGTTGCAGTAGTGACGATGACAACTGGACTCCAACTGTATCAACACCTCCATCTTCTGGTGGCATTATAGATCCTGAAGTAGGTGGTTTTAATCAGCCTAATCGTGTTTATGTAGACTTAAGTACTGGAGAACAATTGGCAGTGAGACGTGATTCTTGGGAAATCGCAGTATATAATGGTTCTGAAAACAGGGTGTTTCTTAACAGTGCCTTATTAGTATCTGCTGCCGAATTAGATGGTATTACTGACATTACAACAGTAACAGAGGCTACAACATTAACTTCTACTTTAACTTTAAACACATTAGATCAAAATTTTACTCCTACAACTGTAACAGTAAATACTGTTGCTGAATTAATACAAGGGTTACCTGTCGGTTATTTGCAATATGGCGATCTGGATGCAGGTATTTCTTTTACAGACAGTAAAGAAGGTGAGTTAACAGGTACTGCTTTTGGAGAAATATCTACTACTGACAGTGAAAACAATGTTTACATTATAAATTTAGGAAATGAAATCCCAACCACAAATAATGGTACTATAAATACTACTGGAGACGCAAGAGGGGTTATGAAGGTTAGAGTTTTAACTAACGGAAGCAGCTATACAATACAATATGCAGCGTTAAGTAACACCACTGATTTTTCTGAAATCACCATAGCGAAAGACAACAGCTATAATCTTACAGCTATAAGCTTAACAGATGGACAAATTGTAAATAATGAACCAATGTCATCAAATTGGGACATAGATTTTGGAGGAGTGTTTTCTTACTATGGTCTTCAAGGAAACTTAGCAGCTGGATTAACCTATTCTGATTACACATTACATAATACACTTGGAGGTGTTGGTTTGTATCAAATTACTGTTGAAGATGATTCTACGCCAAGTTATGTTGATTTTACTTATGATAACGTTACGGAAGCTAGCTTTGTATACAACAATCGCGCTGTTATAGGAAGTGGTTGGAGAAGTGTTGATTATATGAGTGGTGAAACTTCAGTTAAAGAGGACACCTATTATGTAATAAAAGATACTGATGGGAACTACTATAAATTACGATTCACCGCTGTCGAAAGCGAGGCAGGTGAAAGAGGCTATCCACAATTTCAATATGAATTATTACAATAATTTTTATATTTAGTTAGTTCAAAATAAAAGAGCCGCTTTAGAGCGGCTCTTTTAATATTCTATGTTTTTTAGTTTTAAAAGGTTACAAAGGTCATAATGTTAAACTGATCTCTGCTGCTTTTCTCAAAAAACTGATTCATATAACCAGCTTCTATCTTTACGTTTTTACTCACTTGATACCCTAAACCTCCGTAGGTTCTATTTCTATCAAAAACCTCACTTTCTGTGTTTAAAAAAATCTCATTGTATCCTGATAGATAGTACTTACTTGTTTTACTAAAAGGTATATTTATACCTAAAAAGTAACGAAATCTCATTTTAAAATCACTTTCTACAAAACGTTGTTCAAAGCGGTATCTGTGATTTAGTTTTACGGCTCCTAACTGTTGCTTTGATATAAATTGCTGATAAATTCTGTGTTCATTTACAGATTCTTTATTATCTGTATTTGCTATATAGTTTTCAGACAAAATATAACCGTACCCTAACAAAACATTAGCTTTTCCTTCATTAAAAGTGTAGCCTAATCCTGTTCGTAACAACAGCTGTTCTAAATCTCCAATGGCATTATAATTTCTATATTGTACTTCGTGATGAATGTTCCATTTGGAATTTATTTTTTTGTTTCCAAAATAAATAAGCCAATTACCAAAGTCACTGCCTTGAGCATGTAAAAAGCCAGGTAGTGCAAACATAAGTGTGAGCACCACCAAACTTATTTGCTTTTTCATAAATTACCGTGTTACTCTATTAATAAAATGTAACAGATCCAGTATTTATGTCGTACATAGCACCAACAATCATAATCTCTCCATTCTTTTCCATTTCAGATAAAATTGGACTTTCTTGGTGAATTCTTTCAATTGTTAATTCAACATTCTTTTTTGATACTGTATCTACAAACTCAAGATTTTTAGAATTTCTTAAGCTTTCATCTTGAGGTTCACTTACAGCGTTTACAGCTGGAGTTATTTTCTCTATTAGCTTTGTAAGGTTACCCATTTCTGCGTGGTCACAAGCTCCTTTTATAGCACCGCAACTTGTATGTCCTAACACTACAATTAGTTTTGTTCCTGCTAGTTTACAAGCAAATTCCATACTACCTAAAATATCTTCGTTTACAAAATTTCCGGCAATACGCACACTAAAAATATCTCCTAATCCTTGATCAAAAACCAATTCTGCTGATACTCTAGAGTCTATACAACTTAAAATAGTTGCAAATGGAAACTGACCTTCACTTGTATCATTTACTTGCTCTAATAAGTTTCTGTTTGCTTTTAAGTTTTTTTGAAATCTTACATTTCCTTCTTTTAAGAATTGCAATGATTTCTCTGGTGTCATTGTTGCTTGTGATTCTTTAGTATGTGCTTTCATAATTTTTATTTTAATATTTTATATAATTAGACTACTACAAACAAGTAGCCTATCTTAATGTTTAAATGTGTATTGTTTAAGTTTTATTTTACATCAAACTTAAGTAAGTTATTTTTAAAGACAATATAAAAAGACCTTTATAAGCATTACTTACAAGGTTATACAACCTATATAGCTTAAAAAGCTAAAATTGTATTTAAAACTAACTTAAGCTTTTGTTTGATTTTGGACGTTCTCTAAAAAACTCAATAAAACTTGATGGGTTTTCTACAATGCCCCGTTTTGAAATAAGTTTAATATCTATATTTCTTTCTCTGGCTTTGAAAAGAAAATCTTCTAGAATCTCTATAATATCATTATCAAGATATCTAGTATTAATAAGATCAATTTCTAAATATGTGTTTTCAGGTAAATTATCTAGCTCTTTAAGTATTGCGCCTTTATTAAAAAACGTTACTTCTTCAGCAAGGGTCATTTTCACTCTATTTTTATTACTATTTTTCTCTTCAATATGTAAAAAGTGAGAGTTTTGATAGCTCTTTAAAAGTATTACTACAATACCAACCATAAGCCCTAATCCTATACCAAATAATAAATCAGTAAACACAATACCTACTACTGTTACAATAAAAGGCGCCCATTGTTTCCAACCTAGTTTATACATAGTTTTAAAAAGTGATGGTTTTGCTAATTTGTAACCAACCACTAATAAAATAGCTGCTAATACCGAAAGCGGAATCATATTTAACAATCTAGGAATCAAGATAACTGAAATAAGCAGTAAAAACCCGTGAATAATGGTTGATAATTTACTTTTTCCTCCTGATTGAACATTTGCAGAACTTCTAACAATTACTTGAGTTATTGGTAAACCACCTATTAGTCCCGAAATCATGTTTCCTGTTCCTTGAGCTAGTAACTCTCTATTAGTTGGTGTAACGTTTTTATCTGGATCTAATTTATCAGAGGCTTCAACGCATAATAATGTTTCTAAACTTGCTACTAATGCAATAGTAAAAGCCGTTACCCAAACATCCACATTAGTTATTGCTGCAAAGTTTGGAAAACTAAATTGATTAAAGAAATCTGAAGCACTTTCTGGTGTTGGCACACTTACTAAATGCTTTCCGGCTATAGCAAAAGACCCATCTTTAGTAAAATTATAAAATATTATCCCTAAAACTACAGCAACCAATGGTCCTTGAACAAGTTTAAATATTTTACCTTTTTTAGAAAGCACACGATCCCAAAGTATCAAAATAGCTAAACTAACAATTCCTATTAAGGCAGCACTTGGATGGATATTATTTAAAACAGAAAACAACTCTGATATGGTATTTCCGCCATCTATTTCAAAAAACTCTAAATCCCAAGCTGATTCTTCATCATAACCAAAAAAATTAGGTATCTGTTTTAAAATAATAATAATTCCTATACCGGTAAGCATTCCTTTAATAACAGATGAAGGAAAATAGTAACCTATAACACCTGCCTTTAATACACCAAAAAGCAATTGAATTGCTCCTCCTAAAACTACAGCAACCAAGAAGTTTTCATAACCTCCTAAACTGCCTATTGCGGTTAATACAATTGCAGCTAAACCAGCTGCAGGGCCACTAACGCCAACTTTAGAGCCACTTAAAGCTCCTACAACAATTCCGCCAATAATACCAGCTATTAATCCTGAAAACAAGGGAGCTCCACTGGCAAGAGCAATACCTAAACATAATGGTAAGGCAACAAAAAACACGACTAAACTCGCTGGTAAGTCGCTTTTCAAATTTTTAAACATGAAATAAATTAATTAAAATTAAAAATAAAGTACATGTAATAACTTTATCTGTTAAGGATAAAATTACCACACAAGTGTAAGTTTGTTAAAAAATTAACTTATTTCAGGAGGCGGAGATACACACTCTATTACATGTGGTGTGTAATTTTTTAAGTAAGATGTGTAGGATTTTTCTTTTTCTAAATCTAAAAGTGATAAGTAATACTGTTGATTTTCTAACAGTTTTACTTCAAAAATCTTAACCGTTTCAGAATTATTGCTTTCTTCTTCACAAACATTAAAAAAAGCAGCCGTATCAAATGATTTTTCAACCAAAGAAATCACTGTTGGCGCAGAGATGAACAACGTGAATAAGGTTATAAAAAAAATTGACACTGCTTTTTTAGGCATATCTAATAAAGATTTGAGCTACAAATATACGACTTTGAAAGCTCACTATTTGTGTTAAATAATAATAATTTCTAAAGCGCTTTAATGTCTTGACTTGGTATCCATCCTGATTTGCCATCAGAAAGTTTTATTTTCTTCCAATTATTTACGGTATCAAGTATTTGAACTTTTGTTCCTTCATGAAGTTTAAAGGCTTCTGCACTTCGTAAATTAGGTTCACTTTTTACTTGACTCTCTTTTGCAAAAACAATGGCTGGATTGTTATTGTTTACAAGGTTTTCTTGATGAAATGCTAAGCCTAAAGCAATACCTGCAAAAATTAAAAATCCCATTCCTGAAATAAATAGAATTCTTTTTCGTGATGTATTGTAAACAAAATAATACCCTATAAATAGAACAACAAAAAGTACAACACAAACTATTGATGTTATTGCCCAACCATCAAAATTCATAGTACCAGAAATACTGTTTATACTTTTTGAAAAACCAACTTCTGGCACAGTATCTATAGCATCAATGGTCATGTTTCTTGCAAAGGCTATATTATTTTTTATTTCTTGATCATTAGGAGATAACTGCAACGCTTTTTCAAAATAATAAATACTAGGCGCTATGTTATTAAGTTTATAATGCGCATTTCCTAAATTATAATAAAGCGCTGATGAATGCTCTCCGTTTTTTATTATTTCCTCATATTTTGAGATGGCATCTTTATAGTTCCCATTATTGTACAACGTATTTCCTTGTTCAAATAACACACTGTTTTTTTGGGCGTTTACTGAAAACGTAATAACAGCAAATAATATGTAAATGATTTTTTTCATAATATCTTCTTAAACGTTTACTGTATTTGTTTATCTATTGCTGAAATAGTTTTTGCTGCCTTTTCATAGTCTTGCTCCATTTCCACTTGTGTAATAGGTGTATAACGCGCCAATTCACAGTTTTTTAGAATACTCACAAACTCAACTATTGTAGCTTGACTTACTTGCTTTTCTAATAATAGATTTTGAATTTTATCTTTTGAAAAATCACTAGTCTCAATATGTAATTTTGCTTTCAAGTAATTATGCAATGCTTTTTCTAGAGCCACATAAAAAGCTTCTTTCTGTCCTAATGCCTTTTTAGCTTCGCTTAAATATTTTTTAGCTAATTTATCAGCCTTTCTTATTTTATTACCAAATACATCTGCATCGCGCTCTTGCTTTTTTCTTCTGTATAAAATAGCTAGAGGTATCGCTAATAAAGGCAAAAACATTGCAGACCAAAAGCCTAAAGATCTAAAAAAACGTGGTTTTTTAATAGGCATTAAGTTAGGGTCTGTCTTAACAAAAGCAAACTGATTATTGCTCTCAACAACACGTTGTTTGCTTCCGCTTGTAGAAGTTATATCTTGATTTTCAGAAGTGTTTGTTGGTCCTTCTAAAACTGAAATCACTTGTTCGTCAGAATAAACGGTTTTATAACTTTCTGTTTTTAAATCAAAATAAGAAAATGAAATACTAGGTATTGGATATTTTCCTTTAAACTGTGGTACAACGGTATAACTATCAGAAATACTACCATGCATACCGTTTAGATTTGTTCTCACGTTTTCTGAATGTTCAGGTTCATAAACCTCTAGAGAACTTGGCATATTTATCTTTGGTAACTCAAAAAGTTTTAAGTTTCCTTTACCAGAAACCTCAACTTTAGCTTGTAAAGATTCTGAAGCGTTTAACTCGCTTTTTGATGTAATTACTTTAAAATCAAACTCACCAACAGCTCCTGTAAAACCTGCTGGTTTTCCTGTTTCTGGTAATGGTTTTACCTTTATGGTTCTATTCCCTGCTGAAACTGTTTTGTGTACCTGATTTACCAATCTAGAACCAAAAATGTCACGACGATTTGTTGGTACTTCTACTGTAATATCAAGACTTAAAGGCTCAATATCTAGTTTTCCTGTTTTTTGAGGATATAAGACTGTTTTTCTTAAAACTACATAGCGATAATCTTCGCCTTTGTATGTGCCATTCTGAACTTTTAATCCTTTGATATCTATATTCTGACTCCAAAAATCGCTATACTTTGGGTTATCTATTTCTCGCCAATTACTTACACCAGTATTTGGTGATACATATAATTTGTAAACAACCGTTATCGCTTCATTTAGGTATGGATTTGTATTTGATATTTCAGCAACCAGATGAATATTCTCTGAAGCAATATAATCGGCATTATTACCATCTTTAGGTTTATCAACAGCTTTGGTTACCGTAACGGTAACAGGCGTTGTTTTATAGGTTTCACCATCAATCTCAATAGTAGCTTGCTGTATGGTAAATGTACCTTGTCTTTTAGGTGCTAAAAAGTAACTGTACGTTTTAGAGAATGATCGTTTTCCATTAATCCAAGAATTACTAACCGATTGATTAGGACCTCCAACAACCATAAAGTTGTTAAAACTTGGCGGATTAAAATTATCGCCATCCTTATTCATTTCAAAATCTACACGTAAACGCTCATTTACGCCTAAACGTTTCTTACTTACTTTTGCTTCAAATTTAATTTGAGCAGAGGCTATACTTGTTGCAAGTACTATTAGTGATATTGATATGTATTTAAAGATTTTCAGCATGTTTGTTTACCAATCTTTGTCTGTTTGTACTTTGACTCCTTTTTGCTTTTCAGCATTTATTTTTTCTTGAACTTTCTCTTCTTGATTGTTCATGGCTTCAAGCAAGTTTTTTATTTGTTGCGGTGATAACTGTCCTGGCTGTTGCTGTGGTTTTTGTTGTTCTTTCTTTTCATTATCGCCTTCTTTACCTTGGTCTTGCTTGTCATCTTTAGGCTCTCCTTTATCATCTTCTTGATCTTCTCCATCTTTTTTATCTTGATCACCTTCGTCTTTGTTATCTTCTTTATTGTCGCCTTCTTTGTCTTTCTGATCTTCTTGATCTTTATTCTCGTCTTTGTTTTCTTGATCTTCGTTTTGATCCTGATTTTGATCTTGTTGATCTTCTTGTTGTTCAGCACATTCTTTTGCTAAACCTAAATTGTAGCGTGTTTCTTCATCTGAAGGATTATTACGCAATGCATTTTTATAAGCTTCTACAGCTTCTTTACACTTTTTGTTTTGCATTAAGATATTACCAATATTATGATATGCTTTGTGCTTATTTTCTTTGTTTGTAGCATTTTTTGCCGCTTGTGTTAAACGATAAAGCGCTTCGTCTAGATTTCCTTTTTTGTAATAGGATGTTCCTAAATTATATGCGCCTGCAACATTGGTTTCTTGACTAGAAATGGCTTTTCTGTAATCCATTTCAGCTGCAATATAATCTTCTGAATTTGCTTTTTCGTTACCTTGGTACACATAATCGTTGGCTTTTTGCATAGCCAGCAATTCTTGTTCTTCTTTTTCTTGAGAAAAAGAAACGATTGTTACAAAGGTTAGTATGATTGTAAATAGGTATTTCATGTTCATTTTATTGCAAATAGCAAGTTATAAAACCCTGATTTTTTGTTCGTTAAAAAATTTATAAAATTCAACTGTTTTTGTCTATAAAAGCTGGATTTTAGCGTAAAACTATAGGTTTTCATTAAATAAATTCAACTTTTTAAGCCAAGCTGTTTTTCTTTCTAACAAGAAAATATCTATAAAAAGGAAGAAAAGAGCAAGTCCTAAAAACCATTGAAACTGATCTTTAAAATCTGCAAATTGTTTGGCTTCAAACTCCTTTTTATCCATTTTATTTAAAATATCTCTTATGCTTTCAACAACGCTGTTTGTGCTTCTTCCGTTTATGTAAGCACCATTTGCAGCATCTGCGATGTTTTTTAGTGTTTCTTCGTTTAGTCGGGTAATAACAGTTTCTCCTTGATTGTCTTTTTTATAGTTTAAAACAACACCGTTTCTTTTTATTGGAATTGGTCCTCCTTTTACATCACCAACACCTATTGTAAAAATTCTGATGCCTTCTTCACTAGCTTCTTCAGCTACGCTTGCTGCTGCTTCACTATGGTCTTCGCCGTCAGAAATAATAATTAACACACGATTTGTTTGTTCATCATCATTGTAATAGGTTTTGGCTAGTTCTATGGCTTCGTTTATAGCAGTTCCTTGTGATGATAGCATATCTGTATTCATGTTTTGAAGGAACATTTTAGCCGATGCATAATCAGTAGTAATTGGTAATTGTGGAAATGCTTTTCCTGCATAAGCTATAATTCCTACGCGGTCACTAGCTAAATTATTAATGATTTGCGTAACAAGTTGTTTTGATTTCTCTAGTCGGTTTGGAGCAATGTCTTCGGCTAGCATACTTTTAGATACATCTATAGCAAAGACAACATCTACACCTTCACGCTTAACGGTTTCTAGCTTTGTTCCTATTTTAGGATTTACTAATGCTATTGCTAAACATGCAAATGCCAATGACAATACAATGACCTTTAAAACAGATTTAAACAGTGATTGATCTGGACTTAATTTTTTAAGTAAGGTTTTGTCTGCAAAACGTTTTTGTGTTTTGTGTTTCCATAATTGAAGCAACAAAAAGCAAAGTATAATTGCTGGTATAACCAACAACATCCAAAACCATATTTTTTCTTCTAATTGATACATTTTAAATAAAACTTCTAAAAATGGTGAAACGCAATAACAATTCTAACAACAATAAAAGTCCTGCTAAAAGCACTAATGGACGAAACATTTCTTGGTAGTTGTAGAATTTAAATTCTTCAATATCTGTTTTTTCTAGCTTATTAATTTCTTCATAAATTTCTGCTAGCTTTTGATTGTTTGTTGCTCTAAAATATTTACCTCCTGTAGCTTCAGCAATTTCTTTAAGAAGTGCTTCATCAATTTCTACTTGAACTCGTCCGTATTGAAATGCGCCATTAGCTAGCATTGACACAGGTGACAAAGCCATTCCGTTTGTTCCAAGTCCTATGGTATAGGTTTTTATACCATATTCAACAGCTAACTCACTTGCTATTTTAGGGTCTATAAATCCGGTATTGTTAACACCATCTGTAAGCAAAATAATCACTTTGCTTTTGGCCTTACTATCCTTTAGGCGGTTAACGGACGTTGCAAGTCCCATACCTATTGCCGTTCCTCCTGTAATAATGTTATTATATTTAATGTCGTTTAGAGATCGTAATACAATAGATTTATCACTAGTAATAGGTGTTTTTGTATAGCTTTCTCCTGCATATTCTACAAGACCAATTCTATCATTAGGTCGTTCTTTTATAAACTGTGCTGCAACATTTTTAAGAGCTTCTAATCGGTTTGGCTTTAAATCTTTGGCAAGCATACTTGCAGAAACATCTATAGCCATAACAATATCAATACCTCGTGTTGTTTTGGTTTTTGTAGAAACATCAACTGTTCGTGGTCTTGCCAATGCTGTTATAATAAGACCTAAAGCCAACAGCCTTAATACAAACAGTGCGTGTTTTAGTTTAGGTAAAAACGAGTTTGTTGTTTTAAACCCATTTATGCTAGATATTTTTAAAGCAGCCGTTTGCTTTTTAAACTTAAAAATATACCAAAGCAAGGCTAATGGTAGTAATAAAAACAACCAGAAAAATTCTTTATTTAAAAATTCAAATCCTTCAAACATTATTCTACTTTTTTAAGTTCTAGAGAGTTCATCATTCTTTCTGCCATTTGTTGTGCATATACATCATCTGTTTCCCAGCTTATAATTATTTGCTGAATCACATTTTGTGCTGTAAAATGAAACATCATGTATTCGCCCTCTATAAAATTATCACTTTGAGCAAGTGGAATGTTTGCCGTTCCATATGTTTTTAAGCCTTCGGCGCCATTTGGTGTTACAAATTTTTCCTGTTTTACAATAATATTTTGATACCCTTTGGCTTCCATAGCTTTAATAGCTTCTTCTGAAACAGCCACCAAGTTTACTTGATTTTCGTTAGTGTTTTGCTGTCCTTGTTGAGGCTGCTGTAATTGCTGTTGTTGTGGTAACGTAGCTGTACTAACCATAATACTCAAGTTATCTGAAGCATTTTGATAACCAAAAGATGTAACTTGGCCTTGGGTACTTGTTTTAGGGGCTTCTAAACGCTTTAAAACTTCAGGTGTTGATATTGTTATTGGTGGCACACCATAATCACTTCGAACCCAATCGCCCTCAAGTAATTGCTTACTATCATTACCTACAATAGTATCTTTTACATAAGTAAAACCGTATTTTAAACCAAACCCAACAAATGTTGCTATTAGCAAACCTATTATTACTGTTACAGATAAAATAACTTTACGGCGTTTCTTTTTACGTTCTTGTTCTAATTTATATTGTTCGTTAAGTAATTTTTCTTCTTCACTAGGTTCTGGCAACACCTCTTTTACATGATCTATCTCGTTGTCTACAGTTTTTCTATCTAGTTTTGCTAATTCTTTATCTGGAGCAGATTTTGCAAACTTTACTAAATCGGCACGTTTAAAAATACTTTCTAAATTAGAGATTGTTTCCTTGCTTAAATCTATTTGGTTTCCTTCTTTAAGTAATTGTAGTCGCGAAATCAATTCGTCTGTTGTACTTTCTAAAGCATGGTCGTAAACTTTTTCATCAAGATATTTTCTGATGGCTAAAGTAAGTTCAGAATAGTATTCTTTATATTCTTCATGCTCTAAATAATGACTTTCATCTAATTTTTTTAAAGCTAGTTTTGCTCTGTCATATGGTGGTAGTAGTGCAATTTTTTCTTCTTCAGTAAGTGGTTTTTTTCGCCATAAAAACCAATACAATAAAAAGCCTACAACACTTAAAGCAATTAATACATAAAGCGGGATTTTCCACGAATTAGTCTTACTTTTTTCTACTGTGATGAATGGTTTTACATCATACAAACCTTGTTTTGTTGAGTCTACAACAATATTATTTACTTCAACTTTTAGCGAATCTGTAAATATGGTTTTATCACCAATAATAATTTTTTGTCTTGGTATTGTGTAATGCCCAGAATCAAATTGTGTAAGGCCATATTTTTTTATTAAGCTGTATTTAGCGTCGTATTTTGTTGTGTCAATATCATAAGATTCAATCATTTCTAGAGGAGAAAATGTTTGCCCTTCAGGAAAAACAACAAGATCTGTAGAGTCTACTTCTACTTGAACTTGATACGTAATTTGCTCTCCTATTCTAATTTTAGTAGAATCTATAGATGATGACACTTGAGCAAATGAAAAGCTAGATATTAAAACCAATAGTGCAAACAACGTTAATTGTTTTAAACTATTGATTGCAAATTTTTTATATCTAAAATTGTTGTTCATAAATCTAAAATCGTTTTATCAGCGACGTTTAAAATATCCTAATAACTTTTTTACATAACTTTCATCTACGCGGCAGTCTATGCTTCCTGCTCCTGATTTTGTAAAGCTATCTTTAAAATAATCTACACGCTCTTGATAGTATTTGGCATAGTTAGCCCTTACTTTTTTAGACGCTGTGTTTACTAACATATATTCGCCTGTTTCTTCGTCTTGCATTTGTACCATACCTAAATTAGGAATTTCTTCTTCGCGTTTGTCATATACACGAATTCCGGTAACATCATGTCGTCCAGAAGCAATTTTAAGTGTGTGTTTGTATTCTTGAGACATAAAATCACTCAACACAAATACAATGGCTTTTTTCTTCATCACATTTGATAAAAATTTTAAAGCCTCTGCTACATTGGTTTGTTTACTTTTAGGTTGAAATTCTATAAGCTCTCTAATAATTCGCAATACGTGAGATCGTCCTTTTTTTGGCGGAATATAAAGCTCTATGTCATCCGAAAATAATATGAGCCCTATTTTATCGTTATTTTGAGTTGCTGAAAATGCTAAAGTTGCAGCTATTTCAGTTACTATTTCGTTTTTAAATTGGGTTTCTGTACCAAAAAACTCTGAACCAGAAACATCTGCCATAAGCATCATGGTAAGTTCGCGTTCTTCTTCAAAAACCTTAATATGAGGTTCGTTGGTACGCGCAGTTACATTCCAGTCTATATTACGAACATCATCACCGTATTGATATTGACGCACTTCAGAAAATGTCATACCACGACCTTTGAAGGTAGAATGGTATTCACCTCCAAAAATATGATCAGACAAACGGCGTGTCTTAATCTCTATTTTTCGTACTTTTTTTAGTAACTCTTTCGTATCCATTTTTCAATTTATGATTACAGATTTTTGATTTACGATTTTAAAAAAACCGCGATTCGTCATTCTAAAATCTTAAATTCTATGGTACTTCTATTTCGTTTACAATTTTGTTGATAATGTCTTCTGAAGTAACATTTTCAGCTTCGGCTTCATAGGTAATTCCTATTCTGTGGCGTAAAACATCATGTACTACAGCGCGTACATCTTCAGGAATTACGTAACCACGACGCTTTATAAATGCATAGCATTTTGCTGCTGTAGCAAGATTGATACTTCCACGAGGTGATGCACCAAAAGATATCAGAGGCTTTAAATCTGCCAACTTATATTTTTCAGGGTAACGCGTTGCAAAAATGATATCTAGAATATATTTTTCTATTTTCTCGTCCATGTAAACCTCACGAACAGCTTTTTGAGCACTTATAATCTGTTCTACAGAAACAACTGGATTTACTTTGTCATAAGCGCCTTTTAAATTGGCACGAATGATTAATTGTTCTTCTTCCAGTTTAGGATATTTAATAACTGTTTTAAGCATAAAACGGTCTACTTGAGCTTCAGGAAGCGGGTATGTTCCTTCTTGCTCAACTGGGTTTTGAGTAGCCATTACCAAAAATGGTTTATCTAAAACAAACGTTTCATCACCAATGGTTACTTGCTTCTCTTGCATGGCTTCCAGTAATGCTGATTGTACTTTAGCAGGCGCACGGTTTATCTCATCTGCTAAAACGAAATTTGCAAAAATAGGTCCTTTCTTTATAGTAAAGTCATTCTCTTTAATATTGTAAATTAATGTACCTACAACATCGGCAGGTAATAAATCTGGTGTAAACTGAATTCTACTAAAACTTCCGTGAACTGCTTGTGAAAGGGTATTAATAGCTAGTGTTTTTGCAAGTCCAGGAACACCTTCTAGCAAAATATGTCCTTGTCCTAACAACCCTATTAATAATCGTTCAACCATATGCTTTTGGCCTACAATTACCTTGTTCATCTCTAGGGTAAGTAAATCAACAAAAGCACTTTCCTTTTCAATCTTCTCGTTAATTGCCTTAATATCAATTGTACTTGTTTCTTCCATCATTCTTTAATTTTTTTAAACCTCGAATATACTATGCTTATTTGAGCACTGCAAATTGTTAAAATTTTTGCTGTACCGCTGTTAATAATTGGTTAAAAAATCGCGTTTTAAAAGAGATTTAAGAGTATTTTTACTTTTATAAAGCCTAAAATCAAACCGATAAAAAACACCGCAATATGTATTCAAAAATAATTGCAGGAACCATGACATGGGGACAATGGGGCAAAAAGCACTCTAAAACAGAGATGATAGACACCATAAATTATTGTTTAGAAAACAACATCACAACCTTTGACCATGCCGATATTTATGGTGATTATACTACTGAAGCTGATTTTGGAAATGCTTTTACTGAAAGTAATATAACAAGAGACGCTATACAACTTATAAGTAAATGTGGCATTCAGCTTCCAGGAAACTCTAGGTCAAAACTGCAGGTCAAACATTACAATTATAGCAAAGACTATATTATTTGGTCAGCAGAAAATAGCTTAAAAAACCTAAAAACGGATTATTTAGATTTATTGCTTTTACATAGACCAAGCCCATTGATGCAGCCTGAAGAAGTGGCTGAAGCAATTTCAATATTAAAAAAACAAGGGAAAATTAAAAACTTTGGCGTTTCTAATTTTACTACAAGTCAAACAGAACTATTAAGCCAATTTACCAATATTAGTGTCAACCAGATAGAATTTTCATTAACACAGCATACTGCTATGCATGACGGCGTTTTAGATACTTTAATGGCAAAAAAAATAAAGCCTATGTGTTGGTCTCCTTTAGGAACAGTTTTTAAAGACACTAATGAGCAAACTACACGTATTCATTTACAGTTAGAGAGATTAACAGAGAAGTATAACGCTACTAAAGATCAGTTACTTTTAGCATGGATACTAAAACATCCTGCCAATATTACTCCTGTCATAGGCACCACAACAAAAGAACGCCTAAAAAATGCATACAACGCAACCAACATACATTTAGATACTGAAGATTGGTTCTTAATTTTAGACGCCTGCCAAGGCCATGAAGTCCCATAACACATCACAAAAGGATAACTTATATTGAGCAATAAAATGCAAAAAAACTATTAAATTGTAACATTAATTTTTTACACAAAAAATGACCCTAAAAAAAACAGCATTAATTACCGGAGCTACTAGCGGCATAGGAAGAGCAACAGCTCATGAATTTGCAAAACACGGTATTCAACTTGTTTTATGCGGAAGACGTCAAGAACGATTAGACATTGTTAAGTCTGCATTACAAAAACAAACCCTTGTGTATACATTAAACTTTGATGTAAGTGATAAAAACGCTACTCAAAAAGCTATCGAGTCGCTTCCCGAAAGTTTTAAAAACATAGATATTCTAATAAATAATGCAGGTAATGCTCATGGATTAGACCCAATACAATCAGGAGATACTGACGATTGGGATGCTATGATGGATATTAATGTAAAAGGACTTCTTTATGTAAGTAAAGCCATTATACCACAAATGACCGAGAGGCAATCTGGTCATATTATTAACATTGGTTCATCTGCTGGCAAAGAAGTTTACCCAAAAGGCAATGTATATTGCGCAAGCAAACATGCTGTTTTAGCTATAACTGAAGGCATGCGTATAGACCTTAATGAATTTGGTATAAAAGTAAGCGCTATAAACCCTGGATTGGTAGAAACAGAATTTTCTAAAGTCCGCTTTAAAGGTGGCACAGCCGCCAATGGTGTTTACAAAGGCTACAAAGCCTTACAAGCTGAAGACATAGCCGAAATTATTTACTTTACAGTATCTAGACCTGCTCATGTAAATATTGCTGATTTGCTAGTGTTTCCTACAGCACAAGCTAGCTCTACTATCGTAAAAAAAGAATTATGATTAGATTTAAAAAAGAACTAATGCGCATTTAACTAAAAAAAACCTCTTGTTGACACAGGAAATTTATTATGATTAATAAACGCCTCCTTATTAAAAACTTATTAGCTCATAATGATGAGAATAGTTTTTATGATAAGAAGCGAAAAATTGATATTAGTCAAAAAGAGGGAAAAGCCAAGTTTTTAAAACATGTTTGTGCATTATCTAATAGCAACCCAAAAAACAATTCTTATATCGTTATTGGTGTTGAGGATGCAGACAATAGTATAGTAGGCGTTGATTTTTTTGATGATAGTAAAATTCAAAATCTTATAAACGCTTACTTAACTAATCCGCCTATAGTACAGTATGAAAACATTCCTTTCCCTCATTTACCAGATTATAGGGTTGTTGGTTTAGTTACTATTAGACCAATTGATAAAATCACTTCATTAAAAAAGAATATCTGGAAATATTATGGTGGTTCGGTCTTTTTCAGAGAAGGCAGCATTAGCATACCAAAAGTTTTTGATATAGAAATTAAAGATGTAAACTCTAAAATTGTACAAGCCATAGAAAATCATTCTCAAAACAACATTGAACACACATTAGATGCTGTTTTTGATTTTATGAAAGACCGAAAAGATTATCAACCTCAATATAAAGTTTTTAAAGAATATTTTGTGGTTTGTTGGTCTGGACAAAAAAAAGTGGTTAAAGATGAAATCTTTTTTTCTAGGGTTGATATCAAACTTATCAATGAACAGGTTCGATTATTTTACTCAACCCTTGATGAAGTTGCTATTTCTTATGATGAAAACTCATTCAAAATTATTGAATACGTAAGTTTAGGACTTCAAAATTCTTATAAATATTATCCTTTAGAGGAAACCATTATTCAATTTGAACCCAACGCAAATTACCAAATACAAACAAAACTACTGTTTCAACCGCCGCAATTTGATAAAAAAGTACTACATCATATATACAACACCAACAACAAAATTTTAGAAAAACTAAAAAAAGGATTAACACTAAACAATAACGAAAAAGCTGATTTAAAAAACCTTCCAGCAACGTACTTAATCTGTTATTTAAACTTGTTTCATGAAGCTATAAATAAACTGTATGAAGCAAAACCATATTTAAAAAATTTTGATTTAAATGCTTACAAACATTACAAAGAATCTGTTCGTATTTTACGAAAAGTAAAATATAGCTAGCGTATTCACAAAGCACAAAAACTCTTAAAATCAGACAATTAAAAAATATATAATATTATTTTATTATATTTGATGTGCTATTAATCAAGTATTTTAAACAGCCTTGCTTTTTAAAAAAGTCATTTTTTATAAATCAAGGTTGTTTTTTATATAAAATGTAACGGTTCAAATTCCTTATCAAATACAGAATTGGTTATTTCATTCAACACAACAGAAATTCATTTTATGAAATAATCTCTCTAGGTTTAAAACTAAAAAAGCCATTTTCTTTGTAGAAAATGGCTTTTTTAAATTTATTTTAAACTGAAATACTATAAATCAAACTTTATACCTTGAGCTAATGGTAACTCTGTAGTGTAATTTATTGTATTTGTTTGGCGTCTCATATAAACCTTCCAAGCGTCAGATCCTGATTCACGACCGCCTCCAGTTTCTTTTTCTCCACCAAAAGCACCGCCTATTTCAGCTCCTGAAGTTCCGATATTAACGTTTGCAATACCACAATCACTTCCTGCATGAGATAAGAAACGCTCTGCTTCTCTTAAATTATTAGTCATAATAGCTGATGATAAACCTTGAGCAACACCATTTTGCATATCAATAGCATTTTCTACATCACCAGAATATTTTAATAAGTATAATACTGGAGCAAATGTTTCATGCTGAACAATTTCAAACTCATTAGATGCTTCAGCAATGGCTGGTTTTACATAACAACCAGATTCATATCCTTCGCCTTCTAACACGCCACCTTCTACTACAACGTTTCCGCCTTCTTCAACAACTTTTTCTAAAGCATGCTGATACATTTTTACTGCATCCGTATCAATTAACGGACCAACATGATTGTTTTCATCTAGAGGGTTTCCTATACGTAATTGCTTGTAAGCATCTACTACGGCATTTTTCACTTGATCGTAAATAGACTCATGTATAATTAAACGACGTGTACTTGTACAACGTTGACCACATGTACCTACAGCTCCAAATACAGCTCCAATTACTGTCATTTTTATATCAGCGTCTGGCGTTACAATAATAGCATTGTTTCCTCCTAACTCTAATAAGCTTTTTCCTAAACGAGCAGCTACTTCTTGAGCAACAATTTTACCCATTCTTGTAGAACCTGTTGCAGATACTAATGGAACACGCTTATCTTTTGTCATAAACTCTCCAACCTTATAATCTCCGTTAATTAAACAAGAAATTCCTTCAGGTAATCCATTTGCTTTAAAAACTTCAGCGGCTATATTTTGACAAGCAACACCTGTTAATGGTGTTTTTTCACTTGGTTTCCAAACGCATACATCTCCACAAATCCAAGCTAAAGCTGTATTCCAGCTCCAAACTGCTACTGGGAAATTAAATGCCGAAATAATTCCAACAACACCAAGCGGATGATATTGCTCATACATTCTATGTCCTGGGCGTTCTGAATGCATGGTTAACCCATGTAATTGGCGAGATAAACCTACTGCGAAATCACAGATATCAATCATTTCTTGAACTTCACCCAAACCTTCTTGGTAACTTTTTCCCATTTCATAAGAAACAAGTTTTCCTAAAGGTTCTTTAAGCTCTCTTAATTTTTCACCAAATTGACGTACAATTTCACCACGTTGCGGTGCTGGCATTGTTTTCCAAGTTTTAAAAGCAGATGTTGCTGCCTCCATAACTTTTTCATAGTCTTCTTTGGTAGTTGTTTTAACTTTACCTATCAATTTACCGTCAACTGGAGAATAGCTTTCTATAACGTCTCCGTTAGAAAAACTATTAGAACCTGTTGAAGTTCCTTCATTTATATCTTTAACACCTAAATCGTGTAAAGCTTTCTCAATTCCGAAATCTTTTGCAACTGCTTGCATAAATTTTGATTTTTTTATTATTATCTAATCTTTTTGCGAATATACTAATAAAAAGTCGCTTAACTTAATCTGTAGTTTTAAAAAATGTTAACTTTAATGCACCTTATAAAAGCACATTTATCATGAAGAAAACCCTATTACTTTTATTTTCGGTTATTGTTTGTATTGGGTGTATGAACGAATCTGAATTGAAAGCCTTATCTAAAAAACAAACCTTAAAAAAACCTGACAGCACTAATGTACAAACCTCTACTTTTTCTATTGTTATTCACGGTGGTGCTGGTACTATTCTAAAAGAAAACTTAACACCAGAAGACGAAAAAGCTTACAAAGAAAAGCTAGAAGAGGCTATAAAAACAGGGTATAATATTTTAAAAGAAGGCGGAACAAGTCTTGATGCTGTAGAAAAAACTATAAATATACTAGAAGATTCACCCTTATTTAACGCCGGTAAAGGTGCTGTTTTTACCAACGCTGAAACAAACGAACTAGACGCATCTATTATGGATGGTAAAACGCTAAATGCAGGAGCTTCTGCTGGAACTAAAACTGTAAAAAACCCTATTAATTTGGCCAGGTTAGTCATGGAAAAATCGCCACATGTAATGCTCTCTGGAGAAGGCGCTGATGCTTTTGCTTCTGAACAAGGTCTGGAAAAAGTAGACTCAAGTTACTTTTTTACAGACAAAAGATTTGAATCTTTAAAGCACATAAAAGCAAAAGAAACCATAGAAAAAAACGATCATAAAATGGCATTTTATGATGCTAAAATAAAAGATTCTAAATTTGGAACTGTAGGCTGTGTTGCTTTGGATAAAAACGGAAATCTTGCTGCGGGCACATCAACAGGAGGCATGAGCAATAAACGCTGGGGACGTATTGGCGACTCTCCTATAATTGGCGCCGGCACATATGCAAACAACAAAACATGTGCTGTCTCTAGCACTGGTTGGGGCGAATATTTTATTCGCGCTATGGCTGCTTATGACATATCTGCATTGATGGAATATAAAGGACTATCTTTACAAGAGGCCGCTAAAGAAGTCGTTCAAACAAAAATACCAAACCTAGGTGGTAATGGTGGAATTATCGCTGTTGACAATCATGGCAATATGGTTATGGAGTTTAATACTGCCGGCATGTATCGTGCATCTATGAATGATAAAGGCGAACTCTATATCGGGATTTATAAAAATTAATTTTGAAACCAAGAGAGATTTTAAAACATACTAGGCATAGGTCATTTCCTTATCCAAAAAACCCTTGGATATTTTATCAGGAATGGAATCGTGCGCTTTTTTTACATTGGGAAATTGCCCTTGAAGACTTACAACCTTTTGTGCCTAAACCTCTCAAAATAGATCTAATAAACGGAAAAGCCTGGGTAAGTTTAGTTGCGTTTGATATGAATCATATTGGAATTAGAGCAATTCCCAAAATACCTCATATATCTGACTTTCACGAAATAAACTTACGAACTTATATTATTCATAATAACAAACCAAGTGTTTATTTTTTAAATATGGAAGGCAGTAAAAAATCGTCTTGTAGCATTTTAAAGAGACTGTCTAAATTCCCTTATCAGCATGCTAAAATGAGTCGAAATAGTTTTTCTTATTCATCTAAAAATGCTGTCACTAATGATTCTTTTTACGCAGAATATCGTTTGCCAATACAACCCATCTCAAAAGACAAAACTGATCTTTGGTTGACAGAGCGGTATGTTGTTTTTCAAGATTACAAAAACCATTTAATTGCGTATGATGTGCATCATGCAGAATGGCCTTTGGAAACTTTAGCTATAAAAAAATTAGATATAAGCTATCCAAAATTTAATCATATTTTAAACAATTCACCTCATAGAGCTCACTATTCTAAAGGTGTTCAGGTGCTTGCTTGGAACAAACGTAAACATGCTTTATGAAAAAAGATTTTACACCTTACTACGCTGTAATTTTTTCTTCTACACAAACAGAAAACACCAACGGTTACCTAGAGATGTCAAACAAAATGGCGTCTTTAGCAAAAGTTCAAGATGGTTTTTTAGGAATGGAATCTGCTAGAAACAAAATTGGTATTACGGTAAGTTATTGGAGAGATCTTGAGTCCATATCTCAATGGAAACAAAACACTGAACATATATTAGCTCAACAAAAGGGGCAAGAAATATGGTATGATTGGTACCGCGTGAGAATATGCAAGGTTGTAAATGATTATGAGTTTTTACACAAATAATTTACTTATCGCTTTAGTGCAAAATGCCCAATAAACTCTTGATTATCAATTTTAATAACATACCAATCATCATTTGATGGTAATTATGATTACTGCTGCTTCAGTTTGTAGTATTTATAGACTAAAACCTAGGTTAAGTAATATGATGGTTAGTATTGGAATACCGCTTTCCTTTTTAACACTGGCTATATGGTATTACATAATTACTTATATTTTGTAATTACCTTAACGGAAAACCTTTGGCAGCCCACCACGGATGTACCTCTATTACCAAGCGTTCTGCTTTTACCATAGGGTCTAAATTAGCTAAACTATCAGCCATTTTTAGTGTTGGTACATTATAAATTGTAACGCCTCTTATATCTCCATCGTCGCCAAATGGCCCAGAAATATCAGCGTAACCTTCATCATACATACGCCCTAAATGTTCTAAATGTGCTTTTTGTAATGCTGCAGCTTCTTCTTCATTTTGTGATCTAATTGGTCCTTTTTTTAAAAAAACCATAAAGTATTGCTGCATTAGCACGGTGTCTTGGGTTTTCTCGTCTACGTAATCAAAAATTTTGTATCCTTTATTTGTAAGTTCTTTTTTTAAAATAGAAGCAGATTTTTTTTCAATCGGTTCTTCTTTTTCAACATTACTTGGAGTCATTTCTTCTGAAACTTCTACAGGCGATTTAGAAAGATCTTCTTGCTTTTTTGTGTCTTTTTTACAAGATACAAGCGCTAAAGCTATCAATGTAAAGAGTATTGTTTTTTTCATAAATTCCATTGTTTAAAAGGGTTTTTACTTAATTGTGAATTGTAGTATTTTGTGTGTCCTGTAACCTCATTACCGAGCCATAAAGGTTTTTTAAAAACTTCTGTAGCATGGTTTAGCTCAACTTCTGCAATAACCAATCCCTTGTTTTCTCCAAAAAACTCATCAACTTCAAAAATATGATCACCATAAGAAACTTCATAACGCATCTTATCTATAACACCTTCTTCGCAAAGCTCTAAAAGACTTTTTGCTTCATCTTCAGCTATTTCTTTTTCCCATTCAAAACGCGATAAACCATCATTGCTTGATAAACCTTTTACAGTTAAAAATCCTTTATCTCCTTTAAGTCTTACTCTTACTGTACGCGCAGGATGTGTATTTAAAAACCCTTGTATAATTCGTGTATTCTTAAACGCTTCGTCTTTAAAAGCTGATGATTTCACTAAAAATTTTCGCTCTATTTCTTCCATATATGCTTTCCAAAAAAATGAAAATCTATTTCATCTTTTAACTTAAAATTTATAATCCTTGCTTCCTAGGAATTAGTAAATTTACATCATGCCAAACGATTTACCAATTCGAAAAATTATTCATGTAGATATGGATGCTTTTTATGCATCTGTTGAGCAAATGGATAACCCTGAATTACAAGGAAAGCCTCTTGCTGTTGGCGGCAGCGGCAAGCGAGGTGTGGTAAGCGCGGCTAGCTACGAAGCTCGTAAATTTGGAGTAAGAAGCGCTATGAGCGGTGTAAAAGCCAAGCGTTTATGTCCCGATCTTATTTTTGTAAGACCACGTTTTGATAGGTATCATGACATTTCAAAAAAAATCCGAAAAATTTTTTTTGAGTATACAGATTTGGTTGAACCACTTTCTCTAGATGAAGCATACCTAGATGTAACTAATAATAAAAAAGGTAATCCTAGCGGTTCACTTATTGCCAAAGAAATTAGAGCGCGTATTTTTGATGAGGTAGGTTTAACGGCTTCAGCAGGGATTTCTATTAATAAGTTTATTGCAAAAGTGGCTAGCGACTACAATAAGCCTAACGGACAAAAAACAGTAACACCAGAAGAAGTTCTACCTTTTTTAGAAGCATTAGATATTCGTAAATTTTATGGGGTTGGCAAAGTGACCGCTGAAAAAATGTATCAAAAAGGTATTTTTACTGGCAAAGACTTGAAAAGTAAATCTCTAGAATACCTTGACACACATTTTGGTAAATCTGGCAGATACTATTATTATGTAGTTCGTGGTATTCATACCAGTGAAGTAAAGCCTAACCGTATTAGAAAATCACTTGCTGCTGAACGTACCTTTAGTGAGAATCTATCATCTGAAGTATTTATGCTAGAAAAATTAGACCATATTGCCGAAGAAGTTTCTCGCCGTCTCAATAAAAGTGGTGTTTCCGGAAAAACGGTAACCCTAAAAATAAAGTATAGTGACTTTACGCTACAAACCAGAAGCAAAACCTTACCTTATTTTATAAGTGACAAAAGCATTATTCTAGAAACCGCAAAAGACCTATTATACCAAGAAAAACTACAAAACTCGGTAAGGCTTTTAGGTATTTCATTATCAAACCTCAACACTGAAAAAAAGCCAAAACAAACGGAGCCCAAAAAAGAAGTCAGTGTACAGTTACGGTTTGAGTTTTAAATTCCTCCAGGAGACAATTTAGCAAAAAAAAGAGTTGTATTTAAAATATAAAGTACAACTCTCTTCTATTATTTATGTAAGAAAAACTTTAAAAATTACAGTCGGTAATCTCTGTAACACGTAATGTATTCACCATACCTTTTTCTTGAATTGGCATTGCTGCAAGACTAACAAGCATATCGCCCTCTTTTAAATATCCTTTTTTACAAGCAATTGCGTTTACATCTTCTATAGTTTCATCGGTGCTTACAAACTTATCATAAAAGAAAGCATTCACACCCCAAAGCAAGCTTAACTGTGTTAAGATGCGCTTATTTGAAGTAAATACTAAAATATGAGCGCTAGGTCTCCATGCCGAAATTTGAAATGCTGTGTAACCGCTATTTGTTAAGGTAGAAATAGCACTAGCACTTATCTCATTGGCCATATTGGCTGCATGATAACAAATAGATTTAGTTATATATCTTTTTGTACGAATATGAGGCGGCATTTGTGGCACTTTAATAAGTGAAGAGTCTTCAACACTTTTTATAATGTTAGACATTTGTCTGATAACTTGCACAGGATAACTACCAACAGATGTTTCACCCGAAAGCATAACGGCATCAGCACCATCCATTACAGAGTTAGCAACATCATTTACTTCAGCTCTAGTTGGTGTTAGGCTAGAAATCATGGTTTCCATCATTTGAGTTGCAATAATTACCGGAATTCTAGCTTGCTTGGCACGAAGCACTAATTTTTTTTGAATTAACGGCACTTCTTCAGCTGGGATTTCAACACCTAAATCGCCACGCGCTACCATTAAACCATCACAATAAGCTACAATTTTATCAATGTTTTCTACAGCTTCTGGCTTTTCAATTTTTGCTATGATAGGTATTTTATGGTCGCTATGCTCATTTATTAATGTTTCTAGCTGCATTAAGTCTTCAGCATGACGCACAAATGATAACGCAATCCAGTCTACTTGTTGATTGATAGCAAAAATAGCGTCTTCAATATCTTTCTCTGTTAAAGCAGGTTGCGAAATATTTGTGTTTGGAAGGTTTACACCTTTTTTAGACTTTAGTGGTCCACCTTGTATAACACGAGCCGTTACTTCACTCTTTTTATCTGTAGAAACTACTTCAAAAATTAGTTTTCCGTCATCTAATAAAATGCGCTCTCCTGGTTTTGCATCTTGCGGAAAATTATCATACGTCATGTAAACACGTTCTTTTGTTCCTTCAAAACGTTTTCCGGTAGCAAAAACAATCTCGTCTCCTTCATTTACTATCACTTCGCCTTTCATCGTGCCAACGCGAAGTTTAGGGCCTTGTAAGTCACCTAAAATTGCTGCATTGTAACCAAACTCATCGTTAAGCTCGCGTATCATCTTAATACGTTCTGTAACGTCACTGTAATCAGCGTGCGAAAAATTAATTCTAAATACATTTACGCCTTCATCAAGCATTGCTTTTAAAACTTCTTTTTTGCTAGTTGCAGGACCTAATGTTGCTACTATTTTTGTTTTTTTTCTGTTTAACATCTAATAAAATATTAAATTGTTTTTCGATTTTATAGTATCCACATCTACGTTGTAAGCCGTTATTACATGTGGTATTTCTTGAATATTGCTTAAAGTATTTTTACTGTTTTTAGATAAAAGTCCATCATCATTTATCTTTAAAAAGTAATTTACTCTTTTATATTCTGGTATTAAGTAAAAGGTGTTTTGGCGAGTGGCTTGAGAATGAAATAATGTGTTTTCTTGTGGCTGAATCACTTCTTCTATTCTGCAAACATTAGACACTAAATGCCAAGTTACTTGTTGTTTTATGTCTTCCCATTCAAAAATGGGATATTTAGCAAGTGTATTAAGATCTATATCTTCGTGTTTTCGTTTTAGGTTTAAGCCTAATTTTTTGTTTAAAAAATAAGCGAGTCTATAACCTTCTATAGAACAATGAACTGCTATTAATGTATAATTTACATCATCAATAAAATCATCAAGAATTAATTTTTTTACAGCCATTTACTCAAACTAATATAGTGGTAAATATAGTATTTATAACAATTAATAAAGTTATCTTTTCCTTAATATTGTTCCGAAAACGTTATAGTTGGCAGAGATTTATTATAAAGATGCTATTTTAATCTGATAGTGTTTTAGAAATCTGCTTTTGGAAAACAAAAAAGGCTCGTTTTGATGCTTTTTCTTCTGCTTTTTTCTTGGATGTAGCTCGGGCTTTTGTTACAACTTTTTTATCAATAGATAGTTTTACGGCAAAGTGTCTTATATCATCATTTCCTGTGTCATCATAAACGTCATATTCAAAGGTTTTCTTTTCTTTTTGACACCATTCTATTAATAAACTTTTATAGCTTATTACTTTTCCTTCTAATTGTTCAATATCAACGTAAGGTATTATAACACGATTGTAAACAAATTTTTCGCAATACTTGTAGCCTCTATCTAAAAAGATTGCTCCAACTAATGCTTCAAATAAATTTCCGTGAATGTTGTCACCAAACTGCCCTTTAGGAATTTTACTTTCTATATGTTTTATTAAGCCAAGTTCTTTTCCTAATTCATTTAAATGTTCTCTACTCACAACTTTAGAGCGCATTTTGGTAAGATAGCCTTCGTCACCGCTAGGCACTTCAATAAATAAGTGAGAGGCTATTACTGAGCCTAACATAGCGTCTCCTAAAAACTCTAACCGTTCATAGTTTATAGCATGCCCTGAAGCATCTTTAATATTCATTGAACGATGCGTAAAAGCGGTTTTATAAACGTTTAAGTTTTTTGGTTTAAATCCTAAAATTTTTTGGATAGACACAAAAAAATTCCCGTCTGTTTTAGAACGGGAATTTAATATGTTTCGAATGTGTTTCATTCGTTGTTTAATCAATTTTTTTAAATAATACGCAAGCATTGTGTCCTCCAAATCCAAACGTATTACTCATAGCGACTTTAACGTCTCTTTTTTGTGCTTTGTTTAATGTTAAGTTTAATTTAGCATCAATATTCTCATCAACAACTTCATGATTTATTGTTGGTGGAACAACACCATGCTCTATAGCTAAAATAGAGGCAATAGACTCAATAGCACCTGCGGCTCCTAATAAATGGCCAGTCATAGACTTGGTTGAGTTTATATTGATGTTTTTTGCATGATCTCCAAATACTTCAGAAATTGCTTTAAGTTCAGCAACATCTCCAAGAGGTGTTGATGTACCGTGAGTATTGATATGATCAACCTCTTCTGGTTTTATACCAGCATTTTCTAAACAATTTCTCATTACAGCCATTACACCTATTCCTTCAGGGTGAGGTGCTGTCATATGATGCGCGTCTGAAGATAATCCACCTCCAATAACTTCGGCATATATTTTTGCGCCTCTTGCTTTTGCATGCTCATATTCTTCAAGAATTATAGCTCCTGCTCCTTCTCCTAATACAAAACCATCTCTGGTTGCATCAAAAGGTCTAGAAGCTGTTTCTGGACTATCATTTCTTGTTGAGAGTGCATGCATGGCATTAAAACCACCCATTCCAGCAATGGTAACTGCTGCTTCACTACCACCAGTAACTATAACATCACAATGCCCTAAACGAATATAGTTTAAAGCATCTATCATAGCGTTTGCTGATGATGCACATGCAGATACTGTAGTATAATTAGGTCCCATAAATCCATGTTTGATAGATATGTTTCCTGGTGCAATATCTGCTATCATTTTTGGGATAAAGAAAGGATTAAACCTTGGTGTTCCATCTCCAGATGCAAAGTTTAACACTTCATCTTGAAAAGTTTCTAAACCGCCTATTCCTGCTCCCCAAATAACTCCGACTTTCAATTTATCAACAACCTCTAGATCTAGTTTGGCATCTGCTATTGCTTCATCAGAAGCTACCATAGCATATTGCGTAAACTTATCCATTTTTCGAGCTTCTTTTCTGTCAAGAAAATCGGTCGCGTTAAAGTTTTTTAATTCGCAAGCGAATTTAGTCTTGAACTTTTCAGTGTCAAAATATGTTATTGGTGCTGCACCACTTTTCCCATGTATTAAACCATCCCAATATGTTTCTTTGGTATTGCCTATAGGAGTAAGTGCACCTAAACCTGTAACTACAACTCGCCTTAATTCCATAAAAGGTATGAATTATTTTGCTTCTTCTATATATGAAATCGCTTGACCAACTGTTGCAATGTTCTCAGCTTGATCATCTGGAATTTGAATATCAAATTCTTTTTCGAATTCCATGATTAACTCTACTGTGTCTAATGAATCTGCTCCTAAATCGTTTGTGAAGCTAGCTTCAGTTACAACTTCGTTTTCATCAACACCCAATTTGTCTACGATAATCGCTTTTACTCTTGATGCAATGTCTGACATAATTTTTTAATTTTAAGTTTTAATTAGGACGCAAAAATAAAAAACTTTATTTTAAAACACACCTTTCCTTGAAAAATGTGTTTGTAATTTAATAAAAATCCTTTGAAGTATTTGAATTTTGCCTTCTAATTGTTAATAATTATTCTTTTTTTTGTTCAAATAATCAAAACTATATTGTCTGTAAATGAAGCGTATTGTAATTTTTGCGTCCGGAAGTGGCACTAATGCTGAAAATTTAATCAAGTTTTTTCAAAACAGAGAAACTGGTTCAGTTATTCAAGTGCTTACAAACAATCCCCATGCCAAAGTTTTAGAAAGATGTAAAAAACTAAATGTCAGCGCATTATCATTCAACAGAACAGCCTTTACAAGTCAAGATGATGTTTTAAACATTTTAAAAGCATCACAACCAGATTTAATTGTTCTGGCAGGTTTTCTTTGGAAATTTCCAGAAGCTATTCTGAAAGTATTCCCAAATAAAGTGATAAATATTCATCCTGCCTTACTACCAAAATATGGCGGCAAAGGTATGTACGGTATGCACGTTCATGAAGCTGTAATTGCTAATAAAGAAAAAGAAACAGGTATTACTATTCATTATGTAAACGAAAACTATGATGAAGGTGCTATTATTTTTCAGGCTAAATGCTACATTGACACATTAGATAATGCTAATGATGTTGCTAGAAAAATTCATGAATTAGAAATGGCACATTTTCCAAAAGTGGTAGAGCAATTACTAAAAGGTTAATTCACTATCCTAATATTACCAAGGCTTTTTTAGCTATGTCAAAAAAAAAGAAAAAATACTACACCGTTTGGAAAGGCCATAAAACTGGCGTTTTTGAGTCATGGGATGATTGTAAAGCCCAAATAAAAGATTTTCAAGGCGCTCAATACAAATCGTTTCCCACGTTTGAAGCCGCTAAAAAGGCTTTAAAAGGTAATTATTTTGACTACGTAGGAAAAAACAAAACATTTAAAAGTGAACTACCCGAAGAACAACTAAAAAAAATAGGTCTGCCTAATTACAACTCTATCTCTGTTGATGCTGCCTCTTCAGGAAATCCTGGTATAATGGAATATCGCGGTGTAGATACCAAAACAAAAAAACAACTCTTTATTCAAGGCCCTTTTGAGGAGGGCACAAATAATATTGGTGAGTTTTTAGCTATTGTTCACGGATTGGCATTTTTAAAACAACATAATAGTGACCGCATTATATATACCGATTCTAAAACTGCAATGAGTTGGGTACGAAAGAAAATGTGTAATTCTAAATTAGAACGCAACGCAAAAAATAAAGCTGTTTTTGATTTAGTAGACAGAGCAGTAAAATGGCTAAAAGAAAACCACTACACAACAACTATTGTAAAATGGGAAACCAAAGCCTGGGGAGAAATTCCTGCTGATTTTGGGCGAAAATAGTAGTTAACTACAAATATGGCCTCATAAAAATTAATTCGGTAATTAGTAACTAAAAACCGTATATTTGCAACAAATTTTCAAAACGCTTTATGAGCAAACTAGTAATCGTAGGTACTGTAGCTTTTGATGCTATAGAAACCCCTTTTGGTAAAACCGATAAAATACTTGGTGGCGCAGCCACATTCATTGGTCTAGCCGCATCTCAATTTAATGTTGATGCAGCTGCCGTATCTGTAGTAGGTGGAGATTTTCCGCAAGATTATCTTGATTTATTAGCCAATAAAAACATAGATACCACAGGTATAGAAATTGTAAAAGAAGGAAAAACATTCTTCTGGAGTGGAAAATATCATAACGATATGAATACACGTGATACGCTTGCAACAGAACTTAATGTTCTTGCTGACTTTAACCCTGTTGTTCCTGAAAACTATAAAGATGCTGATTATGTCATGTTAGGAAACTTACACCCTATTGTACAAATAGGTGTATTAGAACAAATGACTAAAAAACCAAAACTTGTTGTTTTAGATACAATGAATTTTTGGATGGATAACGCTTTAGAAGACTTACATAAAATAATAAGTAAAGTAGACGTTATTACCATAAATGATGAAGAAGCCAGACAACTTACAGGCGAATACAGCCTGGTTGTTGCAGCTAGAAAAATTCATGAAATGGGACCAAAATATGTGGTGATTAAAAAAGGAGAACATGGTGCATTATTATTTCATAATGACAATGTATTTTATGCTCCTGCATTACCGCTAGAAGAAGTTTTTGATCCAACAGGTGCTGGCGATACATTTGCCGGAGGATTTATTGGTTACCTAACAAAAACAGACGATATCTCTTTTGATAACATGAAAAACGCTGTTATTTATGGCTCAACACTAGCTTCATTTTGTGTTGAAAAATTTGGAACAGAACGCATGCAAACATTGTCAAGACAAGACGTTCATAAACGCTTACAGCAATTTAGCGATTTAACACAATTCGATATCGAATTATCATAAATACAAGCGCGCTCATTTGGAGCGCGTTTTTCATTCTGAATATATTTCAGAAATTAATTTAAAGACAAACTATACAACACAACACAATGAGTGACGCTTTAAAACATGAATGTGGTATTGCACAAATTAGACTTCTAAAACCTTTAGAATACTACAAAGAAAAATATGGCAGTGCCTTTTATGGTGTAAACAAAATGTATTTAATGATGGAAAAACAGCACAATCGTGGTCAAGACGGTGCTGGTTTTGCAAGCATTAAACTAGACACAAATCCAGGCGAACGCTATATAAGCCGAGTACGATCTATAGCACAACAACCTATACAAGATATTTTTGCTCAAATAAACGAGCGTATAAACAAAGAACTTACTGAACACCCTGAATACGCCGATAATGTAGCGCTTCAAAAAAAACATATTCCTTATGTAGGCGAAGTACTTCTTGGTCATGTGCGCTATGGAACTTTTGGTAAAAATAGCGTTGAAAGCGTACACCCTTTTTTAAGACAAAACAACTGGATGCATAGAAACCTTATTGTTGCTGGAAACTTCAATATGACTAATGTAAACCAGCTTTTTGACGGGCTAGTAGAACTAGGACAGCACCCAAAAGAAAAAGCAGATACGATTACCATCATGGAAAAAATAGGACATTTTCTTGATGATGCTGTATCTAAAGTTTATAAGAAATTAAAAAAAGAAGGCTACAGCAAGCACGAATGCTCACCACTTATAGCAGAACGACTTAATGTTGCCAAAATACTTAAAAAAGCTTCAAAAAACTGGGATGGTGGTTATGCAATGGCTGGCCTATTAGGTCACGGAGATTCATTTGTATTACGTGATCCTGCCGGAATTAGACCCGCATACTATTACAAAGATGATGAAATAGTTGTTGTGGCTTCAGAACGTCCTGTAATACAAACTGTATTCAACGTAGATTTTGACGATGTAAAAGAATTAGAGCCAGGGCACGCCATTATCACAAAAAAATCTGGAGAAGTTTCTATAGACAAAATCATTGAACCTTTAGAGCGTAAAGCATGTTCATTTGAGCGTATTTATTTTTCTCGTGGTAGTGATGCCGAAATTTATCAAGAACGTAAAGATCTTGGTAAACTACTTATGCCAAAAGTGCTTAAAGCAATAGACAACGATACTCAAAACACCGTGTTCTCTTACATACCAAATACAGCCGAAACATCATTTTTTGGTATGATAGAAACTGTTGAACAACATCTTAACGAAAAGAAAACAAAAGCTATTATTGCAGGAGATGGAAAACTATCTGCTGAACGCGTAACAGAAATCTTATCTGAACACCCGCGTATTGAGAAAATAGCCATAAAAGACGTAAAATTACGAACCTTTATTACAGAAGATAGTAGTCGTGATGATTTAGTTGCACACGTATATGATGTAACTTATGGTGTTATAAAACCAACTGATAACCTAGTAATTATAGACGACAGTATTGTAAGAGGTACAACGCTCAAAAAGAGTATTATAAAAATGATGGATAGACTACATCCTAAAAAGATTGTTGTTGTTTCATCTGCACCACAAATACGCTATCCTGACTGTTACGGTATTGATATGGCTCGCCTAGAAGACTTAATTGCTTTTAGAGCCATGCTAGAACTTCTTGAAGAAAACAACAAGTACCATATGGTAAAAGAGGTTTATGATAAGTGTAAAGCTCAAATTAACCTTAAAGATAAAGATGTTCGTAATTTTGTAAAAGACCTATATGCGCAATTTACAGATGAAGAAATATCAAATAAAATTGCAGAACTAATATCTGATGACACTGTAAACGCTGAAGTAGAAACTATTTTTCAACCGGTAGCCAACTTACATAAAGCGTGCCCTAAAAATTTAGGAGATTGGTATTTTACAGGTAATTATCCTACAGTAGGAGGTAATCGTGTTGTAAATAAAGCTTTTATTAATTTTTACGAAGGGAATAAGGAAAGAGCCTACTAATCAATTAATTAGAAGCGATTATTAATCGTAAAAAATGTGCGTTTTATCTAAAATTAATGCATTTCATCTGATTTATAGTTGTAAATAATAAAATAACATCTACTTTAGAATCACCATAACATAAGTAGGTTAAGTTCATGGTAGATTTGGGGCAAAAAAAGGTGAACACTTGTTCGCCTTTTTTTATTTTACACATCTAAAATATTGAAAACCACACTAAAAAACCTTCACCAAAACCTTTTAGACCAAAATATAAGTCGTTTGTCTAATAATTTTCTTGTTTATAAAGTTATAATTACCTTTGTGTCACCATAACATAAGTAGGTTAAGTTTATGGTAGATTTGGGGCAAAAAAGGTGAACACTCGTTCGCCTTTTTTCATTTTTAAAAAAGGTTTTGAGTTTTATTAAATAAAAAAGCGCATTGAAAGTAATTCAATGCGCTTTTTAGTTTTTATGCATTTATATACTATTTAGCTTCAGCATAACGTCTTTCAACTTCATTCCAGTTAATCACATTAAAAAATGCTTCAATGTAATCTGGTCTTCTGTTTTGATAATTTAAATAATATGCATGCTCCCAAACATCTAATCCTAAAATTGGAGTTCCTCCACAGCTTACACCTGGCATTAATGGATTATCTTGATTTGGTGTAGAGCAAACTTCTACCTTACCACCTTTGTGCACACACAACCAAGCCCAACCAGAACCAAACTGTGTTGCAGCTGCTTTACTAAAAGCATCTTTAAAAGCATCAACATTTCCGTATGCTGCTTCTATAGCGTCTTTAAGTTCACCTGATAAACGTCCTTTTCCCTCAGGATTCATTACATCCCAAAATAATGAGTGATTGTAAAATCCACCACCGTTATTTCTAACAGCGTTGTTGTCCATATCTAGGTTAATAAGAATATTTTCTATTGTTTTACCTTCTAAATCTGTTCCTTCAATTGCAGCATTTAATTTAGATGTATATCCAGCATGATGCTTTGAGTGGTGAATCTCCATTGTTCTTGCATCAATATGAGGCTCTAAAGCATCATAAGCATATTTTAATTTCGGTAATTCGAAAGCCATAATATTTTTGTTTTAAATTGTTTATATTCTATTCTGTTTCAAATTTACGGATAATAGACTGCAATAAAAAATAATAAATCGTTATGAAATCATTGATAGTTTTTATCTTGTATCAAATTTCTTTTTTCATAAAATGAATGATTCGTCGTCTTTTTTAATTTACAATGCATCTGCCGGAAGTGGTAAAACCTTTACTTTGGTTAAAGAGTATTTAAAAATACTTATTAAGTCAAACAATTCTCAACAATTCAGACACATACTTGCAATAACCTTTACTAATAAAGCGGCTAGCGAAATGAAGGTTCGTATCATTGAAACACTTAAAGCCTTTTCTTCTGATAGTATTTTTAATGATGAAAACCCGATGTTTAAAACCATTTGTGAGGAATTAAACATAACTGAAAAGGAACTTTACAACCGATCTAAAAAAACTCTAGATGCCATAATGTACAATTACGCTGCATTTAACATTTCTACCATAGATGGGTTTACACATAAGCTTATTAGAACATTTGCTTATGACTTAAAACTACCTTTAAATTTTGAAGTTGAACTAGACCAAGACACCATGCTTGTTGAAGCTGTAGATCGTTTAATTTCTAAAGCAGGTACAGATAAAAAACTAACGGAGGTACTAGTAAACTTTGCTATTGAAAAAGCTGATGATGATAAAAGCTGGGACGTTTCATTCGATTTTAATAAGATTGCCAAATTACTGGTAAATGAAAATGACTTACCTTTTATTGAAGCGCTTAAAAACAAAACTTTAGAAGATTTTAAAGCTTTAAAAAAACTAGTAAAAAAAGAACTTTTAGAAACAGAAAACACCTGTGTTGAAATCGCTAAAAATACCCTTGTACTTATAGATGAATGCGGCTTGCAATACAACGATTTTACCAGAAGCTCTTTACCTAAACACTTTGACAATATATCAAACAAAAAATTAAATGTGTCTTTTGATTCTGGTTGGCAAACAGACCTAACAGAAGGCAACACATTATATCCCAAACGTGTAAGCACAGATATAGCATCAACTATAGATACTATTCAACCCAAACTTGCGCAAGCATTTGTTGACACAAAAAGACTGATATTTCATTATAAATTCCTTTTATCATTTTACAAAAACATAACACCTTTATCTGTCCTAAATGCCATAAATAATGAGCTTCTTGTATTAAAAGACGAGCAAAACAAAATGCTTATTTCAGAATTTAATGCAATAATAAGTGATGAAATAAAAAACCAACCAACACCATTTATTTATGAGCGCCTTGGCGAAAAGATAAACCACTATTTTATTGATGAATTTCAAGACACTTCATTCTTACAATGGAAAAACCTAGTGCCGTTATTAGACAATTCACTATCTCGTTCAAATGGTGGCGTTATGCTAGTTGGAGATGCAAAACAAGCAATTTACAGATGGCGTGGTGGAAAAGCAGAGCAATTTATTGATTTATACAACAACACCAAAAACCCTTTTCAACAAAACCCTCAAGTTTTAAGCCTTAATGCCAACTATAGAAGTTTTAAAGAAATAATAAACTTTAACAATCTATTTTTTAATTATTTATCATCTACGTTTTTTAACAGTGTTGTGTATGCTGATTTGTATGCAAATGCTTCGCAGCAAGATACAGCCTCACAGCAAGGTTATGTAAATCTTAATTTTTTAGATTTTTCTAAAGAAGACGATCGAGACACATTATATACAGAAGAAACATTAAAAACAATAAAGCAATGCCTTGACAATGGTTATAAGTTTAAAGACATAACAGTTTTGGTAAGAAAAAAGAAAGAAGGTGTTGCTATTGCTGATTATTTAAGCAGTAATGACATTCCTATTATGTCTTCAGAAACATTACTCTTAAAAAATGCGCCTGAAGTTGTTTTCATTCATAACATTTTAAAATTAATATTACAACCAGACAACAACGAGCTCAAAGTTGCTATTCTTATATTTCTATCAGAAAAACTCAATATAAGCAACACGCATTCGTTTTTAAAATCTCATGCGCATCTAGAAACGTCTAAACTATTTAAAAGCCTTGAGTCATTTCAAGTATTCATAAACATTGACTCTTTTGCATTGCTACCTCTTTACGAAATAGTAGAAACCATAATAAGAACTTTCAAATTAGTACAAACCTCAAATGCTTATGTACAATTTTACCTAGACCTTGTTTTGGAATATTCACAAAAACAAACAGCTGATATAGCAGGATTTGTAAGTTACTTTGAAAAGAAAGAAAACAATTTGAGTATTGTAACACCCGAAGGTCAAAATGCAGTTCAAATAATGACCATTCACAAATCCAAAGGTTTAGAATTTCCTGTAGTTATTTTTCCTTATGCCGATTTAAACATTTATAACGAAAAAGAACCAAAAGAATGGATGTCAATAAATCCAGATATTTTTAACGGGTTTTCTCATACGCTTCTTAATTACAATAAAGATTTTGAGTTTTTCGGTGATGAAGGATATGCTATTTACAACAAGCATCAATCAGAACTTGAGTTAGACAATATAAACTTACTATATGTTGCCTTGACTAGAGCATCAGAGCAACTCTACATTATTGCCAAACATGACATTAACAGCAAAGGAGAAATAAGTAATAAAACCTACTCCGGTTTATTAATTAACTATTTACAAAGCTCTAATAATTGGGTTAACAACCAACTAAACTATAGCTTTGGAAACCCACAAAAAGAAACCACCAAAAAAGAGGATACAAAAACACAAACACAGCAACAACAAGAGTTTATTTCAACAAACAAACAAGACCACAATATAAAAATTGTTACTAGCTCTGGATATTTATGGGATACAAAACAAAAGGATGCTATTGAAAAAGGACTTCTTGTACACAATATTATGGCTGAAATAAAAACAGATGTTGATATCGATTTTGCATTAAACGATTTTTTAAACAACGCCATAATAACCAAACCTCAACAAACCTTATTAAAAGACACTATTCTACACATAGTTCAACATCCTAACCTTAAAACATACTTTACATCAAATAATACTATTTATAACGAGCGAGACATTATATGCAGCTCTGGTAAAATAATAAGACCTGACAGACTGGTTATTACACCAAACAATGAAGCCATTATAATCGATTATAAAACTGGTGCTGAAAACAATAAATATCAATACCAACTAGAAGAATACGAAACGGCTTTAAACGAAATGAAAATAAAAACAATTAAAAAAATTCTTGTTTATATAAATGAAGATATAACGGTAAAAGAATTTTAAATTTGCAACAAACTAAAAAACCATGTACGGAAAAATTAAACAACACTTACAACAAGAAATTCAAGATATAAAAGACGCTGGTCTTTTTAAAACAGAGCGAATTATAACAAGCGCTCAAGGAGCTGAAATAACTCTAAACACAGGAGAAACTGTTTTAAATTTTTGTGCCAACAACTACCTAGGGCTTTCTTCTCACCCAGAAGTTGTTCAAGCAGCAAAAGATACTATGGATACTCATGGCTTTGGAATGTCTTCTGTAAGATTTATCTGCGGGACTCAAGATATTCACAAAGAACTAGAAGAAAAAATAGCATCTTTCTATGGCACTGAAGACACCATTTTATATGCAGCAGCATTCGATGCTAATGGAGGAGTTTTTGAACCTTTACTTGGAAAAGAAGATGCAATCATTTCAGATTCACTAAACCATGCCTCTATTATAGATGGCGTAAGATTATGCAAAGCTGCAAGATATCGATATCAAAACAATGATATGGCTGATTTAGAAAAACAGCTCATAGCAGCAAACGAAAACGGTGCACGTTTCAAAATTATTGTAACAGACGGTGTTTTCTCAATGGATGGCCTTATCGCACCATTAGATAAAATATGTGATTTAGCAGACAAATATGACGCAATGGTTATGATAGATGAATGTCATTCTGCAGGTTTTATAGGTGAAACAGGCCGAGGCACACTTGAAGAAAAAGGTGTTTTAGATCGTATAGATATCATTACTGGCACATTAGGGAAAGCATTAGGAGGCGCTATGGGTGGTTACACAACAGGAAAAAAAGAAATTATTGAATTACTACGCCAAAAATCAAGACCTTATTTGTTTTCCAACTCTTTAGCCCCAGCTATTGTTGGCGCTTCAATAAAAGTATTTGACATGCTAGCCAAAGACACAGCCTTACGTGATAAGTTAGAATGGAATACAAACTACTTTAAAACAGAAATGAAAAAAGCCAAATTTGACATTATAGACGGAGATTCAGCTATAGTGCCAATTATGCTGTATGATGCTAAACTATCGCAAACAATGGCAAACCTTTTACTAAACGAAGGCATTTATGTAATAGGCTTTTTCTTCCCTGTAGTACCAAAAGAAAAAGCAAGAATCCGCGTGCAGCTTTCGGCAGCTCATGAAAAAGAACATTTAGATAAAGCAATTTCGGCTTTTATCAAGGTAGGTAAAATTTTAGAAATAATTTAAATTAGACAGAAACACGCCTATTTTAAGGAAAATATTCAATATTTTTCTATATTTGTCTTTGTTAATAACATTTAACAACTTACTTTTGCTTACAATTAACACTTAAAAATTAAATTTTTGAATATGAAAAATCTTAGCAGATTATTGTTCGCTATGTTGCTTATGATTGGATTTAGCAACACTTATGCACAAGATGAAAACAATCCTTGGGCGATTAGTTTTGGCGTAAATGCAGTAGACTTCTATCCAACAGGAGAAAACGCGCCATTAGGTGACTATTTCGATGAGTACTTTAACGTTAGTGATCACTGGAATATTTTACCTTCTCTATCATCGCTTACTGTATCTCGTTATTTAGATAGTGGTTTCTCTATCGGAGCTACAGCTTCTATCAATAAAATCGAAAAGTTTGGAGATGACACTTTTACATATAAAGATGTATCTTACTACGGTCTTGATGGTACTGTAAAGTATAGCTTTGCTGGTTTACTTAACTCAACTTGCATCGATCCTTATTTAGGAGTTGGTGGTGGTTACACTTGGGTAGACGAAATAGGAGCTGGTACACTTAATGGAACTATTGGAATTAACTTTTGGTTTACAGAAAACATTGGGCTTTCTTTCCAATCTGCATACAAACACGCTTTCGAAGATTATTTAAGCACTCATTTCCAACATACAGCAGGTCTTACTGTTAAGTTTGGTGGAAAAGATACAGACGGTGATGGCGTTTATGACAAAGATGATGCTTGTCCTGAAGTTGCTGGTTTACCAGAATTTAACGGATGTCCTGATTCTGACGGTGATGGTATAGAAGATGGTAAAGATTCTTGTCCAAACGAAGCTGGTTTACCAGAATTCAACGGATGTCCTGATACTGATGGTGATGGTATTGCTGATAAAGATGATGCTTGTCCTACTGTAGCTGGATTAAAAGAATTAAACGGTTGTCCAGATGCTGATAACGATGGTGTTGCTGATAAAGATGACAAATGTCCTAACGAAGCAGGTCCTGCTGCAAACGGAGGATGCCCTTGGCCAGATGCTGATGGTGACGGAGTATTAGACAAAGATGATCAATGTCCAGATGTTGCTGGTACTGTTGCTAACAACGGATGCCCAGAAGTAACTGAAGAAGTTCAAAAAACTTTAAATGCTTACGCTAAAACTATCTTATTTGATACAGGTAAATCTTCTATCAAAGATGAGTCAGAAAAAGCATTAGCTGATATTATTGCTATCTTAAATGAGTATCCAACTGCTAAATTTACAGTTGAAGGTCACACTGATAGTGTTGGTAGAGAATCTACAAACCAAAGACTTTCTGAAGCTAGAGCTCTTTCAGTTAAAGAATACTTAACTGCAAATGGTGTTGATGAGTTCAGATTATCTTCTAAAGGATATGGTGAAGCTAGACCAATTGACTCTAACAAAACTAGAGCTGGTAGAGCTAACAACAGACGTGTAGAAATCAACTTAGTAAAATAAGTTTTCCAAACTCTGTTTAAATAAACATAGAAAAAACGCTCCGATATTTCGGAGCGTTTTTTATTTTTATACAATGACTAGTTTTATTAATGATGTACTAAAAGATTTACACACCAATAAGTATAACTTATCGGAGCTTATATTTGTATTACCTAGCAAACGTGCTGGTATATTTTTAAGACACGAACTTTCTAAAGTAGAAAGAAAGACACTGTTTTCTCCACAAATAATAAGCATTGAAGAATTTGTAAGTGAGCTATCTCAACTTAAATCTGTTTCTAACACAGAGCTTCTTTTTGAGTTTTATGAAACCTATAAAAAATTAACTAAAAAAGAGGCAACAGATACTTTTGATTCGTTTGCTAAATGGGCGCAAATTCTCTTACAGGACTTCAATGAAATAGATAGATACCTCATAACACAAGATCATCTCTTTGACTATTTAAGTGCTATTCAAGACTTAAAACACTGGTCAAATAAAGAAAACCAAACAACTTTTATAAAAAACTACCTTTATTTCTGGAATAGATTAAAAATATATTACGAAGCATTTACATCCAGCCTTGTAGATAAGAAAATAGGTTATCAAGGATTAATATATAGAGAAGCTGTAGACAATATTGAAAGCTATATACAAAACAGCACAAATAAAATGCATGTATTTCTTGGTTTTAATGCTCTTAACAAATCAGAAGAAACAATAATACAAGAGTTACTTCAAAATGATTTAGCCAAAATATATTGGGATATTGATCAGGTTTTTTTTAACGACAAAAACCATGATGCCTCACTATTTATTAGGCAGCATACAAGCAACTGGAAACATTATAAAACCAATCCGTTTAATTGGATTACTAATAATTACAGCTTAAAAAAGAACATAAATGTTATAGGTGTTCCTAAACAAGTAGGTCAAGCAAAATACATAGGGTCATTACTAAAACAGCTTTCTAAAGATCAAAGTGAGTTAAAAAAAACAGCCGTAGTTTTAGGAGAAGAACAGCTCTTAATGCCATTATTAAACTCTATTCCAGACACCATTCAAACTGTCAATATTACAATGGGATTTCCACTAAAATCAATCCCATTAGCTGCTCTGTTTGAAAGTATATTTCAAATACATAAAAAAGTAACAACAGGATTTTATTATAAAGATGTAATAAAAATAATTCAGCATTCATTTATAAAGCCCTTATTTGATTCTCAAGCTGAAAGCATGATAAAAACTATCAATGAAAATAACATCATATATCTTTCTATTGAACAGTTAAAGCAAATAGCGCCAAATTATGACGCTTTAATAAATGTGTTGTTTGGTAACTGGGAATCATCTGCAAACGTTGCTATAAACAACTGTAAATCTCTTATTTTAACCATAAAAGAACATCTAGATAAAGACAAAGAAAAAAACTTACTACAATTAGAATATCTTTTTAGGTTTAACACCCTTTTTATTGAATTAGAAAGGCTAAATGCAACCTATGCACATATTGAGAATGTTGCAACGTTATTTAGTATTTACAAAGAACTTCTTGCATCTGAAACACTAGATTTTAAGGGAGAACCACTAGATGGATTACAGATTATGGGAATGCTAGAATCTCGTGTACTAGACTTTGAAACCATAATTATATCATCAGTGAACGAAGGTATATTACCTGCAGGAAAAAGTAACAATTCTTTTATTCCTTTTGATGTAAAATTAGAAAACAAGCTTCCTACATACAAAGAAAAAGATGCTGTTTATACATATCATTTTTACAGACTATTACAACGTGCTAAAAACATTTATGTTATTTACAACACGGAGGTAGATGCTTTTAACACAGGAGAAAAAAGTAGGTTTATAACACAGCTAGAGCTTGAAGGAATTCACACTATTTCTCAAAAAATAGTAGCACCCCAAACACCTGTTTTATCAAAAAATATAATAAGCATAAAAAAAGATAATGATGTTCTTGATGAAATTAAAAAATACGCATTAAAAGGCTTTTCTCCTTCAGCATTAACTAGCTATATAAGAAACCCTATTGATTTTTATTACCAAAAAGTTTTAAAAATTAAAGAACATGATGATATAGAAGAAACAGTCGCTGCAAACACACTTGGTACTGTTATTCACAATACGCTAGAAGATTTTTATAAGCCATACGAAGGAAAGCAACTAACGGAAAACGCCGTATTAAACATGCACCCTAAAATTGATGAAACAGTAAAACATCATTTTAAGGATTTGTATAAAGAAGGTGACATAAGCACAGGAAAAAACTTAATTGTTTTTGAAATTGCAAAACGTTACATCTCTAATTTTTTAGATTTAGAAATACAAGATTTAAAAGACGGAAACAGTATTGAAATTGTTGCCATAGAAACCGAAAATAGATCTCAAATAGAAATTCCTGAATTAAATTTTCCTGTATACATAACAGGAAAAGTTGACCGTATTGATAAGCGTAATGGAATCACCAGGATAATAGATTATAAGTCAGGAAAAGTTGAGCAAAATAAGGTTGAAGTAATAAACTGGGAAGAGCTAACAACAGACTATGATGCTTACAGTAAAAGTTTTCAAGTACTTACTTATGCTTATTTAATGCATGCAAAAACACCATTTACAACACCTATTGAAGCTGGTATTATTTCTTTTAAAAACTTAAGCGCTGGCTTTTTAAAATTTGCAAAAAAGGATCGGGCAGGTTCCTATGCAAAAAAGAACACCAGTATTACAAATGATACGCTTGATTGTTATTTATTAGAACTAAAAAAAATGATTCTTGAAATATGCAATCTTGAAATTCCTTTTACCGAGAAAGATATCTAACTCATTTTTACTATCTTAAGGCTATAATTTTTGTTTTAGAAAGACAAATGTTTACAGTCGCTGTTAAAAATTCGCTTATATCACATTGTGAGTCATTATTGGAAACTCACAACTTTGGTCATAGATATACTGCAAACGGCACAAAAGAACAACAACTAACAGGAATCATTGGGCAATGCGTAGTTATGTCTTTATTTGGTTTAGAAAAAATTACTGGCAATTCGGGTTTTGATAACGGTGTAGATTTGATAGTAAACAACAAAACTATTGATGTAAAAACTATGGGTAGAACTACGCATGTAAAACCTAACTACACAAACAACTTCTTGAAACTTCAAGATTATTTTAAACCAGACATATATATCTTTTGTAGTTATCACAAAAGAAAAAAGATTGTTACTATTTGTGGCTGGATAACAAAACAAGCATTTATCAAAAAAAGGCGTTTCTACCCAAAAGGAAGCATTAGAACAAGAAATGACAAAACTACATTTAAAACATTTGCTGATTTATATGAAATAGACAACAAAGACCTAAATGATGTTAAAAATTTTAATGACTTAAAAACACAAATCTATAGGCTTTAAACCACACTCAAGCTATTATCATAATGTTGGGTAATCTTTTTATATAAAAGCTCTTTATTAACAGGTTTAGTCATATAATCATTCATTCCAAAATCTAGAACACGTTGTCTCGTTTCTTGCATAGCATCAGCCGTTACTGCTATAATAGGAATATTTGTAGCTCCTACTAAATCGCCACTTCTTATAATTTTTGTTGCCTCATAACCATCCATTATTGGCATTTGCAAATCCATTAAAACAACATCATAAACACCTTCTTTTAGAGCTTCTATAGCTTTCAATCCGTTTTCAACAATAACAATTGAGAATTTAGAATATGCGCCTAAAAGTTTTTTCATAATCATTTGATTTACGGCATTATCTTCAACTACCAAAATTTTAAGAGGTTTGCTAATATCCTTATGTGTCTCTTTAGAAAAATTAGTCGCTTTTTTTACAACAGGCTCTAATGGTATATCAACATACACATCAGTTCCTTTGCCTTCTTCACTTTCTATAGCAATAGTTCCGTTAAATAATTTTACTAAATATTTTGCAATAGTTAACCCCAAACCTACACCTGAAAATTGCCTTTTATGGTCTTGTCTCATTTGACTAAAACTATCATAAACGCTTTCTTTAAGTTCAGAATTAATACCTATTCCTGTATCAGATACGTGAAATGAAAACCTTGTAAAACCACCTTTAGAAGGGCTACAGTGCAACACAACTTTTACAGCGCCAGACCGCGTAAACTTAACCGCATTACCAATAATATTGTTTATAATTTGTAAAAAACGGTCTGCGTCACCATATACTTTTGCGGGAATACGATAGTCAATTTCAAACTGATAATCAAGTCCTTTCTTTTTTGCTTCAAGTTCCCAATTAGAACTTATTTGATTTAGTTTTAATGATGGGTTAAACGCAGCTCTTTTTAGTTGCAACTCATTTTTTTCAATTTTTTCAAAATCTAAAATATCGTTTATAGTACTTAACAAGCTTACAGAAGCGTTTTTAACTATTTCAAAGTTGCTTCTTATTTCTTTATTCTTTTCGATGCCTAGCTGCTCTTGAACCACACCCATAATTGCATTAATTGGTGTTCGTAATTCATGACTCATATTAGACATAAAATAGGTTTTTAATTGGCTTATTTCTTGAGATTTTTTAAGTGCCAGCTCTTGAGATTTTTCTTTTTCTAATCGTAATTTTTTAATCAGATTTGTCATAGAAATCGATAAGAAAATCACCTCAAAACCAGCTCCAAACTTTGCGCTATTTAGTGTGTAAAAATTATTTGGCAATAAGCTTAAGTTATTCATTACAAAACCTAAAAGACCTATCACTAAAAAGAATATACCTATTGAGAAATAACGGTCTATAGCAACACGCTTAAAACGCATAGAAAACACTGTTGCCAATATTAAAATCAAGCTTAAAAGTCCATTTATATTGCTTATAGGGTAAGTTAATTTTAAGGTTGTTTTATTTATAAAAACCATGACAAATAATACAGCTATAACACTGTAAGACACTTGAAATCCTTTATAAAACAAAGGCATAATGTTTTTTACTTTTAAAAAATACTCACAGTATTTTAGTAAAAAGAAGTTTGAAAATAGAGCTGAAATCATAACAGCTCTACTATTAAAGTAGCCTCCTTGTGGCAAGATATATTGAAATATTAAGCCATCTAAAGCTCCTTGTAATAAAGCTATTGAAAACACATAAAAACCATAATAAAGGAAAGACTTTTCTTTTAAACTTGTGTAAAAAAACAAGTAGATTAAACCAGCTAAAAAAAGCAGTCCATAAAAAAACCCTAAAAATAACTGTTGGTTATAGTTTACTTGAAAAAACTCTGATTCGCTATATAAATTAAGTGGTAAATTTATCGTTTCTCCATCACTCAAAAAATGCAAGTAAAACTCTTGAGTAGAATTCTCAGGAAGTTCAATTTTAAAAACAGTTGCTCTATGATTTACTTGTCGTTTATCAAAGCTAATTTGATCTCCACTTTTATAATGTGTAATATTCTCGCCTGATATTTGATACAAATCAGCCTGATCAGTAATAGGTCTTGCTGTTTCTAGATAATAAACTCTGGGGCTATTGGTCGTGTTTTTCAACATGAATGTCACCCAATAATTATTTGATGTGAAACCTACACTATGATTATCAGAGTTTAGCTTATGAAAAACTAAATTCTTGTTGTTTATAACCTGACTTATATCAAGAGTTTTATCTTTTACGTTTGTGTAAGTGGCGTATTCAAACAGTTGGCCTTTGCTATTTTCTGGGTCAAATTTTTTGTTCTGTGCATAAAGGGAACAACAGAACATTAGTGCTATTAATGTTAATCTCATGGTTAGTTTAAAATAGGGAAAACATATACGAACCTAATAAAAGGGAGGTTTTAAAAAATAGAAACCTTTCGACAAAACGAAAGGTTTTCTCTTTAATGTGGAGAAGATGGGACTCGAACCCACGGCCTCTTGACTGCCAGTCAAGCACTCTAGCCAGCTGAGCTACATCCCCAAATCACTTATTTTAATCCGCTTAATACTAAAACTGGTAACGTTGAACTATGAAAATCTTTTTTCAAGATGGTGTTTTTTTCCCATAGTTTTGTAAAAAAACCTCGTTTACGTCTTACTACGCATAGCATGTCTGGATCATTATCTTTATAATGTTCTAAAACACCTTGAAACGTTGTTGCGTTCTCACTATAGGTGGTGTTTGTTACTATTTCTGATAAATCTTCACTTATGTTAAAGTCGCCTTCATTATGAAAAGGTGTTTTTACTAATAGTAAGTTTACAATAGACTTGAACTGATTCTTAATTACTTTAAGAGGTCCTAATGCATCATTCTTTTTTATAACTGCTGATTTTAATGCCATTAAAATATAAATAATAGGCCTAAACGTGTAGCCTTCAGGAACTATTAATGCAGGTATGTTGGTTTGTTTAATTATTTTTCCCGAGGTTTTGCCTAGGTAAACCTCATCTCTCATTGAGTTTGTTCTAGGCTCTAAAAGAATTAAATCTATGTCTAACGATTTACAAATTAACTCTATAGTATCTACCAGTTTTCCTTTGAACGTTTTTATTATAACATCAACACCTTTTGTGTCTACTTGACTTACATGTCTTTTTAAAAACTCATAGCTTTCTCGTTCTAAAATATGATCTATTTTAATCATTGTACCTGCTTTTGTGTAAACATTGTAGACTTGAACTACATAAACTTTGGCGTCAAATGCTTTAGCAAAATCCACAGCATATTGTAAATGATTTACGGCATTTGTTGATGATCCTACAGGAACTAAAATATTCTTCATATTCATTAATTAAAAAACTAAATTTACAAAATTTAAGCACAAATTTACACAAAAAGCATTATTGCATAACATCTTACCTTCTTTATTAAAAACTGTGAATAAGAGCATTCAACTAAAAAATATTAACAAATTAGCTATACCTGCACTCATTGCAGGTGTTTCAGAACCTATCTTATCACTAACAGATACCGCTATTGTTGGTAATATTGATATAAATGCTACAGAGTCTCTTGCGGCTGTTGGCATTGTTGCTACATTTTTATCTATGCTTATTTGGGTATTTGGACAAACACGAAGCGCTATATCATCTATAATATCTCAATATTTAGGAGCTAATAAACTTGATGAAGTAAAATCGTTGCCAAGTCAAGCTATTTTAATAATTACATCTATTAGTATATTGATTATCATTGGCACATATCCATTTGCTAATGCTGTTTTTAAACTTTATAATGCCTCAGGGTTAATTTTAGAATACTGTGTATCTTATTATAAAATTCGTGTGTTTGGGTTCCCATTTACACTATTTACCATTGCTGTATTTGGTGCTTTTAGAGGTTTACAAAACACATACTACCCAATGATTATTGCTATTGTTGGTGCTGTATCAAACATTGTTTTAGATGTTATTTTGGTTTACGGAATAGAAGGCTTAATTCCTGCCATGCACATCAAAGGTGCAGCTTATGCTAGCTTAATTGCTCAATTTTTGATGGCTGTAATTTCGGCATATTACTTACTGAAAAAAACACCTATTCCTCTAAAGGTAAGTCTCCCAATAAACAAAGAAATTGGCAAATTCTTAATAATGGTTTTAAACCTATTTGTAAGAACCATAGCGCTTAATGTAACGCTATACCTAGGAAGCTCTTTTGCTACTGGTTATGGTAAAGAATATATTGCCGCATATACCATTGCCATAAACATTTGGTTTCTTGGTGCTTTTTTAATTGATGGCTATGCAAGTGCCGGAAATATTCTTTCTGGTAAACTTTATGGCGCAAAACAATACGGCTTATTAATAAGTTTAAGTAACAAGCTTATAAAATATGGTGTTGTTTTAGGTCTTGCAATTGGCTTACTTGGTGCTATTTTTTATTATCCAATTGGAGAAATATTTACAGATGATAAAAACGTATTAGAGGCTTTTTATAATGTTTTCTGGATTGTTTTGCTCATGCAACCTTTCTGCTCTTTAGCTTTTATTTTTGATGGTATGTTTAAAGGCTTGGGTAAAATGAAGTTTTTAAGGAATCTATTATTATTTGCAACAGGAATTGTTTTTGTTCCAATACTACTTGTTTTGGATCATTTGGATTATAAACTCTACGGAATCTTTATTGCTATGACTTTTTGGATTATTGCTAGAGGCATTCCTTTAATTATAAAATTCAGGCAACTTTTTTTGCCACTAGCACAAAAAACGTAATTTTATACCCTATTAAAAAAAAACATTATGGGCAATAGACTCTTTCTTATTTTAGCCATTGTATTGGTTATTATTTATGTATATAACAGAAACAAAAGACGCTAATCATTAACGTGTTTTTAACCATCCTGTAATACTCAATCTTTTAGTATCTACAGGTTTTACTTCGTGTTCTATTATTTGGCTTTCAAAAATAACCACACGACCAGGAAAAGGATAAATAACCTTCTCCTCTTCTTGACCATTCTCATTTAAATACAAAACCAATTCGCCGCCGTTTTCTGGTTGCCAATCTTCATGATTTAAATAGCAAACTATAGAAAGTTTGCGTCTATCGTCGTTTTGAAATGTGTCAATATGGCGTTTGTAAAACGTGCCTTTTGGGTAAATAGCATAATGAAATTCTTTTTGTAAAATCCCTAAAAAACACGTTCTGTTTAAATAGTTTACAAGATCATTTATTCTATCAAAAAAAATCATTTCTGATAAAGAAGCACGTGTTTCATCCATCCATAAAATCACATCACCACGAATAGACTTTATAATGGTTTCATTAACTCTATTCCCTATAGCTGCTTTCTTAAAAGCGTCTTCCTCATACTTTTCTAGAAGAGAACCTCTTAAAACAGATACTTCGTCGTCAGTAAAAAATCCTTCAACAATGCTATATTGTTTGGTTGCTATATCTGCTATAATGCTTTCATACAGCGGATTTTCAACAAAATTAATCTCTTCAAAAAGATGATTCATAAAACTATAAATAAGAATTACTTAACCGCTATTATTAAAAAAAAGCGCGCAAATGTAATCTAAAAAGCAATTGCTTTTACAAAATCAATACCTTTGTAGCGAAACTTTTTTAAACCATGAGTAAAATTAGAATCACCAAACAGTTTTCGTTTGAAACAGGTCATGCGCTTTATGGCTACGACGGTAAATGCAAAAATGTTCACGGCCACAGCTACAAGCTTTCTGTAACGGTTATTGGAGAACCTATTTCTGATACCTCAAATGTTAAATTTGGTATGGTTATAGATTTTAGCGATCTAAAAAAGATTGTAAAAGAAGATATTGTTGATGTGTTTGATCACGCCACTGTTTTTAATAAAAACACACCTCATGTTGAGCTTGCAAAAGAGCTTAAAGACAGAGGACATAATGTGCTTTTAGTAAACTACCAGCCAACAAGCGAAATGATGGTTATTGACTTTGCTGAAAAAATAAAAAAACGCCTTCCTGAAAACATTAGTTTATTCGCTTTAAAACTACAAGAAACAGAAAGTTCTTATGCCGAGTGGTATGCAACAGATAATTAATCTTTGATTATCTTTAATCATTATTTAAAACCATGAATATTCCTAAAGGAAAAAAAATATACTTCGCATCAGACAATCATCTAGGAGCGCCAACGAGTAAAGAATCGCTTCCTCGTGAAAAAAAATTTGTAGCCTGGCTAGACGAGATAAAAAAAGATGCTGCTGCAATTTTTCTTTTGGGTGACTTGTTCGATTTTTGGTTTGAATACAAAACAGTTGTTCCTAAAGGATTTACAAGAACCCTTGGCAAACTGGCAGAAATCTCTGATTCAGGTATTCCTATTTACTATTTTGTAGGAAATCATGATTTATGGATGAATGGCTATTTTGAAGAAGAACTCAACATTCCTGTTTACCATAAACCCAAAGAATTTACATTTAACAATAAAATCTTTTTTATTGGACACGGTGATGGTTTAGGCCCAAATGACAAAGGTTATAAACGCATGAAAAAGGTGTTTACCAATCCGTTTTCTAAATGGTTATTTAAATGGCTTCATCCTGATATAGGTGTAAAATTAGCACAGCATTTATCAGTAAAAAACAAGCTGATTTCTGGCGATGATGATGCTAAATTTTTAGGAGAAGATAATGAATGGTTAGTGCAATACTGCAAACGCAAACTTGAAAGCAAACATCGTGATTACTTTGTTTTTGGTCACAGACATTTACCGCTTGAAATAGACCTCAACACAACCTCAAAATATATTAATTTAGGTGATTGGATAAATTATTACACCTATGGTGTTTTTGATGGAGAAAATTTTGAATTAAAAACGTATTAAACGTCTTTTTCGTTTTCTTCAATATCTTTAGTCAAGTCAAGTTTTCTAAATGACGGAGATACCAATCCTGTTGTAACAACTGTTATTAAGGTCATTGTTCCTCCAAAAACTACCGCAGTAACTGTTCCCATAAGTTTAGCAGTTAATCCACTCTCAAAAGCGCCTAACTCGTTTGATGATCCTACAAACATAGAGTTTACTGATGATACTCGACCACGCATATGATCTGGAGTTTTTAACTGTAAAATTGTTTGACGTATTACAACCGAAACACCATCAGTTACTCCACTAAAAAATAGTGCAACTAGTGAAATCCAAAATATTTCAGATAATCCAAAAACAATAATACAAACACCAAAACCAAAAACAGCACTCAATAGTTTCATTCCAGCATTTTTACTTAATGGCATATATGCAGTAACCAGCATAGTTAAAAAGGCTCCTACGGCAGGTGCTGCTCGTAGTACTCCAAACCCTTGAGAACCTACTTCTAAAATATCTTGAGCAAATACAGGAAGTAAAGCTACTGCACCACCAAATAGTACGGCAATCATATCTAAAGTAAGTGCTCCTAAAATGGCTTTAGTACTAAAAACAAAGCGCAATCCCTCTTTAAGACTTTTTCCTATAGGTTCACCTATTTTAGGATTCATTATTGGCTTTTTAGGTATTTTAAATAGCGCTATTAATGCCATTACTGTGAAACCAAAAATAAGGCACATTGACCAATGTACGCCAATCCAGTGTATTGAAAAACCTGCTAAAGCAGGTCCTAAAACTGAAGCCATTTGCCATGTTGTACTACTCCAAGTAGCTGCATTTGGGTATAATTTTTTTGGCACAATTAAAGCAATTAGAGAGAAAACTGTTGGGCCAATAAACGCTCGTACAAATCCGCCAAGAAAGACCAAAAAGTAGATACTATACAATATGGTATTGGTTTCCCAACCTGCAATTATTTCGGGCCAAGTTAATAGAAACAACCCAAAGCTTATAACAGAAAACCCAATAATACATTTTACTAATAAGTTTCGTTTTTCTTTCTGATCTACAACATGACCTGCAAACAACGCCATAGAAACAGCCGGAATAACCTCCATAAGACCAATAATTCCTAACGATAATGGATTTTTAGTAATACTATAAACCTGCCATTCTATAACAATAAATTGCATAGACCAAGCAAATACTAAAGCAAAACGTACTAGAAGAAATATATTAAACTCCTTTATTCGGAGTGCTGCATATGGGTCTTTTTTAGCCATAATAAAAAATAGAAGCATCAAAAGTACAATATGATACGTTGCTATTAAAAGCTTTTATGATGAATTTAATTTTTACACAAACTGTGCAAGTAATTATCTAAATCTAATTGAAATAACGTGCCTTTTATTAAGTCTTCAACTTGTGTTAACTCTTCTGTATTAAGGGCTATATCTACCTTGTCACTAGGTGTTCTTACAAGTATGTTTCTGCTATCACAATCTTTACAACAAGAACATGGTTGTGACTGTTTTGCGTGATAAATGCAGTTATAAAATTCTTTTATCTCATTTTTAGATAAATAAAAGCCCATATTTCTAAATACTATTTGAATTTTTTTATGGCGTTTTTTAGATTCTGAATGCATCCACTGAAACGAAATGCCAAAACTATTGTGGTAAATTTTATAGATATCGTTTTCCATATTTGTTTGCTTTTATAAACAAATATACTATTATTTAGAATAAATCTAAATAAATAATCATGCTTTTATTAGCTTAAACTCAACACGACGATTTATTGCACGACCTGCATCTGTTTTATTTGTTGTTTTAGGCCTTGAACTCCCATATCCATACCAAGAAATTCTTGATGCTTTTACGCCTTTATTTATTAAGTAATCTGAAACTGCTTTTGCTCTACTTTTTGATAGTACTTCGTTATGCTTTTTTGATCCAATAGCATCAGTATGTCCATAAATTTCTACAAATACATCATCATTCTCTAACAAATAAGCATATAACTTATCAAGCTCTTCTGTGGACTCTTTTATCAAAATCGCTTTATCAAACTCAAAAAGCACATTTTTAAAAACATACACAACATCTGTTTTATATACTTTATTATTGGGAGCAACAGAGACTTCGTCTAAATAATAATACGCAAATGGATGCTCAAAATCTTTACGAACTTGTTTTGTTTTCGTTTCTTGATTAGCATTGAAGTTCCCGATGGTAAAATACTTTTCAAATCCTTCTGCCTTATAAGTAAAGGATACTTTAGTCCAAGCTAATGTGTCGTCATAAAAAGTTGTTGTTTCTATATTATGAATAACATTATTTTGAGTTTGCAGCTCTGAAGGATTAATATATTTCTCGGTAAGATTATTAAACTTCTTATAACTTCCTTTAGGACTATTAAAAACCGAAACACCTTGTGCTGCAACACCAACGCGCTCTTCTGTAAATAGCATTTCTATATTTTGAATTGCCAATGAAGATTTCTCTGCAAGGCTTATATAAAAACTAATGGTGTAAGTTTCTCCTCTTACTAATTAAGATTGTAAAGCACCCTGAACATATTCTCTATAATCATCTATGGCATAAAGATACATCCCAACATAAGCATCTCCAGAAAAAGGAGCTTGCTCTCCGTTATAATTCTCTTTCGTTATTGGGTTAGTTCCGCAAGCTCTAAAAAAATCGGTTGACCCATGATTAGGACAAGACCAATGGAAAACATTATTATTAAACATTCCTAAACGCCATGGACATTTATCAAAATCTTCAAAACTTGGATTAATCACCAGGTTTTGTGAAAACAATAGGTTTCCTATAAATAGAAAAAAAAACGTAATTGGTTTATTCATAAACACAAAACGGTTATTTTTAAAAAAGATTATTTAATATCTCGCAATTTTAACTGAAGTGAGGTGATACCATTCCAGTGGTTTTCATCTATAGAATATACTGCTTTAAATTTTTTTCCGTTAGAAATTAGCGGCTCTTTATCACCAAGCCCAAAACCTATACAAACAATACTTTGTGCTTGTGGTTGTGTAACGGTAATTCTTAAGTGACTTTTATCTTCTCCAACACATTTACCAAAACCTGTATCTTTTAAGTTTTCGGTCATAAAAACAGGTGTCATATTTTGTGGACCAAACGGAGCAAATTGTTTGATTATACGCCATAATTTATCATTAACCTGTTGTAAATCTACTTTTAAATCAATTTTAATTTCTGGAGTTAATAATGCTTTATCAATGGTTTGAGACACCACATTTTCAAAAGCTTGTTTAAAAGCTTCGTAGTTTTCTTCTTTTAGTGTTAAACCAGCTGCGTATTTGTGTCCGCCAAACTGTTCAATATATTCACTACAAGCTTCTAGTGCATTATATACATCAAACCCAGAAACCGAACGTGCCGATGCGGCCAACTTATCGCCACTTTTGGTAAACACCAACGTTGGCCTGTAATACGTCTCAATAAGCCTTGAAGCAACAATACCTATAACGCCTTTATGCCAAGACTCATGATATACCACCGTTGTATAGCCTTCTTGCTCATTATTTGTTTCTATTTGCTCAAGAGCTTCTTCAGTAATGCGTTTGTCTGTTTCGCGCCTATCAGTATTAAAAGCATCTATTTCAACGGCATAATTTACCGCAGTATTAAAATCTGTTTCAGTAAGTAAAGTCACAGCGTGGTTGCCATGCTTCATTCTACCTGCGGCATTTATTCTAGGTGCTACAATAAACACGACATCGGTTATGGTAAGTGTCTCCTTTTTTACTTCAGCAATAATCGCTTTTATACCTGGTCTTGGACTGGCATTAATAACTTGTAGCCCAAAATATGCCAATACGCGATTTTCTCCTGTAATAGGAACAATATCGGCACCTATTGCTGTAGCGACCAAATCTAAATATGTAACTAAATCTTCAACCGTTTTTCCTTGTCTAGACGCTAATGCTTGAATAAGTTTAAAACCAACACCACAGCCACAAAGTTCTTTATATGGATATTCACAATCATCACGTTTTGGGTCTAAAACAGCAACTGCTTTAGGTAATTGTTTTCCGGGTCTATGATGATCACATATAATAAAATCAATACCTTTTTCTTTAGCGTAAACTACTTTATCAATGGCTTTAACACCACAATCCAAAGCAATAATAAGCGAAAAATCGTTATCATCAGCAAAATCAATTCCTTGAAACGAGACGCCATAACCTTCGTCATAACGATCCGGAATATAAGTCGCTACATTATTGGTTTGTGTTTTTAAATAAGAGCTCATTAAAGCTACTGAAGTCGTACCATCTACATCATAATCACCATAAACTAGAATGTTTTCGCCTTTTGCTATAGCTGTTTCAATTCTAGTCACTGCTTTATCCATATCTTTCATTAAGAATGGATCATGTAAATCATCTAAACTAGGACGAAAAAATGTTTTGGCAGCCTCATAGGTTTCAATACCACGCTGTAACAATAATGTTGCAACCACTTCATCTACTTGCAAAGCTTCTTGTAAAGCTTCTGTTTTTTTTGCTTCAGGTATGGGTTTTAAGGTCCAACGCATTATTAATCGTTATGATAATGAATGATTGTTTTTACATTGGCAAACTTGCGAAACATCTCCATAACTCCGCAATATTTTTCAACAGATAAATCAACGGCTTTTTTTATTTTTTTCTCATCTAAGTTATCACCATAAAAGTGGTATTCTACAGTTACTGTATGATAATACTTTGGGTGTTCTTCGGTAAGCTCGCCATACGTATCCATTCTAAAATCTGAAATTTTCACTTTCATTTTATCTAAAATAGATACCACATCTAGCCCAGAACATCCAGCTAGTGCAGAAAGCATTAAAGCTTTAGGTCGTAAACCAGAATTATGTCCGCCATGCTCTTCTGAAGTATCTATAAATAATGTTTTTCCGCTTGGGTTATCAGATTCAAACTGCATATTGCCTTTCCAGTGAGTTGTTACTTTATTTGTCATTTTATGAAGATTTTTTTGTTTCTTGTAAAGAATACGTTAGTTATTATTTCAAAAATACCAATAAAAAAATAGACTATGCCACTTGTAACACCATTATCCGCAGACCACGATTTAAAAACCAAGGAACTTGCCGAATTTTTTAATGAAACCTTGGGCTTTTGTCCAAATTCAGTATTGACTATGCAACATCGCCCTGCGATTTCAAAAGCATTCATTAATTTGAATAAAGCTGTTATGGCCAATGAAGGTCGCGTAACTTCTGCTTTGAAACGTATGATTGCTTGGGTAAGCAGCAATGCTACTGGTTGTCGTTATTGCCAAGCGCATGCTATTCGTGCTGCCGAACGTTATGGTGCCGAACAAGAACAACTTGATAATATTTGGGAATACCGAACACATCCAGCTTTTTCTGAAGCTGAACGTGCTGCATTAGATTTTAGCTTGGCAGCAAGCCAAGTGCCTAATGCGGTTGATGAAGCTATAAAAAAACGCTTATATGAACATTGGAACGAAGGCGAAATTGTGGAAATGCTAGGTGTAATTTCGTTATTTGGTTACCTAAACCGCTGGAACGATAGTATGGGAACATCTATTGAAGATGGCGCTGTAGAAAGCGGAAATCAATATTTAGGAAAACATGGTTGGGAGAAAGGAAAGCATGGTAATTAGATGTTAGAGTCTAAACTGTTTCATTGTTATACACAAGATAAAACCTCACTATTTTTAGTGAGGTTTTTTTTGATTCATTTTACTTAAAAACAATTGAATATTTATTTCTCCAATTCTTCAATTACACCATTAGCTGTTGCCTTAATTGTGTCTTGTGTTTTTTTAATAGTTTTTAAAAGCTTTTTGTCTTTAGAAACCATATCTGTAGTTGTCGCAATTGCTTTTATATACCAGTCTTTCCAAGCCTTAATAATTTCTATTTGAGAATCTATTGACTCACCTTTTTCAATTGCTAATTTGCTTTGTTTTAATTCTTCTGCAAAACGTTGTAAAGCAGCAGTTTCTATATTGTTAATAATGTCTTTTGCAGTGGTTTCATCAGCATTTAAAAGAGTATAAGCCGAAACCAAAGAGGCTGTACTTACATTTCTTAAAGTTTCTTTTGATACTTTATCTAACCTATCATTATCGGTGTGGTAAAATTGGTCTGTAAAATGCCAAAACAACACACTTGGTATGTCACTTCTTAAAAATGGCACATGGTCACTTCCTCCTTCAAAAGGGTTTGTATTAACAACCCAATTTGCACGGCGTCCTTGTTCTTGAAAAACACCAATTAAAAAATCATTTAAATAATGAGGTTTCATTTCATTAAGCTTCATTTTTCTTCCGCCCCACTCTGTATGCTTATCATTTCCTCTTGTCCAAATTGCACTTGGATCAGGCATTTTTTCAATAAGAAATGTCCCGCCAGTAATTGCTGTATTTTCGCCAACCATATCTAAAGATATTCCCCATTTTATGGCTTTTGCTCTTGAGCTATCTTCTTTTACATAGCGACCTGTAGATACTATTTCATCACCCCAAAGAAATGTAAGTGTTCTTTTTATATTGAATTTTCCTTGTTCTATTAACCGCGCTGTTTTTGTTGCCATTTCTAAAGCTACGCCAACGCCTGTTGCATTATCATTAGCTCCAGGTTCTTGAATGTGTGCGCTGAAAACCAAACGTTCTTTTGGTACTTCAGAACCTTTAATATCTGCGACAATGGTTAGCTCTTCTGACGGATAAATTTTCGTTTCTACATTAACTTGCAGTCTTACTTTTCCTTTTGATAATGATTTTTTTAATCGCTCTTTAGCTTGATAAGACATTGCTATTCCCCAAGATTGTTGCTCTGCTTTAAAAGGAATTGAGCGAAACTGAATAGAGGTTGTGTTTTTTTCTGGTTGTAAATACGCAGGATTATTATATGCTAAAACACCAACTGCTCCTCCTTGCAAAACAGCCATGCTATATAAAAAGGCCAAGCTTGTTTCTGCAAAAACAATTTTTCCTTTTACATCCATGTTTTTTAAATCATAGATGTTCTCAATATAAACAACATCAGCTTCTATTCCTCCTTTTGGCGTACTGTAGGAGTTTAACGCAACCATATTTCTGTTGGTTTCTTGTGTCAGCAAGGGATTTTCTTCTCCTTTTATAGTAACTGATGCGTCAACCACTTCCCATGTTGGGTGTTTTAACGGACGTTTTTCTATGCGGTAAGTAAATCGGTTTTTATCCGTTGCTACATCTTCATTTACAAAGCCTGCTTTTTTTAGTTTGTCTTCAATAAAATACACACTTTCATTAAAGCCTGTATTTCCTACAACGCGCCAATATTGCTCCACAAAAGCTGTTGTTTCATAGGCTAAATCTCCCGTGATTTCAGATGTCACCAAATCAAAATAGTTTTCTGAATCTGCAACTTGAGCATTTGTACTATTAGAAAATAAAATACTTACAAGTACAATAGAATAGAAACGAATATTTTTAAGCATATATTAAATTTTAATTATAAAGATACGTTATTTTAGTGTAGTATATTTTTTATTTGATGCCTTAAAACAGGTAATACCTCAACCTCAAACCACGGGTTTTTGGTAAGCCAAAATCTGTTTCTGGGACTTGGGTGTGGCATTGGTAAATAACGCGGCAAATACGTATGAAAATCATGAACAGTTTCTGTGAGGGTTTTATGGGCTTTGTCTTTTAAATAATAGTTTTGTGCATACATTCCGATAAGTAAAATCAACTTAACATTTGACATCTGTTCAAGCAATAGATTATGCCATTGTGGTGCGCATTCTGGTCGAGGTGGTAAATCACCACTTTTCCCTTTGCCTGGATAACAAAATCCCATAGGGATAATGGCAAAATTTTTAGGATTGTAGAATTGTTCTTCAGAAACTTGCAACCAACTGCGTAATTGCTTGCCGCTGGCGTCATCCCAAGGGATGCCAGATGTATGGACTTTGGTCCCTGGAGCTTGACCAACAATTACAATTTTAGAATTTATATCGGCTGAAACAACAGGTCTTGGCCCTAATGGTAAATGGTCTTTGCAAATGGTGCAGTTTTTTATCTCTTTTAATAGTTTATGCATAAATAGATTCCTAATAGGCCAAACACAGGTTAACACCTTAACTTACGTTACTTTTTTCCACCAACTACAACGACTATTTCTCCTTTTGGCGGTTTGTTTGTGTAGTGATCTAAAACGTCTTTTGCTGTGCCACGAACAGTTTCTTCATATAACTTTGTAAGTTCTCGAGAAACCGAAACGGGTCTATCCTCTCCAAAATACTCACAAAAATGACCGAGTGTTTTCACCAATTTATGAGGGCTTTCATAAAAAATCATGGTGCGTGTTTCTTCTGCTAATATTTTAAAACGTGTTTGACGTCCTTTTTTTACTGGCAAAAATCCTTCAAACACAAACTTATCGTTAGGCAATCCGCTATTTACCAAAGCTGGCACAAATGCTGTTGCTCCTGGTAAACACTCAACAGCGATGTCATTTTCTACACAAGCTCTGGTTAATAAAAACCCAGGATCTGATATAGCTGGTGTTCCGGCATCGCTAATCAATGCAATTACAACACCATTTTTTAACTTGTTTACCAAACCTTCAACCGTTTTATGCTCATTATGCATATGGTGTGATTGTGATGGTGTTGTTATTTCAAAATGCTTTAATAGTTTTCCTGATGTGCGTGTGTCTTCAGCAAGAATTAAATCGGCTTCCTTTAAAACATCAATGGCTCTAAAGGTCATGTCTTGAAGGTTTCCAATTGGTGTTGGAACAATATAAAGTTTACTCATAGTGTGTCTTTTGAAAGCAGAAATCTAATCAAATTTGCTTTCAATAATTTCCATAAAACGTTGTTCAATCTCATCTTTTCCTTCCCAGTTATTATAATCTGGTTTTACCATACTTTGTATAAGTTGGTTGGCCTCGCTAAAAGAGTTTGCCGTATTTAATTGAGAAAGTACACGATCGTAATCTTCGCTTTTTCCTTCAAAAAGGTGTTTTATAAATGCAATTTTATCATTTAATCCTATTGTAATTCCGCCTCGTTTTAGCTTATCATTAAGTGATTTTTTTTCGTCTTTTTTAAGATTAGAAACAGGTTCGAAAATAGGCGTTTCTTTAAAATCGGCTGTTATTTCATCAAAATCATTTTTATGATGTTTTCTTGAATCTGGAATAGCTTTTTCAAAAATATCATCAATAGGGTCATTGTCTTGAGGCATATAGGCCACCATGTTTTTTATTTTTTCTATGGCCGGCTCCATAATTTGCTCGTGCTCGTGCTCATCAAGGTTTATGTAAACCTTATCATTTACCTCAATATTGTCACTCACTTTATTATTAAAAGCTACATCTAGCATCCCAAAAAACGAAGAATCGTTACCTATAGTTGGTAAGTCGTCTTCAAAATTTTCATGAGCAAACTTTAGAACTGATAGCTTTTCATAAAGCGCAGCAACTTCATCATGCATTCTGATAACATCTTCTTTTCCTTTTAGCTTAAGAATCCTGTGAGCAATGCTAATTAATTCAGACTCTAATTTCTTCTTCATAACTTTTAATTTTTAATACAAATTAGGTTTTTGTTTTTTAATAAATTTACGCCACCTTTATACAAAACGAAGGATTGCTTTGTTTTAGTGTTAAAATTACAAAATGTTTCTCGAAAATACAGTAAATCATAAAGAACAATTTGGATGGATTGAAGTTATTTGTGGCTCAATGTTTTCTGGTAAAACAGAAGAATTGATTCGCAGGTTGAAACGCGCCCAATTTGCAAGACAGAAAGTTGAGATTTTTAAACCTGCGGTTGATGTACGCTATGACGACGAAAAAGTCATATCTCATGATGCCAACGAAATCAGGTCTACGCCAGTGCCTGCCGCTGCAAACATCCCTATTCTAGCAGATGGCTGTGACGTAATAGGTATTGATGAAGCCCAATTTTTTGATGATGAAATTGTACGTGTTTGTAATGATCTAGCTAACAAAGGAATTCGTGTTATAGTAGCTGGTTTAGATATGGATTTTAAAGGAAATCCTTTTGGACCTATGCCTTATTTAATGGCAACCGCAGAATATGTTACCAAAGTGCATGCAATTTGTACAAGAACTGGAAATTTAGCCCAATATAGTTACAGAAAATCTAAAAACGATAACTTGGTATTACTAGGAGAAGTAGACGAGTATGAGCCTTTAAGTCGTGCTGCCTACTACAAATCTATGCAACGTGACAAGGTTAGAAACATGAATGTAAATGATGCTGAAGAAATAGATTCTAAAGACAACGATAGCTAATGCCTAAAACCCAAGAAACTGTTTTAGAGATAGACCTAAACGCTCTAAAACACAATTATCAACACCTTAAAAACAAGGTGCATCCAGAAACCAAGTTTCTGGCTGTTGTTAAAGCTTTTGCCTACGGAAGTGATTCTGTTGAAATTGCAACATATTTAGAATCTCTAAATGTAGATTACTTTGCTGTAGCTTATGTTAGCGAAGGCATACAACTTCGAGACGCTGGTATTACAAAACCTATTTTAGTTTTGCACCCGCAATCTGTAAATTTTGAAACAATTATAGAACGCTGTTTAGAACCAAGCCTTTATAGCCAGTATGTTTTAAACGCTTTTATTGAAGTAGCTGAAGCAAAAAAGCAACAAAACTATCCGGTTCATATCAAATTTAATACAGGGTTAAACAGATTAGGGTTTTCAGAAAAAGAGGTTACTCAAGTTAGTGATCGCTTATTAAAAACCAAATCTGTAAAAGTAGCTTCTATGTTTTCACATATTGCTGCCAGTGAAGACTTAAACGAGAAAGCTTTTACACTAAACCAAATACAAACCTTTAAAAACATTACTCAAGAATTTAAAGAGCAAATTGGCTATCACCCAATGATGCACATGTGCAACACATCAGGGATATTAAACTACCCTGAAGCACATTTTGATATGGTTCGCTCTGGAATTGGTCTCTATGGCTATGGAAACTCTGAAAAAGCAGATGCTTTCTTAAAACCAATAGCTACACTAAAAACCATTATATCTCAAATTCATAAAATAAATACAGGAGATTCTGTAGGATATAATCGTGCCTTTATTGCAAAAAGACCAACAAAAACCGCCACAATTCCTATTGGTCATGCTGATGGTATAGGACGACAATATGGAAAAGGCAAAGGTTTTGGGGTTATAAATGGAAAAAAAGCGCCTTTTATTGGTAATGTATGTATGGATATGATTATGCTTGATGTTACTGATATAAACTGTCAAGAAGGCGATGAAGTTGTTCTTTTTGATAAAAAAACAACAGCTGCAAGTTTTTCAGAAACTGCCAATACTATTTCTTACGAAATAATAACATCAATAACACAACGTGTAAAGCGAATTTTCCTAAAATAGAACATGATCATTTCTTGTTTTATTTTTTTTAATTAATTTAGAAACTTAATCACTAACTATTACAATTTATTATGCTTAAAGAATTTAAAGAATTTGCCATGAAGGGCAATTTGGTCGACATTGCTGTAGCATTTGTCATGGGTGCTGCATTCAACAATGTAGTAAAATCATTTACAGGAGGCATCGTTTCTCCTTTGGTAGGTTTAATTTTTAATACCGATTTTAAAGATTTAAAATGGATAGCAAAAGAAGGCACTATTAATGAAGCTGGTGAAACTGTAGGTGAAGTAGCTGTGCTTTATGGTGAATTTATTACCAATGTGCTTGACTTTGTCATTGTAGCCTTTGTTATGTTTATGCTTATTAAAGGTATTAACAGTTTAAAGAAAAAAGAAGAGCCTGCTCCAGCTGCTCCAGCAGGACCATCAGACAACGATTTACTAACTGAAATTAGAGATTTATTAAAAAAATAACTGTTTGTTAAAAATATAACAATCTATAATTTCTTGTTAAAAAGCCTTTGTATTCATAAAAACAAAGGCTTTTTTAATTTATAAAAAAGAATTAATAGTTAGCTTTGTTAAACATAATTAAATCAAAAAAGAAGCCATGAAAATAGCTGTAGTTGGTGCCACTGGAATGGTAGGCGAAGTCATGTTAAATGTATTAAAAGAACGTAATTTTCCTGTTACGGAATTAATTCCTGTTGCATCAGAAAAATCTGTTGGTAAAACCATTGCGTTTAGCGGTAAAGACTACACCGTTGTTTCTCTAGCAACCGCTGTTTCTTTAAGGCCAGATATTGCTCTATTTTCAGCAGGAGGAAACACATCATTAGAATGGGCTCCTAAATTTGCTGAAATAGGCACTACTGTTATTGACAATTCATCTGCTTGGCGAATGGATCAAACAAAAAAACTTATTGTTCCTGAAATAAACGCAAGTCAGTTATCAAAAAATGATAAAATTATAGCAAACCCTAATTGCTCTACCATACAAATGGTTATGGCATTAGCACCTCTTCATAAACACTACAAAATAAAACGTATCGTTGTCTCAACATATCAATCTATATCTGGCACTGGAGTCAAAGCAGTAAAGCAACTAGAAAACGAATTAGCAGGTATAAAAGGAGAAATGGCTTATCCATACCCTATTCATCAAAATGCTTTACCACATTGCGATGTTTTTGAAGAAAATGGTTATACCAAAGAAGAAATGAAATTAGTTCGTGAAACTCAAAAAATTCTTGATGACAAAACAATAGCGGTAACAGCAACAGCTGTAAGAATACCTACAGCTGGTGGACACAGTGAATCTGTAAATGTTGCCTTTGAAAAGGATTTTGACCTTACTGAAATACGCAACATTTTAAGCAACACTCCTGGTGTAACTGTACAAGATAACCTCAATGAAAACTCATATCCAATGCCTATTTATGCCAATGGTAAAGATGATGTTTTTGTTGGTAGAATTCGTAGAGATGAGTCACAACCTAACACCTTAAATATGTGGATTGTAGCTGATAATTTAAGGAAAGGTGCAGCAACAAACACCGTACAAATAGCCGAATACTTGGTTGAAAACAGCCTTTTATAAAGCCATAACCGTATAAATCAACAAATTATAACGTTCTTGTGTTTTTTTTCGTAAATTGGTGTGCTTTTAACACAAGTTTATGACAAAAAACTACTTAACTGTTATTTTTATTATTGTTTTCGGAATGTGCATATGCTCGTGTTCTTCCGATGACAACTACATACCTTTTACTAATCCAGAGGGTGAAAATAACACACAAGAGTCTCCTGTAAATTTTAATATAAATGAGGTTCCTTACGCAAACCTTTCTGATTATAATTTTTTTGAAGGCGATTTAAAAGACCTAAATCCTGTATATGGTGTTTTACCTTATGACTTAAACTCTCATTTATTTACAGATTATGCAAAAAAGAAACGTTTTGTATGGATGCCAAAAAACACAAGTGCACAATATATAAACGATTATAGCTCGCTTAACTTTCCTGATGGTGCTGTTTTAATTAAAAATTTTTACTACGATAACGTACAGCCTCAAAACACAACTAAAATCATAGAAACTAGACTTATGATTAAAAAAGCTGATGGTTGGATTTTTGCAAATTATATATGGAATAACGACCAAACAGAAGCAACTTTTAATCTTGACGGGGCAATAACAAATGTAACATGGACTCAAAATGGTGAAACCAAAAACGTCGCATATCACATACCACCCGAAAGCGAATGCTTTACTTGCCATAAAATAAACGCTGAACCTATGCCTATTGGCCCTAAACCACAAAATTTAAATAAAAGTATCACTTACGCTGAAGGCACATTAAATCAATTAGAAAAATGGCAACAATACGGATACCTTGAGCAAAACATTCCTTATACAATAAACTCTACAGTAAACTGGGAAGACACAACGCAACCCATTGATTTAAGAATGCGATCTTATGTTGATATTAATTGTGCACATTGTCACTCTGATTACGCACACTGTAATTACAGGCCTATGAGGTTTCCATTCCATGAAAACAATGACGAAACAAACCTAGGTGTTTGCGTTGAGCCTGAAGAACAATTTGGAGGCCTTAACTATATCGTAGTTCCCGGTAACATCAACAGGTCTATGCTCTATTTTAGAGTGAGCACAACCAACGACCAAAGAAAAATGCCTTTACTAGGTCGGACGCTAGTTCAGGAAGAAGCTATAGCTATGATTGAGGAATGGATAAATTCAATATCAACAACATGTCAATAAACTATTTTAACCCTCACTATAAATTATGAAAAAAATCACGTTATTATTCGCAAGCGTCTTTTACAGCCTGCTTTTTTACGCACAAGATGACTGTAATTCAGCCATTGCAGTTACCGCAGGCACACACACGGTAACTCAAATAAACGGAACTCAAGGCACATCTATTATTTGCGCCGGAACGGGTAATGGATCTAGGGCAGAATGGTATACTTTTACACCAACAATTGACGCTAATGTAACTGTATCAACCAGTTTAGCTCAAAACTCTGGAGGCGATACAAGAATTCAAATATATGAAGGCGCATGTAACTCCTTGAATTGTGTTGGCGGAGATGATGATAATGGCAACGTCTACCTTTCTATAGCAAGTTTTAACGCTACTGCCAATACCACGTATTATATCGCATTTGACAATAGGTGGAGCTCTAGTGGCTTTGACTTTGAAATAACATTAGATGACCCTCTTCCGCCACCTCCTTTTTCTTTTTCAGGACAAACACTAGCAACCACAGGCTCAACAATGGGTATTGTTGACATGAACGGTGATTTTTTAGATGATATCATTGCTATCCCTGGATCAGGTGGTGTTTATAATCTAAATATTTATTATCAACAAATCAATGGAACATTTGTTAGCGAAAGCTATACTCCTCAAGCTAGTAGATCTCCTACATGGAGTTTAGCAGTTGGAGACATTGATGCTAACGGCTATAACGATTTAATATTTGGAAACAGCTCTGGATGCAATATAATTAAAGCCAACCATAATGGCTCAGCCTATACAACCGTATATGATAATGGTGGTGTTTTTACACAACGTACAAATTTTGTAGACATAAATAATGATGGCCATTTAGATGTTTTTGTTTGCCATGATGTAGACCCAAGTGTTTATTATTTAAATGACGGTAACGGCAACTTAACATTTTATAGATCTCCAGAAATAGGCACATCAAACAGCTCTCCTTACCAATTAGGGGCTTACTATTCTGGTGGAAATTATGGGTCTATATGGATTGATTATGATAATGATAGAAACCTAGATATGTTTATGGCTAAATGCGGTGGCGCATACCCAAGATATGTTAATCAAATGCACAGGAATACAGGAACAGATTATGTTGAAAATGCTAGTGATATTGGTTTAGCTGATGGAGATCAAACGTGGTCTGCTGCTTGGGGAGATTTTGATAATGACGGTGATTTAGATGTTTTTGTTGGCGCTAGTTCGGGACCTCATGTACTTAAAGCAAATAACGGAGCTCCAAATTACACATTTACAGACATAACTTCTAGCTCTGGTGTAAGCGCCTTAACTACAACATCTAGAGAACATGTTACTTATGACTTAGATAATGATGGCTACCTAGATATCATTTCAGGAAACAATGTGTTAAGAAATAATGGAGACATGACCTTTACACCATATTTAGATGTATTTTCTGGTAGTGGCGCTTTTGGAGATTTGAATAATGATGGTTTTATTGATGCGTATAGAGGATCTTCAGTTTATCTAAATGATGGAAACAACAATAACTGGATAAAAGTTACTGTAGAAGGAGGTGCTACAACTGGTATGAGTAATAGAAATGGAATTGGTGCTAGAATTGAACTTCACACACCTTCAGGGGTACAAATTAGAGACATTAGAAGTGGAGAAGGTTTTGAGTTTATGAATACTTTAAATGCTCATTTTGGTTTAGGCACAGAAACACAAATTGACAATATTATCATTTATTGGCCTTCAGGAATTATTGATAATGTATATAGCCCATCAATTAATCAAACTATTAAAGTAAACGAAGGTGAAACTCTCACGGTTCAAGACGAAACATTAAGCAACCTTACTATTTATCCTAATCCTGTAAAAGACGTAATTAACCTTCAAAGTAATGAAAACTTAACAAGCAGAATTGCTACTGTTTTTGATATAAACGGTAAAAAAGTACTTAACCAAAGATTACAAGACAACACGATAAATGTTTCTAAACTTCAAAGTGGTTTTTACATCTTAAGACTAGAAAGTCAAGGCAAAGTAGTAAACAGAAAATTTATAAAAGAATAATCTATTCTTAAATATAAAAACTTAAAAACCGCCACATCTGTGAGCGGTTTTTTTTGTATACTTTTGCAGTATGCTTCAAGTAAAAAACATCTATTTTTCCTATAAAGACACCCCTGTTTTAAAGAATATCAATTTCTCTATAAAACAAGGAGAACACTTATCTATAATTGGTGAAAGTGGTTCTGGAAAAAGCACGTTACTAAAATTAATTCATGGTGAATATGATTTGCTTAAAGGGGATATTCTCTGGAAAGATCAAGAAATTCTAGGACCTAAATATAATTTGGTAATTGGCTACGACTTTATGAAATATGTTGCTCAAGAATTTGAGTTAATGCCTTTTATATCGGTTGAAGAAAATATTGGGAAGTTTCTTTCTAATTTTTATCCTAATAAAAAAAGAAAACGTATTAAAGAGTTACTTGATGTTGTTGAACTTAATGCTTTTTCAAAAACTAAAGTAAAAGATTTGAGCGGTGGACAAAAACAACGAGTTGCACTTGCTAGAGCTTTAGCTAAAGAGCCTGAAATTATTTTAATGGATGAGCCTTTTAGTCATATTGACAGCTTTAAAAAACAATCGTTAAGGCGTCGCTTGTTTAACTATTTAAAAGAAAAAAAAATCTCATGTATTGTTGCAACTCATGACAAAGAAGATGTACTTGGTTATGCAGATACAATGCTGGTTTTATCTGATACTAAAGTGCTTGCTTACAACACGCCACAAACATTATATAATAAACCCAACAATGCTTTGATTGCTTCTTTTTTTAATGAATACAACATTATAAACAACACCATTGTTTATGCTAATGAGCTTATAATTACTGAAGAAAAATCAGATATAATAGCTATTGTTACACAAAGCTATTTTAAAGGGTATTACTACCTTATTGAAGCTAAAATTAATAATGATATTATTTTTTTTGAGGCTAAATCTTCAATAAAAAAAGGAGCTGAAATTGCTCTTAAAATTATAAAAAATACATTATAGTACTTGGTCTATTTCTATTTTTTGATTGTTAAAAACTATTATATCTCCTTCTGTTTTTCCCATTAAAAGTTTTCCAATAGGCGTTGTTGGTGATATTGCATAAAAATTATTAGTTTCGGTTGTTAGTTTTCCTATACTGATTGCTATAAAATAATGGTTTTGTGACGTGAAAACCACACTTCCTAGCCCTATTATTTTGGAATGACTAGAAGCATCTATTTTGTATAATACGTGCTTAAGATTTTCTGTATTGGCTAACTGATTTCCTGCTTTTTCACGTTCTAATTGTAACATGGCTCTGCCTGTTTCGTGTTTGTCTCCAGCACTACTTTTGGTTTCAGACAGCAATGCTTCTTGAATGCCTTTAATAACATTAAGTATTGTTGCTATTTGTGATTCTACAACTTCTAAACTCTTAATATGTAATGTTTGTTTTACTGTCATTCTAACAATGCGGTCATTTCATTACCAATTAAACTACCAATAGCTACACCCATACCTCCTAATCTAACACCACAAAAAACATTATCGCTGACTTGTTTAACAATTGTTCTTTTAGAACAACCAACTCCCATAATACCGCTCCATCTATGATCAATCTCAAATGAAACATCTGGTAAAATGGTGTTTTTAAGTAACATTTCTAAATGATTTTGAATAAGATCAGTTTGTCCAAACTCAGTTGTTTCTTCAGTTTTAAAATCTAAATTTCGCCCTCCGCCAAATAAAACTCTATCATTAATGTTTCTAAAATAATAATACCCTTTGTCTAAATGAAAAGTTCCTTTTATGTGTAAGTGATCTATAGGTTTTGTAATTAAAACTTGAGCTCTGGCTGGTTTTACAGGCTCGTTAAGTAACTGTGAAGCAAAACCATTTGTTGCTATAAATAGCTTTGATGTTTTAAAATCGAAATAATTAGTCTCTATCTGAACACTATTAGTTACGTCGCTAAAGCGTTTTACTGTTATGTTATTTAAGATTTTTACACCTAAAGTTTGTGCCTTAATAATTAAGGCATTCATCATTTCTCCCGTATCTAATTGCCCTTCAAAAGGTGTGAATACATACTTATTTTGAATATTTTTAAAACCAAACTTATTGGCGTTTAAATAAAAAGTATCTCGTTTAAAAATTGGATACAAAAGCTTATTAATATTCTCTATTTGAGATATGCATTCATTAAAAAAAGTATTGTCAGTATCTGAAAACAATTCATAACCACCATTTTGATGATATGATATTGTTTTGTCTCCTAAATTCTCTCTTAAAAGTTTTAAGCCTTGTATTCGTTTACTAACAAGTGTTTTAACCTCTTCTTCAGAATGCGATTTTAAATCGTCTAATATTTCACTTAAGCTACCAAAACAAGCAAAACCTGCGTTTTTAGTACTAGCTCCATGAGGAAAAACACCTTTTTCTAAAACCACAATTTTAGACTTTGGAAAACGCTTTTTTAAACTAATAGCACAGTTTAAACCTACAATACCACTACCTATAACCGTATAGTCAATATCAGTAAGCCACGATTTTATTTCCCAATAAGATACATTTATCATGTTTTAAATTTAAAAAAGAAAAGCTCCTTAATAGGAGCTTTTCTTAAGTTTGTTTCTCTGAAAAAATTATTGTACAACAATCTTTTTAGTAACGGTTTTAGAACCTGATTTTACTTGTAGCAAATACATACCAGCTTGTACATCTCCTAAATTTATGTTTTCATTAAATGCACCTGTGTTTTTGTAACCTTTGTTAAACACTAGTCTACCTCTGATATCATAAACTTGTACGTCAACATTTTCATTACCTGCATTTAATTTAATATTAAAATCACCGTTATTTGGGTTTGGATAAACAGAGAAAGAGTCTTCTAAACTAAACTCGTTAGTAGATAATTGAGGAATAAACCCTCCTTCTTCACAAATTGTTAAAGTAACACTATTCCATGTAGCTCGGTTTCCATCTACTAGAATATCTCCAACATAAAATACCCATTCTCCAAGAGAACTCTCTCCATCAGCAAAGCTCAATGCATCAGTAGGTATAATACTATCTCCAACATTTGTGTTTCCACAGTCAATAGCATTTCCTTCATCGTCGTAGGTTACAATTAAGTCTTCAGAACTATCACAGCCTCCCCAACTTAATCTGTGGAATCCATCGGTCTCAAAAGGTCCTCTTAATGCTGTACGAATTTCATCAACATTAGTTGTAGTAATATCAACACTTACATTAACATCTGTTATTGTTACATTATCTGTTATATCTAATAAATAGCCACTAAAACTTGTTCCATTTTCCTCTAATAAAATTCCAGCATTAAACACGTAGTCTTGGCATACATTCCCTGGTACATAAGAATAGTTTCCTATTGCAAAAAAGTTATCGTTTACATTAAAGAATATACCATTAACTGCCTCTACCATTATTCTACAATACGGTGCGCTTACGTTAGGGACAGTAATTGTATAAGTTCCATTATTAGGTACATTAGATGCTAATACTGTTGTAAATTCAGCATCTGGGTTTTGAGATGTAGATAGTAATATATTTACATTAGACTCTCCGATCAAGCCAGCATTAGTTCCTGCAACATCCCAAGTTATTGTTTCCATTTGTCCTGGTGTCCATACAATTTGATCCGTATTTTGAGATGTAACAACAAATGGGCCAGCTGTTGTAGTAACTGTTGCTGTCATACCATCTGATGCTGTTTGTCCTCCTCTTGGATCATTATCACGTACAGTTACTTGAAAGTCAAGATCTCTATTAACAGACACTAATTTTTCCCATGCTGTTGATCCTCCAGACTCTAATAAATCTGGTATATTAGGTATATATCTTGTTGGGTTTGTTGTTCCTGCAAAAGAGCGAACAACTGGTCCTGATATAGTAGTCTCAGAAGGTACTCCTGCTGTACCTAAATCGTATTGTTCCCAAGTATAAGTATGAGTTGCTGTACCATCTGGATCTGTTGAAGAAGCTGTTAATTTATATGGTGTAGACATTGGAATATAATAATCCGCACCAGCTTCGGCTGTTGGTGCTGAGTTACCAGTTGCTGATAACGCCCCACAAGTACTATTACCAATAGAAACATTAGACCAAATCATTTGAATACTCTTTTGGTGAAAATATGCATCACTATTTGACTGAACATTATCTGGCGTACAAATACCAGCATAAGCCATTATTGTAGACCCACTTCCTGGCTCATAAGCATTTGACGCTGTTCTATTTCCTCCACCACAATTTCCTGAAATACTATTAAATGTATGTGGTGCACCATATTGATGTCCCATTTCATGACACACATAATCAATATCAAAAGCATCACCAACAGGCGCATTCAATCCTGTTACACCTCTTGCTTTATTAGATGTACAAGGAGAGTTTAATGCAGCAATTCCACCGCCACCAGTACTAAATACGTGACCTATATCATAATTTGCTGAACCAATAACACTATTTAAAACAGTTGTGTTTTGACCTAACATTGCTGAACCACTCTCATTACTATAAATATCAGAATTTATATAAATTACATCAAGGTTATTTGGTACTAACTCCATAGTTATAGAAAATTCTTTTTCATATATACCATTTACACGAGTCATAGTAACAACCATAGCGGCTAAAACAGCTGCTTTTTTATCAGCTTCAGGTGCTAAAACAGGAACCCCTGCTTCATTCCAATGAAATGAGGCATATTCAACAGTACATGCTAAAGCTAATCTAAATGTACGTAGATTACCATCATTTGCATTTCTTGCTGCATGAACATCAAAATCAGATTCTAAATCTAAATGTTCATCATCAACATACTCACAAACAAAACCGTCTTCTAAATTAGGTAGGTCTCTTTTTGCATAAACAACATATCCGCGGCCATCTTTGGAATAAGGATCTATAAATTCAGTTCCTCTTTCAGACGATAAAAACATACCATGTAAGCCTTGGTTTGTAATACTAAACCTGATAATTGTTTCAGGGTTTTCTATACTTTGCCCAACATAAGATCTCAATTCTGGAAATTGAGCTTGAAGATCTGGGTGTAATACTGATGCTTCAGCCACTCTAAAAGATTCAAAATTACCATTTGCTGTTGGGAAATCTACAATTGTATTTGATGTCATTCTTGAGTTATCCAACCTTGCTGGTGCACTTTCAAGCCTACCTCTTAAAGCTGTTATATCTAACTGATAAAAATCTCCTTTTTTAGGCTCTGTTTTTCTTATGGTTAGCTCTTTATTAGCAAAACTACTTTTATCTTTTTTTGACCAAAAAGACTTGTTTTGACCATAAAAGTTAGCAGTAAATATTACAGCTAATAAAAACAAACCACACTTCGTGTAATTATTTTTCATGTTTTAATTTTTTATTAATTTTATAAAAATACTCCGTTATTTTAAAACTGACAAAGTTTTAACATACAGAAGTCCTATTTATGATACTTTACTAATATGAAAACACTTTTTTTAACCTTTCTTTTTGCCTCTATTTTATCTTGTGCCAACAAGCAAAATAAGTTAATGGGTAATAAAGACGAAAAAACGGTTTCTATATGTCCTGAAGACGGACAATGCAAATTGACTGTTCTAAAAAATAAATCTATTAAAATTAAAGAAGATGAATTTGGCGCAACCTATTCTCAAATAACTGATAGCAACAATATTTTAATAGAATTTGAGTATAAACGAAATGAAATTCAGAATACAGCTGATAGCAGCTACAAAGAATTAGTATACATAGAACTTAACCCTAGTAATCTAGAAGTTAATTATTCTGATGCCGATTTAAAAAAAGCAAATATTACTTATGGTAGATTATGTTTTTGTAGAGGACAAACGGGCTACTACAACATTTTATCTGGTAACTTAAAAATAAAAAAAACCGGTGACAAGCATTATCGATTAGAGCTAAACTTTAAAACTTCTGAAGTTCCTCAAATTATCTCATACATAAAAGACGATTTTTCGATATAAAAAAAGCTCTGAAATTTTCAGAGCTTTTTTGTTTATTCTGCTTCTTGAGGTTGTTGTATTTCAAAATCTTCCATAAATTTTGTTGTATAGTTTCCAGCAATATAATCTGGATTATCCATTAACTGTCTATGAAAAGGTATGGTAGTTTTTATTCCTTCAATAACAAACTCATCAAGTGCTCGTTTCATTTTGCTTATAGCCTCTTCTCTAGTTTGAGCTGTAGTAATTAACTTTGCTATCATAGAGTCGTAATTAGGTGGAATTATATATCCTGCATATACGTGCGTATCTAAACGAACTCCGTGTCCGCCAGGAGCATGTAGCGTTGTTATTTTTCCTGGTGAAGGCCTAAAATCATTGTAAGGGTCTTCAGCATTAATTCTACATTCTATTGAGTGTAAATTTGGTGTGTAATTTTTTCCTGAAATAGGCACACCAGCTGCTACCAATATTTGCTCACGTATCAAATCAAAGTCTATTACTTGTTCCGTAATTGGGTGTTCTACTTGAATACGTGTATTCATTTCCATGAAGTAGAAGTTTCTGTGTTTATCAACTAAAAACTCTACAGTTCCAGCACCTTCATATTTTATGAATTCTGCAGCTTTTACAGCAGCTTCACCCATTTTTTTTCTAAGTGCATCTGTCATAAATGGCGATGGCACTTCCTCTGTTAATTTTTGATGACGGCGTTGTACAGAACAATCTCTTTCTGATAAATGACATGCTTTTCCTCTTGAGTCACCAACCACTTGAATTTCAATATGTCTTGGCTCTTCAATAAGTTTCTCCATATACATATCGTTATTACCAAAAGCAGCTTTTGATTCTTGTCTAGCAGAATCCCAAGCGTTTTTTAAGTCTTCTGGTTTCCATACGGCACGCATACCTTTTCCTCCACCACCAGCAGTTGCTTTAAGCATTACTGGGTAACCTATGTCTTTTGCTAATTTTTCACACTCTTCAAAATCATTGATAATGCCATCACTTCCAGGTACACATGGTACTCCTGCAGCTTTCATTGTTGCTTTCGCAGAGGCTTTATCTCCCATTTTGTCTATCATATCGGCAGAGGCACCAATAAATTTAATGTCGTGCTCTTCACAGATTTTAGAAAACTTTGCGTTTTCTGATAAAAACCCGTAACCCGGATGTATTGCATCTGCATTAGTAATTTCTGCAGCCGCAATAACATTAGACATTTTTAAATATGACTCACTACTTGGCCCAGGACCTATACAAACAGCTTCGTCTGCAAACTTAACATGCAAACTTTCTGCATCTACTGTTGAGTATACTGCTACTGTTTTTATGCCCATTTCTTTACAGGTTCTAATAACACGTAGTGCTATTTCACCTCTATTGGCAATTAGTATTTTTTTAAACATAACTTGTGTTTTTAAAAATTTCAAATTCCAAACTCGTTGTCTTTATGGTTTTAGACAAATTTCAAATACTGAATTTTTGAGTCCTGCTTAATCAGGTGAGAATTGGAATCTTTAAATTGGTTATGATGGATCTACCAAAAATAATGGTTGATCAAATTCTACAGGTGAAGAATCGTCAACTAAAACTTTTACAATTTTACCAGAAACTTCAGATTCTATTTCATTAAACAGTTTCATCGCTTCAATGATACACAATACATCACCTTCTTTAATTGTTTGACCAACTTCTACAAATACTGGTTTATCTGGAGATGGTTTACGGTATAATGTACCAATGATTGGAGATTTTATTGTAATATATTTTGAATCGTCTGCGCTAGTAGCTGGTGCTGCAGCTGCTGGTGCTTGTGCTGGCGCTACTGGTTGAGCAACAGCAGGAGCTGCTTGAGCCACAGGCGCATTTACAGGTATTTGTTGAACGTAGGTTGTTGTTTCTTTATCATCACTACCTGTTCTAATTGTGATTTTTACATCTTCGGTTTCTAATTTAACTTCGCTTGCGCCTGATTTAGCTACAAACTTTATTAAATTTTGAATGTCTTTTAAATCCATAGTTATTTAGATATTAAAAATTTGTTTTTTTGTTAATTTAGGAATTGTAGGCCCATTTTAGGTAAATAGATCCCCATGTAAATCCGCCACCAAATGCAGCAAATATCAGTTTATCTCCTTTTTTAAGTTGAGATTCGTAATCGTTAAGTAACAGAGGTAAAGTTGCTGATGTTGTGTTTCCATACTTATGGATGTTCATCATTACTTTTTCTGGTTCTAATTCTATTCTATTGGCTGTTGCATCAATAATACGTTTGTTTGCCTGATGCGGCACTAACCATGAAATGTCTTCATTTGTAAGGTTGTTACGTTTCAGTATTTTTTCTGACACATCTGCCATATTAAATACAGCATTTTTAAATACTGTTTTTCCGTCTTGGAATACGTAGTGTTTACCTTCTTCAAGAGCTTCTGGTGTTATTTTGTACGATGAACCTCCGTAGGTTGCTTGCAAAAACTCTCTTCCTGCTCCATCACTTCTTAAATATTCATCTTGAAGTCCTAATCCGTCTTCATTTGGTTCAAATAACACAGCACCAGCTCCATCTCCAAAAATAATACACGTTGCTCTGTCTTCATAATTGATCATTGAAGACATTTTATCAGCACCTATAAGTAAAACCTTTTTGTATCTACCTGATTCAATATAACTAGAAGCTACAGACATCCCGTAAAGAAAGCTAGAGCATGCTGCTTCTAAATCAAAAGAGAATGCATTTACAGCGCCTATTTGTGAGGCTGTGTAAGCGGCTGTTGCGGCAGCTTTCATATCTGGAGTTGCTGTTGCAACAATTACTAGGTCTATTTCTTCAGGATTAATACCTTTTTTATTTATAAGGTCTTTTGCTGCTTCTATAGCTAAAAAAGAAGTCCCTTTTCCTTCTTCTTTAAGAATTCTTCGTTCTTTTATACCTGTACGTGTGGTAATCCACTCGTCATTGGTGTCAACCATTGTTTCTAGAATTTGGTTGGTTAACACATAGTCTGGCACATAGGCTCCTACAGCTGTAATTGCTGCTGAGATTTTACTCATAATGTTTTATTTAATTTTACCAAAAACAGCTGTTTGTAACACAAAATGTGCTAAAAACAGATTTTTTAGGCTTAATTTTATGCAAATTAAGTCGTTTTTGGCATCTATAAAAATTTATCACAAAAAAAACGCTCATGAGAGAGCGTTTTAATATATGCATGCATAGTACTTATGCTAAATTTTCTTCGGCTTCTGAATTGTCAATCAATACTTGTCCTCGGTAATATAATTTACCTTCATGCCAGTGAGCTCTGTGGTATAAGTGCGCTTCTCCTGTAGTAGGACACGTAGCAATTTGTGGTACCGTTGCTTTGTAGTGTGTTCTTCTTTTATCTCTTCTTGTTTTAGAGATTTTTCTTTTAGGATGTGCCATTTTCTATTTTATTTATCCGTTAATAGTTTTTTTAAAGTATTCCAGCGAGGATCTGTTTCGTCTCCTTCTGTATTATTTTTATCTGCCTTAGGGCTTAATTCTTCTAGTTTTTTTAGTATTTCAGAATCTAATGTACCATCTTCTACTCCTGGGTGTACACGTTTTGTTGGAACAGAAAGCACTACAAGTTCGTAGATATATTGTTGAATGTTTATCTCATATTCTCCATGCGGAATAATTAATATATCTATTTCTTCATCATTGTATGCTTCGCCAAACTTAACAACCAAATTGAATGTGTTTGAAACTTCTTGATTATACGCTTCGTTTGTAACGTCACAGTTTACATTTACTGTTCCAGAAATTTCAAAACTTAACTCAAGTAATGTTGTCTTCTTTTCAAATTCAACATTTACATCAACTGATGAGTTATTAAATTCTTCATACTCAAAATGTTCAAAGAACGAATTATCTATATGATACTCAAAATGATGTTTCCCTAGCTTTAGTCCTACAAATGGAATTGTAAACTCTTTTAGTAACTTCATTATCCATCTAATTTTGAGCCTGCAAATATATAAAATATTCTTTAGCTTTTTAAACTTATAAACATTTTTTTGTTTATATCTTTTTTTGCGGCACCTTTAGAGGATTTTTATGAAGCTCATCATATTCTAATCTATTCTTAAACAGTTTTAAAGCCATAAATACGGCTTCTTTAAATGAGCTTTCATCTGCAATGCCTTTTCCTGCTATTTCATAGGCTGTACCATGATCTGGCGAGGTTCTTATTTTATTGAGACCAGCGGTAAAATTCACTCCTTTTCCAAAGGATAATGTTTTAAACGGAATTAAACCCTGATCGTGGTATGATGCTATAATAGCGTCAAATTTTTGATAATTGTCTGATCCAAAAAAACTATCAGCAGCATAAGGACCAAAAACCAACTTTCCAGAATCTTTAATTTGTTTTAGTGTTGGTCTCATGACATTATCATCTTCTTTCCCTATAACACCATTATCTCCTGTGTGTGGGTTTATTCCTAAAACTGCGATTTTTGGTTTCCCGATTTTAAAATCTTTTTGCAGTGAATTATAAACTGTATTTATCTTGTTTACAATCAACTTTTTAGATATATGTTTTGACACATCTTTTACAGGTACATGATCTGTCAGCAGCCCTACACGTAATGTTTCTGTAACCATAAACATCAAACTATCTCCCTGTAGCTCTTTTGCTAAATAATCTGTATGTCCAGGAAAATTAAAGTCTTTAGACTGAATGTTATGCTTGTTTATAGGCGCTGTTACCAAAACGTCTATGTTGTCATTTTTAAGCGCTTTTGTTGCTGCTTCTAATGATTTAATGGCAAACGTACCTATTTTTGGGCTTTCTACTCCGAACTCAATTTTTACATTCTCATTCCAAGCATTGAAAACATTAATTTTTCCAGAAACAATTTGATTTAATTGATTGATTCCATTAAAATTAACATCTAAATTAAGGTGGTTTTTATAAAAAGACACTGTCTTTGCCGAAGCAAAAATTACTGGTGTGCAAAACTCTAGCATTCTAGCGTCTTGAAATGTTTTTAAAACAACTTCAGGACCTATACCGTTTAAGTCACCAATTGATATTCCTACTATGATATTTTCTTCCTTCTTCATTTAGTTATGATAACTTTTGTTTGTAATTTTACAAACGCAAATTTAACTAAATAATTCGTACTTATGTTTACAGGAATCATAGAAGATATAGGAGTTGTTCAACACATTGAAAAAGAGCTTGATAATATTCACATAACAATGTCTTCTAATTTCACTTCTGAATTAAAAATAGATCAAAGTGTTTCTCATAATGGTGTTTGTTTGACTGTTGTAAAAATTGACGGAGATAATTATATGGTTACAGCAATAGAAGAAACTCTTAATAAAACAAACTTAAATACTCTAAAAGTTAATGACTCTGTAAACCTTGAAAGAGGCATGAAACTTCATGATAGATTAGACGGACACATTGTTCAAGGCCATGTAGACCAAACTGCCATATGCAAAAGTGTTGAGGAAACTTCTGGAAGTTGGGTTTTTACCTTTGAATACGATAAATCACTTAACAACATAACAATAGAAAAAGGATCAATAACGGTAAATGGAGTAAGTTTAACTGTTGTAAACTCTAAAGAAAACAGCTTTAGTGTTGCTATTATTCCTTACACATATGAACATACAAACTTTAAAGACTTTAAAATTGGCACAGTAGTAAATTTAGAGTTTGACGTAGTTGGAAAATACGTGAAAAAATTATTTTCTCTCAACCTTTAAAGCTTATTCTTTTTTAACGCTTTAGAAACTCCGTAAGTCAAGCCTATTCCCGCCAAGATTAATACTCCTGCATCTATAGGAAGTCCAGGTGGTGGTGGTGGTCTGTTAGCATCAACTGGTTCTGGTACACTTTGAGCTACACAAACAAAACTTATTAAAACAAATAAGATTGAAGTAAGTATTTTTTTGTTTTGTATAATCATCTGTTAGTAAATGTATAAAAAAACATGATTTTGCAAAATAAAAAAGACATAAAATGTCTTTGAAATGCCAAAAACACCGATTAAAAGCACGTGTGTGCAATTTTTCGTTTGCTTTTATAAAACCCAAATATATGTTTTTTTAAAACAAATAAAACATTTCTACTTTAAATAATTGTTATGAGAACATTTGCATCTTTCAGATATGCAGGCAGATATGAGTTTATGATTGAAATCACACATACTTAAAGCTGCTTTAAAGAGTTTAAAAACACATAAAAATTAACGTTTTAACGAAAAATGAGACCTGAACTGTTTTGGCTGCCCATCCTCTTCATAACTCAATACAAACCAATAATCTGAAGACGGTAAATTAGCCCCCTTATAAGTACCATCCCATCCTGGTCCAGAAGGTTTTATGTTCGCCAACACCTTACCATAACGGTCATAAATATTTATTGTGGCATTAGGTTGGTTTCTGAACGCATATATATTCCATGTATCATTATTTCCATCATAATTAGGCGTTACAACTTTCGGATAATCTATAATTCTTATATCTTCAATAGTTATGAAACCACAAGAAGGATTTTCTGTTTTTCTATCATATACATAAACCGTGTGCAAACCACCGCTAACATTTGTAAAAACACCATTATTATCTAAAATTGGACCATTATCCATTTGAAACCAATACGCTCCATAACCTTCAACAGTTACAGTAACTGATGGATTAGGATCAAAAGTTCCTGTTTGAGAAACATTAACTAATACTGCTTGTCCAGATTGTATAACTTCAAAAGGCTCACTTAAACTTGATGGACAATTTGCTGTAGGTAATGCTTCTGTAACTAAAACAGTGTATTGACCCGGAGAAACCGTATTAACAACATAAGTTCCTTGGTTTGCGCCAGTAATCTCAACACCGTTTAAATACCATGTGTATGTATAATTAGCGCCTTGTATATCACTCACTAATGTTACTTCGTTTTGCAAAACATGACTTTCATAATCAACACAAAGAGTATTGCTCCCGTCTAAAGAATAAATCTCTGGATTCAATATTGGATTTACAGAAATTTCTACTGAAGTTAGTCCGTAACATTCTGTTGGAATTGCATTGTTAGAAACTCTAATATGAATGGTTTGATTATTAGGCACTGTATTCTGAAAATTAGCAAGGTTTAATATAGCGTCATTATTATCTATAGCATCTTGTGCTGAAAAATAATAGTTAACACTAAAATCATTAGGGTTTAGTCCATTTAAAACTTCTGTATCAAGTACAGATAAATCATACGTACTAATACCGTCATTTACGCCATCTGAATCACATATCATTACAGGATCAGGTTGCGTTGCATTAGCCGCTTCAAAAACGTTAAGCTCAAAAGGAAATAACTCTGAACAACCAGAATTTATATTTGTTATGTATACAAATATAGTTTGATTATAAGCTGCTGTATTAGGATACGGATTTGTTATTATTTGTGATGTCATTGCAGAATCCTCATAAAAATCAACTGTAAAGTCAGCTTGACTTTGACCAGCTCCTAATATTGAAGGTATTTCAGAAGTTAAATCAAATAAATCATACCCCGTATTAGAAGAACCACAAACAGATAATGCATCTAAACTAATACTTGGCAGTTCGTGCACAGCAATACTCATGGTAACCATTGCTCCACATTGACCAGCATCAGGCGTAAACGTATACGTTGTTGTGGTTGAATTATTCATTGCTGGACTCCATGTTCCAGTAACGCCATTATTTGATGTGGTTGGTAATGATGCTAATGCATCGCCTTCACAAATATCGGCTACTTGTGTAAATACTGGCGTAACTGATGGATTGACTGTGATGGTCATCGTTTCTGCTACAGCACATTGACCCACATCTGGAGTAAACGTATAGGTTGTCGTTGTTGTATTGTCTATTGCTGGGCTCCATGTTCCGGTAACACCATTGTCTGATGTGGTTGGTAATGGCGGCAAAGCGTCGCCTTCACAAATATCGGCTACTTGTGTAAATATTGGTGTAACCGATGGATTGACTATGATGGTCATCGTTTCTGCTACAGCACATTGACCCGCATCTGGAGTAAACGTATAGGTTGTCGTCATTGTATTGTCTATTGCTGGGCTCCATGTTCCGGTAACACCATTGTCTGATGTGGTTGGTAATGGCGGCAAAGCATCGCCTTCACAAATATCGGCTACTTGTGTAAATGTTGGTGTAACTGATGGGTTGACTGTGATGGTCATCGTTTCTGTTACAGCACATTGACCCGCATCTGGAGTAAATGTATAAGTCGTCGTTATTGTATTGTCTATTGCCGGGCTCCATGTTCCGGTAACACCATTGTCTGATGTGGTTGGTAATGGCGGCAAAGCATCGCCTTCACAAATATCGGCTACCTGTGTAAATGTTGGTGTAACTGATGGGTTGACTGTGATGGTCATCGTTTCTGTTAAAGCACATTGACCCGCATCTGGAGTAAATGTATAAGTCGTCGTTGTTGTATTGTCTATTGCTGGGCTCCATGTTCCGGTAACACCATTGTCTGATGTGGTTGGTAATGGTGGTAAAGCGTCGCCTTCACAAATATCGGCTACCTGTGTAAATGTTGGTGTAACCGATGGGTTGACTGTGATGGTCATCGTTTCTGTTACAGCACATTGACCCGCATCTGGAGTAAATGTATAAGTCGTCGTTGTTGTATTGTCTATTGCTGGGTTCCATGTTCCGGTAACACCATTGTTTGATGTGGGTGGTAATGATGCTAATGCATCGCCTTCACAAATATCGGCTACTTGTGTAAATATTGGTGTAACCGATGGATTGACTGTGATGGTCATAGTTTCTGTTACAGCACATTGACCCGCATCTGGGGTAAATGTATAAGTCGTCGTTGTTGTATTGTCTATTGCTGGGTTCCATGTTCCGGTAACACCATTGTTTGATGTAGTTGGTAATGGCGGCAAAGCATCGCCTTCACAAATATCGGCTACTTGTGTAAATACTGGCGTAACTGATGGGTTGACTGTTACACTAGCACTATCTATTAATATTTGAGAACAAACCACTTGGCCTGAACCATTAATCACTTCGGCTTCAGTAAGATTTATATCGGTATCAACAGTTAACACTTCAGACACAACTGCTTCTCCATTAACGTCTAGAAGAACTTGTTGGGTTGCTCCATTATTAAAATTGTAGTTTATTGTGGCATTTGGAGTTCCAGTTATTGTGAAATTTACAGAATCACCTTCACAAATTACAGTATCAGAACTTGCCACAGTAGCATCTGGAATTGGAGATACAACTAAATTAAAATCTATTAAAGAGTAACAATCATTTGATCCTGAAGTAACTCTAGCATAAACCTGTTCAGGGTTTTGTGTGTTAGCATAAATACCAAAACCACCACCAAGAGGGTTTACCTCATCTGTTGCATCAGCTAAACTCCCATAAAACTCAACACTATTATTAACTAAATCAGGGTTTATCGTACTTTTTATGGCATTTAAATCAAAAATAGATACATCGGGTGTTCCGCTACACTGTACAACATCATCTATTGGTGTTGCATCTGGTGGAGAAGGAAAAGCACCAGCACCATCCATAGCGGTTCCTGTCCATTGAATTTCAAAACCTCCATCTCCATGAGGCCTATCAACAGCTATGTAGTAAGATTCACCTGCTGTAACTGTAAGCCAATATACATAACCATTTCCGTTATTTCCAGGACCTGTTTGCGTTAATGTTGTGCTACCGTTAATACCTGTGTGATTATTTGCTAAACCTGCTAAATTAGGGTTTGTTGTGGAACAACGTATTGGGTTTCCTAAATTATTACATGCTACATTAGGGCCATAAACCCAAAAATCATAATCAACATTAATATCTGGGTCGTTAGGGATTAAGTCAAAACCTAACGTTCCAGATTGCACAATATTTATTTGCAACCATAAAGAGTTGTGTTCAAAACCGCCACAACTATTGATTTCAAATTCATTCCCAGAACCTGTTGTGTTTGACATAAAAGTACCATTACCGCATACTGTAATAGATCCTACGCAATCATTAGATTCTTGAGCATAAGCTTGAAAACATAATATTGTAAAAAAACATCCTAAAATAAACTTCATCTTCTTCATGGTAAACTTTTTTAAACCCATCAGCCAACCTACTTTTAAGCAGATTGGCCATGGAAAACTATAGCTATTAATCTAGTTTAGTTGGTCTCTTTTAATCAAAAACGAATTAAACTGTTACTTAATGATTAAAAATTCTGAACGCCTGTTTTGTGCGTCCTCTTGATCTGTACAATTTGATTTACAATCAACTTTTGGTTCAGAACTACCCATACCTTTTGCTGAAAGTCTTTCCTTATTTATTCCTTTTGATATTAAATATTGCATTGTTGATTGCGCGCGTCTTTCAGATAATTTCTGATTATATGATTTGTTTCCTTTTGTATCTGTATGAGACTTTACTAAAATGTTCATCTCTGGGTAAGCATTCATAATTTCAACTAACTTATTCAACTCATTAGCGCCTCTTTCAGTAATATTACTTTTATTGAATTCAAAGTAAATATTATTAAGTTTCACTTCTGTATCTGTAATTAAATCGTTTATTGGCTCTAATAATATCTCTATGTTTTTTGTTCCTCCTTCTGAAGCATCAAATGCATAGCTCATAGATTGATAGCCGTCTTTTGAGGCACGAAACATGTATTCTGTTTGACATTCTATATCAAATGATGTTGTTCCTAGTGTTGTTGTGTTTTGGGTTATAATACTATTTTCTTGATTATCAAGAAGTGTTGTAGCTACATTAGCCAAAACATCTTTTGTAATAGCATCTTTAACGATCACTATTGCTTCTAACTGACATATTGGTATAGCCATATATATGTTATCAACACCTGATCTGTTTGAAGAAAAATATCCTACATTTTCTATCATATTAATACTAAAAGAGAAATCATCACTTTTAGTATTAATAGGCTTTCCCATATTTACAGCTTCCTCCTCTTCTTTATTTAGGTTAATTTTAAAGATGTCAAACCCTCCGAATCCTTGTTTACCGCTTGAAGCAAAATACAATGTTGTGTTATCACTTATAAAAGGAAATCCTTCTTTACCCGCTGTATTTACACGAGGACCAAGGTTTTCAGGCTTTCCGTATTTACCATTATTAATAGATACTTTCCAGATATCAGTATCTCCTAAACCACCTGGCATATTTGAAGCAAAGTAAAGTGTCTTGCCGTCTGTACTTAAGCTAGGGTGACTTACAGAATATTCCTTACTATTAAAAGGTAGCGGCTGTATGTTAACCCATTCACCATTTTCCCTAGTTGCTGTATATAGTCCTAATTGAGCTAATTTTACATTCTTATTTTTTATTCTTTTGTAGCTTTTAGAACTATGTCCATCTCGAGCAAAAATGATGGTGTTTCCATCTGCACTTAACGTAATAGGACCATCGTGGTATGGTGTATTTAATGCTTTTACTGGCTCTGGATCTGATAGTGTTCCTTTTGCGTCTCTAACAGATTGATAAATATCTAGGTAAGGTTTGTTTGTCCATTTATCATCTTTTTTAGAAACGTTTCTTGAACTTACAAAATATAAAATATTGTCGTTAGATAATATACTACCAAAATCACTCTGTTCTGAGTCATTAATTCCTGTTTCTTCTACATCAAAAAGCTTTGATTTATCAGCCAAGCTTGGTATATAGTTTGGGTTTTCTAAATGAGCTTTTGCTCGCTGGTCATTAGGCATCATACTTGCAAATACACTCATTTGCTTATTTGCTTCTTCGTATTTCCCTTGAGATTTTAAAGTTTGAGCATAACGGTAATATGTTTCAGCATCTTGTTTTGTGTTAACAGCTTTTGCATACCATTTTGATGCTTCAACCATATTAAACACGTTGTAATAGCTGTCAGCTAAATTATTATAAACATGAGCATCAGCCTTGTTGCTCTCTACCAATTGTAAATATGCATCAATAGCATCTACATATTGATAGGTTTCAAATAATTTATCTGCTTTTTCTGATTGTTTGCTTTGCGAATAACCAGCTGTTATCACTAAAAACAAAGTTAAAAGACTATATATTTTTTTCATTTTTTATGCTTTATGTATTAGAAAAATCTTGGTGAAATAGATACTTTTTTCGGAAAGTTTAAGTCAAATAGCAACATAACCTCATGAGATCCTGATGTTTTTGTGTTAAGTTCAGATGTGACATAATCATATGCGTAGCCTATTCGAAGTCCTGGTGTAATTGCAAAATTTGCCATACCACCAAAAGAGTCATCTACACGATATGTTGCTCCAAGCTCAAAACGATCAAAAAACAAAACATTGGCAGAAACATCTAATGATGTTGGTGCATTAAATGCTGATTTCATTAAAAAAGACGGTTTAAACTTGGTGTTTTCAGACAAATTAAACACATAACCGGCAGATAAAAAGTAATGTAGCACATCTGTACCATACTTATACTCTTGGCCATTATTTGTTACATTTAAATATGTGTTTTTAAGCATGTTTGGAACAGAAAAAGACACATAATATTTATCCGTATAATAAAAGAAACCTGAACCAATATTAAGGTTTGTATTGTTTGTGTTTTCGCTAAAAGCTTCATCATTAGCATCTGTTACATAACCGTTTCCTATATCACTAAAAAAGCCTATACTTTGAATTGTTGCTCCAGCTTTAAGTCCTAATGCCAAACGGTGCTCTCCTCCTAAATTTAATGTATAAGAGAAATCAGCATATACATTGTTTTCCTCTACAGGTCCTATTTGGTCTGATATTACAGATAGACCTAGACCAACTTTTTTTCCTATAGGACTATGAATTGATAACGTGGCTGTTTTTGGTGCATCATTAACACTTACCCATTGTGATCTATATAATAAGCCAACGGCTAAATTGTCTTTTGAACCAGCGTAAGCAGGGTTAACCACATTCATGTTATACATATACTGCGTATACTGTGGGTCTTGCTGTGCATTAACACTCACTAAAATCATAAGTGCAAAGGCTATTGTAAAATATAATTTTTTCATTTGTATTATATATTGCTTTATGTTTTATAAACAGCTTGTTTCTTAACTCGAGACAAGCTGTTGTTTCTTTTTTTATGATTAATGAGATCTATTAATGTAAACCCATCCTGTTACTGTACTTCCATCTTTTTTGGCAATGTTGTAGAAGTAAGTTCCATCCGGTAGTTCATCTCCTTTATTTGATTGTCCGTGCCATTGGTTTACGTAAGTTCCTTTAAAATTGTATACCTTTTTACCATATCTATTAAACACTTGTAAATCAACAACTCCAAAACCACTCAAATCAAACGAGTCATTTTTACCATTTCCATCAGGAGATATTCCTCTAGGGATATCATTACATGATAATGTTTCTGTTGTGAATGATGTTGTTGAAGAACAGCCTCCAAAAATTACAGTTACCGTAAATTGAGCAGGTATTGTTGTTCCTGGGTTTTGAGCTGCATATGCAGTTACATTAAATGTTTCAGAATCTTGCCCTACTTCATTACCGTTTGCATCCATCCAAACATAAGTTACTTCATTAGGGTCAAAAGAATTTCCAACTGGTGATGCTGTTAACCAATACTCACTAGCCTCGCAAGCTCCTTCTACAGCAATTTCAACAGTATCTAAAACAGTAATCATAAATGTGCTTACACTTCCTTGTATACAGTTTGCTATGTTGTCATTAATATGATATGTAACCGTATAGTTTCCTAATGTACTTGCTGATACGTTTATTTCTCCAGTAGTAGCATCAATCACTAATCCAGACTCTGCTGTAAAGGTTCCTCCTGTTGTGAAATCTGTTCCAAACACAGGAAAAATATTATCGCTATCAGCACAATACATATCATTTGTATATGTAAAGGTGGTGTTTGTTGTTGTTAATTCGTCAATAACAATAGACGTTGTATAAGAGCCACTTGCCATACAGTTTTCAGGATCGCCACTATAAGTATATGTTATATCATGTGTTCCTGCCGCTCCAGATGCTAAGTCAATTTCACCTGTTGTTGCATCAACAGTTAGGGTTGCAGAACTAAATGTTCCTCCTACAGTAAATCCAGCATCAAGATTTGGTAGTACAGTATCTCCAGTTAACAAGCAGAAAGAATCCACACCATAATCAAACGTTGTTGTTGGGTTTGTAGACTCTAAAACAGTTACCATAAAAGTACTTGTACTTGCTTCTTGGCATATTGTTAAGTCTTCTAAAACACTATAGGTAATCGTGTAATTTCCTGTAGTACTTGCTGATGGATTAATCTCACCTGTTGTTGCATCGATAATCAATCCTGTTTCTGCAGTAAATGTTCCTCCAGGTGTAAAATCAGTTCCTAAACTTGGCGTTACATTTTCGCTATCTGTACAATAAAGATCTTCACTGTAAGTAAACGCTGTTACGGGTGTTATAGTTTCAACAATTTCTATTGACACAGTAAATACACTTTCCTCAATACAATTTGCTTCATCTGCGACATATGTATAAACAATATCATGCATTCCTTCAACTCCTGATGTTAAATCTACTTCTCCTGTTGTTGCATCAACAGTTAAGGTTGTAGAGCTAAATTCGCCTCCCATAGTAAATCCTGCTGCTAAATTTGGCATTGTGGTATCTCCTGCTAATAGACAGAATGGTTCTGTACCATAATCAAATGTTGTTACAGGAGTTGTTGATGCCGTAAATTCAATTGATGCCGTATAGGTCCCTGCAAGTGTACAGGTTTCCGCATCACCATTATAGGTGTAAAGAATATCATGACTTCCTGCTGTTGCAGATGTAATGTCAATTTCACCAGTAGTCGCATCAACAGTTAGTGTTGTAGAACTAAACTCGCCTCCTTGAACAAATCCTGCTGTTAATTCTGGCATAGGGTTTTCAGAAGTTACAATACAAACTGTTTCATAACTGAAAGACAATTCTGGTGTAATTGTATCATTAATATTTACTTCAATTTCCACTCTTGGGCTTTCGCATCCATTTTCATCCATATTAGCCACATAGTAAGATGTACTTCCTACTGTTGCCGTGCTAGGTGTAGGCGCTGTTGTGCTTCCTGTTCCTCCTGTAGCTTGCGTGTACCAAACTAAACTATAAGTACCTGTTGGTGTTGCTGTTAATGGTTCAGCCGTGTCATTCAAGCAATAATCTATAGGCGTTTCTACAGTAGGTACATCAGAAATACCATTGTATGCTAGCTCAATATCATAAGAACAATGACTTGTTTGCCAAGTAAACGTGTACGTTCCTGGCACAACAAAACCTGTTATTGTAGTATTGTTACTATTAGCATCTGCAATTGTAACATCTCCTGGATTTGCATCACTAGGCAACCACGTTCCTGTTCCGTTTGCTTCTACGCTAGCTGTTGGGTTTGTACAATCAACCTCAAAAGACTCTGTAATAATTTCATTGTTTGCTGTAAACCTTACGTCGTCAAGTAAATTTCCAATATTATCAGGGCCATTGGCTCTAAAAAAGAATCTTGTAACATCCTGCCCTTCTGGTACCTGATAATCTCCAGAGATAATACGCCATTGTTGATCAGCAAGATGTGTTGTTACCGTAGTAAATGGTCCTTCTGGCGGCCCAGCCAAAAGCTCCATAACATTTCCATCAAATCTTCCTGTATGAGCAAAACTATATTCTAATAATGTTATTTCAGAAGTATCAAAATCTCTGTAAAGCCCTTTTATATTAGGATCATTAGGGTTTACTGGCTCTCCGTCTGTCCTTACTTGGGCCATTTGACCTCCTTCGTATGGAGAGAATCCTGGCGCATTTAATGTTTCCCAAATAAATACAGAATTAGAGTTTTCTAAATTTTGTCTCCACCCTGGAATGGTTCTAATAGAAATAATCGTATTTACACCACTTAATCCTTCTAGAACAGGTATTTCAAAACCACCATTTATTGCCATATTAAAATCACAACCGTCTTCTGGTGTTTTTACACAAACACTAAATTTATGCATATTAGCTTCTGTTCCATTGAGTGTTAAGCGTAATTTGTAGTTATCTCCTTCAATAAGTTTTGATGCGTACATTGCGACAAGAACATTATCATATGTACAGGTCATTTCTTCAAGGTTTCCTGCTCCATTATCTTTATATAATGTCATTGTAATATCTGGATATGGAGGTTCACTATTTACTTCTCCACGGAAATTTCCTGTGAAATCATTAAGTTCAAAAATATGTACAGATGATTCTGCTGTGAAATTAAACCAAACATCTCCCGCGTTTAAACCATTACAGCTCATAGATTCTGATGAAGCTGTTGTGTTTATAAAAGATGCATTTATGCTAGATTCATTACACGTTTGTCCTGCGTTAATTGGTAATGTAATTGCATTAGAAATATCATCATTTCTAACAAACACGTATGGACCAGCCCAATAACTTTCATCTCCAGCACCACAAACAGCTCTCACAAAGTATTCGTAAGTAACAGCATATGGATCTACAAAATCTGATAATGTTGGTGTATAAGAGTTTGTTGAAACAATTGTTCCTGATTGAGGAATAGTTCCATTATCTACAGGTTGAATAGCAACCTCCCATTCTGTTTCAGAATCTCCTGGCGACCATGAAAAAACAGACATCTCGTTTACAGATAAATCTGTTGGTGTAGGACATGTAATGTTACCACAAGAAGAATATCCGGAATAAACTGTTGTTCTAGGAATTAAGCTTTCTGTACTAGAATAGACAACAGTATTACTAGAATCTCTAATCTCAAACGAGTAGTTTGCATATTGTGGCGCATAGGTACCAACTGTATCAAAGTACAAAGAAAACTCTACACCGTTACATAAAAGTACCGGAAACTCTTGAGCATCTTCTCCTTCAAAAGGAAAAACTTGACTAACCTCTTGGTTGTTTTGAGACAATTGTAGCTCTGCAGAAACATCTGTATTACTTGTTAATACAAATGTGTATTGACATAAGTTTTCAAAACTACATAGGGTTGTTACCTCAATAGGTCCTGTCCATGGTCCATCACCGTTATCACAAGCAGATCTCACATAAATATCATAAGCTGTTGATGCTGTTAAGCCTGTAATTGTAAACGGATTTGTTGTTGCGTTATACAAATAAGTTGGGTCTGTATCTCCAACAGGAGCATTTGTGCCAGCAGGCTGTACAGAAATTTCCCATGGAGAAACCGTTCCGTTTTCTTCCCAACTTAATTGTACTTCTGTATCTGTTAGGTTGCCTGTTGTTATGTTAACAATCTCTGGACATTCTGGAATATCCTCAATATTTACGTTATCAATAATTAAAGTTTGCCCTCTGTAGGCACTTGTACTTGCATAAAACGGTACATGAAAAGCAATATTAATATCTCCCGTAATTCCGCTAGGGAAATTTATAATTTTTACTCTGTACTCTTCATTGTTTATAAGAACAGGGTCGTCATCGTTATCATATAATACTGTTGTAAATTGATCTATTCCCGTTCCGTTTGTAGATAATAGCACTTCTAAATCTTCTGTAAAGAAGCTATCATTTACACGATAATAATAACGTAAACGTTGATTTTCTGTAATGGTAATGGTTGGCGAGATTAGCCAATCTTCGTTTCTACCATTATGACCTGTAAACATTGCTGCTGTTTGATCTCCTTCATAAGGATATGCCGTATTGTTTAACTCCCAAGTATCTAAATCATAATTATCATCAATAACTATCCAACAATTTTTTGTTGCAGAATCTGAATTAAACGTTTCAACAAATGGAGCCACGTATGGTGTACATATTGTTGTAAAGTTTACAGGACCAAACCACTCGCTGGTTCCATTAGCACAATTTGATTGAAGGTAAACTTCGTATGCTGAATCTGCTTCTAGACCTATCGCTGAATAGCTGTTTGTATCAACTGAAATTCCAGTTCCTGTTGGAGCTCCTGTGCCTTCTGGTTGCACTACAATGTTCCACATATCTTCTTGGTAACCTGCGGTCCAGGATATTTCTGCTCCTGTTGCTGTAACTGTATCAACATTTAAAGAAGAAGGAATTGGGCAAGGTGGAGCTTCATCAATACTTACATCATCAATGTTTAACCTTGAAGATGGACCTGAAAATTCTGGTGGCACTCTAAAAGCAATATAAATTGTTCCATTACCTTCAATAATTGCTGATTTTTCAATATATCCTGAATTTGTAATTACTTCAAAAGGAACAACTTCTGTTGTAAAACTTGAAGGATTGTTGTTTGTTGTAGACATTAAAACCTCAAAACCATGTCTTGGAGGGATTAAATTTCCTAATATAAATAGGATTTCTGCTCTGTACTTAAATTTTAATTCTTTTACACCATCAATGTTGATAGCTGGAGATATTAAATATGCGTTTGTTCCTCCTCCTATTTCAGCTTTGGTTTCAGAAATAGTCCATCCGCCATTACTTGTATCCCAACAAAATTTTTGAGTATCGTCATCATCATCATTAAAGCTCTCAAAGAAAGGCGTATCATAAGACGTACATAAAGTGGTAAAAGCTACTGGACCAACCCACTGACTTTGATCATCTGCAGCACAATATGCTCTTACATAAAACTCATACTGTGTACCAGGCTCTAAATCTGTAGCTATATAAGGAAAATTTGAAGACACTAAAGTTCCGCTACCTGTTGGTTCTCCCGAATCAAGATCTTGAATAGCTACTTCCCATTGGGTTTCTTCTTCGCCTACTGTCCAAAATAACCAAGCAGATGTTTCTGTTACATTTAAAACAAAAGGGTTTATTGGGTCTGGACATGTAGGTTTGTCTTCTATAACCACATCATCAATAGAAACTCTTAATGCTGTTTCTGTGTTGTTTGGTTCTACAATCCAAGCAATATTTACATTTCCTGTAACTTCAGGTAAATCTACCATTACTTCTTGAAAAGCTGTGTTATTGATTGTTGTTTCGGGAATGACAATTGTTGTAAAATTATCTACTCCAACACCTGTTGTTGATAGTTTTACTGTATAGGTTGATTCTCCTTGAGTTGCTCTATGCTTAAAACGCAATCTTTTTGGTGTACCTTCAAAGTTAACTTGAGGAGACACATACAAATCGTGGTTCTCATATCTTGACAAATCTGTTCTTACTGTTGGATATCCACCAATAAAACTCCACTGGTTTCCATCGTTATTAGCGTCTATAATTGTCCAACAAGGTTCGGGATTTTCATTTGTTGCATTATTAAAATCCGTAGAATATGGCGTATTAAAAACCATACACTGTGTTGTGAATGTTGATGGAGCGCTCCATATACCTGGAGCTCCATCGCAAACAGATCTTATGTATAAGTCATAAGCTGTTCCTGGAGCTAAACCAGAGTTTATAAGGTTATCAGTATTTGTATTTGTTAATGTACCTGATCCTACTGGTTCTCCAGATCCTGCTGATACAACTGCATACTCCCAAGAATCAGCAAAACCACCTATATTGTCCCAAGAAAAAGTAACACTGTTTTCTGTTAAGCTATTAAAAGTCATTTCTGATGGTGGCGCACATGTTGGGCTAGAAATTTCTAACTCTAAACATATACCTGCACCTGAAGATAATTCAGAAGATACAACAACAATATACGTTTGTCCTGCTTGAACTAAGAAGTTGTTTATCTCGCTTGGCACAAACCCATTTCGCGTTGTTGTTCCTGCAAGACAATTTACTCCAACTTCGGCACAGCTATCATAAACAAAAAGGGAACTTCTTCCGTTGTAACAGTTGTTAGTTGAATCTCCTCCTGTAAATGTTGTTTGAGATAATGATAATAAACCGTCTTCGGTTGGTGTGTATGATAAAAATATTTTATCTCCTCTTAAATAATTTGCTGTTGATGTTCCTGAAATACAGTTTGATCCTTGCGTTGAATAACTAACTTCTTCATTAACCCAATCAGCTAAATTTTCTGCTAATACATATGGCGTTGATGAAATGTCTGGGATCTCTATTGGAAACTCACAGCTTAACCCATATTTTAAAGTATTAAAATTGTATGGTCCTGTAAATTCACTTTGTGTGTCATTATCGCAAATGGCAGAAAGATAAATGTCAAACGATGTATCAGGATCAAGATTCATTAATGTATAACTAGTTCCTGTAACAGGGATTCCGCTACTTGCAGGTGTTCCGCCTTCTGGCAGAATTTGTATTTCAAAGTTTGTAGCTGAAGGATGTGTCCAAGTAACTTCAGCACTATCAACTGTAATATCATCAATAGAAACTGTACTATCATCTATTTCTGTACAACCTTCTAAAACAGATAGGTTATCTATAAACCATTCGTCACCGGTTGGTGATACACCGTTTTGGGTATTAACAGCAACAAAAGCAAGATAAATATTAAATCCTGCTGGAATTGATTCCGGTATGGTAATAACCTTTTTTTCGTAACTGGTTTGAGAACCAACATTAAGCGTTGCCTCGGTATATGTTTGAAGTGTTACATTAAACCCGTTAATGTCAGGTTGTGCTGCTGTAGATAAACGCACTTGATATTGTGCTCCATTATTTACTTCACTAATTTGTTTTGTATAGAAATGAATCTCTCCGTTTTGAGGAATAGTAATTTGTGGCGTCACTAAAAAGTATTGTGCCATGTTTCCGTCTCCAATATTGTCTGCACTTGGGTTTATAGATACGGCATTTGTTCCTAAATAACCATCTGTAGTAGCCATCCAATCTGATGTTCCTACTCCATTATTTATTAACGACCACGTATTAGGAATACCACTTTCAAAAGTTTCACTAAACTGTGCTTGCGCTTTATTTGCTACTAACAAGCTTATAGCTAAGACAAGAATTAAAATTGTATTACTTTTTTGAGACTTGACATTAGAATTATTTTTAAAAAAATTAATGCCACTTTTTAATACAGAGAAGAGTAGTTTTTTTCTCATTTCGATACATTTAACATATTAGTATTGTTAAGCTAAATTTAAGGATAAATTAACCTTATATATACAGTATGTCTTTGCTATTTACCGAATTTTGAAAGCTAAAATTAAATTTAAAATACTGAAAAACAGTTTGTTATATTTGTTTTCACAATAAAAAACTACTTGGAAGTATTCTTGAGGTTTTGAATGGTTTCTATGTCGTTTTTAAGCGATTTTATTTGTTTTTGATTTTTAATTTCAATGAAAATAATGCTTAAAATAACTATAAAACCAGCTATAAAAATCAGCTTTATATTGTTGTAATAGTGGTTTTTAGTTTCGGTGTGTTTTTCACTATAAGTCTTATAATTTTCATCAATAGAATCGCTTATAGAGCTTCTTTCAGATTCTTTAATGTCTAATTGTGTTTTTAAATAAAGGTTGTAATATTTTTGATATTCGTCCCATTGATTTAACGCCAAGTAGTTTTCAAAAAGCCCTTTATAAATTCCTAAATTAAGAATGATATCTCCAACATTTTTAGACTGTATTAAAGCTATGTGAAGCAGCTCTATTGCTTCAACATAGTTTCCTTCTAGTGTATAAACTTCTGCCAGTCCTTTTTGTGCAAATGAAATTAAACTGTTTGCATTTTCTATTTTTGCTAGCTCTATTGACTTGTGAAAGCTTGCTTTTGCTTTGCCATATTGAGACAACATGCTATAACAATTACCTTTATTGTAATAAGCAATACTCATGTTGGTTCTTTGTCTTGTGCCTTTTAGCATTTCATACTCTGAAATTCCTTTGGCAAAAAAGCCTAATGCAATGTCACAGTTTAGGTTATCTTTATAAATAAAGCCTTTTACAATATAGGTGTTTCCTAAAAAAAAACCGATTGAGTCTTTTTCAGGATACGCCAAACACAGTTCTTCTGCTTGGTCTAGAAACTTTATTGATTTATCAAAAATCTTCAACTGCTGATAAAGGATACCTGTTCTGAAAAGTATTTCTATATTTAAAATAGGGTCTTTTATTTGTCCTGATAATTCTTCTGCTTTTATGGTATACTCTAATGCTTTTTGATAGTCTCTTTTTGATGTGTAAGCAAGAGAAACCAGCATAAGCGCTTTGGCTTTAGTTTTTATAGAGTTAGCGTCATCGTTATAAACAGACAACCCTATTTCTATTGACGCATTTGGGTTATCATAAACGGTATTTGTATTGGCTTTAAGCAGACTATCTACTTGTTTTTTTTGAAAATCTCCAGCAAAAACACTGTGTACACTAAAAAAGAGTACGCAAACTAAAACGTAATATGTTTGTTTTACTGTCATTTACTGGTTTTTATTTTTATTATTTTCTCGCTCTGTTTTTAAAAGATTTATAAAGGTTGCTGGCGACATTCCTATTATAGATTTAAATACAGTTGCAAAACTACTGTGTGAAGAAAAACCACTTTCTTCTGCTAAAAAACTTATTTTATAATTCATGTAATTAGAATCATTTTTTAGTTTTTCAATGATATAATTGATGCGTAATTTATTTATAAATGTATTAAAGTTGTCATTATAATGCCTGTGTATAATTTCAGACAGATATTTTGTGTTTGTTTCAAACTGCCCAGATAACACAGCAAGAGACATGTCTTTGTTTAAGAATTTAGTTGAAGCCTCAAAGCGCTTAAGTTTTGCTAATAGGTTTTTCTCGGTTTCCTCTGGAATTGATACTCGCCTTTTAGCTATTTTTTTTGATGGTTTTGTTTTTATAAAATTGTTTCGGCTTATTTCTAAATACTTAATGATTTCTTTTAGTCGCTTTTTCTTCCATTGACTTTTTACTACAAAAAACACCCCTAAAAGAACAAGCAAAAAAGCCATTCCTAAAGCGATATACGTAAAATTAGAATACTTCTTTTGTTCTTGATTTAAACTCTGCTCATTTTGATTGCTTATAATATTGTAAACTGTGTTTATAGTCTCTTGTTCTGCAAGATCTACACGGTTATTTAGCACTAAAAACTCGTCATTATAAACTTTGTGTTTTATTTTTTGATTAGAGGCTAAATAGTTTATAGCTAGGTTTCTATTTATCTGCTCTAAAAGAATTGGGTTGTCTAATATTTCGGCATATTTAAGCGCTATAAACAATGTTTCTTCACTGTTACTAAAGGCTTTTTTTTGCAAATGCAAGTAACCTAATTGGTTATAAACTTGTGCCTTTTCATATAGGTTATTATACTCATTGGAGCTTATTAATGTTAATGCTTTGTTTAAGTAAACAAAAGCAGAATCATATTGGGTAAGATTACTTAAAGCTTTCTCTTTTGCAATAAAAAATTTCCCTCTTAATACAGGATGAGAGTTTATAAAATTTTGATAGCGCTCATTGGTTTCATTAAGCAAAGACAAGGCTTTATCCGTTTCTCTTCGTTCCAAATTCATAGAAACGCGCTCCAAGAGTAAATGAGACGCAAGCGAATCATGAATTTTAGGATTGGCTATTTTTTTTATTAAACTATCAGCATTTGACAGCTCTTTTTGGTATTGATTATCTAAATATAAAAGTCTAAAAAGTTCAGCTTTTAAAAGAGAAATGTCTATTTGTGTTTTATGGTTTAGTTTATCAACGTAAGCATCAGCATTAAAAGCATTTGTTATTGCACTATTAAAGTTTCCTTTAACAAAATATGACCTAGCAAGTATAACACTAATGTCTGCTTTTGTTTCTTTCTTTTCATTGGTTTTTAATATATGCTCCCCGATTTTTATAGCTTCATCAGGATTTGAATAAACAAGCTCTTTGGCTTTTTGAACAAGATGATTTTGACGTGCATAACCACTTGTGTTTGAAAAAAAGAAGCAAACACAAAGAATTAAAACCCATTTTGAAATTTTAAATAGGTTTTTAGCACATGTTATCCTTATAACGGTCAAAATATTTTTAGGTCTTGTTAAATTTACAAATATAGGTTTCGAATAGTTATTTCTCTCTGCTTTTTGCTTAAAAAGTATTCAAAAAAGACATAGAAAAAAATAAAGATACAAAGATTACTATACTTTTAATGCAACGCAACTTATATAGCACTTAAAACGATACTTTTTTAAAACAAAAAAAGCTTGAGAAATAAATTTCTCAAGCTTCATAACAATTAATCAAGCAAGTGTTTTTATAAAAACACTATTTTTTTATAATCTTAAATGTTTTTTGTGAGTTACCAATGTTTACCGTAACAAAGTAAACTCCGTTATTTAGATCATTCATATTAACTTGTGTTTTTAAGCTGTTTGGAGTTACTCTTACAACTTCTTGACCAACAAGATTGCGAATGCTAATTTTAGACATTGTATTTGCAGATTCAATCATTAAAGTATTCACAACAGGGTTAGGATAATACTTAAATGAATTAAAATCGTTTGAAGTTTCTACACTTAATGAAGGATCTGGATAAGCCATTAAAGAAAATTCTGCAGTACTGCTAGAAGCATGAATAGCTACTAAATATGTTTGATTTGCAACAAGCTCTCCTGTTCTTTCTCCTGATAAATAGCAACTAGTAAGTCCAGTTACATCTTGCTGTAAGTCACTACAATCTCCGCTGAATACTGAAAAATATGATATTCCCGATACACGTGTATAGTCAAAATGATATACGCCTGTTAAGCTAGGTGTAAAACTGTACCAAACTACATTATTACTAGAACAATGCTCTATTGAAGGATAAGAGTCTGCCAAAGTTCCAGAAATTGCGTTTGCTCCATTTGAATCTGGAGATTCTGTTAACGTTCCTGGAGTTTCGCAACTATCATTTGAAACTGGATCAGGTAACTGCCATACACATAAGTCAAAAATAGCTCCAGGTTCACTTTGATTACTTTGAACCATGATGTAGAATGTTTCAGAGCTATCCATAGTCACAATTTGATTTGAAGTAGTACCACAAGATGTTGAAACTTCAGTTAAAGCTCCACAAGTACCTTTGTAAATAAAATATCTAGAAGATGCTCCAGATGTTTTATCAAAACTAAACTCATAAACACCAGATACAGCAGGGTTAAACACATACCATACATCACTATAAGTTGTTGTTGTTGAATCAGCACATGTTGACTCTGTAGAACGCGTTGCTCCAACAGTTGTTTCTCCTACCAACCCATTATTACACGTTTCATCAGTAGAAACAGTTAGTGTTGTTGCATTAGCACACTCATCATTAACAGGCGCCACTGGTGGTGTTTTTAAACATATGTCATAGTTTTGAGCATAGTTTATACCTAATCTTGTGTAATTACGAATATAGTACGTATTTCCATCTGTTAACCCACTAAATATAGCGTAATTTCCTTCTTTACAGCCTACGCTTGTTAAAGAGCCACAAGCTGATCCTTCAAAAAGTTCTGTTGATTGAATAGTACCTCCAGCACCAATAGCTTCTGTTATGTTTAAGTACTCTACTACAATTGTATTTCCATCTGCCACAAAACTAAACCATACGTCATTACTATTATCTGTATCACAAGCTGAATTTGCTTCGTTAGAGTGTATTGCTCCTGCATTTGTTGCGCTTGTATATAATGTACAAGTATCATCAGTATTTACATCTAAAGCAATACTTCCTAAACAATCATCATTTGCTGGTGGACAATAAAAAAATGTACTATCGTTGTATGAACAGCTTGTTTCATCATCGTTTATTAAATCAAAAGTAATTGTTTGACCACTTGTGTAAGGCCCCATTGGCACAACTCCCGTAGAAGAAATATTGTTTACAACACCTCCGTTACTATCTTGTAATGTTAGCGTTGTTGCATCTCCCATATAAGTAACGTCTACATCTACATTAAATTCACCACTACCACAGTCTGGTGTTGGTGTTAAAGTGAACGCTGGGTTTATACAAGGGTTTTCAGTAATAATAAGATTGTAACTGTATGTTCTAGTTGCAGAAGAGTTACTCATTACTAAAAAGTAAGTTGTTCCTGCGTTAAGTACAATTTCTGATAGGTTTCTGTCTGTATTTGCATAAGTTCCAGAGTATGCAACACAAGTAGTTGCTGTATCTGGACATCCGTCTAATACGTGTATTCCTGCTCCATTATTGCTTAACCCTGTTACATCAATGTTTATTGACACATCTGATGTTGGTGTAATAGAATAATATACATCACTTCCTCTCATATACGAGTTACTACAAGGGCTTACATCTATATTGTTTTCATAATTTGCTGTATCAGCAACATCTACATAAAAACCTCCTGTAAAAGTAATTTCTTTAGGGTTACTACATGTTGCACCAACTAGAGGTGCGCTTCGTACTACAAAACTTTCTTCAGTACATGATGCAGCGTCTCCAAACCCATTGAAAGGTACGATTGTTACAAAATAATCCTCTTCGTAAGTTAAACCAGTTAAACTATAGCTTGTTTCGGTAGTTATGTCTCCATTAACTACATCTGTTAATCCTGTTTCTGTTCCAACATACACTTTATACCCTGTTGCTATACCAGTTGCTGAACTCCATTCTAATAGTGTATCTGGTTCAACATCTGTTGTTGCAGAAGTCATTACAGCATCACAATTAGGAACCGTTGTAGGCGATTGTAATAAAGACACATTATCTATTGAAAAAGAAAGGTTTACATCTGAATCATTGTTTATAGAAAAACGTGCTTGAAAATCATTGCCAGCAGCAAGTGTGCCTACATTTATAACTCCACTTGAAACACATGTCTCTATATCTACGAATGTAAAAGAAGCATCATTTATTGTTGTGATTGTTGTCCAGTTTGCTCCATTATCAACAGTGTATTCTAACACTATAGATCCCCAGTCAGCTGGTGGCGCATTGAACGATGGTGGAAAACCAAAAACTATTTGAAAAATATTATATTCAAAGCTTACAATTAAATCTGTATTATTTGTAATTGCAGAATAAAGAGGCGTTGTAAGTGAAGCTGTTCCTCCTGAAGCTACATTGGCAAGTTCGCTTAATCCTGACCCACCACAAGGAGCAGATGTGCTTGTGCTAAATCCAACATCGGTCCAGCCACTAACCTGGCCGTTGTTTGAAGCACTATCAAAATTTTCTACAATCTCTACTTGAGAGAATGCAGCAACACTAAAAAGTGTTAATAATAAAAGTGTAATTTTTCTCATTTCGAATTAAAATTTAGTTAGTATTTATTAATTTCTTGATTACCTGTTTAAGAAGTCAATCATATTCATTTCAACCACTAAAACATCTTGGTTTTCAAAAATTAACGTTGTGTTTGCTTGTGATAAATATATTAACACATATACCATATATAATAGCGTGTATGTTTAGCATTTACCGAAATTTGAAAGGCAAAAAAGATAATTAAAACACTGATTTACAGAAAAGTAAATCAATATGTTAGTGTTTTGTTAACTTTAGAAAAAAACAAGTGATTTACTGAATATTTTACCGTTTTTATATTAATTACCGTGTTGTTTTTTTAAAAAATTAACTGATTATCCGCACTTAATTAAAAAGTAAAATAGATTATTAGGATTACAAGAAAGGTGCCTTTGTAACTTATGTCACTTAGCGTGAAATCATGAATATGTATTTTTGTAAAAAAACTAAATACATGAATTGGATTTACGAACCTTGGCCATGGTATATTTCTGGACTAATGATTGCTTTTATTATGTTTCTTTTAATAATGTTTGGAAAAAACTTTGGTATGTCTTCAAACTTAAGAACATTATGTACTATTTGTGGAGCAGGAAACAAGTCTGAATTTTTCAAATTTGATTGGAAAACTCAAAAATGGAACTTAACCGTTGTTGTTGGCGCTGTAATTGGTGGATTTATAGCTTCTCAATTTTTAAGTAATACTACCAGCGTTGCTATTAGCGCTGAAACAATTTCTGACCTAAATAACTTGGGTTTTAATAGCGCAGGAAAATCATACTTACCTGAAGAGTTGTTTAGTCTTCATCTATTAAGCGTGAAGAATATTATATTACTATTTATTGGTGGCTTATTAGTTGGTTTTGGAACGAGGTATGCTGGTGGCTGTACATCTGGGCATGCAATTTCGGGTTTAAGTAACCTACAAATACCTTCTTTAATAGCTGTAATTGGTTTTTTTATTGGCGGATTACTAATGGTCCATTTTATTTTCCCTTTAATCTTTTAAAACTATGAGAACACTATTTTTTTTATTTATAGGTATTCTTTTTGGAATAACAATGTTTAAATCTGAAGCAGCTTCATGGTTTCGTATTTATGAGATGTTTCAGTTTCAATCCTTTCATATGTATGGCATTATTGGTTCTGCTCTAGTTTCAGGAATACTTGTGGTGCAAATCATAAAGCGTTTTAAAATAAAATCGTTTTACGGAGAAAAAATCACTTTTAACCCTAAAGACAAAAGCTTTAGTCGCTACTTTTTTGGAGGTATTATTTTTGGATTAGGCTGGGCTTTGGCGGGTGCTTGCCCTGGACCAATGTTTACATTGGCTGGCGCTGGTTATTTATCAATACTTATTGTTATAATTGCAGCTGTTTTAGGAACTTTTCTATACGGTTTATTAAAAAATAAGCTGCCTCATTAAAAAAATCACATACATTATGTAACAAAAAAAGCCTCACAATACTGTGAGGCTTTGCAATTTCTAGTAGTGGTCCCACCTGGGCTCGAACCAGGGACTTTCTGATTATGAGTCAGATACTCTAACCAACTGAGTTATAGGACCCGAAATTGGAGTGCAATATTACTACTTATTTTAAAACCTTACAAGTAATTTATTCAATTATCTCTTGACAAAGTTCAATAAGTACACCGTTTGTTGATTTTGGATGCAAAAATGCAACCAATTTATTATCTGCTCCTTTTTTAGGTTCGGTATTTAAAACAACAAAACCTTCTTCTTTAAGACGCGCTATTTCTAACTGAATATCAGCAACATCAAAAGCTATATGATGAATACCTTCTCCTTTTTTTTCTATAAACTTTGCTATTGGACTATTGGGATTTGTTGCCTCAAGGAGTTCTATTTTATTTTCTCCTACTTGAAAAAAAGATGTTTTTACGCCTTCACTAACAACGTCTTCTATTTTATAATGTGGTTTTCCAAATAATTTAGAAAACAATGTATTTGATGTTTCTAGGCTTTTTACTGCAATTCCTATGTGTTCAATTTTTTTCATCAATCTTTATTTGTAAATTAAGGTACTAATTTTAATATCAAAAGTAAGATAATCTTTAAATATCCGTTATTTTTGCATATTGAAAAACACTTTATTGTTTTTACAAAAACTTAAAAAAACAACCGCGTGGAAGAAAGTCAAAGACAAAAAAAGATAGGATCTGTACTACAACGAGATTTAGTTGAAGTGCTTCAAAATGCAGCGACACAAGGTGGTATGCAAGGTATTTTAATATCAGTTTCTAAAGTTAAGGTTACTGTAGATTTATCTGTAGCAAAAGTATATTTAAGTATTTTTCCTAATGACAAAGGTCAAGAGTTAATTAAAGGTATTCGCTCTAATGCGCCATTAATTAGACATGAACTAGCACAACGTACAAGACATCAATTAAGACGTATGCCGCAGCTGGAGTTTTTTATTGATGACTCTTTGGAATATATTGATAAAATTGAGCAGTCCTTAAAAGGGAAAGATAACCCGCTTAATGATCCTAACCTATTAGACAAACGTAAAAAGTCCTAATTGAACTTTTCTTTTTATATAGCAAAAAGATACCTGCGCTCTAAAAGCACAAATAACGCTATTAATTTTATTACTGTTATTGCTGCTATTGGAGTTGTTTTAGGTGCTATGTCTTTGTTTATAGTACTTTCTGGGTTCTCTGGGCTTAAAGATTTTACCCTTCAATTTACATCTATTATTGATCCTGACTTAAAGGCTGAGCCCGCAACAGGAAAAACATTTATAGTAACAAACGAAACATTATCACAGTTAGATAGTTTACAAAGTATTGCGTCATACTCAAAAGTTATTGAAGAGCGTGTTTTTGTTTCTTTTGAAGGAAAAAATTACCCTAATGCATATATAAAGGGTGTTGATGAAAATTATAATGTTGTAAATAAAATAGACGATGTTATATCATTAGGTAGCTGGCTTTCTCAAGGCACTAATCAAATTGTTTCTGGTTGGGGCATATCAAACAATCTGTCGTTTAGCGTTTTAGATTATGGTAAAACTGTAAACCTATATGTTATAAAACCTGGAAAAGGTCAAATTACTTCATTAGATCAAATTTATAATTCTTTTAATGCTGCTAATATTGGTGTTTTTGATGTTAACGAAACAATTAATGACAAATACATTTATGCACCTATAGCAATGGCTAAAGCGCTTTTAAGTTATGAAGACAATCAATTATCTAGCATAGAATTTAAACTAAAAGATGGTGTTACCGAGGATACAGCAAGACAAGAGCTACATACTATATTTGGAGATACTATAGTTTTAAAAAACAAAGCACAATTAAACGACGCGCTTTATAAGATGCTTAATACAGAAAACCTTGCGGTTTATCTTATTTTTACCTTAGTTTTAATTATAGCGCTTTTTAACGTTATTGGGTCTATAATTATGATGATTTTAGATAAGAAAAAAACCTTAAACACCTTATATAATCTAGGAGCAACTATAAAAGATATTCGTAGAATTTTCTTTTTTCAAGGAAGTTTAATGGCTATTTTAGGTGGTATTGTTGGATTAATTATTGGGTATATTATTATATTTCTTCAACAACAATTTTCATTAATTATGCTTACAGCATCACTACCTTATCCAGTAACTTTAAGGTTTGATAATGCTATTATTGTTTTTGTAACAATTTCTGTTTTGGGTGTTATTGCTGCAAAAATTGCATCGGTAAGAATTACAAAACCACTAGTATCTGTTTAAGCAAACTGATAGTCTGAAAAAACATCTAAAACCTCATCAAAAGCAGCAAAGACATCTTTTGACTCGTCACTAGTTACCATTTTCATTCTATACTCTTTAAAATTTGGAATTCCCTTAAAGTAATTTGTATAATGGCGTCTGGTTTCAAAAACACCTAGCTTCTCACCTTTCCAGTCTATAGACATTTGCAAATGCCTTCTCGCAGCTTCTACACGCTCTTGAAGAGAAATAGGAGGTAAATGTTCTCCGGTGTTAAAAAAGTGCTTTACTTGTTTAAAAAACCAAGGATTTCCTATAGTAGCACGCCCTATCATGCATCCATCTAGACCGTAATCATCTCGCATTTCCATAGCTCGTTCTGGTGAGTCTACATCACCATTACCAAATACCGGAATATGCATTCTAGGGTTGTTTTTTACTTGCGCAATAGGTTTCCAATCTGCATTGCCTTTGTACATTTGAGCACGTGTACGGCCATGAATAGATATAGCTTTTATACCTACGTCTTGTAGGCGTTCTGCTACTTCTACTATTCTTATAGAATCATGATCCCATCCTAAACGTGTTTTTACCGTAATAGGAATATTGGTTCGCTTAACCATTTCGGCTGTTAAGCTTTCCATTAGGCAAACATCTTTTAGTATTCCTGCTCCAGCACCTTTACTTACTACCTTTTTTACAGGGCATCCAAAATTAATATCTATGATATCAGGGTTTGATTTTTCAACAATATCTATTGTTTTTAGCATGCTGTCTAAATTGGCTCCGAATATTTGAATACCAACAGGACGCTCTTTTTCGTAAATATCGAGTTTCATGGTGCTTTTTGCTGCATCACGAATTAAGCCTTCACTTGAAATAAATTCGGTATAAACCACATCAGCTCCTTGTTCTTTACAAAGCGCTCTAAATGGAGGGTCACTAACGTCTTCCATTGGTGCTAAAAGTAATGGAAAGTCTGGAAGTTCTATGTTGCCTATTTTAATCACAATAATTTTTATTTGAGGCAAAATTAATCAATAATCTTTTTATGTGATTATTTATGCTAATCTAAATCTTTTATTCTATCTACTTCTTGTATAGATTTATGGCGCTCATTGGTTTGAAGTTTAATATTTCCAAATTTATACCTAAAGCCTAATTTTATATAGCGTGTATCTTGGTCTGTATTGTAGTGGCTATACTGATTATCATATTGTGTAGATGTTTTAAAATCGGCTTTGTTTAGAGCATCGCTAATACTTAAAGATAAAACACCTCTACTATTAAATACTGATTTGGTAACTGATAAGTCTGAAAGAAAACGGTCTTCTACCACAGAAAAGCCATATAAATAAGATGACAGATATGTTATTGCAGCGTTTACAGATAGACTTTTATCCTTTAAAAAAGAAAAGGTATTGTTTAAAACACTATAATTTGACCACTCGTCTAAAGTTACTAACTCTTGTCCGAATTGGGTTTGGTCTTGAATGTTATAAAATGAGGTTACTGCGTATAAAAACCAAGAAGGTGTTACGTTAAAATATGTTACAAAATCAAAACCGTATTCTCTGGTTTCGTTAATATTAATTGGCGAATAGGTAATCTGATTTGTGGCGTTATTCTGCCTTGCTAATTGATAAATATTACCTTGACTTCGTTTGTAATAAGCTTCAAAAGTAAAATACTCTGTAATGTTTGTTCCAAACGTATAATGGTCAGTAAAAACAGGTTTTAAGCTTGGATTCCCTACTACAAATGTATTATCATTTAGGAAAAACGTAAAAGGATTTAAGTCTTTAAAATCAGGTCTTGTTATGCTTCGTTTGTAGTTTGTATAAACACTAAAATTATCTGATGCTTGAAATTTAAGGCTAACCGTTGGAAACCACTCAAAGTAACTTTGGGTGTTTGTTTGGTTTGTAGTAAGAGATTTGCCTTCAATGTCAGTTTGTTCAACTCTTAAGCCTGCATTTAGGCTCCACTTTGTCCAATCTTTATTAAAATTAGCATAAGCAGCAAAAACAGATTCGTCATAGTTAAATGCGTTAGAATATGTGTAGTTGAAGACTGATTGATTTGTATTAAAATCAAAATCATTTTTTTCTATATCACTCTCGGTTTTAACATTTGAAAATTTAGCTCCTAAATCAAGTGATCCCGAGTTTTTAAGCGGTAAGTTATAATCTATTTGAGAGGTGAAAATATTTGTTCTTTGATTGGCATTCGTATTAAAGGCTGTTGGGTTGATAAAAACATTATTTTGGTCGTAATACTGACTTAAAGCTTCTTGTGTTCTATCATACTTGTACGTTGTAAAATGACCATTGTAATATAAGCTTCCTGAACCTTCATTAAAGGTATGAGTATATCCTAAATCAAAATCTAGATTATGCTTTTTATCCTTAAATGTTGATTGTGTATCAAATCGAGATAAAAAGAGATTGTTTTCATCATAAATATTTGTGTTGTTGTTAACGTTATATTTAAAATAAGGCGTTAACAATATATTTGATGAAACATTCATTTTATTTTTTTCATCAAAAAGTACATCTATATTAAAATTTACATTATGCGTTTTTGTCCATGAGTTTCTCTTAACATTTGATTGCCATACCTCGTCTACTTTATTATTCTGGTCTAAGTAAAATACTGCATCATCATTTTCTCTATTAATCTTACTGTGTGTATAGCTATAATTAGCAAAAACATTTACTTTATCTGTTTTGTAAAACTGATTTATGCCTCCATTATATCTAGGAAATACACCTTGAGAATAATTACCATAAACACTACCTCTATAACCAGTAGCTAGGTTTTTAGTCATTTTAATATTTAAAACAACTCCGCTTTCTGCATCATAGTTTGCTGGTGGATTGGTAATAACTTCAATTGACTGAATTGTGCTGGCTGAAGAACTTTCTAAAAGCTGAAGAAGCTCGCTAGAGGTTAATTGCGCTTTTCTATCGTTTATATATACTGTAGGAGCTGTGTTTTTTATCAAAATTTTTCCGTCAAAAACTAAAACTCCTGGCGTACTCTTTACAACATCTAATAAACTACCCTCAGATAATGCTGTTTCTGCAACATTAAATATTAAGCGATCTGCTTCTTTTTTTACTGTTGGCTTTTTGGTTATAATACTAACTTCATTTAAAGCTTCAGGGTTTTCTTGTAAAACAATAGTCCCTAAATCAATATGCTTGTTAATATTTGTTAGTGATTTTGTATAGTCATTATAACCTATAAAAGTAATTTGTAGTTCATAATCTCCTTCTTCTATATTATCAATAATAAAGTAACCTTGTTCATTTGTTGAAGCGCCACTTACAACTGTAGAATCAGATAATAGCACAGCATTTGCAAAAGAAATCGGGTTGTTTTTTTCCGTTTTTACAGTACCTGATATTGATATTTCCTGACAAATACCAACCATAGGTATTGCCATAAAAAGAAAACAAAAAATACTGATATTAAATTTCATAAAACAATTAATTCCTGCAATATAAAGATTGTTTTTAATATTTTTTTACGGTTTTACCATAATTAAAATAAATTCATTATTGTTCCTCTAAATAATTTAAAGCACAAGAAAAGAATTATATTTGCAAATTAGTATAGCATACACCTTATGAAGCACATTAGAAATTTTTGCATTATTGCACATATTGATCACGGCAAGAGCACATTAGCAGATAGACTGTTAGATTTTACAGGCTCTGTAACTGAACGCGAAAAACAAAACCAGTTATTAGACAATATGGATTTAGAGCGAGAACGTGGTATAACCATTAAGTCGCACGCCATTCAAATGGATTATATTTATAACGGAGAACAATATGTATTAAACCTAATTGATACGCCTGGTCACGTTGATTTTTCATATGAAGTTTCACGATCTATTGCTGCATGTGAAGGTGCTTTACTTATCGTTGACGCTGCTCAAAGTATTCAAGCTCAAACTATATCAAATCTATATTTGGCTTTAGAGAATGATTTAGAAATTATTCCTGTATTAAATAAAGTAGACTTACCAAGTGCCAACCCAGAAGAAGTTACTGATGATATTGTTGATCTTTTAGGTTGTGATCCTGAAGATGTAATACATGCTAGTGGTAAAACAGGTTTTGGAGTAGAAAATATTCTTGAAGCCATTATAAACCGCATTCCTGCACCAACAGGAAATGTTGACGAACCTTTACAAGCGTTGATTTTTGATTCTGTTTACAACCCTTTTCGTGGTGTAGAAACATACTTTAGGGTTATTAACGGTTCTATTAAAAAAAACCAACAAATAAAATTTATAGCTACAGGTAAAACTTATGGTGCAGATGAAGTTGGTACTTTAAAACTTAAACAAGTAATAAAAAACGAAATAAAAGCAGGTGATGTTGGATATTTAATTACTGGAATTAAAGAAGCAAAAGAAGTAAAAGTAGGAGATACAATAACTGATGCAGCAAAACCAACACAAAATGCTATTGCAGGTTTTGAAGACGTAAAGCCTATGGTATTTGCTGGTATTTATCCAGTAGATACTGAAGATTATGAAGATTTAAGAGCTTCTATGGAAAAACTTCAACTTAATGATGCTTCTCTTGTTTTTACACCTGAAAGTTCTGCTGCTCTTGGTTTTGGTTTCCGTTGTGGGTTTTTAGGAATGCTACACATGGAAATTATTCAAGAACGCTTGGAGCGCGAATTTGATATGACCGTAATTACAACTGTTCCAAACGTATCTTATCACGCATTTACAAACAAACATCCTGATGAAATTATTATAGTAAATAACCCATCAGATTTACCAGAACCTTCAACATTAAATCGTGTTGAAGAACCTTATATTAAAGCTACTATTATTACCAAAGCCGACTTTGTAGGTAATGTTATGTCGCTTTGTATTGATAAGCGTGGTATTATTACAAACCAAACATATTTAACAACCGAACGTGTAGAATTATCTTTTGATATGCCTCTTGCAGAGATTGTTTTTGATTTTTACGACAGACTTAAAACAGTTTCTAAAGGATATGCCTCGTTTGACTATTCTCCAATAGGTATGCGAGCTTCAAAATTAGTTCGTGTTGATATATTACTAAACGCGCAGCCTGTTGATGCGCTTTCTGCTCTAATTCACGCTGATAATGCATATACTATTGGTAAAAAAATTACTGAAAAATTACGAGAGTTAATACCAAGACAACAATTTGACATTCCTATTCAAGCTGCTATTGGTGCAAAAATCATTGCACGTGAAACCATTAAAGCGCTTCGTAAAGATGTTACTGCAAAATGTTATGGTGGTGATATTTCTAGAAAACGTAAACTTTTAGAAAAACAGAAAAAAGGTAAAAAGAAAATGCGTCAAGTAGGTAATGTTGAAATACCTCAACAAGCATTTATGGCTGTTTTAAAACTAAATGATTAAAACCTTCAAATAACAAAAAAAGCTCACTTAAAAGTGAGCTTTTTTTGTTTATAAAATTACCTGTTTTATACTTTTTCTACATCTATTGGTTTTCCTAAATAGACAAGTTTAGAGCCTTCTTTTATAGTTATTCCTTCTTTATTATTTGAAGGTATAATATTTAGCTCTCCTTTATCATCTTTAATAAACAACGGAATAGAATCTTTGTCGTTATCTGTTATTTCAATTAAAGACTCATAGTGTTCCTTGTTATCTAGTTCTATTTCTTGAATAGATGGATGCTTTCTTATAGCGGCGTTTAAAGAGTTATAATCATCAGTAAAAGAAAATAAACCTTCTTTAATATTACTAGACCCATTTTCTATTTCTTGAGATGTCATAAGCCTAAACGCCCCATTTTCTCCAAACTGTTTGCTAAACTTATTTATAGCATACTTGTTTATATCAGAGCTTGGAGTAAGTGCCATTAAGTATCCTACATCATTAAGCTCTATATTGTCTAATAAATTATCAGAATAAATATTTGCAACTATAGCTTCTAGACCTAATTCTCTAGCTTTATTAATATTATTTTGATTACTATCTATTAACACAACGTGTCTATTATTAGACTCTAAATAATGCCCTAATAAACGTGATATTTTTGAAGCACCAATAATTAAAATTCCATCAGATTTTGTTAAAAATACACCTACCGTTTTTGCAAAAATTCTGGCTGTTGTAGCATTTAGTAGAACAGTACCAAGCACAATCATAAAAACTAAAGGTGTTATATATTCTGCGCCTGCAACGCCATCTTTTGCTAGTTTCAACCCAAATAGTGATGCAATACCAGCTGCAACAATACCTCTAGGTCCTACCCAACTAATAAATAGTTTTTCATTAAGCTTTAAGTTAGATCCTTGTGTACTTAAAAATACTCCAAGCGGTCTTAAAATAAAAACTACAACTGCAAATAATATGGCTGTATTCCAATTATAAATAAGTAATAAATCTTCAAAGTTTATGTTTGCTGCAAGAAGAATAAATAAAATAGAAATAAGCAATACACTTAATGACTCTTTAAAATATAAAAGCTCTTTTAGATAAGGAGATTTTGAGTTACCTAAAACCATTCCCATAACTACTACAGATAATAAACCTGACTCATGAGCAAAAACATCAGAGAGAACAAAAACACCCAAAACAGCTGCTAATGCAAACACATTCATTAAATAATGAGGAACAAGTTTTTTGTTTATAATGAAATTAAGCGCATGTGCAAAAGTAAATCCAAACGTAGAACCAAAAAGAACAATTTTTCCAAACTCAATAAAAGCTGTAATAGTGTATTCTCCACCTGCATCAACACTAATAAACTCAAACACCAATACAGCAACTAAAGCTCCTATAGGATCTATTAAAATACCTTCCCATTTTAATACTGTAGAAATATCTTTCTTTAAAGGAATATTTCTTAATATGGGTGTAATCACTGTTGGTCCTGTAACAATTATTAAAGCTGAAAATAAAAACGATATTTCCCAGCTTAAATAAAAGATATAATGGGCAGCAACTGCTGCACCAAAAAACGTAACAACAGAGCCAACGGTTATTAGTTTTGTTATTGCTGGACCAACGTTTTTTATTTCGCCCATTCGTAAGGTTAATCCTCCTTCAAAAAGAATAATACTTATTGCTAAAGAAACAAAGTAAAACAAACTTTCCCCAGGAAAAAGACCTTCTGTGCCATTCCATCTAGGAGAAATCCATTTAGAGCCATCATCTGTTAGAAACTCTTGGGCAATAGGACCAACCAATAAACCTATAAGTATTAATGGTAAAATTGCAGGGATTTTTAACTTCCAAGCAACCCATTGAGCCAGTATTCCTAATATAACAATACCTGCTAATTCAATCATATTTTTAAGTTTTAGGGAAAAATAGGAATAATAATTTTAAAAAGACACTTATTTAAGTGCTATTTATGATTATATCTTTTGATGTTATTTTACAATTAAAAAGGGAAAAAGTAAGGTATGATAAAGGTTGCTGCAATCCATATTAAAACATTTAAAGGTGTTCCTACTTTAAGAAAGTCTCCAAATTTATAATTTCCAGGAGCATAAACCATTGTGTTGGTAGGATAGCTCATAGGTGTCATAAATGTGAGTGAGCAAGCAAACATTACTGCTACCAAAAAAGGTCTAGAGCTTACATCCATCATATGTGCTAAATTAATAACAATAGGCGTCATTAATGCTGCTGTTGCTTTGCTAGAAATAAGGTTTGTAGAAATAAAGGTGGCTAAAAATAAGATACTTAACGTTATATTAGCTTCATACTGTCCTAGACTGCTTTGTATAAAATTTGCTATAAGCGTTGCGCCTCCTGTTTTTTCTAGCGCTGTTCCCATTGATAATACGCCTGCCATCATAAAAATAACTTTCCACTCAACGGCTTTATAAGCTTCAACAGGTTTTAATGCGCCTGTAATAATCATTAATAAAGCACCAATCATAGCGCTTATTAATATTGATGTTACATTGAATGTTGCAGATAAAACCACTCCTATTCCTATTAATACTGACGGAATCGCTTTTTTATAGTTTGTTTTTTTCTTTTTGTATTCTGAAAGTTTTACTACAAGATTTTGAATTTCTAAAGTCTCAAGTTCTTCTTTTTGACCTAAAATTAAAAGCATATCGCCTTCTTTTAATTTAATAGAAGAAAGCTTGTCATATTTAACCTCTTCGCGTTGCCTGATGGCTATAACCGAACTTTTATATTGTCTTCTAAAATTGAGTTGCTTTAAAGAAATGCTTGCTAATGCAGAACCAAAAGGAACTATAACTTCATGTATTTGATAATCGGTTTCTTTAGACTCTGCAGCCTTCATGCGTTTACTTCCGCTTATTTTATAGCCTTTTAAATCTAAAAGTCTTTGTAAGGTTTCTGGTGGAGTAAGTACTTTTAAAATGTCTCCTTCTTTAAGTTGAATTTCAGGTGAAAAATTATGTTTCAAAACACCATCACGAAGTACAGAAAGCACATTAATATTATGATCGCTTACTAGTTTTGTGCTGTGTAATGCTTTATCTAAATCTTTACACGTTGCTTCAACTTCTATTTCAGTAATATATTTTTCTGCCGTATTAATAAGTTCATTTGATGTCTCTTTTTGTTTTGGTAATAAAAAAGGAGCTATTAAAAAAATATAAATAAAGCCAACAGCTAGTAAACATACCGCTGCTCCACTAAACTCAAACATACCAAACTCTTCAACACCATATTTTTTAGCATAACTACTTATCAAAATATTTGTTGATGTTCCTATAAGCGTACAAGTTCCTCCAAACAGAGCCGCAAATGAAATAGGCATTAACAACATGCTAGGTTTAATGTTGGTTTCTCTACAAACGGTTAATGCTATTGGTAATAATAATGCAACAACAGCGGTATCATTAATAAAAGCAGAAAACAAGCTAGAAATAGCACAAAACATTACTAACGCAATTAAATAATGTATTTTGGCTAGTTTTATTATTTTATAACTTAAGCCATCTAAAATTCCTGAATTAAAAATACCTCCACTAATTACAAATATGCAGCCCAAAGTAATTGTAGCCGGATGATTAAATCCCGAAAATCCATCTTCTGGAGATAAAACACCTGTTACAATAAACAAAGCCATGATGATAATAGACGTTGTATCTATTGTAAAATAATCTCTAACAAATAGCAGTATTCCAAAAGCTATTATAGAAAATGTGATAATTAATTCTGCGCTCATATACCACGAGATTATAGATTATAATGTTAGCACTACTCCGTTGTTTCTTCTTCTTTTTCTCCTGATAAATAATACAATTTTTTTAAGCTTTTTTTAAGTAGCATAAACCTATAAATACCTATCACAAAAAAAATGGCACTAAACACTAATGATAAAAAAGCTAAATACTTAAAATCCGGAAAATTTTTAAGCTGAAAAAAAGCAATGCCTCCTAAAAGTAAATATAATGAAGACCTAATATAAGATAATAAAGTGCGTTCATTTGCCAAACGCGTTCTTTCAATAGCAAGATAATCTCGCAATATAATTTCTTCATCAGGTTTAAAATCGCGTCCAAACCTTAAAAGTTTCATTTTCTTAATCTTTAATTGAGGTTTCACGATAGGTTTCATAAATATTGCTTTTTATATAAAAATAAATCAAATTTTTATACATACAAACTTTTAAGTATTTCAAAATAAAACCTCTTATTTGTTAAAAAAATCTCAATAACATCATTTAAAATATAAAATGTTCTGCACATTTCTTAATTTGCAAGACTTATGAAACTACATCCTATTGAATCTGGAAATTTTAAATTAGATGGCGGCGCTATGTTTGGCGTTGTACCAAAATCCTTGTGGCAAAAAACCAATCCTGCCGATGCCAACAATATGATTGATATTGCTGCTCGCTGTTTACTTATAGAAGACGGTAATAAGCTTACACTCATAGATACAGGTATGGGAAACAAACAAAGTGATAAGTTTTTTGGATACTACTATTTATGGGGCAATGACTCTATAGATGCTTCGCTAAAAAAAATAGGGTTTCATCGCGATGATATTACTGATGTGTTTATGACGCATTTACACTTTGACCACTGTGGCGGCAGTATACAATGGAACAAAAATAAAACCGGTTATGAACCTGCTTTTAAAAATGCGCACTTTTGGAGTAACAAAGATCACTGGCAATGGGCAACAAACCCTAACAACAGAGAAAAAGCATCATTTTTGAAAGAAAACATTCTCCCAATGGAAGAAAGTGGTCAATTAAAATTCACCTCAATTCCAAATTCTGAAATCTTAAAAAATTCTGAATTAGGTTTTGATATTTTCTTTGCAGATGGGCATACCGATAAACAAATGATCCCTATGATACATTACAAAGGAAAAACCATTTGTTTCATGGCAGATTTATTACCAACTGTTGGTCACTTACCATTACCTTTTGTAATGGGCTATGACACGAGACCTTTACTAACATTAAACGAAAAAGAAAAGTTCTTAAATCTAGCAGCAGATAATAATTATTATCTATTTTTGGAACACGATGCACACAATGAAATTATTACAGTAAAACACACAGAAAAAGGCGTGCGATTAAACCAAGTTTTTACCTGTAATGAAATTTTTAACTAAATATAAAAAAGAAAAAATGAAATTAATTAAACCTGTTTTGTTTTCAGCTGTAGCAGCAACTATATTATCAAGTTGTGGAAGTGGAGCTGAAATTTTATCAACTCCTGTTGAAAATATTGATACAGTAGCTCTTAAAGTATCAGAATTAACAGAAAACGAAAAGCACACTTGGGGACATCTGGATATTGTTAAAGATACCATTCCAGGAATGAGTGTTGACAAGGCTTACTCTGAAATTATTAAAGACAAAAAAGGAAAAACTGTAATTGTTGCAGTTATTGATTCAGGAATAGATATAGAACATGAAGATTTAGATGGTGTTGTTTGGACTAACAAAAAAGAAATTGCAGGAAACGGAATAGACGATGATAAAAACGGATATATAGACGATGTACATGGCTGGAACTTTTTAGGAGATGCCTATGATGAGCAATTAGAATATGTGCGTATCCTTGCAAAAGGAGATACTAGCAACCCTGAATACGCTAGAGCTAAAGCTGAATACGATAAAGAATACCAAGAAACAGCTGCAAGAAAACAACAATACGATCAAATATACCAACGTCTTAAAAATGCTGATGAAGTTATCTCTGCATACCTAAAAAAGGACACATATACTACTGAAGAAGTAAAAGCAATAAGCACTGAAGATGAAAAAGTAACTGAAGCAGTTGGTGTTTTAAACTTTATTTATGCTAATGGTTTAGGAACAACTCAAGAAGCTTTAACAGCTATTAAAGAAGGTGTAGATTACTTTACTGATAAATTAAACTATAACTTAAACAAAGATTTTAACGGAAGAACAACTGGAGATAACCCAGACGATTTAAACGATGTTGGTTACGGTAACGGTAATGTATTACCTACAGAAATAGGAGAAAGTCATGGTACGCACGTTGCTGGAATTATTGCAGCAGAGCGTAATAATGGTCTTGGTGCAAACGGTGTAGCAAACAATGTAGAAATTATGAGCTTACGTGCTGTTCCTAATGGTGATGAATACGATAAAGACATAGCATTAGCCATTCGTTATGCTGTAGATAATGGTGCAAAAATTATCAACGGAAGTTTTGGAAAATATTATTCTCCTCATAGTGATTGGGTAAGAGATGCTATTGCTTATGCTAGTGATAATGATGTATTATTCATCAATGCTGCTGGTAACGAAGGTATAGATATTGATAGCAAAGCTGTATATCCTAATGATGCTGTAAACAATGGCCCTGAAGTATCAGAAACGTTTATTACTGTTGGAGCTTTAGCACCTAAATATGGATCAAATATGATTGCTAGTTTTTCTAACTACGGAAAAATAAATGTAGATGTTTTTGCTCCTGGAGCAAAAGTATACTCTACAACTCCAGAAAATGATTACCAAACAAAAGGAGGTACTTCTATGGCAGCTCCTGCTGTAGCTGGTGTTGCAGCTTTAGTACGCTCTTACTACCCTAAATTAACTGCTGCACAAGTAAAGCAAGTTATTTTAGACTCTGGTTTAGCTGTAAATCAACAAGTTGTTGTTGGCGGTAATGCAAGCGATGTAAGACCTTTTGCTGATTTAACAAAATCAAGTAAAATGGTAAATGCTTATAATGCTTTAATTATGGCTTCTCAACTTTCTAAATAAGTGAATTTTTACAAAGCCTCTTCAAAGATTGAAGAGGCTTTTTTATTTTAAAACCTTTAGTAATGAAACGATTATTTTTTTCTGTTTTTAGTTTAGTTATTCTAGCATCTTGTGGTAGTTCTTCAGAAACTGTAAAAACTCAAACAACCTCATCAAAATCAGTATCCTCAACCTATTGGCAACAACATGTTGATTATAAAATGACTATTGATATGGATGTAAACAACTACCAATATCAAGGAACACAAAACCTAGTTTATACAAACAACTCTCCTGATGTATTAAATCACGTGTATTATCATTTGTTTTTTAATGCCTTTCAACCTGGTAGCGAAATGGATGTACGCTCTAGAACTATTGCAGATCCTGATGGTCGTGTAGGAGATAGAATAAGTAAACTTAAGCCTAACGAAATAGGATATATTAACGTAACATCGCTAAAACAAAATGGTCAAGCTATCAATTACAAAACAGTAGGAACTATACTGCGTGTTAATTTAGCAAAACCTATTCAACCAGGAGAAAAAGTAACCTTTGATATGCAGTTTAATGCGCAAGTTCCTGTACAAATACGTCGTTCTGGTCGTAATAATGCAGAAGGCGTAGCGCTTTCAATGACACAATGGTACCCAAAACTAGCCGAGTATGATTTTGAAGGTTGGCATGCAGATCCATACATAGGCCGTGAATTTCATGGTGTTTGGGGTAATTTTGACGTGGCTCTTACTATAGATAAAAATTATGTTGTTGGCGGAACAGGTTATCTACAAGGAGAACCTAAAATTACTGGTAACAAAAAAACATTACATTTTTTAGCTCCAAATGTGCATGACTTTACTTGGGCAGCAGATCCTGATTACATTCATGATACTATGCAAGTTCCAAACGGACCACTTTTAAACTTTTATTACAAAAGCACATTAAGTGATGAAGCAAAAGAAAACTGGAAAAAACTACAACCAAAAACAGTTGAACTTATGCAGTATTTTAGTGAGCATATTGGTAAATATCCTTACGATCAATACTCTGTAATTCAAGGTGGTGATGGCGGCATGGAATATGCTATGTGTACGCTTATTACTGGTAAACGTAAATTTGGAAGTCTTGTAGGTGTTACTGCTCATGAATTAGCACATACGTGGTTTCAATTTTTACTAGCTTCAAACGAGTCTAAACACGAGTGGATGGATGAAGGTTTTACAAGCTACATTAGCGACTATGCTATGGATGCTATTATGAACCAAAACAAGAAAAACCCAACTCAAGGAGCCTACAGAAATTATATCTATTTAGCTAATTCAGGTAAAGAACAACCACTAACTACACATTCTGATCGTTATGCCATAAATATGGCTTATAGTATTGCTGCTTATAGCAAAGGTGAAGTGTTTTTAGCGCAATTAGGCTATGTAATTGGAGAAGAAAACCTTAAAAAAACAATCAAAAAGTATTATGATGACTTCTCTTTTAAGCATCCACGTCCTTTAGATATAATCAGAACTGCTGAAAAGTTAACAGATTTAGAACTTGATTGGTATTTAATAGACTTTGCTCAAACAACTAATACTATAGATTATGGCGTAAAAAGTGTAGAAGATAAAACCATTACTTTAGAGCGTATCGGACTTATGCCAATGCCTATAGACTTATCTGTTACTTATACTGATGGAACTACCGAAAATTTCTATATTCCTTTACGTATGATGCTTGGCGGAAAACCAACTACAGCTACAACAAAACCTGATTGGGCTTGGGCATATCCAACCTATACTTTAGAAACATCAAAAACAGTAAAATCTGTAGAAATTGATCCTAGCGGTTTTATGGCTGATGTAAACAGAGAAAATAATACCTTGGAAAAGTAATGCAAAAACTTTTTTTGATTTGTTTTTTAGTTATTATTCATTCTGTTTCTGCACAAGATAGAAATGTTGATAGTGAAAACGTAATTCAATGGCAAGAAGCTTATAGAATTGAAGTTTCTGATTTTAAAAAGAAACGCCTACCTAATGATAGCTATGCCTTTACGGCGTATAAAATTGAATTCTATCCGTCTGAAGTCATTGTAGATATGAACGATTATATCCAGGGGTACGAATCATTAACCGTTGTTGCAGAATTTCATATGGATAAATCTCATTTTGAGGCAGGCTATGAAAAAGATCTTTTAAAACACGAGCAAATTACCTTTGACATTGCAGAACTATTTGCAAGAAAAATTAGAAAACGTTTTGAAGAGCTAAAACAAAAGGAAGAAAAACGATTTGCAATGTACAATAATGAATATAGACAACTATGGAAAGCCTGTCTGAAATATCAACAAGAATTTAATAATGATACAAACAGTGGTTGGGGATCCCCTAAAAAAGTTGAAGAGTGGCAAAGCCGTATAAATCAAGAGCTAATGGATTTGAAAAAATATGCCATAAAACCTATATAAACAATTATTAAATATCTATAAAAAAACCACTTAATTTGATTAAGTGGTTTTTTTATTATAAAGACATTGTTACCTTTGATTTTCAATGAAAAATAGCTTTAAAAACACCGAAAAACTAAAAAGCAACAAGCTTATAGATCAATTATTTTCTGAAGGACAATCTGTTTCGGCATACCCTTTGCGTCTTGTTTTTTTAGAAACCACTTTTGATGATGCTGTAAATGCAAAAGCAAGTGTATCTGTTTCAAAACGTAACTTTAAAAACGCCGTTGATAGAAACCGTATTAAACGTTTAATGCGAGAAGCATATCGCCTTAATAAAACATCGCTTTTTAACAACATTTCAACACAATATGCGTTTATGTTTTTGTACATTGGAAAAGATAAACCCAGCTTATCTCAACTAGAAGTTTCTGTAAACAAACTTTTTAAAAAGTTATTAGAGAAATAACCCAATTAAACTACATGTGTATGAAAACGATTTTAACAGCATTTTTATTACTTTTTATACCATTAGCATGTTCAAATAATGCTGAAAACTCTAAAAACACTTATAATTCTCCAGAGGCTGATACTCCTGTTGTTTTATCAAAAACTTTAGAGTCACAAAACATTCAGTCAGACACACAAAATAACCTTGAACAGAAACTCATAAAAGAAGCTTTTTTAGTTTTTGAAACCCAAGATTTAGATAAAACCTTTGGTCAAGTAGTAACCTTCATAAACAATAATAAAGGTTATATTCAAAATGATAATTCTAGTAAATCTTACAACAGAGTTAGTCGTCAAATTACTGTACGTATTCCTACTCAAAATTTTCAACCAACCATAGATTCTATAAGTCAATCTGTAAAACATTTTGATAGAAAAAACATCAGTTCAAAAGATGTTACCGAAGAATTTATTGATTTAGAAGCCAGATTAAAAGCCAAAAGAGAACTAGAAAATCGATATTTAGAATTACTTGCTAAAGCAAAAAATGTAAAAGAAATTCTAGAAGTAGAAAAAGAGTTATCTCAAATAAGAGAAGATATTGAAGCTAAACAAGGACGTTTACAATACCTTCAAAACAAAGTGTCATTAAGCACAATTCATATTGAATTTTATAAAACAATAGCAACAGAAAGCGGCGTAACCGTTTCTTATGCTCAAAAAATGTGGAACGCCTTAAAATCTGGATTTAATGGCTTATCCTATTTTGTATTAGGACTGTTAACCATTTGGCCAGCAATTATTATAATAGGCTTTAGTATCTTTATGTTTAGAAGATGGCTTAAAAAAAGAAACAAATAGTCAGAGTTTGAAATTATAAACAGATGAAAAAATTACTTAAAAAAAGAATTTTAATACCAATATCAGCAGGAATTATATTTATTACAGGGTCTGCATTTCAAAATGACTTTTTTGAAATAGCTAAACAAATAGAAATATTTACAACACTTTACAAAGAAGTAAATATGAACTATGTTGATGAGACAAACCCTGCAGATTTAATGGATACGGCTATAAAAAGCATGCTCCAAGAACTAGATCCGTATACCCAATTTTACAATGAGCAAGATGTTGAAGCTGAAAAAATAAGACGTACAGGAGATTACACAGGTATTGGTGCCAATGTAAGAACACTTCAAGATAAACTAGTAATTATAGAACCTTATAAAGGATATCCTGCCGATGAAGCAGGCTTAAAAGCTGGTGATGAAATTATAAAAGTAAATAACACGCTTATTTCAACATATAAAGAAGATGCTGGAGATTTACTTAAAGGAACTCCAAACTCGTCTGTAAACGTGACCTATTTGCGTCAGGGAAAAGAATATACTACTACAATAAAGCGCTCTGAAATAGAAATAAATGCTGTACCTTATTTTTCTATGATAAATGATAAAACTGGATATATTGTTTTAAGTAAGTTTAATAACAAAGCAGCTTCTCAAACAGCTTATGCTGTAAGAGACTTAAAAGCACAAGGTGCAAAAAGTATTATTTTAGATTTACGCGGAAATCCTGGTGGATTACTCCTTGAAGCTGTAAAAATTGTTAATCTATTTGTTCCTAAAGGGCAAATTGTAGTAACCACAAAATCTAAAGTAAAAAAGTTTAACAGGTCATATTACACACAAAACGAGCCTTTAGATACCCAAATACCACTAGTTGTACTTATCAATGGTAAAAGTGCCTCTGCAAGTGAAATTGTTTCAGGATCATTACAAGATCTAGATCGTGCAGTTATTGTTGGTTCCAGAAGTTTTGGTAAAGGATTGGTACAACGCCCTAAACCACTTACTTATGGTACGCAATTAAAAATTACTATTTCTAGATATTACACACCTTCTGGCCGTTGTATACAAGCATTAGATTATTGGCATAGAGATGAAAATGGTAATGCAGTAAGAGTAGCTCAAGAAAATTATAACGAATTTAAAACCAAAAATGGTAGAAAAGTATTTGATGGTGGTGGCGTTTTTCCTGATGAAGCATTAGAAATTACAGAAAACTCACCTATTACAAAAGCTATTTCAAACGACTTTTTAATCTTTGATTATGCTACAGACTATTACTACAATCATTCAGTAAAAGATATTAATAATTTTGAGTTATCAGCTTCAGATTTTACCGACTTTAAAAACTATCTTAAAAGTAACAATTTCACATTTGTTACTGAAACCGAAAAATCGCTTTCTAAAGTATTAGAAAATGCCGTAAAAGAAGATTTAGATGATAATATTCAAAAAGATTATAACACCTTAATATCTAATTTAAATAACTCTAAAGCATTAGCTATAGATGAAAATAAGGATGAAATTTTATCGCTTCTTACTGATGAAATTGTAAAACGTTACGCCTACAGAGAAGGATTATATGATTACTACAAGCTTCATAATATTGAAATAAAAAAAGCTGCTGATATTTTATCAAATACAAGTAAATATAATAGCTATTTAAAATAATTTTACTATTTTGAAAATTAGCTAATTTTATAAGCTTACTCAATGAAAAATCTGTTTTTATTTATACTATTAACATCACATGTATTTTGGGCTCAAAATGATACTGAGCGCATTCATGAAGTATATTTTGAAACAGATAAATACGAAGTTCCTCCAACAGAGCACAACAGACTTTTATTATTTTTATCAGAAATAGAAAGTTTAGATATTGAAAAAATATCTATTTACGGATTTACTGATGATCGTGGTAGCGATTCCTATAATTTAGAATTATCTCAAAATAGAGCTAATGCCATAAAAACCATTTTCTCAAATAACGAATTTGATGAATCTATAATTACCAATGTAGATGGTAAAGGAAAAATTTTATTGAAATTAATAAAAGAAAGTAACGTAAATAAAATTCGTGGTTTAAATAGAAAAGTTGAAATAATTGTACAACCTTATTCACCACCTAGAAAAGAAAAAGTTGTTGAAAAGAAACCCGAATTAAAAGAAATTTTAAAAGGCGATATTAAGGCTGGTGATAAGTTTACTTTAGAAAATATTTTATTTAAAACTGGTTATAGCGTATTGCTTCCAGAATCTAAAAAAACACTTGAAGAAATAGCTAAAGTACTTGTAGAACGTAACGATATTTATTTTACCATTCAAGGTCATGTATGCTGCACAAAATACAGTAGAGATGCCATAGATAGAAAAACAAAAAAACGTAATTTATCTGTTACTAGAGCAAAATATATTTATGACTATTTAGCTAAAAAAGGAGTAGATAAACACCGCATGAAATATGTTGGTATGCGTCGTAAATTTCCGCTTGGTGGCGAACCAAAATATGATAGACGTGTGGAAATTTTGGTAACCTACGTTGGTGGTCAAGATAACTAGTTTACACTTTGTAAACCATTGCTATATGCGGAATGCCATCTTCAAGATAGTCTTCTCCTATTGCTTTAAACCCTAAATTATTATAAAACTTATTTAAGTAACATTGAGCTGATATTTTTATGTCGGTTTCGTTGTAGTGTTCTTTTATAGCTTGTATAGAAGCCTCCATAATATCATAACCATATTTATGCTGGCGTTCTTTTTTAGCAACTACAACTCTACCAATACTGGCTTTTTCAAAATAATCTCCTGGTTTAAAAATACGTGTGTAAGCTACTACAACATTGTTTTTATAACCTAAAACATGAAGTGCTTTTTGGTCTTTTCCATCAATATCTTGGTATACACAATCTTGTTCTACAACAAAAACTTCACTTCGTAATTGTAGTATATCATATAATTCTTGAGTAGTTAATTCTTGAAATGTTTTGGTTGTAATATCTAGCATTAGTCTTGTACGATAACTTCTTTAGGATCTTCTTTATTAAACTCTGGTTGTATGGTTACATGATTTATATTAAACTCGTCATGTAATAGGCTTTCTATTTCTAACAATAAGTCATTAAATTCTGATGTTGAAATATCTTCCTTTAAATCTAAATGCGCTTCTAAATGCAATTCGTCATCACTTAAATTCCATATATGCACATGGTGTAGTTTATTCACTTTTGGAAGCTTATTAACAACACGAACCACAGCTTTTATATCTATATGTTCTGGTGTAAAAAGCATCAGCATTTTAGTAGATGTTTTTAATAAATGATAACCAACAAAAATTAAATACACTGCTATTAAAAAGGTAAGCAAACTATCTACCCAAAACAACTGAAAATACTTCATTAATAAGCCACCTATCAATACTGCAACACTTGCTAACATATCTGTTAATAAATGTAAGTAAGCCGATTTTATATTAATATTATTATCAGAATCTTTTTTTAGCAGTAACACACTATAACCATTACCAGCTATTGCAATAAGAGACAACCAAATAACAAGGTTTGATTCTATATTTTGCGGATCTTGAAAACGCTCAATAGCTTCTTTTATAAGTATTACTGCAACAATTATTAAGGTTGCAGCATTTACAAAAGCCGCTAAAATTTCGGCACGTTTATAACCAAAAGTTCTATTTATTGATGCTTTTTGCTTTGATAATTTTGAAGCTATATAACTTACAATTAAAGACAGTACATCACTAAAATTATGCAGCGCATCACTTAACAACGATAAACTACCAGAAACCAAACCACCTATTACTTGAGCAACTGTAATTACAGTATTAAGTAATATGGTAATTAAAAGCTTTCGGCCTTTTAAATCTTTATGATCGTGGTTATGTGCATGCGAATGACTCATAGTTTACCAACTTAAAAATTGGTAATTAACAAGATAAAGGAATCTTATCAATACGGTTTTGATGACGACCACCTTCAAAAGCTGTATTTAAAAATACATCAACCATTTTTATAGCTTGCGGTATTGATGTAAAACGCGCAGGAATACAGATAATATTAGCATTATTATGTAATCGTGTGAGTTCAGTAATTTCGCTTGTCCAGCAAACGCCAGCTCTAACATTTTGATATTTATTTGCTGTCATAGCTACACCATTTGCGCTACCACAAATAAGAATACCAAAATCTACCTCTTTATTATTAACATCTTTAGCTACAGGATGTACAAAATCTGGATAATCTACACTATCTTCAGTATCTGTACCATAGTTTGTAATAGAATACCCTTTAGATTCTAAATGGTTTACAATAGCTTTTTTGTAATCTGGACCTGCGTGGTCGTTACCAATTGATAATTTCATGTTTTTGTTGTGTTGTTGTTGTAAAAGACATAAGATTATAATGTTGAAATAAACTTCAAAACATTACTATCTTAATTATTGAGTAAAGGTACAAAATGTCCTTATAAACACTTATGTTATGTAGGTAATAGTTAACAATTAATTAGCATTGTTAATAGTTTATCAAATAGTAGCTCATAACTTGTTAATAAATGTTTACTTCTTTCTGAAAGAAATATTTTTAAATCTCAATTTTATTTACAAACAAAAATTGAAACCAATAAACCAAAAAATAACTTCGCTTTTTTTAGCTGACTTTTAAGCCATCTTTTTTACGTTTATAAACATAGAAATTTGAAAATATTATCAATATTTGGTTATTAACATGAGTTATTAACAGCTGTTAATAGCTTTTAAAATAGTTCTAAAAATGAATGTATTAGATACGTTTCTAATGTTAACTAAATATCAATAGAATGTAAACTACGTGTTTTCAAAATAAAATTTAAAAAAGTTATTCCAGCTATTAACAAACAATAATAATCATTAATATTTTTTTTAAATTTTTAAAAAGAAAAGATATTATATATATAAATGTGAATAACTGCTTTCTGTTCATTTTATCAAATAGTAGTCTTCTATTTATTATTTCATTGTGTTATAAAACTATTAATTAATCTAGGCTGATAATTCATTTAATATTTAAATCGTAGCTTTGTATCAAATAACTTGGTGCAAGCACTTAAGGCATGAATAAGAAAAGAGTTTTAATGTCGAAGCAAGCCTAGGAAGATTTAAATCTCGATTATCGAGTAAACTTATAACCAGTACTTCACTTTTATTAGGTTATAAAATAACAGATTCCTATCTTTAATTAGGAAATGAAAATGATTACATAATACATGGCAAGAAAGAAAAAAAGGAAACCTTCACATAACAAGATTTCCAACCTTACTAATACAATCTTAAGTATTTTAAAAAAAGAGAAAAATAAAACGTTTAACTACAAACAAATAGCTGCAAAACTTGGTGTAAATGATGCCAGTAGCAGAAATCAAATTATAAAAAAACTTCAGCAACTTAAAGCGAAACAAGAAATAGAAGAAGTAGATCGTGGTAAATTTAAAGCCATTGTTACTGCAGAATATCACACAGGTATTCTAGACTTAAATGCAAAAGGTTCAGGTTACGTTATTTGTGACGATTTTGATGAAGATGTTTACATTGCTTCAAACAATATAAATAAAGCGTTAGATGGAGACGAAGTAGAATTCTATGTTTATAAACGTCGTAAACGCGGAAAGTTTGAAGGTGAAATTACCGAAATTATAAAACGTGCAAAAAGCGAATATGTTGGTGTCATTCAATTACATAGCAACTATGCTTTTGTAGTACCAGATAGCAATAAAATGTACAAAGATATTTTTGTACCAATTAATAAAACCTTTAAAGCTGAAGATGGTGACAAAGTATTAGTGTCTCTTGAAGATTGGCCTGAAAAAGCCGATTCTCCTTACGGAAAAGTAATAAAAGTTTTAGGAAAACCAGGAGATCATAATACCGAAATTCATGCCATTTTAGCTGAATATGGTTTGCCTTACGAATTCCCGTATGAGGTAGAAAATTATGCCAATAATATAGATACTTCAATCACGAAAGAAGAAATTGCTAAACGTCGTGATATGCGAGATGTGTTGACGTTTACTATCGATCCTAAAGATGCTAAAGATTTTGATGATGCCCTATCATTTCAAGTATTAGATGATGGTTTATACGAAGTTGGTATTCACATTGCCGATGTATCACATTACGTAAAACCAGATACAGTTTTAGATGACGAAGCTTACGAGCGTGCAACTTCAGTATATTTAGTAGATCGCGTGGTACCAATGTTACCTGAAATTCTATCTAACAACGCGTGTTCATTACGACCACATGAAGAAAAATATACCTTTTCAGCTGTTTTTAAAATTAATGACAAAGCTGAAGTTAAAGATCAATGGTTTGGTAGAACAGTCACTTATAGTGATGCACGTTTTGCATACGAAGAAGCGCAAGCCATTATAGAATCTAAAACAAACGAAATTCCTGCCGAAGTATCTCTAACAGGAAAAGCTTATAAAACCGATCAAAAAATAGCCGATGCTACATTAAAACTTGATGAATTGGCTAAAAAAATGCGTTCTAAACGTATGCGTTCTGGTGCCATTTCTTTTGATAAAGTAGAAGTGAAGTTCAACCTAGATGAAACCAATAATCCGGTTGGTGTGTTCTTTAAAATTTCAAAAGATGCTAACAAGTTAATTGAAGAATTTATGCTGTTAGCAAATAAAAAAGTAGCCGAATTTATAGGAAAACAAAAACCAGAAAAAACCTTTATATATCGTGTGCACGACGAACCAGACGATAGTAAATTGGCAGCTTTACAAAATATTGTTGGACGTTTTGGTTATAAACTCAATTTTAAAGACCGAAAAAGTACAACAGCTTCATTAAACAATTTATTAAAAGACGTTGCTGGTAAAAAAGAACAAAACCTGGTTGATACGCTTGCGATACGCAGTATGAGTAAAGCAGAGTATACCACGCACAACATAGGTCATTACGGATTAGCATTTGACTATTACAGTCATTTTACATCGCCTATACGTCGTTATCCTGATGTTATGGCACATCGTTTACTACAACATTATTTAGATGGCGGAAAAAGCGCTAATGAAGCTATTTATGAAGATAAATGTAAACATTCCAGTAATATGGAATATTTAGCAACAAAAGCTGAACGAGATAGTATCAAATACATGCAAATTAAATTTATGCAAGATCATAAAGACGAAGAATTTGTAGGCGTTATTTCTGGAGTGACAGATTGGGGAATTTATGTAGAAATTATTGATAACAAATGCGAAGGTATGGTTCGTATTCGTGATATAAAAGACGATTATTACGAGTTTGACGAAAGCCAATACGCTATTGTAGGTCGCGAAACCAAAAACATGTATCAATTAGGTGATGAAGTGATTGTAAAAGTAAAAGAAACCGATTTGGTTAAAAAACATTTAGATTTTACATTAATAGGAAAACACGAGTAATATGATTTTAACAACCACAAATACCATTGAAGGACATCAAATTATAGATTATTTAGGTTTAGTAACTGGAGTAGGCGTAAATAGTAAAAAAGTATCATTCTCCTTCAGTATGGATAAATTTTATAACTCGTTAGAGCAAAGTATTAACGAAGTTAAAGAAGATGTTTTTCAAAAATTACAACAAAATGCAATCAATTTAAAAGCAAATGCTGTAGTTGGAATACATTTAGACATAGAAACATTTCCTAACACAACAGCCATAATAGTTTCAGTAACAGGAACCGCAGTAAATGTGAAATAATCTTAATGAAATATTAAGTTTTTTCTCAAATGAAAGCGTTGTTTTATTTTTACATAAAATTATACACCATGAATATTAAAATAACTGCTTTTTTCTGTTTATTAACAACAATTTTAATGGCTCAAACACCAATAGAAAAAACTGTTGGAGAGTTTAAAGAATTAAAAGTTTACGATTTAATAGAAGTAGAGCTTATCAAATCAGATGTTGATAAAGTTGTTGTTTCAGGAAATTATGCCGAAGATGTAGTATTTATAAACAGAAACGGGAAACTAAAAGTTAGAATGACATTAGATAAAGTGTTTAAAGGAGATGAAACTACTGTAAAAGTTTATTACACAAGCATTGATATTATAGACGTTAACGAAGGTGCTTTTGTAGCTTCAAATGATACTATAAAACAATTTGAATTAGATTTAAACGCTCAAGAAGGTGGCGAAATAAAAGTAAACACTGAAGTAAGATTTCTTAATATAGATGCAAATACAGGAGGTATTGTAAGAACTTCTGGAACAGCAACAAATCAAGATATAGCTATATCTACTGGTGGTGTTGTTAAAAACAAAGAATTACAAACCGAAAACACTAAAATAATTATCAGAGCCGCAGGAGATGCTCATGTAGTAGCAACAAAACTTTTTGAAGCAAAAATACGTGCTGGCGGAAATATTTTTGTTTATGGTAAGCCAGAAACCATAGATGAAAACAAAGTATTTGGAGGTCATATTACTTACATAGAAGAATAGTAAATTTCTTTTGTTAAATTTGTGGAAACACAAATCCTAATATGCTTGATGATATTTTAGCGGCAATACCTTTTGGTATCATTCTCTCTTTTACCATTGGTCCTGTTTTTTTTGTTTTATTAGAAACTAGTGCAACCAAAGGTTTTAAAAGCGCACTTATTTTTGATTTAGGAGTTATCCTAGCAGATATTTTCTTTATAGTTGTAGCTTTTTACAGTACAAGTAAACTACTTGATAAAATAAAAGACGATCCAAATTTTTTAATTTTTGGCGGTGTTTTATTAGCAGTTTATGGGTTTATTTCTTTTATAAAAACTTCAAAATCATTTCGTGAAATTGTAAGGGAATATCATAAAATTGAAATTAAGAAAAACTTCGGAAAGCTATTTTTAAAAGGGTTTCTACTTAACTTTATAAATATTGGTGTTTTATTAGGTTGGTTAGGTTTTATTGTAATAGGGAATTCCTTAACAGAGACCAATGAAGGACTTTATATCTTTTTAGCTACCATTTTAATCGTCTATTTTTTAGTTGATTTAATAAAAATGGCTGTTGCTAAAACCCTTAAAAATAAGCTTACGCCAAAACGTATTTTTAAAACTAAAAAAATTGTAGCGCTCGTTATTATGGGCTTCGGAATTTTACTTTTGGTACAAGGTTTTTTCCCAAAAGAAAAAGAACTACTTAAAGATAAACTGGAGCAAATTAATCCTATTAAATAAAATATATAAAAAAACCTCCAAAAATACTTTGGAGGTTTTTTTTTGAGGCGTCGAGCGGATTCGAACCGCTGTACAAGGTTTTGCAGACCTCTGCCTAGCCACTCGGCCACGACGCCTTTAAGGGACAGCAAATGTAAAAAAAATTACGGTTTTACACCATATCCTTTTTGATTTTTCTTCTTTTCTGTCATTTTTATCGTTACCATTTCTACGTCACCACCTATTGGAGGGTTTAATTTACTTACACAAACAGTAACCTTTTTAACTTTTTTATCTTCTTTTAAAATACGCTTAATGATGCGTTTAGCAACAGTTTCAAGTAGGTGAGATGGTTGTCCCATTTCCTCTCTTACAATTCTGTTTAAAAACACATAATCTACAGTATCACTTAAAGCATCAGTTTTAGCAGATTCTTTTAAATTAGCTTTAACTTCTAAATCTACTCTATAGTCACTACCAATTTTTGTTTCTTCTGTAAGACATCCATGGTGTGCATAAATCCTAATGTTTTCAACTTTTATAATTCCCATAAAACAAAAATAAGACACCTTTAGTCACTTCGGGTAAATTTCTGAAAGAAATTTGTATCGATAAAGTTAATTAGTAAAGAAATCAAATACGTTGCTTATCGCGCTAGTTTTGGTTTTATAAAATTCTGTATACGTACAGCGTTCACATGTTACCGCTGTAAATTTCTGATTTTGAATATCAAATATTTTTGATAAAGTACCTCCAGTAGCACGCATTTGTCCTACTTTATATGTTCTGTTGTGACATTTTGGGCATTCGTAATTTCTATGTTGCATGGTTTTTGGTTTTATTTATAGGTAGTAAAAACAATTGATATGTTACATTTTATAAGTTATTACAACATTAAATTCATATAAATTTATCTAATTTTGTACTTCTCATTTTGAAGGTAAAATAGATTATGTCAGAAGAAACAAAATCACTCAATTTTATTGAGCATATTATAGAAGAAGATTTAACAAACGGATTAGAAGCTTCTAAATTACGTTTTCGTTTTCCACCAGAACCAAACGGTTATTTACACATTGGGCATACTAAAGCCATAGGTATTAGTTTTGGTTTGGGTGAAAAGTATAACGCACCTGTAAATCTTCGTTTTGATGATACCAATCCAGCTAAAGAAGAGCAAGAATATGTAGATGCTATTAAGAAAGATGTAGCGTGGTTAGGGTATCAATGGGAAAATGAATTATACTCATCAGATTATTTTCAGCAATTATATGATTGGGCTGTTTTATTAATAAAACAAGGTAAAGCTTATGTCGATTCGCAATCTAGCGAAGCTATGGCAGAACAAAAAGGAACACCAACACAACCAGGAGTTGATGGTCCTTATCGCAATCGTTCGGTTAAAGAAAACCTAGAATTGTTTGAACGTATGAAAGCAGGCGAATTCAACGAAGGTGATCATATTTTACGTGCAAAAATAGACATGCAACATCCTAATATGTTAATGCGTGACCCAATCATGTATCGTATTCTTAAAAAAGCACATCACAGAACAGGAAACGATTGGTGTATTTACCCAATGTACGATTGGACACATGGTGAAAGCGATTATATCGAGCAAATTTCGCATAGTTTATGTTCGCTTGAATTTAAGCCGCATAGAGAGCTTTACGACTGGTTTAAGGAGCAAGTGTATGAGTATTCAAAAAACACTTATCCAATGCTTCCTAAACAGCGTGAGTTTGCACGTTTAAATTTAAGTTATACCATTATGAGTAAGCGTAAGCTACTTAAGTTGGTTGAAGATGGTATTGTAAACGGTTGGGATGATCCTAGAATGCCTACTATTTCTGGGTTAAGACGTCGTGGTTATACACCAGAATCTATCCGAAATTTCATTGAACGTGTTGGTGTTGCTAAACGCGAAAATGTTATTGATGTGTCTTTATTAGAATTTTGTGTTCGTGATCACTTAAACAAAACTGCACCACGTGTTATGGCAGTTTTAGATCCATTAAAAGTGGTGATTACAAATTATCCTGACGATAAAGTAGAATGGTTAGAGGCTGAAAATAATCCTGAAGACGAACAAGCAGGTTCTAGAGAAGTTCCTTTTTCAAAAGAAATATATATTGAAAAAGCCGATTTTAAAGAAGAAGCAGGAAGTAAGTTTTTCAGGTTAAAACTTGGTGGTGAAGTTCGTTTAAAAAACGCTTACATCATTCAAGCAAATGAGGTTGTAAAAGATGCTAACGGACACATTACCGAAGTACATTGTACTTACGATACTGATACGTCTAAAAAAGTAAAAGGAACACTACATTGGGTATCAATTAAGCATGCTGTTGAAGCTGAAGTTAGAGAATATGATCGTTTGTTTATGGATGAAGCTCCAGATAGTCATCAAGACAAAGACTTTATGGAATTTTTAAATCCTAATTCGTTAAACATTACCAAAGCATTTGTTGAGCCTAGTTTAAAAGAAGCCAAAGTAGGAGATAGGTTCCAATTTCAACGTTTAGGATATTTTAATGTTGATAACGATTCTACATCTAATGCTTTAGTATTTAATAAAACAGTTGGATTGCGTGATACTTGGGAAAAACAAAAACCACAAGAAAAACCGCAACAACAAAACAAACCTAAACCGCAACAACAGCGTAAAGCAATTAATGTTATTCAGCAATTAGGAAAAAAGTACACGAATTACCCAGAAGATAAGCAAGCAAAAGTAAAAGCTGAAATTCTTGAATTAGCCAATGAGGTTAGTTATGACGAGTTAGAGCCTTTATTTGGAACTGCTGTAAAAAAGGTTGGAACACGCATTGCTGCTATGCTTACTTTAAAAGTATTATTAGCAAATGGTTTAGAAAAAAACGATGCTATTAATGAGTTTATAGAAAAAGCTTTAGAAGATAAAAATGCATTGTTGGTAGAAGAAGCTAAAGCGCTTTAATAGATAATAAAACAGAAATTGTATTTCAATAATTACTATCTTTAGTACACTAACTAAAACATGACATTATGGAAATCAATTTTTTATCACTTTTAGCAGCTGCAGTTTCTGCATTGATAATTGGTGCAATTTGGTACAATCCAAAAGTATTTGGTACAGCTTGGATGAAAGCTGCAGACATGACCGAAGAAAAAATGCAAGGCGCCAATATGGCTAAAATTTTTATCCTTGCATTTATTTTTGCGTTCTTATTAGCCTTTGCTTTACAGTTTTTAACCATTCATCAAACTGGTGCTTTAGGTATGGTTGGTGGCGATCCTAGTCTTGCAAAACCATCTTTTGAAGCATTTATGGCAGATTATGGTACTGCTTTTAGAACCTTTAAACATGGTGCTTTACATGGCACAATTGCAGGAATCTTTATCGCATTACCAATTCTTGGAACCAATGCACTTTTTGAAAGAAAAGGTGCCAAATACATTTTTATTAATGCTGGCTATTGGATTGTTACTATGGCAATCATGGGAGGCATTGTTTGCGGATGGCAATAAATTTTGTAATGAATTATAACATAAAAAGACTGATATAAGCGTTCAGTCTTTTTCTTTTTACATTGATACACTTTAAAATATACAATTCTCAAAATGATTTACCTGATTCGTGGCAAGCACTAACCACGCATGATGTATTTCTCCAAAAGCCCTATTTAACTGCTGTTGAAAATGCCTCACCAGATAATATGTCATGGTATTATGTAGGTGTTTTTAATGCTGAAAATTTAGTGGGTATTGCTATCATTCAGCGTGTGCAATTGTATGTTGAAGATATTTTTAGAAACCATAAAGATTCTTGTTTTCAAGAACGCGTAAAACATTATGTTTCTAAAGTGCTTAAAGGAAATGTTTTGGTTGTTGGAAACCTTATGCATACAGGACAACACGGTTTGTATTTTAATGCTGAAGCCATATCAGAACGTGATTTTCTTTTCTGTGTTTTTGAGGCTGTTTATCAGTTGAAAAAAGACATAAAATCATCAAAAGGAAAAACCATAAGGACCATAATTTTTAAAGACTATTTTGAAGATGATTCTATTCATTCTTATTCAGAATTGTTTAAAACGAATACATTCAGAAAAGTCTCGGTTCAACCCAATATGATTATGCCAACGCATAAGAATTGGAATACCTTTAACGATTATCAAACCAGTTTAAATAAAAAATACCGAAGACGTTTAAAAACAGCTCGTAAAAAGGCGAGTGCTATTCAAAAGAAAGAATTAGACCTTGATGCTATTGAAGCTCATTCTGAATTGTTATTTAGGCTTTATAAGAACGTTTCTGATAACGCAAGGATAAATACCTTTATACTTCCTAAAAACCATTTCTATACGCTTAAAAAAGAACTTAAAGACCAATTTAAAGTCTTTGCGTATTATCTTGATGATACTATTGTGGGTTTTTATACATTAATTCTGAATAACAAGGTGCTTGAAACCTATTTTCTTGGGTATGATAGTGCACATCAATACAACCATCAATTGTATTTGAATATGCTGTACGATATGGCAGAATTTTCTATAAACAACAAATTTGAACAGACTGTTTATGCTAGAACAGCTATGGAAATAAAGAGTTCAGTAGGAGCAAAGCCTAAAAACATGTTCATATACTTAAAGCATACAAATGTGTTGTTAAATGCTGTTTTAAATTTGATTTTTAGCCTAATGAATCCAACAAGAGATTGGGAAGAACGTCATCCTTTTAACTAAACATTAATATGGGCTCACATATTTTTTTCGTAAATTATCTGTAATACTTTTTAGGTCAAACAAGAAAATATTAATGATATGAAAACAGTTAAAACGTTACTTTCAGAAATAACAGCATTAACAAGAGAAATTGAAACCAATTATCCTGAAATCTATGAGCATTTGGATGAAAACCCAATGACTATTCCTAGTATGGAATCTCCTAAAGTAGATGCTAAAGAACTAGAATCATATCTAAATAGCTTAAAAGAATTAGTAAAAAATCATAAAGAAAAACACTAAATACTAATTTAAAGATTGATTTAATCTTTCTATTTCAGAGTCCAGTTTAATTTTGGAACTAATATCAATAAGCTGTGTATTAATAGTTAGTTCCTTATTGTTTTTAGTTTTAATTTTTATGCTTTCGGGAAGCGTAATTATTTTATTAATGTCTTTTATCAAAATACTTTTTCCAAACAATGCATTTTCTTTTATAGCATCTTTGGTAAGTGTTATGTATTGTTTTTTCTGTTCATACAGATATATAAAGAGATAAAAAAGACCTAAAAAGATGGTGAAGTAATCATTCCATTTTACTTCACCATAAAGTATTCCAACAATTCCAAGACTTAACCAAGCTAAACCAAGGCATAAATTAAAAATTAAACGCTTACGTTTATATTTAATTAAAACCACTATTTATCTTCTTTCTTCTTGTTTTTAGCCTCTTTCATTGCTTCACCAATTTGGTTACTTGCAGTAAAGCTAGCCACCATTTCATTAAGCATATTGCTTCCTGCTTGAGGTGCGTTTGGTAATAAAATTAAGTTACTATTAGTTTCTTCTCCTAACGATTGTAATGTGTCGTAATGTTGTGTTACAACTATTAATGCAGAGGCTTCTTGTGAGTTAATACCAACGCGATTTAGAACTTCAACTGATTCTTCTAAACCACGAGCAATCTCACGTCTTTGATCGGCAATACCTTGACCTTGTAAACGCTTACTTTCAGCTTCAGCTTTTGCTTTTTCAACAATTAAAATACGTGCAGCATCACCTTCGTATTGAGCGGCTGTTTTTTCACGTTCGGCAGCGTTAATACGGTTCATTGCAGCTTTTACTTGTGCATCAGGATCAATATCTGTTACCAAGGTTTTAATGATATCGAAACCGTATTCTAGCATGGCGTCATTAAGTTCGGCTTTTACAGCTAAAGCAATATCATCTTTTTTCACAAAAACGTCGTCTAATTTCATTTTTGGCACTTCGGCACGTACTACATCAAATACATAACTTGTAATTTGCTCGTGCGGATAATCTAACTTATAAAAGGCATCATAAACTTTTTGACTTAATACACGGTATTGTACAGATACTTTAAGCCTAACAAAAACATCGTCTAATGTTTTAGTCTCAACAATGACATCTAATTGCTGAATTTTTAAGCTTAATCGACCTGCAATTTTATCTATTAAAGGAATTTTTAAGTGAAGACCAGATTGTCTTATACTATGAAATTTTCCGAAACGTTCTATAATTACCGCTGTTTGTTGTTTTACAACAAAAAATGATGATATTAAGATGATTAATCCGAAGAAAATAATTGGAACGAAAATAAATTGACCCATAATAGTTGTTTTATAAATTAAAAATAAGGTTCACTAATTTAAGCTATATTTGTTGCAATTCATATAAAAAATTGCATGAGAATACATAGGCTTATTTTATTAGTAGCATTAACCATAGGTTTTGTTACAACAAGTTTTTCACAACACCAACGATATCGTATTCAAAATGGTATAGGTATTTATGGTGGTATTACCCAATTTGATTTCTCTACTAAAAACTTTACGACAAAAGCCGAACAAGGCTGGTTGGTTGGTGCATCTGCTACGGTTGATATTCCTCATAAGTGGTATAATATGAGTTATAGCATTCAGTTAGCCGAAAATAAAATTGGTATTGCTGCTAGGCAAAACGCGACTGTTTTTTCTGAAGAATTTTTAGATTATAAACTTTTTACAGCTCAAATAGCTTTGTTAATGCATGTGAAATTAATTGGACCTTATGTGACATTAGATGTTGGACCAATGTTGCAATATAATGGCGATTTAGAACTAAAAGATGATAATAAAGAAAACTATATCATTAATTCATACGCCAATTTAATGGCTAAAGATATTTCTGAAATATCTAAATTTAATGTTGATGGTGCTGTTGGAATATCTGCCGGAATAAGCCATTTTAGACTCAAAGCACAATATATTTATGGTTTTTTAAATAGTTTTAATAAACTAAACGATGCAAACCTTGATAGAACAGGAAACCCTAATTCGTTTAAAGGAAACCAATCTATGCTAGTATTTACAGCGATGGTTTCTTTTTAATTATAGAAAATATTATAAGAATAAAAAAGCACGTTTTTTAACGTGCTTTTTTGTTTATAAGGTGTTTATGGTATTTTCTATTCGGCGTAAACTTTCATCTTTTCCAATAAGATACATAATATCAAAAACATCGGGACCTTGTAAAGCGCCTACAAGAGCTAGTCGTAATGGCATCATAACTTTTCCAAAACCAATTTCTTTTGAAGTAATCCAACCTTTAACAGTTGTTTGAATGGTATCTACTGTAAAATCTTCAATGTTTGAAATTATACCTGTAAGTTCTGTCATTAGCTCTGCAGAACCTTCTTTCCATGCTTTTTTTACAGATTTTTCATCTAAATCTGATGGCGTTTCAAAAAAGAAGTGTCCTAAATTCCAGAAATCATCTACAAATGTTGCGCGTTCTTTTATAAGATTAATAACTAACGCAATGTAATTTACATCAATATCTTTTAGTTCAGGGTATAAAAGTTTAAACTGTTCTGCAAGTATATCGTTATTTTGTTCTTGCATGTAGTGATGATTAAACCACTTTATTTTGTCTGGATCAAAACGCGCTCCAGATTTATTTACGCGGCTTAAATCAAAAGCTTGAATAAGTTCATCTAAACTAAAAATTTCTTGTTCTGTTCCTGGGTTCCATCCTAAAAAGGCTAAAAAGTTAACAACAGCTTCAGGAAAATAACCATCTTCTCTGTATCCTCTAGAAATATCACCTGTTTTCTCATCTTTATAAGCTAATGGAAATACAGGAAAACCTAATTTATCTCCATCACGCTTACTTAATTTTCCTTTTCCAGTAGGTTTTAATATTAAAGGTAAATGAGCAAATTTTGGTGCTTCCCAACCAAAGGCTTTATATAGTTGATAATGTAATGCTAAAGAAGGTAACCATTCTTCACCACGAATTACATGAGTAATTTTCATTAGGTAGTCATCAACAATATTTGCCAAGTGATAAGTTGGCATGCCATCTGCTTTAAATAATACTTTATCATCTAAAATGTTAGTATCTATCGTGATATTACCACGTATAATATCAGTAAGATGTAAAGTTTCATCTTGAGGCGATAAAAATCTGATAACATAATCTTCACCTGCGTCAAGCTTTGCTTTTACATCAGCTTCAGAAAGTGACAAAGAGTTATTTAATTTTAATCTATTATGCCAGTTGTATATAAATGTTTTTCCTTTAGCTTCATGATTTTTTCTATGAGCATCTAGTTCTTCAGCAGTGTCAAACGCATAGTACGCATTGCCAGAAGCAATTAATTGATCGGCATATTGTTTGTATAAATGCTTGCGCTCACTTTGTCTGTATGGGCCGTATTTTTCATTGGTTCCTACGCCTTCATCAAAAGGAATTCCACACCATTTTAGCGATTCTATTATGTAGTTTTCAGCACCTTCAACATAACGATTTTGGTCTGTATCTTCAATACGCAATACAAAAGTACCGTTGTGTTTTTTTGCAAATAAGTAATTAAATAAAGCAGTACGAACACCACCAATATGTAGCGGTCCTGTTGGGCTTGGTGCAAATCGCACGCGAACATCTTTTTTCATGGCTTATTATTTATGCCGCAAAGATAAAACGATATTTAGGAATAGAAATAGTTAAGTTAAAATCATTTCACGTGGAACACGTTTATTCATAATTTTAAACCACAATGGTGGAAACATAGCTAAAACCATTGAAGTTGGATAACCATAAGGCATTTGCGGGCTTTCATCATGGCAATCTAAAACTTGATACTTTTTTGAAGACTTAAAATGATGATCACTATGCCTTGTGAGTTCATAAAGTACAATTCTTCCAATAACATGGTTAGAGTTCCAAGAATGAATTTCTTTTACACGCTCATATCTACCAGATTTTGTTTTTAATCTTAATAAACCATAATGTTCAATATAGTTAACTGTTTCAAGAAGAATAAAACCTATAATAGCTGCTGAAAGAATAAAGATTAAACCTAAAATTCCGAAAAAGAAAAACATAATAATTAAATATCCTGTTTGTAGTAAAACATACCAAAACATGTCATTTTTTAGTGAAAAAAAGCCTTTTTTACTGTTTTTAAGCAGTTTTAATTGAATTTTCCAAGCATTAGCATATTGTCTAAAAACAGATGTTATCCAAAAAGAATATACCGTTTGGTTATATTTTGCTGTTGCTGGATCTTGTGGTGTTGCTGCATGTAAATGATGCCCAAAATTATGTTCAATATAAAAATGCATGTATAAAGAGGGAAGAAGCAATGCTTTTCCTAAAAAGCGCTCGTTTGTAGATTGCCTATGACCAAGTTCATGACCCACATTTATGCCGTTTACACCCAATACAATACCTACAGAAAGGATTAAACCAATAAACTCAAAAGTTTCAATTGTTGAATTTGAAGCTTCATAAACACCAAACAATAAGACGCCATAAACAATAGGTAAGTTAAGATATAACAACCAATCAAAGAGTTTAAGCTTTAACTTACTAGAAACTTCGTTAGGAGATAAATTGTATGTGTTAATGGGAAAAATTAGTTCTAAAATAGGAATTATTACAAAAGCAAAAATAGGCGTGAGGTAAGCAAAATAGCCTTTAAAATAGATGCTAATACATGCAACTATAGGAATTGAAAAAGCAGCTAAATATTTTAAATCTTTCATAATTAAGAACAAAACGTGGTCTTAAATTTAAGACATCTTCTCGAAATTAACAGAATCTTACCAAGCTAAAGTAATTACAGACAGAAATAAATTTTATATTAGTGGGTTATTTAAGTTATATGGCAAGTCATTTTCAAGAAATACAATCCAAATTAGAGCAATTTATTAGGCGTTTTTACACCAATGAATTGCTTAAGGGTATTATTTTGTTTTTTGCTATTGGGTTGTTGTATTTTTTGTTCACCCTTTTTGTTGAATATGTATTATGGCTTAATACTACAGCACGTACTATTTTATTTTGGGTGTTTGTAGTTGTTGAGGTTGGCTTGTTTGCTAGGTTTATTGTCATGCCTTTGGCTAAATTATTTAAGCTACAAAAAGGCATTAACTATGAAGATGCTTCTAAAATTATAGGAAACCATTTTCCTGAAGTCAACGATAAGCTTCTTAATATTTTACAACTAAAAGCTAACCAAACAGAATCTGAATTGCTTTTAGCTAGTATTGAGCAAAAATCAGCGCAACTACATCCAATTCCTTTTAAGTTGGCTGTAAATTTTAAGTCTAACTTAAAGTATTTAAAATATGCTGCTATTCCTGTAGTTATTCTGTTTTTAACATTTTTAACCGGACATTTCAATTGGTTTAGTGATAGTTATGAGCGTGTAGTAAACTATAAAACAGCTTATGAGCCACCAGCGCCATTTCAGTTTTTTGTTACAAACGATAACTTACAAGCTATTGAAAACAAAGATTTTAAACTTGTTGTTAATACAGCTGGTTCAGTAATTCCAGAAAATGCTAAAATCATTTTTGAAGACGAATCATATTTCCTTCAAAACACAGGAAACGGAAGCTTTGAGTATGTATTTGAAAAACCTAAAAGAGACATCACTTTTCAGCTTACAGCAAATGATGTTACCTCAAAACCATATACATTACAAATCACTCAAGTACCAAGCCTATTAAGTTTTGAAATGATTTTAGATTATCCATCTTATACAAAAAAGCAAGATGAGGTTTTAAAAAGTACAGGAAATGCTATTGTTCCTCAAGGAACTCAAATTACTTGGCGACTTAATACAAAAGCAACAAAAAATGTCTTACTATATGCAAAAGACACGATGCAGTTTAAGACTTTAAAAGCCAATACTTTTGAGCTATCTAACACGCTTTACAATAACTTTCAGTATAGTTTAAGCACAAGCAACGATGCATTAAAAGATTACGACAGATTATCGTTTAATATTGATGTAATTAGAGATGAATATCCTGAACTAAAGCTAGACATGAAAATAGATAGTTTAGATCAACAAACGATGTATTTTCACGGACAAGTAAGCGATGATTATGGTTTAAGTAAATTACAACTTGTTTATTATCCTACAAACAATAATCAAGATATTCAAATTCAGTCTTTACCAGTATCCAAATCTAACATAGATGAATTTATAAGTGTGTTTCCCAATAATCTTAATTTACAAGAAGGTGTAAGTTATGAATTGTATTTTCAAGTATTTGATAATGATTTAGTTAATAAATTTAAAAGCACAAAAAGCCGTGTTTTTTCTTTCAGAAAATTAACAACACAAGAAGAAGCAGATAAACAACTTCAACAGCAAAACGAAACGATTCAAGATCTTAATAAATCACTAGATAAGTTTGATGAGCAAAACAAGGAATTAGAAGAGTTTTCAAAAACTCAAAAGGAAAAATCAGAGCTTAATTTTAATGATAAAAAGAAATTTGAAAACTTCTTAAAGCGTCAAAAGCAGCAAAAAGAAATGATGCAAAATTTCAATAAAAAGCTTGAAGATAATTTAAAAGAATTTCAAAAAGAAAACGAAGTAGAAGACCCTTTTAAGGAAGATTTACAAGAGCGTCTCAAAGAAAACGAGCAACAGCTTAAAGAAGATGAACAATTATTAGAAGAACTTGAAAAGCTTCAAGACAAAATTAGTAAAGAGGAGTTTTCAGATAAACTAGATAAGCTTTCAAAACAAAACAAAAATCAAAAACGAAGTTTAGAACAGCTTTTAGAACTAACAAAACGTTATTATGTTTCTAAAAAAGCCGAAAAACTTCAAAAGGATTTAGAGAATTTAGCTAAAGAACAAGAAAAGCTTTCAAAGGAAACTAAAGAAAACAACACCAAAAAAGATCAAGAAGATATCAATAAAAAGTTTGAAGATTTTCAAAAGCAAATGGATGAACTTCAAAAAGAGAATAAATCTTTAATTGATCCTATGGATGTGCCTCAAGATAAAAAAGCAGAAGAATCTATTAAGCAAGATCAGCACGAAGCAACAGACAATTTAGAAAAACAAGAACAAAATCAAGAAAACGGTAACGAGCAACAATCTGAACAAAATCAAAAAAACGCTCAAAAAAAACAAAAGCAAGCTGCTGAAAAGATGATGCAAATGAGTCAACAAATGCAACAAGCTATGCAAATGAGTGGTGGCGATCAAATGCAAGAAGATATTGATATGCTCCGTCAAATTCTAGACAATCTTATTTTGTTTTCTTTAGATCAAGAAGCTTTAATGTATCAATTTAACAGTATCGAAGTTAATCACAATAAGTATGCTTCTTATTTAGTGAAACAAAACGATTTAAAAGAACATTTCTCTCACATTGATGATAGCTTGTTTGCTTTGTCTTTAAGACAGCCTAAACTCTCTGAAATGGTTAATAAAGAAATCTCTAATGTATTTTATAACATAGATAAATCTCTGGATCATTTTTCAGAAAACAGATTATATCAAGGAATTGGAAATCAGAAATACACAATCACTTCAGCTAATAATCTTGCAGATTTCTTGAGTAATATTATGAATAATATGCAGATGCAAATGAATGCTTCTGGTCAAGGTCAAGGCGGTCAAGGGCAACCAGAGCAAGGACTTCCGGATATTATTATGAGCCAAGAGCAGTTGAATAAGCAAATGCAGGAAGGAATGAAAAAAAGTGATTCCGGTAAACCAAATGATGGTGAAGGAGGTAAAGAAGGTGATAAAGAAGGTCAGGAACAAGGACAAGGAAAACAAGGAAATAACGGTAATCAACAAGGAGAAGGAGAAGGTTCTTCAGAAGATTTAAATGGGGAACTATTTAAAATCTATCAGCAGCAACAACAAATTAGACAAGCTTTACAAGAAAGGTTATCTAAAGAAGGAAATAAAGGTGTTGGTGACGGTTTAGTAAAATCTATGGAAGATGTTGAATTAGACCTTTTGAATAAGGGTTTTACGGATCAAACTTTACAAAAAATGATGGAGTTACAACATCAATTATTAAAACTTGAAAATGCTACTTTTCAACAAGGACAAGATACTAAACGTAAATCTGACACGAATAAAAACAGTTTCAATAATAACACAAATAATAAGATTCCTACAGCTAAAGAATATTTTAATACCACTGAAATATTAAACAGACAAACCCTACCTTTGCAACCAGTTTACAAAAAGAAAGTTCAAGATTATTTCAAAAAAGAAAATGATTAGTTTCAATTACGAAAACAAATTTTCATTAAGCAATGAGTCGCTATTAAGCAAGTGGATTCAAACTGTAATTTCCTCTGAAGGATTTAAACTAGGTGAGGTTAACTATATTTTTTGTGATGATGATTATTTACATAAAATCAATGTAGAGTTTCTTAATCATGATACGTTAACAGACATTATTAGTTTTGATTATACTGTGGGAAAAATCATACAAGGCGATATTTATATTTCAACTGAAAGAGTAGAAGATAATGCTAATGATTTTAAGGTTTCTTTTGATAATGAACTTCAACGAGTTTTAGTTCATGGTATTCTTCATTACTGTGGTTATAAAGATAAAACCGATGATGAAGCCAAAATAATGAGGTCTAAAGAAGATTACTATTTGTCGCAATTAGCTCAAATCGAGTAATTCATCGTATATTTGCAAACTTTTATTTTTACAAATCATCAAATTGTTTCACGTGGAACAATTTATTTAAACCAAATATCAAGCTATGTTTAATACCGAATATGATGTTATTGTTGTTGGAGCTGGACACGCAGGTAGTGAAGCCGCCGCAGCCGCAGCCAACATGGGAAGTAAAACGTTGTTGATTACTATGAACTTGCAAAACATTGCGCAAATGTCATGTAATCCAGCAATGGGAGGTATTGCTAAAGGTCAAATTGTTCGCGAAATTGATGCGTTAGGTGGTTACAGTGGTATTGTGTCTGATACGTCTGCTATTCAATTTAAAATGCTGAACAAGTCAAAAGGTCCAGCTATGTGGAGTCCGCGTGTTCAAAGTGACCGTATGCGATTTGCTGAAGACTGGAGAATGTTGCTTGAAAACACACCAAATTTAGATTTTTATCAAGAGATGGTTTCTGGACTTTTAGTAGAAAATCATAAAGTAGTTGGTGTAAAAACATCTCTTGGAGTAGAAGTAAAAGGAAAAACCGTTGTGCTTACAAACGGCACGTTTCTTAATGGGTTAATTCATATTGGTGATAAAAATTTTGGAGGTGGTCGCGCAGGAGAAAGAGCTGCTACAGGAATTACAGAACAGCTTGTAGAATTAGGTTTTGATTCTGGTAGAATGAAAACAGGAACACCACCTAGAGTAGATGGTCGTTCATTAGATTTTTCTAAAATGATTGAACAACCAGGAGATGAAAACCCTGAAAAATTTTCTTATCTAGATATAACGAAGCCTTTAACAAATCAGCGTTCTTGTCACATGTCTTATACAAGTCCTGAAGTACATGATTTGTTAAGAGAAGGTTTTGATAGATCACCTATGTTTAATGGTCGAATTAAAAGTTTAGGTCCGCGTTATTGTCCTTCTATAGAAGATAAAATTAACCGTTTTGCTGATAAAGATAGGCATCAATTATTTGTTGAGCCAGAAGGATGGAATACGGTTGAATATTATATTAATGGTTTCTCTACGTCGCTACCAGAAGATGTTCAGTTTAAAGCTTTGCGTTCAGTAGCAGGATTTGAAAACGTTAAGTTTTTCCGTCCTGGTTATGCTATAGAATATGATTATTTTCCGCCAACACAGCTTAAGCATACTTTAGAAACTAAACTAGTTGATGGTTTGTATTTTGCTGGTCAAATTAACGGAACAACAGGATATGAGGAAGCGGGTTCACAAGGTTTAATGGCAGGTATAAATGCCAGTTTAAAAGTTCAAGAAAAAGACCCGTTTATTTTAAGTAGAAGTGAAGCTTATATAGGTGTTTTGATTGATGATTTAATCACCAAAGGTACTGAAGAGCCATATAGAATGTTTACTTCTAGAGCAGAATATAGAACGTTATTAAGACAAGATAATGCCGATTTTAGATTAACGCCTAAATCTTTTGATATAGGATTAGCTTCTGAAAAGCGATTAAAACGCATGGAAGAAAAGCAATCTAAAGCAGAGAATTTTGTGTCATTTTTCAAAGACACAAGTGTCAAACCAGAAGAGATTAATCCTGTTTTAGAATCTAAAGATTCTTCGTTAATGAAACAATCTGATAAGATGTTTAAGATATTTGCTAGACCTAATATTACTATTGATGATATGCGTAAAGTTTCTTCTGTTGAAGCATATATTCAAGATCATAATTTAGATAACGAGGTTATAGAGCAAGCAGAAATTCAAGTTAAATATTCTGGATATATAGAGAAAGAAAAGAACAATGCAGATAAATTAAACAGGTTAGAGAATATTAAAATACCACAGAACTTTGATTACTCAAAACTAAAATCTATGAGTTTTGAAGCACGAGAAAAGTTGAGTAAAATTCAACCTGTAACTATATCACAAGCTTCAAGAATCAGTGGTGTTTCTCCAAGTGATATTTCGGTGCTTTTAGTTTATATGGGGAGATAGTTTTTAATCGTTCCACGTGGAACATATTTTTTTAACGATAATAAATGCACAAAAAAACACCTCATTTAGTAGTAAAAGATCATTCGGTTTCTGGAGAGAAATTTGAATTACGCTATAATGAATCTTTAGATATGTTAGAGACATATCCGCAGCCTTCATTACAAAATTTACCAAGCTATTACGAAAGCGAAGATTATATTTCTCATACCGATGCTAAACGAAATTTGTTTGAAAGTGTTTACCATTTGGTTCGCTCTTATTCGTTAAAACAAAAATTGAAATTAATAAATAAACAGTCGGTTTCTGGAAAAACACTTTTAGATGTTGGTTGTGGTACAGGAGATTTTTTACAAACAGCATTAAAGAATAATTGGAATGTTACTGGTGTTGAACCAAACCCTCAAGCAAGAGATATTGCGAATAAAAAAACTAACAATGTCGTTTATGATGCTGATAAGATTTCTGAATTTAAAAAAGAAAGTTTTGATGTAATTACGCTTTGGCATGTGCTAGAACATTTGCCAAATCTTGAAGAACAATTAGCGCTTTACAAATCTTTATTAAAAAAAGAAGGTACACTTATTATTGCGGTTCCAAACTTCAAAAGTTTTGATGCTACATATTATAAAGAGTTTTGGGCTGCTTATGATGTACCAAGACATTTATGGCATTTTTCTAGAACTGCAATTTCAAAATTAGTTTCAAAAAACAATATGAAAGTTGTAAAAACATTACCAATGATGTTTGATGCTTATTATGTGAGTTTACTTTCTGAAGGTTATAAGTCTGGCTCTAAAAATCCGTTAAAGGCATTTTATATTGGTTTTCGTTCAAATCTTAAAGCAAAACAATCAAAAGAGTACTCTTCACACATTTATATCATAAAAAACACCTAAAAATCCATTTTAAGCCCTTTTAAGACGTCTTTTGTGTTCTAACAACAAATCACAAGGCTTAATTTTGAATCTGCCTTAAATCATCTTTTTTAGGGCGGTTTTTAATAACTGTAAATTATTGTTTTTATTTTAGCGATAAAAAATTATTATTATTTGGTGTTGATGTGATTTTTGTGTAAAATCAAACTATTTACTTTATTACATTTGTCTCGATTAAATAAATAACATAAATAATGAAAAACATATTTTTAATAGCTTTTGCTATAGTAGCAGTGACTTCTTGTACACAACCAAAAAAAATTGGATTTGTTGACAACGGAACATTAATTAACGACTATCAAGAGAAAAAAGACATTGAAGCAAAATTTCAATCTAAAATTGACGCTTTTCAAAAACGAACGGATAGTATTGGTAAAGCATTTCAATTAGAAGCTCAAGAGTTTCAATTAAAAGCTAAAAAATTATCACAAGCTAAAGCACAGGAAGAATACCAAGCTTTAAGCCAAAAACAACAAATGCTACAACAAAAAGTTCAATTTGAAGAACAACAAATTCAGCAAGCTAGTCAAACAGAGATAGATTCTTTAATAGCTAAAGTAAAAGATTATGTTGGAGATTACGGCAAGAAAAATGGTTATGACTATATTTTAGGTAGCAATGAAGGTGGAAGTGTTTTATACGGTAACGAAGCAAATGATTTAACACAAACCATACTAGATGCTCTTAATGCAGATTATAAAAAAGAGTAGCTAAAGCAAAGAGTTTTTAAAAACTTAAAGCCAGTTAAGAAATTAACTGGCTTTTTTTATAATAAGAAACCAAAATGTAAGTTATACAAAGTAACTAACCGCCCAACCAATTAATGAAAGTAAAACAACTTTTAGACCAACCGTTTTATTACTTCAATAGCACAAAACGAAAATGGATATACATAATTAGTGCTGCTCTTTTTGCCCACTTTTTTTTAATTATTTTCCAGCCTTATGGTATTTCAGAAGAAATGGATAATCCTGCTAATGCCAATTTTAGCAAGTTTTTATTCTTTTTTACAATTGCAGTGAGTACGCTTGTAGGTTTATCATTATCTCAATTTGTTTTTAGACCAATGTTTAGTTTTGAAAAGGTTACAAACAAAAAATATATTACTTGGTTTTTTATAGAAACTTTAATTCTCACACTTGTTAATTTTGGTTTTTCATTTTTGATACCCGATTTAGGAAACGATTTTGAAAAAGAACTAAATATAGCCTTCCAAGTAAAAAACTATTTTAGAGCCTTTATCATCTTATTATTTCCATTTTTTGGAACTATTATTTATGCTTTAATACAAGATTTAACTCTTGAGGTAAATGAGCTTGGAGAGCAAATAAAAAAGTATCACAATACCTTTAACACTTCTGATAAACAAACAGAATTACTCCTTAAAGACGAAAACAATAATTTAAACCTTTCTATAGCATTAAATGATTTTCTCTTTGCAGAATCTAGCAATCAATATGTCGTAGTGCATTATATGAAATCAGGCAGCGTGAAAAAGCATATTTTAAGAAACCGATTAAAGAATTTTTTAAATCAAAATGAGTTTATGCCTATAAAGCAAAGCCATAGATCATTTGCTGTAAACTTGCTAAACGTGAAACACATTTCACGAATAAACAATAAAGATTTTTTGATTTTAGAAACAGATCCAAAAATTAAAATACCAATATCTAAATCATACCTAAAAGCTATTAAAGATGAAATAAATCAATTCACTCCATAATCCCGTTAATTCACTCCAAAAGCTGATGTTTTGACGAGTTATTTTAAATATTTAAAAGTAATTTGCGTTCAAGCTTCTGTAACATTAGCAAAAGCTAATCGTCATCATAACAATCAATCATAAATACGAACAACCAAAATGAAACACTTTTTTTTAGGCCTATGCCTAGTTTTTAGTTATTTAACCTTTGCTCAAGAAACATATAGCATTAGAGGCTCTATAAAAGACGCTAATAATGGTGAAACACTATTAGGAGCAACGGTTTTTTTAAAAGATACTAACATTGGTGCTATTACCAACGAATACGGTTTTTTCTCGCTTCAAGCACCAAAAGGATCATATACGCTCATAGTATCTTATATGGGATATGAAAATTTATCTCAAAATATTGATATTCAAAAAGATATGTCAATTAATTTTGAGCTTACAGAGGCTTCAACATCGCTAGAAGAAGTTGTTATAGTTGCTGAAGAGTCTGAACAACTCAATATAAAAACACCTCAAATGGGTGTCTCAAAATTAAAATCAGGCACCATAAAAAAAATGCCTGCTGTGTTAGGAGAAGTAGATGTTATTAAATCTATACAAATGCTTCCTGGTGTTACAAATAATGGTGAAGGATCTTCAGGTTTTAATGTGAGAGGTGGAGCAGCCGATCAAAATTTAGTGCTGCTAGACGAAGCCATTATATACAATACATCACACTTTTTTGGGTTTTTCTCTGTATTTAATGCAGATGCAATTAAAGACATAAAACTGTATAAAGGAGATATTCCTGCAAAATTTGGAGGTCGTATTTCTTCTGTTTTAGATGTCAGACAAAAAGATGGAAACAGTAAAAACTATGATGTTACTGGTGGTTTAGGTTTAATTTCTAGTAGACTAACCGTAGAAGGTCCGGTTTTTAAAGAAAAAGGCTCTTTTTTACTAGCGGGTAGAACATCTTATGCGCATCTTTTTTTAAAAATGACCGAAGATTTTAAAGATGATAAAATATCATTCTATGACTTAAACTTTAAAACTAACTACGAAATAAACCATAACAATAAAATTTACCTGTCAGGATACTATGGTAGAGACGTTTTCAATTTTGATAAGGTTATAGAAAATAATTATGGAAACATTACAGGAAATATAAGATGGAACCACATTTTTAATGATAAATTGTTTTCTAATTTATCACTTATATACAGTAAATATGATTACCAAATTATATTAGATTTTATTGAGTTAGATTGGGTTGCAGATATAAAAAACTACAACTTAAAATATGATTTTAAATACTATTTAAACGATAAAATAAAGTTAGACTTTGGTGTTAGTGGAATAACTTATAATTTAAATCCAGGAGAAGTAAAACCTTCTTCACCAACATCGCCAGTAAATTATTTAAAGTTAGACGAAAAAAGAGCTTTTGAAGGAGGTGCTTACATAAGTGCGGAGCATAAAATAACAGATAAATTAACAGCACAATATGGACTACGATACAGTAATTTTTTCAGACTTGGCGGTCAAAGCATGACTAGTTATGTAAACAATCAGCCGGTAGTTTATAATAGTGAATTAGGAATTTATGAGCGAGGAGAAGAAGCTTTTGAAACCTATTACGAAAAAAACGAAAGCATTGAAACATTTGATAATTTTGAGCCTCGTTTAGGTATGGCTTATCAAATAAACGATGCATCTTCTATTAAGGCTAGCTACACAAAGTCTACACAGTATTTACATTTACTGTCTAATACGTCTTCAGTTACTCCGATAGATGTTTGGACACCAAGCGGAAAATACATCAAACCACAAAAATCAAATCAATATGCTTTAGGGTATTACCGTAGTTTTAAAGACAACCTATTTTCATTAGAATTAGAAACCTACTATAAAACAATAGATAACCGTATAGATTACATAGACGGCTCTGATTTAATAGGAAATAATACCATAGAAACAGAAATATTAAACGGCGAAGCAAGAGCTTACGGATTAGAAATTTTATTTAGAAAAAACAAAGGGCGTCTTACAGGATGGCTAGCTTATACCTTGTCTAGATCAGAACAGCGCACTCTTGGAGGTCTTGCTGGAGGTCCAGGAATAAATAATGGTGATTGGTATAAAACACCTTACGATAGATCCCATGATGTTTCAGCTACAGCAACATATAAGCTAAATGACAAATGGAGCTTTAGTTCAAATCTTGTTTTTCAAACAGGTCGTCCTGTAACATATCCTAATGGGCAATATACTTACGAAGGACTTTCTATTGCAACCTATTCTAATAGAAATGAAGATAGATTACCGGCATACCACAGATTAGATGTTTCGGCAATTTATAAACCAAACAATAAGCCAGATAAACGCTGGAAAGGCGAATGGGTATTTGGTATTTATAATTTATATAACAGAAAAAATGCAGCAGCAATAACGTTCAATCAAAATAACCAAACAGGGTTAAACGAAGCGACAAGACTCTCTATTTTTGGAATTATACCATCTGTTACTTACAACTTTAAATTTTAGCATCATGAAAACATATATAAAATCATTAATATTTCTTTTTACTATAACAATAATATCCTGTGAAGATGTTGTAGATATTGAAGTTCCCACAGGCCAAACACGTCTCGTTATCGAGGCTTCTTTAGATTGGGAAAAAGGAACAGCAGGAAACGAACAGCAAATAAAATTAAGCACATCAACACCATACTTTGGCAATGTATCCAGTACAGAAGTTACGGGAGCATCAGTAACTGTAGTTAATGAAAATACAAGCGAAATATTTAATTTTACTGATGAAAACGACGGAACTTATACTACGACAACCTTTGTTCCTATAGCAGGAGATACTTATAGTCTTGAAGTTATTTATAACGGACAAACATATACTGCTTCAGAAACATTAATGACCGTATCTGATATAAATAGCGTTACACAATCTATAGAAGGAGGTTTTGATGATGAATTATTAGAACTTAATTTATATTTTGATGATCCTGTAGATGAAGAAAACTATTATTTAATTCGTTATTACGAAACAGGTGATTTATTTGCTTCTCTAGAAGATGTATCAGATGAGTTTACAAACGGAAATGAAATACACGACTTTTGGGAGAAAGAAGATGATGAAGACAGCAATGAGCAGCCTTTTTTACCAGGCGATGTTGTAGACGTTAGTTTATACGGCATTTCAGAACAATATTACAATTACATACGTTTGCTTATAGAGCAGTATGATGGCGGCGGTAATCCTTTTTCATCAACAGCTGCGGAAATAAGAGGAAATTGTATAAACCCTAGTAACCCTAGTAATTATGCTTTTGGTTATTTTAGAGTAACTCAAGTAGTAAGAGAAACCTACACCTTTCAATAACAAAAATGAAAAAGCCGATTAATTTTTTAATCGGCTTTTTTATGTAACAAACGTGTTAGTTTTATAGATAAATCAGTGAGTATAATTTTAGAATTTCCATTTCTTTCAATATGATACAAAGCATCTTGTAATTCGTTAGAAATTTCTAAAATATTGTTACCGTGTACAAAAGGTGCAAATTTTCTAATGTCAAAGCCTTCCGTTTTTGTTTCAATGTAAACCAAGCTTTGAGCATTATAGTTTGTTAAAAGTGCTTGTCTAAAAAATGATAAACAAAAATGTAAAAACTGTTTTTGAGTTTCTCTTCCTGTTTTAGCAATATCTTCACTCCATGAAATTAAATCATGAATAGCAGCCTTATTTCCTTTGGCTTTAAAAGCGCTTCTAATCCAGAAAATAAACCACGATTCAAACTGCGTGTCTTCGCTATCGTGAAAAACTAAATCACAAGCCTTATTGTAATTTCCATTAGCTTGATGCGCAATTTTAATAGCCTCGGTTTCTTGTAAATCGTAATTTTTTACAATAGCAGTTTTTATAATATTCTCTGCCAAAGGCGGAAAATGTAATACTTGACATCGAGAACGAATAGTATTAATTATTTGTTCTTCATCTTCAGCAATGAGTATAAAAATGGTTTTGTTTGGCGGTTCCTCAATAAGTTTCAACAACTTGTTGGCTGCAGAAGTGTTCATTTTTTCAGCCATCCAAATAAGCATAACTTTATAACCTCCTTCATAAGATTTTAAAGCCAATGATTTTACAACTTCTTGTGCTTCATCAACACCTATTTGGCCTTGTTTATTTTCAACACCTAGTTTTCTGTACCAGTCAAACAAATTGCCATAAGGTTGCTCTTTTAAAAGCTCGCGCCATTCTTCTAAAAACAAACTAGAAACAGGGTGCTTTTTTACCCGATCATTTGTTGCAACAGGAAAAGCAAAATGCAAATCAGGATGCGAATAGTTTTTAAACTTTAAATTACACGCTTCATTTCCATTTGAGTTTTCGCCACCTTTATTACCGCACAAAATATACTGTGCATAAGCAATAGCCATTGGTAATGTTCCGGATCCTTCAGGACCTACAAACAATTGTGCATGAGGAATACGGCCATTTTCTACACTTTGAGTTAAGTGATTTTTTATATGTTCTTGTCCTAAAACGTCTTCAAATAGCATAAAACAAAGATAACAGAAATACTATCTTTTTTATAAATTGAAAAAATTATATTTGTCTTTCTAAAATAGAAATCATGAAATGCTTATTCACTGATTTATCATAGAAAAATGATGATTTTTTAGGCATTCCATCTGATTATTGATATAAACAACTAAAAAACAACTGATGAAAACTCTAAACGACTTTGATTTTAAAGATAAAAAAGCATTAATACGCGTAGATTTTAACGTGCCATTAAATGATGATTTTCAAGTAACAGATGCTACAAGAATCTTATCTGCAAAACCAACGATTATAAAAATTTTAGAAGATGGAGGAAGCTGTATTTTAATGTCGCATTTAGGAAGACCAAAAGGTGTTGATGAAACATTTTCTTTAAAGCATATTATTGAAAAAGTAGAAGATATACTAGGTGTTGGAGTTAAGTTTGTATCAAGTTGCGTTGGAGCTGAAGCTGAAGAGGCCGCAAATAATTTAGAACCAGGAGAAATATTACTATTAGAAAACCTACGTTTTCATCCTGAAGAAACAGCAGGTGATGAAAATTTTGCTCAATCACTTTCAAAGTTAGGAGACATTTATGTAAATGATGCTTTTGGTACAGCACATAGAGCGCATGCATCAACAACTATTGTGGCGCAGTTTTTCCCTGAAGCTAAATGTTTTGGAGCCTTACTAGCAAAAGAAATAGAAAGTATAGATAAAGTTTTAAACACTAGCGAAAAACCAGTTTTAGCTGTTTTAGGAGGTGCTAAAGTGTCATCAAAAATTACAGTTATTGAAAATATTTTAGACAAAGTAGACCATATGATTATTGGTGGTGGAATGACTTTTACTTTTATCAAAGCACAAGGCGGAAAGGTAGGAGATTCTATATGTGAAGATGATAAAATACCACTTGCATTAGATATTTTAAAACAAGCAAAAGAAAAAGGTGTACAAATTCATTTACCTGTTGATATTGTTGCTGCAAATGCTTTTAGTAACACTGCTGAAACTCAAATAGTAGATGTAAATGCAATCCCAGATGGGTGGCAAGGTCTTGATGCAGGACCAAAATCTTTAGAAAACTTTAATGATGTGGTAATGCAGTGCAAAACTATTTTATGGAATGGTCCTTTAGGTGTTTTTGAAATGGAAAACTATGCCAAAGGAACAATTGCTTTAGGTAATGCCATTGCCGATTCTACAAAAAACGGAGCTTTTTCATTAGTTGGCGGAGGCGATTCGGTTGCTGCTGTTAAGCAATTTGGTTTTGAAGATAAAGTAAGCTACGTGAGCACAGGTGGTGGCGCTATGTTAGAAAGCCTTGAAGGTAAAACACTGCCAGGAATTGCAGCTATTTTAGAAGCTTAAAACGCTAATATTCTAATTTCGTATCTTTAAAAGCTATAAAACAAGATTTTATAGTTTAATACGTTGTATTGAAAAAAAACAATGAGCATGAAAACCCAATTCGCTTTTATTTGTTTTTGTTTTAGTGTTTGTTTTCTTCAGCTTTTTGCTCAAGATACAATTCAACCTATCAAAAACAACAATAAAAAAGAGGTAAATATATCAGTGTCTAAAACGACAGACTCTATTGTTGATGGAAAAAAATTACAATCAACATCAATTCAAGCTGTCATAGACTCTACGCAAATACAGTCGCTTCAGGATCATGAATTGGCTTTACAAATAGATGAAAAATGGTTAGAGGAGTTATATAGTAATACCCTTTTTGACACCATTTATAAAACAGTTTCAGAGCTAGATTATAAACCCGTAGATTACCCAGAATTACCAACAGATACTCTAAAAGCAAGACTTGCTAAACTTAACGCAAGAACACCTTTTAATGTTGAGTACAATCCATCATTAGAGAATGTTATAAAAAACTTCTTAAAAAACAGACGTACCTCAATGGAACGTTTAATGGGGTTAAGCCACTATTACTTTCCTATGTTTGAAAGTGAGTTTGATAACTTCAATATTCCGTTGGAGATGAAGTATTTATCTATTGTTGAATCTGCATTAAAACCAAGAGCAAAGTCTAGAGTAGGCGCTACAGGTTTATGGCAGTTTATGTTTGCCACAGGAAAACAATATGGGCTTGATGTAAGCAGTTATGTAGATGAGCGAAGCGATCCTATAAAGTCTACAAAAATAGCTGCAGTATACTTATCAAAGCTTTATGAAATTTTTGGAGATTGGGATTTAGCTTTAGCTGCATACAATTCTGGTCCAGGAAATGTAACCAAAGCGATAAGACGATCTGGAGGCTACCAAAATTACTGGAATATTAGACATAACCTTCCACGTGAAACAGCAGGTTATGTTCCTGCTTTTTTAGCTACGATGTATATTTTTGAATTTGCTAAAGAACATGGTTTTCAACCTGAAAAACCACAATTTCATTATGTAGAAACAGATACAATTAGAGTAAAGCAAACGATTACGCTAGATCAGGTAGCTGAAACAACAAATGTTCCCATAGAAGAGCTTCAGTTTTTAAATCCATCTTATAAATTAGATATTATTCCATTTATTGAAGATAAGGCTTATTATTTAAGATTGCCTAGAACAGCAATAGGCACATTTGTTAACAATGAAGAGCAAATTTATGCCTTTGCTAAAGCCGAGTTTGATAAGCGAGAAAAACCGTTACCGCAGTTTTTTGAAGCAGAATCAAGAGTAAGATACCGTGTAAGAAGCGGTGATTATTTAGGAAAAATAGCGAGAAAATACGGTGTAAGAGTTAGCCAAATTAAACAATGGAATGGGTTACGTAGTAATAATTTAAGAATAGGACAACGACTAACTATTTATCCAAGGCGCCCTGTTGTAAATACGTCTGTAGCTAGTAATAGCAATGCTTCTCAAGCTTCTTCATCAAGCTCAAAAACCTATACAGTAAAGCAAGGAGACTCCTTATGGAGCATTTCAAGAAAATTCCCTGGAGTTTCTGTTCAAAATATTCGAGATTGGAACGATATTAGTGGTAATAATTTGAAACCAGGAATGAAGCTAAAAATAGCTAAAGGATAAATTTCAAAAAAATAAAACTAAACCATGCGAAAACTATTACTTGTTTTACCATTGATCATGCTTATGGCATGTAATAATGGTAAGTCAAAAAATCAAAAAATTTTACCAGAATCATCAGGAAAAATAAACAATATTTCTGTTGTTGTAGATAACGATCAGTGGGATGGACCAGTTGGAGAAGCTATTAGAAATACACTGGCAACCTATGTTCATGGGTTACCTCAAGATGAGCCTATGTTTTCTATGAATCAGATTCCTCCGTCTGTGTTTTCAGGCTTTGCAACCCAAAACAGAACAGTTTTTAAAGTAGAAAAAAACCAAACCCCTGAAATTAAAATTTTAAATGACGTGTTTGCAAGGCCACAAAAAGTCGTTTTGGTTTCAGGCAATTCTGGAGATGAAATTGTAAAGCTAATTACTGATAATTCTGAAAAGATACTCAATGCTTTTAAAGAAGAGGAAATAAAAGAAAAGCAACGTAGAATCAAGCTGTCGCTTCATAAAAACAATACAATCAAGGAAAATTTAGGGTTAACAATCAACTTCCCTTCTGCCTATAGAATAGCAAAAGAATCGGATAAATTTTACTGGATAAGAAAAGATATTTCTACAGGAACTACAGATTTGATGTTATACGAATTGCCTTTTGATTATATAAAGGAAAATGATAGTCTAGTAAATCAAGTTATAAAAATGAGAGACTCAATAGGAGAGGTTCATATTCCTGGACCTCTTGATGGGAGTTTTATGGTGACAGACAACTCATACTCACCATTTTTATTAAAAACAACAATAAATAATAAACCTGCAATAGAAACCAAAGGAATTTGGGATGTTAAAGGAGCTTTTATGTCAGGGCCTTTTGTAAATTATATTATAAAAGATGAAAAAAATAATAGGCTTTTAGTGGTTGAAGGTTTTGCCTTTGCCCCATCTGTTCAAAAAAGAGATTACATGTTTGAATTAGAAGCAATTATAAAATCTATAAAGATGGACTAGTTAAAAAAAAAAAGATATAAAAAAAACCAGTGATTTTTTAAGTCACTGGTTTTTTATTTTTTTTAAATTAAAAACTTACTCTTTTTTACTTGTATCATTTTCGTCTTTACTAGCGTCTTTAAATTCCTTAATACCGCTTCCTAAACCGCGCATTAATTCAGGAATTTTTTTACCGCCAAATAACAATAATACAACCACAACAACTAAAACTATTTGCCATGGCCCTGGAGCTAAAAATATACTTAATGAAATCATTATATCTTATTTTATGACAGCAAAGTTAATAATTAAAGTTTAAAATCTTCGTTTTTAATATGAACTTTAGCATAAAGCAAACAAACATCTGACATATTTTTATTTATTTTTGTTTAAATGATGAGCAATAAAAAAAAACAGCCTAAAAAATTCACTAAAAAGTTGCTTCATAAGTACCGTTTAGTGATTTTAAACGAAGATACTTTTGAGGAGCGACTTTCATTCAAACTTACGAGGTTAAACGTATTTGTACTGTTATCTATTTCTACTATCTTACTAATTGCAGGAACAACACTTTTAATAGCCTTTACACCATTACGAGAATACATTCCAGGGTATTCATCTACGGCTTTAAAGAAAAAAGCAACAGAGCTTAACTATAAAACAGATTCGCTTCAACAAGTTATTGCGGTTAATGAACGTTATTTTGAATCAATAAAGCAAGTACTTCATGGAGAAGTTAGCACAGCAAATTTTAATAGAGACTCTATCATTGAAGCAGCAAAACAGGATGTTGATGAAATAGATTTAAAACCAAGTAAAGAAGACTCATTATTAAGAGAAAAGGTTGAAAAAGAGGATAAATATAACTTATTTGAGTCAGCAAAATCTAAAGCAAGCTTTGTATTGTTTCCACCGGTAAAAGGAACAATAACCCAAGAGTACAATGCAAAGGAAAAGCATTATGCTGTTGATATTGTTGTTAAGGAAAATACACCTGTAAAAGCAACCGATGACGGAACGGTTATTTTTTCTGAATGGACTACAGAAGCAGGTTATGTAATTATCATTGAACATAGCCACGGATTAATATCGGTTTATAAACATAATGCTATGTTGACTAAAACCCAAGGCGAGTTAGTAAAATCAGGAGAAGTAATAGCAACGATAGGTAATACAGGAGAATTAACTACAGGACCACACTTGCATTTTGAGTTATGGAGCGATGGTTATCCTATTAACCCAACAAACTTTATAGATTTTAATTAATGTTATCAATCAAATCAGCTTTAGCAAAACCATTTGCAAAACGTATTTATAAAAAAGTTCAAAAATGGGCTAATAACCCTATAGAGACACAAAACAAAATATTCCAGAACTTAATTAGTGATGCCGCACAAACACAGTTTGGTAAAGATCATGATTTTATGAGTATAAATAATCATAAAGATTTTACAAAACGAGTGCCTATAAGAGATTATGAAGCATTAAAACCCTATGTAGAGCGCGTAGTCTCTGGAGAAAAAGATATCCTTTGGAAAGGGTTGCCTATTTATTTTGCAAAAACATCAGGAACAACATCTGGTGTCAAATATATACCTATAACAAAAGAAAGTATGCCAACTCATATAGAGGCGGCTAGAAACGCCATATTGCTTTACATTCATGAAACAGGAAACGCCAAGTTTGTAAATGGAAAAATGATTTTTCTTCAAGGAAGTCCTGTTTTAGATAAAAAAAATGGTGTGCAATTAGGACGATTGTCTGGTATTGTAGCGCATTATGTTCCAAAATATCTTCAAAAAAACAGAATGCCTTCATGGGACACAAACTGTATAGAAGATTGGGAGGTTAAAGTAAATGCGATTGTAGATGAAACCTTGCCTGAAAACATGACTGTAATTTCAGGTATTCCATCATGGGTACAAATGTATTTTGAAAAAATTCAAGAACGAACTAATAAAAAAGTAGGGGATGTTTTTAAAAACTTCAATCTATTCATTTTTGGAGGTGTTAACTATGAGCCTTACAGAGCAAAATTTGAAAGCTTAATAGGACGAAAAGTTGATAGCATAGAGCTATATCCTGCTAGTGAAGGCTTTTTTGCATATCAAGACAAGCAAGATGAAAAAGGTATGCTTTTGCAGTTAAATTCAGGGATTTTTTATGAGTTTATAAAAGCAGATGAGTTTTTTGAAGAAAACCCAAAACGAATCACTATAAAAGATGTTGAAGTTGATGTTAATTATGTTATGATAATATCAACAAATGCAGGGCTTTGGGCTTACAATTTAGGCGACACTGTTATGTTTACATCAATAAAACCTTATCGTGTTGTTGTTTCTGGTAGAATAAAACATTTTATCTCTGCTTTTGGTGAACATGTTATTGGTAAAGAAGTAGAGCAGGCTATGCAAGAAGCCATTAACGGAACCGACGTTCAGGTTTCAGAATTTACAGTAGCTCCACAAATAAACCCAATAAGCGGATTACCATATCATGAATGGTTTGTTGAGTTTGAAACAGAACCTAATAATATACTAGAGTTTGCAAAAAAAATAGATAAATCTCTCCAAAAACAAAATAGTTATTATTTTGATTTAATACAAGGAAGTGTTTTAAAAACACTAGAAATCAGAAAAATACAAAAAAATGGTTTTCAAAGTTACATGAAATCCATAGGAAAACTAGGAGGACAAAACAAATTACCTAGGTTGTCAAATGACAGAAAGATAGCAGATGCTCTTAAACCTTTTAGTTTGAGTAAATAGTGTTATATTTGCTCGCTAAACAAATTATATGAGTAATAAAAAACATCATGCTAGAACGAGAGCTCAAGAAAGCTCAAATGCTATTGAGAGAATGTATATTACCATGCGTCACTTGTTTAATAGAGGTTTTTATAAGCCTATGGGCGTCTCTGGAGAAACATTAAGAGAAGCATTATTGCTTTTAAGACCTGAAATTTATGGGTCTATTGGAGAAGAAAAAGCAGAATTAGAAGGGCTTTTATACGTTATTGACAGGTTACCAATAGGTATTGAAGAATGTACTTTTATAAACCTAACAAGTGATGAAGGTTACGGAAACTCTCATTTTAAAGCCATAATCCCTCCCAAAAGAAGAAGAAACTGTTACCGTATTGATAGTGAGCAAATGAATATTGAAATCACTAGAGGTCGATCAGAGATTTATGACATACTAACACATATAACATTTCTTTTTGTTGAATCTCACAAAATAAGCAGACGTGTTTTAATTGATGATCAAGGAAGCACCACAAGAGATTGGGTTAAATTAGAAAAAGCAGTATTATCATCAAAAAAGCTAACACAGCAAGAAAGAGAAATAGCTATAACTCATACTGCAAATATTTTAGGCAGAACATTTAATGAAATAACTGAAGTTTATAGCCAGTTTTCATCTGCTGTACAACCAGAAAGATTCCTTCACATTGTTTATTGGTTAGGTAAACTAGCTATAGAAGAAGTTGTAAACAATAATAAGCGAACAGTGACTTTTAGCCCAGTTTTAAGAGAACGATTAGGGCATCATATACACGGAGAAATATGGGCAAATAAAATAAAAGAAACTTTAAATAAGCATAATTTATTATCACGCCCAATACATGTTATTAGTGCCAATATGCACAGTGTTATGAACACGCTGTTTGCTCCAGAAGCTCTAAAAAGTCTAAAGACTAAAAAAAGTACTTTAGAGATGTATGAGTCTTTAGGTTTAAAAGAAAATGATACCTTGCGCAATAAAGTCTCTAAAGAAGCGTTGCAGAGAGGAATGATTTATATTAAAGATACTTCAGGAACTAACATAGATGTACAAATATTTGATACATCAAAAATTGATTTTACCAAAACTGATATTGAAGTAAATAACACCTTTAACAATTTAGAAGATAAGCCTGTTATTTTTGTCATGGATTATGCTTTTGGCGAACAAGCATATGAGACCATAGACGAGCTATTAAAACCTATAAAAGTAGATGGAAACAAAATTCACTTAAATGTTGAGTCTATCTCAATTATGGGGAAAGCAGGTATTTTAGAAGGAGGAAAAGGAGATATAATGATTCCTTCAGCACATATTTTTGAAGGAACAGCTGATAACTACCCATTTAAGAATGAACTAAACAAAGCCGATCTAGATGGTCATGGACTCGCAATTTACGAAGGCTCTATGATTACTGTTTTAGGAACATCATTACAGAATAAAGATATTTTAAAGTTTTTCCATAATTCTACTTGGAATGTTATTGGTTTAGAAATGGAAGGTGCGCATTACCAAAAAGCAATACAAGCAGCATCAAAAGTGCGAGGAAGCATTAATGAAAACGTTAAAGTGCGTTATGCTTATTATGCAAGTGATAATCCTTTAGAGACAGGTAGTACATTGGCTTCAGGAGGATTAGGGACTTCAGGGGTCAAACCAACTTATTTAATAACAAGAAAAATATTACAGCAAATATTTAATTAATTTAATTCACAGTATGAGCAACAATTTACCAGAACAAAATAATAGAAACCAATCTGACGAAATAGACTTGGTTCTTATTTTTAATTTAATAGGTAATGCCTTTTCTAGACTTTTTGGTTTTATAGGAGGAATATTTAAAGCAATATTCTCAACGATGGTTTATGCTTTAAAAGCTATAATTCTAAACTTAAAAATAATTGTTATTACAGTTGTTATTGCTGGAGTTTTAGGTTATGGAGTTCAAAAAACCTTACCAAGTGTATACACTACGTTTATGTTAGTAAAGCCTTATTTTGACTCTAAATATCAATTGATAACAAACATTGGTTATTTCAATGCTTTAATCTCAACACAAGACTATGAAACATTATCTTCTGTTTTTGAGATATCTGAAGATGAAGCTCGTAAAATATCTCGTTTTGAAATTTACCCAGGTCCAGAAACTGAAAACGAGAGAATTATACAATATGATGAGTTTCTTAAACAAATAGATAGTGTAAGGGCTCAAGAGATTAGTTTTGATGAGTATATAGAAAACAGAAGTATTTACTCAGGCTCTGTGCTTTATGAAATACATGTCTTTTCTAAAAAGAAAAATATATTTAAAAGCTTAGAAAAAGGGCTGAACTCTTCTTTTGAAAACACATATTCTAAAAAGAAAATGTTAAAAAGGGATTCATTAATTAACATACAAAGAAACACTTTAAGGGAGCAAATAGGGGTTATAGACTCATTACAAAAAGTTTACATTAGTGTATTACAAGAAGAGTCAAAAACGACAAAAGCCAAGCTTAATATGGGCGAGAGTGGTTTTCCAATGGTTAATGAGAAATCTCAAACACGAGAATACGATTTATTAAAGGAGAAAATTAAATTACAAAATGAACTTAAAGAATTGGATGAGCAGCAAACCGAGGAAAACACCTTTTTTGATGTTGTTTCTGGTTTTCAAGAAGTTGGAAACGAGTATTTAAGTTGGAAAAGCTATTTAATGTTTATATTTCCTGTTTTAGCTTTCCTTCTACTCTGCTTAATATACTTAACAGGTAAGATAATAAAGTTTGTAAAAAACTATGATGAATAAAAAAATATTAATAACTGGCGGTGCTGGATTTATAGGGTCTCATGTTGTAAGGTTATTTGTTGAGAAATACGCTAACTATCATATATTCAATTTAGATGCTTTAACATATGCAGGAAATTTAGAAAACCTAAAAGATGTTGAAGACAAACCAAACTACACCTTTATAAAAGCTGATATTATTGATGAAAATGTTATTAATGCGCTTTTTGAAGAGCATAAATTTGATGGAGTCATTCATTTAGCGGCCGAATCACATGTAGATAGATCAATAAAAGACCCTTTGGCTTTTGTGAAAACAAACGTTATTGGTACCATGAACTTATTAAATGCATTTAAAAATATTTGGAAAGACGATTTTTCTGGTAAACGTTTTTATCATATTAGCACAGATGAAGTTTATGGTACATTAGGAGAAACTGGACTTTTTACAGAAACCACACCTTACGATCCAAATTCGCCATATTCAGCATCAAAAGCAAGTTCTGATCACTTTGTAAGAGCATATGGAGAGACATATAAAATACCTTATGTAATTACTAATTGCTCTAATAATTATGGGCAAAACCAATTTCCTGAAAAGCTTATACCTTTGTTTATAAATAATATTTTAAACAATAAAGCACTACCTGTTTATGGAGATGGAAACTACACGAGAGACTGGTTGTATGTTGTAGATCATGCTAGAGCAATAGATTTAGTTTTTCATAAAGGAGAAAATGCTGAAACCTACAACATAGGAGGTTTTAATGAATGGAAAAATATAGATTTAGTAAAGCTTCTTTGTGATCAAATGGATAAAAAACTGAATCGTGAAGCTGGTACTTCAGAAGCATTAATTACATATGTAAAAGATAGACCAGGTCATGATTTAAGATATGCCATTGATGCCTCAAAAATAAAAGATAAATTAGGCTGGGAGCCATCGGTAACTTTTGAAGAAGGTCTTGCCATCACAATAGATTGGTACTTAAATAATAGTGAGTGGTTAAATAACGTAACCAGTGGAGAATATCAATCTTACTACCAAAAACAGTATAATTAAAATGAAAGGAATAATTCTAGCAGGAGGATCTGGAACACGACTACACCCTTTAACATTATCAATAAGCAAGCAGTTAATGCCTGTTTATGATAAGCCTATGATATATTATCCCCTTTCTACATTAATGTATTCAGGTATTAAGGATATACTTATCATTTCTACACCTAAAGATTTACCTCTTTTCAAAGACTTACTAGGTGATGGAAAAAAATACGGCTGTAACTTTCAATATGCCGTTCAAGAAGCACCTAACGGATTAGCTGAAGCATTTATAATTGGAGAAGATTTTATAGGTGATGATAAAGTAGCGCTTATTTTAGGTGATAACATTTTTTATGGTTCAGGTTTATCAACACTTTTACAAAGCAACAATGATCCAGATGGTGGTATCATATATGCTTATAGAGTTCATGACCCTGAACGTTATGGAGTTGTAGAGTTTAATAATGAAGGTCAAGCAATATCAATAGAAGAAAAACCAGAAAAGCCTAAATCAAATTATGCTGTTCCTGGAATATATTTTTACGATAATTCTGTTGTTGACGTAGCAAAAAACATTAAACCAAGTCATAGAGGAGAATTAGAAATAACAGACATAAACAAAGCTTATTTACAGCAAGGAAAATTAAACGTAAGTATATTAGATAGAGGTACAGCGTGGTTAGACACAGGTACATTTCAATCGCTTATGCAAGCATCTCAATTTGTTGAGGTTATAGAAGAAAGACAAGGTTTAAAAATAGGTTCAATAGAAGCTGCTGCTTATGAGATGGGTTATATCTCCAAAGAAGATTTTAAATCTCTTGCAACATCACTATTAAAAAGTGGTTATGGTAAAAACCTGTTAGGAATACTTAATAAAGAATAAATGAGATTAATAGAAACAAAGCTTAAAGACTGTTTTGTTGTAGAACCTAATGTGTTTGCTGATGATAGAGGCTATTTTTTTGAGAGCTATAATGAAGAGAAATTCAATAAAGCTTTAGGTCAAAATATAAATTTTGTCCAAGATAATGAGTCATTTTCATCAAAAGGAGTGTTGCGAGGTCTACATTTTCAAAAAGGAGAATTTGCACAAGCCAAGTTGGTAAGAGTGATTAAAGGAGAAGTACTAGATGTTGCAGTTGATTTACGCCCTGATTCACCATCTTTTGGAAAGTATGAATCGGTGGTTTTAACAGGAGAAAATAAAAAACAATTTTTTGTGCCAAGAGGCTTTGCTCATGGTTTTGTTGTTTTAAGTGATACCGCTATTTTTTCTTACAAATGTGATAACTTTTACAACAAAGAATCAGAAGGCGGGCTTATCTTTAATGATAAAACGCTAAATATAGATTGGAAATTACCAGAAAGCGAATGTTTACTTTCTGAAAAAGACAAAATATTACCAACCTTTGAAACCCTTTTTTAAATGACTTTAAATGTCCTTATTACAGGTTCAAATGGCCAATTAGCTACATGCATAAAAGATTTGGAAAGGCAACACCCAAATCTTTCATTTATTTATACAAATTCATCACAACTAGATCTCACAAATCAAGAAGCTATAAATTTGTTTTTTGAAACCAATAAAATTGATTGGTGTATTAATTGTGCTGCATATACAGCTGTAGATAAAGCAGAAACAGACACTGAAAAGGCTTTTAAGGTTAATGAACAAGGGCCAAAACATCTAGCTTTAGCCTGTAATAATCACAATGTTAAACTAATACATGTTTCAACAGATTTTGTGTTTGACGGATCAAAATCTTCACCTTATAATGAAGAAGATCAAACCAAGCCACTTGGTGTTTATGGTACATCAAAATTACAAGGAGAATTAGCAATAAAAGACGTAATGAATGCCTTTTTTATAGTTAGAACCTCTTGGTTATATTCTGAACACGGCAACAATTTTATGAAAACGATGTTACGTTTAGCACAAACCAATAAAGAATTAAATATTGTTGCAGACCAAGTAGGAACACCAACTTATGCTAAAGATTTGGCTGGAGCTTTACTTCGTATAATTACCTCAAATAGTAATAAGTATGGTGTTTATCACTATAGTAATGAAGGCGTAACTAGCTGGTACGATTTTGCTAAAGCTATTTTTGATATTTCTGAAATAGAAATAAAAGTCAACCCAATTCCTTCAAAAGAATTTCCAACACCTGCTAAAAGACCAAGTTATAGCGTGTTAGATAAACAGAAAATAAAAGAAAATTTAAATATAGAAACTTTATACTGGAGAGAGCGTTTAAAAACCGCGATAAAAAATCTATACTAAAAACTATATCTTATTGATACTTTGAAAGTAAGGCGCAAAAAACATACTTTTGTAACTTAAATTTCAAAAAGAAAATACCAGAGCTTATAATATAATGCAAAAAAAAGTAGCTTTAATAACTGGAGTAACAGGACAAGACGGAGCCTATTTAAGTGAATTTTTATTAAAAAAAGATTACATAGTACACGGTATAAAAAGAAGGTCTTCTTTGTTTAATACAGATAGAATTGATCATTTATACCAAGATCCTCATGTTGAAAACCAAAACTTTTTTCTTCATTATGGTGATTTAACTGATAGCACAAACCTTATCAGAATTATTCAGGAAGTACAACCAGATGAGATATATAACCTTGCGGCTATGAGCCATGTGCATGTATCTTTTGAAACTCCAGAATATACAGCCAATGCAGACGGAATAGGAACATTAAGAATCCTAGAAGCTGTTAGAATGCTAGGGCTTGAAAAAAAGACAAGAATCTATCAAGCATCAACATCTGAATTATACGGAAAAGTACAAGAAGTTCCTCAAACAGAAACCACACCTTTCTACCCAAGAAGTCCATATGCAGTAGCAAAAATGTATGCCTATTGGATTACGGTAAACTATCGTGAAGCTTATGGTATGTATGCATGTAATGGTATTTTATTTAATCACGAATCTCCTATTCGAGGAGAAACGTTTGTTACCAGAAAAATCACAAGAGCAACATCAAGAATAGCATTAGGTTTACAAGATAAAATGTATTTAGGAAACCTAGATGCAAAGAGAGATTGGGGACATGCCAAAGATTATGTTAGAATGATGTGGATGATTCTTCAGGCTGATCAAGCAGAAGACTGGGTAATTGCTACAGGTAAGACGACATCTGTAAGAGATTTTGTTAGAATGTGTTTTGCTCATGTAGGCATTGAGCTAGAGTTTAAAGGAAAAGGTTCTGGTGAAAAAGGCTATATTAAATCTTGTAGTAACCCTGATTTCAACCTTGAAATTGGCAAAGAAATAGTTTCAGTAGACGAAAAATATTACAGACCAACAGAAGTTGATTTATTGATAGGAGATGCGACAAAAGCTAAAGAAAAATTAGGATGGGTTCCTAAATATGATCTTCAAAATTTAGTTGATGATATGATGTCTAGCGATTTAAAACTAATGCAAAAACAACAATTTTTGCAAGATGGTGGTTACAGAATTAATAACTACTTTGAATAAAAAGCAGTTATGAAAAAAGATTCTAAAATATATGTAGCTGGACATCGTGGTTTGGTAGGTAGTGCTATTGTTGAAAACCTCAAAAGCAAAGGCTATACCAACCTAATTACCAGAACACATTCTGAATTAGATTTAACCAATCAAGTTGCTGTTGAAGACTTCTTTAAAAGTGAAAAACCAGAATATGTTTTTTTAGCAGCAGCCAAAGTAGGAGGTATTGTTGCCAATAATGTATACAGAGCCGATTTTATTTACGCAAACATGATGATTCAAAACAATGTAATTCATCAAAGTTACCTTAATGGCGTATCAAAATTGTTGTTTTTAGGAAGTACATGTATATATCCTAAAAATGCTCCTCAACCAATGAAAGAGGAGTATTTATTGACAGACACTTTAGAATATACTAATGAGCCTTATGCCATTGCAAAAATAGCTGGAATAAAAACCTGTGAAAGTTATAACCTTCAATATGGTACAAATTTTATTTCGGTTATGCCAACCAATCTTTATGGACCTAACGATAATTTCGATTTAGAAAAATCACATGTTTTACCAGCATTAATTAGAAAAATATATTTAGCAAAAATGCTGAATGAAAACAATTTTGACACTGTTATTAGTGACACTGGTTTTGAAACGATTGAAGAGGCAAAAGCGTATCTTTCTAAATTTGGAGTATCAGAAAATAGCGTAGAAATTTGGGGAACAGGAGCTCCAAAGCGTGAGTTTTTATGGTCTAAAGATATGGCAGATGCTTGTGTATTTATTATGGAAAACAGAGAGTTTTCTGATACATATTCCGAAAATGATAGCGAAATTAGAAACACCCATATTAATATAGGTACAGGAAAAGAAGTTTCAATTAAAGAGCTAGCCGAAACCATAAAAAACATTATAGGATTTAAAGGAGACTTGGTATTTAATACTGATAAGCCTGACGGAACCATGAGAAAATTAACAGATGTTTCTAAACTGAATAGTTTAGGTTGGAAACATTCGGTTGAATTAGAAGACGGAATTAAAAAAATTTATGACTGGTATATAAATAACACAACTTATTAGTTAATAAAATGTGTATTTAACTATTTATTGTTTTTGATAATCTTGAATATTATAGAAAAATGTACTAAAAGTTTAAAAAACTGTATATAAAATGTTTAGCCTAGTAATCTCCTTACTATAAAGTAGGATAAACAAATTATTATGGTATTTTTGCTAAATAAGAACATCAATCAACAAATAAAAGTCTAATGAAAAAAAACCTTATTATTTTTGGCACTCGCCCCGAAGCTATAAAAATGGCGCCATTAGTAAAAGAGTTTCAAAGACATACTGAAAATTTTGAAACCAAAGTATGTATAACAGCACAGCATAGAGAAATGCTAGATCAAGTGTTAGATTTTTTTGAAATCACTCCAGATTTTGATTTAAATCTTATGAAACCCAATCAAAATTTATACACTCTAACAGCTGATATAATTACAAGTTTAAAGCCAGTACTTGAAAGTTTTATGCCAGACTATGTATATATACATGGTGATACAACAACAACAATGGCAGCTAGTATTGCCGCTTTTTATTCTGGAGCTAAAGTTTGTCATGTAGAAGCAGGATTAAGAACGTTTAATAAACGATCACCTTTTCCTGAAGAAGTAAATAGGAACATTGCAAGTTCAATCTCTGATTATCATTTTGCTCCTACTTCAACATCTCAGCAAAACCTTATTAATGAAAACATAAAAGATTCTTCTATTTTAGTAACGGGTAACACAGTAATAGATGCTTTAAAATACAGTTCAAATAAAGTAACATCTGCGACATATACAGATGATGAAATAAATAAACTAAAAACCATCATTAGTGATTCAAAAAAAACAATTCTTGTAACAGGGCATCGAAGAGAAAATCATGGCCAAGGTTTTATAAATATTTGTAATGCTTTAAAACAAATAGCTATTGAGAACCCTGATGTAGAGATTGTTTATCCTGTTCACCTTAACCCTAAAGTTCAAAAGCCTGTTTTTGAACTTTTATCCAATGTAGGAAATATCAAACTAATATCACCATTATCGTATCCTTCTTTTGTGTGGCTTATGAGCAGGTCATATTTAATTATAACAGATAGCGGAGGTGTTCAAGAAGAAGCACCAAGTCTTGGGAAACCTGTATTGGTAATGAGAGATACAACAGAAAGGCCAGAGGCTGTAGAGGCCGGAACAGTTCTTTTAGTAGGAACAGATAGCCAAAAAATAATAAAAGAAACGAATAAACTATTAAAAGACAATGAAGCTTATGTTAAGATGAGTAAGTTACATAACCCTTATGGAGACGGATTATCTTGTCAAAGAATTGTTGATTTTATTTCAAAATTATAATTATGAGTAAAAACTCAAGTGTAGTAATGATAGGGTTGGGTTATATAGGATTGCCTACAGCCGCATTAATAGCTCAAAACAAAATACGTGTACATGGAGTAGATATTAACCCTAAGGTTGTTGAAACAATTAATCAAGGAAAAATACATATTATTGAACCAGAACTTGATATTGCTGTTTCTAAAGCTGTGTCTGAAGGTTATTTAAAAGCATCAACAACACCAATAGAAGCTAATGTGTACTTGATTGTTGTTCCAACCCCTTTTAAAGGTAAAAATGAACCAGATATATCTTTTGTGGAATCAGCTACTAAAGCAGTTATCCCTTTATTGAAGGAAGACGATTTATATATCATTGAATCCACATCTCCAGTTGGAACAACAGAAAAGATGGTGGATTTAATCTATACACAAAGACCAGAGTTAAAAGATAAATTAAATATTGCATATTGTCCAGAGCGTGTCTTACCAGGTAATGTTATGTATGAGTTGGTCCATAATGACCGGGTTATTGGTGGTTTAGATGAAAAATCAACAGAAAAAGCTGTTGCTTTCTATCAACAGTTTGTTAAAGGAGATTTACATAAAACCAATGCAAGAACTGCAGAAATGTGTAAGTTAGTTGAAAACTCATCTCGAGATGTTCAAATTGCCTTTGCAAACGAGTTGTCACTTATTTGTGACAAGGCTGATATTAACGTTTGGGAACTTATTAATTTGGCAAACAAACATCCAAGGGTAAATATTTTACAGCCAGGTTGTGGGGTTGGTGGTCATTGTATTGCAGTAGATCCTTATTTTATTGTAGCAGAATACCCAATGGAGTCTCAAATAATAGGGAAAGCTAGAGAAATAAATAACTACAAATCTTTTTGGTGTGCAGAGAAAATACAATCAGCTAAATTAAAGTTTGAGTTAAAACATGGACGCAAACCAAGTATAGCACTAATGGGACTTTCATTTAAACCAGATATAGATGATTTAAGAGAATCACCTGCAAAATACATTGCACAAAAAGTGCTTCAGAATTCTAACAATGAAGACTACTATATTGTTGAACCTAATATTACAGATCATAATGTTTTTAAAATTACAAATTATAAAAAAGCTGTTGAAAAAGCCGATATAATTGCTTTTTTAGTTGCTCATAAAGAGTTTAGGCAACTAGATATTCCAAAAAACAAGAAAGTATTAGATTTTTGTGGTGTCTTTAAAAAATAAAAAATGACTTTAAGTGCCAACCTACAAACAGCAATAAAAGCATCATTAGAAGCAGGAAAAGTAATCATGCAAGTCTATGATACAGCTTTTGATGTAGAAATAAAAGACGACAAATCACCTTTAACAGAGGCAGACAAAAAAGCTAATGATGTCATTAATTCGTACCTGATTCCTACGGAAATTCCAATAATTTCAGAAGAGAACAAACAAACGGATTACGCTGTTAGAAAAACTTGGGAAACGTGCTGGGTTGTAGATCCAGTAGATGGCACCAAAGAGTTTATAAAACGTAACGGGGAATTTACTGTTAACATCGCATTAGTAACCAACGGAAAACCTGTTTTAGGAGTTATTTACGTACCTGCAGTAAAAACCATCTATTTTGCTAATGTAGAAAACAACGAAGCCTTTAAGGCAGGTTTAGAGTCTCATGATGTTGCTGTTGAAACGATATTAGAATTAGCCCAACCATTACAACCAAAGAATAATAATTCAAATAAAGTTGAGGTGGTTGGTAGTCGTTCGCACATGAACCAAGACACGTTGGATTTTGTTGAAAGCTTGAAAGCAGATGGTAAAGAGGTTGAGATTGTTTCAAAAGGAAGCTCGTTAAAATTTTGTTTGGTAGCCGAAGGAAATGCTGATGTATATCCGCGTTATGCACCAACAATGGAGTGGGACACTGCTGCAGGTCAAGCCATTTGTAACGCTGTTGGTTTGCAAGTTATTTCAAAAGAGACAAATAAACCATTAGCATACAATAAAGAGAACCTATTAAACAGCTACTTTTTAGTCAGTAAGTAAATGGCAGACGTTTCTTACAAAAGACATATTGCCAAAACCATTACATGGAGAGTTGTTGGAACAATAGACACAATAATTCTCTCATGGATAGTTACTGGAGACCCTTTGGCAGGTCTTAAAATAGGATTCGCAGAAGTCACAACAAAATCAGTATTATACTACTTACACGAGCGTGTTTGGTATAAAATTAACTTATCTAAAGATGGTGTTCTTCTTGAAAGTAGAAAACGACATATTGCCAAAACCATTACGTGGAGGTTTATAGGTACAATAGATACCATGACGTTGGCTTGGATTATTTCGGGTAATCCTCTTGCTGCTTTACAAATAGGTTTCGCTGAAGTGATTACTAAAATGATATTGTATTATTTACATGAGCGTGTTTGGTATAAAATAAACTTTGGTTTAAGTAAAAGAAAAAAAGAATAAGATGAAAGAGAACATTATTCCGCACGATTATCAAATATCTATTGAAGATAGACGAAAGCAGAATGGACATAATTCTTTTTTATTATGGTTTACAGGATTATCAGGATCAGGTAAGTCTACCATCGCTAATGTGGTTGAACAAAAATTGCATCAGAATGGTATTAAAACCTTTACGCTAGATGGTGACAATATTAGAAAAGGAATTAATAAAGACTTAACCTTTGCTCCAGAAGATAGAACTGAAAATATCCGTAGAATTGCAGAAGTGGCCAATTTAATGGTTAATGCTGGTTTAGTGACACTTGCAGCTTTTGTATCACCATACAAAAAAGATAGAGAGAACATTAGAAGTATCGTTAAAGATGTTAACTTTGTCGAAATATTTGTTAACACCAGCGTTGAAGAATGTGAAAGACGTGATGTAAAAGGGCTTTATAAAAAAGCTCGAGCTGGAGAAATAAAAAATATGACAGGAATTTCAGCACCTTATGAAGCGCCAGAAAACCCTGATATTGAAATAAAAACAGAAAACGAATCAGTTGAAGCAGCTGCGCAACGAATCGTAGATTACATAACCCCAAAATTAAAATTCAGTGATGCAATTTAAACACTTTTCTCTTATAGTTTTAATGATATTGTTTTCATGTAAAGACGAGACAAAACCAAAAGAAGAACAAGTTAAAAAACAATCAGAACCAAAGTTAGAGATAAATAGTTTTGAAAAAAACTTATTAGATTTAAAAGATGTTGACTTGGCCTTTAATGAATCATATACTATCAAAAGGTTTGGGGCAATTAAAAAAAACGATAGTGTTTTCTCTTTTGTATTACGACTAGGAGATGATGTTACAAAAGAAGAGGTTAAAAAATACAGTATTGGTTTAAGATCATATAGTTATGAGTTAGGTGATAATAAAACGAATAACCTTAAAAAAGATTTCACACCTAATTTAGTAAAAAAGAAAGGGGCAAATTATATAATTTTAAATCAAAAAATTAATCATATTAGATATTTTGATAGCATAGAAGCCTATACTTATACTCGAAGAGATTGGAATGCTTCAGGAAGAATCAGTACTATAATTATAAAAGATATTTTATTAGAAGAAAAAAACAAATAATGAGCAAGTACTATTTAAATTATTTAGATGAATTAGAGAGTGAAGCAATTTTTGTTTTACGCGAAGTATGGGCACAATTTGAAAACCCAGTAATTTTATTTTCAGGAGGAAAAGATTCTATCTTGGTAACGCATTTAGCAAAAAAAGCATTCTATCCTGCTAAAATACCATTTCCATTAATGCATGTTGACACGGGTCACAATTTCCCAGAAACCATTCAGTTTAGAGATGATATTATTAAAGAATTAGGCGCGCAGCTTATTGTTGGTTCTGTACAAGAATCTATAGACGAAGGTCGTGTTGCTGAAGAAAAAGGGAAAAATGCTACGCGTAATGCACTTCAAATTACAACACTTCTTGATGCTATTGAGGCAAATAAGATTGATTGTGCTATTGGTGGTGGACGTCGTGACGAAGAAAAAGCAAGAGCCAAAGAGCGTTTCTTCTCTCATAGAGATGATTTTGGGCAATGGGATCCTAAAAACCAACGACCAGAGCTGTGGAATATCTTCAACGGAAAGCATTTTGAAGGAGAGCACTTTAGAGCATTCCCAATAAGTAATTGGACAGAAATGGATGTTTGGAATTACATAAAGCGTGAGAATATTGCTATTCCATCATTATACTTTGCTCATGAACGTGAAGTCGTTTGGAGACAAGACTCTTGGATTCCAAATTCTGAATTTTTAGTGCTAGAAGACCATGAAGAAGTGGTGACTAAAAAGATACGTTTTAGAACGTTAGGTGATATTACAATTACTGGTGGTGTAGAATCTGATGCTGATACATTAGAGAAAATTGCTGCTGAAGTTGCTGGTATGAGAAATACCGAGCGTGGAAACAGAAGTGACGATAAGCGATCAGAATCTGCTATGGAAGACCGTAAGCGTCAAGGATACTTTTAATCAAAATTAAATAAAAAATTAACTGTCATGCCAAATACAATTTGGCATCTCATATAAAGAATAACATGTTAGACAACAATCAATTATTACGTTTTACAACTGCAGGAAGTGTAGATGATGGAAAAAGTACATTAATAGGGCGTTTGCTATACGATTCTAAATCTATTTTTGAAGACCAACTAGAAGCTATTGAAAACACAAGTAAGAAAAAAGGTCATGAAGGTGTAGATTTAGCACTATTTACAGACGGTTTAAGAGACGAAAGGGAGCAAGGTATTACCATTGATGTTGCTTACAGATATTTTACAACACCAAAGCGTAAATTTATTATTGCTGATACACCAGGACATATTCAATACACACGTAATATGGTTACTGGAGCATCAACAGCTAACGTAGCGACTATTCTAATTGATGCAAGACATGGTGTAATCGAGCAAACTAAACGTCATGCATTTATAGCGTCGTTATTGCAAATACCACACATTATTGTTTGTGTAAACAAAATGGATTTGGTTGATTTTTCTGAAGACGTATTCAATAAAATTGTTTCTGAGTTTGAAGAAGTATCTTCAAAAATGTTAGTAAAAGATGTTCGTTTTATACCAATGTCAGCGCTTTTAGGTGATAATGTGGTAAACAAATCAGAAAATATGCCTTGGTATCAAGGAGCACCAATGCTACATACTTTAGAAACTATGCATATTAGTAGTGATATTAATAAAGTAGATGCGCGTTTTCCTGTACAAACTGTAATAAGACCACAACGTGAAGGTTTTATAGATTATAGAGGTTATGCAGGTCGTGTTGCAAGTGGCATTTTAAGAAAAGGTGATGAGGTTACTGTAATGCCTTCAGGCTTTACTTCAAAAGTAAAAAGTATCAATCTTCATGATAAAGAATTAGAAGAAGCTTATGCACCAATGTCAGTTTCTATAACTTTAGAAGATGATATAGACATTAGTCGTGGTGATATGATTGTGCGTTCTAACAATAAACCAGAGCCTTCTCAAGACATTGAGGTGATGTTATGCTGGTTAAATAATAGTGCGGCTAAACCTAGAGCAAAATATACAATTAAACACACTTCTAACGATCAAAAAGCAATGATTAAAGAAGTGGTTTACAAATACGATATCAATACTTTAGAACGTAATAGTGAAGATACTGATTTAGCAATGAATGATATTGCTAAAGTTAAAATACGTACCACAAAGCCGTTAATGATTGACGCTTACAGAGAAAACCGTACAACAGGGAGTATTATTCTTGTTGACGATGCAACGAATGAAACCGTTGCAGCAGGAATGATTGTTTAGAAGTGCTGATTTAAAATTTTTATAGCTTAAAATTTTTTAATTTAAAAAAATGAAAATACTCGTTACAGGAGCAGCAGGATTTATAGGCTTTCATTTGTGTAAAGTACTATTAGAAAAAAACCACGAAGTAGTAGGTTTAGATAACATCAACGATTATTACGAGGTATCATTAAAATATAACCGCCTTAAGGAGTTGGGTGTTTTACAAACAGAAGCTCAAGAATTTATTAAGCTCACAACGTCATCATCTTACAAGAACTTTTCATTTATTAGAATGCATCTTGAAGATCGTGAAAACGTATCTAAACTTTTTGAATCTCAAGGATTTGATGTGGTTTGTAATTTAGCAGCACAAGCAGGCGTTAGGTATAGTTTAGAAAACCCAGAAGCTTATATAGACAGTAACGTTGTTGGGTTTTTAAATATTCTTGAGTGTTGCAGACACAACAATATAAAACACTTGCTATATGCTAGTAGTTCTAGTGTCTATGGTGAAAACGATAAAATACCATTTTCTGTAACCGATAATGTTGATCATCCTATAAGTTTATATGCTGCTACAAAAAAGAGCAATGAACTTATGGCGTATACGTATAGTCATCTTTATAATATTCCAACAACTGGATTACGATTCTTTACAGTTTATGGACCTTGGGGAAGACCAGATATGGCTTTGTTTTTATTTACCAAAGCCATAGATAAAGGAGAGCCTATAAAAGTTTTTAATCATGGGAAAATGAGTCGCGATTTTACGTATATTGATGATATTATTAATGGGATACAAATTGTACTAAATAATCCACCAAAGTTGGAAGTTGATAAAAAGCAGGTACCTTACAGGTTGTCTAACATTGGAAATGGAAGTCCAGAATCTTTAATGGATTTTATTAATGCCATTGAAAACAGTTTAGGCAAAAAAGCTGAAAAAGATTTATTACCTATGCAACCTGGCGATGTACCTCGAACCTGGGCTGATGTATCTGAACTTGAGAAAATTGGTTATAAAAGCTCTGTAAATATAGAAGATGGTGTTCTGGAGTTTGTCAATTGGTATAAAGCTTATTATAAAAAATAATAGCAGAAACAATTAAAAAATAGCGAAATGAAAAAAAGAGTAAAGTTTTTAATAAAAAAAATAATTTTTATTTTAAGATTTAAGTTTAGAAAATTAAGAGGAGGCGATAGAATGCAACCTAGTTTTATGATAGTTGGTGCACAAAAGGCAGGAACGACATCACTATACCATTATTTAATTCAACACCCTTCAATTAAATCAGCGTTAAAAAAAGAAGTAAATTATTTTGATAAAAATTACTATAAAGGAGATTCTTGGTATAAGGCATTTTTTCCAATAGAAAAAAATGACAATAGCATTACTGGAGAAGCCACTCCGTTCTATATGTTTCACCCATTGTCAATGAAACGATTAGCTGAATATAACCCCAATTTCAAAATAATAGTTTTACTTAGAGAACCAGCAAGCAGAGCTATTTCGCATTATTATCACGAAGTAAGAAATAAAAGGGAAGATTTAGGTATGCGAGAAGCCTTTAAAATGGAAGACACAAGACTTGAAAAAGAATTCGACAATATTCAAAACAACCCCAAACACGATTGCTACAACCTGCAAAGATTTTCATATAAAGATAGAGGATATTATGTGGGCCAAATAAAAGAAATAAAAACTCATTTTAAAGAGGAAAATATCATGATAATTGATAGCAAAGAATTTTTTAAAAACACTCAAGAAATGGTAAAAGAAGTTTTAGAATTCTTAAAGGTTGATTCTGATTTAAAGATTAAAACAAAAAAGAAATTTAATATTGGCACTTATACAAAAGACCCTGACGAGAAGAAAATTCTTAATGAATTAAAAACAGATTATAAGGAGTCAAATGAAGAACTGTTTAAGGTTTTAGGCAGACGATTTGATTGGAACGAATAAGAATTATCTATAATGTCTAAAGGTTTAAAGCAGAAAACATTTATAGGGTTTCTCTGGTTGTTTGCTGGTAGTAGCACACAAACAATTTTACAAGTTATTGTTTTATCAATATTAGCTAGATTAGTAGTGCCTGCTGAGTTTGGTGTTATTAGTATTGCGACTGTATTCATTGGTTTTTCTAGAATATTTTCTCAATTAGGCATGGGTGCTGCTATTGTCCAAAAAAAAGTAGTAACTACTTGTCATATAAGAACTGCCTTTACAACCTCACTAGTAATTGGAACTTTTTTTTGTGTTTTAATACAAGTTTTTGCAAACCAAATAGCAGTTTACTTTGAAATACAAGAACTAGCATTGGTTCTAAAATTAATTTCAAGTATTTTCATAATTGATAGCTTTATTACTATCTCACAAGCCTTGCTTCAAAGAAAAATGAGAATGAAATATTTTGCATTAACTGAGTTAATATCTTATGCTATTGGTTTTGGTGCTTTGGGCATTGTACTTGCGTTTTATGGGTATGGAGTGTATGCGTTAGTTTTTGCTTATATATTACAAGCTATTATAAGGGCTATTATTTTGTCTTTTTTTGAACCCCATTCAATAATTCCGTATTTTAATAAAAAAAGTTTTAAAGACTTGTTTTTTTATGGAAGTGGTCAAACGATTGCTAAAATAGCAAACTATGTTGCTGGTCAGGGTGATAATTTAATTGTGGGTAAGATGTTAACAGCTAGCGATTTAGGTTTTTATAGCCGTGCGTTTCAATTAATGGTGGCTCCTGTTAATTTAATTGGACAATCGTTAAACATAGTATTGTTTCCTGCGTTGGCGTCCGTACAAACCGATATGAAAAAGGTGAAAAATGCTTTTTATAAATCTACTCAACTTGTAGCATATGCTTCATTGATTATTTCAGGGATATTAATTGTTAATGCAAGAGAGGTTGTTTTAATTTTGTTAGGGGAGAATTGGTTACAGGTAGTTGTCCCTTTCCAAATTTTAGCTGTCGGGACAATATTTAGAATGAGTTATAAAATAAGCGATTCTTTAATAAAAGCTCTCGGAGATGTGCATAGAAGAGCAATAGTTCAAATTGTATATGCTATATGTGTTTTCTCTTTTTCATATATTGGGCATTTTTGGGGTATTAAAGGAGTAGCTTTAGGAATTTTTGCAGCCATTTTTTTGAATTTTGTTTTTATGACTCATTTGAGCCTTTTACAATTTAAAGATTATTGGATTAAATTTATCCTGTTATATATTAAACCATTAATACTATCTCTTGTTGTTTTTGCTTTTGCTTATTTTACACTATCTTCATTAAGATTGCTTGCCTTAAATATTATAATAACTGAAATTTTATATTTGTTTATTGTTTTTGGGTTTTTAATAATTGTAATTTTATGGTTTAAAAATACGCTGGGTATCTCTAACGAAGTAAATCTTGTTCTAAAAAAGATAAAAAGTAAACGATAAAAGAGAAATGAACCAAAAGAAGCTAATATTTTTAATTTTCATTATAGCATGTATGGCCTGCAAGCCAAAAGTAGAACTATATTTAGAACGTGGATTAGACATTTTAAGCAACAAAAAAGAATTAAAATTTAAAATATATCAAGATCTTATCATAGATGAATTAGGCGTGATAAGAGATCAAAAAGAAAACAAAAAAACATTAGTATTCAAACTAAACAAAAGTGTAACCGATACTTTTTTTAAAACAGAAAACCTATTAGGTGTCCGAGTTTGGATAGAAGATAAAAACAAAAACAAAAGAATTGAAAATTGGGACTTTAAACCGAAGCTGACACAAGTTAATGACTATAAATATATAATTAAAGAAATTTTTGTAAAGGAACACCAAATAAAAAAAATGAAACTCTATATATATCAAAATAGAGATAACAAAAAACATAAAGTTGGCAAAGACACCCTATTACACAAAATAAACACATATAATGACTAATATACAGCCACAAATAGCGTTAGTAACACCGCTGAAAGATGAAATAGATAATATTGATAAGTTTTTTAAAACCATTGAATCATTGTCTATTCCGATAAGTTGTTTAGTTATTGTTGAAAACGACAGTACTGATGGGAGTAAAGAATACTTAAGTAAGGTTTCTAGCCTTAAAAATGTAAAACACTTTAAAGTAATAAATATTAACTTTGAAGATACCTCCTATCGCGTTGGAAAGAAATATGCCACAATTATTAACACAGGGTTTCAATACATAAAAAACTTAAACTTATATACTACAATAGACTACATAGGTATTTTAGATTGTGACGTATTTCCTGAAATAGATTATTATGATAAGTTGACAAAATTTTTAAGTACACATTCAGAAATAGGAATTTCTAGCGGACTAACATATACTCAAGAAGGAAAACTTCATATTGCCGATCCTAATTTTGTAAGAGGGAATAGCCGTATATGGAAAAAAGCCTGTTTTGAAGATGCAGGTTATCTTATAGCATACACAGCAGATACGGTATCATTAGCTTTAGCTCATTTAAAAGGTTGGAAAACCAAAACACTTAAAACAGCCAAAGTTATCTCTAGAGAGGTAAATGTAAGAATTTCAAACTCTCGTAACAAAGGCTATCATGCTTATTATAGAGGACATACTTTGTTTTATGTATTATTAAAAGCTTTGTTTTGGGCAGTTAAAAAAAACAAACCTAAAATGGCTTGTGAGTTTTTTATGGGTTATGTAACATCTATGCTACATAAAAAACAAAGAATAGAAAACAAGCAGATAAGACGCTATTTTAAATTTTATATCTACAATAAGTTAATAAATAAATATTAAAAAGATGACTGTAATAGTTATTTTAGTTTGTTTTTTTTTATCTGCTTTTTTTCATCAAGGGTTATATATAATTATACCTATACTTTCTTTTTTACATATTTCTTTAAAAAAACAAGCTATATTAACTTTAAACCCCATAAGTAAAACATATGCTTATGTAGTTTTTTTCTGCCTGTGTTTTGTAGCTATACAAACCTTATTGTTTTTTGAATTAAATATGTTTTCTTTAAAGGGATGTTTGCGATTTGTAGCTTATTTCTTTTTTGCAGTACTTGTATCATATACGACTATAGACAATATAAAAAAAGTCTTCATGTTGATAGCATTATATTTTTTAATAACGCTACCCATGAGCTTTTTTCAGGTTTATTTAGATTGGAATTGGGGTCGTTATAAAAACATTTTTGAACATTCCAACCATTTGGCCTATGTCTTAACAATGTGTATATATTTCATGGTGTTTCATAATCCTTTTAAAAAGATGTATTTATATATAGTGATTTTGTTTACACTGTTTTTATCTTTACTACTAACAAAGTCTACTGGAGGGTTATTGGTTGTCTTGACTTTAGTATTATATAATGCTATTAAGACTAAAAAAGTTTCTTTTATTAAAAAAACTGTTTTTTTTACTATTTTGCTATTATTAGCATTATTAGTTATAAATAGTTCTGATAAAATTTCAGAACAAATAAGCTCAATAGATTTTTTGACTTGGGAATTTATAAAAGATAGGGTTGATATTTATACTATTGATGGAGTTAATAGAGCTGGAGGATATGGGTCCTTTGTGTGGCGTATTATTTATTGGTCTAAACTAATTTTTACTTTTTTTTCAGAATCTTTTTTTACAATGTTATTTGGGCTAGGAGTAGATCACTTAACGAAAGGCTATTTACCGTATGAATTTATGGATAAAGACCCTCATAATGATTTTGTTAAAGTCTTATTAGAGTATGGTGTCCTTGGTGTTATATTGTTTTTAGGTTTTTTCAAAAGAATTTATAAATTTACCTGTAAGAACTTCAATATTGTTATAATGGCGGCTATACCCATGTTTTTTGGTAATGCCATAGTTAATTACCCTTTTAATATTACTTTGATACTAATTCTAATATATGAGTATAAAAAATGTCATAGCAAAATTAACTAGAACACTGGTTTCTTTATTTATACTCTTTACAATACTACCTGTTAAATTAAATTTTAGCAGCATTGTTATTATTAGCCTTACAGCTTTAAGTTTTTTAAATATTGCTTTTTTTTACAAAAAAGCAATATTTAAAAACTCATTTAAATTATTTTTAATAAGCTCTCCTTTTTTTGTTTATTCACTTGGTTTTTTAAACACTTTAAATATAGATAGCGGTTTAAGTTTCTTATTAAAAAACCTTAGTTTTATAGCTTTTCCACTTATTTTAACAAGTTTAAATGAGTACATTTTTAAAAACAAAGTCATCTTAACGTTTTTAATTTCTCTTGTAATTATAGATGTTTATTTAACGTATCTGTTTATTTATAATTTCAATTTTGGAGCAAAGTTTTATATGATTGTAACTACAGATATTTATCATTCTACTTATTTAGGAATGTATAATATTGTTGGTTATTGGTTTGCTTTGAAGTACGCAAAAGGCAAAAAAAGAAATGCTTTTGTTTTTTTGGCATGTTTTTTTCTGCTTTCTGCAATAATGACCTCTGCTAGAATAATTTTTGTTTTAGCTATACTTTCCGCTATCATATCAACATTTGTTTTTATTGAATCAAAGAAGAGAAGAGCTTTTTTAATATGCTTTTACTTGTTAATTGGAGTTTTGTTATTGATTAGTATTCCATCAGTAAGTCAAAAATTTTATCAGTTTAAGCAGATAAACCAAATTCGATTTGATGAAAATAATTACCAAAGTATATCTTCAAGACTTGGGAAAATAGAAGCAGCGACTAATATAATTAAAGAAAATTTTTGGTTTGGTACAGGTACAGGAGATTTAATGGATGAATTAATAAAAGAATACAAAAGCATGAATTTTCTTATGGGTTATAAGTACAAGTATAATCCTCATAATCAGTACTTGGAAAACCTCGCGCGAAATGGAATAATAGGAGGAGGTTTTTCTTTGTTTATAATTTTTATATACCCTTTGATTATTGGTGTTAGAGACAATAACAAGATGTTATCATCTTTTATAATATCTGTAATGGTAATTAGCTTAACAGAATCGATTTTAGATGTTCACAAAGGAATAACTTTTTACACTTTTTTTGTTACAATATTAATTTCCTACCCTCCAAAAAAAACACAATATTTTTTTAATGAAAACAACAATAAGACATAATATTCTTAATGCAAACATAGACAACTTTAGTATGCAAGAAACACTTGCAAAAATTAAAGAATCTATAGACAAAAAAGAGCAAATACATCATGTGGTAGTTAACGCAGGTAAAATTGTAGCCATGCAAAAGGATTTAAAACTACGAAAAAGTGTTAATGAAAGTGATTTAATAAATGTTGATGGTCAAGCTGTTGTTTGGGCATCTAAAATATTAGGAAAGCCACTTAAAGAGCGTGTTGCAGGTATCGACCTTATGGTGAATTTAGTAAAAAAAGCACATGAAAATAATTATAAGATATTTTTCTTTGGCGCTAAAGAAGAAGTCGTAAAAAAAGTGGTTGATATTTATGCTTCACAATATTCAACAAGTATTATAGCAGGCTATAGAAATGGTTATTTTAAAAAAGAAGAAGAAAAAAACATAGCTAAAGAAATAGCGCATAGTGGAGCAAATATACTTTTTGTAGCCATTAGCTCTCCAACAAAAGAGAACTTCTTATATGATAATAAAAACTTACTAAAAAATGTTAACTTTATTATGGGTGTGGGAGGTAGTTTTGACGTAATTGCAGGTAAAGTTAAACGAGCCCCTATGTGGATGCAAAAAGTCGGTTTGGAGTGGTTTTATAGGTTTATTCAAGAACCAAAACGCATGTGGAAACGTTACCTGATAGGAAACACTAATTTTATATTACTTGTTTTTAAGCACAAGTTTTTAAAGAAATAAATTGTGTATTAACCTTAAATAATTATTAATCAATAAACAAGTTTCTAAAGTAACTTGCTTATTTTTGTTGAAAATAAATTAAATATAAATGAACATATCAGTCATAGGAACAGGCTACGTAGGTCTTGTTACAGGAACTTGTTTAGCAGAAACAGGAAACAATGTTTTATGTATAGACATAGATAAAACTAAAGTAGAAAAAATGCAACAAGGCGTAGTTCCTATTTATGAACCACACCTAGATGTGCTTTTTGAAAGAAATATTAAAGCAAATCGCTTAAAATTTTCTACATCTTTAGAAGAAGGTTTATCACATGGAGATATCATATTTTTAGCTCTACCAACACCAGAAGATGAAGATGGTTCTGCAGATTTATCTTATGTTTTAGGAGCCGCTAAAGATATAGGTAAACTTATAAAGAACTATAAAGTAATTGTAGATAAAAGCACTGTTCCAGTTGGTACAGCAGATTTGGTAAAAGAAACCATAGCAAAAGAAACCACTATAGATTTTGATGTAGTATCCAATCCAGAATTTTTAAGAGAAGGCTTTGCTGTAGACGACTTCTTAAAACCAGAACGAATTGTAATAGGTTCAAGCTCTGACAAAGCAACAAAGCTTATGGAGAAGCTTTATAAACCTTTTGTAAGGTCTGGAAACCCAATCTTAATAATGGATGAAAAATCAGCAGAACTAACTAAATACGCGGCAAACTCTTTTCTAGCAACCAAAATCACATTTATGAATGAGATTGCTAATTTCTGTGAAAAAGTAGGTGCTGATGTCGATAAAGTTAGAGTTGGTATGGGTACCGATTCAAGAATAGGAAAACGCTTTTTATTTCCAGGAATAGGTTATGGTGGTTCTTGCTTCCCTAAAGATGTAAAAGCATTACATAAGTCTGGAAAAGACAATCATTATAATTTTGATATTTTAAACGCCGTAATTAAGGTTAATGATACACAAAAGAAAATTCTTATACCAAGAATAGAAAGCTATTTTAATAACGATTTAAAAGGAAAAACCTTTGCTGTTTGGGGCTTGGCTTTTAAGCCAGAAACAGACGATATTAGAGAAGCTCCTGCATTATATGTAATAGAAGAATTGTTAGCCAGAGGAGCAAAAATAAATGTCTATGATCCTGAAGCAATGTCAAATGTAGAGCGTAAGTTTGCTGATAAGTTAAACTATATTCAAAATATGTATGATGTAGCAAAAGATGTAGACGCATTGATTATTTGTACAGAATGGAGTATATTTAGAACACCAGATTTTAAAAAGTTAAAAAACAACATGAAGCACCCTGTTATATTTGATGGTAGAAATTTATATGATGTAAATGATGCCAAAAATGAAGGGTTTTATTATGCTTCTATAGGTAGAAAGACAGTGCATTAATGAAAAGAATTTTAATAACAGGAGCAGCTGGTTTTTTAGGATCTCATTTATGTGACAAGTTTATAAGTGAAGGTTTTTATGTTATAGGAATGGATAATTTTATCACCGGTGATAAAAAAAACATTACACACCTATTACAAAATGAAAACTTTCAATTTATTGAACATGATGTTACGGAGTTTGTGAAAATAGAAGGAGATTTAGATTACATCCTTCATTTTGCTTCACCAGCCAGTCCAATAGATTATTTAAAAATTCCTATTCAAACACTAAAAGTAGGATCTTTAGGAACGCATAATTTACTAGGTTTAGCCAAGGCTAAAAAAGCTAGAATATTAATTGCATCTACATCAGAAGTGTACGGAGATCCATTAGTGCATCCGCAAGATGAAAACTACTACGGAAATGTAAACACTATAGGTCCTAGAGGCGTTTATGATGAAGCTAAACGCTTTCAAGAATCTATAACGATGGCTTACCATAGGTTTCATGGCCTTGAAACAAGGATAGTTCGTATTTTTAACACCTATGGCCCTAGAATGCGACTCAATGATGGTCGTGTTATACCAGCATTTATGGGGCAAGCACTTAGAGGTGAAAACTTAACGGTTTTTGGAGATGGTTCTCAAACAAGATCTTTTTGTTATGTTGATGATCAAGTAGACGGTATATTTAAACTACTATTCAGTGATTATTCTTATCCCGTAAATATTGGTAATCCTCATGAAATTACAATTAAAGATTTTGCTGAAGAAATAATAAAATTAACTGAAACTGATCAAAAAATAGTTTATAAAGAACTTCCAAAAGACGACCCTCTTCAACGTCAACCTAATATTTCTTTAGCCAAAAAACTTTTAGGATGGGAACCTAAAGTTGATAGGGAAGAAGGTATGAAAAAAACGTTCAACTATTTTAAAAGCCTTTCTTATGACGAGCTTCGAAAAAGCGAGCATAAAAATTTTACTAAACATATAAAAAGATAAGTGAGTTCATTTAAACAAGGAAGATATTCAGGGTATTTAAGGCCAATATCATACTTAATAGATTTAAGTATTATAAATAGTTTGGCTATTCTATACTTTTTTAAAAGTATAGATCCGATTGTATTTCTTATAGTTTCAACAACATCATGGATTATACTGTCTATTTTTTCAAAGTTTTATGAGGTATATAGGTATACTCGAGAAACAACAATATTAACACTGATTTTTAGACAACTAGTATTGTTTACGTTATTAATTTTTGCATTCTCAGGGTTTAATCATGATTTAAACATAAGGCCTCAAACAATCTTTAAGTACATCCTATACGCTTTTATACTTATAGGTCTATTTAAATTTGCACTTTACTATTTACTTCAAAAGTATAGAACAGCTTTTGGTGGAAACTATAGGGTTACGGCAATACTTGGAAAAAACAAACAAACACTAGCTTTAGAGAGTTTTTTTAATCAAAATCCAGAATATGGTTACATACATAAAAAAACGTTTAATGTTAAGGATAAAGATAATTTTAGTTTAGAGTCTTGTTTTCAGTTTCTTCAATCTGAACATGTAGACGAAATTTATTGTTCTATTTCAGAGCTATCAAATTCTCAAATGCATCAAGTTATAGACTTTGCAGATAACAACTTAAAGATTCTTAAGTTTTTACCAGATAATAAAGATATCTACTCTAAAAAACTTAAATATGAGTATTACGACTATCTTCCTATACTCTCGTTAAGGGATATTCCTTTGGAGGATTCTGTAAACATGTTTATAAAGCGAGCTTTTGATATTTTATTTTCATCTTTAGTAATTATTTTTATTCTTTCATGGCTTACGCCAATCATCGCAATATTAATTAAACTTGAATCAAAAGGCCCTGTGTTTTTCAAACAGTCAAGAAACGGATTTAACTATAAAGAGTTTGATTGTTATAAATTTAGATCGATGACTCCAAACAAAGATGCGCATTTACATCAAGCAACAAGAGGAGATCAACGTGTTACTAAAGTTGGAAAATTTATCAGAAAGACTAGTATAGATGAGCTACCGCAGTTTTTTAATGTGTTATTTGGTGATATGTCTGTTGTTGGTCCAAGACCACACATGGTTAGCCATACAAACATGTATGCAAAAAAAGTAGACAAGTTTATGGTGCGTCATTTCGTGAAACCAGGCATAACAGGTTTGGCTCAAATAAGTGGTTTTAGAGGAGAAGTAGAAACCGATAAGGATATTATAGGTCGTGTTAAATACGATATTTTTTACATAGAAAACTGGTCTATACTCTTGGACTTAAAAATTATATTAAGAACCTTTATAAATGCAGTAAAAGGAGAAGAAAAGGCTTATTAGAGAGATTTAACCAATACGTGCAGCTGTCTTTCAAAGTCAAAGTTTTTTAAGGCAGTTTTTTGTATTTGGTTTTTAAACCGATGATTTAATTCTGTAATAGCAATTTTTGAAAGCTGAAGATTTAACGCTTTATAATCTGATGAAGGAACTACCCAACCTAATTTATGTTTTTTTATAACAGTTTCTCCTTCGCCACCACCAAAATAAAGCATAGGAAGCCCTAATTTGCCATATTCAAATATTTTTGAAGGGACAGAGCCATAAATTCTATTTAATAGCGGAATTATTGTTAAATCGTAATGTAAGAGTGCTTGATGGAGTTCTGAACGAGTAATTTCACCATGATAAACAATATCTAATTTAGGGTTTGTAGCAATCAAGTTTTCAATACTTTCTTTCTCGGCACCAGCGCCATAAATATGAAACTGTATGTTGTTATAGTCTAATTCTGTACAAAGTTTGTAAATACCTTGAGCAATGCCTAGCAAACCAGCATAAACCATTTTTATTTTTCTGTGGTTTGTAGGTTTTTCTACAAGTTTTGGCGGGTCAAAATCTGGGAAGTTTCTATATAAAAAGGTGTTTTTTTTGGGGAAAATAGATGTTATGTGTGCCAAAATCTCTTCACTTTGACCTAAAACTAAATCTGCTTTTTTATAATTAAAACGTTCAATGCGCTCTAAAAGTTTGTAACTAAAGTTCTTTTTAAAAGCGCCTAATTCTAAGCCTGCAATTGGCCATAAATCACTAACATTTAAAATAAGTTTACGATTCTTATTTCGTATAAAAAACATACAAGTAAAAGCAACTAAAAGCGGCGGAGATTGTACAATAACCTTATTAGGGAGTTTATGCCACATAAAAAACCAAATTAAACTAAAACTATATGAAAGCATAGCTATTAAACGTTTTAGTTTGTTCTTAGAATTGCTAGCGTAAATCCATAAACGATGTATGGTAATACTATTTTCTACCGAGGTGTTTTTAAAAACACCTTTATAATCATCAAAAATTTCGCCTTTAGGGTAATTAGGTAATGGTGTTATTACTGAAACTGAATAATTTTGTTTTTGTAGTCCTTCGGCTAAATGAAAAATACGGTTTGATGCAGCTCCTGTTTCAGGTGGAAAATAGTTGGTTATTATTAAGGCATCTTTCATTTAAGATGGTTTCAAGTTTGACTCTATAATTTGAGGTTTTCCCGATTTAGTAGGTGATATTTTATTTACCTCTTTGAAAACAATAGTTAAACAATGGTTTGTTAAAATATCAAGTTTAGATTTTATGTCGTTTAAAATAACGTTATCAAATTCATATTTGGTGTCAACAATATAAACAATTGTAATGCTTTCTAAATCGTTTTGAATGATTTTATATTGTTTAATAGCTTGATAGTATTCTAAAACACCAGTAAAGCTATGAATGTTTAGTGTGATTCCCTTTGTTGTTTTTATTACATCTGTTTCTCGTCCTACAACTTTTTGTAACAAAGGATAATTTAATAATTGATTTTTAGGATGTTTCTCTTTAGGCAATTTTATAGCCAAGTCACCCAACTTATATCTAATTAAAGGCATCGCTTTATTTGTTAAACATGTTACTAAAACATGTCCCATTTCTCCGTCTTCAACAGGGTTTCCTGCGTCATCAACAAGCTCTAAATATACATGAGGTGACATGACATAATAGAAATCTAAATCACTTTTACAAGCCATGAGCAAGCCTTCTGCACAGCCATATGTGTCAACTAGATTTATATTATTTCCAAAAGCCTGACGAATCGTTGCTTTGTATGAATCAAATAGCTTATCTCCAAAACAAATAACGCCAATAACATTGGGTGTAATTCCAGAATCAATACTTGCTTTAGCTAATTGGTTTATTACTGAAGGATAACCAGCGATAAACAAACGCTTTTTTTTAGATACTTTTTGCAACGTAAGTTTTAATTCTTCTTCTGATAAGCCAAAAGCTTTGACATATGTGCATCTATAAAAAATATCTTTTAATTTTTTTAAAAAAGAACGCTTTTGCGAAATACCAAATTGTAATAAATTATCACCCATTTTATAACCGCTCCATTGCCACCAATGGGTTTGTAAAGCACGTAGGTAAAATGTGTGATCCTTGGTCATGTATGTAAACGACTGCACGCCTGAACTACCGCTGCTATGATGCTTATCTAGTGTGGTAATATCAAATTCAGAAGAAATCAAATCGGTTTTACGGTCTCTTAAAATCGATTTTGTAAGAATAGGGAAATCAGATAGGTTATCGGGGCTTATGTTTTTGTAATAAGGTACATGCGTTTTTGCATATAAAAGAATCTCTTTGAGGTTTTGTTGTTGTATTTCTTTTAACTCAAACTCTGATTTAGTATCTAATTTTTGCCAAGATTTTAAATGTTTTAAATATGTGCCACCAAAAAACCTATCTCCGATAGGAAGTATAAGGCTTTTAAGGACAGTGTTGTAAAAACTCATAAAATCTTTTTTCAAAACTAATTATTTTTTAAGCGTAAAAGCAATTATTTTTGCAGCAAACATAACACAACATGAATATTTTAATACTTGGATCAGGAGGAAGAGAACATACTTTTGCCTGGAAAACAGCACAAAGCCCTTTATGCAATAACCTTTTTGTAGCACCTGGAAATTCCGGGACTGCTAGTATTGCTGAAAACATCAATATTTCGGTAACTGATTTTGATGCCATAAAAAAGCTTGTAATCGACAAGCAAATAGATATGGTTGTTGTTGGTCCTGAAGACCCATTGGTTCAAGGTGTTCATGATTATTTTTTAAATGATAGTGCCTTAAAGCATGTGTCTGTAATTGGTCCAGAAAAAGCGGCTGCTGAGTTAGAAGGTAGTAAGGAGTTTGCAAAAGAGTTTATGATGCGTCATAATATTCCTACTGCTGCATATCAAAGTTTTAATGCTAGTAATGTTGAGGAAGGTTACGCCTTTTTAGAGGCTTTAAATCCGCCGTATGTATTAAAAGCAGATGGTTTAGCTGCTGGTAAAGGTGTTTTGATTTTAGATAATTTGGAAGAAGCCAAGACAGAGCTTAAAAACATGTTGGTTGATGCCAAGTTTGGTAATGCAAGTTCAAAAGTTGTTATTGAAGAATTTCTTGATGGCATTGAGTTGAGTTGCTTTGTGCTTACAGATGGAAAAAACTATAAAATTTTACCAACAGCAAAAGATTACAAGCGCATTGGCGAAGGTGATACAGGTTTAAATACAGGTGGAATGGGAGCAGTGTCTCCTGTGCCGTTTGCCACACCAGAGTTTTTAAATAAAATTGAGGAACGTATTGTAAAACCAACAATTGACGGACTTCAAAAAGATAATTTACCATACAAAGGATTTGTGTTTATTGGTTTAATAAAGGTAGGAGACGACCCAAAAGTTATAGAGTATAATGTACGCATGGGAGATCCTGAAACCGAAGTAGTTTTACCAAGACTTAAAAACGATATTGTAGAAATATTTAATGCCATAGCAAATCAAACATTAGATACCATACAAATAGAGATTGACAAGCGTGCAGCAACAACTGTTATGTTAGTTTCTGGCGGTTATCCTGAAGCTTACGAAAAAGGAAAAGAAATTACAGGATTAGAAGCTGTAGAAGGTTCTATTCCATTTCATGCTGGGGCAAATGTAAAAGAAGGAAAAGTAGTGACATCTGGCGGACGTGTAATGGCTATTACTAGCTATGGAAACACATATAATGAGGCACTAAAAAAATCTTATCAAAACATAGATAAACTACATTTTGATAAGATGAATTATCGAAAAGATATTGGTTTCGATTTATAGGTAAGAATGCGAAGATATACTTTTATCTTCTTCATTATTATCGTTATATTTTTTAAGCTGTCCCATCCAGTAAACAAAAGCGATAAAACAGATAATCATAAAAATCCAGTTTAGACCATTGGCTGCCCACCAATTTTCTAGTTCAAGTTCTCTTAAAGCATCAAGAGGTGAAAATAAAACATTGACGAATAAGTCTTGAATGGCGTAGAAAAAATCTTTCATTGTATATAATTTAAGGTACTCTTTACGAGCTTAAATGGTTTATCAATATATTTACAAGGCAAATATACAAACAATATAAATGATTTCAAGTTTTTTTAGCAAAGCAAAACCAATACATTTTGTAGTAACAAGTAGTGTGTTGTTGTTTGTTTACATATTTGTTAAGTTTTTTCTTGGTAACGAACCTATAGAAGCTCTAAATATTTTAAAACAAATAGCCCTTTTTGTGGTTTGTTTGTTTTCAATTTTTGTGTTTGATTTTCTGTCAGGAAAAAACGATTTAACAAAAAAAAACAGTTACAAGATCCTGTTTTTTACGTTGTTTCTAATTATGCTTCCTCAAACATTTTTGAATTCTAAAATACTGGTCTCTAATCTGTTTGTTTTATTAGCGTTAAGAAGAATTATTAGTTTACGTAGTAAAAAAGAGATAAAGAAAAAACTGTTTGATGCTGCATTTTGGTTAAGTGTTGCAACACTCTTGTATTTTTGGGCTTCGCTTTTTTTTATTCTCATTTTTGTAGCCTTAGTATTATATGCCATTGCTGATATAAAAAACGGGATTATTCCATTTCTAGGAATTATTGCTGTTGCATTACTTGCAACTGGCGTTTTAATTGTTACAAATACAGATATTGAAACTTACATTTCAAGCTTTAATTATGATATTAGTTTTGATTTCAGCAAACTAAACAAGCAGTCCATTATAATTTCATCTACAATAATGTTCTCATATTTTGTGTGGGCGTTGGTGTATTATTTTAAAGGAATAAATACAAAGTCAAGAACTAAAAAACCGGCTTACTATTTGGTTTTTATAGCCACATTAATTGCGCTTGTTATCATCATTATTTCTCCTCAAAAAACAGGAGCTGAATTTATTTTTCTTTTTGCACCATTAGCAATAATTATGACAAACTATTTAGAAATGATTTCAGAAAAATGGTTTAAAGAATTATTGATTTGGATATTAATAATCACGCCCATTATAAGCCTAGTGCTGTAATTTTGCTCCAAAAGCTAAATCACCTGCGTCTCCTAATCCAGGAATAATATAACCTTTTTCGTTTAGCGTCTCATCAATAGTGGCAATCCACAAATGCGTGTTAGTATCAAAATGTTGTGAAACATAATCAACACCTTCTTGAGCGCCAATAACACTAACTAAGTGCACATCTTTTGGTGTTCCAAAAGGCTTTAAAGCTTCAAAAGTTGCAACCATAGATTGTCCTGTAGCAAGCATAGGATCTGCTAAAATAAGTGTTTTGCCTTCTAGGTTTGGACACGCTAAATACTCTACAATAATTTCAAAACTTTCAGGATTGTCTTTATGATGTCTGTAAGCCGAAATAAATGCGTTTTCAGCTTTATCAAAATAGTTTAACAAGCCATTATGTAAAGGTACTCCTGCTCTTAAAATAGAACATAACACAATATCATCATTAATCAGCATGGTTTCTGAAACACCAAGCGGTGTTGTTGTAGATTTTGCTTTATAATTTAAAACTTTACTTAATTCATAACCTAGAATTTCTCCTGTGCGTTCTATGTTTCTCCTAAAACGAAGCGGATCTTTTTGTGTATTAACATCTCGCATTTCTGTAATAAAGGTGTTTAAAACCGAATTCGTTTCTGTAAGGTTATGTATCTGCATTTGATATTGGTGTTTGGTTTCGGTAAAGTTAAGAAATAGAGCTATATTTGTAGCTTTAAAATTAAAAGATATGTTTTCAGATAAAGCCAACAGCATTTTTCAAGATGCTATAAACACGTACAAAATTAAAAATACCGTAGATCAACCATTTACTAACAAGTATGATAAAAACGAAGATGTCATTGCACATTTATTATACAGAAAATGCTGGATTGATACGGTACAATGGGCTTACGAAGATATTATTAGAGACCCAAATATCGATCCTGTTGATGCATTAGCTTTAAAACGTAAAATTGATGCTTCAAACCAAGATAGAACAGATACTGTTGAATATATTGACAGCTACTTTTTAGATAAATATAAAGATGTTACTCCAAAACCAGATGCTACGATAAATACCGAAAGTCCAGCTTGGGGAATTGATAGATTATCAATTTTAGCATTAAAAATTTATCACATGAATGTAGAGGCAACAAGAACTGATGCTAGTGATGCGCACAGAGCAGCTTGCCAAAAGAAGTTAGACGTACTTTTAGAGCAACGTGTAGACCTTTCTACCGCAATTGATACGCTTTTAAAAGATATTGAAAACGGAGACAAGTACATGAAAGTGTATAAGCAAATGAAAATGTATAACGACGATGAGCTAAACCCAGTTCTTCGCGCTAGTAAATAAACAGCGTTGCTAGTAAAGCAATCTAATGCAAGACGCGCCTAAACACATACTCGTTATTCGTCTTTCAGCAATGGGAGATGTTGCTATGACAGTAAATGTGTTACGTGCGTTTACACAGCAATATCCTGATGTAAAACTTACCGTATTAACACGCGCTTTTTTTAAACCTTTTTTTAGAGATTTAAAAAATGTTAGCGTGTTTCATGCTGACGTAAAACATAAGCACAAAGGCGTTTTAGGACTTTACAAGTTGGCTAAAGAGTTAAAAGCATTAAAAATAGATGCTGTTGCCGACTTGCATAATGTGTTGCGTTCTAATATTTTAAAAACCTTTCTCTTCGGAATAAAAACCGTACAAATAGATAAAGGTCGTGCTGAAAAGAAAGCCCTTGTTTCAGGGCAGGAATTCAAGCAACTTAAAACAACACATCAGCGATATGCCGACGTTTTTAAAACACTAGGATTTCCGATAGATTTATCAAATCCTAACTTTCCTGAAAAGAAGCCATTAAGTAAAAAAGGAATTGAAATTATTGGAAATGCGCAAAAAAAGCGCATTGGTATTGCGCCTTTTGCTGCTCACGAAAGTAAGATGTATCCGCTTGATTTAATGCAAGAAGTGATAGAGCAACTTGCTGAAAAGTATACTATTTTATTATTTGGTGGCGGAAAAAAAGAAATACAAACACTTACCTATTTTGAATCTCAAGAAAAAGGCATTATTAATCTAGCAGGAAAATTAACACTTGATGAAGAATTGGATGTTGTTTCAAATTTAGATGTTATGCTTTCTATGGATTCCGGTAACGCTCATATTGCTGCTATGCTAGGTGTAAAAACCATTACAGTTTGGGGTGTTACACATCCGTATGCTGGTTTTACTCCTTTTAACCAACCAGAAGATTTTTGCTTATTAGCAGATAGAACACAATATCCAAAAATTCCAACGTCGGTTTACGGTAATAAATTTCCAGAAGACTATAAAAATGCCGCTGGAAGTATTCCGGTTAAAACAGTTGTAGAGAAAATACAGTCAGTTATTCCTGCGTAGGCAAGGAATCTATTTAAAGAAACTTGTCATTACACGATTGACTCGGAATCTCATTGAAACATATTAATATAAATGGATGCTGCATCGTAGTGCAGCATGACAAAACAAGTTGTTTTTTAAGGTGAAAAAGTCTAAAATCTGAATCTATTAATTAAATATCATCATAATCCACAACAATTGTTGGTGTTGTAGGATGCGCTTGACACGTTAAAATTAAGCCTTCAGCTACTTCATTATCGGTTAAAATATTATTTTGACGCATGGTAGCTTCACCTTCTTTAATTCGTGCTAAACAGCTGCTGCAAATTCCGCCTTGGCAAGAATATGGAGCGTCTAAATCTTCATCTAAAGCTGCTTCAAGAATGGATTGTTTTTGAGACATTTCAAAAGTTGCTTCTTCATCATCAACAATTACAGTGATTTTTGTTTGTCCTTCGCCAATTGAACTATTATCAACTTCGGTAGGTTTTGCAGCTTTAAAAAGTTCAAATAAAATTCGGTCTTTTGCTATTCCGTTTTCGGTTAATACATCTTTAACGGTGTGAATCATAGCCTCTGGACCACATAAATACACAGCATCAACATCTATGTTTTTATGTTTGTTTTTCATAACATAATTCACGGTGCTTTTTTCTATTCTACCAAAAATAGCATCGTCTTCATCAGCTTGACTAAACACAAATTGGATAGAAAAACGCTCGCTATATTTATGCTGTAGTTCTAAAAGTTCGTTTAGAAACATGGTGTCTTGTGTGGTTTTGTTACCGTAAACCAAAATCACTTCACTATGAACTTCTTCTTCTAGCGCACATTTTATAATACTTAATATAGGAGTAATACCACTTCCTGCAGCAAAAGCAGCAATGTTTTTGGTTTTTTTATCGTTAGGAACAAATGTAAAATGTCCTTTTGGTGGTGCAACATCTATAGTATCTCCTGCTTTTAATACATTATTTGCGTAGGCAGAAAATGTACCGTCTTTTACCTCTTTTACAGCAACTTTTATCTCACCACTTTTAGGCGACGAACACAAGGAGTAATCACGACGAACTTCGTTACCATTTAAGGTAGTTCTCAACGTTATGTATTGTCCTGCTGTAAACGAGAATTCGCTTTTTAATGTTTCAGGAATATGAAAACTAATAGTTACAGATTTATCAGTTTCTCTTTGTATATCTTTTATGGTGAGTTTATGAAATTGTGCCATGAATTATTTTTTTACAAAAATAAGAAAGGATGGTTGTTTTTGATGCGTTTTTAAGATTAAAATAATACATAACAAACTTATGCATAAGAAAATTATGTATATTTGTGTTGTTATGAGTAATTCAAAGTTATATAAGGGCAGTTTAAACACAATCATTTTAAAGTTATTAAACGAGAATGATAAAATGTATGGTTATGAGATCACGCAAAAGGTAAAGGCGCTTACAAAAGGCGAGCTTCAAATTACCGAAGGCGCATTGTATCCGGCGTTACATAAACTAGAGGCTCAAGGTTTGCTAGATGTTGAGGTTGTAAAAGTAGATAACCGTTTAAGAAAATATTATAAACTTACTGAAAACGGAACTAAAGAAACAGTAAATAAGCTAGAAGAATTAGCAGAGTATATTAAAACAATGCAGACGTTAGTTAATCCTAAATTTAGTTTAGATTAAAGTACCTAACCTAAAAAGAAGTGCAAAAATTATCAAATACCTAATGAAACTTTCAGAACAACATATACAGGATCTTTATGCGTTTACCAGAAAACACTTTGTAGAGCATTATGATTTACAAACCGAATTGGTTGATCATTTAGCAAATGATATTGAATCCATGTGGCAAGAAAAGCCAGCGTTAGAGTTTGAAACAGCAAGAGATAGAGCGTTTAAAAAATTTGGCGTTTTTGGCTTTATGGAAGCTATTGAGCAAAAACAAAAAGCAATGAATAAGCGCTATATGAGTTACCTGTTCAAAGAACTTATACAATGGTTTAAAGTGCCACAAATTCTAACAACCATAAGTTTGTTTTGTATGTATTATTTAGCTTTTTCTTCAAATCATGTAAGTGTTTTTGCTGTGTTTTTTTACTTAATCATTTCTGCATGGTGTATTTATAAAAGCGTGCAATTAAACAGGCAGTTTAGAAGACGCAAAGAAATATCTAATAAAAAGTGGTTGCTTGAAGAAATGATTTTTAAACAAGCAGGTGGTATTTCTTTTTTGTTTTTATCACAGTTTTATAATGTTTTTAATATTACCGAAGAATTTGTGAATAATAGCTATGCGGTAATAGGGTTGACACTAATATTTACGTTACTTACACTGGTGAATTTTATCAGCTTTAAATTAATACCAGATAAAGCAGAAGAATTACTAAACGAAACATATCCAGAGTTTTCTTTGTAACAAAAAGTGTTGTAATATTACTAATACATAAAACCAGCACAAAAAATGACTTTAAAACACTTTATTAATTTAGAATGGAAACAATACTTTAGGTCATCTTACTGGCAAAAAAATATAGCGCTTAATATTTTACTTGTGTTTTTTGCCTTGTGCTTTGTAGTAATGTTTTTGATAGTAGGAGTAGCAATTTATCCGATTCTAAAAGACCAATTTCCAGATAAAGATCCATTATTTATAGTTAATAGTTATATTTTTTATTGGATTATTGTTGATGTACTCATGAGGTTCTTTTTTCAGAAGCTACCAGTAATGAGTGTTAAACCTTTGTTGACATTGCCTGTTAAACGCAGTAAGGTGGTAAACTATGTGTTGGGGAAATCTGCTTTTTCTTTTTTCAACTTTTTACCAATGTTTGCCATTATTCCTTTTGGGATAATGCTGTTGATAAACGACTACCCAACTGTTTCTGTCCTAGTTTGGGTTCTAACCATACTTTGTATAACGCTAATTATTAATTTTCTAAATTTTATTTTAGAAAGTTTTTCTGCTGAAACGGAATTGTCTTTTCTTCCGGTAATTGCAATTTCAGGAGGAGTATTTGCTTTAAACTATTTCAACATTATTTCGTTTACCGATTTAGTAGCGCAGGCAGTAAATGGTGTTTACAACAATCCTATTTTATTGCTAGTTCCAATATTGATTTTGATAGCATTGTATGTTGTAAACTTTAAAATGCTGAGAAAAAAACTGTTTTTAGATAGCTCTTTAAAATCAAATGTTAAGGAGGTAAATTCTTCTAATTTAGAATGGACAAAAAGATTTGGTGATGTTGCACCTTTTATGCAGTTAGATTTAAAACTAATATGGAGAAACAAACGTCCTAAATCTACAGTGTTTCTGGTGATTTTTGGTTTACTGTATGGACTTATTTTTTATCCTAATCCTAATTATGCTGACAAGCCATGGTTTTATGGGTTTATAGGCATTTTTGTTACAGGAATTTTCTTAATCAATTTTGGTCAGTTTGTGCCGGCTTGGGATAGCGGTTATTACAAAATGCTAATGAGTCAGAATATTAAATACAAACAATATCTTAAGTCAAAATTTACACTAATGAGTTTGAGTGTAGTAATCTTGTTTGTGTTGAGTATTCCGTATGTGTACTTTGGATGGAAAATTTTATTAGCTCATTTTGCAGCTGCAATTTATAATATAGGGATAAACACACATGTTATTTTATTAGGAGGCTCTTATAACAGAAAGAAGATTGACCTAAATCAAAGAGCAGCTTTTAATTATCAAGGAACAGGCGCAGTTCAGTGGTTAATAGGCTTACCTCTTATGATTTTACCTCTAGCTATTTTTGGGGTTGTCTATTGGTTAGTTAATTTCGAAATAGCGTGTTTAGTATTGGTGATTATAGGTATTTTAGGTATTGTTCTTCATCAAAAAATAATGAATGTTATTACCAAAAAATATTTAGCCTCAAAGTATAAAATGATTAGTGCATTTAGTCAAGATAATTAATTAAAAACGTATTATGATACACACATCAAGCCTCTCAAAAGCATATGGCCAAAAAACGGTTTTAAATATAGCAGATTTGCAAATCCCTAAAGGACAAAGTTTTGGATTAGTAGGGAATAATGGTGCAGGAAAAACCACATACTTTAGCTTGTTGTTAGATTTAATTCAACCTACAACAGGATATATAAAAAACAACAATATTAAAGTAGATGAAAGTGAAGATTGGAAACCATTTACGTCAGCCTTTATTGATGAAAGCTTTTTAATAGGCTACCTAACTCCTGAAGAGTACTTTTATTTCATAGGTGAATTACGCGGTCAAAATAAAGCTGATGTTGATGCTCTAGTGTCTCAATACACCGACTTTTTTCATGGCGAAATACTTGGGCAGAAAAAATATTTAAGAGACTTAAGTAAAGGAAATCAGAAAAAAGCTGGAATTGTAGCAGCGCTCATAGGCAACCCTGATGTTGTAATTCTAGATGAGCCATTTGCAAATTTAGATCCTACAACACAAATTCGTTTAAAAGGAATTATTAAAGATTTAGCAGCTACAAAAGGGGTTACAGTACTTGTTTCTAGTCATGATTTATTACACGTAACTGATGTTTGTGAGCGTATAGTTGTATTAGAAAAAGGAGAAATTATTAAAGATTTACAAACTAGCGAAGCAACTCTAAAAGAGTTAGAAGCACATTTTTCTGGGACAGAAACTATTTAAAAGTCCGTCGTTTTTTTCATAATAATTCAAAAAGATGCTTATTTTTACAGCATTACATAATATATGTAGCTGTTTTTAGTTATGTATTAACCAAACATCACCAACGTTGAAGACATCTTTAAGAATCATTATATTACTTACTGGTATTGTGCTAGTCACAGCAAGTTGTTCTAGAAAAAAAGATACTTTTTTAAATAGAAATTATCACGCACTATCAGCTAGAGACAATACGTTGTTTAATGGGTATAACGCATTAAATCAAGGTGTTGTTAATTTGAAAGCTTCATATCAAGACAACTATTGGGATATCTTACCAATAGAGCGTATGGAGATTTTTGAAGAAATTACACTTCCAGGGCAAAGTAAAAACGAAAGTTTTTCTAGAGCAGAAGAGAAAGCCATAAAAGCAGTGCAAAAGCACGGCATGAATATAGATGGTAAAGAACGAAATCCTCAAATTGATGAAGCATATTTACTGTTAGGAAAAGCCCGCTATTTTGACCAGCGCTTTATACCAGCTTTAGAAGCCTTTAACTACATTCTTTATAAATACCCAGCAAGTGATAAGATTAATCAAGCAAAAATTTGGAGAGAAAAAACCAATATAAGGCTAGAAAATGATGAGCTAGCAATAAAAAATCTTAAGCGTCTTTTAGAGCAAGAAGAACTAGAAAAGCAAGATCTAGCTGATGCAACATCTATGCTAGCACAAGCCTATATCAACACAAAATCTCTTGACAGTGCTTTAACTCAAATAGATATTGCTGCTAGCAGTACAAAAAACAATGACGAACGCGGTAGATACCGTTTTATTCAAGGGCAATTATACAATGCGTTAGGAGATAAAGACAGCGCAAACATTGCTTTTGATCGTGTTATAGAACTAAACAGAAGAATTCCAAGAATTTATTTAATCACTGCACATTTAGAAAAAGCTAAAAACTTTAATTATGATAAAGGAAATAAGCTTGAGTTTTTAGAGTTGTTAACAGATTTAGAAGAAAACAGAGAAAACAGGCCTTTTTTAGATAAAATATATTTTCAAATTGCTCAATATCATTTACAAAATCAATCAGATTCTTTAGCGGTTGCATATTACAATAAATCTTTGCGAACAAATACGCAAGACCAACTTTTGCGAGCAAAAAACTATGAAACCATAGGGAATATAAATTTTGATAATTCTGAATATAAGTTAGCTGGTGCTTACTACGATAGCACCATGAAAAACCTTAAAACCAATAGTAAACCTTATCGTATTATAAAACGTAAAAGAGATAATTTAGAAGACGTTATAAATTATGAGGATATAGCAAAAGTAGACGATAGTATTTTAGATTTAGTTGCTATGTCAAACGAAGCAAGGTTGACGTATTTTCAAGGTTACACAGAGAAATTAAAACAACTAGCAGAAGAAGAAAAAGAACGCCAAGAACAAGCTGCGCGCAGTCAAAAACCAGCAAACACAAATGATAAGCTTACGGCACAAATGTCTAGAGTTGCAGCAAGATCAAAAGGCCCAATGCCAGGAGTCGCAGCAACCTTTTATTTTTACAATCCAACAACTGTAGCTTATGGAAAAACAGAGTTTGTTAGTAATTGGGGAAATAGAAGTAACGCTGATAATTGGAGATGGTCTAGCAAAGCAAAATCAGCATTAAACACAGAACTAGCAGGATTGTTAGACGATGAGGCAAGCAATGAAATTTTCGACCCTAAATTTTATATAGATCAAATTCCAACAGAAGATAAAGCAATAGATAGTATTACAAAAGAACGAAACTATGCATACTATCAATTAGGATTGATTTACAAAGAAAAATTTAAAGAATACGAGTTGTCTAAAGACAAGTTTCAAGCACTTTTAAGTTTTTCTCCTGAAGAAAAATTAATATTACCTAGTAAGTATAATTTATATAAAATTTATACACTTTTAGGTGAAAACGATGAGGCTACAATTAGTAAAAATGATATTATATCAAACTATCCAGAATCTAGATATGCGGCTATCCTAAAAAATCCAGAAAGCGCAAATCTTAAAGATGAGAGTAGTCCTGAAAGTATTTACGAAAACCTCTACAGAAAACTTCAAGATCAACAGTACGCTGAAGTAATAGAAGGTGCAGAAGAATATATTACACTTTTTGAAGGCGACCCAATAGTACCAAAGTTAGAGCTGCTGAAGGCTCAAGCATCTGGACGATTGCATGGTTATGAAGCATATAGTAAGGGTATGAATTTTGTAGCTTTAAATTATGCAAACACACCAGAAGGGCAGCAAGCAAAAAACATTGTAGACAATGTGCTTCCAAAAATAGCAAACAAGAAATTTACTGATAACCCTGAAGAAAAGAATTTTAAAATAGTATACACATTTTCTAAAGACGAGTTTGAATCCATAGAAGACTTTAAAAAACAATTAAATGAAGCCATTGAGCAAGTACACGTTTTTGATATGTCACTTTCAACAGACGTTTACAATGAAACAACAAAGTTTGTTGTTATTCATGGTTTAAAAAGTAAAGAAGGAGCTGAAGGCTATGCAAGCTCATTATTAGAACGCAAAAAAAATAAAATAACAAAACCGTTCTTTGCGGTATCTTCATCAAACTACAGGGTGATACAAATACATAAAAATGTAGACGAATATACAGCTTCAAATCAATAATATTTAAATACAAAAAACATGTTTTCTGACAATAGAAAAAGCAATCATAACCTAGAGAGCATTTCAAATCAAAACATTATAGCAAAAGGAACCAAAGTTACAGGAGACCTAACAAGTGACGGAGGTTTTAGAATAGATGGCGCCATTGACGGCACACTAAAAACTCCAGGAAAAATAGTTGTTGGAAAAACAGGAATCGTAAACGGAACCATAGAAGGAGCCGATGCATATTTTGAAGGAGAATTTTCTGGAAAGTTAATATTATCAGGAACGCTTACGCTAAAATCTACAGCAAAAATAGAAGGCGAAGTAACCGTAGGAAAACTTGAGGTAGATCCTGGAGCAACATTTAATGTGACTTGCTCAATGAAAGGAGTAAATCAGAACGCCAATAAGCATGTCTCAAAAACCAAAACAGCAGTATAATAAATATATAAGGTTTACAACAATAGCCATTCAAATGGGAGTTACCATATACCTAGGTAGTGAGTTGGGGGCTTGGCTTGATGTTAAATTTAATAATACAAATCAGCTTTACTATAAAATAGTAACTTTGCTGTCTGTTTTTATAGCTATGTATGCCGTCATAAAACAGGTTTTAAATATTACAAATAAAAAAGATTAGCCTTGATAAAAAGAATACTAGTATTTACATTTTCTATAATTGGGTGTTTTGTTATAGTCTTTTCGGCCCATAATTATTTAAACACACAAGCACTTTCGTTTGCATTATGGCGCGTGTATTTGTTTCATGCAATTGCTGCATTCATAGTTTACGTTTGTGTAGAAATTATGGCAGAAAAGATGCCTAATCAAGCAGGTTATGCATACTTGATGCTTATGTTTTTCAAGATAGGAGTTTTTGTTTTAATTTTTCAAGAATCAGTATTTGCAAAAGAGAGTTTGCTAAAAGCAGAATCGGTTGCATTAATAGTTCCGTTGTTTTTATTTTTAACAATTGAAGCTGTTGGCGTAGCAAGACTTCTTAACAGTAAATAAAAGAGGCTTTTAAATAAATGAAAAGTAAAAAACTACTGTTAAAAAAAACTAAACAAAAAAAGCGCTTGGGTTTTTAAATTATTGTGTACCTTTGCACAAAATTTTAGAAAGCCTAAATGTTATTATTTAGAAAAGGAATTATGATAGCAAAAAAATCTATCAAGTTTTTAGTTGTATTGTTTGCATTAACAACTTCATTATCTGTGTTTGCTAATGGAGACGACAATAAAAACCAGCATCCAGAAGGGAACCAAGTTGATACTCCAGAAGAAATTAAAGAGTACATTGCGCATCACTTAAAAGATTCACACGATTTTCATTTCTATACCGATAATGAATCGGGGAAACATTATGGTTTTCCGCTTCCTGTAATTGTTTGGACAAGTAAAGGGTTGCGAACATTTATGTCTTCAGAATTTCACCATGATGACGCAGGACATGTTGTTGTTGAAAAAGATGGCGTTAAGCTAACAAAAATTCATAGTAAAATATACGAATTAGATGCAGACGCAAATGAAGTTCAATTTGACGAAGCGCATCATGCAACTAATGCAACAAAAGTTTTAGACTTTTCTATTACAAAAAGCGTACTAGGTATGTTGTTAACAGGTTTATTAATGCTTTTAGGATTTGGTGCTTTAGCTAGAGGTTATAAAAAAGGACACGTGCCAACAGGAATTGGAAGAGTATTAGAGCCCCTAGTAATATATGTGCGTGACGAGATTGCAAGACCAAATATTGGAGAGAAAAAATATAGAAAATTCATGGGCTTTTTGCTAACCGTGTTTTTCTTTGTTTGGATATTGAACTTGTTAGGGTTAACTCCATTAGGGTTTAACGTAACTGGGCAAATAGCAGTAACAGCATGTTTAGCTATTTTTACAATGCTAATTTATCTTTTTAGTGGAAGTAAAGATTTTTGGGCACATACATTATGGATGCCAGGAGTTCCTGTCATTTTGCGTCCTATTCTAGCAGTAATAGAGTTGGTTGGTTTTGTATTAATTAAACCATTCTCACTATTAGTACGTTTATTTGCAAATATTACCGCAGGTCACTTTGTGGTTATGAGCTTAATAGCTTTAATGATTACCATGAAACAATCTTTTGGGCCAGTAGCCTCTACAGGAATGTCTCTAGTGTTGTCATTGTTTATTATGGTTATTGAATTATTAGTAGCCTTTTTACAAGCGTTTATTTTTACGATGTTATCATCGTTATTTATAGGGATGGCTGTTGAAGAACACGAGCATCACTAAATATAAATTTGTTTAATTAATATTTTAAAATCAATTAGTATGTACAATTTAATTGGAGCAGGATTAATCGTAATCGGTGGGGGAATCGGTTTAGGTCAAATTGGTGGTAAAGCAATGGAAGGTATTGCTCGTCAACCTGAAGCAGCTGGTAAAATCCAAACTGCGATGATCATCATCGGAGCCTTATTAGAAGGTTTAGCTTTCGGTGCATTAATCTTAGGAAAGTAATTATTTCCGTATTAAGACAAAAACCAGAACACCTGTAACGGTTGGTTACAGGTTCTGGTTTAAAAAAATTAAACAATAAAGAACCCATTTAACAAAAAAACATGGATCAGTTATTAAACGATTTTTCACCAGGTTTGTTTTTCATGCAAGCCATCATTTTACTTATTTTAATAGTATTAATGCGTAAATTTGCATGGAAACCTATTTTGAACTCGTTACAAGACCGTGAAGATGGTATTAAAAATGCATTACAATCAGCAGAAAATGCTAAATTAGAAATGCAAAATCTTCAAGCTGATAACGATAGACTTTTACAAGAAGCAAGATTAGAGCGTGAAACTATGCTTAAAGAAGCACGTGACATGAAAGCTAAAATGATTGAAGACGCTAAAAACGAAGCTCAAGCTGAAGCTAATAAATTAGTAGCAAGTGCTCAAGCATCAATCGAAGCAGAAAAGAAAGCAGCTATTGCCGAATTAAAATCGCAAGTAGCTCATTTATCAATAGATATTGCAGAAAAAGTAGTTCGTGAAGAATTATCTAGCAAAGACAAACAAATGAAGTTAGTTGAGTCTATGTTAGGTGAAGCAACATTAAACTAATAAATGCCATGGCAGGAACAAGAGCAGCAATACGATACGCAAAAGCAGTATTAAGTTTAGCAACAGAAAAGCAAATAGCTGATGCTATAAACACTGATATGGTTTTAATCTCTAAAACTATAGAAGATAATGCAGAGCTTAAAGCAATGCTAGAAAACGCTGTTGTAAAGTCTGAAACAAAAAAAGAAGTTCTATTACAAGTATTTTCTAGTAGTAACGACATTACTAAAGAGCTTTTTAATATCCTTGTTTCAAACAAGCGTGTTGACATTATTCAAAATGTTGCAAAAAAATATTCTGAATTATTCGATATCCAAAACGGAAAAGAAATGGCTACAGTTACAACAGCAGTGCCAATGACTGAAGATTTAGAAAAGAAAGTGTTAGCAAAAATAAAAGAGTTAACCAGTAAAGCTGTTGAAGTTAAAAACATTGTAGATGAAACAATATTAGGAGGTTTCATATTACGTGTTGGTGACATGCAATATAATGCTAGTATTGCAAACAAATTAAATAAGTTAAAAAGAGAATTTACATTAAACTAAAGATAGTTTTATCTTAAATAAATAATAAGATGGCAGAAGTAAAACCAGCTGAAATATCAGCAATCTTAAAACAACAACTTTCAGGTTTTGAAGCAGGTGCTTCATTAGACGAAGTAGGAACAGTATTAACTGTGGGTGATGGTATTGTACGTGCTTACGGACTTTCAAATGCACAATACGGAGAATTAGTAGAATTCGAAGGTGGATTAGAAGGAATCGTACTTAACCTTGAAGAAGATAACGTAGGTATCGTATTATTAGGAGCTTCTCAAGGAATTAAAGAAGGCTCTACAGTAAAACGTACAGGACGTATTGCATCTATTAATGTAGGTGAAGGTATTGTTGGTCGTGTGGTTGATACTTTAGGAAACCCAATTGACGGTAAAGGATCTATAGAAGGTCAAACATATGAAATGCCTCTAGAGCGTAAAGCTCCTGGAGTAATTTATCGTCAACCAGTAAACGAACCATTACAAACAGGTATCAAATCTATTGATGCAATGATTCCTGTAGGTCGTGGACAACGTGAGCTTGTAATTGGTGACCGTCAAACTGGTAAAACAACAGTTTGTATTGATACCATCTTAAATCAAAAAGAATTTTACGATGCAGGTGAGCCTGTATATTGTATATATGTTGCCGTAGGTCAAAAAGCATCTACTGTAGCAAACATTGCTAAAACTTTAGAAGATAAAGGTGCTTTAGCATACACTACTATTGTTGCCGCAAACGCATCAGATCCTGCACCAATGCAAGTATACGCACCATTTGCAGGAGCAGCAATTGGAGAATATTTTAGAGATACTGGTCGTCCAGCATTAATTATCTATGACGATTTATCTAAACAAGCAGTAGCTTACCGTGAGGTGTCTTTATTATTACGTCGTCCACCAGGACGTGAAGCGTACCCAGGAGACGTTTTCTACTTACACTCTCGTTTATTAGAGCGTTCAGCAAAAGTAATCGCTGATGATGATATCGCAAAAGATATGAACGATTTACCAGAATCTTTAAAGCCTATGGTTAAAGGTGGTGGTTCATTAACAGCTTTACCTATTATTGAAACACAAGCTGGTGACGTATCTGCTTATATCCCAACAAACGTAATTTCTATTACAGATGGTCAGATATTTTTAGATGGAGATTTATTTAACTCTGGTGTACGTCCAGCAATTAACGTAGGTATTTCAGTATCTCGTGTAGGTGGTTCGGCACAAATTAAATCAATGAAAAAAGTATCTGGTACATTAAAGTTAGACCAAGCTGCTTTCCGTGAATTAGAAGCCTTTGCAAAATTTGGTTCTGATTTAGATGCAGTTACTTTAAATGTAATTGAAAAAGGAAAACGTAACGTTGAAATCTTAAAGCAAGCTGAAAACGATCCGTTTACTGTAGAAGATCAGGTAGCTATCATTTATGCAGGTTCTAAAAACTTATTAAAAGATGTTCCTGTAGAGAAAGTAAAAGAATTTGAAAGAGATTATATCGAATTCTTAAACGCTAAACACAGAGGTGTTTTAGATACACTTAAAGCAGGAAAACTTACAGATGAAGTTACAGACACATTAATCACTGTAGCAAAAGATTTATCAAGTAAGTATAAAGCGTAATAATGTTAATGTCATCCTGAAAAATTTACAGGATCTCAAAAAGAACATATGGCAAATTTAAAAGAAATACGTAATAGAATATCATCAGTATCTTCAACGATGCAAATAACGAGTGCCATGAAAATGGTATCGGCAGCAAAGTTAAAGAAGGCACAAGATGCTATTACTGCAATGCGTCCGTATGCAGATAAATTAACTGAACTTTTACAAAGTTTAAGCGCAACATTAGATGCAGATTCAGGAAGCAAGTTTTCAGACCAACGTGAAGTAAACAAAGTATTAATTGTTGCTATTACTTCAAACAGAGGTTTATGTGGTGCTTTTAACTCAAACATCATAAAAGCTGTTAACAAGCTTACTACAGAAACATATGCAAATAAAGATGTTTCTTATGTTGTTGTTGGAAAAAAAGCCAATGATGCTTTCAAGAAAACCAACAAGGTTATAGCAAATAAAAGCGACATTTTTGATGACTTAACTTTTGATAACGTAGCAGAATTAGCAGAAATGCTAATGGATAAATTTGTGGCTGGCGAGTTTGATAAAATCGAAATCGTTTATAACAAATTTAAAAATGCAGCTACGCAAATAGTAACAAGAGAACAGTTTTTACCAATTGTTCCTGTTGAGGCTGATGAAAACGTAACCCTTGATTATATTTTTGAACCTTCAAAAGTAGAAATCGTTGAGCAATTAATACCTAAATCATTGAAAACACAATTATTTAAAGGTATTAGAGATTCTTTTGCTTCAGAGCATGGTGCTCGTATGACAGCAATGCACAAAGCAACAGACAATGCTACCGAGTTAAGAGATCAATTAAAACTAACTTATAATAAAGCGCGTCAAGCAGCTATTACTAACGAAATCCTAGAGATTGTTGGTGGTGCAGAAGCTTTAAATAACTAATAAACATATTTGATGTTTTGGTTACATACCAAGGCGTCAATATCAAAATAAAAAGTCTCACTTATTAGTGAGGCTTTTTTGTTTCCTGATTATTTTTATAGCTCTACTTAAATAGCTACTTTTAGCATAATCTATTCTAAATTATTTTGAGCGGACTCAAAGCACTTTTTAAACAAACATTTATTTATGGGTTAGCAACTGTACTTCCCAGAATGTTAAGCTTTTTATTGGTGCCTCTTTATACAACAGAAGGTGTTTTATCATCGGTTGCAGAATATGGAAAGGTTTCTGTTATTTTCTCATACTTTGTGCTTTTTAATGTAATTTTAGCATACGGTATGGAGACCGCATTTTTTAGGTTTTTCAATAAAGAAGATAATAAGAATAGTGTTATTAGTACATCAGCAATATCACTAGTTGTTTCATCATTTGTTTTTTTTGCTTTAGCACTATTATTTCAAAATCAAATAGCTAATATCACTGATATTAATGTCTCGTATATAAAGCTTGTTATCTGGATTTTACTTTTAGATGCACTTGTAATAATACCTTTTGCTTGGTTACGCGCTACCCAACAACCTATGCGTTATGCTATTATAAAAATACTTAACGTAGTTATTAGTTTAGGATTGAATTTATTCTTCTTATTAGCACTTGCAGACGCTTCTTATTATATTGGTTTTCTTGACAGTATATGTAAAGATAATTTCGAAATCAATTACATTTTTATAGCCAATTTGGTTGCAAGCGGTGTTACACTGTTACTTATGCTATCGTTTTATACCAAGATTTCATTTAGTTTTAATAAATCACTTTGGAAAAAAATGATGCGTTACGGAACTCCGGTTCTAGTTGCTGGTGTGGCTTTTTCTATAAATGAAACGTTTGACCGTATTTTATTAGATAAGCTATTACCTAAAAATATAGCAGAAACCGAAATAGGCATGTATTCGGCATGCTATAAAATAGCGCTTTTTATGACACTATTTGCAACGGCTTATAGGTTAGGTATTGAACCATTCTTTTTTAGTCATGCAAAGAGCAGCAATCCTCAAAAAAACTATGCTAGAATATTAGAATTTTTTGTTGCTATAGGCTCGGTCATTCTACTTACCGTAGTGGTCTTTGCTGATGTTTTAAAATTATTTATTGTAAGAAGTGAAGATTATTGGGAAGCTATGTGGGTTGTGCCTATTATACTATTAGCTAACTTTTGTTTAGGCATCTACCACAACCTTTCGGTTTGGTACAAAATAACTGATAGAACCAAATTTGGCGCTTATATTTCTGTCATTGGTGCATTAGTAACATTAGTTATAAACTTGCTTTTTATAAAACAGTTTAGTTATAAAGCTTCAGCAGTTGCTACACTTGCTGCTTATGCAATCATGATGTTTCTTTCATTTTATTTTGGCAGAAAGTATTACCCAATACCATATAACTTAAAAAAGATTAGTTTGTATTTAACGCTATCTATTGCTTTTTCTTTTATAAGTTTCTATCAATTTAGAGACAATTATCCAGTAAGTATTTCGCTCTTAATTGTATTTTTGGCAATAGTTGGTTTTTCAGAAAAACAACAAATAAGACAATTAATAAACAGATAAAATGACTATAAAAATTATAAATAAATCTAATCACGATTTACCAAACTACGAAACCATTGCTTCAGCAGGTATGGATTTACGTGCCAATTTATCAGAGCCTAGAACATTAAAACCTCTTGAAAGAAGTATTGTAGGAACAGGTTTGTTTATAGAACTTCCAGTAGGTTATGAAGCACAGGTAAGACCACGAAGCGGATTAGCAGCAAAAAAAGGTATTACAGTTTTAAACGCTCCAGGAACAGTAGATGCTGATTACAGAGGTGAAATAGGTGTAATACTTGTGAACCTTTCAAACGAAGATTTTACTATTGAAAACGGTGAGCGTATTGCACAATTAGTCATTGCAAAACACGAACGTGCAGAATGGGAATCAGTAAAAGAACTTTCTGAAACCTCAAGAGGCGAAGGAGGTTTTGGAAGTACGGGAGTAAAATAGTCATTTCTTGCAGATTCAGTAAATTATGACTACCAAGAGAATAAAAACAAAATGTTTAACACAAAAAGACACCTGCTTTTGCAGACAGTAATATGAAAATAATTGTACCAATGGCAGGACGTGGCTCAAGATTGCGTCCGCACACATTAACAGTTCCAAAACCATTAATTCCAGTGGCTGGGCAACCTATTGTTCACCGTTTGGTTAAAGATATTGCCAAAATATTAAAACAGCCTATAGATGAAATTGCTTTTGTTTTAGGAGACCCTGCTTTTTTTGGAGAAGATGTTGTGCAAAGTCTTACCAAACTAGCAAACGGATTAGGCGCAAAAGCGTCTATATATCGTCAAGATAAACCACTAGGAACCGGTCATGCTATTATGAGTGCTAAAGAATCACTTTCAGGACCTGCTGTAATTGCTTATGCAGATACATTAATTAGAGCAAACTTTAATTTAGACCCGGAAGCTGATGCCGTAATTTGGACAAAACAGGTAGAAAACCCACAAGCCTATGGTGTTGTGAAACTAAATGATAATAATGAAATAATTGAGTTGGTTGAAAAACCTCAAACGTTTGTTTCTGATCAAGCAGTAATAGGTATTTATTATTTTAAAGATGTCGCTGTTTTAAAAGAAAAACTACAAGAGGTTTTAGACGAAAACATTATGAATGGTGGCGAATACCAAATAAATGATGGTATAAAACGTATGATGGCAGATGGCAAAATTTTTAAAACAGGCACTGTAAATGAATGGATGGACTGCGGAAATAAAGCAGTAACGGTAGAGACAAATACACGCATGCTAGGCTTTTTACAAGAAGATAATAAAGAGCAATTAATTGCATCTTCTGTCGTTATTAATAACGCAACAATAATAGAACCATGCTTTATAGGTGAAAACGTGGTTTTAAGCAATGCAACTGTTGGACCAAATGTATCTATAGGAAACAATTGTAGTATCGAAAATACAACCGTTAAAAATAGTTTAATACAAACCAACACCACTATAAAAAATGCTACTTTAGATGAAGCCATGATAGGAAACCACGTAACTTATGATGGCCAATTTTCAAAAATAAGCATAGGCGATTATTCAGTTTTGGAATAACAATTGATAATGTATATTGTTCTTTACACATTTAAAATAAAGGAAAATCACAAAGATGATTTTATAAAAGCCTGGAAAGGCTTAACAAAATTGATATATAAACATGAAGGTAGTTTAGGTTCAAGATTACACAAAAAAGACGCATTAACTTATATAGCTTATGCACAATGGCCTGATAAAACTACCTTTGACAACGCAGGTAAAAACCTGCCACAAGAGGCAGAACACTTTAGATGTTTAATGAAGGCTTCGTGTGAAAAAGTTGATATTATAGAAAAGTTAGATGTCATTGAAGACCTTTTAAAATAAATCAAATTGAGCGGAAAGATTTTTTTTATATTATATTTTCTCTTCGGAATTTTTATCATTCCCCAAACTGCCTTGTCTCAAATAGATTATAATAAAGTAAATCAAGATGATTTAGGAGAAGTAGATGATAAGCTGCAAGAATTGTTTTTTGAGGCCTTAAAACAAAAAGGTATAGAAAACTACGATAAAGCTGTACAAATACTACTAAAGTGTATAGAAATAGACGATGATCAATCGGTATTCTATTATGAATTAGGTAAAAACTACAACAAGCTTAAAAATTTTGGAGAAGCAGAAGATGCTTTAAAAGAAGCTATAAAAGATGAGCCAAGTAATGAGTGGTATCTTGATGAGTTGTATGATGTTTATGCACAGCAAAACGATTATAACAAAGCCATAAAAACGCTAAAACAGTTAGCCGATTATCATCCTGATTATAAAGAAGACTTAGTTGCGCTTTATATGCGAACAAAAGACTATAAAGATGCATTAAAAATTTTAGATGAATTAGATGAAAAATATGGTATTTCGTATGCACGAGATGTTGTAAGAAACCAAATTTATGCTGCCACAGGTCAAAAAGAAAAACAAATAGAAAATTTAGAAGAGCGCGTAGAAGGAAACCCAGATGAAGAAGCAAACTATTTAGCACTAATATATAGATATAGTGAAAATAACGATAAAGAAAAGGCTTTTGAAACAGCCAAAAAGCTATTAGAAATAAAACCAAATTCTCAACTAGTACATCTAGCGCTTTACAAGTTTTATCTAGAAGAAGGCAATGTAGATAAAGCAATAAATTCTATGAAAATAGCTCTAAAAAGCACGCTAATTAAGCCTGAAGCAAAAATGATGGTGCTTTCAGACTTTGTAAATTTTGTAGGCTCTCATCCAGAATATGAAGATGATTTGGTAGAAATAACCAATTTAACATCAGAACCAAACGGAAAATCTAACGTAGAAGTTGCTCAATACTTTTTAGCAAAAGGAGATAAGAAAAAAGCACTAGAGTATTATGAAGAGGCCTTAAAAATTGAGGGAAACAATTACGGTATCTTAAGAAACATTCTATTGCTTCACATAGATTTAGAGCAGTACGAAACAGCTGTTGAAAAAAGTAACAAAGCTTTAGAAAGCTATCCTTCTCAACCCGTTTTTTATTTAGTAAATGGCGTGTCTCTTAATAGATTAAAACGTTTTAAAGAAGCTATATCAACATTAGAAATGGGACTTGACTATATCATAGAAGACTCAAAAATGGAAGCTGATTTTTATAAACAATTAAGTTTAGCGCATTCTGAATTAGGCAATACAGCAAAAGCAAAAACGTTTAGTAACAAAGCAAATAAGTTAGAATCTACCAATTAATGAACAAAATTTCAATAATAAAATGCTTGTTAGTAGTAACATGTATCATGTGTCTTGTTGGGTGTAAATCATCCAAAATAGCAACAGACGGCACAAAAAACTTGAAGCTTTCAGCAAAAGAGGTTATAAAAATCAATGATAAAAACGCACCTGATTTTAAAACATTTCAAGCGCGAGTAAAAGCAAGCTATACACAAGATACCAAATCGCAAACCCATACGGTTACAATGCGTATTCTAAAAGATGAAATTATTTGGATCAATTCAGCATTAAACCTTATCAGACTTAAGATAACACCACAAAGCGTACAGTTTTATAACAAACTTGATAACACATATTTTGATGGAGATTTTGCTTATTTAAGCAACCTTTTAGGAACTGATTTAGACTTTGAAAAAGTTCAAAACTTATTGTTAGGCAATGCTTTATTTCCACTTAATAAAGCTGATTACAAAATGTCAATTCATGACGAAGCCTATTTGTTTCAACCGCATACACAAACAGCTTTATTTGAGTTGTTTTATGTAGTTAGCGCTGTAAATTTTAAAATGCAATCACAACAATTAGCTCAAGCTACAGAATCAAGATTTTTAGAAATAGATTACTTACAATATCAAAATGTTGATGATCAAATATTGCCAGAGCAACTAAAGGTAATCGCTTTAGAAGGCGATAGCGAAACCATTATTGAAATGGAATTCAAATCGGTATCTTTGAACGAAGATTTAAGATATCCGTTTAAAATTCCTTCAGGATTTAAAGAAATTAGGTTAGAATAATGCCACAAAAACCATCATATCACATATCATTTTTATGGCTGCTTTTATTATGCAGTACCTTGACGTTTTCTCAAAGTAAAAAACAACAAGAATTAGAAGAGCGTCGTCAGGAACTTCGTAAAGAAATCCAGCAAATTAATGAGTTGCTTTTTGCAAATAAAACCAAGCAAAAATCGCAAACGTCACTTATTGAAGACTTAAACTATAAGGTAAATGTGCGTAAAAACTTGATTAAGGTTACCAATCAACAAGCCAATTTATTAACTCGAGAGATTAATACCAATCAAAATAAAATAACCGAGTTACGTGACGAACTAAAAACATTAAAGGATAATTATGCAAAAATGATTCTCACGTCATATAAAAGTAAAAGTGAGCAAAGCCGAATAATGTTTTTATTATCATCAACAAACTTTAAGCAAGCTTATAAGCGTATTCAGTATATTAATCAATATGCCAATTACCAAAAAGAGCAAGGCGAAATGATTAAAACCAAAACAGCCGAGCTTCAAGCCACTAACCAAGCGCTTTTAAAACAAAAAGAAGACAAGCAAAAGCTTATAGAAGAAAACCGTGTGGCGCAACGTCAATTAGAAAGTGAGTTAAAGCAGCATGAAAGCCTTATGGCATCTATTAAAAAGAATTTAAGTAATTACACCGCTCAAATTCGTGAAAAGCAACAAGAAGCTGATAGAATAGACCGAGAGATAGAAAAAATAATTAGAGATGCTATAGCAGCTTCTAATAAAAAAGCTGGAAAAGCCTCAACATCGTCAAGTAATTTTGCCTTAACACCAGAAGATAAAGTACTAGCAAGTAATTTTGTAGCGAGTAAGGGCAAATTACCATGGCCTGTAGAAAAGGGAATTGTTACTGTACGCTATGGGAAACAACCATCGCCTATTGTACCAACCGTTATGATACAAAGTAGTGGTGTGCGTATTGCTACCGAAAAAAATGCCAAAGCACGCGCTGTTTTTAAAGGTAAAGTAATGCGTGTTCAGGCAATTAGGCATGGTAATTTAACCGTGATGATACAGCATGGTAATTACATTACATCGTATACAAACCTGTCTAAAGTTTATGTGAAAACAGGCGATAATATCACTACAAAACAAGACATTGGCGAAATTTTTACCAATCCAGCTGATGGAAAAACGGTATTAAGATTTAGCGTGTTTAAAGAAACCAAAACTAAAAACCCTGCTGATTGGGTTTACAAAATGTGATAGCATTTTGAAATTTAAATCAAGGGTTTACAAAATGTGATAGCATTTTGTAATTAAACTAATAAAAATGAAAAAACTATTACTTTCCATGAGTGTTGTAGCTATTGTTTTATTTTCAGCTTGTAGCAGTGATGATTCCGGATCAGATTTACCGCAAAACAATGCGCCTTCAGGGGCTTTAGTAAAAGTAGAAATTATCCATCCTGAAGAAAATTTTCGCACTACAACGACCTATTCATTTAATGCAGAAGGTAAAGTTGTAAACGCAATTGAAGAGGGATGGAGTGCATCACAATATTTACGTGCTATTTACACATATTTTTATAATTCAAATGGACAAATTCGGATGCTCTCTATTATGGTTGATGGTAGTACTGAATATACTGAATTTATCTATACGGATGGTTTGATTACGTCATCAGAGAGACATTCTATTAGTGGTAATGTTTCACGCACCGTTTATAATTATAATGACGACAATCAATTAATAAATAAGCATTTTTTTAATTCTGATAACGAGGAATATGCTATGTCAAATTTTTCATTTGATGTAAACGGCAATATTGAAAGTAGGCATGAAGAAAGAAATTTTGGTGCCGAAATTATAGATTATACTTTTGAGTATGATACTTATAATAACCCTCTTAAGACACCTTTTGAAAACCAAGAGATGAATAAAATTGTAGGGCATAGTTTTAATAATATTACTAAATCTATCCGTTCAGATGATTTTTTAACGAGTGAAGTCAACATTGAATATACTTACAACGAGGCCGGTTATCCTTTAACATCAAAAGAATACTCAAATGGTGATTTGTTAGTGGAAGTAACTTATACTTATCAAGAATAACTTTAACTTTACTCAAACAACGCTTTCAGTTCTGTTGCGTCATTAGCCTTCATTTTTCCAGCCAATACCAAACTTAATTGTTTACGGCGTAGAGCACCTTCAAAACGTGTTTTTTCTAATGATGTTTCAGGTGTTAATTCTGGTATAGAAACTGGGCGTCCGGTTTCATCTACAGCAACAAAGGTATAAATGGCTTCATTGGCCTGCGTACGTTCACCAGATTCGCGGTCTTCAATCCAAACGTCTAAAAAAACTTCCATAGAGGTTTTAAACGCACGAGAAACCTTGGCTTCTATAGTTACCACACTTCCTAAAGGTACTGAACGATTAAACGCTACATGGTTTACAGATGCTGTTACAACAATTCTACGACTATGACGTCTTGCTGCAATACTAGCAGCACGATCCATTCGGGCTAAAAGTTCACCTCCAAATAAGTTGTTTAATGGGTTGGTTTCACTTGGCAATACCAAGTCAGTCATAGTTGTTTTAGATTGTTCTGGCGTTTTTGCAGTCATCACTTATGTTTTAAAATGCACTGCAAAGGTAAATCGTAATTTTAGATTTCTGACTACATTTTAAGAATTCTTTAGATAAAGAAGGTTTCTTAATCTAGTTTTTTAACCAACAACCAAGCGTCCTTGCTTTGTGTTTTTTTAATAGTACGTAAAGCTTCTAAAGATGCTAACCTGTCTTCATAGCTGGCATAAACGACTTGATGTAATCCATATTTGTTTACACCTATTTTTCTGGCATCAAAACCTTTTGCTTTTAGTTCAGCTACTTTTTTATCACTATTTTCTTCTACACGAAATGCACCTGCAATAATATGATACATGCCGTATTGTTTTTTAACGTTTAGCGTTACTGCTGGTAACGGGTTGTCAATAACAAAAGTTGCTTCTTGAATTTTACTTTCCAATTGTTGGTTAGCCTCTTCTTGAGCAAGCGAATTATGTTGGTTAATAGTTTTAACGTAATAATTTGATGCTAAAAACCCGCCTAAAGTTAATGCAACAACAGCTACAGCAGCATACTTTAAGTAAGGTCGCGCTTTACGTTTTTCTGGTGTTACTGTAATAGGCACCACATTTTCTATAGTCTCAACCGTTTCTTTATAAACTTCGCGTGTAACAGTTGGAGTTACAAATTGCGATAAACCAAAGGCATCGGTTAGGTAGTTTAAATGATAAGAAGGTTCAAAAAGAATTTTACCTTCATTGTTTAATGATAATTCACCAATAGCATCAAACGAAATAGTTTCGCCTTCTGTTAAGTATGATTTTAAAGCTTTTACGCGCTTTTGAATTTTTTTTGATGCAACTTCAAAAGGAATTTTTTCTACATCAGCAATGTAATGTGCTAAAATACCGTCGTTTTTTTGAATCTGCTCATTAAATGATAGACGCTTTTTTGGTGGATAAAAAGCATTAGTAGATTCATGAATGGTTGCAGATACTCGTTGTGTTAAAAACGAACCAAATTCAGGCACAGTAACACATTCGTAACGGTATAGTAAATCGCTTATGTAGGTTTCTAATTGCATAAAAACAAAGTTAGAATTTTTTGCTTTGTAATAAAATTACACATAATTTTTTTATTAACATCATAAAAATTAGTTTCTTGTAGCTTATATATCAGTGACATACCATGACCGAGCAAGACTTAATTTATACGTTAGCACTTCAACATGTATCAAAAATAGGTGATTTAACTGCTAAAAAATTGATTCAACATTGTGGATCTCCCGAAGCTGTTTTAAAAGAAAAGAAAGCAAATTTGCTTAAAATTGATGGCATCGGCACAAGTACAATTAGTGATCTTTTTGGAGCATATCATATGACTGCTGCTGAAAACGAAATTCAATTTATAAAAGAGAACGATATTTCTGTCTCGTATTTTATGGATAGTGATTACCCAGAAAAGCTGAAACATTGTATTGATGGTCCAATTCTCTTGTTTCAATCAGGAAATATTAATCTTAAAAATCAGCGTATCATTAGTATTGTTGGTGCCAGAAAAATTACAGTTAATGGTGTTGCCTTTTGTAAAAAATTGGTAGAACAATTAGCGCCTTTTAACCCGGTAATTGTTTCTGGTTTTGCTTATGGTACTGATATTACTGCTCAAAAATCAGCAATAGATCACAACTTGCAAACTATAGGCTGTTTAGCTCACGGATTAAACGAAGTTTACCCTAAAACACATAAAAAATACATGGCTGATGTAGAAAAACATGGCGGGTTTTTTACAGATTTTTGGAGCACATCAAATTTTGATAGAAAAAACTTTTTAAAACGAAACCGCATTATTGCTGGTTTAAGCGAAGCAACCATTGTGATAGAATCGGCTGAAAAAGGCGGAAGTCTTGTTACGGCTGATATTGCTAATTCTTACAATAGAGATGTGTTTGCTGTTCCTGGACGTATTACAGATACTCAAAGCGTAGGATGTAATAATTTAATTAAATTTCAAAAAGCACACTTATTATCAAATCCATTAGATATTCCGTATATGCTTAATTGGGAATTAGAAGAAGAGAAACAACCTACGGTGCAAAAACAACTTTTTGTAGAGCTTGAAGAAGAAGAAAAGCAAATCTATAATTATTTAAAAGGGCATGATAAACAAATGCTAGATGTAATAGCATTAGATTGTAACATGCCCATTTATAAGCTTGCAAGTATATTACTTAATATGGAATTAAAAGGTGTTGTTAGGCCGCTGCCAGGAAAATTATTTGAGGTTATTTAGATTTTTTAATCAAACGAAATAATGATATTCCTGATAATAAAAAAATAACACATCCAGCAATTGCTAACCAATCAAATTTTTTTTCAGAAATGAGTCTTGAAACAATAAGAAGCAGCATGGCTACCATGTTTAAAATGGGACTCAAATAAGCTTTATTCATTAGTAACCAACCTTTTCTCGCACACGGTTTAAAACAGCATCAGCAACTAGTTTAGCTTTGTTAGCACCAACAGCTAACGCCTTATCTAGTTCTTCAAGGTTGTTCATATAATAGTGGTAACGCTCGCGTTGTTCAGCAAACTTTGTGATTATTAATTCAAATAAAGCTTGTTTGGCATGACCATAACCATAACCTCCTTTTTCATAATTAGATTTCATGGTTTCTACTTCACTTTCTGAAGCTAATAAACGATATAGCGCAAAGCAATTACATGTTTTCCAGTCTTTAGGATCTTCAAGTGCCGTACTATCAGTTTCTATAGACATAACTTGCTTACGTAGTTTTTTATCATCTAAAAAGATGTTGATAAAATTGCCTCTACTTTTACTCATTTTCTCACCATCTGTTCCAGGAATAATCATGATGTTATCATCTACTTTTCCTTCTGGTAGTACAAAAGTGTCTCCCATTTTTGCATGAAAACGTGTAGCAACATCACGTGTCATTTCAATATGTTGTAATTGATCTTTACCAACAGGAATTATATCAGCATCGTATAGCAATATATCTGCAGCCATAAGCATTGGATATGTGAATAACCCAGCGTTTACATCAGATAATCTGTCGGCTTTATCTTTAAAGCTATGAGCTAATGTTAATCGTTGATAAGGAAAGAAACAGCTTAAATACCATGATAATTCAGTTACTTGAGGAATATCACTTTGTCTGTAAAACACGGTTTTATCAACATCAAGGCCAAATGCTAACCATGTTGCAGCTACAGAATAGGTGTTTGCTCGTAATTCTGCAGCATCTTTTATCTGGGTAAGTGTATGCAGATTTGCGATAAATAAATAAGAATCATTTTCTGGATTATTAGCCATTTCAATTGCTGGAATGATTGCTCCTAAAATATTTCCTAAATGTGGTGTTCCTGTGCTTTGTATGCCTGTTAGTATTCTTGCCATAGTATGCCCTGTAAAATGGGAATCTTTTTTAATTAAACATTACAGCAAAGGTAATTTTTTTACTACAATAGCTCAATTTATTTAGTTAGTTTTGTTTTTATGAAAGTATTTAAATATCTGTTCTGGATCCTATATCGTATTTGGTTCTATATACTTGTTGCTTTACCAATTCTTATTTTATTTCCAGTTTTATTGTTGTCAATTTTAAAAGAATCGTGGTATCCTTTCTTTTTTAAATTAGCACGTTTTTGGGCGCGATTTATTTTAATTGGTATGGGATTTCGCTACAAGATAGTTAGAGAAGAAACTCCTGATCCTAAAAAGAGTTATATGTTTATTGCTAATCATACATCAATGACAGATATTATGTTAATGCTTGTTTCGGTTAAAAACCCTTATGTGTTTGTTGGTAAGCAAGAGTTAGCAAAAATACCCTTGTTTGGCTTTTTTTATAAACGTACATGTATTTTGGTTGATAGAAGCTCTGAAAAAAGTAGAAAAGCTGTTTTTTTAAGAGCTCAAAGACGATTAAAACAAGGTTTGAGTATTTGTATTTTTCCTGAAGGAGGCGTTCCTGATGACGAATCAGTTATTTTAGATACATTTAAAGATGGTGCTTTTAGGTTAGCAATTAATCATCAAATTCCTATTGTGCCTTTAACATTTTATGATAATAAAAAACGATTTTCATTTTCGTTTTTTAGTGGTGGTCCTGGAAAAATGCGCGTTAAAATTCATCGTTTTTTAAGCACTGAAGGATTAACAACACAGGCTACAAAACTATTAAATAACCAAGCGAGAAGTATTATTTTAAATGCGTTAGAAAACGATTTAAAATAAAAAGCTACTCCTGGCATCGAGTAGCTTTTTAAAGGTTTTTGTCTGGGATAACAAAAACCTGTTTAACCAACCTAAAAACTAAAATCTATAACTAAACCCGGTATATGCACCTATGATATAGGGTTTAAAATTGCCAGACGTATTGTCAAAAGCATTAAACTGATATTTAAATGTAGGCTCTAGGTTGAATTTAAATTTTTCAGAAAACTTATAAATAATTCCGAAACCTAAATTACCACTAAAGCTCATATCATTAATGTTATTAGCTTCTCCTATGTATGTTTTGTACTCATCAAATTCAGAGTATACTTGATTGTCTCTTAATAGAAATGAGCTAAAACCGCCAATGATATTAAAACCAAATCGGGTATTGTTTACTAGTTTATATTGTGCTTCAAGCGGAATTTCATAGTAACTTATACGTTGACTAATAGCTGCGTTATAATTGTAAACGTCATCAACGGTTTGTACACCAAGATTATCCATGCTTAAGGCAGATAATGTTTCGTTTCCTGTAGAAAGGGTGATGTTTCGTAAAGGATTTACAGGGTTTCCAGAGCCAGGTGTTTCATAAAGAATAACACCATCTGTATCATAACTTAAATTTAGCTTATTAAAACCAGATCTAATTGCAAATTTTTTGCTCAAAGCATAGCTTACACTAATACCATAACTTGTATTTACTTCACCACTTTTATTGTTAGATACAAACTGATTGTCTAAATGAGAGCCTTTGCCCAGAGAGTTGTAATAAACTGGAGCAATGTTTGGGTAAACTTGCCACCTGTTTTTTAGCTTTTCTTCTTTTGGTGTGTTTTTTAACTCTGCCAATGCAATAGCAGCTTCTATGGTTAATGACTCATTAATTTTTAAAGGTTTACTTAAAAGTGAATCAGCAACAGCAGTATTATTTGTTTCAGATGGAGTTTTAGTTACCGTGTTTTTGTTATAGTCAAATGTTTTTTCGGTTGTATATGTATTGTTGTTATTTGTTGTAGCCGCCGTTGTATATGAGTTTTTAGAAATGCTGGTGTCAGTGTTGTTGCCAACGTCTTTTCCGTTACTGTCAGCTATTGTTCTTTTAGAATTAGAAGAAATAACTTTGTTAGAGCGAATAGTTTGTTCCTCACTTTTACTTGACTGATTTTTTGAGCTTGAAGTTATACTGTTGTTACTCTTGCTCTTTGTTTTATTTAAATTCGTTTGTCTGTTTGCTGTTTTATCAGAATTTATAGAGGCTTTATTTTGGGTAGAGTAGCGAGCTGTTGCGTCTATTTCTTTAGTTGTTGAATTATTAGAAACAACGGTGTTTTTGTTTTCAATAAGCGCATCTTTTACAGTGTTATTAATGCTGCTAGAAGAAGATTTTTCTTCAGAAGTAGAGTTGTTAGGTTTGGCCTCTTTCTGATTTACGGTTGTTATGGTAGTATTTTGTTTTTCAGGAATAACAGCGTTATTGTTAATCTCTGACGGTTGTTTAGCATTTGTTGTTTTGTTAGTACTTATTTGGTTGGTAATTAATACCGTGCTTATAGATACTAATAAAACGACCAATGCGGCTACTGCTGCATAGCGAAGCCAAATTGGTTTTGTTTTTGGTTCTTGTTGGTTAAGTTGATTTTGAATATTTTTCCAAACTTTAGGATTAGGAGACGCCTCAAAATCTTTCAGTTTTTCTTGAAATATTCTATCAATATGTTTTTTATCACTCATTTATAATGATTGTGAGTTTAAACTTGCCTTATAGGCTTCTATTTTTTCTATTAAAATCATTCTAGCTCTAGCTAGGTTTGATTTTGAGGTTCCTGTTGTAATTTTTAGCATATCAGCTATGTCTTTATGCGAATAGCCATCCATTACATATAGGTTAAAAACTAACCTGTAACGATCAGGTAACTCTTGAATGATTTGTAGTAAAAAATCTATTGAAATATCAAAATCATCATCAATAGTAACTTCTACAATTTCAATTTTACTTTCATCAATAATCTCAAAAACACCTTGGTTTCTATAGCGTTGTAACGCGGTGTTTACAGCTATTCGTTTTAGCCAGCCTTCAAAAGAACCTTTGTGTTTATATTGTGATATTTTGTTAAAAATAGTCACAAAAGCATCTTGCAGATTATCTTCTGCTTCAGCATAATTTCTAGAGTATTTTAAGCATATAGAAAACAATTTACTCGAATAGAGTTGGTATAGTTCACTTTGTGCTTTTGTCTCATTATTAATGCATTTATGTATGAGTTGTTTTAAACTCAAATAGTTACATTTATTAGTTAAACATAAATTAATCTACAACGGGCACTTCAACAATTAAGTATTGATCTTCTCCATATTCATCTTCACCTTGCCAAAACTTAAAGATATAAGAATCTGAATTTGTCACTTCAAAATTAAACGATGTTTCTAATTCATCATTGTTAGATATACAATTTTCATTATTCACAAATACAGTTGACACAATAGCAACAGTTCGCTTGTTGGCTTCTTTAGTGTAATATATATCACTAAAGGTATGACAGTTTGAGACTCTAAGATAGGTTAATGATATTTCATAAACTTCTCCGCGTTCAAATTCATCAGGTAAAGAGGCGCTTTCTACAGGCAATATTTCCATGTAAGTATTTGGTGAGTCATCACCAACACTACAAGAGAATAAGGTTGCTAAGGTAAAAAGCAAGATTAGGAGGCGCTTCATTTTAATTTTTATATTTAAAAATAGATGCTTTAACCTTAAGATGCATAAAGTGTAAAAAGGTTGCGTTTAAAAATAAAAAAATCCCGAAGAATTCGGGATTTTTAAAATATTATGAAGCTTTAATTTCTTCTTTAATTTTAGTTTCAAGCTCTTCTTGAAGCTCTGGGTTATCTTTTATTAAGGCTTTAACAGCGTCTCTACCTTGCCCTAACTTTGTGTCGCCGTAGCTAAACCATGAACCACTTTTTTTAATGATTTCAAAATCTACAGCGATGTCTAAAATTTCTCCAACTTTAGAAACGCCTTCGCCATACATAATATCAAATTCAGCAGTTTTAAACGGTGGCGCTACTTTGTTTTTTACAATCTTAACGCGGGTTTTGTTTCCTGTAACTTCGCCATCGGTTGCTTTAATTTGAGTTGAACGGCGTATATCTAACCTTACAGAAGCATAAAATTTAAGTGCATTACCACCTGTTGTTGTTTCTGGGTTTCCAAACATAACACCAATTTTTTCACGTAATTGGTTAATGAAAATTACAGTACAGTTGGTTTTACTAATAGATGCTGTAAGTTTTCTTAAGGCTTGAGACATTAAACGTGCATGTAAACCCATTTTAGAGTCTCCCATTTCACCTTCAATTTCACTTTTTGGTGTTAAAGCAGCTACAGAGTCAACAACAACAATATCTATGGCTCCTGAACGAATTAGGTTGTCAGCAATTTCTAATGCTTGTTCACCATTATCAGGTTGAGAAATTATTAAGTTATCAATGTCTACACCCAATTTTTCAGCATAAAATCTATCAAACGCATGTTCAGCATCAATAAAAGCAGCAATGCCACCAGATTTTTGTGCTTCAGCAATAGCATGTAGTGTTAATGTAGTTTTACCAGAAGATTCTGGTCCATAAATTTCAATAACTCGACCGCGCGGATAACCACCTACGCCTAATGCTAAATCTAAACCTAAAGACCCAGAAGAAATTGCTTCTACATCTACAACAGCTTGGTCGCTCATTTTCATAACAGTTCCCTTACCGTAGGCTTTGTCTAGTTTATCTAAAGTTAGTTTTAGTGCTTTTAATTTTGCTTCTTTCTCGTTGCTCATCTATCAATATTTTTTCTTGTGTAATTAATGCTAAAATACTACATCTTTTATCACTTTACAATTTTATGACGCAACCTTTTTACACTTTTTGCATCTACTTAATAAAGTGGGAAACTTTTGCTATGAAATGAACCGTAAAGAACGGTGAATTTTATCTGATTTTTTTAGTAACTATTTAAAAATGAACAGATGAAATTTTTTAAAAAATGTATTAATGCATTAGGTGTTTCAGTTGCTATTTTTATAAACAGCAACTGTAAAGCCGATGGAGGTTAACTCTTATTAATGTTTTTTCAATTTAGAAAATAAATTAAAAAATTATTAATAACGAGTTAGTCTACTTAAAGCACTTTATGAAAGCCATAAAGTGCTTTTTGTTTATATAAACTTTAAAACGTTTTAAAAATAGTATCTTTGCAGCAAAATAAATCTTTAACCTTAAAAACGTAGTATAGCATGCAACTGTACAATAACTTAAGCGCTAAAGAAAGAGCTGAACTTATAGACCAAGCAGGAAAAGAACGCTTGACAATCTCTTTCTACAAATACGCCAAAATTGGTAATCCAGAACTTTTTAGAAACCATATGTTTTTAGCTTGGGACAAACTAGATGTTCTAGGTAGAATTTATGTAGCTTTTGAAGGCATTAACGCTCAATTATCTGTTCCTGCAGATAATTTTAATGCTTTTAAAGAACATTTAGATACCATTTCATTTTTAGAAAATGTACGATTAAATATAGCCATAGAACACGATAACTATGCCTTTTTAAAGCTAAAAGTAAAAGTGCGAGAGAAGATTGTAGCAGATGGTCTTAATGATGACACTTTTGATGTAAGAGACAAAGGCGTACATGTTGATGCTGAAAAATTCAATGAACTTATTGAAGATCCAGATACTGTTTTGGTTGATATGCGTAATCATTACGAAAGTGAAATAGGTCACTTTAAAAATGCCATTACTCCTGATGTAGATACTTTTAGAGAATCTTTAGATTTGATTGAAGAAGATTTAAGAGCGCATAAAGAAGATAAAAAACTAGTTATGTATTGTACAGGTGGAATTCGTTGCGAGAAAGCCAGTGCATATTACAAACACAAGGGCTTTAAGCAAGTATATCAATTAGAAGGAGGTATCATAAATTACGTTCGTCAAATTGAAGAAAAAGGACTGGAAAATAAATTTTTAGGTAAAAATTTTGTGTTTGATCAACGTCGTTCTGAACGCATATCAGATCACGTTATTGCACAATGTCACCAATGTGGAGAACCTGCTGATATGCACACAAACTGTGCTAACGAAGCTTGTCACTTACTATTTATACAATGTGACTCTTGTAAAGAAAAAATGGAAAATTGCTGCTCTACAACATGTATGGAAATAAACCGTTTACCTCATGAGGAGCAAAAAGCATTACGAAAAGGGCAAGGAAATAGCAATGACATTTTTAAGAAAGGTCGCGCAGATCATTTGCCTTATAAAAAAGACTTAAGGAATATATTTGATACCTTAAGCAAAACCCAATAAATGAACGTTTATAAACTTTTAAAGTTAAATAGAAACATAAAGAGTCATAGAATTAAGTTTTTAGGGCTCTTTATGTTACATAAACTTAATATGCGTTATTTAGCGGTTAACCTAGATCCGGTAATGGCGTGTAATTTGCGATGTAAAATGTGTTATTTTACAGATGCTGATTATATAAAAACTTTAAAAGGGCAGTTTAAAGACGAAGAAATAGACCTTGTAGCAAAAACAGTTTTCAAGCGAGCATTAAAACTACAAATAGGTTGCGGCACAGAGCCAACCTTATATAAAAATTTAGTGAAAATTGTCGCTTTGGGAAAACAATATAAAGTGCCTTATATCTCAATCACTACAAACGCTAACTTACTTACAGAAGAAAAAATAGAAGCGCTCTTAAAAGCGGGATTAGACGAGTTTACAATTTCGCTTCATGGTGTAAACAAAGAAAGCTATGAAAGCTTTATGAAAAAAGCGAGTTATGAAAAATTTCATAACGCTTTTAAGGCCTTTCAAAAGCTAAAAGCACAATACAACTTTAAAGTCCGCATCAATTATACTTTTAATAAGGATAATTTTTACGAGCTTGAAGACTTTTTCAAACACTTTAACGGTAAGAGCTTTGATATACTACAAATAAGGCCTATTCAAAAAATAGGAAATACCGAGTACAGCGATTTTGATTTAGAAACAATAAGGGCCGATTATCCCAAATTAATAAATCACATCAAGGCACGTTGTAAAGAAAATAACATCACGCTTTTAGCACCTGATGCTATACCAAACAAAAACGATGTAAATAATTCTAGTCTTATTTTTGACTACACTTTTTGTTACATCTCACCGCAAAAATTCTGGAAAGAAGGTTTTAACTGGAAAACAGAAAGCTTTAATCAATATTCAAAAAAAATAGGTTGGAGTAAGCAATTGTTATCCAATGTGTTTAAGTCTGAAAAACAATTAAAATCTTTAGCAAACAGATTAAACTACGACGTAGAATTTAATTAAAATCTCTATTTCAAAATAGTCTTTTCAAGTCTTTAGAATAATCTTATCTTTACATCTTTAACAGATTATTAATCGTCTTCTGAAAAAAGCTTTTTTCAGAATCAATATATTCAAAATTTATGGCTTGTGGAAGTTGTTCAACAGGAAAAGATGGTCAGCCAAAAGGATGTAAAAATAATGGAACTTGTGGTACCGATAGCTGTAATAAACTAACAGTTTTTGATTGGTTATCTAACATGTCTTTACCTAATGGAGAAAAACCATTTGAATGGGTTGAGGTTCGTTTTAAAAACGGAAGAAAACATTACTATAAAAACACAGAAAAATTAACCTTAAGTATTGGTGACATTGTAGCTACACAAGCACAATCAGGCCATGATATAGGTATGGTTACTCTTACCGGAGAGTTGGTGCGTATTCAAATGAAGCGCAAAAAAATATCCGAAAAAAGCGAAGAGATTTTAAAAATTTACAGAAAAGCTTCTCAAAAAGATATTGATATTTGGAGTGCAGCGCGCGAAAAAGAAGAACCTATGAAGGTAAAAGCGCGCCAATTTGCAATAGACTTAAAATTGCAAATGAAAATATCAGATATTGAATATCAAGGAGACGCAAGTAAAGCCACGTTTTATTATACAGCAGAAGAGCGTGTAGACTTTAGAGAACTTATCAAAATTTTTGCTAGAGAATTTAAAACCCGAATAGAAATGAAGCAAGTAGGGTTTAGGCAAGAAGCATCAAGACTAGGTGGTATAGGTTCATGTGGTCGTGAGTTATGCTGTTCTACATGGCTAACAGATTTTAGGTCAGTAAGCACATCTGCTGCTAGATATCAGCAATTATCTCTAAACCCGCAAAAACTTGCAGGACAATGTGGTAAGCTAAAATGTTGCTTAAACTATGAGTTAGACACCTATTTAGACGCTATAAAAGACTTTCCAAAATCTGACGTAAAGCTATATACAGAAAAAGGTACAGCTGTTTGTCAAAAAACAGATATTTTTAAAGGTTATATGTGGTTTGCTTATGAAGGCGAATGGGCAAATTGGCATAAAATAACAAAAGAACAGGCTAAAGAAATTGTTGAACTTAACAAAAAGAAAAAGAAAATTTCAAGCCTAGAAGAATATGCTGCAAGTTTACTAGATGATACTAAAGTTGAGTTTGAAAACGTTGTTGGTCAAGATAGTTTAACACGTTTTGATAATCCAAAATCAAATAGAAAACGTAGAAATAATAGAAACAAACGAAAAAAGCGATCACCTCAAAACAAAAAAAAGAATGCGAAATAACATTTTGTTAGCGTGTTTTATCGTAGTTATAACAATAGTTTCATGTGATTCTAGAAGCGTATACGATGTGTACAAATCTGTTCCTAACACTTGGCACAAAGACTCTGTTGTAAGCTTTAAAATATCACCACCTGATTCTATAAAACCGTATAATTTGTTTGTGAATTTAAGAAATACAAACGATTATAAATACAAAAATTTATTTCTTATTGTTGAGATGAATTTTCCTCACGGAAAAAAAGTAAAAGACACATTAGAGTACGAGATGGCTAAACCTAATGGTGAGCTATTAGGAACAGGTTTTACTGACATAAAAGAAAACAAACTATGGTATAAAGAAGGTGTTGTTTTTAATGAGTCTGGAGAATATACCGTAAATATCCAACAAGCAATGAGAGAAAACGGAAAAGTAAATGGGGTTGTTGAGCTTGAGGGAATTACAGACGTTGGTTTTAGAGTAGAAAAGTCAGAAAATAATAAATAAGTATGGCAAAGAAAGCACAAACAAAAAAAACAAAAACAAAAGCAAAAAAGGAAGAGAATTTCAGTCCCTACATAAAATGGTTCTGGAAGCTGTTTTTAGCAGGTATTTTCTTTGTTGTATTATTATTTTTACTAGCCTCTTGGGGCGTTTTTGGAGAACTTCCTGACCATACTGTTTTAGAAAATCCAAAAACCAATCTCGCTACAGAAATTATATCATCTGACGGAAAAACCCTTGGTAAAATTTATTATAATGATAACAGAACACCGGTAAGTTATGATGATTTACCTCAAGATTTAGTAAACGCGCTTATAGCTACTGAAGACGCTCGTTATTATAGCCATTCTGGTATTGATGCTCGCGGAACACTTCGTGCTATTTTTAAACTAGGAAAAGGTGGTGGCGCAAGTACTATTTCACAACAATTAGCAAAACAATTATTTCACGGAGAAGGTTCTAAAAACACTTTAGGAAGAATTAGTCAAAAAATAAAAGAGTGGATTATCGCTATAAAATTAGAACGACAATACACTAAAGAAGAAATCATAGCTCAGTATTTTAATATTTATGATTTTGGTAATAATGCTGACGGAATAAGATCTGCAGCCAGTATTTACTTTAATAAAGAACCAAAAGATTTAGATTTAAAAGAATCTGCCATGTTGGTAGGAATGTTTAAAAACTCTTCGCTCTATAACCCAAGAGAACACAGAAATCCCGTAGGAACTAGAAACCGACGTAATGTTGTGCTGTCTCAAATGGAAAAATATGATTTTATAACAGAAGAAGTCAAAGACTCATTACAAAAAACAGATTTAGGATTACGTTATACGCCGCAATCTCATCGTGATGGCACTGCAACATATTTTAGAGCTTATGTTGACGCATTTATTAAAGATTGGGTGAAGCAAAACCCAAAGCCTGATGGTACAAAGTATGATATTTATGGTGATGGACTAAAGGTTTACACAACCATAGACTCGCGCATGCAGAATTATGCAGAAGATGCTGTACAACAGCATATGCCAAGACTTCAAGCAGAGTTTGATCATCAAAATACACCAAAAAGAAACCCAACAGCTCCTTTCTTAGATTTAGATCAAAGCCAGATAGACGCATTAATGAAACGAAGTATGCGCCAATCTGAACGCTGGAGACATATGAAGTATGATTTAAAAAAATCTGATAAAGAAATTATAGCATCATTTGATAAGCCTACACAAATGACTGTTTTTTCTTGGAAAGGAGAAATAGATACCATAATGAAACCAATGGATTCTATGAGGTATTATAAATCTTTTTTACAACCGGGAATGATGTCTATGGATCCGCTTACAGGTCATGTAAAAGCTTGGGTTGGCGGTATGAATTATAAATACTTTCAATACGATCATGTAAAGCAAGGTAGACGTCAAGTAGGGTCTACGTTTAAACCATTTGTATATGCAACGGCTATAGACCAATTACATCTATCTCCTTGTGATGAGTTACCACGTTCTCAAATCACGATAGAAGCAGGTAAATATGGGAATATGCAACCTTGGACACCAAGAAATTCTGATGGTGATTACGCCGGAAATTTAACATTAAAATCAGCTTTAGCAAATTCAGTAAACACCATTACAGCGCGATTAATGGATAAAGTAGGTCCGCAACCAGTTGTTGATTTAGCTAAAAAATTGGGTGTTGAGGCTGAAATTCCAGTTGTGCCATCTATAGCATTAGGAACCGCTGATTTAAGTGTTTATGAAATGGTAGCAGCTTATGCAACTTTTGCTAATAAAGGCGTTTATACCAAGCCCGTTATGATTACTCATATTGAAGATAAAAATGGTACAATATTATATCAGTTTACGCCAGAATCTCGAGATGTGTTAAGTGCCGAAGCAGCTTATGTAACTGTAAAACTTATGGAAGGTGTAACAACAGATGGTTCTGGAGCAAGACTTCGCAGAACTTGGATGCCTTCAAGCGGTGTTTATAAAGAGATCATCACAGGTTATCCTTATGGTTTCAGCAATCCTATAGCAGGTAAAACAGGAACTACACAAAATCAAAGTGATGGTTGGTTTATGGGAATGGTGCCAAATTTAGTTACAGGTGTTTGGGTTGGAGCAGAAGATAGAGCAGCCCATTTTAAAACCATAACTTATGGGCAGGGAGCATCTATGGCATTGCCAATTTGGGGTTTATATATGAAAGCTTGTTATGAGGACGAAGAACTTAATGTGTCCAAAGGTGAATTTGAAGCTCCTATGGAGCTATCTATCGAGGTAGATTGCGACAATTATGATCCTAATGAGAATTCAGGTTCGCTTCCCACTGAAGAGGTTCCTGATGAATTAGATTTTTAAGATATTTTTGTGGGAATAACAATATAGATGCTGCACTTTTTCACTATAAATTTAATGCAAATTAAAAAGTAAACTGTCATTTTGAGTTTATCGAGGAATTTCAAAACATTTAATATTTTTTGTTTCCCTAAACCTTAATAAATAACATCATTTACGGAAAAACCGTAACGCTTTTCGCTGTTTTTCAATAAACTACATGAATTTGTGAGAAAAGTTTGTGTAAATAGTTTTTTTAAGTTTAACTTGTTGAAAGTAACAGCTTCAAGTTTTAAGACCTTGAGTTTTTATTGGAAACAAAATCATGATTACTAACTGGCGTCAGTTTTTTATTCCCTTAAGAAAAACTGATTAATAGCGTAAAACTTCTAAAAGTTAAAACTTCAAAAAAATGGCTTTATTTAAAGTCAACATTTTGTTTAACTAACCTGTATTATGAGATTTATGGGTAAAATTTTAGAAATTATGAAAAAACTACAATTTTCAACTTTTTTTTTAGTTGTTTCTTTATTTAGTTTAAGTTGTGAAAATAAAACGGATACTATATTATCTGGAATGCATAGAGATGCTAGCACACTTTTGTATAATGTTAATTTTAAAAAGAAACCATTTTTCAAAAATGATACTTTTATAAAAAAATACAATGTTTATTTAGAAAAAAGTATTATTGATTCTGTTTATGGGTATAATTTTAAAATAAGTGATTCTATTCAGACGATTTATAACTTTAATAATACTCTTTATATTATAAATCACTCTAATAGATCTTATAAAAAAAGACGTGAAATTAATAATCAATTAAATCAACTAATATTTCCTAACTGTAATTTAAAAAAAGATGATTTGTTCGGTAATAACACAATTATTGATACATTAGAAGATAGGGTTTTTGTATTAAAAAAATATGAGGATGAAAATGAATTTAAAAATATTAAGGAAAAATATAGCTTCTCTCTCGTTAACAATGAACTAATCAATATTACTAGTGAGATAGATTTTCAAAACACAAGTCAATTTATATCAAATGAATATGAGAAGTTAAACTTAAATGTAAGTATTGACATTGAAACAGAATTGAAACAACTTTTAGGGAATTATACCAATCAAAAATATTTAGAAAAAAAAGAGTCTAAAAGTCATTTAAAGTTATTTTCTGATATAAGAGGGGTTGTATTGGAAAATAACAAGCAAAAAGAATTAGTTGAATATAATAGCAAAGTAATAATTTTAGATTATTGGTTTATGGCTTGTTATCCTTGTATTAAAACAACACCAATGTTAAATCGTATCAACGAAAAATATTCTTCAAATGAAGTTCAAGTTATTGGTGTTAATCTTATTGACAGAAACGTTGAAAAGCTAAAAAACTTTGTAAATTATAATAAAATTAAATATCCTATTTTTTTAACTAATGAGAGTCCATTATTAGTTAAGGAATACCCTACTTTAATTATACTTGATGAAAAGTATAATATTATTTCTACACTATATGGTTATGATGAAAACAAAGAGAAGGAGATTTTTAATCTAATAGAAAAAATAATTCAAGAATAATAGTTTCAGTATTTTTATTTCGAGTGTGTTATAAAATGTTACAAATATTTTCGTTTTTAGCAGACTTCCAGCATATATTTTACGGAAAAACCGTAACGCTTTTCGCTGTTTTTCAATAATATACACTAATTTATAAGAAAACCTTGCGTGATTGTTTTTTTTTTTTTTTATAAATTTATCTTGTTGAAAATAACAACCTCAAGTTTTGAAGACCTTGAGTTGTTATTGGAAACAAAATCATGATTACTAACTGGCGTCAGTTTTTATTCCCTTAAGAAAAACTGATTAATAGAATAAACTTCAAATGTTTAAAATTAATTGATTATGAAATATCTTATACAACCTTTTCAGAATATATTTAATATTTCAGGAAAAGCAACTTTAAAAGAATTTTGGGTGTTTTTTATGTTTTATGTTTTTTTTATTAGCCCTGTAATTGGGTTTGCTAGAGGTCTTGATTTACTTGGTGATAATATTACTCTAGCGTTGAGAATAGTTTTCCTTTTTCCGTTTATAACATTAGGGGTTAGGAGGCTTAATGAAACTAAATTTAATAAATGGCTTTTTTTAATACCAATAGTGAATTTGGTGTTAGCAGCATTTCCACCTAAAGAGAACATTTAAAAATTTAAGAAACACAATAGAAGAAAAAAACCAAAGCCATTCATTTTTGAATGGCTTTTTTATTTCGTATTTTTCCACTAGCAAAAACAATATAAAATGATCAATAAAAAAGTAGCCAATGTAACCGAAGCACTTAAAGGCGTTAAAGACAACATGACCTTTATGCTTGGTGGTTTTGGATTGTGTGGTATTCCTGAAAATGCCATTTCAGAATTGGTAAAAATGAACATAAAAGGGCTTACATGTATTTCAAATAATGCAGGTGTAGATGATTTTGGTTTGGGATTATTATTACATAAAAAACAAATCGATAAAATGATATCGTCTTACGTAGGCGAAAATGATGAGTTTGAACGACAAATGTTAAGCGGAGAGTTGGAGGTAGAATTAGTGCCTCAAGGAACACTCGTTGAGCGTTGTCGTGCTGCACAATCAGGTTTTCCTGCATTCTATACACCAGCTGGTTATGGTACTGAAGTAGCTGAAGGTAAGGAAACGAGAGAATTTAATGGTAAAATGTATGTGTTAGAACAAGCTTTTGATGCCGATTTTTCTTTTGTAAAAGCCTGGAAAGGAGATGCTGCTGGAAATTTAATTTTTAAAGGTACAGCAAGAAATTTTAATCCAGCCATGTGTGGCGCTGCAAAGATAACTGTTGCTGAAGTAGAAGAACTTGTGCCTGTAGGTGAGTTAAACCCGAATGAAATTCATATTCCTGGAATATTTGTACAACGTATTTTCCAAGGAGAAAATTATGAGAAGCGTATTGAACAACGAACTGTAAGACAAAGAAATTAATATTATGTTAGATAAAAACGGAATAGCAAAGCGTATCGCAAAAGAAGTTCAAGATGGCTTTTATGTAAATTTAGGAATTGGGATTCCTACATTGGTAGCTAACTATGTAAGAGACGATATTGAAGTTGAATTTCAGAGTGAAAATGGTGTGCTTGGTATGGGACCTTTTCCTTTTGAAGGAGATGAAGATGCAGATATTATAAACGCAGGAAAACAAACCATTACAACTTTACCAGGTGCTAGTTTTTTTGACTCATCAATGAGTTTCTCTATGATTAGAGGAAAACATGTAGACTTAACCATTTTAGGAGCTATGGAAGTTGCTGAAAATGGAGACATTGCAAACTGGAAAATACCAGGTAAAATGGTAAAAGGTATGGGAGGTGCCATGGATTTGGTTGCAAGTGCAGAGAATATAATTGTCGCTATGATGCATACAAACAGAGCAGGAGAATCAAAATTACTTAAACAATGTAGTTTGCCATTAACAGGCGTAGGCTGTGTAAAAAAGATAGTAACAAACCTCGCTGTTATAGAAGTCACAGACAAAGGGTTTAAATTATTAGAAAGAGCGCCAGGTGTATCTGTAGATGATATTAAAAACGCAACAGAAGGAGTTCTGATAGTTGATGGAGAAATACCCGAAATGACATTATAAAAATTTAGTTTTAAAACCACTTTTTAAAAGTGGTTTTTTTATGTAGCTACATTACTTTTTTGTAGGAAAAAACACATTTATTGTTTTTAAATGTTAAAATAAAATGTGTTTCATCGATTTTTTGTGTGTTTTGACTGTTTTTCTTGAAATTTGTTTCATATTAGCAAAACCAAATCGAACAATAAACATTTGTTTAAAGTTTAAATTATAATTTGTCCCAAATCTATTATAAGTTAAATATTTAGCAAACTCCAAATCTACCATAAACGTACTTATGAATTTTGCCTCAAACCTACCTGAACAACCTACACGTTATGAGAGTAAAATTTATGGGAATTTAAACCATACAAAGCACTTTTTTAAAAGCCTTTTGTATTTAACTAAAAAATTATTCATGCTATAATCCTTTTGGGATGGCATGAATTAACTTTTTGGTATAGTCTTTTTTAGGAGAGGCATAGATTGTATCAGCATCATTTTTTTCTTCAATTTCACCCTTATTCATTACAATGAGTTGGTCAGACATATATTTTACTACAGCTAAATCGTGAGATATAAATATATATGTAAACCCAAAATTTTCTTTTAGAGCGTTTAGTAGGTTTAAAACTTGTGCTTGTACAGATATATCTAATGCAGAAACAGACTCGTCGCAAATAATAATTTTAGGTTGCAAGGCAATCGTTCTGGCAATGCCAATACGTTGTCTTTGCCCTCCTGAAAACTCATGAGGGTATCTATCATAATATGTTTCATCAAGACCAACTTTATTCAGTAAATCAATAACAAGTTGTTTTCGTTGCTCACTATTAGTGCCAATGCCATGAACTTTCATAGGTTCTTGAATAGCGCGTCCTACAGAAAGCCTTGGATTTAATGACGCATACGGATCTTGAAAAATAATCTGAATATCTTTGCGCAAGTTTCTCACACTCTTTTTTGAGAGTGTTGTAATATCGATACCTTTATAAAAAATATGTCCAGAGCTGGCTTTATCTAGTTGTAATATGGTGTTTGCTAATGTAGATTTCCCACAGCCTGATTCGCCAACTAAACCAAGTGTTTCACCTTCATATAATTTAAAACTCACATTGTTTACAGCCTTAAACGATGATTTTTTTCCGAAAATACCAGATTTTGAAATATAAGTTTTTTCAAGGTTTTGTATTTCTAGTAATGGTTTTTTGCTGTAAAGTGTTTTATGATAGCTTTTACGATCTTCATTTGAAATGATTTCAGTACTAGCGGTTTTATTCATAAAGTCAGCTATGGTAGGAAGTTTTTTTAACCTTACGTCTAGTGAAGGTCTAGAATTTATTAATGCTTTAGTGTAACTATGTTTAGGGTTATTAAAAATATCTAACACATCACCTTGTTCAACAATTTTGCCTTGATACATAACCAACACACGGTCTGATATTTCAGACACCAAGGCTAAATCATGAGAAATAAAAATAACACTCATGCCTTCTTGAGACTGTAGTTCTTTTAAAAGAGATATAATTTCTTTTTGTACAGTAACATCAAGTGCTGTAGTAGGCTCATCAGCAATTAAAATTTTAGGTTTGCAGGCAATAGCTATAGCAATCATAACACGTTGTTTCTGTCCGCCAGAAATTTCATGAGGGTAAGCTTTAAAAACCCTTTGAGGTTCAGGTAGTTTAACCTTTGCAAATAGGTCTAATGTTTTGTCTACAGCTTCTTTTCTAGTAAGCTTGGTGTGCAATAGTAAAATCTCTATAACTTGGTTTCCGCATGTCATAGAGGGATTTAGTGAGCTCATAGGTTCCTGAAAAATCATCGCCATATCCTTTCCTCTTAAGGCTTCATAATTTTTAGAAGAAAGCGATGTCAAATCTTTACCCTCATATAGTATAGAGCCATTGATGATTTTAGAAACACCTTTAGGTAGCAATCCTAAAATAGCCAATGAGGACATTGATTTACCTGAACCAGATTCTCCAACAACGCCAAGAATTTCATTTTTGTTTAAATGATAAGAAATATTATGAATAATATCCTTTTCAATTTTGTTTGATAAAATAGAAATTGAAAGGTTTTTTATAGAGAGTATTTCGTTATTCATAACAATGTAAAATGTAGTCGTTTTCTATATTTAATTTACGGGTTTTCCAAAGAAATTAATAATAAAAGCCGTTTATGGAAAACATTACCCTTAAGTTTTTATTTATACATACTTAGTTAAATATGAATTATTTCATTGTCGTGAAGTAGTGAGTCACCTCGAAGTCTTAAAAATATTTGAGCAACAGCAATAGTGTCTTTTTCGCAATAGGTAATAATACGATCTATATCATTTTCTTCATAATAGACATTATAAACTTCGCTTCCGTCTATGTCATCTTTTGGTGAAGGTATACCTAATACATTAGTTAATAGTTTTAGCGATGTATAGGTTTTATAATCGCCAAATTTCCATAGTTCTAATGTGTCTAGATGAGGTACTTCCCAAGGTTTTTTTCCAAAGAGGTTAAGCTTATAAGGTAGCTCAATATTGTGAATAATCATCCTGCGAGCAATGTATGGAAAATCAAACTCTTTTCCATTATGAGCACATAGTAGATGTTTATTTTGACTAAAATGAGTAATTAATAAGTTTTTAAAATCTTTTAAAATTTTGATTTCATCACCATGAAAGGATGTTACTCTAAAAGTTCTGATGTCACCTTGCATTTTAAAATAGCCAACTGAGATACAGACAATTTTACCAAATTCAGCCCAAATACCAGCGCGATCATAAAATGCTTCGGCTGTATACTCGTCTTTTCGCTGATATTGAGATTTAACTTCCCAAAGTGCTTGCTTGGTTTCATCTAAATCTGAAAAATGTTGTTTTTCCGGAACGGTTTCAATGTCCAGAAATAAAATATTTTCAAGATTAAGTTTAGAAATCATAATTTTATTTTTCTAGCATTTTATAGGCTTCCTCAATGTATGTGGAAATATCTGGTGTAAAAGTAGCTACGGCATCTCCTGGACCTTTAGAGTGTCCTAAACGTACTATAATTACATTGTCATTTGGTTCAACAATAACGTATTGTCCTAAATGACCACGCATCATAAAAAAGTGCTTATCTTCAACATTCTTTAGCCACCAACCGTAACCGTATTCTGGACTTGCTTTAAATCTAGGTTTAATAGATTTTGCTATAAAGGCAGAGTCAAGCAATTGTTTTCCATGCCATTTTCCGTGGTCTTTATATAGTTTTCCCATACGGGCAAAATCTTTAGCGTTACTTGCTATACAGCAATAGGCTTTTACTAAATCATGACCTTCACTATCTACTTGCCATAAAGCTTGGTTTTCGCTTCCTAAAGGTTTCCAGAAGCTTTCAGTAAGGTAGTTGTAAAGTTTTTTTCCTGTTGCACGTTCTATAACAATGGCTAGCATTTGTGTGTCACCACTGGCATATTTGTATGCCGTTCCAGGTTCGTTTACAACTTTTAATCCAGTCATAACTTTGGTTAAATCATCATCAAAATAAGCGCGAGTTGTTATTGAAAAAGGAGAATAGTAGCGTTCGTCCCAGTTGGTTCCTGATGCCATGCTAGATAAATCGCCAACGGTCATTTTTGCTGCTTTTCCGTCACAAAATTCAGGTATAAAATCACAAACAGGTTGATCAAGGTTTTTTATGTAACCATCCATAATGGCTTTTCCAAGCAAAGCAGAAACATAGCTTTTTGCCATAGAAAAGGAGTTGCTTTTTGAGTTTTCATCAAATCCATCATAATAGTTTTCAAACCAAATACTATCGTTTTTTATAATAACATAAGCGATAGTACCATTTTGTTTATTGGTTTCAGAGAGTTTTTCGGTTTCTTTTACAGAATTATAGTCTTTATGATTAGGCCAAGGCTGTGGTTTACCAATCTCTAATGGTTGGTTGTCAAAGTGCTTGTAGTCTTCAAGATAGGCTGTTGTGTAGCCTTTCATGTAAATGGTTCTTACAGCTTTTAGTAGGTAATCTGTATCTGTAATGTAAAGTACAATAATTAAAAGGCCAAATAGAATAACGACCCATTTCAAGAGAGTTTTAAGGAATTTCATTTAGTTTTTTTAGTTTATTAAATATAAACAAAAAATTAAAACAAGCGTTGTTGCTTATAAGGGTTTTCGTGTTCTAGCAACCATTTTTTTCTATGTAAGCCACCAGCATAACCTGTTAAGCTACCATCGCTACCTATTACACGGTGACATGGAATGATTATCAAAATAGGGTTTTTGCCGTTTGCATTGGCAACAGCACGAATTGCTTTTGGGTCTCCTAATTGTTTGGAGAGAGCTAAATATGTTGTTGTTTTTCCAAATGGGATTTTAAACAATGCATTCCAAACGGTTTTCTGAAAGTCAGTGCCTTGAGGGTTTAAATTTAAATCGAAATTTTCTCGTGTTCCGTTAAAGTATTCATTGAGTTGGTAGACACAGTCTTCTAAAACTTCAGGAATAATGGAAGTTATGGTTTCTTCAGAGTTTAAGACAGAAATTGAAGTAATTCCGTTTGCATCACCAGTAATTTTGGTAAACCCTAAAGGGCTATTTATGATGCAACTTTCCATTATTGATTTGTGTTTTCGTCATTAATTAGACCGAGTCTTCTAGCTCTGGTTTCCCAGCTACGTCTAGCAAGTAGCTGCAAGTCTGGAATATTATCGCTTTCATCCATAATTTCCATGCCTAGAAGCGTTTCTATAACATCTTCCATAGTTACTAAACCGCTTACAGAACCGTATTCATCTACCACAAGCGCCATATGATTTTTACTTTCAACTAATTGCTCAAAAAGTCTTGGTATGGGCATTGAACGGTTTATGATGATAATATTTCTTTTTATATCAGCTAGTTTTTTGTCACCATTACCAAAAGCCATTTCTTTAAAGATTTCATCTTTTAGAACTAAACCAGAAATATTGTCGGAATTATCGCTATATACAGGAATACGAGAAAACCTAACATTAGAATTTTTATTAAAAAAGTTCTCTATGGTTTCTGATTCGTTTTCAATTTTCATGACGGTTCTAGGTGTCATAATATCTTTTGCTTGAACGTCTTTAAACGTTAGCATGTTTTTTATCACTTTACTTTCAGATTCTAAAAAAACACCTTTTTCTTCAGCGAGATTAGTCATTGCATGAAAGTCTTCACGACTTAAAACACTACCATGATGTCCTTTACCTCCAATAAGTTTTGTGGTCAATTGAAGTAGCCACAGAATACCTGACCATTTTAAAGGAAAAATTAATACGATTAAGGCTTTTGATGTAAAATTTGCTAGTTTTTTCCAGTAAGTTGCACCTATGGTTTTTGGTATAATTTCTGAAGCGATTAAGATTAATAATGTCATAATAGCCGAAACGACTCCAACGGTATTAATACCGAATAGTTCTATTTTGTAAGGCAGCTTTTCGGCTTCAATTCCTACCATCATAGCACCTAATGTATGCGCAATAGTGTTTAATGTTAGAATTGAGATAAGAGGTTTGTCAACATCTTTTTTTAAATCTTCAAGAATATTGGCGTAGGCTTTGCCTTCTTGTTTTTTAATATTTATAAATGTTGGTGTGATACTTAAAAGCACAGCTTCTAGAATAGAACACATGAATGAGAAAAAGATAGAAATAGTAGCCCAAAAAATGAGTGCACCCATAAGTTTGTTTTGATTTTTTACGAAGTTACGAAATCAATTTCACAACGTCTTTAGCAAAATAGCTTGCAATGATATCTGCACCAGCACGTTTAATAGCTGTGATTTGTTCTAGCATTACGGCATCATGGTCTAGCCAGCCTTTTTCAGCAGCAGCTTTAAGCATAGCATATTCACCTGATACTTGATAAACAGCAACAGGAACATCAACCTCATTTTTGATTTCTCTAACAATATCTAAATAGCAAAGTCCTGGTTTTACCATAACAATATCAGCGCCTTCATCAATATCCATTTCGGTTTCTCTTATAGCTTCAAAACGATTGGCATAATCCATTTGGTAAGTTTTTTTGTCTTTTGGAATATCAATCATATCTACAGGAGCTGAATCTAAAGCATCACGAAAAGGACCATAAAAAGCCGATGCGTATTTTGCTGAATAACTCATAATGCCTGTGTTTGTAAAACCTTCATCTTCTAAAAGTTCACGAATGCTTAATATGCGACCATCCATCATATCGCTAGGAGCAACAAAATTGGCTCCAGCTTTTGCATGAGATAGACTCATTTCGGCTAAAACATCAGCGGTTTCATCATTTAAAATTACACCGTTTTCTATAATGCCATCATGTCCATAAGCCGAGTAAGGATCAAGAGCTACGTCTGTCATAACTAGCATGTCAGGACAAGTATTTTTAACTGTTTTTATGGCGCGTTGCATTAAGCCATTAGGGTTAAGAGCTTCGGTGCCTTTATTGTCTTTTAAGTTGTCAGGAACTTTTACAAATAGCAATACAGATTTTAAACCAAGTTTCCATAGTTCTTTTACTTCATTTTGAAGTAAATCTAAACTATAACGGTAGTAATTTGGCATAGAAGGAATTTCTTCTTTTACGCCTTTTCCTTCAACAACAAATAGCGGTACTAAAAAATCGTTTGGAGATATTATGGTTTCACGAACAAGAGAGCGTATAGCTTCGTTGGTTCTTAATCGTCTGTTTCTTTTTAAAGGATACATGGTTGTGATTTTTATTTGCTAACCCAATTTACAGGGTTTTTAAGTATTTTAATTAATTTTTCTTCTTCACTATCTGGTTCTGGATGGTGGTTGTAAGCCCATTGTACATGTGGTGGTAAACTCATTAATATGCTTTCAATACGACCATTGGTTTTTAATCCAAATAATGTTCCTTTATCATGAACAAGGTTAAATTCTACATAGCGACCACGACGAATTTCTTGCCAATCGCGTTGTTGTTTTGTATATGGTAAATCTTTGCGTTTTTCAACAATTGGTACATAAGCTTCAAGGAAGCTGTTTCCAACTTCAGTTACAAAATTATACCAATTTTCCATGCTCATTTCTTCGGTTGCTTTGCAATAATCAAAAAACAAACCGCCAATACCACGTGCTTCATTACGATGCGTGTTAAAAAAATACTCATCACAACGAGCCTTGTATTTTGGGTAAAATTCAGGGTTGTGGTTATCGCAGGCTGTTTTGCAAACCTGATGAAAGTGTTTGGCATCTTCTTCAAAGAGATAGTAAGGTGTTAAATCTTGTCCGCCACCAAACCATTGGTCTACAATATCGCCATTAGCATTGTACATTTCAAAATATCGCCAATTGGCATGAACAGTAGGAACCATTGGGTTTTTAGGGTGTAAAACCAAACTTAATCCACAGGCAAAAAAATCAGCATCTTTTACATTAAAGTAAGCCTGCATACTTTCGGGTAATTTACCGTGAACACCAGAGATATTTACGCCTCCTTTTTCAAAAACAGCTCCATTTTCAATCACACGGGTTCTTCCGCCGCCACCTTCAGGGCGTTTCCATATATCTTCTTGAAAGCTAGACTTTCCATCTATAGCTTCAAGTTTTGATGTGATTGTGTCTTGTAAGTCTTGTATGTATTGATAAAATGCAGTTTTCATAACTATTTTTTAAATCGCAATATGAGGTATCCTATAATAGCTGAAATTAGCGAACCTATTAAAATACCAATTTTAGCAGAGTCTATATTAGCTGTTTCTCCTACAAAGGCTAACCCAGCTATAAATATTGACATAGTAAACCCGATACCAGCTAAAAAAGACACGCCAATAATATGCCATGTTGAAATTTCTGAAGGTATATTAATCAGCTTTATTTTATTTGCTAACACTACAAATGATGTAATACCAATGCTTTTTCCTAAAACTAAACTTGCAACAATTGCTGTTACTAAATTAATTTCAAGAGGCTCTGAACTATTAATCACTACACCGGCATTTGCAAAGGCAAAAACAGGAATAATAAAGTAAGCAACCCAATCATGTAAATTGTGTTCAATTTGTTGTAATGGTGATTGATATTTGTATGTCCAATCTTCTAAATCATCAATTTGCTGAATTTGTTCTTTAGATAAAATAGGCTTGTTAAGAACACTTGCTTGTTTGATATTTGTTGTGATTTTAACAAGATTATCAATAAATTCAGGAGTGTTTATTTTTTGTCTAATAGGCACCGAAAAAGCCAATAATACACCGGCTAAAGTTGGATGTATACCTGATTTTAAGAACAGCACCCAAATTACAATACCTAAACTTATAGTGAAAAATTTTGAATAAAAACCTCGATATGATAATATGTATAAAAAGGCTAAAAGCAATAAAGCAACGCCTAAAAGACTAAACTTTATAGAGCTGCTATAGAAAATAGCAATAACGAGTACTGCTCCTAAATCATCAACAATGGCAAAGGCTGTTAAAAACACTTTTAATGCCAATGGAATTCTTTTGCCTAAAGCAGTTAGTATTGCTAAAGAAAAAGCAATGTCGGTTGCCATAGGAATTCCCCAGCCATTTTGTGTTTCAGGATTGTTATTGAATAAAAAGAAGCATAGCACAGGTATGGCCATACCGCCAAAAGCACCAATTAAAGGAAAGCCTATTTTTTTAGGAGAATTAAGTTCACCAATTAAAAACTCACGTTTTATTTCTAAACCAATTAAGAAAAAAAACACAGCCATTAAACCATCATTTATCCATAATATGACTGGTTTGTTAAGCTCAAAAGCTTCTGTTGTAAAACCAATTTTATAATCCCAAAGCGATGTATAGCTTTCAGAAAATGGCGAATTTGACCAGACAAGAGCTAAAATAGTGGCTATAACAAGTAGAAGGCCACCAAAGCTTTCAATTTTTACAAATTTTTGAAATGGAGATAGTAAAGTTTTTTCAGTCATAATTTATGTCCTTTTATAAAATTTGAATTAAGTCTGTTTAATAGATTCATAAAGTTCCATATCTAACGTAGATTTTCCGGTAACATATTCTTTTTCTAGTGTTTGTTTCCAGGTAAATCCATTGCGTTCGGCAACACGAATACTTGTTGTATTGGTTTTATGAATAATAATTTGAAGGGTTTCTAATCCTAATTCATCAAACGCATAAGCTTTTGCTGCTTTTATACTTTTGGTCATCCAACCATTACCAGAATATTTTGACCCTAAACAATAAGCAAATTCGCCTTGTTTTTTGTTCCAGTCTAAATTTTTAAGGATAACTAACCCAGCAACATTATGGGTGTCTTTATCTTTTATTGCAAATGTAAATTCTGATTGTTCTTTTATTTCTTTGTTTTTCTTTGAAATGTATGTTTTAGAAGCGTTTTCAGAAATATTTTGCTCAAGGGTTTTTGGTAAATAAGCTTGAAATCTTTTGCCGTTAGAAATCATTAAACTGTTTAGGCTAGAAGCATCGTCTAGGTTAAGTGGGGCTAGATAAAATGTTTCAGCGCTTAACATAAATTTTAGGCATTATATTCTTTAACGGCGTCAATAAATGCTTTAGCATGATCTAAAGGAATGTTTGGTAAAATACCGTGACCTAAATTTACGATATATTTGTCTTTGCCAAACTCATCAATCATTTGATGTACCATTTTTTTAATTTCAGCAGGAGGTGATAATAGCCTTGATGGGTCAAAATTACCTTGTAATGTAATATTTCCGCCTGTTAAATAACGTGCATTTCGTGCTGAACACGTCCAATCAACGCCTAAAGCAGATGCGTTAGATTTTGCCATGTCATTAAGAGCAAACCAACAACCTTTTCCAAAAGCAATTACAGGTGCATCGTCTTTTAACGCCTCAATGATTTGATTAATGTATTGCCATGAAAATTCTTGATAATCGGTAGGAGACAGCATGCCACCCCAAGAATCAAAGACTTGCACTGCATTACAACCAGCTTTTACTTTTTCTTTTAAATAAGCAATGGTAGTATCTGTTATTTTTTGAAGCAATTGATGAGCTGCTACTGGATTTGTAAAACAAAACTCTTTGGCTTTGTCAAAATTTTTGCTTCCTTGACCTTGTACGCAGTAGCATAAAATGGTCCAAGGAGATCCTGCAAAACCGATAAGAGGAATATCGTTGTTTAAAAGTTCTTTTGTTGCCTTTATAGCTTGGTATACATAGTCTAGTTCTATAGTGACATCAGGAACAATAACATTGTCTACATCTTTTTGTGTTCTAACAGGATTTGGTAGATATGGTCCAAAGTTAGGTTTCATTTGTACCTCAATATTCATAGCTTGAGGAATAACCAGAATGTCGCTAAATAATATAGCTGCATCCATACCATAGCGTCTTATAGGTTGTACGGTGATTTCACTTGCTAATTCTGGTGTGCGACAACGCGTAAAAAAATCATATTTTTCACGAATTGCGATAAATTCAGGTAAATAGCGCCCGGCTTGACGCATCATCCATACAGGCGGACGATTAACAGTTTCGCCTTTTAAGGCTCTTAAAAATAAATCGTTTTTAATCATAATTTATCTGAAATATTATGTTGTTACACTTATTTGAAACACAAATAAGTGTAATAAAATTAAATATAATGTTCGTTTACTAACTCTATAACGCTTTCAACTGTTGGTATTTTTGCTACTCTTACATCGCTAAAGTGTTTTTTTGCTTCTTTAGCTGTTGTCTCGCCAATGCAAAAAGCAATTCCGTTAGGGGTATTTTGCTTAATAAAACTTTCAACAGTTGATGGGCTGTAAAACATAACGCCATCTAGTGAGTTGCTAACTTTTTTAGAGTCGTACTTTGTTTGGTAGGCTTCTATAGTGTTAACTTTTATTTGTTCAGCTTCAAGTATACTTGGTAAATCATCTAGTCGTAAATCACTACAGAAATACGTTATTTCGCTACCGTCAATATTATTCAACAGGTATTTAGCTAAAGATTTAGCGTTTTTTTCAGAGTGCGTTACAGCACCAATTTTTTGCTCTATAAGTTTTTTGGTTCTGCGACCTACACAATAAATGTTTTCAAATTTAAGTGCATTGGCAGGATGGTTTGTTACTATAGATTCTACCGCATTTTTACTAGTGATTACAACGTTTTTTATAGGTGCTTTAAAAACAGCTGGTTGTATTCTGTTTGGGCTAATTTTTATAGCATCATGACTTTCTACAACAAGATTATCGTTAAATAACTGTTGTTGTGTTTCAGTAAAAGACTTGGTGGAGTATATGTTAGTTTTTGATGTTTCTATTTTTAAAGCATCTATCAGTCTTTTGCCTCCGCGTTCTATAATATAATTTGAGCAAAAGCTTGCTATATTTTTGTGTTTGCCTAGTTTTTCGGTACGAGTTACTTCAATTTTTTTAGTGCCATCTGGGCTTAATAAAATGCCTTTAAAGTTTACTTCGTTGTCTTTTATAAAAGCTAATGCACCTATTGGTGCTGTGCATCCACCTTCTAGTAAGTTTAAAAAGTCACGCTCTATTTGGGTGCATATTTCGGTTTCTTCGTGATTTATTTCAGCACAAATAGCTCTAGTTTCTTCATCATCTTCCATAGCAACTACCATAACTGCGCCTTGAGCAGGTGCAGGAATCATCCAGTCTAGATTTATAGATAGTTCTGGTTTTATGTTTAGTCTGCCTAATCCCGCAGCAGCAAATATGGCTCCATTCCAGTTGCTGTTTTCTAGTTTTTGTAGTCTTAAGTTTACATTACCACGAAGACCAACAACAGTGTGAGTTGGGTAACGATTTAACCATTGAGCTCGTCTGCGTAGGCTTCCTGTGGCGATTATTCCTTCTTTTTGAGAAAGGAATTCTTCATTGTTTTTAAAAACTAGAGTGTCTTTTATATTTCCGCGTTTTAATACAGCTGCTTGTACAATGCCTTTTGGTAATACTGTAGGAACATCTTTCATAGAGTGTACAGCAATATCTATATCGCCGTTAAGCATTGCTATATCTAGCGTTTTTGTGAAAACACCTGTGATTCCTAGTTCGTATAAAGGTTTGTTTAAAACAAGATCACCAGTAGATTTTACGGGTACTAATTCTGTTTTATGACCTAATTTTTCTAGTTGTTTTTGTACTGTTTTGGCTTGCCATAGTGCTAATTGACTATCTCGGGTACCAATACGTATTGTTTTAGACATGTTCTTGAAGTTCTTCTAATTGAAAAACCTTTTTTATAAGTTCAAGGCTTTCTATTGTAGAAATATCGTTATCTTTTAAATGATGCGCAAAATGATTGGTGATTTTCTGAATAATATTATTACTTATCAATTCTGCCTGCTCTTCGTTAAAACCAGTTAATTTTTTGCGTTGTGTTTCTAGCTCGGCGTTTTTAAAGTCTATCAGTTTATGTTTAAGCGCTTTTATTGTAGGTGCAAATTTTCGTGTTTCTAGCCAGTTATTAAACTCTGTTTCTACATCATTTATAATAGCTTCGGCAAGTGGAATTTGCGCTTTTCTTTTTTCTAAAGTTTCATCTGTTATTGTTGATAAGTCATCTATATGTATGCGTGTTACATGTTTTAATTCTGTAACATTTTCGTGTACATTTTTAGGGATTGACAAATCTAAAATTAACAGTGGTTTTTCAGATTGAATTAAATCTTTGCTTACTGTTGGGTTTTGTGCGCCTGTGGCAACTATTAATATATCAGCAAGATTAATCTCATCTTGTAGGTTTGCATGATCTTTAACTATTAGATTAAACTTTCCAGCAACTTCTTCAGCCTTTGTTTTTGTTCTGTTAATTAAAGTAATATGCTCATTTTTTGTATGCTTAACAAGGTTTTCGCAAGTGTTTCTTCCTATTTTTCCTGTTCCGAAAAGTAAAATGTTTTTGTTTGATACATTTTCTACATTTTTCATAATGTACTGAACAGATGCAAAAGATACCGAAGTTGCTCCAGAAGAAATATCTGTTTCGGTTTTAATGCGCTTGCTTGCTTGAATAACAGCGTTGATTAAGCGTTCTAAAAAGGCGTTTAATAAGCTAGATTTTTTTGATAATCTAGCGCTAGCTTTTAATTGACTTATAATCTCAAAGTCACCTAAAATTTGACTATCCAAGCCAGAGCCAACTCTAAACATGTGATAAATAGCGTCTTTACCTTTGTAAATGTATGCAACCTTTTGAAACTCTTCTACAGTTCCTTTGGTGTTATCACATAGTAACTTTATAAGTTGAAACGGGTGTTCTGCAAAGCCATAAATTTCTGTTCTATTACATGTAGATGTAACAATTAAGCTTTCAATATCGCTGTTTTGGGCTTGCTTTAGCAGATTGGTTTTAGCTGTGTCATCTAAACTGAAGTGACCTCTAATTTCGGCATCAGCCTTTTTATAGCTTAAGCCAATTGCATAGAAATATGTTGTTTTTGTAATCGTTTTATTTTTCATAAATCCCTTCGGATATTCTGGAAACAAAAATATATGGTTGATACGAAATAAAATAACGCTTAAAGAACAATAAATGTCGCTGTTGGTTTTTTTGTTATGTTTTTTATGAGAATAAGATAAATGTCATACTTTTGTAGCAATAATAACGTTTTAGCAAACATTAGTTTAGAATCAATCTAAATAACTTTGAAATGAATTCAGATTTTAACGCTTTAAAAAATAACGCTAAAGGGTCGTTTAATGAGGTTGCTATTGAAAATGATTTTTTTGTTTTAACCTATCAAAACAACAATAGTGTTGTAGAGTCTCTTGAGCGAGAAATAGATAGTAGTTTTATACAATTTCATTTTTGTTTAAAAGGAACATGTAAGTTTATTTTTAATGAAGGCAGATACGCTTTAGATATTAAAGATGAAAAAACATTGCTACTTTATAATCCGCAGAGAGATTTACCCATACATTTAGAAATAGATCCAGATTCGTGGTTGGTTTCGGTTTTAATATCTATAAAGAAATTTCACGGGTTATTTTCTCAAGAAGCCGATTATATCACATTTTTGAGTGATGATAATAAGGATAAAAAATATTATAAAGACGGAATTATATCACCATCTATGGCGATAGTTTTGACGCAGCTTTTGCATTATAATCTCAATAAATCTATCAAGAGTTTATACTTTAAAGGAAAAGCATATGAGTTATTGAGTTTGTATTTTAATAGAAGTGAAGATGCTAATATAGAGCAGTGTCCGTTTTTAATAGATGAAACCAACGTAATAAAAATTAGAAAAGCTAAAGATATTATCATCTCTAGAATGACCGAGCCGCCAACGCTACAAGAACTTGCAGATGAGATACAATTAAGCCTGAAAAAACTTAAAGAAGGTTTTAAAGAAATTTATGGCGATTCAGTTTTTAGCTTTTTATTTGATTACAAAATGGAAGTAGCCAGGAAATTGTTAGAATCAGGAAATAATAATGTTAACGAAGTTGGACTAAAAGTAGGTTATAGCACCGCTAGCCACTTTATATCAGCATTTAAAAAGAAGTATGGCACGACGCCAAAAAAATATATAATGTCATTATCTTCGTAACTCTTTAAAAAGCATACATGAAAGGAGTCTTACTAGTAAATTTAGGGTCGCCAGATAGCCCTGATCCAAAAGATGTAAAAAAATATTTAGGTGAGTTTTTAATGGACGAGCGCGTTATAGATGTACCGCTTTGGGCAAGAAACTTATTGGTAAAAGGTATAATTTTAAATACACGGCCAAAAGCATCAGCGGCAGCATACAAAAAAATTTGGTGGGAAGAAGGATCGCCGCTTATTGTTATTTCTGAACGCTTGCAAAATAAAGTACAAGAACAAGTTCAAGTTCCTGTTGCTTTAGCAATGCGTTATGGAAGTATGACCATAAAAAAAGGTATTCAAGAATTAGTAGATAAAGGCGTTGATGAGGTCTTTTTAATCCCGCTATACCCTCAGTTTGCCATGGCAACTACAGAAACTATTTTGGTATTAGCTGAAGAAATAAGAAAAGCACATTTCCCTGATATAAAAATTACAGATTTACCCGCATTTTATAACAATGCAGACTATATAGATGTGCTTTCAAATAGTATTTCTAAACATTTATCAGGTAAATCTTATGAGCATTTATTGTTTTCATATCATGGTGTTCCAGAACGCCATATAAGAAAAAGCGATGTAACAAAATCTCATTGTAAAATAGATGGAAGTTGTTGTAAAACACCATCAAAAGCACATGAGTTTTGTTATAGACATCAATGCTTAGAAGTAACAAGATTAGTTGCAGAAAAATTACAATTACAAGAAGGAACTTACTCAACATCATTTCAATCACGATTAGGTTTCGATCCTTGGTTATTACCTTACACAGATAGAACCATAGAGCGCTTAGGAAAAGAAGGAATTAAAAATATGGCTATAGTAACTCCAGCATTTGTGAGTGACTGTTTAGAGACTTTAGAAGAAATAGCTATGGAAGGTGAAGAGATTTTTCATGAAATGGGAGGTAAGGAGTTTACTACAGTTCCTTGCTTAAATGATGACGATGCTTGGGTAAGCCTATTATCAAAATGGATAAATAACTGGGTGACTAAACCAGAAACACAAACCGTAAATGGCAAATAAAATATCATCTCAAGATTTAGGAACTAAACCTATAAAAAAGCTATTAATAAAGCAATCTGTTCCTGCCGCTATAGGAATTTTGGTTATGTCTCTAAATATATTGGTTGATACCATTTTTGTTGGAAATTGGATAGGTTCAATAGCCATAGCAGCCATAAATGTTGTGTTGCCAGTGTCCTTTTTTATTGCGGCTTTAGGAATGAGTATTGGTGTTGGAGGATCATCAATTATTTCAAGAGCACTCGGAGCAAATAATAAAGAAAAAGCTTTAAAAACATTCGGAAATCAAATTACGCTTACCTTATTGTTTACTGTAGCTTTTGCTTGTTTTGGTTTGCTTTATGTAGATGATATTATTCCTGCTTTTGGAGGAAAAGGCGCAATTTTTGACCCAGCAAAAATTTACTATAAAATAGTATTGTATGGCGTACCTTTTTTAGGACTTTGTATGATGGGAAACACGGCAATTAGGGCTGAAGGTAAGCCTAAATTTGCTATGTATGCCATGATGATTCCTTCTATAGGAAATCTAGTTTTAGACTATTTATTCATTAATGTTTTAGATTATGGAATGGCTGGAGCTGCTTGGGCAACTACAGGATCTTATATGCTTTGTATTGGTTTTATAATCTGGTATTTTTTATCAAATAAATCTGAATTAAAAATTGATGCCTCGCATTTAAAACTTCAAAAAAATGTTGTTTCAGAAATAGCCTCTTTGGGGTTTGTAACCTTGGCAAGACAAGCTGTGGTAAGTATTACTTACTTATTTATGAATAATATTTTATATAATCTAGGTGGCGAAACATCAGTAACAGCATATGCTATTGTAGGTAGAATGCTCATGTTTGCTTTATTTCCTGTTTTTGGAATAACCCAAGGGTTTTTGCCTATTGCAGGATATAATTATGGAGCCGAAAACTATTCTAGAGTAAGAAAAACTATAAATACAGCTATTGGTTATGCCACAGTATTGGCTACTACTATTTTTATATTATTAATGGTATTCCCAGAGCAAATTACACGCTTATTTACTTCAGATGTTGACGTACTAAAAGAAGCCCCTAATGATATGCGTTGGGTGTTTGCAATGACGCCTATTATTGCTGTGCAACTTATAGGAGCTGCTTATTTTCAAGCCATAGGGAAAGCTATTCCAGCGTTATTACTCACTCTTACAAGGCAAGGATTCTTTTTCATTCCACTTATTTTAATTTTGCCTAATTTTTATGGTGAAATGGGCGTTTGGATGTCGTTTCCTATTTCAGATATTTTAGCTACCGTAGTAACAGCTTTCTTTTTAAATAGAGAAATACGTAAAACATTAGTTGTCAAAACTTAATTTTATGACTGAATATTACAATTACATAAAAGCATTACACCTCATTTTTGTAATCACGTGGTTTGCCGGTTTGTTTTACATTCCTAGATTGTTTGTTTATCAAATAGAAGCATTTCATAAGCCATCTCCTGAAAAGGAAATTTTAGGAAAGCAGTTAAAGCTCATGGCAAAACGCTTATGGAATATCATTACTTGGCCGTCAGCTATTTTGGCAATTGTTTTTGCTATTTGGTTGCTTATTTTACAGCCGTTTTGGTTACAACAAGGTTGGATGCATGTAAAACTTACATTTGTGATCTTATTGATTTTTTACCACCTAAAAACACATCAGTTTTATAAACAGTTACAACGCGATGAGGTTAAAAAATCATCAAACTTTATGCGTTTATGGAACGAAGGCGCAACATTCATTCTATTTGCTGTTGTTTTTTTAGTTATTCTAAAAAATGCAATAAATTGGATTTTTGGTGTTATTGGAATCTTGGTTTTAGGAATATTATTAATGTTAGGTTTTAAGATTTACAAAAATATTCGTGCTAAAAATCCAGATGCATAAACAGCTTTAAATCTTTGGTGTGATTATTGTTATATTTATCTCATCACAAATATTTTTAAATGCAATTAAGAAAACTATCCTTACGATTTAGAATTTTTATCGCCATGATTCTTTTAGTATTAATGGCGTCTATTTTGATAGCGATAGTAACTATTTATCAATATAACGAAGAAGCAAAAGACTACCACAAAGACCGTTTAGATAGTAAAGAAGAAAACATTCGTGAAAGTATAAATTACACGCTTCGTGAAACTACTTATGAGGTCAAAACAGAACGAATTCCATTAATATTTAAAGAGAAATTAAGCGAAATAGCAGCTATTCATAAACTTCAGATTAATTTGTATGATTTAGAAGGAAGTTTGTTAAAATCATCAAAAGCGAGTTTGTCTTTAGATTCTATTCCAAAATGTATTCAAGCCGAAGTTTTAAACACATTAGCAAACACTGTTGAGCATCGTTATGTAGGTGAGCATATAGAAAACGGAGAAACCTATCAAACGTCATTTTCTTACATAACAGATGAGAAGTTTAAACCACTAGCTATATTAAATTTACCATATTTAGAAAACGATGGTTTTTTAGATAATAAACTTAAAGAGTTTTTAGAGCGCTTGGCTTATGCCTATCTTTTTATGCTAATTATAGCAGTTATTTTGGCTTATCTTTTGTCAAAATACATTACCAGATCGCTAAAAACCATTAGCGATAAAATGAACGCAACTAGGTTAGAAAAACGTAATAAAAAAATAGAGGTTGAGTCTTCAAGTGAGGAGATTGAAACATTGGTAAAATCATATAACGCTATGATTGATCAATTGGAAGAAAGTGCAGTAAAGTTAGCCACTAATGAGCGTGAACAAGCCTGGAGAGAAATGGCAAAACAAGTAGCACATGAAATTAAAAATCCGCTTACACCTATGCGATTAAGCGTGCAAAGTTTTCAGCGAAAATTCGACCCACAAGATGAAAACATTCATCAAAAGCTAGATGAATACACAAAAACGCTTATTCAACAAATAGACACAATGAGCTCTATCGCTTCGGCATTTTCAAATTTTGCTAAAATGCCTGCGCAACAAAATGAATCACTAAACGTAGTAGAAATATCAAAACTTGCTATTGATATTTTTAGTGAAGATTATATAGTATTTGTTTCAGAAAAAGATGAAATCTGGGCAAATTTTGATAGAACACAACTTATTAGGGTAATAACCAATTTAGTGAAAAACGGTATTCAAGCCATTCCAGACGAACAAGAGAATAAAAAAATAGTTGTTAGTGTTTTAGAAACAGAAAAAGATGTGGTTATCTCTATATCAGATAATGGTGCAGGTATTTCTGAAGCCAATAAAACGAAGATTTTTGAACCAAAATTTACCACAAAAACAAGTGGAATGGGACTTGGTCTTGCTATGGTGAAAAATATTATGGAAACTTATAACGGAAGTATTACCTTTACAACTGAAAAAGATAAAGGCACTGCTTTTGTCGTAAATTTTCCAAAAAAATAAACACAATGACATATAACAATATCCTTTCAGAATTTAACAACGGCATAACAACCATTACAATAAATAGACCTAAAAAGCTAAACGCGTTAAATAAAGAAACTATTCAAGAACTTCATGAAGCGTTTAAAGCTGCAGATGCAGATAAAAACACCAAAGTTGTAATTGTTACAGGAAGTGGAGAAAAAGCCTTTGTAGCAGGTGCAGATATTAGTGAATTTGCTGATTTTGATGTAGAAAACGGCGGAAAACTTGCCGCTAAAGGTCAAGAATTGTTATTTGATTTTGTTGAAAATTTAAGCACTCCGGTAATTGCTGCTGTAAATGGTTTTGCCCTTGGTGGTGGTTTAGAACTAGCTATGGCATGTCACTTTAGAGTGGCGAGCGACAATGCAAAAATGGGCTTACCAGAAACATCGCTAGGAGTTATTCCTGGTTATGGTGGTACACAACGTTTGCCACAACTTATAGGTAAAGGTCGTGCTATGGAATTGGTTATGACTGCTGGCATGATAGATGCTCAAACAGCGCACAATTACGGACTTGTAAACCACGTAACCACTGTAGATGAATTATTACCGCTAGCCGAAAAAATAGCCGGTAAAATTATGAGAAACTCATCTGTAGCGATTAGTAAAGCTATTAAAGCCGTAAATGCCAATTATAAAGATGGTGTTGATGGTTTTGCAGTTGAAATAGAAGAGTTTGGTAACTGCTTTGGCACAGCCGATTTTAAAGAAGGTACCACAGCCTTTTTAGAAAAACGTAAAGCTGATTTTCCTGGGGAATAGTTTGTGTTTTGAGAATTACTCTATACTTATTAACCGTATTTATTATTTTAAGCTGTCAAGAAAAAACAGTTAATATTAAGTATTATCCTACCAACGAGTTTTCTGTAGAAGAAGATTATTTAAAACTAGATTTAGATACAACTAGCTTGAATTTTAAAGAAATCACGAATTTGATAAGTGAAAATCTTTATGATAATAGAAAGACAATTATTGAGATTCAAGACGGATCGACTTTAAAAAAAATAATTCCATTTTCTCGCAGCGGCTGTTATTTTCATGAGAAAAATACTCTTGGTGTTAAGTTAGATTCTATCCGACTTTATAATGCGACAAAGTATTCAATACAAGAATTAAGACCAGTGTTAAAAAAACATTATTTAGATATCCATAAAAACTATCCTTATTCTAAATTTCCGCAAGTGCCAATTATAGAGGTTGAAATTGATACTAATAGAACAGGAAAGGAATTAAAAAGTTTTTTAATTAGTATAACAAGAACATTTGATGAGATAAAAACTGAGGTAAACGATAGTATAGAATTAACAATATTTTTTAATTGGTTTAGACAGGTTCCGCCTCCACCGAAACCACCTTTAAAAGATATGTCTAAAGTCATTGAAATTATTGAGGATGATTAATATAGTGTTTGTTAATAACCCAAAAAACCTTTAACAGTTTTCAGGAACAATAATATGTAATTTTAAGGTGTCGTATTTTCTATAACAACACCTAATTTTATTTTTTAATGAGTTCCAAGTCTTCTATAAAAGGTCGTGGCGCACAAATTAATGTGCCCAACAAATTCTTTGAAATGAGTCACGAAATGCGTGATGACTTCTTGGAGTATTGTGCCAAGGAAGGTGAAGAAGCTGATAAAAACAAAACACGTTATTTGCCCATATTTCCTAAAACCATTGTCAATAAAGTTAAAAGTCCAGATGTTGGCATGGCGTATTCTATGAATATGTATCAAGGTTGTGAACATGGCTGTATTTATTGCTATGCAAGAAACACCCATGAGTTTTGGGGCTTTAGCGCTGGATTAGACTTTGAACGACGTATTTTAGTAAAAAAAGATGCGCCAAAACTACTAGAGGCTTTTATAACACGAAAAAATTGGCACGCCTATCCAATTGTAATGTCTGGTAATACAGATTGTTATCAGCCTGCTGAAAAGGAATTCAAAATAACAAGGCAATGTCTAGAAGTGTTTTTAAAGTATAGACACCCAGTAGCGATTATCACAAAAAACGCTTTAATACTTCGTGATTTAGATATTTTAAAAGAATTAGCAACGCATAACCTTATAAACGTAAATATATCTATTACATCACTATCTGAAAACACACGTCGTGTTTTAGAGCCACGAACAGCAACCATAAAAAAACGATTAGAAACTGTAAAAACACTAAGTGATAATGGCATTCCTGTAAATGTGATGTTGGCGCCTATCATCCCATCAATAAATAGTCATGAAATATTACCTATGGCAAAAGCAGTATCAGAAGCTGGAGCTTTAAGTATAGGTCATACTATTGTGAGGCTTAATGGTGCTATTGGAGAAATCTTTACCGATTGGATTCAAAAAACAATGCCGAATCGTGCAGAAAAAGTACTGCACCAAATTGAAAGCTGTCACGGAGGTAGTCTAAACAACTCTACATACGGTAGTCGTATGCGAGGCGAAGGACAAATAGCAAAACAGATAAATGATTTAATTCATTTAGCGAAGCTCAAGTACTTTAAAAATAAAAATATGCCTAAACTTAATTTAGAACTGCACGAACAATATAAAGATGGACAGTTGAAGTTGTTTTAATAAATAAGAGCAGGCTTAAACCTGCTCTTATTATTGATAACTATTAAACTAGTCTTGGGAGAAAAATTAATAGTAGCGGCAATTTATAAGTTTTATGATAACTATAAGTTAACATATGTTAATTTTAAAATAATTAAATTTGTTTTTTTATTCTACTTAATTGAACAGGTGTTATGTTTAAGTAAGATGCGATTTGAAATTGAGGAATAATAGAATCAATATTCGGAATGTTTTTTTGTAGGTTTCTATAGCGTTCAGTTGCGTTTAATGTAATGAGTTCTAGCTGTCTTTTTTCATAGTTTATATAAACCTTTTCTAAAATCTTATTATATAGGTTGCTTATATCTATATGTTTTCTAGTATACTCTAAAAACTTAACGAAATCAACTTCATAAACTTCACATTTGGTTAAGGTTTCATATGTTAGTAATGATGGTTTGTTTGAAGTAATGGCAGTTAAAGGACCAATAAAGTCTGTTGGAAAATATAAATTTTTATTCCATTCTTTACCAGATTCAGTAACAATAAAAGATCTGGCTATACCTGAATTAAGCTGGTATATTTTATTTGGCTTTTTGCCTACCTCGGCAATTTTTGTATTCGCTTTTAATATTTTTTTTGAAGATATTTGCTGTAATAAATAAAAAGATTCTTCTGAAATATTGAAATAGGATTTTAAATACTCAAAATTAGGATGCATTAATTAATAATGTTTATGAGCCTTAAATATACGGGTAAAATTTATATTTTGTGAATAGCATAAAATATTCATAATTAAATCACTTAAAAATATGAGAAAGTAATATAAAATTAATTACTGTTTTCCTTCCCATTCAGCATAAAAATGCTCTAAATATTGAAGCATAAATGTATGGCGTTTTTCAGCAAGTTTTTTTCCTGTTTTTGTATTCATTTTATCTTTAAGCAAAAGAAGCTTTTCATAAAAATGATTAATGGTTGGTGCTGTTGATGATTTATACTCAGCCTTGCTCATGTTTAAATTAGGAGCTATTTCCGGATTGTAAAGAGCTCTATCTTTAAACCCACCATAATTAAAAGCTCTAGCAATTCCTATAGCTCCAAGCGCGTCAAGTCTGTCAGCATCTTGAACTACATCTAGTTCTGGAGAACGAAACGTTTTATTAATATCTAATGATGAACTATAGGAAATGTTTTCAATAATTTTAATTACATGCTGAATAGTTGCTGTGTCAACATTAAGGTTCTCTAAAAATTCACTAGCTATTTTAGGACCTATACTTTCATCTCCATTATGAAATTTGCTGTCAGCAATATCGTGAAGTAATGCACCAAGCTGAACAACAAGAGTGTCAACATTTTCATGGTTGGCAATAAGTAATGCATTTTTATAAACGCGTTCTATATGAAACCAATCGTGGCCACCTTCAGCATCTTTCAGCGCTTGTTTTACAAAAGCAATTGTTTTTAAAATTATGTCTGAATGATTCATGGCTAAATAGCAGGTTCAACCCATTTAAATTGATATGAATTTTCAGGGACTTTCATACGCTCTGATAAGCGCGTTAAACGGCTAGGAAGTTTCATTAAATAATCTCTAGCTTTTTCAGCATCATCTGATAGGTTTGTTATTTTATCTATTTCCCAACGCTTGATGAGTTTCTGTAATATATCTACATAATCTTGAGATGTGTAAACGCCAATACGTTGTGCGGTATTTGAAAACTCCTCAAAAGCAGTGCTTATTTTTTCTCCTGATTCTCTTAAAAAATGTGCTGGCATAGTAATTTTTAGCTTCATCATGTGCTGAAAAGCAAGCATCATTTGGCTTGGATCAACCTTAAAAATACGTTCAACAAATTCACAATATGCATGATGATGACGCATTTCGTCACCAGAAATTATTTTACACATTTTTGCTAATTGTTTATTGCTTTTTTCTTTAGCGATTTTTGCCACACGATTGTGCGATATATAAGTAGCTAACTCTTGAAAGCTTGTATACAAAAAGTTTTTGTAAGGGTCTCGATCAGTACCAATATCAAAACCATCAGCAATAAGATACTGTGTGGTTTTTTCTATTTCTTTCATATTTACACGACCAGATAGGTAAAGGTACTTGTTAAGCACATCACCGTGACGGTTTTCTTCAGCAGTCCAATGTCTTACCCATTTTCCCCAAGAATTTCTACCTACTTGATCTACACCTTCTACATCCATAAGCCATGACTCGTAAGTAGGTAAGGCTTCTTCAGTAATCATATCGCCAACCAAAACAACCCAAAAATCATATGGTAGCTCTTTTGATAATTCACGTATTTCTTTTACGTCATCTAAAAAGCTATCGCTTTCAGAGTTAGGTAAAAAATCTGTAGGTTGCCAAATTTTTTCAATAGGCATTAAATATTTTTTTATTAGAGAGTCAACATCTTTTTCTAAAAATTGCATGACTTCTAATCTTACGTTCTTTAAGGACATGTTTAGATTTTTATGATTTTATACTAGAGATTATTGTGGTCTCTATGTTTTTTATGAGTTCTTGTTTATCTGTTACAGATGCAAGTTTTATTGGTTTATGAACCGTAAATGATACATTGGCGCCTAATCCCATTGGGTATTTGCCGTATTTTAATAATTTCCAAGAGTTATTTATTGTAATAGGAACAATAGTGGCTGAAGGAATTTTCTTGAATAAAACTTCTAGGCCTTTTGTTTGAAAAGCTTTTGGTTTTCCGTTTTTACTTCGTGTACCTTCAGGAAAAATAACAGCTGCTCTATGATTTTTTTCTATGTATTCTCCAAATTTCATTATGGCAGGTAAAGACTGTTTTGGGTTTTTACGATCTATTAAAACAGAGCCGCCATGACGCAAATTAAAAGAAACACTCGGGATACCTTTACCTAATTCTTTTTTGCTAATAAATTTAGGGTGGTATTTTCTCATATACCATATTATAGGAGGAATATCATACATGCTTTGATGATTAGCTACAATAATTAGCGGTTGATTTGGTTCTATATCATACGGGTTTGTAAACGTATATCGGGTTCCTAAAATATTAGTACACCTCATTATAAAAAACTGTAACCAATCAACGCTTACCTTATGAGCATTGTAACCAAAAAGTTTAAGACAAAACCACTGAATCGCATGAAAAATAACCAATGTTATTAAAAAGCATAAAGAATATATTGTGGTTAATATGTATGAGAGAATTTTAATCATATACAAAATTAAAAAACCACGTTTTAAAACGTGGTTTTATTTTAATTTATTTAACAGCTGTTTAGCAGTGCTCATTGTAAGCATCCATAAGGTTTTCAGCGATTAAATCAGCTGGTCTTCCTTCAATATGATGACGCTCAAGCATATGAACTAATTCTCCATTTTTAAATAAAGCCATACATGGCGAGCTTGGAGGAAACGGAATCATGTGTTCACGAGCTTTGTCTACAGCTTCTTTGTCAACACCTGCAAAAACAGTTACGGTGTAATCTGGACGTTTTGCATTTTGTAAACTTTGTTTTGCTCCTGGGCGTGCATTTGCAGCGGCACAACCACATACCGAGTTTACTACAACAAGCGTAGTTCCTTCTTTAGCTAAAGCAGTGTCAACAGCACTTGCTGTTTGTAATTCCTCAAAGCCAACACTTGTTAAATCTTCGCGCATTGGTTTTACTAATTCTGCTGGATACATATATTATATTTTTTATGATTATTGTTTAATATGGCAAAGATACCAATTGTGTAACAAACAGCACATCTGTTCTACTAACAAATAGTATATTTGACGATAAATAAAATTGATAGTTATATGAGTTTTACAAAATGGATTGGTGCAGCTTTAGGATGGTCTTTTGGTGGACCAATAGGTGCTATTATTGGTATGGCATTAGGAAGCATGGTAGATGCAGTATCTGATGGAAAGGAACGTCCGTTTTTAGGGCAAGACCAATCAAGACAAAGACAGCGTACAACTTATAGATCTAGACAAAAGCGCCCGCAAACACAATCGGGAGATTTTGAGGTGAGTTTATTAATATTAGCATCAGTTGTTATAAAAGCAGATGGCAAGCAAGATCAGCGCGAATTAGATTTTGTACGTCAACAATTTGTTAATATGTACGGTAAAGAACGCGCTAATCATGCGTTTAAACTTTTTAAAGGAATTAATAAGCAACAAATACCTACACGCCAAGTATGTATGCAAATACAGCGTATGATGGATCATCCATCACGATTGCAATTGCTTCATTTTCTTTTTGGAATAGCTAAAGCAGATGGTCATGTTACTGAATCTGAAATAAAACAAATTTATACCATTTCTGGGTATTTAGGTATAAGCTCACGCGATTACGAAAGCATTAAAGCCATGTTTTATAATAGTAGTGATAATGCTTATAAAATTCTAGAGATTGATAAAAGTGCTTCAGTGACTGAAATAAAAGCAGCTTATAGAAAGATGGCAAAAAAATATCATCCAGATAGAGTTGTGCATTTAGGAAAAGAACATCAAGAAGGCGCCGAAGAGAAATTTAGACAAGTACAAGAAGCTTACGAAAAACTTCAAAAAGAGAAAGGATTCTAAATGTATTATTTATTAGGAACCATAGCGGTGTTTGTGATAGCTTATATTCTCATTAAGCTAACGGTAAATACAAAGGAAAACCCAGATTCTCAATTGGGTATTATGGATCATCCAAGTACATTTAAAAAACAAGATATTGAAATGGTTGATAAGCGTTTAGGTGAAGACGAAAAACCAATAAAGTAAAACTGTGGCATAGTAATTGTTTTTTTGGTAGATCATAAACTAAAAAACCAATCATATGAAAATCACTCTTTCTTTATTCACTATAATTATACATTTTTTATCAGTTGCTCAAACAAAAAGTATTGTTGGGACTTATGAAATGCGATTAGATTCTAGTAACGCTTTAGTTGTAGATACGTTAGTTTTAAACAATGATGGTACGTTTGTTTATCATGTATACGACAAGCATGATGGAGGTATTCCACCAGAAAGAAATATGTATGGAAAGGGTACCTGGAAACTTGAAAATAATATTGTTTTTTTCAAGACAACCACATCAGATATTGATAAAACACACACATTAAATTTCAATAATTCTAAAGCAAGATTTATTACAAAATCTCCAAGAGATAAAACGAATAGGGAAATACCAACTTCGTTAAGGTTTTTTAAGTCGAATATTTTTTGGGTAAAAGGAAGAAACTTATTAAAAAAATAAATTAGCCCCTAAACAAAAAGAAATCATCTTTCATGTCTTCTATTTGAGCATCTTCATTGGTTATAATATAGTCAATGGCTTTTGACGTGAATGCATCACCTTTTTCGGTTAAAGAGACAATCCGATTATTAATTTCTATCATATTGTTTTTTAATGCTAAATCTAAAACAGTTTTACTTCGTACTTTTTGCCAATTAATATGCTCGTTTAGGTGATTTACATGGCGTTCGTTTTCTTCGTTATGATTTTTTAAATGCAATAAAAATGTAAGTAAAGAGACTTCAGTACGTTGTTGTTTTTCTCTGTATAACACAGCGATTATGCCTTTGCTTGGAGCAAAAAGATATACAATAAAAAATATCACACCAAGCATGGTTGTGATTGAACCAGCTATCGAGGCATCTAACCAGTGGGCAAACCAGTAGCCAGTAATGGCACTTAAAACACCAAACAAGCAAGAAAGCAATAACATCTTTTTTAAATCTGTGGTAAGTAAATAGGCCGTTGCGGCAGGTGCAATCATTAATGCAACAACTAGTATTGCACCAACAGCATCAAATGCACCAACTGTGGTTATAGAAGAAACGGTCATTAAACCATAATGTATTGCCACAGGAGAAAACCCTAAAGCCGCAGATAAACCAGCATCAAAAGTGCTTACTTTTAGTTCTTTAAAAAAAGCAAAAAGCAATGTTATGGTTATTGTTAATATGCTGCCTATTATCCATAAAGATTTCGGACCATAATCAGTTCCAGAAATCATTAATCTATCAAAAGGAGCAAAGGCAAGTTCACCTAAAAGTACAGCATCAATATCCAGATGCACATCATTGGCGTTTTTTGCTATAAGAATTACACCAATGCTAAATAGCGCTGGGAAAACAAGTCCAATAGCAGTATCTTCTTTTACTAATCCTGTTTTTTGAATACGTTCTACTAACACAACGGTTATAATGCCTGTAAAAGCAGCTAAAAATATAAGTAACGGATTGTTGAGGTCTTGCGTGATAAAAAAACCAATAACAATTCCTGGTAAAATAGAGTGACTAATGGCATCGCTGATCATAGCCATTTTACGAAGCACTAAAAATGTACCAGGAATAGCACAAGCAATAGCCACTAAACTAGCAATTAACTGTATTTCTATTTGTGCGCTACTCATCGTCTTTGGTTTGTTGATTATATAGGTTTGCCGCCTTTTCAAACCCTTGTTTTGTTAAGCTCCACATATTTCCTTCAATGATTACATAGTTTTTGTCTACTAGTTTTTGAAGTGTTCCTCTTGTAAACCCTTGAAAGTTGTTTAATATTTTAATAGCATGCGGATGCGATATGTTTTCGTGACCTTCTGCTATATGATACATAAAAGCTAAAGTTTTATGAAGCTCTAAATCACGTCTGTTTTTTATAAACCTTATTTGACGAAATAATAACCCTCTACTTGGTGAAAATACAAATGAAAAAAGGACAAATACACTTGCAACAAGTACAATTACAGGTCCTGTTGAAAGGTTGTTTTGACTGGCACTAATAGCTGTTCCAAAAACCCCAGAGAAGGCACCAAAAATAGCTGCTAGAATAACCATAGTTGATAAACTATTTGTCCATTGTCTTGCGGCGGCTGCAGGAGCTAATAACATAGCACTCATTAAAACAACACCTACGGTTTGTAAGCCTAATACAATTGCTAGAACAATAAATGACGTGATTAAAATATCAATAGTTTTTGTGTTGAACCCTAGTGTTTTTGTGTAATCAGCATCAAAGAGTAAAATTTTAAATTCTTTCCAGAATAACAACATAATAACTAAACAAACTCCTGTTACAATTGCCATAAGCCAAACATCATTTACGACTAGTGTTGCGGCTTGCCCAAACAAATATTTATCTAATCCGGCTTGGTTAGCGTTAGGTTGTTTTTGAATAAATGTTAGTAATAACATACCAAAACCAAAAAACACAGAAAGAATAAGTCCTAATGCCGTATCAGATTTTAAATGTGTTTTTGTAATGATACCTCTAATCCAAAAGGTGCCAATCAATCCACTAATCAAGGCTCCTAAAAGGAGTATATGAGTGTCTTTAATTCCTGTGACTAAAAAGGCAATGGCAATTCCCGGTAATGCGGCATGAGAAATAGCATCACCCAATAAGCTTTGTTTTCGTAGCACAGCAAAACTTCCTAGCATACCTGTAATAGCACCAAGAATTGCGGTTCCAAGTGTAATGGTTCTTAAGGTGTAATCGTTAATGATTAAAGAAAAATACTCTTGTAAATTCATTACTCTTGTAAGCTTACTTTGTAATTAATTCCGTAGGTTTTAGTTAAGTTATCATCATTAAAAATATCCATAACAGGACCTGTAGCAATCTTTTTTACGTTTAGAAATGTTACCCAATCAAAATATTCAGGCACAGTTTGTAGATCATGATGTACAACAATGACTGTTTTTCCTGCTTTTCGTAATTCTTTTAAAATATTGATAATGGCGACTTCGGTTGTTGCATCAACACCTTGAAAAGGCTCATCCATGAAATAAATAGCAGCATCTTGTACAAGAGCTCTTGCTAGAAAAATACGTTGTTGTTGTCCTCCAGAGAGCTGGCTAATTTGCCTGTTTTTAAATGGAAGCATACCAACTTTTTCTAGAGCTTCTAATGCTGCTTTTTTTTCTTTTTGGCCAGGACGTTTTATCCAGCCTAAACTTCCGTAAGTTCCCATCATAACAACATCTAAAGCTGTAGTTGGAAAATCCCAATCAACACTTCCTTTTTGAGGGACATAAGCTACAAGCTCTCGTTGCTTTTCATAAGGTTTTCCGTATATTGAAACGCTTCCAGCGATGGGTTTTAAAATACCTAAAATAGCTTTTATAAGCGTAGATTTTCCTGCGCCATTAGGTCCTACGATAGCCATAAGTACGCCTTCAGGAATTTCTAAATCTATATCCCAAAGTACTGGTTTGTAGTTGTAAGCAACAGTTAAGTCATCAACTTTTACGGCTAGTTTTTTCATTATTTTAATGCGTTTACAATTGTGTTTACATTGTATTTAAACATCCCAATATAGGTGCCTTCTTCAGTGCCAGCATTACCTAATGCATCCGAGTATAATGTACCGCCAATTTCTACATGATGGTCTTTTGAATTTACGGCTGCTTGTAATGCCTCAATAGTACGTTTTGGTACAGAACTTTCTACAAAAATGGCTTTTACTTTGTTTTCTATAATAAAAGCAGCCAATTTTTGTACATCTTGAACACCGGCTTCTGCTGCAGTTGAGATACCTTGCAGGCCAACAACATTAAATCCGTATGCTTTTCCAAAATAACTAAAAGCATCATGGGCGGTAACTAAAATACGTTTTTCTTTAGGAAGAGTTTCAATAATGGCTTTTATTTCGGTTTCTAAAGCATCTAATTTCATGATGTAGTGTTTACCATTAGCTTCAAAAGTAGCTTTGTTTTCAGGGTTGGCTTCAGAAAGTGTTTCAACCACATACGCTGTTATGGTTTTCCAGTAATCAATATTAAACCAAACATGAGGATCATAATTACCTTTAAAGAACTCTGATCTGATGAGTGTTTTAGGATCTAAAGCATCTGAAAGCGCTACTGTTTTTATGTTTTGGTGTGCCATTTTTTCAAAGACTTCAACCAATTTGCCTTCAAGGTGCAATCCGCCATAAAATATGATATCAGCATTTGCAAGCTTGGTGACATCGCCTTCACTAGCTTTGTATAAATGTGGGTCGACACCGCTTCCCATAAGTCCTTGTACATTTATGCTATCGCCGCCAATGTTTTTTACTAAATCAGTGATCATAGTCGTCGTGGTTACTACATTTAATTTGCCGTTGCTTTGTTTTTCTTGTTTACAGCTTGAAAACATCAGCGGTATAGATAGTAGTAAGAAAAATATTTTTTTCATAGGTCTAAATATTTATTGCGAATTTACTAAATATTCAATAATTTAATTAAGATTATAACGTATTCCGAAAAATAAGCGCCTACCTTGATTAGGTGCATAAACATAAGAAGGATCAAAAGTTAGTGCATAAGGGTTGTTTGGAGTAGGTATAACGTTTCCATCAGGATTGAAGCTTACTTGCTCATCAAAAGGATCATTAGCACGTGCTATAATGAAAGGTTCTCCTTTATTAGGAGTCCAGTTTAACAGGTTTTTAATGCCGCCATAAAACTCGAAATTTTTTAATCCATCATAAGTTAGTTGTATATTTTGAATGCTCCATGTTGGAGATTTGTCACTTCTAGGGTCTAATTCTCCAAGTGTTGGTAATCGCATTGGTCCATAAATGTTTCCGGTGTAATCTAAAGTTAAGTTTGTTTTATAGTTTTTATAAGATATAGCCCAAGTTCCAGAAAATTTTTCGGTTAGAATTTGATTTATTGTGATGTCATTTTCGGTTTGTGATACATCTTGATAGGTTACTCCCAGAAGTGCTTTTATACCATTTCCAAAAACAGTGTCTATATTTAAGCTAGCTCCTTTTGATGTAGCATAACCATCCAAGTTGCTGTAAATAATTTTGTTTGGGTTGGTATCATAATCAGGAAGAATAGCATTTGTGAAATGTGTATACCAAATAGATGCATCAAATGTAAACATCATCCCATTTTTGGTATAAAGTTTTTTAAGGTAGTTAATGTTTATATTATATGATTTTTCAGGTTTTAATGTTTCTTCAATAACTACATCTCTTGCACCTGTTAGAGCGGCATGCTCTTCAGTGAAAAGGTTTACTACACGAAATCCGGTACCAGCATTTAATCTAATAATATCATTGTTTGTGGGTTTATATCGATAAGCAATTCTTGGAGTAAATATAGAGCCGTGACGTTTGTCATAATCATACCTAGCGCCTAGCAATAATTTTTGTTTTGCTGAAAGTGTTATTTCATCTTGAGCAAATAATGATGGAATCACGACTTCGTCAGCTTTTATTGTAGCAGTAGTATTATCGTTATAAAAATTGTAACGAGCTGCCACGCCAAAAAGTAAGTCATGTTTATTTAACGTTTTGTCCCAAACCAATTGCCCGAAGCCTATACGCTGTTGAGCTATGTATGGTGTGTTGCCATACACAGAGTTTTGGTCATGGTCTGAATATGAAAACTGAAAATTTACCTTTTCCTTAATTGGTAATTGATAATTACCTATAATTTCAAATCGTGATGTGTATATGCTTTCACCATAAATTACATCTCCACCTCTAAAGTTTTTGTTCCATTGCATTTCGCCGCCCCAACGATCTTCATAAAAATATCTACCTGCTAATGAGAACTTACGGTTATTATTGCGCTTGAAATCCCATTTCTGAAAAATTGAAATTCTATCTTGTAGTGTTACATCAGTAAAGTTATCGTTGTTATTGTCTATAGGATTAGAGTAGTTGTAATAATTTGTACCAAGTAACAAGGTTGCTTTTTGTCCTATTTTAGCTTTGTAACCTAAATCTAGATTGGCTTCTCCCCAGCCAGTAATAAAGCCGTCTGCTGAAAATTTTGGTGCGTTTTCAGGATGTTTCGTTATAATATTTATCAAACCACCAACAGCTTCGCTGCCGTAAAGGGAAGATGCAGGTCCTTTTACGACTTCAACTTGATCTATTAGTGAATTAGGAATTCCAGACAATCCATAAACAGTGGATAAGCCACTAACAATAGGCATACCATCTATTAAAACTAATGTGTATGGACCTTCTAGTCCATTAATGTGAATGTCGCCAGTGTTACACACATTGCAATTAAGTTGTGGCCTAACACCATTAACGTTTTGTAATGCTTCAAAAATATTAGGGGTTGGATTTTTCTTTAAAAATGTCTGTGAATAAATCTCAACGGGCACAGGACTTTCTAATCTATTTACGGGCTTGAGTGTGCCTGTGACAACAATTTCATCAAGATTTTCAGCTTGTTCAAACGTAAAGTTAATTTCAAGGTTTTTAGAGTTTATAGATATCTTTTTTTCAATGGTTTTATAACCAGTAAATGAAGCGACAATAATATAATCTCCTTCAGTAACATTTTTTATAGTGTAATTACCATTCTCATCTGTTATATCGCCTTGAGTTGTGTTTTTTAAATAAACATTAGCATACATAAGGTTTCCTTCGTCGTTTTTAATATTCCCTGAAATGTCAGCTTTGTTTTGCGCTTGCGATACTGTAGTGATTATTGCTATTAAGTATATATAAATTAGCTTCATTTTAAATTAATTTTAATCAAATATAAATATATTTTTAGACTAGACTAAAAATATATTTAAAAAATTATATAACGTATATTTGTTTTTAGAAAAAGTAATTATGATAACACTAACAGAAGAGAACTACATTAAAGCTATTTTTCATTTGAGTTTGCAAGGGAAAGAGACCGTCAGTACCAATGATTTAGCAGAAGCAATGAATACTAAAGCATCTTCTGCTACAGATATGATTAAAAAGCTGTCAGAAAAAGGTTATGCTAATTATAAAAAATATCAAGGTGTTATTCTTACAGATTCAGGAAAAAAAGTCGCTCTTAGTATTATAAGAAAACACCGTTTGTGGGAGGTTTTTTTAGTTGATAAATTAGGCTTTACTTGGGATGAAGTGCATGAAGTAGCAGAACAGTTAGAGCATATAAAATCTCCAAAGTTAATTAATCAGTTAGATCGCTTTTTAGATTATCCTAAACATGACCCTCACGGAGACCCAATACCTGATATAAACGGAAATATGCCAATAGTTGAAAAAACACTACTATCTCAAGCACAAGTGGGGCATATTTATAGTTGTATTGGTGTTAACGATAGTTCTGCAGAATTTTTACAATATTTAGATACTAATAATATTCAACTAGGATCTGAAATAGAAATCATGTACATAGAACCATTTGATAAATCTATCAAGATAAAGGTAAACAACAATGAATTTACAGTGTCTAATAGTGTGGCAAAAAACTTATATTTAAAGAAAAATTAAAGACTTTACAAACCATTACGTCTTGAATAAACTAATCTATATATTTATTTTTCTCTTTGCTCTATCTGGATTTTCTCAGGATACCATTCAAGTGAGATCGCCTAAAATCATTACGAAGTTGGGTTATGGTAAAACGTTAAATAAGGATGGTATTTCTGTTAAGTTTGTAAAGGTAATTTCAGATTCTCGTTGTCCTAAAGGCGTTAATTGTATTTGGGCAGGAGAAGCAGAAGTTTTAATTGATGTTTTTAAAAACGGTGTAAAAAGAGAGCAGCGTATTATAAAAGTTTCTTCCAGCTATTTAAGCAATGCGTCTCTGGTTACTGTTTTAGATGATTCAGAACTACATGTAATGAATTTAGCTCCATATCCAGAATATGATATAAAAATTAAGCCAGAAGAATATTACTTACAGCTGGTAACCAAGCTTGTTGAATAGATTATAATTGCCAATAGGTAAGGTTGAAAACAAATCAATGACAACCACAATCACTACCGCTTCCGCAGTTTTTTGAGGAAGATTTTTTTCTTGGATTCCAAACAAATTTCATAACTAAAAATCCAACAGCAATAACTAAAGCTGTGATGACTAGTACTTCTTGAATAAAAGGATTCATAACAGTTTTATTTTAATAGTTGATATGTAATTAGAGCAACAACATAAGCAAATGAACTCATGAAAACTAATTGTGATGTTGGCCATTTCCAGCTATTAGTTTCTCGTTTTACAATTGCTAATGTACTCATACATTGCATGGCAAAAGCATAAAATAGCATGAGAGAAATTCCTGAAGCAAAATTAAAAACAGGTTTTTTTGTAACCGGATGAATTTCAGATGCCATTCTGTTTTTAATAGTATCTTCGTCATCACTACCAACACTGTATATAGTTGCTAGTGTTCCTACAAAAACCTCTCTGGCAGCAAATGATGTAATTAAAGCTATCCCTATTTTCCAGTCGTAACCTAAAGGAGAAATCATTGGTTCAATAGCATGGCCAGCAATACCTATATAGCTGTTTTCTAATTTAAATGAAGCAATATGTTGATTTAGTTCATCTTCAGATATATTATCATTAGCAAATTGCTCACTTATTATAGTTTCAGCATTATTAAAATTTTCTCCAGGGCCATAAGAGGCTAAAAACCATAATACAATTGAAATAGCTAAAATAATTTTACCAGCACCTAAAACGAACGCTTTAGTTTTTTCAATAACAGTTATAGCTACATTTTTAAACAAAGGTGTTTTGTAGTTAGGCATTTCTACTACAAAAAATGTTTTACTCTTTATTTTTAGTGTTTTGTGTAAAACAAATGCAGAGCCAATAGCAGCAACAAACCCAATAATGTAAAGTAACAACAGGGTTAATGCTTGAAGACTAAACCCTAAAAAAGATCCTTCAGGGATAACCAAAGCTATTAAAATTAAGTATACAGGTAAACGAGCAGAACAGGTAGTAAACGGTGTGACTAAAATGGTTATTAATCGTTCTTTCCAGCTCTCAATATTTCGCGTTGCCATAACAGCAGGTATAGCACAAGCTGTACCAGACATAAGAGGAACAACACTTTTTCCGCTTAGACCAAATGGACGCATAACTTTATCCATTAAAAACACGACGCGACTCATGTAGCCACTTTCTTCTAAAAGAGCCAAGAAAAAGAATAAAAAGGCAATTTGAGGTATGAAAATTATAACGCCTCCAATGCCTGGAATTATTCCATCAGCCAATAGACTTGTAAAAGAACCTTCTGGTAGTGTGTTGTTTGCCCATTCGCTTAAAGAAGCAAATGTATTATCAATAAAGTCCATTGGAATACCAGACCAGTCGTAAATGGCTTGAAAAATAAGCAGCAATATTGTAGCAAATATCAAGTAACCCCAAAATTTGTGCGTTAATATTCTGTCTAATCGTATTCGTAAATCTTTTGCAGAGCTTAAGTCTATAGTTTGTCCTTTTTTTAGGGTATTATTTATAAACTGGTAGCGCTTTATAGTTTCTTTTTGTTGTAACCTTTTTAAATCAGAGTTGCTTTTGGTTTTAAAATCTTCTAAAGCATCAAAAGCTTGACGGTCTATTTTTCCAAAATTAACATCTTGTGTAATAACTAACCACAGTTTGTATAGTAACTGGTTTGGGAAAGCGCTTTTTAAATCCTTAAAATAGGTTGGATCTATATCATTAGCATTTAAACAAGGTTCTGTAGACAGGTTTTTGTAATCTGTAATTAGCGTTTTTAATTCAGAAATACCTGTTTTCTTTTTAGTGCTAATTAATGCTATTTTAGTATTAAGCTCTTTTTCAAGAGTATCTATGTCTAATGAAATACCTTTGTAAGCCATTCTATCTGACATGTTAATGGCAAGAATGGTAGGGATTTCTAAATCTTTTATTTGTGTATAAAGTAGCAGGTTTCGTTTTAAATTTTCTACATCACAAACCACAATGGCTACATCAGGAAAATCTTTATCATTTTTGTTAAGAAGTAATTCTATAACAACACTTTCATCTAGAGAGGAAGCGTTTAAACTATAAGTTCCAGGTAAATCAATAATGTGAGCTTTTACACCACGAGGTAGCTTACAAATTCCTTCTTTTTTTTCAACAGTAATTCCTGGGTAGTTTCCTACTTTTTGGTTTAAACCTGTTAAGGCATTAAAAACCGATGTTTTTCCGGTATTAGGATTTCCTATTAAAGCTACATTTATTTGCTTACTCATACAATGTCTATTAAAATATGGATAGCCGTTTCTTTTCTAATTGCAAGATGTGAACCGTTTATGTTTAGGTATAAAGGATCTGAAAACGGAGCAACTTGAACAAGCTCTACTTGATTGCCAGGCAGACAACCCATTTCTAATAGTTTTAACGGGATATGTATAGATGAAACATCTTTTATAATACCCGTTTGGCCACGTTTTAATTGTGCTAAAGTCGTTTGCAAGCTTATTTAGATTGATTTTAAAAAAGCAAAAATAAGAGAAATATTTAGGCTAAAAAAATGCTTACAAATAAAACTATTGATATTCTTGTTTTAGAGTGGAAATATCATCAAGTAAACGCGATATATCATCAGGGTTGGTGCCATCATAAAAGCCTCTAATTTGTTGCTTTTTGTCAATAAGCATAAAGTTTTCGGTATGAATCATATCAAAAGGGCCGCCATCTCCACTAGTTTTTACAGCCAAGTAGCTTTTTCTGGCAAGCTCATAAATTTGTTTTTTGTCACCGGTAACCAAATTCCATTTCCCGTCTATTACGCCTTTTAGTTTAGCGTATTTTTTAAGCTGTGCAACACTATCAATTTCAGGAGTTACTGTGTGAGAAAGTAGCATAACTTCGTCATCATTTTTTATTTCCTTTTGTATTTTATACATATGATCTGTCATTATAGGACAAATAGTTTTGCATGTAGTAAAAAAGAAATCAGCAACATAAATTTTATCTTTATAAGTAGCTTGAGTTATGGTTTCGCCATTTTGATTAAGTAATTTAAAATCGGCTATTTTATGATATTTTCTTGTATCTAAAAGTGTGCTGTCAACCAATTCTGCATTTACCATAGTAGGTTGATAAATAGGAAGTACTTTTTTTGGGGTTAAAATGCTGTACATTATAGAAATAATAATTGCAGAGAGTATTAAAAAAACAATCCCGAAGCCCTTATATTGTTTAAAAAAAGAAATCATAAAATTAATTTGAATGTATTGTCATATAAAATTCAAATACAAAATTACAATACAATAAATTTAAATACACTATTTTTAACATGCTAATTAAGATGTTACGTCTTTAAATGAAAAGAAAAATGAAAATAAAACTACTCCTTATTTGCTGTTTGTTTACAACAGTTTTTTATAGCCAGGATTACTTAAAAACTCAAAGTGATATTCAAAAAGCCGAAGCAAGAAACGCTTTTAGGCAAATGATGCAGCGCGTCAATTTGAATACAGGTAATTATGATGTTAAGTATCACAGGTTAGAGTTAAATATTGACCCTTCTGTGGCATTTATTTCTGGAGATGTAACAACATATTTTGAAGCAAAAGAAAACTTAAACCAAATAACTTTAGAGCTAACTGATAATATGGTTGTTTCTCAAGTAATACAGCGTGGTAATTCATTAGCTTTTTCTCAAAACAGCAATGATGAAATAGTGATAACGCTTCCAGAAACACAAAATGCAGGTGTTTTAGATTCTTTGACAGTAAGCTATTCTGGAAATCCTGAAAGTTCTGGGTTTGGCTCTTTTGAACAAACAACTCATAGCGGAGACCCAATTATTTGGACACTTTCTGAACCTTACGGAGCCAAAGGTTGGTGGCCTTGTAAGCAAGATTTAATAGATAAAATAGATTCTATAGATGTGTATTTAAATACGCCTGAATTTAATCCTGATAATGAAGCGTATATTGCTGTGGCCAACGGATTAGAAATATCGCAAACAACCCAAGCAGGAGAAAAAACAACACGCTTTAAACACAAGTATCCTATACCAGCGTATTTGGTGGCTATTGCCATTACCAATTACGAAGTATATAGTCATCAGGTTGATAATAATGGGCAACCTTTTGATATTGTAAACTATGTTTATCCTGAAAGTTTAGCATATGCTCAAGCAAATACAGGAGTTACCGTAGATATTATGAATTTGTTTAGCTCGCTTTTTGAGGAGTACCCTTTTTCAGACGAGAAATATGGCCACGCACAATTTGGTTGGGGCGGCGGTATGGAGCATACTACTGTTTCATTTATGGGATCTTTTAACAGAGGGTTGATTGCTCACGAATTAGGACATCAATGGTTTGGAGATAAAGTAACATGTGGTAGTTGGAAAGACATTTGGCTTAACGAAGGTTTTGCTACGTACTTATCTGGTTTGACGGTAGAGCATTTAGATGGAAATGATTATTTCACAACTTGGAAACAGCAAACCGTAAATTCCATTACATCACAGCCTAATGGTGCTGTGTATTTATCAGATACAGATACATTAAGTATTGGTAGAATTTTTAGTAGTAGATTATCCTACAACAAAGGAGCAATGGTTATTCATATGCTACGTAAAAAACTTGGAGATGCTGCATTTTATCAAGCTATGCGAGATTATCTAAACCATCCAGATTTTGCTTATGATTATGCAAAAACTGAAGGTTTCATAAATAGTGTAGAAACATCTACAGCAACCAATTTAACCGAGTTTTTTAATGATTGGTTATATAATGAAGGTTATCCAACATACAACGTTACTTGGCATCAAGTTGATGAAACATCAATTTATATTGCATTAAACCAAACACAAAGTGACGCATCTGTATCATTTTTTGAAGCTCCTGTGCCTATACGAATTTTAGGAGCCTCCGGAGAAGAACTCAATATTGTTTTAGAAAACACAGTAAATAATCAAGGTTTTACTAGAGCTGTTAATTTTACTGTTGCTGATGTTATTTTTGATCCAGAATATGATCTAATTTCTAGAAACAATACAGTAACATTAAGTATTGATAACTTTGATTTAAAAAACGATATATTAAGCGTTTATCCAAATCCAACAGCAGGTGTATTTCATATAACAAAACCTGACCATTTAATGGTTGAACAGGTTACTATTTACAATACGCTAGGACAAAAAGTATATGTGTCGACGTGGCAATCAACAATAGATGTCTCTTCATTTTCAGATGGATTGCTATTTGTTCAGTTTCAAACTAATCAGGGAGTTATTAATAAAACCTTGTTAAAAAATTAGTAATAAACTAATTATAGTTTTCTAAATGGTGCTAAAACATTACTTTTGTGCGTTCATTTTAACAAGACATAAAATTACATGGAGTTTGTAATCAAAATATCTCAATTTTTATTGAGCCTTTCTTTACTAATCGTATTACACGAATTAGGACATTTTATCCCTGCAAAATTATTTAAAACTAGAGTAGAGAAGTTCTATTTATTTTTTGATGTGAAGTTTTCATTGTTTAAAAAGAAAATAGGAGAAACCGTTTATGGAATTGGTTGGCTACCTTTAGGAGGATATGTAAAAATATCTGGTATGATTGATGAAAGTATGGATAAAGAGCAAATGGCTCAACCACCACAACCATGGGAGTTTAGAACAAAACCAGCTTGGCAAAGACTTATCATAATGTTAGGTGGAGTTACAGTAAACTTTATACTAGCAATTATTATTTATATAGGTATGAGTTATTTTTACGGAGATAAATTTTTGCCTAACAATAATGTAAAAGATGGTTTGCTTATAGAAAGCACAGTTGCAAATAATGCCGGTTTACGTACAGGCGATAAAATAATTGCGGTTGATGGTCAAGAGATTGAGAACTATTCTGAAATATCAGAAAAGGTACTTTTTGGAAAAGAAATAACGATAGCACGTAATGGACAAACATCTACAGTGACATTACCAGAAGATTTTTTAGCGCAACTTATAGATTCTAAAGAAAAATCATTCATTAATCTTCGTATGCCATTTTTAGTAGCAGAGGTTCCGGATTCTTCTTTCAATAAAAGTAGCGGTCTATTAAAAGGCGATATCATTACTGGTTTAAACAGTACAAAGACTAAATATGCTGATGAATTAATCCCTTTACTAGAAACTTACAAAGGACAACAAGTACAAGCATCTGTTTTAAGAGATAATAATGAAGTAACATTGCCACTTACTATCAATGAAAAAGGTAAGTTAGGAATTGTTTACGCAACTGGTGCAACACCAGAAACATTAGAAAAAATAGGGTACTATCAGTTTGAAACAAAAAACTATAGCTTTTTTGAAGCAATCCCAGTTGGTTTTGTAAAAACAAAAGATAAGTTAGCTTCTTACATTAAGCAAGTAAAGGCAATTTTCACACCAAGCACAGGAGCTTACAAAGGTGTAGGAGGATTTAAAGCCATTTATGATATATTTCCAACTACATGGAGTTGGCAGTATTTTTGGGGAATAACAGCATTCTTATCTATTATGCTAGGATTTTTAAACTTGCTTCCAATACCAGCATTAGATGGTGGTCATGTGATGTTTTTATTATACGAAATGATATCAGGAAGAAAGCCAGGAGACAAGTTTTTAGAGTACGCACAATTAGTTGGATTCATCATTTTAATAGCATTAGTACTGTTTGCGAACGGTAATGATATCTTTAAAGCTATTTTTAATTAAAAAATTTAATGATAAAGTTTGCAGAGATTAAAAAATAATATATCTTTGCGCTCGCAAAAGCGAATAACACTCCTCCTTAGCTCAGTTGGTTAGAGCATTTGACTGTTAATCAAAGGGTCCTTGGTTCGAGCCCAAGAGGGGGAGCTTAACAACAGAAAGCCTTTACAGAAATGTAAGGGCTTTTGTTTTTTATTCAGGTTAAACATGGGTTAAACAAATTTAGTTATTTAGAGCTTTAGATTATAGAAGCGTTTTAACTATTGCTTACTTTTAATTTCTCAAATTAATTCATTAAAACATAAGCTTAAGACAAGATGAACATTATTCAAATTTTTAGCATAATCTATCATATCTTTCTTTAAAGAATGATCTGCAATTAGTTTTCATCTCATTCGAAAGAAATGAATTATCGATCCATTTCACAGCTCTTTTGGGTGTTTTATAATGCGTTTAAAAACATCTAATTTATGATTGTGTTCATTAGTTAAAACGCTTCTATAATCTAAAGCTCTAAATATTAAAATTTAAGTAGTTGGTCTAAATTTATTTGTACTTCCTTTTCTTTTATTATCTTTAGTCTCTCCCTAAATATGAAACACTAATAAACTTCAACTTTGATTCTGCTGCAAGCAATGTATCTTATGCTAAAATGTAAAGTTTAAAACAGGTCATTATTATAGTTTATGTTTTTAAATAATTTCAAAAAAACACATTCATTCCATGGAGCTCAAACCAATCAGCCATTTTTATAATAAACGCATTTATGTAATACCAGATTACCAAAGAGGGTACAGTTGGAAGACAAAACAAATTTATGATCTACTAAACGATTTAAAACACGCTAATCAATTAGAGTCAGATCACTACACAGGAACTATTACCATTCACAAACAAGACCAAGATGAATTAATAGGGATGACTAAATACAGTATGTATCACTTGGTAGATGGTCAACAGAGATTCACCACCATAACCTTAATTCTAAACTATCTATTAAAAAAGTTAGGAAGTCAACCAGATTACGCTGAAGAAGTAAAAGAAAAAACAGCTAATTATATTATTAATAAGGGCACATACTTATTTCGTTACGAAATAGACCAAGTAAGCCAGAACTATTTCCATTCAGTAATTTTAGAACATCAAAGTTTATCCTCGCCAGACGAAAACTTGTACACATTTAACCTAAAAAATGCAAAAAGGGATATAGCTGAATATTTTAAACAACCACATGCAAAAGACAAGGAGCTGGAATATTTAATGGCTATTGAAAACCGCTTGATGTTTAATGAATATATTGTCAATACAACAGGCGACATTGGCGTAGTTTTCGAAACAATGAATAATAGAGGTATTGGGCTATCAGATTTAGAAATTGTTAAAAATCGTTTATTGTTTTTAGCTACTAAAATTAAGATTGAAGCTGAAGAACACCGTACCAAACAGGTCGTAGACAACATAAATCAAAAATGGGCTATTATCTTACGTAACTTAACATTGCCACATCAAACATTAGACGAAAATAGTTTTTTAAATAACCATTGGACGATCTATTACGGCTGGACAAAAGATAACCAAGCCAAAGACCAGATTTTAAATAAAATATTTACCATTGAACAAATGGTAAAAGACCCATTAAAAATGCAAAAAGATATAGAGACTTATGCCAACTCATTAGCAGTGACATCCTTGCATTGGAGATTTATCAATTACCCGGCTGAAAAACAAGCATTTAAAGAAGTAGATAATAATAACTTACGAAACAAAATCAAAAAGGCTTTTGAAAAATTAAATAGACTTAATAACAGTACGGTAAGACCATTATTATTAAGCTTTATAGGTTTGATGTCTAAAAAGCCTAATGACCTTCTGGAGATTGCGCAACTGGCAGAAGTGTTCAGTTTTAGATTATTCTCAATGAACAGAAAACGTTCAGATACGGGTAAAGCTGATATCTATCGGAATTGTTCAGATTGGCATAATGATTATACCAATGATGAGATGATTGCGCACGCAAAATTTTATTTGGCTTGGTACATCGATAACCATGGTGATTGGGATAGGTTCGAATATGAAATCAACGAATTGTTTGATTCCTCAAAAAAGCAGGGTTATTATTCGTGGGTTGGCTTATCTTATTTCTTGTACGAATATGAAGAATACTTACGAAAAAATCAAGATTCAAAATTGTCTTATGATTTTGCAAGTAAAAAGACCAAAAGTGTAGAGCATATTATACCACAAGCTTACCAAGAATTTTGGGAAAATGAAATGGAAGCTATTAAAGACGATGAAAAGGAAGTTAAAAGGTGTTTGCACTCATTGGGCAATTTACTACTGATCACTACTGATAAAAATTCATCGTTGAGAAATTCAAGCTACGAAAATAAACAGAAGCAATACTATTACGGTTCATTTTCCGAAATAGAAATTGCCGATAACAACAACGAATGGAACCCCACAAGTGTAGCAAATAGAGAAGTCGAATTGCTGAAATTCATAAAAAAGAACTGGAAAACAGAAGATTGGTTTCAAGATAAATACCCCAATCCATATTACCAATCTCAAGAAGAAGATATTACCGATGAGATTGATGATGATTTAACAGAAGAATAATAAAGTAAACTAACAGCTGTAAGTGCGAATGCAAGAACACTTAAAAACCAACATACTCAATTTTAAATGGCCAAGTAGCACGCCTACCATATACTTATCACTGGAGGATATAGAAGAAAGCCATCCAATTCATTGGTCAAAGTTTTCAAAGCAGATTAAAGAGGCATTCCCTGATACAGATTTATCTAAAGTAGAGCATATTTATACCACCTTTACTCAAGAAATACCGAATGCACCAAGCATAAAAAATAGACTTGACAAAAGCTAAAGAACTACGCATTTACAAGCAATTTCTTAAACACCAATTAAAAACCTATTTTTTAGAAAAGGGCTATATCGTAGTCAAAAACTTTGTACGTGATGTACAAGTGTGGATACCTTCAAAAAAAGGGAATACAGTAGACTATAATTTATACTACAAATTTTCATTTAAGATACAGTTCGCAAAACTTACAGATTTACCAGAGCTAATAGTCTCATATGATGGTACATCAAAAGTACTGACAAAGTCAGTTCAGGATGTTGAGGAAACAGAGTTAATTAAAAGATGTGTCTACGGTCAAAAAACGTTTAATTACCAAATGGACCTTGATACAGAGGATAAACAAGACTTTCATAATAGCATAGACTTCAGTCAAGCCTTTCCAATATTCAATTTACAATTGGCAAGAGCTGTAAACATACCGATTGAAGAACCAGAAAGACCAAAAAATAAATATCAAAAGTATGTAACGCTCATTACTAATTTTGCAGAGAAGTATTTATTTACAGAAGAATTTAAAGCTTTATTCCCTTTTAAACAAGATGCTTTTATAGATGTTCTGGCAACCGTATTAATCACATAAATCCCAACTTGGGCTTATTAGAGTTTGGTAAAGACCAATATGGCAATAAGAAAACCCATTTAGTGCCTAAAAAGGCAATGAATATCTTAAGTCCTTATCGCAGACCAAACAATCAAAATATTAAGTTTTTCTTTATTTATCATACATCACATAAAGAAGCAATTAAATCATTTTATAGTAATTTAAAAAATGGTGTTGATGTAACAGACACAAGGAAGAAATACTTCCTCGGTATTGAGTCGTATGTAAATATTAAAGTAGCAACATCTAAAGAATGCTTTATCGAATTTACCAATGAAAACGACCCGATTCCAGAAATTGTTGAAAAGTTAGAAAGCTTAACTTTCGACCACGATAATATAAAATACGCAGCGTTTTATTTAAGCCCGTTCGATAGGTTTACACCAGATCCAGACGACCGCGAAATTTACATCCGTATTAAAGAACTGTTTTTAAACGAAGGCATAGTTACTCAAGTGGTTGATTATGAAAAAATGGTGGTCAATATTGAAAATCAATACAACTTCCAATTCTCATTACAAAATATGGCATTGTCTATCCATGCCAAATTAGGTGGAGCACCTTGGAAGCTGGCAGTAACCGATAAAAAAGAATTGGTTATAGGTGTAGGAGCATTTACCAATCAAGGAGAAAACAGAAGATATATAGCAAGTGCGTTCAGTTTTCAAAACAATGGTTTATTTAGAAATTTTGAATACTTCAACCAGAACGAAACAGAGTTATTGGTAGGGAGTATTTTAAAAGCTATTAGGGATTTTACGTCTGTAGCAGAAGCAGATAAGGTAGTGATTCATTTTTACAAGGAAATGAAATATGAGAAGTTAAAACCCATAATAGAAGGGATGCACAAACTAAAATTAGGAGTGCCTTTATACATACTAAACATCAACAAAACAGAATCCGAAGACATCATTGCCTACGACTTAAATTGGGATAACAAACTAATGCCGGTAAGTGGTACGTACATTCGCATTGCCGAAAACCAATTCTTATTGTTTAACAATGCACGTTATCCAAGTGACCGTTTTTATTCAGACACCGATGGCTATCCATTCCCAATAAAAATAAGTAGTCCAGATGAAGATGCTTTTGAAGATGTTGAGGTAATTGAAGAGTTATTAACCCAAGTGTATCAATTTAGTAGGTTGTATTGGAAATCCTTACGCCAACAAAATGTACCAATTACAATCAAATACCCTGAAATGGTAGCGCAAATAGCACCTCGCTTTAATAATGGCATCCCTGAAGATGCTAAAGATAAATTATGGTTTTTGTAAAATTGTTACTTTTATACTTTGTTTTTATGTCAAAATAACTGATATTTAAAATTTATACTAACCACCTCATGCTAAAGTTAAAACCATTTTATTGTTTTTTTATTTTACTCATAGCAAGTTGCCAATCTTCAACGACTAAAATAAATTATCTAGATAATTTCACAGCATTCATAGATGAACTGGAATTTCAAAAAAAATCGAATTCTAAAATTAATTGGAAGGAAAAAAGTGATTCTCTTGATTTGTTCATCAAAAGGAAAGATAAATTCAGGTTATCTCTCAATGATGAGCAGAGTATTGCGACTCTAATTGATAAGTTTAACAACTTAAAAGAAGTGAATTCTAATTCTGAAATGAATGTAAATTTCTATTTTGAGAATTCGTTAAGTATGAATGGGTATTTAAGCGGTAAAAACTTCAAACAAGTAATGCATCGTATTTATGGTAATTTAGGTGCTTACACAGTAAATCCTTTTTTTGTTAATACCAAAGAATACCCTCAAGACGATGTTCTTAATAAAATTGACAATAGTAATATAAAAGAAGGTGATGTCGGTAATTCCGATCATCTGTTTATTTTTTCAAATGCTATTGAAAATGCAAAAGAAAATAACTTGAGTATTGTTGTTACCGATGGTATTTATTCGGTTAAAGATGGTGATGTTGATATTGTTTCAATAGATATCGAAACTGCTTTTAAACATGCATTAACCAAAAATGGAATTGAAACAGTAGTTTTAAAGTTATCATCAGAGTTTAATGGACAATATTATCAGGAAGCTAGTTGCCCAAATAAGAAAAAAGGAGGTATAACAATTAATCAACAGGATAGACCATATTATGTGATGCTTTTTGGGAACTCTCAAAGTATTGATAAAGCACTCAATGAGATTACAGTCATCGATGAATTACCTGGATTTGAAGAACAAGCTAGATTCTTCTTAACAAAAAACTTGAAAGCTAATTACACCATTTTAACAACAGGCGACGAAAAGCATGGAACATTCAAAGCATCAAAGAAAGGGTCTGATTTAATAGAAGAAATCGAAGATGTTAAAAAGTTCGAAAGACCAGGATTTAACGGTACACCTAAAAGTGAAAATTATTTGCAATTTGGTGTTGCAATTGATTATTCGTCTATAAGTTTACCAAATACATATAAGGAGGCTGTAAAAAACTATTGGGTTGATGATCAATTGGGGTATACCGTTACTTCAGTATCAAATGTTGCTGACATGGACAAGTCCTCAAAAACTTTCAAAGAAGTTCAGCATATTAATGATAAAAATAAAACCAATTTCACCCATGTCATAACCGTTAAGGCAGATAAAAACTTATATGGTAATTTAAATATACAATTACAAAATAATCTACCTGCATGGATTGAAAATACTGGTGTAAATGATGATTGTGATATTATTGATGATGTTTCACACACCTTCGCCTTCGACCAATTAATGATTGGCATTTCTAAAGCCTATCAAAAAGTTAATAATAATAGTCAATACCTCGATATCAATTTAAAAATAAAGCCTTAACTATGAATGATTTTATTGCTAGTTTATATGACCCCTGGTTTAATTACGAGTTATATAAAGATTTACAAGATAGTGTGTTTAATGCTTTCGATTTTCAAAAATTGGGCTGGAGCCTAATTATTGTTTCGATAATCCTCCTTCTTGTATTTTATAAACTTTGGGACCCAGTAAAAAAACCACGTTTTAAATGGATAATAACACTTCTATTTGCGGGTATATTCATGTTCGCTATTTGTTATGCTTTATTATTTAATAATATTGAACTATTACAATATCTGGGCAATTATACAGGAGATGTAGGAGAACCGAATCCTCAATATTTTATATTACAAATGGCTGTAATTTCCTTTGTATATGGAGTTGCTTTAGCAGGGTTGTTATCAATTCCAATTAAATATATAAGTGTAGGTAACAAACATAATCCTTTTTAAATTATGGCAAAATTATATGTATTTGGAATTGGAGGAACTGGTTCCAGAGTTTTAAAATCGCTAACCATGTTGTTAGCTTCAGGGGTTAAACTCCAAAATGGCTTTGATACCGTAGTGCCATTAATAATAGATCCCGATGCCGCTAATGGCGATTTAAATAGAACCGCAGATATTTTAACAAAATATCAAAACATTTATAATGCGGTTGGAGAAAATAATCAGATGTTTGGAACCAAGATTTTAACTCTAAAACAGTTGGTAGATGAAAACTTACCTAATGTATCAGATCATTTTAAATTTGGTATGACAAATACGGGGCAAAAATTTGGTGACTATATTTATTATAATGGGTTAGATAAAGAAAATAAAGCCCTCGTAGATCTTTTATTTAGCCCTGAAAATTTGGAAGCCGACATGACTGTTGGCTTTAAAGGAAATCCGAATATAGGGAGTGTAGTTTTAAATCGTTTTGCAGAATCTGCCGAGTATAAAGAGTTTACCAATTCTTTTAACCCAGGAGACGCTATCTTTATTATAAGCTCAATTTTTGGAGGAACAGGAGCTTCTGGTTTTCCATTGTTGTTGAAAAATTTAAGGGTAAATAATCCTGCTATAGTCAATTCTAGCGAAATTAGTACTTCTACAATTGGAGCAATAACCTATTTGCCTTATTTCAAAGTTTCAACTACAGATAAGGAAGGTCAGGCAATAGATTCTTCTACCTTTTACAGTAAATCTAAAGCAGCTTTAAGTTATTATCAGCATGCTATTTTTGACAAGGAAGAATCTTTAGATGCGTTTTATTATTTAGGTGATTATTCAAATAATAATATGCCATATGCTGAAGGGAAAAGTGAGCAAAAAAATAACGCACACTTTTTAGAATTAGCAGGGGCATTATCTATAATAGATTTCACAAAAGATTTTCAAAGTTTCGGTAATGGGCAAAATACCACTATCAAAGAGTTCGGGATTGAGGCACATGAAGGTAATAAGTTGAAACTAGAACATCTAGGGCAATGGTCTAAAAATCAAATAAGCTTACCATTATCTAAAATGGTATTGTTGTATAAGTTCTTCAAAAAATCTCAAGATGTATTATTTAAGAGCAAAGGAGGGTTCAACAAAGGGGAAAATGGTGTTAGTAAACAATTCTACAATCAAGATTTTTATACGGTTTACTTCAAAAAATTCATGGAATATTTTAATGAGTGGATGAACGAAATGGATAATAACGATGTGTCATTCGCACCATATCATGATAATCAAGAGCATGATACACTTTTAGATTTTATTAAAGGAAAAGAAGTGTCGAGAGGGGGGCCTTTTGGAATTAATAATAAATCTACAGCTAATAAAATTATAACCAGTGCTGATAAAATCATCAAAGAACAAACTTATGATGATGAAACAGAAGCTTCAAGGTTTTTAAAAGTTTTTGATGTTGTTTTAACTGAACATGTAAAGAATATTTTAAATTAATTTAGAATGGCAAAAAAGGTTTTTCGTATACATAACGATGGAGCACAAAATCCAGATTGGTTTGCTTCCGATCAAATAAATGCAACATTAATAGACAATATAGTTACTGATGGTGGTGATGGCAAAAAATTACCTACTTCCATACCCAGTCCTTTCGCTAGAATTGATTTAGTAAGAACTGCTTTTGCTGCAATTGGATCTTCTGGTAATTTAGATGGAATTACAAGAAACGGTAGAGCAGTAGCAACAGATAATCATAAATTAGTTTCGGATGCATTAGATATTGGTCAACTGCTTTTTAATTTTGACAAGCATCAGAATGATTTACAGCTGATCGAATGGAATAAGGAACGTAGCCTTAATAATTTATTGAATGGCAACCCAAGTCAAAAACATTTGGGAAATACGTTGAAACTCTTTTTACAACAAGACAGGAAACAATATAATTTTAGTGAATTCGAGAACATTTATATTTTATTATACAAGCATAAGATTATAGGTGGCACCTCTCCAAGAACTTTATTTTTTGCAGCACCTAATGCTCTAGAAACAGAAATAAAGTTTGGGCAAGATACAATGTTAGACGACATGTTACTGCCTTTATATAGGAGAGATGTGCATTACATTAAATATCTTGTAGCGTTATCTAAATCAAATAATTTCAATCAGTTATTCCCTGAATTTAATAGTTACATTATAAAAACAATTGATAAGATTTATGAGACAGACTTGAATCTTCATCAGGAACTTATGACTTTTGATCCAGAGGCTTATTTAAAATCGCTTAATGGTGTTTTGTATAATAACAATTCAGGACAGCCTTTAGAGGTAATAAATGGTCTTTTCTTAAAGCAATTTGAAAAGGATTCATCATTAATCGAAAGTAAAAGTGATTTTGTTATTAAAGCCTCTAAAGTTGTTGAAGGTACTAAACCATTAGTTTTACCAGTAGAAGTTTTAAATCTGCCATACATTTATACTGAAGATAAATGGGATAGTAAAACAAAAGTACCTTGTGAAGTTAATATGCCATTAAATCAACGGCATTTACCAGACCAAGGGGATAAATATCCTTATCTAACAATGAATGATTTTTTAACAGAATCAATCATTAAGTTACCTTACAAAATAGATAGTGATAAATTCTTAACTATTGGTGATGAGCAATATTTGATCCCATTACAACCACTCTTTTTTAATTATTTTTCTACAAAAGACTTATTAAACGGAAATCTAATTAAAATAAAGGAACTTGCAGGGAGTAGTGTACAAGTGGAGTTAAACATTCCTATTAAAAAAGGTTTTATTTCATACACAAAAATCTATAACTTAAAATCAAATATCTCCAGTGAGAATAGACAAGATAAAGGACGAATTATTGAGAAATCATTTGCTATGGCACTTTACCCCTTTAATAAAAGTGAACAAACTAAAATTAATTATACAGTTGGTTTAGCTGATATCTATCCTGATAATTCAAACAAGCTTTCTGTTCAGTTATTTAAGGATTCCAATATAAATGTTATTACACCTAGAAAAGTTAAAGAAAGATCTAATAAGCCTTACATAACCTCCCAAACAATAGTTAATGAAGGTTTTGATGCTATGGCTGTCACTTTAGGTAGTAGTGTTAATTATGTAATACCTCTTTGGGAAGAATATACAGTTGCAGGAGGCGATGCTTATAAATTTGCAATTGATTTTGGCACAACCAATACACATATTGAATATACTATTGAAGGACAAGGAAGTGCTAAAGCTTTTAATATTTCAGAAATTGATGAACAGATTGCGTTTTTAATGCCAGCGAATGCGCCTCGTAGGACAGAAGCTATAAGAGATATAGAAGATGGAGAATCGCATTTAATGCAAGAAATAATACCGAAAAAAATTGGAGAAGATGAAATGGTGAAATCCCCATTTAGATCTTGTTTAATTCAGAATAGTAATGTTAACTACGAGTTGGCAACGTTTACTTTTGCAGATGCAAATATTGGATTTGATTACGAAAAAAAAGGTATTAGACCGTATTTAAAAACGTTTACAAATTTAAAATGGTCTAAAGAGTCTAATAATGAAAAGCAAGTCAAGCATTATATAGAAGAGTTGTTAATGCTCTGTAAAAATAAAGTTCTAAAAAATAATGGAGATATAAGTCAAACAAAAATCATTTGGTTTTATCCAGTAAGTATGACTACAAATCATTTAAAAAGATTTAGAAGAATTTGGCAAGAATCCTTTGATAAGGTTTTCAATATATCTGAAGAAAACCTTTTTGACTTCCCAGAGAGTATTGCACCTTTTTATCATTACAAAAGTGATGGAAACATTCGTACAGCTGCAAAACCTTCAATTTCTATTGATATAGGTGGAGGTACAACGGATGTTATGATATATTTTGATGAAAAACCACAATTAATAACCTCTTTTAAATTTGCTGGAGATGCAATTTTCGGTAATGGGTTTAATGGTAATATTAGTGCTAATGGGTTTGTTCAAAAATACAAAGAGCAAATAGAACACACATTGTCTCAAAATAAATTAGTCGAGGAAATTAAGATTTTAGAAAAAATTTATTCAGATTATCAATCATCTACAGATTTAATAAATTTCCTATTCTCATTAGAAGATAACAAAAATATTAAACAGAAGCATTTAGACATCGACTTTGGTAAAAAACTATCCGATGACGATGATTTTAAAATTATATTCCTATTATTTTATACATCAATCGTATACCATATAGCGGAATTAATGAAACTAAAAGAGATTCCACATCCTAGAAATATTGTGTTCAGTGGAACTGGTTCTAAAACATTGAAGATTGTAGATTCCAGTAAAAAAATAGACTCTCTTTCAACGCTTTTTGAGAGGATTTTTAATAAAGTATATGATGTTAGTGATTCTAAATTAACGCTCAAAACAAAAGAGAATCCTAAAGAAGTAACTTGTAAAGGAGGATTTAATATTGATGATGAATTAAATGGGATTAAGCATACAGATTTAATTGAAATCAATATAGGTAATTATGAAAATCCAAAAGTACAGTCTAAAGCGGCAGGAATAAAAAATACAATTTGTTATAATGATGTAGACAACGCTTATTTAAATGATGTGGCTAAAAATGTCAACAAATTTTATGAGATGTTTAATGAGTTAGTATTAGAATTAGACTTTAAAGGTGAATTTGGGGTTTCTAATAAATCTATTGAAAAATTTAATGAAATTAAATCACACGATCAGCTAGATTATTTGATGCAAGGAGTGAAATCGCTAGAAGAAGATTCAACACCAGATGAACCTGTGGCACAAAGTTTATTCTTTTTTCCTTTAATAGGTTTATTATATGATTTGGCTTCAGCAATTAATGAATCCTAATACTTGACTTTTTATGAATATATTTTATTTAATATTAGCATACGTTAGTCCTTTGTTAGATGTTAGTAATAATTTGGTGCCTCAAGAAATTAAAACAAATACTAGTGTAGCGTCATTTAATTTTTTAGATATTATTTTTTATTTAATTTTTGGATTATCTATCCTTTTGAATATTGTTTTTATACTGAACAGAGTAAATAATAATTCAAGACAAAACTCCAAGTCAACAAAAAAACATGATAATGACTTCGAGAATTTTTATAAAATTGAAAATAGTTCTTTAAAAAATAAAATAAGTAGTCTAGAAAATAAATTACACGCATTTCAAAAATCTAATAAACTGAGTTCTGAAAGTAAGTACAATAATCTTGAGAAGATAGAGGAAAATCAACCTATTCAATCACCGATAAAAACACAACTTATTGAAGATGAAAAACCACAAACAGTTGATTTTGAAATACCTAAACCTATTGCCATATATTTGCCTTCTCCTTTTGAAAATAATAGATTTTCTATAGAAGATGTTAGTAACGAACAAATGCCAACCTCGTTATATCAAATAATATTAGATGCTTCAAATACCACTGGAAAACTATTAATAATAGAAAATGCCGATTTCACAAGGGCTTTAAATTCTCCTGATCATTATTTAGAAAAAGCTTGTATTTATGAAAATGCTTTTAGCCCTAATGCCAATGGGATAAATATTGTCGAACCAGGAAAAGTTAAATTAGAGAATCAAGATTGGTTGATTACTCAAAAAATCAAAATTAAGTTTATTTAAGTATGTACGATGTTAAGTTTATAGAAACTGTAGTAATATCTGGTTTAATCGCAGTTCAGTTGTATCTAGCATTTAGGTTATATGTCAAAATTATGTCATATAAATCTATTTTTTCAAAAATGCCTTTTATAGCTCAAAAAAACGTTACTGTAGACGTTTATAATGAAGGTAATGTTTCGGAAATATTATCAGAAGAGGATATCGATGATGATGAATTAAAAACGGAAATAGCATATCTAAAAAGTACATCTTCCAATAAAACTGTATCAAGTATTTCAACTACAATAAATGCGTACCTCATTAAAAATAAAGGAGCCTCAATAGACTTTCATATTCTTAAAGATATTGCAGACAGGTATATTGAAATTGTTGAAGATGAGATTAATAACCGGATTCCTGCTCCATTGTATATTGGGCTTGCAGCTACTATGCTAGGAATTATTCTTGGTCTTTTTGCTATTAATTTTAATGTTACTAATGATAGTTCATCATTGGCTTTAGAGGCCATTAAACCATTAATAGATGGCGTTAAAATAGCAATGGCTGCATCAGTTACAGGACTAATAATAACTACAATATTTTCTGTAAGTATTTTTAAAAAAGCCAAGTCTCAAGTTGAAGAAGGAAAGAATGAGTTTCTATCTCTTTTGCAGTCGGAACTCTTGCCAAAAATGAATAGGTCTAAATTACCAGAAGTTCATACGCTTTCAACTAAATTAGATGCGTTTTCTAGAAACACATCTAGCGTAGTTTCAAAATTAGATGGAATTGTTAAAAACTCTTCAGATGCGGTCTTTAGGGAACAAAAGTTAATAGAACAAATAAAAAGTCTTGATGTAAAAAAAGTTGCTTCTGTTAATATTGATGTATTTAATCAGTTGGAAGGCATGATGGACTCTTTTCAGGATTTTGCTAAATATTACAATAAACTAGATAAATCACTATTAAATACTACAGAATTACTTCGAAACCTTGAGTCTTTTGTTGCAAACACCCATAATATTAATGTAGTACTCGAGGATATTAAAAGTAATATAACTAGAAGTGATAAAGCTACAAATTTTTTTAATTCCCATATAGAATCATTCTCAAAATATGGAGATGCGGTTAACGAGGCTGTGGCGAATACTGACTCCAAAATGTCTAAAGCAATTCATGAACTTGTAGAGTTGGCAAATAAACAATTTGAATCATTTAACGAAGCAATTGCAGGCTATGATTCTAAATTAACTTTAGCATTTAATAAGTCTATTGAGAATTTCACCCAATCAATGGATCATCAAGTAAAAAGAACAGAAGAGGTATTTAACACGGCTAGGCCTAAATTTGAAAAACTAAATAAACTTGATAAACTAGATGATATTGAAAAGAGATTGATTAACCTTGAGAGCAAATTAAGCGATGTAATAAGTAGTGGCAATAAAAGTATTGTCACGGCATTAAATTCAATTAAATTCACTACTTCTTCCAAAGGTGGAACCGAAGAGAATCTTCCTGAAAATCTGAAATTGTCGATATTACCAAAATTATTTATAGGCTTAAAAATTACGGCATACATTGTTGTTATATCAGGTGGTGTTTATTATATCTATATGAACATATAAAATGAAAAAAACTGGATTCTTTTGGGTAAGCTATGCCGATTTAATGACAAGTTTGTTTTTTGTTATGTTGGTATTATATGTTATTACATTTGTAATATTACAGGTAGAACAAGGCAAAATAAAAGCTCAAAATGAACAGTTAAAAAAAATACTTCAAATTGAAGAACAATTTAAACCACTTCAAAATGACAATGATTTTTATTATTTGGAAAATTGCGAAAAATATGTTGCAAAAGATTTAATTGGCATTGAAATATTTGAATCAAATGAAACTGAAATAAAACCAGAATACAAGGCTTCAATAATTAATGTTGGACATAAAGTAAATTCCTTTTTAGAGAACGTAAGTAAAAATAATTCTAAATTTAGTTATTTATTGGTTATTGAAGGAAATATGGCTAATTCATGGGACAAACGGTTTAGTGAGGACTCTAATTATGGCTATAAAAAAAGTTATGAAAGAGCATTAACTGTTTACGAATTATGGAATGCTAAAGGTATTAATTTTAGAGATAAAAATGTTGAAGTTTTAATTTGTGGTAGTGGATTCAATGGTCTTTGTAGGGATAATGTTGAAGAAAATAATAAGCGCTTTTCTATTCAAATTATCCCAAAAATTGCCAAGATAGATTATAACCTTGAAGAAAATGAATAAGATATTAAAAGTAATCTGTACTTCTGTAAGTTTAATATTTTTACTGATGCTTCAATCCTGTATAGGTTGTTCCAATTCTGGGCGTGCTAAAATTATAGCCAAAGCCAAGTCTGAAGCAGCAAAGAGTCAAACTGTACCTGAACCTAATACAATGGTTAAAGATGTAGTCCCTGAAATTGTTAAAATAGAAGATATAGTTACTCCCAAGGAAGAAAAATCAATAAAGAAGGAATTAATTAAAAATAAAATTCCTCCAGCAAAAGGAAACTTAATTCAGGTAGAAGGTTTGGTTCTGAAAGAAGTTATGGAATTAAACATAAAACTAAAGACTTCTCAATCTCAAGTTGAGCAAATTTTGGCAATGCAAAATTATGTGTACTCTAATTGGCATTATATTTTTGATCCAGATACAGGAAGTGATACTTGGCGTTCAGCAGAAGCAACACTTTCTTTAAAATATCAAGGGCAATATTCTGGTGATTGTGATGATTTTGCAATTTTATTAGCCTCTATGGCTAGACAAATTGGTTTAAAATCACGTATGGTTGGTGGATTTGATAATGGAGAAGGACATGCATTTGCTGAATTTTTACTACCAGATAGATCTTTATCTGTATCACAACTTAACCGATTGGATTATAGAAAAGATTACGATGGTGTATGGATTAGTTTAGATTGGTTTAAAGGTTCCGAGCATAACAGGTTTACTCATGATATTCGCATATTTGATGACATATAGATAAATGAAACACTTAAAATTATTATCTGCCCTATTATTCGTTTTTCTAATATCATGTAACCCTAATAGCAAACGGGCTGCGAATTTAGTCAATCAGAAAAATTCTTTAGTAAACACTACTAGAATTCAGGATTCAAAATCCCAAAGTAATCCTAAAGCAAACATTAAAAACTCTAATGCGTTAACAATTGCATCCTGGAATATTAGAGATTTAGGTAAAACTAAAAATGACCAAGAAATACTTCAAATAGCTAAAATTATTAGAGATTATGATATAGTAGCTTTACAAGAAGTGGTAGCAAAAGATCCAGGAGGCGCAAAAGCAGTTGCAAAAATTGCAGATGAATTGAATAGAATGGGTTCCAAATGGGATTATCGTATTAGTGATCCAACAAAAAGTCCTTCAGTTTATATTAGTGAACGGTATGCTTTTCTTTGGAAAACCTCTAAAGTAAAATTAACAAGTCGTGCTTTTTTAGATTCTGAATTAGAAGATAAATGTTTTAGAGAACCATACATAGGAAAGTTTCAATTAAAAAATGGAGATGAACCCTTTTATGTAATAAACTTCCATTCTCGAAAATTTAATGATAATCCAGAGCAAGAAATTATCTTTTTTAAAGATTACCCTAAAAGATTAAAATCGGATAGAGTTTTAATTGTTGGTGATTTTAACCTAAATGAAAATCATGAAGTGTGGGATCACCTATATTATATAGGTTTTAAATCGGCTTTAAAAAACACTAAAACAACTTTAAAAACTAAATGCAAAAAGAAAAATTATTTAAATTATTCAATCGATAATATTTATTTTCCATCATCTAATATAGAAATGTTGAAATCTGGAAGTAATGATTTTGTAAATGATTGTTATAATCTTCAAAGTGCACGTCTTTTATCAGATCATTTGCCTGTTTATATGGAATTTCTTGTAAACTAAAAAAATCCCATGAAATATTTATTAATTAGTATATTAAACCTAATAGCAGCCTCTTCTTTTTCCCAAAATTTTGAACTGGAAGATTGGAAAATGTTTCATGATGAAGATTTGTCAGGTATAACAATGATTAAAACAGAAACCATAAAATTTAAAGATTTATTGCTCGATGTAAAATGGAATGACTCATTAAGTTATTCAAATAACATAGGGTATTATGGAGGGGTTTCAGAATTAAAATTAAGTTTTAAGGGAAAGTACATACAAACAATAAAAAATATTGAAGACGGAATAGCATTAGGGGAAATTCCAATTGTTTTTTACGATTTTAATATGGATGGTTTTTTAGATTTTTTTATTCGGATAGATTGCGGTAAGGTTTGTCAATTAAATTATTATTTTTTTGATGAATCATCATCAACTTTTGTTTACAATGAAGAATGGGATTATGTTAATGTTTTTAAAATAAACAAGGCAAAGAAGCAGTTACTAACAGAGCCAGATGGAACAGCGTTAAAAGGTGATTATGATTGGTTTCAAGTTAAAGGAAATAATTTAACGTTGATTAAGAAAATGCATTATGGTAATTAAGAAAAAATCATCATTAGGTGTAATTAGAAAAAGCTTAACGGTAGCCGTACTTCAAAACAAACCAAAAATCTTTCTATATCATTTATTAGCCAATAACATAGAAACAACCTTTCCTAATAAATTAAATTTTTATAGGTTCTTTACGCGTATGCTTAAATGTGCTTATAAAACATCTAAAGGGAAGTTGCATTTAAGAATTGAAAATCCAGAATGGGATAAGGAAGGTTCTTTGCATTTTGTTTTTATGATGATTTCCACTATTATAATCGAATTAATGTTAAGATAAAGTCATTGAATAAAACGTTATATTTTGATATGCTTCCTTTTTTAATGCGATCAAGTATTTATTATAATATTAATATTTTATTGAGTTAGAGTGGTGCTTCTAGGTTTTGTTATTGACACTTGATGTGGTCAAGTATTGATTTTGTATCACCCTTGCAATTCAAAAAAAGTATCTTTGTTAATTTAACTCTTCTCCCTTGCTATTGACTGCTTATGTAGTCTTTTTCATGACAACGATATTCATATAGTTCTTTATTAACCAAAGGAGTTGGTTGCTTGTTAATTGCCCCTTTGAATTGTGAATTTTGTTATTCCATGAGCAAGTAAACTTCCAGCAGTATAGATTCAAATTTCTGCGAGACTTATTTTATCAATTTTACCAACTGATTATTGATTCTTCCGAATATCACCACCAGTTAGCGAATCTTGTTTTGATATTTTCCATGATTCGCCTTTGATATACAGGTATTACTATAATACTTTTGAAAGTTAAATCTTTTCTAATCTCTTTAAAACAATACTCACAATTATAAAATTATTTTTCAATTATTTATGCCTTAAATAAACGTTTGTTTAACTTTTTAATTGAATTTGAATTATCGCTTTTGTTGTCATTTGTAACCATCTTGTGTAAAGCTTTAATCAAAAAACATGATCAATCATTGCTGCTATATTTCCTTAATAGAAAATAACTTTATGATAATTTCACACATCTTCATATAAATGTTCATGGTCTATCTCAAAAACAGTTTCCAAAATATACTTTCTGGCTTTTTCATCGGTCATGATAGGGTCTTTTTGTTTAGTCTTAATAGATTTTTCTTTTTTCTGTGGTTTAGAAGGGCTTTCAAATTTGCATTCTGCAATGGTTTTTACATTTGGCGATATTTTTCGCATAGTATCCATGAATAAATCGTGATTTTCATTGAATACCTGTTTAATTTCTAATGTTAAGTCTTTTTTCAGTTTATCTTCGAACTCGATTCTATTAAAATGGATTTCATTATAAAAATTTTGTTCTTTTTCTTCTTCTGATAGGTTAGGACGGTATCCATTCCATTTATAAAGCTCAATCATCAAAGGTATGAGATCGATTCCTTTATAATTGAGTGTATATTTGTTTTTTTGTTTATGAGAATGGTCAGGTGCCTTGACTATGATGAAGTTTTCAATAAGTTTTTTAAGACGATTGTTTAGAATTGATTTTGAAATTTTTTCTTTTGAAGATAAAAAATCATTGAAGTGTCTTTTTCCATAGAACATGATGTCTCTTAAAATCAAAAGAGTCCATCTATCTCCGATTATATTAAATGATTGATTAATAGGGTTTTTTGGATTTTTTGTCATTTTCTGGTCTGTCATTATAACTAGTTGTAAAATTAAACTAGTTTTGAATGTCTACTAGTATTAAATAAATACTAGAAAAATTAATATTAATAATTTCGAGCTAAATAATTGTTTGTTTGAGTCTCAAGTTCACTGTTAGTAATCTGTCTTTTGCCTAAAAGAAATTTTTCAAGTTCACTTTTCAAAAAGTACATGTTTTTTCCTCCAGGCTTACTAAATGGAATGCTTTTAGAGCTTGTTAATTTGTACATTGTGGATTTGGATATATTTAAAAACTCGCAAGCCTCTTCTGTGCTGTAAATTATATCTTTATTTGAGTTGCTGCCTTCAGAGGTATCAAGTTTTGTGCTGTAGTTTCCGTTTTCAATTTCACAGAACAAATTACTAATTATAGGTTTGGTATCATTAAGAATATTCTCATATTGGTTATTGAATTCTTGCGCAGTTTCCCAGCTATTAACTTCCAATAGTTTTTCTAAATCTAACAGCCATCGCATTGGATTTGGAGAAGCATTTAACTGATGTCTTAAGAATAGTAATCTTTCATGATGACTTAAGCCATTTAGACGTTGTAGTACGGAATTACAATAGCCGAAATTTGAAAATCCCTTTTTATTAGAGTTATTGGAAATTTCATTTAAGGTTATATCATAAATATGATTGAATTTATCTCTTCGCGTATAAATAGGTTCATGGAATTGGGTTTCTGTAATTGGCATATAAGGTTAATTAGGATTTAAGGGTTTATTAAAAAATTAGTTTTTCATTGGCTTCATTAATAACGTCACTGTCAAATTCTTTTAAGTAGGTATTAGTAATATTAATATTTTGATGTCCCATAGACTCACTAATAATATCAGTTGAAACTCCAAGCTGCTTCAAATTGGTGGCAAAACTATGTCTGGCCACATAACTAGTTAGTTTTTTATCTATTCCAACCAATTCAGCAATCTCTTTAAGGTCTTTATTAAACCTTTTAAGTGTTTTAGCCTTTCGATATTGGATTTGGGTTGGAGTAAGATTTTCTTTTAGTAGAATTGGGAAGACATAATTTGTGCCTGGATTTAAGGCAGAATAGTAACTTAATATTTCTGCAACGGGTTCAAGAATTTTAATGCTAAATCGACCTTTGGTTTTTGACCTAATGTAAGTAATGTTACCATTATTTACATTGTCCCAAGTTAGGTGCATCATGTCAACAAAATTCATCCCACGAGTGAAATATGAGAATACAAAGTAATTCCTTGAATGTAATAATTGAGGATGTTTATTTATATCAAACTCATATATTTTTTGAATTTCAGACCTGGTTAAAGCCCTTTTAATACCTTTGCCTTTCAGTTTCGAAATCTTATATTTTTTAAACGGATAGAATGATTCGTCTACAAGATTTTTTGATATAGCATCATTATAAAGAGCTCTTAATTGCCTCATTCGAACCGCAATACCTCCATCAATATTTCCGCGAGAACGTAGATGGGCTTCAAAACTATCTAAAAACGATACATCGATTTCTTGAAATTTTAAGTTCTTTCGGGGGCAGAACTTAAAAACCGCATCACCAGTATCTTTATAGGCCTTGGCACTACCAGTTCTGCCAGCCTCATTTAATTGATCAACTTTATAATCGAAGAAGTCGAATACTGAAGTGTTATTCTTTTTATGTTCGCCTCTAAAACGTTCTTCAAATTGATTCAAAGTAAAGTCTATACCTTCACTCTTAAAATCATCAATTATCTTGGAAGCTTTACTTTTGTATTGGTTTAATAATGCATTTCGTTGAATATAGTTCTCATGATTTTTTTTAAACTCTGATCTCTTTTCATTCCATTCATTATCGGAGCAAGTAAACCCAAGAGAAATAATCTTAATTTTTCGGTCCTTAATGGCTTTAATAATTATTGGGTATTGTCCATTTTTCAAAGCCTTTTTTCTTCTTAAAACACTAATAGATGCCAAATTTATTATTTTGGGTTAAACATAGGTTAAACAAATGTATAATAAAATAGAATAATAAGGAAACAAAAATGAAACTGATTTTATGAAAGTCTAATAAAATAAAGGGTTTTAAGAGTTTTTGTGAAATTATGCATTGTTAATGGAACCTGACTGTTAATCAAAGGGTCCTTGGTTCGAGCCCAAGAGGGGGAGCAAAATGAAAGCCTTACAGAAATGTAAGGCTTTTTTTGTTGTAATTTTAAGGAATATGAAGACTAGTTAATATTAATGAGTGAAGCATAAATTGACATATTATAGAATAAATATAAAGAGTGTTTGTAAAAATTTGGGATTTAGTTTCTTTATTATTCTAGCTTTCATTTCTATAGTTTTATATGCATATGTAAATCAGGTAGAAGTAAATGTTACCTTGATGTCAATTTTTTTTTTGTCCCCTGTTTTAATAGCATGCTTCTTGTTAATTGATTATTATGTAAATGCTAATAATGAAGTGAGATTGTTTGAAGAAAGGATTGAAATTATTAATAATAAAAAAGAAAAAGTTGTTTTTAATAAAGAAGAAATCGTTGGTTTAAAAATATATATTTGTCCTTCTATGAATAGAAAAAGCTCATTTCAGCTTATGCCTTTTGAGCAATTTCATTTTATAGAACTTATTTTTATAAACAACACAAAATTTTATATTTCGTCTTTATCTGATGAAAATTTATATAATACAATACAGAAAAATAAAATCTTCAAAAACAAAATTGATATTGTAAATCGAGGGATTTTTGATTTAGGCTATTTAATTAATTCAATTTATTTTTTGAAGATTAAATTATAACATAAAAATAGAACGACATGTTATCAAGCCCTTTTATCAATAACCAATATGGGTTTTCTGCTCATTGCTGGAAATTGAATTGCTTGAATTGTTTTTTTGTCGTGAAACTCAATTTTAGGTGATACTCTTAATTTAGCTCTAAAATGATCTTTAATTTTTGATAATAACGTCTCATCAGGGTTAGAAGCTGCTATTTTAATACATATTTCATCAGTACCTATGTCGTTGTGTGAAATTTCAATAACATAGCTTAAAACCTCATTAAAATCGTTTAAAATATTATCCATTGCTGGCGGATATAAGGTTGTCCCTTTATATTTAATCATTTGTTTTTTCCTACCTACAAGTGGTCCCAGTCGCATGGTATTTCTTCCGCAAGAACAAGCATCAGTATGGGCTTTAACCATATCTCCGGTTTTAAATCGTAATAGAGGCATGCCTTCAACACCTAAAGTTGTAATTGTAAGTTCGCCAACATTTCCGGGTGTAACTGGGGTATTGTCATCACCTAAAATTTCAGCAATAATTAATTCAGGATGGTGATGTCCTCCTTGTTGCGCTTCACATTCGGTAAAAGCTGTATTCATTTCGGTTGAAGCATAGGTTGAGTATAAATCAATATGCCATTGCGAGGTAATTTTTTCGGCCAATGTATTTAAAGAAAAATCTTGGTTTCGCAGTGATTCACCAATACAAATAGCACCTTTTACACCAGAAGAATTAATATCAATATCGTGCTGCTTGGCATATTCTATAAGCTTTAATAAAAAAGAAGGCACAGCAATGAGATAGGTTGGTTTAAATTTTAAAATAGAATCCCACTGTAACTCTGGAATTCCTGCACCAACACGAATTATACCAGCGCCAAGTTTTCTTACTCCTAAAAAATAAGCTAGACCAGCCATAAAACGCCTATCAATTGTTGTCATAAGTTGTAAGACATCTGTTTCTTTTACACCTGCACACGCAAACGAAATTGCCTCATTGTAGGCTAGTCGTTCTAAATCTGCATCTGTCAAGGCAAATGTTACAGGATCTCCCAAGGTACCCGAAGTGGTTACATAATCAATAATTTTGTGTTTTGGAACACATAAAAAAGCATCGTTATGCTTTTGTAAATCGTCTTTTGTAGTAACAGGAATTTGGGTTAAATCTTCTAGAGACGTAATGGTTTTTATATCTATTTGGTGTTTTTTAAAAACATCTTGATAATATGCAGAATGCGTTTGAAGATAGCTTAATAATTCCTGTAGCTTGTCTTCTTGTAATGCTTTAATTTTTTCTTTTGATGCTTTTTCTATATCAGGAATCATAGGTTTAATTTCCTCTTTAATTTTTTAATATAATCGTTTACAGCTCGTGTATCTGGAACTGTTGTAATTTCTTTTGTTTTAGCGTGTTCAAAAGCAGTCAAAGCTGCAGTGTAATAACCCTTTTCATAATAATAACGACCGGTTAAGTAATAGGCTTCCCAATAGTTTGGGTTGAGATTTTGTAATTCTTTTAAAGAAGATATCTCAATATGTTCGTCATTATTTATAGCTTTTGATATGTGTCTGCTTAAAACACGATATGCTTCATAATTTTCATAGGCTTTTGTGTATAAAAACGGATCTTCTTCAATAAGTAAATTAGCGTTTTGCAGCGAAGTTTTATGAGTGTTATTAGGTGCTTGTTCAAAAACATCATTTAAATCATAAGCAACAAATTCGCCCAACTGATATGGGTTTGAAGATACCCAAACCATATTTTGTTCTGGTTTAAAAACAATACCATGATGCGCTAGCAATTGATTTAATGCTTTTTCATTGCCGTAACCAATGGCTTTGTTTTCTAATCCTTTTTTATCTCTTAAAATATCAACGGCTCTTTGTGGTGTGAGTTTTGGTGTGTTATTAAGAAGTTCTTCCATGCGCTCGTAACGGTATTGCGAGTGACTTTCGGCTATTTGTTTTAAGTTTCTTTCGTCATCAGCAAAGGCATCACTCTGAAAATGGTTGGCGCAAATTAACTGATTAGAATTTGGGACTTCATAAACACCAAAGTTACCTGGAGAAACTTCTATAACGGCAGCTTTTTTGTCTTTAGCACTTCCTATGAAAATAGATTCTGATACAAATACTTCACGTTTTTTTGCAATAGCTATGGCTTCATCAATAGTTGAAGCATATTGCAGGATTTCTCGAGTTACAATAGAAATTGGCGTTTTTGCAATAAGTGGTAGTTTAGATTTTCCTGCATTAATGGTAACGGTTAGTCCTTGATCATTCATGCCGGAAACAACACCAATCATTCCTGCCCAAGTAACAGACATAAAGTTGTGGCCGTTTGTAGGACTTACAAAGGCTATCATTTTATTTTCGGCAAAGGCATCACCGGCATAAAAATCTAAATTACGCCCAATAATTAAGCTGCCATCTTCGGTTTTGTCTCCCCAAGCAGCAAATGATGAGCAGCCTACAAGTGCTAAATCTTGAAAGGCATGACCTATATCGTGAGCGCCGTGTAAGTAAAGTATGCGTAAATAATCATCTGCTATATAATCATAATCATCTCCAGCATATTTAGAAAGTCCTAAAATTTCAGCTTTATATTCTTCAGGAATATGTAGGTACATTTTTCTGTTATACCAAGCCAAAACTTTACGTAGTAGGTATTGTTTGGTTTTTGAGGGTACCATTTCGGCAACTTTGCTTAATAAAGCTCGTTCTTGTTTTTCAAATAGTTCTCTGGTTAGGCTTCCTGTTTCTAAACCTATTTGATAAGGATCGCCCTGAACATATAATTCCCAAAGTTGTTGTTGGTTTTTTGTTAAGTAGTTGGCGCCAGAGCTAAATGTAGAGTCTGATAGTGTAATGCGGTTAGGAACAGACGTATCATAGTGGCTAACATCTGGGATATCGTGTTTTGATTTTGAAACACCACAGGATGTAATCAAAATAAACATGGATAGAACTATGAATACTCTTTTTAAAATCATTCGCTTACAATGTATTTTATTGACTGTTTGTTTTTTTTATTTTGGATACTAAATAATCCATACCTAATATTTCAGAACAGGTAACAATAGCACTTATTGTAACGCCTAATATACCATGCATATTTAAACTTTGCCCTGTAAATAATAAGTTTTCTATTTTAGTACGAGGCGATATAAAAGACTGCATAGACTTATTCACGTTTTTTACATAACCATACATAGAGCCATTGTTAGTGGCAATGTAGTCTCTGTAAGATAAAGGCGATGATGTATATATTTCTTGTATGCAAGCTCTTATATTTGGGAATTTTTTTTCTAATTCAATAATAACCTTTTCGGCTTTTTCAGCTTTAAAAGCTTCGTATGATTGTCCTCTATCATTTTGACACGCCGTTGTGTTAAACGTATTTTCCCAAGGTTTTACTTCATCATAATGCATATAAGTCATTATCGTAATATTATCGCCATAAACGCTTTGGCCTTTTTTGCGTCCCATAGAAAGCATGTAGCCTTCCGGCCAACTTTCTTGTGAGTAATGTTGTGCCGTCCAAACACATTCAGGGGATTTAAAATGATAGTAATTTTTGTTTAAATACTTAAATGTTTCAGGTTTTAAAACAATGTAAACACTAAAAGCAGCAATTGTGCTTTCAATGCCTTCTATCCTGTTAACGTATGATTTTCTAAACTTATCTTTACCTACATGTTTTAGAGTAAGTTTGGGCTCTATATTTGATATAAAAATATCACCATAAAATTCATTACCATTAGAGCAAATGGCAGATGTAAGCTTACCATCTTTATAGTTGTAATCTACAACTTCATGGTATTTATGTACAACGCCGCCCAATTCTTTAAGTCTTCTAATGAGAAGCTTTGTAATTTGACTTCCTCCGTTTACACAGCGATAAGCGCTTTCTATATAAGAATTTACAGATAACGAATGCACATAGAAAGGTGTTTTTTCGCCATCACCAGCATATAGAAAATTTGTACCCACAAGTACTGCTTGTAGTTTTTTGTTTGAAGTTATAGACTCTATAAAGGTTTTTGCTTGTTCACCAAAAACACTAATATCATATTGTTTTCCTTGCTCTACATTATATAGCGGGAATTTGCTACAAGTTTCTTGAATTTTATGGCAGTAGGCTTGAATAGCTTCTTTTTCGTCTGGAAACATTTTGCTTAATGTCTCAATAAAATTGTCATAGCCTTGCGCATATTTGTATTCAGAATCATCATTATCAAAAGTGATAACATCAAAACCGTCTTCGTCCATTTTATCTAAAGACAGCTCATCCATAATACCTAAATATTTAAAATAGGTATAAAGATTTTGCCCTTTACTTAAGCCGCCTATGTAATGTACTCCAGTATCAAAAATAGATTTGTCTCTAGCAAATGTTTGAAGATTGCCGCCAAATTGCTGATTTTTTTCCAAAACGCACACACGATAACCTTCCTTGGCAAGAACCACAGCAGAAACTAAACCTCCTAATCCGCTTCCGGTAATAACAACATCGTAGTGCGATTTCATAGTAAATGATTGCTTATTTGGTTAATATAATAAGCTGATTGTTTTCAAGTGTTTTTGTAAAATTACTAGTGTTTATTTTTGGGTATAGTAAACAACTTTGTTTAAGTAAAATAATGCATGTAACAGATTCTTTTAGTACCGATTCTATTTCTAATTCAGATATGTCATCTGTATTTATAATAATCGTGTTTGCCTCAATATTTAACATGTCACTAAAAGAGTTTGTAAACTGTATCTTACTGTGATTGTTGCTAATATAACAGTTTTTTGCTATTGCTCGTTTTTGAGTGTCTTCAATAAGTGTTGTTATGCTTCTATCAGGGCTATCAAGAGAAAGTAAAAAATCTAATTGTCCGTTATCTTTAGAAATATGCAGAATACGGTCTCTTTTACCAACAGTATCAATAATTTTTTTGTAATCACTTTTGTAAGTGTTTAGGTCTTGCTTTATGTCTTTAAGATAGTTTGAGCCTTTGTATCTAAAATCCTCAAGAATTACATTGTGAAAATAAGTGTCATTTTCTAGGCGTTTTCTAATGTCTTGAAATTTTTGTTTAAAGTACGTACTTATGTTTTTGGTTGTTTCTTTTGTTGTTTCTCCAAAAAATTGAGAGTCACCATACTGTATTCTTTTAAGAATTTCTACCGTTAATGTACCGCGTTTTATAACAAAACGCCCTTTGGGTAAAATTTCAGAGTTTCCATGAATAACAACAGGTACAATGTCTAATTTAAACTGTTCAGCCAAATAAAAAGCACCTTTATGAAAACGACGAATTTTATTAGTATACGATCGTGTTCCTTCTGGGAACGCCATTAACGAATAGCCTTGATCTACTTTTTTCTGTAAATGAGCAACACCATTTTCTATACCACTAGAAACAGGGTAAAAACCAACAAGTCTTACGGCTTTTCCGAATATAGGGGAGTTGTATACCCAATCATTAACCAAGAAAATAATTTTTGGGTGAAGCATTCCTATAGCCAGAATATCAAGAAACGAAGTGTGATTGGCAATCATTACACATTGTTTGTCAAAAGTTTCTTTGTGGTTGTTTATGACTTTAGTTTTGACATATGGATACGAATCTAAAACAGACTTCATGAATTTTGACATAACACCATGAAACCAAGCCATTTTTTTCTTCATGCTTACAGGAACAACCTTAATGATGATGACACCAATAATAGATAAAACCAAGCCGCCAAGACCATAATAAGTAAATGAAATGGTAGATTGAATAAGTAGTAATAGCGGATACGGTTTTTTGTTTTTTGATCCTATAAGAAGTTTAAAAAGTACAGGCTGTATAATAAATGAAATTGTTATTGCAGATAATATCCCTACAATAGAAACTAAAGACATTGTGTATAATGCAGGATGCTTTGCTAATATAAGTACGCCAACACCCAATATAGTTGTGATAACAGATAGTATAATAGATGTTTTATGTGTAGGTAATGCTGTTTCCCCAGTACGGTATTCGTGTAATAAACCGTTTGTGATAAAAATGCAGTAATCAACACCTAACCCAAAAATAAAGGTTGATATAATAATATTAAAAATATTAAACTCTATACCAAAAAGCCCCATTAACCCTATGGTTAAGAACCAAGTTAAAGCAATAGGAATTGCTGTTACTAGAGTTAAGGAAACACTTCTGTAAAACAACAATAAAATAACCAAAACAACAACAAAGCAATATTGTACCAATCGGTTAAAATCATCTTTTAAATTTCCTAAAAAAGTTTCATTCATTTGTTGCCTGTCTATGACTAGTACATTAGGTTGGTCTTTAAACGCGTTTACAATATCAGTAGCTTGTTCTGTACTAACTTTGACAAGCGATGTAACGGTAGTAAAATTGTTTTTTGTTGTTATATAGTCATCAAGAGCAACCATTTTTAATGCATTATAATCGCTTATTTGTAATGGAATGAAATCTGATTCTAGTAAGCTGTAAAAGTCATTATGCGTGGTTGGTTTAAAACCAAGCGAAGCGCCATTTTCTATAAGACTTGTTTTGGTTTTATTTACTAAAGAATCATTCCAGAACGATTGCCATCTTTGAATGCGGTTTTTTTGTGTAATATCAGATTGCACTAAAGCACCAACCGAGCTGTAATTTATTATTTGTTTATTTGCTTTAAGTGATTTTAGCGTATTTAAAACTGCATCATTAGCATTTATTGCTTCTTGTTTTGTATTGCCATAAGACGCAAGGTAAACCGATTTTGAAGAGACATTAGTAAGTGCATCTAAACGTTTTTGAGCAGCCATTAAAGCTGGCGGTTCGTAATTTAGTTTTGTAATATCATGATTGAAAGTTACTTTTTTATAGGTAAATAAACTTACTCCTAAAAGTATGGCTAATACTATAAAACTCCATTTGCTTTTGTGTAACGGAAAAGAAGCAAGTTTGTCTATAAAGGTGTTTTTTGAGACCTTATTAGGAACATCTTTATAAACTTGCGGAATAAAAATAAGCGCAAAAATTGAAGCGCCAATAACACTTATTGCTGCAAAAATGCCTAAATCTTGTAATGCTTGAGATTTTACAAACAACAAGCATAAAAAAGCCAAAGCAGTTGTTAAGCTACTCATTAAAATAGGCTTGGTGATTTCGTGAAAAAGTGCTTTTACGTTATTATTACTTCGTATGTGTGTTAATACATGCAACGAATAATCTAGTGTTACACCTAGCAAAACAGAACCAATACCAAGTGATATAGCAGATATTTTTGTTCGGATTAAAAACAAAAGTGCCACAGCGAGCAAACCACCAAAAATTGTTGGAACAAATAATATAATGGGTAACGCAAGCTTTCTATAAAAAACGATAAGAATTATGAGTAAAATACTCATTGCAATGCTTACTGTAAGTTGTATGTCTTTTTTTATTTGTTTAGCATTTTCAACAGCTATTAATGCGCCACCAAAGTATTCACTATTTACTTTGGTTTTATACTTATCGTTTAGGTTGTTGTTTATTCGGTATAAAATTTCAGAAAACTTACTGTTTTCAGCAGTTTCACTAGATTCATGTGTTGGTGATATAAAAAGAAGCACATGTTTCTTGTCTTTACTTAATAAAAACCCATTGTGTAAACTAAAAGCATCTCCAAAGCTTAATTGCTGAAGTTTTTTTAGTCCCATAAAAGAGATTCCAAAAGGATCTTTTAAAATGGTTTCTTTTGCTACAAATCCAGAAGGAGAAATAAGTGTTTTATAATTAGCCTTTGTTATGGCTTTCACACTATCTGCATGAAGCTTTTTTTCTATGTTTTTATAATCAGTATTGTCTAGAAATAAGGGTAAGTTTTCGTAGACAAAATCTAAAGTGTTTAGCACATCTTCATCTGCAATTTTGCCTTGAATTTTTGTGTAATAATCGCCAGATGTTGTTTTTAAACTATCTATAAACTCTGACGCATAACTTGTTAAATCATCTACAGAGCCATTGGTTTCTTTTGTAAAGTTTACAATGATTTTATCGGCAAAGTTTACAGTTTTTAAAACCTTTTGTGCTTGGGAGTTTTTGTTGTTTGTTGGAATTAGTTTGGTAATGTCTTCTTCAAAAGTAATAAAAGATGCTAGGTAACCTAAACCTAAAAATATAACAATGGCCACTAGAAAACCAACACGTTTTTTAAGGGAAATTGTTTTATAAATATTATAGAAAAGATTAGCCATTTTTTAAAGTTACTTTTTTCTTGTCAACAATAAAAAATATCAGGTAACTAATTAATCCTAAAGCTATGGCTGAAATTGTTGCAAGTGATAAACTACCAATAATATACATTTTTAAATGCGTAACAACTTCAAAGTTGGTGGTAAAATCTTTTATAGAAAACGTGTGCTCTAATCCTAAAAGTGCATTTCCTATTCTTACGCTTGCATAGACAATAAAAGGAATAAATGGAGGCAAACTTACATTTGAAAAAGCAAAAGCAATGGTTTTGTTTAGCTTAAAAAAAATAGCTAAAAAAATAACCAAAGCAGTATGAAATCCCCAAAAAGGAGATAGTCCAATAAATACACCTAATGCTACTGATAGTGCTTTTTTTCTAGGCGAATCTAAACTGCCCAAAAAGTCTTCTAAAAAAAAACGTTTAAGCCCTTTTTTTTTTAAGTTTCTAAAAATGCTTCTAGGCTTGTAGTAAATAAGCGTTAAAAAAACCAGCCAAGTGTTTAATATGCTAATACGCGTAAAATCCTTGAATGGTCTAAAATGAGAAACGCGTTCGGACTCATCATAAAGTACTTGAATAGGGATGTTTTTTACAATAACATCTTTCCAAGCACATTTTACAATAACTTCTATTTCAAATTCAAATTTGGTAGTGTAAAAATTTAATTTTTCAAGAACTTGAAGCGGATAAAGTCTAAATCCAGATTGTGTGTCTTGAAGTTTTATTCCTGTTTCAAACCAAAACCAGAAATTAGAAAATTTATTACCAAAGCTACTTTTTCCAGGAACACCTTCTTGTTCCATGTTTCTAGCACCTATTAGCAAAATGTCTTTGTTTTCGCTAGTTTCTAGTGTGTCAATAAATGCAGGAATATCACTAGGAAAGTGCTGTCCGTCAGAATCTATAGTTATGGCAAAATCATATCCTAAAGAAACGGCATGTTTAAAACCTTTGCGTAGCGCAACACCTTTGCCTTGATTGGCTTTAAAATGAATGGTTTCTATGCCTGTATAGCTATCTAAAATGGTTTTTGTGGTATCTGTAGAGCCATCGTTTACAATAATAACGTTGTTAGTATATTGTAAAACACCATCTATTACACGTTTTAGAGTGCGCTCATTGTTGTATGTTGGAATGAGAACACATACGTTTAAATTAGCTATTTTTTGTTTGATTGGAACGGTATTCACTAACGTAATGGGCTATTAGTATTACTATATCGAAAGTACTAATTTTTACCTAAAACTTGCTTTCAGTTTTGTTTTTATTTATTAAAAGTGTTTTGTAGTGTTTCATGGCTTTTAGAATAGACACGGCGTTTTCATAACCTTCAACACTTATAACTAGTTTTGTTTTCTCCCACTTATTTTTTTTCTCGTTTGCTAAAAACGGTAAATAAATATTTAAGTACGCCAGATTATTATCTCGTCTTGAAGCGCGCTTAAAAGCATAAGCATTTTTAACATCAAAAAGCATGCTGTTTATTTCTTTGCTTTTCTTTTTGTTTAAAAGTGTTAATCTCAAAAAGTCACCTTCATAACTTACTTTATAGCTTTTTACTAAAAAGCCATTGTCTGAATAGGCATATTTATCAACATACTCTTTTATAAAAGCTTTGGTTTCTTGTAGAGAAATTTCTTTTTCTTGTGAACGAATGATGTTAAAATCCTCAACAGTACCGTTTTCAAAAATTATTTTTTCAACAAGATCTTTTTCTATAAAATAGTCTGGACCTGTAAGGTTTTCTTGTTTTTTGTATTTAATTTTATTGATACCTATTTCTAAAACTTTTGATGAAATTTCATCATTATTTTTGGTAACTATAATGTCTTGAGAAAATAAAGAAAAAGATATTAGTAATGTAAGAAAGGTAATCGTACTTCTCATTTAATTTGTGATTTGTTTTTCTTCGTCAGAAAACAGTTTAGACTCTAGTATGTAGTCTTTTATGTGGTTTTTTAAGTCGGTAGATTTTATGTTGCTATAATGCTTTAATATAAAGGCTTTGTCTTCATCTATATTGTCTTTATAGCCCACGATTCTAGGTGTGTTTTCTTGAACACCTATGCGTACAAAACGCGGTTCAATGTCATTAGGAGCTTTTTCAATAGCAAACTCAATATAACTTACACCTTCTTTTAGAAATTCTTTTTTTTCTTTTATGCTACCGCCAATTTTTGCTTTCATTGTTATTGCGGCGCCTTTGTAGGCAACTAGGGCAACATCGTCGTTTTTGGTTACAGAGGCTACTAAATTATTAAAAGCAGTTACTTTATCATTGTTGTGAGCTGCATCTCTGTAAGCAACACGCACATCTTTAATATCTAAAGAGAGTGTGTTTAAAGTAAAAAGCGTAATAAGAAAAACAAGAAATTTCATGTTGTTATTTTATTTTGAACGTAGTTGATAGCTTTAAAGCAACCGTGTCTTCAAATTTTGTAACGTTTTTTACTTTGTAGCCTTCATCGGTTTCTGATATGTCTAGCGTAAGCTCTAAATCAGGTGTTTTTTCTGGGTTGATAATGGCCATAAACTTTACATTGGTTGAAGACTCCATAAATAGTGCCTTTTCAACAATTTGTTCTGATAATTCTTTAATTATTTGCATCATACAAACACCAGGCGTTACAGGGTTTCCTGGAAAATGCCCTTTAAAAACATCATGGTCTTTGTTTATGGTAATATTAGCTGTTGCCTGATTGTTAGCAACAGCTAATTTATTTACTGTGTAAAAATCTTTTAATAGCATGTTTTACTAAAAGTTGAATTTATAATATACACCTAATTGAAAAACGCTGTTTAACCAGTTGTCACCATCGTAATAATCACCATCGGTTTCTACATAATAACCATCACTTCCTACATAGAAGCTGTCTCCATCATAATCATCTCTTGTATCAATAAATCCTTGCTTGTAACGCGCTTCAATACCTAAACCAAACGGAAACTCATAACCAATACCTCCAAATAAAGCAAAATCAACAGGAGTTACATCAAAAAAAGTATCATCAGAAACATTAATATCAATGCTAGGACCAACAATAAGGTGTAAGCCTACATCAGGAATAACAAAAAACTTGTTTGCAATTGCTAATGACACATAGTGAACATTTATATCGTTGTTTAAATAGTTTCTATAATATGGGTTGTATGGATCGTATGGATCTACTGTTGTAAAGTGTACAGCATTATTGTCCCTAGAAGCTCCTTGATTAGAGTAGTTAGTTTCAACTTGTAACTCATAAAAGTTTGATAAATGAATATTAACAAAAAGCCCTGCGTTAGGAGCAATTTTAGTGTCTGAGTCACTAATGTTTGTGATGTTAGCGGCGTTAAGCCCTAATCTTACACCTGGACGTACTTTTACTTGAGAAAAAGCCGTAATACTTACGGTAAGTAATGCGAAAAATAAAATTGTTTTTTTCATGTTTTTAAGATTGATTATTTAATTGATTTAAGATTGATTTGTAATTGTATATTGTTATGTTTTATTTCAATATGTTTTGCAATAGTATTACTAATTTCTGAAAATAGAAAGTGCACTTTTTCTTTTCCATTGTTTGCGCGTACTACTTTATTCAAAATAGTATCTTGTACAAAATAGTAATGTTCTTTATTATTTATTGTTGTTTTGTAAATATGTGTATTGTTGGTTTTGTATGCGTTTGATATACTAATGTCTTCTTTGATTAAAACTTTAAAATCTTGTTTTAAAATATTAATTAATAGCGGTTTGTTGAGATCATCTAAAATGTAATTTACTTTAAAGTCATCAGTGTAAAAAGAAAAGTCAAATATTTTATTTCCCATTTCAGTAGTAAAAACTACACGATGTTGTTTGTTGTCTACTTTTTTTATGATTAGTAACCCACCAAAATTATTATCATATACTGAAATGCGTGTTTTATATACGTAGTCTTTAGACGCATCGGCAAAGTACGAATTTGTAATGTGACTTTTAGCCACTTGGGTTGTTATAAACTGTTGCTTTTTTGGGTAGGAGCTACATGAAAAAAACAGCCATATAACGCAAAAACTAGTTAGTAAATAACGCATCGTCAAGCGGACTGTTTAGTATTTTGTTTGTAAAAGTAATTTTTGTGTAATCGCCTGAAGGCTCTATCATTTTTAAGGCAATGACGTCTCCTTTTTTATTAAACGTAATATGAAAGGCTTTAATATATTTGGCAAATTTTTTGTCTTTCGGGCTAAAATACACCAAACTGTTATTGTTTTTATTAAAGTATTCTATATCAAACTCATTTTCGTCAAACATATCGCCTTTTACACTTTTTATGATTAGTGTATTAAGTTGTTTAAACATTTTGTTTGACCCTAAATCTATATCGCTTTTGTTGCCTTCGTCATTTATGTAAAGCATATCGTTTTTAAATACTACCGAATATTTAAAAGGGTCTACATATTCCCATTTTATCATATTGGGAACTTTAAATGCTAACGATCCTTTAGTAATAATATCATTTGATAAAAAATCTAAATGTTTGTTTTGTACAAAATCACTTGTTATGGTTTTTGTTGTTGTTGCTTGAGATTTTACAGTTTCTTTTAAAGCTGTTGCTTCTGCCAAAGTCATTTTGGTTTGTGCTTGTAATGACACAACTATAAAAAAGCATAGGTAAGCAAGGTTACGCATAAGGTTTTATTTTGCATAAAGAATCTACAGTAACAGACTCTAAATTTTGTTGTTGTAAAAATAACAATAACTGTTCCAAAACAATCAAAGTTTTTTCACTAGTATCATGCAACAAGATAATGTCGCCAGGTTTTAAGTTGGTTGTTATTCTTTTAAAAATAGCATCATCAGAAATTTTTGTGGTGTCTAATGAACGTTTATTCCAACCAATAGTGGTAAGTTTTAACGCTTTTACTGCACGAGCAATATTCGGGTTGGTTACACCAAAAGCAGGTCGGTATAAATTTAATTTTAATCCTGTTTGATTTTGTACAATACTGTTTGTTTTCTGCAACTCTTTAATTACGTTTTCTGTTGAAAGAAAACCAAAAGAATTAGCATGAGAATAGGTGTGATTGCCAATAGTATGCCCTTGATCTAATATGTTTTTTACAATATCAGGATGATTTTCTATATGTTTTCCTATGCAAAAAAAGGTGGCTTTTGCATGATGCTTTTTTAATAATTCAAGAACTTGAGGCGTAAAGGTAGAATTTGGGCCATCATCAAATGTAATAGAAACATGATTAGTTTTTGTTGACGCATTTGAGAGTATTGCTTTTAAATGATAATTCCAACCAATTAAACCAGATCCTAAAGCAGTAATTAAAAACCAAAAAACCATTAGTAAAACAATATACCAAAGTGAAAGGCTAAAAAAATAATGACATACTATTAAACCTATAAAAATAACACTCGCGGTTATATTTACTGATTTAAAGTTTAGCATTTGCGAAGTAGTATGAAACTATGGTTTTCTCCACGATACTGATTGTATAATAAAACAGTATTAAAGTGCTTTGCCGCAATGTGGTTGTGCTTTGTAACTTCAGGTATAGATTGCGTTTTAATAATTTTAGCTCCTAGCCAAAAGCCAAATGATGAAGCCGTATTAAACTCGCCACATAAGTGCTTATAACATACTTGCTGTGTTTGGCTAAAGGTTGTATTAGTTAATGTGTTGTAAAAAGAATCGTAATCTACATCGCCGTTATTGCCAAGTATTACAGCATCAATAGCATTTACATCAAGATTGTTTTCTTTTAAGAAGGTAATCGCAGCATCATGCAAGTTTGCTTCAGGAAGTGTATTGAATGTTTTTACAGCAACAACTTCAGCATAGGTTGAGGTTTGTTTTTTGTTTGATAAAACAAAAAAGTTAGCGCCTTCACTAAAAACTGCTCCAGAGGTATTAGAAGTTAATACTTCAGAAGACTTTACAGCGTCTTGTTTTATATGTTTTGCAATATGATGTATTTTAACCGTATGATCTGCAAGTTCATCAACACCACCAATGAGTATATTGTTAGCTTCGTCTAGTTCTAATTGTAATTTAGCATCAATTAAAGCTGACTCAAACGAAATGCTTGCATGCACATACGTAAAATTATAGCCTTTGCATTGCAAATCTAAAGCTATTTGTCCGCCAACAGTATTGTGCGTAGATTGTATAAAAGGTGTTGGTGTTAGGTATTGTTCATCGTTGTCTATAATGGCACTTACAAATTTTTCAGAGTCGCGAACACAACCCATGCCAGTTCCTGTTATGATAGCATCAACGTTATCTAAACCAGCTTCATTTAGTGCTATTTTTGAGGTAACAATCCCCATTTTAATTCCTTTTGCCATGCGTCTCGCAGCAGCCGGAGGAATATAATCTTTATAATTAGGGTCTATAGTAGAAATAACATTATCGTCATAGGCAGTAATCTCATCTAAAAACATTGTGTTATCAAATGTTTTTTGAGAAGATATGGAGCCACCGCTATTTATATAAACCTGTTTCATTTATTGTTGTTTAGAAAAAATGACTGTTGAACAATTACCACCAAATCCTAAAGAGTTAGATAAAACAGTTTGTAATGATTTCTTTTTAAGTTGTAGTTCTGGCGTAATATCAAATTCTTTCATCTGGGTTTTAAAATTCAGATTCGGATAGATGACATCGTTTTGCAAAGCTAAAACGGAGAACACAGCTTCAATAGCGCCTGCAGCAGCAAGCGTATGTCCTGTATAGGCTTTTGTTGAGCTAAAATCAGGCACGTGATTGTCTCCAAATACGCGTATAATTGCACGGCCTTCAGATAAATCATTATTACCAGTAGCAGTGCCATGAGCGTTTATATAGTCAATGTTTTCAGGTTTTAAACCGGCAACTTTTAATGCTTTTTCCATGGCTAAAGTTGCACCATCTCCATTGTCTGAAGAAGCTGTTTGATGAAAAGCATCATTAGCATTACCATAACCTTTTACATAGCCTAAAACGGTTTTGTTTTCAGTCTTAACAACAGTATCTGATTCTAATACTAAAAAAGCTGCTGCTTCACCTAGATTTAGCCCTTTTCTGTTTTCATCAAAAGGCGTACTGTAAGTGTCAGACAATATCATTAAGGTTTTAAAACCATTGATAGTAAACTTTGATAAGCAATCAGTGCCACCAACAACCACACGGTCTAATTGCCCAGACTTAATAAGTCTAGCGCCAAGCATAATAGCATTTGCTGCTGATGAGCAAGCGGTACTTATTGTAGTGACTAAACTTTGATCTATGCCTAGTTGTTGAGCGATTTTTTGAGTAGAATCACCTGCATGATGACCATCAATATATTTTTGATTTTCAGGATTGGTTAAGTAATCGTAATAATAACGTTCTGTCATATCCATACCACCAACACTGGTTGATGAGATTAACCCTGTTTTGTATGCAGATATGTTTGTTATAGCTGCATTTTTTACAGCTTCTTTTGCTGCAATAACACCAAGTAAGGCTGTTCTAGAATAATTATTGTTTGAATCTAAACCTAATTCTTTTTCTAGCTCGCTGTTTGTTAGGGAAATTTCACCAACCATGATGTCGTCTTTATGAATGGTTTGTATTTTAGAAATTCTTGAAATCCCTTTTTTACCATCAATAAGCGACTGATAGTTTTCTGCTACATTGTTTCCAATAGCAGAAATTATTCCCATTCCAGTTATTGCGACGCCTTTACTCATATAGTTTTATGCGAAAGCTGAAAAATTATTATTTAGTTTAATGATTCTATTTCTATTCCTAGAAACCCTTAATTGTTTAAAGGTGTTTTTATTTAGATCTATGCTCTGTAATGTAAGCTGCCATGGTATTGATAGATTCAAAAATGGCACGACCTTCTTTTGGGTCTGTTAGTTTTATACCATAAGTTTTATCTAGCATAACAATTAGTTCTAAAGCATCAATAGAGTCTAACCCTAATCCGTCACCAAAAAGCATATCGTCATCAGCGATTTCATCAACGGTTACATCTTCAAGGTTTAATTGCTCGATAAGGTTCTCTTTTAATTCTTGTTTTAAAGCTTCCATATTATGTATTGTATAATGTGTTTATATTGTTTTTGTTGTGTTTTATATTGCTTGATGTTTCTGATACAAGATACAAAAAGGCTTCATAATGATTTTTATCAAAATCTACCCAACCGCATAGTACACTTTTTGCTTTTTTTGACGCTAGCAAGCTATTAGAATAATCAAATAGGTGTTGCGCATTAAAGCTGTCAAATATAAAAAAACTATTTTCAGAATACAGCTTATATTTTATACTTATCTCACCAATACAAATATTTGGTAATGTGTACACAAAAACTGCTGGACTAGGAAAATAATCATTTTTATTTTGAATGGCATTTTGGTGAGCCCTATCTGTATCTAAACTTGAAGCTCTATTTGATAAAACAACAGCGATATTGTTTTCTTCTTCAATATTTAAGTGTTCGTTTTGAAGTAAAACATCAGCAGCTAAAAAGGCTAATTTACTTAAACTATCCATTTTAAAAAATTTTGAATAGCTGGTATTAAGCGATTTATAAGCTCCTTTTATAAAGCTAGTAAAGGTGTCAGCTGTTTTATCTTGGTACACAACAGCATTATTTAAAGAAACAGTTTGATTCTTTATGTGGCAAAAAGATGTTATGTAATGGTTGGTCTGCATATTATTTTTTCTTACAAACTAAAATGGTATGATATTCTCCTACAGCAATATCTTCTTTAAGTACCAAACCAGCTTTGTCAATAAGTTTTTTAAACACTGTTGCAGGATACATTTTGCTGTTTCCGTTTGCCATAACTGTAAAATAAAGAGATGTAGCCTCTAGGATAAACTTTGCATTATCAAAACGCTGTCTATCTGTAAAGGTTTCCATAATAAGAACTTCACCATTATCATTTACGGCGTTTGCACAGGCTTTTAAAATGGTTAAAATTTCATCTTCAGAAAAACAATCTAAAAATTGACTCATCCAAATGGCGTCAGCGCCTTTTGGTAATGTTGGATTTTCTGACAACCAATCTATTTCATGATGTGTTACGCGATTAGCATAGCCTGCTTTTTCAACATTTTGAAGGGCTATTTTTAATTGACCTGGTAAATCAATCATTTTTATAGAAACAGTATCGCTGTGTTTGCTGCCGCTTATGGCAAATTTACCTGTGTTTGCACCAACATCATAAATAGTTTTAGGGTTGTTTCTAAAAACAAACTCTAAAGCCTCTTGAAACACTTCGTCAGAGTAGTGGTGGTCAAATTCAAACCAAGCTTTTTGAACATCAGGTTGTAATACAGAAAGCCCTTGATAAATAGTGTCCCAGTTTCCTAGTTCTTTTAATCCGGCTGGTTTTCCAGTTTCTATAGCTTCGGTTAGGTGATATAATCCTTTGTAGCAAACATCTTGTGTGAAATTAATGTTTACATCAACCGTACGATCAAAAGCTAAAAAGTAGCCTGTTGTGGTTAATTCAAAATTTCCTTGCTCATCTTTATTAACAATGTTATAGCTTTCAGCAATTTCAAGTAGTACGCCAACGCCATAAGTTGTTAATCGGAGTTCTTTTGAAATAGCTTCAAGAGTAATACCGCCTTTTCTTCTTTTTTCAAAAATAAGATTAAAAATTCCTAGTTTTCTTAATGAAACTACGGCTTGAAAAACAAAGGGAGCAAAGGCTATTTTTTCTGCTTCTTGAACAGCATCTATGGCTCTTATTGGCTTATTTGACATTGGTAATTAGTTAATTTTTTTAAATATTACAGCGGTATTACATCCTCCAAAACCTGATGCGGTTTTTAAAAATGTTTGTAGCTGTTTTGTTGGTTGTTTAGTTTCTTTTATAACATTTATAGGTTGGGAAACACCTAATGTATCAAATCCTTTAGAGGCATAAAGCATATTGTTTTTTAAAGCATGCATGCCAACAATAGTTTCTAGTAACCCTGAAGCACCTAGCGTATGTCCAAAATAACCTTTTAAGCTATTGACGGGAATGTTTTGTAATTGACATCTATTAAATGCAATTGCTTCCATTTCGTCATTAAAAATAGTTGCTGTTCCATGAGCTGAAATATAATCAATTTCTTCGGGTTTTATTTGGGATTGAGATATAGCAGACTGAATACTTCTGTAAAGACCTTCGCCAGTTCTAGACGGTCCAGAAATATGGTTGGCATCATTGCAAGAGCCTTCGCCCAGAATACTTACGGCTTCTTTAGCTAGATTACTGTTACTTTTTGTTATTAAAATACTTGCAGCAACTTCGCCAATATTAATTCCAGTGCGGTTTTTGTCGTAAGGCTTACAGGGTTGACTGCTTAATGCTTGAAATGAGTTAAAACCTGATAAAATAAAAGGCGTTACAATATCACCACTTGTAATAAACACATGGTCATAAATACCTTGGTTTATGTAGCGTTTTGCAATTGCAACTGCTAGTATGCCAGAAACACAGGCGTTTGAAACTATTATAGCATCATTTTTGAAATTAAAAAAAGATGTTATGGCTTTTCCTAATTCACTTAAGTAAGCTTTACTTTCCGGAAATGGGTTGCTGGTGTCTAAAGCATCAATATTCCCTTTTGTTGTAGATATAATTAGCCCAACACGATCTGTGATTTTAACTTCAGAATCTGATATAACCTTACTTAATGAGGTTATCATCATTTTTTCTAACCGAGTATAGGATTCTTTGGGATTTAGCTTATTAAAAGCAGTATCTAAATCATTATTGTTTATTAAAGCCGAATAAAAATCTTGTGGTAAAATATTGGGGTCGCTAACAAGTTGTAGTCCAGTTGTTTCGTTTTTTATGTTATCAACAACGGTATTACTGTCAAACCCTAATGATGAGATAATATTATTATATGACGCGTAAATGTTATTCATCAAGAAGCCCTACGTTTTGTTTCCAAGTTTTAAAAAAATCTGGAAGATTAAGCCATAAATCGCCTTCACCAATGTTATCAACAAAAACCTGAACGGTTTCTCCGGTACAAACTAACTCTTGATTTTGATTATAAATCTCATAGCGAAATACCATTTTTGCAGCGGGACTATCTACATAAATTGTTTTTACCGTAGCAATATCACCATATTTAAGTGGTAATTTATGGTCGGTGCTAGATTTTACAATGGGTGTAGCAAAACCATGTTTTTTTTGATCTAAATACGAGATGCCATGATGCCTTCCAAATGCCTCACGACCGTCTTCAAAATATTGAATATAATTACCATGCCAAACAATTCCAAGAGGATCAGTTTCAACAAAACGTACACGTACTTGACTGGTATGCGTTATTTCTTTAGACGGCATTTTTCTTTTCATTATAAACAATTGCAATTAAGGTGGTTATTATAAAGAATAATGATAACAAAATTATTTCAGGTAGAATGTCCCAAAAAGAACCATTTCTTAAAAAAACATCATAAAATGCATTTAATCCCCAATTCATAGGTGAAATATGAGAAAGTGTTTGCATTATTTTAGGCATAATAAAAACAGGAACCCAAACACCTCCTAATGCGGCCAAAATAACAACAAAAGTAGCACCAAATGGTGCTGATTGTTCTTGGGTTCTAGCAATGGTTCCTAATAATAAACCTAAACCAATAGCTGCAAGACCTGCAAATGTAGCAACGACAAAGAGTAATGGTAAACGACCTGAAATGTCTAAAGTTGGTAATCCTAAATGCGGAAATAAGTAAACACCTATTAAAAGCATTAATACAAACTGAATTAAACAAACAATAAGGTAAACAACTGTTTTTCCTCCTAAAACCGTAGCGTAAGAAACAGGATTTGTTCGTAATCTTACAAAAGTACCTTGACTTTTTTCCTTTACTATATTTATTGATAATGGTACAATAATAAAAAATATAGCAAATAATGTCCAAGCAGGAACGTTGTGTTGTACCGAGTTTGGAATCATTTCTTTATCGTCATCTTTTGGTAAAATTTCTTTGAAAGTGATAAAATTATCTGTGGCAAAAATGGTTTCTGAAGGATCATCAGTGATTTGTTCTTGAAACGCTTTGTAAATAGATTGAGTTTCTATTTTTGAAATCATTTTGTCAATGCCATTTTTTACAGAGCTTTTAAAAGATACTTGCGTGGCAGGATCAAAATATAATTTTACTTCTTTGCTTTGAAACGGTGAGCTCGCTTGTTGATTTTTAGAATCACTCATGCTGAATTTAGCAATGATGCCTTCAACATTTTGAGCAACTTTTTGCTCTAACCCTTCAGATAGTTTTTCAGGAATAATAATGGCTAACTGATATTTTCCGCTAAAAACGAGATCCTTTGCTTCTTCTTCGGTATTCTTTTTTATGATTTCAAAAGCATTAGAGTCTTGTAGCCCGTTTAATATGGTTTCAGAAACAGAACCTTGATCATTATCAACAACTAAAACAGCTATTTTGGCATCTGTTACTGTTTTAAAAGTTCCGTCTTGAATAAGCGTTATGGTTACAATAAGCACCAATGGCATAATAAAAAGAATGGCAATGCCACCAATATCTCGGGTAAGCAATAAGAGCTCTTTTTTTGTGGTTGCCAGTAATTTATGCATGATCTCTTAAGGCTTTTCCGGTTAGACTTAAAAAAACATCCTCTAAATTATGAGCGCCTTCTTGATTTTTTATTAGGGTTTTTGGTTCTCCTTTTATAATAATTTTACCATGGTCTATAATACCAACTCGCGTACAGAAGTTTTCAGCTTCATTTAAGTGATGCGATGTATAAATAATTGTGGTTCCGTTACTATTTAACTCTTTAAGAAATTGAATAATAACGTTTTTAGATTGCACATCAACACCAACAGTTGGCTCATCTAGGAATAATACTTTAGGATCGTGTAAAATACTAGCAATAAGATTTACACGGCGTTTCATTCCACCAGAAAATGTGTTTATTTTTTTATGGGCAAAAGGTAATAGGCCCAAATAATCTAGTGTGTTGTTTATTTTTGATGTTAGTTTAGACCCTTTTAAACCATACATGCTACCAAAGTACTGTAAGTTTTCAAAAGCCGTTAAAGATGGATACAATGCATACTCTTGCGGAACGATACCAATACGTTGTTTAAGCACGTTTTTGTTTTTCTGGTATGTTAAACCATCAATTGTAAAAGATCCAGAAGTTGGTTTTATTAACGAGCATAAAATTGAAATAAGTGTGGTTTTACCAGCGCCATTAGGACCTAATAGACCAAAAATTTCTTTTTCATCAATAGACAAGTCTAAATTGGTTACTGAATAATGATCAGCACCTTTATATTTTTTTGAGACTTGTTCAACGTTAATCATGTATTATTTTATGGCTTTCTTTAGTTTTTTAAAGAAGATTTCTTCTTTATCAGCAATAGTTTCTAATTGTGATGCAACATTGTTGTAAGCATCTTCTTTGGCACTTCTATTTTTATAAATACGAGAAGCATCTAGGGCAAAATCACGCCAAAGGTCTCCAATATTAGTCATTTCATTAGACAATTCAGAGAGTCTAGGATTGTTTAATATTTTGCTTGATTCTTGTAAAAAAGCAGCAAAAATATATCTAAAACCGCCGCCGCCGGTTCCTATTTCTTCTTGCATTCTAACAACTTGACCTAAATAGTGATTAGCAACTTTATTGCCTTTTTTCTTTGGCCACTTTCTTATAAGCTTTGCAACTTTTCTGATACCTTTTACACCAACAATTGGAATTGGTGCTAGCATATCGCGACAGGTTTGTTTTATTCCTTTTATTATAGCCTTTTCTAGCTGTAATTCTTTTGGAAAATCTATAGGGTAATACATATGACCTTTAGGAGCAAAAGCGCCTTTGGCAAAACGTACTTTTTCTAATTGTTTATCTGTTAGTGTTGTTACGGTTTCCATAACAGGATCACTTATTAAATATGTGTCATTTTCTTTGCCGTATACAATTAAGTTATGGGCATTAAAATGAAATCTATATTCGTCAGGGAAATAAACCAAATTATAGACACCAACTTGTAAACCTACAGGGTTGTTGTTTTTTAAGTTTTCGTCAAGTCTAGCTTTGGCCTGTTGTGGGTTTTTAAATTTCTCACGTTTTATTTTAATTCCAACACGCTTGGCAAATTTTTTAAAAATAAATCCAGGCATTGCACGATAGGTTATTGCTGGTGCGTGATTTACCATTAATAATGGAATATAACAAAATAATAAACCAGAGCCAATACCAAACGCCATGGGTTCACTAACGTTAAACCCGTTGTATTTCATTAAATTAGAAATCACACCATTTTCGCAATGTGCAGATTGATGATGCGTGAAATTAATTTTCATGTAAAGTGATATTTTTTAATTGGTCTATGTTTACCTCAAAAACATCAGCATATTTTTGCAGTGTTTTTTGAGATAATTTATTAAAGACTTTGGGTTTAAAATGACGTTTTACGCGCCATTGCCACATACCTACATAACTAGCTAATATTTGAGGATCCATTTTGTGAAATTCCATATAGTATTCTATAGGGCTAGTTTCGTTGTTTAGCACGCGATTTTTTGCAGTAGAAATGCGTTGGTTTATCTCTTCGATTGCGTTATCTAATGCTATTGTTTTTGGTGCCCAACCTGTACTGTGAGCTGTTGTATACTCGCCGTTTTCATCTACAGCATAGCATAATTCTTTGAAATTAGCAGACTCTAAATTACTCTTGTCTTGAGGGACTTCATTCTTCTTCATAAAAAATCTATTTTAATTCTTGAATGACTAAATTCATCTCACAAGATACTAATTCTTTGTTGTCTTGAGAGATAATACATTCTAAAGTACAAATGCTATAAGCATCTGTATCAAACCTAGATTTTAAATTGGCTTTAGATATGATGGTTGTATTTACTTTTGGGCACTCTTTTATTGTGACTTTTTTTATTGCACTAATAAAACCTATAAGTTTTGTGCCTTTGCCTTCTATATCGTCATCTTCAAAATAACTTTTACCCACAATGGCAGAACATGTTTGGGCGGCATTTTCTACAAGGCCTACTTCGTTAAAGTAGCCATTGTCGTTAAAAATACAAGAACTTTCTATTTTGAATGAGGTTGCAACGTGTTCGTCATCAATAGATAACACATCATCTACCATTAAAAATGGTTTTCTGTGAGGAAGAAATTTTGTGATATCTAAATTTTGAAACCTATTCATTAGCTAGCAATAACTGTTTTCATTTCTCCTGAAGCAATTTCTTCATTATTGGAGTTAAAAGCTTTTACTGTAACCATGGTTACTCCCATAAACTCATGTAGTATTTGAGCTTCAGTGGTTATGGTTTCGTTTAGTTTTGGTAGTTTGTTAACGGTTACTTTTTTTATAGACCCTATGTAACCTGTAGGTGCTTGTTCGCCTTTTAAAAAGTAATCATAGCCCGTATGTAAAGCTACTGTTTGTGCCATATTTTCAACCAAACCAGGTTCAAGAAAAATACCGTTTTCTACAAAGATATTTGTGTCTAATATTTTTAATGAAGATACAATTTTAGTTTCAGAAAAATCTACTAACGTATCTACCATCACAAAAGGTGCTTTTTGCGGTATTAGGTGAGATATAGTTGTTATTGGTAAATTGCTGGTTGTCATTTTAGCAAACAGTTAAAAGCGCATAAGCATAAGCAAAACGTGCACTTTCTGGAACAGAAAGTAAAATTTTATCACCTTTTTTAAGTTTTCCAGAAGTGGCTAACTCCTCAAGCATAATATAAATTGATGCTGCACCAACATTTCCTACTTTACTTAAATTCATAAACCAGTTTTCCCAAGGGATTTCAACACCTTGATTAACCATTTCTTGGTATAGGTTTTCTTTAAAATAGTAAGAAGAGATATGAGGTAAATAGTAGTTTATTTCTTCTGGTTTTACACCGTGTTTTTCAATAGCCATTTTTAAGCTATCTACACCTTTAACAAGAATATTTTCACCAAGAAGTTTAACATCTTGCTTCATTGCAAACAATGATTTTTTACTCCATTGGTCTGAAGGATATTCGCTCCAAGGTTTTAAAAAGCCATTATCTAATTTATCTCCGCCGGCATACATACATGCTTCAATTTCATGAGCATAAGAGTAGCCTTCCATCCATTCTATTTTTAACGGCATGTCACCATTAGGAGCATCTTCTAATAAAAATGCGCCTGCGCCATCAGATAGCATCCAGCGTAAAAAGTCTTTGTTAAAAGCTAATATTGGGTTTTCTTCTAGTGATTCTAAATGTTTTACTTCATCTTCAAAAATATCAGATTTCATCCATGATGATGTTCTTTCAGAACCCGTAGAAACAGCGTTTTTTGTTTGTCCAGATTTTACTGATAAGTAGGCGTATTTCATTGCGTTCATTCCTGAGCAACATGCGCCTGATGGTGAGTTTATTTCTATATTCCCATTTTTTAAAAACCCATGAACCATAGCTGCGTGAGATGGTAATATTTGGTCTGGACTTGAGGTTCCACAAGAAAGCACTTCAATATCTGATGGTTTTAAATTTTCATCAAATAATTTTTCAACAGCTTCTTTTGTAAGTTGCGCATTATTGTGCGTTATGTTACCATTGTCATCTATAGCATAATATCTAGTTTTTATTTGATTGTTACGTAACACAATGCGTCGTCCTTTTGAGGTTTTCCCATTGATTGTTCCTAATTTTTCTTCCATCTCATCATTGGTAATGGGACGGTTTGGTAAAAACTTTGATATTTTGGTAATGTAAACTTCCTTCATTTTTTTAACATCTTCTATTTTAATACAACAGATGAGTAGTATTTCTTGTCTTTTTTTATTTTGCCATACAAAGGTAAATAAGTGAACAAAAATAAGATAAAAACTATTGGTGAAATAATCCAAATAGCAAATAATAGGTAATAATTAAATATTTTAACCCAAAATACTCTTTTTGGTGTGTTTTTTTCACTTTTAGAGGTGATTATTTGGGCCCATTTTGAGAATATGACATTTCCGCGAGTGTCCATAGTTACTAAAAATGGTTTTACGGTTACTGCTTTTTTCTCTAAAAGGCTATTTTGCAATGTACTAAAATCATTTTTTAGTATGTGTTTTACTATTGTAGGGCTAAATCTACTTGCATTATCTATATCTTTTTGTGCTACACCTGGTTTCGGAAAAATACCGAGAAAGCGCTCTTTTTTTCCGGAAAACATCCATTGCGCAATTGTAATAACGCTTATGTGGTTTATATGATTGTCTACCAAAGCGATATTGCCAACCAAATTTGCTTGTAAGGCTTTTAGCTTGTGTTTCATTTTTTCTTGAGCCATCATCCAGAGATTCCTACAGCCTATTACTGTAACAACATTTGTGTTGTTAAATAGTTTTTTAGCGTCATCGGTATTTAAAAAGGATGTTGTAGGTAATGATGGCGTTAGGTACCAAACTTGATAGCCAAATATTATTAAATCATATTTTTTTTCTAGTATATGTTTGGGTACGGCTTTTACAGGTCTTGCATTTTGTTTGTAAGTATCTGGAAATACACCATAAAATTCTTCTTTACTCCATGGAAAAGGAAATGGTGTTTCCATTTCAATTTTATGATAGTCTATAGTTAATTCGGTATGATTAACCATATCAGATACAACGTTATTGAGTATTTCTGTAAGTTGCCCTGATTGTGAATAATGTAAAACTAAAACGTGTTTCATGGTTGTTTTTTGTTTTGGGTTCCCCAGAAATCAAAATAGTTAAACCATTGCAATGGGTATTTTTCTAGCATCCAAGATACACTTTCTGTATATTCTTTAAGTAAGGCTTGTGCATCTTTTTGTTTAGCTTTAGCTTTTCTTGCATATAAATGATAGTGTGTATTGGTCTCTTTCATTACATACACAAATAGTACAGGCACTTTAAGTCTTGATGCTAATAAGAATGGGCCTGCAGGAAATTTGGCTTCTTTATCTAATAAAGATTCTGTTAGGTATTTAGAGTTGTCAATGTAACGATCGCCAGTAATACAAACAAGTTCGTTTCTAGCCAATGCTGCATTTATTTCAAATATATGTGATAAATCTTCCTTAATAATAATTAAGTTAATATTAGATTTTTTTGTTACGCTTTCAATATATTCTTTTATAGCTGTATGTTCTATATCTGTTGTAAGTAAGCTTATTGAGGCGTTTTCTTCTAACTCCCCAAAAAAATGTTCGGCAATTTCAAAGTTACCAACATGTGCACTTATAAGAACACCACCTTTTTTTCTTTTTAAAGCATCTTTAATGTGGTGAACACCATCAAATTGATAGGTGAATTTGTCACGTAATCCAGATGATATAGCGACTTTGTCTATAATGGTTTTTCCAAATACGTAGTAGCTTTTATAAATGCTTATTAGGCTTTTGCTACGTGAGTATTTTAACCGCTCATTAAAGTAATAGTAAATAGCTTTAGAGCTATTCATGGCAAATAACACAAAGTAAGCAGCAACAAAGTATAGAACAAAATATGCTGCACGTAATCCTAGGTTTTTCATACAGAACACAAATATTCTATACCCAAGAACAGTTCCTCTGGATTTACCTTTCCATTCAGCAGCCATAAAAAATTACAATTGCTTTTTTAGCTTAATTTATTTTCAATTAGGTTGTAAAAATCCTGAAGCGATACAACGTCCACAAAGTCTTCACCTACTAGTTTTACTCCAAAGTTAGATTCTACAGCAACAACAAGGTCAACAAAATCTAAACTATCTAACTCTAGGGTTTCTTTTAAATTTGCTTCTGGTGAAATATCATCTTCCTCAACTTCAAATTCATCTATAAGAAAGTTGTTTATTTTCTCAATAATAACTTCTTTATTCATTTACACTTTTGTTTTTTTTAATTATTAATGCTGAATTAGTTCCGCCAAATCCAAACGAATTTGACAAAAATACATCAAATTTTTTATCTAAAGTTTTACTTACTAAATTTAATTTAGAAGCGTCTTCATCCGGTTCGTCAAGATTAATGTTTGGTGCTATAAAATCATTTTGCATCATAAGCATTGAGTAAATGATTTCGCTAGCTCCGGCCATCCAGCATTCATGTCCTGTCATAGATTTTGTTGAGCTTACATAAGGACCGTTTTCACCAAAAACTTCAAATATAGCTTTTGCTTCATTGGCATCACCAACTGGTGTTGACGTTGCATGAGCATTAACATATTCTATGGCAGAGGCGTTGATGTTTGCTTGATTTAAAGCCATTTTCATGGCTCGCGCAGGTCCGTTTACATTAGGAGTTGATATGTGTTCTCCGTTTGATGAGAAACCATAGCCTATTATTTCTCCTAATATTGGTGCGCCACGTTTTACAGCAGATTCGTAAGTTTCTAATACTAATGTTGCTGCTCCGCCACTAGGAACTAAGCCATCTCTATTTTTATCAAAGGGTCTTGATGATTTTTCTGGGTGTTCAGTGTTTAATGAAAACACTCCCAATCCATCAAAACTACCCATTGCTATTGGGTTTATTTCTTGAGCGCCACCACAAATTATACATTCTTGTAAGCCACCTTTTATAAGTTGATAAGCCATGCCTATGGCATGAGAACCACTTGCGCAGGCTGCGCTTATTGTGAAATTGATACCTTTTAACTTAAAAATTGTAGATAAATTCATTGTTACAGAAGAATTCATGCCTTGAAATATAGCTCCTGAACCTACTAGTGTAGTGTCTTTTTTGTCTCGAATTTTATCTACAGAATCTACAACAGATTTTGCTGTACTATCATTGCCATAAAGAATACCTACATCATTAGTTTCAAAAAAGTCGTCTGTAATTTTTGCGTTTTTAAGTGCTTCTAAAGTTGCTATGTATGCGTATTCTCCTTCTTCACCAAGACTTATACGTTGTCTTCTAGATAATAAATTTTTTAGGTTAGGTTGTTTTACCATACCTGTTAAAGGGGAACGATATCCGTAAGGGATTCGGTTTTCGTCTATAACAATTCCAGATTTACCATGATACAGAGATTCCTTTACATCTTCTAAATTTTCTCCAATACAAGAGTATATCCCCATTCCTGTTATCACAACTCTCTTCATTTTTTAAAAATTTACGAGTAAATACCTCCGTTAATATTTAAAACTTCTCCAGTAATATACGAAGCTTTTTTAGAAGCTAAAAATGAAACAGCGTGTGCTACTTCTTCAGGTTCTCCAAATCTGTTAACAGGTATAAGGTTTTTTAATTCCTTTTCATCAAGTTCAGCTGTCATATCAGATTTTATAAAACCTGGAGCTACAGCATTTACGGTTATTTTGCGTTTTGCAACTTCTTGAGCAAGAGCTTTTGTTGCTGCTACTAGAGCACCTTTTGCAGCAGAATAATTGGTTTGTCCGGCAGTTCCTTTTACACCAGATACAGAGGCTACGTTTATAATTCTTCCGTATCTGTTGCGTAATAGTTTTTGAATTAAATGGTTTGTGACATTATAAAATCCGTTTAACGAGGTGTTTATAACATCTTGCCAATCGTTTTGTGGCATCCACATGAATAGCCCATCTTTTGTAATACCGGCATTGTTTACTATAACTTCTATAATGGCATCTTTGTTTTGGTCTTGCCAGTTGTCTAAAGCTGTTTTTACATCTTCAGAATTTGTTACGTTAAACTTTATGATTTCACCAGTGTTTCCTTCAGATTCAATCGCTTTTAGGGTTTCTAATGCAGCAGATTCGTTGCTGTTGTAATTTATTAAGATATGGTAATCAGAATCTTTGGCTAGTTGTATGCATATTGCTTTTCCAATTCCTCTTGATCCACCTGTAATTAAGGCACATTTCATTTATTGGGTATTGTTTAGTTGGGGTAATTAGTTTGTTAGGTTTTCTGGGGTGGAATTTATTTAAATAATTCCAGATTTTCAAATGTCATGTTTTTTAAGGTGTTTCCTTGAGTATCTATATACATCCATGACTTTTTTTCTTTTACTCTAGCTAGTCCGTCTATGAAACCTTTTTCTGGATTTTTGCTGAATAAAGAAGCAAATCCGCCAGCAGTAATGACATAGTTTTCTGGAATAACAAGTTCACCTTTTTTGTTTATAAAACCCCATAGTTTTTTGGTTTTTACAGGTGCAAGACCGTCATCACTGAATGTTTCAGCGTCTCTATATTGCATTGGAACAATAAGTTCTCCTTTTAGGTTAATATAACCCCATAGTTTTTTGTTTGAAACTGGAGCTAAACCGTTTTTAAAGGCTCTAGCTTTGTCAAAAGAAGGTTCTATAATCCATTCGCCTTTTTTGTTTATAAAGCCTACTTTTTCATCTTTTTTGGCATATGTGTAATCAGGGTTTTTTGAAAAATCCCAAATTTTATTTGCGCCAGAAACGGGTTTGAATTCTCCGTTTATTATAAGGCCATAAGTTTCTCCTTTGTTGGCTACTATGTTGCCGTTATAAAAGTTGCTTACGCCATCATATTCTGTTTTTACAAGATATTTTCCTGTAGGGTCTACTAATCCCCATTTGTCGTTTTCTAGAACTTTTGAGTAGCCGTTTACAAAATCAAAAGCTTTGGTGAATTTAGGTGATATAACAACATCGCCTTTTGTGTTAATAAAACCAATTTTATCTCCAGATTTTATTACTGCATAACCTTCGCTAAAATCGTATAACTTGTCTGTTGAGACATTGGTTAAGGTTTGTTCGCCTTTTGTGTTGATATAAATCCACTCTTTATCTTTTAAAACGATAGCTAAACCAGAGTTAAAAGCTTTTGTTTTGTTGAATTGAGGTTGTATAACCCATTCGCCTTTTCTGTTTATGTAGCCCCATAAGTCTCCGTTGCTAGTAGCTTCGGCTAAATCTTCAGAAAAATTCTTTGCAGTTTTAAACTGTGGTTTAATATGCCATTCTCCTGCTTTTGTGATATACCCGAATTTACCGTCTTTTCTAGCTAAAGCAAGTTTTTGTGAGAATCCTGTTATGCTTAATAAAAGCAGTCCAAATAATAGTAACTTTGTTTTCATAATGAATGTTTTAATTATGTTTTATTTATTAATGGCGCTATCATAATAAAGTTAACAGTAGGGTAGGAATAAAACGGTTTTTGTAAAGATAAGAAGTAATTTTTAGAAACTAGCACTCCTTTATTAACTATTCATTATTAACTCTTTAACCTTGTTTACATAAGGGTACATGGTAATGTCTTCTTTAAAAGCAGGTACTATATTACGAATATCGTTATATATTTTTCTGGTATTAGTAGATACTTGATCTTGTACGTTTAGGTATTCTATGGCTTGAACGACAGTAATTAACTCTATAGCTAAAACTTCAAATGCGTTTTCTATTACCTTTTTTGTGATTAATGCAGCATTTGTTCCCATGCTTACAATGTCTTGATTGTCATTGTTGTTAGGGATACTGTGTACATACATTGGGTTTGAAAGCATTTGGTTTTCAGCAGTGGTAGAAGTAGCTGTAAATTGTACACCTTGCATACCAAAATTTAAACCTAACTCTCCTAAATTTACAAAAGGAGGTAAAATATCATTCAGCCTAGTATTTAGTAAATAATTAAGTTGTCTTTCTGCTAGCATAGTAGCTTTTGTAGTGACAATTTTTAATTTATCCATTTCTAGAGAAACGTAGTCTCCATGAAAATTTCCGCCGTGATATACGTGTTTTTTATCTACGTTTACAATTGGGTTGTCATTTGCAGAGTTTACTTCTTCAATTAATATTTTTTCAATACTATTTAAAGAATCTAAAACAGGTCCTAAAATTTGAGGGACGCATCGTAATGAGTAATATTCTTGTACTTTTTCTTTAAATACAGAAACATCTTCATTTTTAGAATATAAATGGTGTTCTCTTTTTCTAGTTAGTTTGCTGTCTTTTAAATGCTCACGCATTGCTTCAGCTATTTTGCGTTGACCAACATGTTTTTTAGATTCGTTAAGTTCTAGAGATAGGTGGTCATCATAAGCTTTTACTATTTCGTTTATTGCTGCAGAACAAGAAATCATCCAGTCAAGTAAACGTCTGGTGTATATTGTGTTTACAATACCTATTCCAGTCATAACCGAGGTTCCGTTCATTAAAGCTAAACCTTCTCTTAATTCAACAGAGATAGGTTTTAAGCCTTCGGCATTAAAAACGTCTTTTGTGGCAAGTCTTTCTCCTTTATAAAATACTTCTCCTTCACCAATTAAAACTAGAGCTAAATGCGCTAACTGTACTAAATCTCCACTTGCGCCAACACCACCATGCTCATAAATTAATGGTGTTATGTCTCTGTTTATAAGTTCTGTCATTAATTCAATAACAGATTTGTGAACTCCCGAGTGCCCCAATGATAATGTGTTTAATCTGGCAAGCATAGCTGCTTTAACATACATTGGTGGAATTGGTTGTCCTGTTCCAGAAGCATGACTACGTATCAAATTATACTGCAATCTAATGCGTTCAGAGTCTTTAATTTTATACTGGGCCATTGGGCCAAACCCAGTGTTTACACCATAGATAACCTTGTTTTCAGAAAATTCTTTTAAAAAATTGAAACTCTTTTCTACTGTTTCTAAAACAGTTGTATCAATAGAGATAGGCTTGTTTTCAATAATAACTTTATAAAAATCTTCTATACTTAATGTTCCGTTAAATGTTAGCATCTATGTGTTTGTTCTATTATTTTTTGATAATTTATTTTAATAACTTAAACTAAAATAGTTATTTTGGATTGCAAATTTAAAATAATAAATGAATTTTACTACAATGACTATGAGTGATATAAATGTAGATGTTTTAATTATTGGTGCTGGACCTTCAGGATGTGTGGCAGCAGCTTATCTTCATTCGCAAGGAATACGTGTAAAAGTTTTAGAAAAGAGCAAGTTTCCAAGGTTTGTTATAGGCGAGAGTTTGTTACCAAGATGTATGGACCACTTCGAAGAGGTTGGTTTGTTGGACTGTTTAAAAGCTCAAGGTTTTGAAGTGAAATCTGGCGCACGATTTTTAAGAGACGATATTGTTTGTAATTTTGATTTTAGTAAAAAACATACTGATGGATGGAATTGGACATGGCAAGTTCCAAGAGCCGATTTTGACAATACATTAGTACAAGAAATAATAAAGAAAGGTGTTGATGTTGCTTTTGAGCATGAGGTTACCGATGTTGTTATTGCAGATGACGGAACATCTAAAACATCTGTAAAAACCAAAGACGGAGATACATATTTTGTAAACGCCAATTTTATTATAGATTCTAGTGGTTATGGTAGAGTGTTACCAAGACTTTTAGGTTTAGACAAGCCGTCTCAAATACCAGAACATTCATCAATTTTTGGACATGTAAAAGATGTTAGAAGACCTGAAGGAGAAGAAGGAACAATTATAACATTTGATGTTTTAGATAAAGATACGTGGTTGTGGGTTATTCCTTTTTCTAATGGAAATACAAGTATAGGCTTTGTAGGTAAGCATGAATTTATAGAATCTGAAAGTGGAACTACTGCTCAACGCTTAAACGCTTTGTTGAAACACTCAAAATACTACAGAGACAGGTTTCAAGATTTAGATTATTTGTTTGAACCTATTACCATAAAAAATTATTCTAAAGCGGTAACTAAATTTTACGGAAAAGGATTTGCTTTAACAGGTAATAGTGCAGAGTTTTTAGATCCTGTTTTTTCATCAGGCGTTACATTTGCAACCGAGTCTGCTTTGCGAGCATCCAAGCTTATAGCTAAAGAGCTGAAAGGAGAAACTGTAGATTGGAAAGAAGCATATGAAGGCTACATAAAAAAAGGTGTTGATGTTTTTGCAACGTATGTAAAAGAATGGTATACAGGAAATTTACAAACTTTGTTTTTTCACAGACCAGAAAACCCAGATGTAAAACGTCAAATATGTGCAGTTTTAGCAGGTTATGTTTGGGATGAAACTAATCCGTTTGTAAAAAAGCATAACAGAGCTGTTAAAACAATGGCACATTTAATCAATATGGAAAAAGAAAAAAGCGAATAAAACACTGTTCATTCGCTTTTAGTATTGGTTTAAATAAAAATATTATTTAGCTTTTTTTCTAATGTTTGCCGCAAACTCTTTACCTAATTTAGCGTAAGCTTCAGATATTCGGTAGCCAGAATTATAATCGTTACCCATAGCACCGTAGCCTTCAACTTTAGTATAGTTTACAGAAAATAATACAGTATCAGGATTGTCGCTTTTTACTAATGAAATTGTAGCTTCAAGTTTTGCGTTTTGTCTCATAACACCAACATTATAACCTGGGTATAAAAAGGTTGTGTGAATTTTTAACGTGTATTCAGCGCCCATGTTTTTACCTACAGAAACTTCGTTGTTTTTCCAACGTTTGTTAAATGATTCAATAAATTTTGGTTCGTAACGATCTTCTCTATCAGCAAACCACGAGTTTTTAAATTTTTCACCACCGCCTACTTCTTTCTCTTCACGTTTGGCCATTTTGTCTTTTAAGAATTCTTCTTCAGAATCATATTTAGGGATTTCCAAATTAGAGTAATCAAACTCTAAATTGTAAACAGAAATTCCTTTTAAGGCACTCCAATCTCCTTTTGTGACTTTTGCCTTTTGAGCCATAATAGTAGTAGACACAAATAATACAGCGACAAATAAAATGTTTTTCATAATGTTTTAAAAATAATTGATTTAGATAGCTAAAATAATAGAACTTTTTCTAAAAAAGTATACGACAATCAACGTATTTTTAAATTAAGAAAAGCGATAAAAGATATTTTACTCTTTAGATAAGTTTGTAAGCATTTCTTTAGTGATGGCTTCTAAATCAAAATTGTGTGTCCAATTCCAGTCTTGGCGTGCTTGAGAATCATCAATGCTTTTAGGCCAAGAGTCTGCTATTTCTTGTCTGAAATCTGGTTTGTAAGAAATTGTAAAATCTGGAATATGCTTTTTTATTGCGTTGGCAATATCAGTAGGTGTAAAACTAATTGCAGCTAAATTGTATGAGGATCTTATTTTTACAGAATCACTGTCAGCATGCATTAAATCTATAGTTGCTTTAATGGCATCATCCATAAACATCATTGGTAACTCGGTGTTTTCAGATAAAAAACATTCGTAGGTTTTGTCAGCAATAGCTTTGTGATAAATATCAACAGCATAGTCTGTTGTTCCACCACCAGGAAGCGTTTTCCAGCTTATAATTCCTGGGTATCTTATACTTCTTACATCAACGCCATATTTGTTATGGTAGTATTCACACCAGCGTTCTCCTACTTGCTTTGTAATACCGTAAACTGTTGAAGGTTCCATAATGGTATATTGCGGCGTGTTTTCTTTTGGGGTTGTAGAACCAAAAACGGCTATACTAGATGGCCAAAACACGTTTTTAATAAAACCTTCTTTGGCAAGGTTTAAAACATGAAATAATGAATCCATATTTAAATCCCATGCTTTCATAGGAAATTTTTCACCAGTAGCACTCAACATGGCAGCCATTAAGTAAATGGTTTTTATGTTATATTTTTCTACACAAATTTTTACGGCAGAATAGTCTTGAGCATCAAGAATTTCAAAAATTCCAGAGTTAACAACGTCTAAATTTCCGTAATTAATATCACTAGCAATAACATTTTCATTACCATGAATGTCTCTTAATTTGTAGGTTAATTCAGATCCTATTTGGCCACAAGCGCCTATTATTAAAATTTTTGAACTCATTATTTCCTATTAAAAAGTTCACAAAAATAACAAGAATTTAATGACGAAATAAAGTTTTTAGTATAAAATACCTAGTTTAAAAGTATTTGTGTAATTGCTACAAAAAAATAATGAAAGCAATATATTTGTAGTGTTTACCTTAAATGATGAGAATGAAAATTTTAAGTATTTTATGTTTAGCGGTTTGTTTGTTTTCTTGCAAGAAAACATCAACAAGTACAGAGGTGTCAGTTCAAAATAATACCGAGAGTTCTATTATATCAATTAGCGATATTGAAACCTTAAAATATGTAGATTACGCATTAGACAGTAAAGCGGATAAAATTATTTCAAATTGGATGAAATATTACGAGTTAGAAACAGTGGTTTCTAATCTAAAAAAAGCAGATATATCATATTTTAAAAACAACGCTGAAATTCTTGAAGCACTTATAAAAGACTTAAAAAGTACCATTCCAGAAAAATTTCAAACACCTTTAATACAAGCTAGAATTTTAGCATTAGAAACAAAACTTTATAAGCTAGAAGGTGTTGCAAATTTATCAAACATTCAAAAAAAAGAACTTCTATTATCTGTACAAGAAGTATTCGTGGCTTTTTCTAACTTAAACCTACAAATGAATAAACAGGTTGAAAGAGAGAGCCAAAGAATTCAAAAACCTTAAACACAAAAAAACTATTTATTAATATTTTGTTAATATGTAGCAATTTTAAGCTTCAAGGCTCTAAATAGTAGTAAATTGTACTACCAAAAATTAAACACAAACTTTATGAAAACCAACATTCAAAGGCTTTCTTTATTTAGTGCTATTGCGTTTATGAGCTTAACAGCTTGTAAAGAAGACGCTAAAAAAGAAACAGCTATTGTAGAGGAAGAAACAATTCCTGGAATCAATTTAGAATACATGGATACCTCGGTAAAGCCAAGCGAGGATTTCTTTAAACATGTAAATGGAAACTGGCTTAAAACAAACACAATTCCAGACGATAGATCTCGTTGGGGAAGTTTTGATGAGCTTAGACAAAAAACAGATGAAGACGCTTTAGGAATTCTTAAAGCAGCTATGTCTGATAATAAAGATCTAGAAAAAATAGATGTATTACCGGGTTCAGATCAAGAAAAAGCAGTTTTTCTTTATCAAACTATTATGGATACAGTTTCTAGAAACAAACAAGGTATCGAACCTCTAAAGCCAGTTTTAGAAAAAATAGACAACATTAAAAATATTCAAGATCTTCAAGCTTATTTAATAGAAATGGAGCCTAAAGGAGGCGCTGGTTTTTTTGGGTTTGGAGTAGGAGCTGATGCCAAAGATAGCAACAGAAATGTTGGGTATTTAGGAACAGGAGGATTAGGACTTCCTGATAGAGACTATTATGTAAAAGACGATGAAGACTCTAAAGAGAAAAGAGAAAAATATGTGGCGCATATAACAAAAATGCTTCAGTTTTTAGGAGATTCAGAAGCCCAAGCAAATGCCCAAGCAAAACAAATTTTGGCATTTGAAACAAGCCTAGCAAAACCAAAAATGGATAAAGTTGAGTTGAGAGATGCTAGAAAAACTTACAACCCAACTGCTGTTTCAGATTTACAAAAAATGGTGCCTGCAATTGATTGGAAAACATATTTTGACGGAATTGGTGCTAAAAATTTAGATACAGTTATTGTTAGTCAACCAAAATACATGAAAGAACTACAAAATATTTTGGCTAAAGAAAATGTATCCAATTGGAAAGCTTACTTACGTTGGTCAGCACTTAATGGAGCAGCTGGCATGCTAAACGATGAGTTGGACCAAGCAAACTGGGATTTTTATAGTAAAACACTTCGTGGTGCTAAAAAGCAAAGACCAAGAGACGAGCGTGCGCTACAAACAATAAACTGGACAGTTGGTGAGGCATTAGGAAAACTTTATGTAGATAAAAAGTTCCCACCAGAAGCAAAAGCAAAAGCTGAAGAAATGATTCAAAATGTTATTAAAGCATTTGAGCAAAGAATCTCGGTATTGCCTTGGATGAGTGAAGACACAAAGAAAAAAGCTATTGAAAAACTTCAAGCTACGCAAATTAAAATTGCGTATCCTGATAAATGGAAAGATTATTCAGCTTTAGAAATAAAAAGTGTAGAAGAAGGAGGAAGCTACCTTCAAAATATGCAAAATGCAAAAGCTTGGAACTATCAAGAAGATATTGAAAAATTAGGAAAACAAGTAGATAAAAGCGAGTGGTATATGGCGCCTCAAGTTGTAAACGCTTATTTTAACCCTTCTTATAACGAAATTGTATTTCCAGCGGCAATATTACAACCACCTTTCTATAATTACAAAGCTGACGATGCAGTAAATTACGGAGGTATTGGTGCTGTAATTGGTCATGAAATATCTCATAGTTTTGACGATTCTGGAGCACGTTATGACAAAGATGGAAACCTAAACAACTGGTGGACAGATGAAGATTTAGAAGAGTTTACAAAGCTAGGTAAAGCACTAGCTGATCAATATAGTAGTTTAGAAGTATTACCAGGTGTACACATTAACGGTGAGTTTACTTTAGGTGAAAACATTGGAGATTTAGGTGGTGTTAATGCTGCTTACGATGCGCTACAAATGAGTTTAAAAGAAAATGGAAATCCAGGAGAAATAGATGGTTACACGCCAGAACAACGTTTCTTTATGTCTTGGGCAACTGTTTGGAGAACATTATATAGAGATGATGCTCTCAAAACGCAAATTAAAACAGACCCACATTCACCAGGAATGAACCGTGCTGTACAACCTTTATTAAATGTTGATGCTTTTTATGAAGCATTTAGTATAAAAGAAGGAGATAGTATGTATATAGCACCAGAAGAACGTGTTAAGATTTGGTAATAAATCGTAACAGCATAAAAAAAGCGAACTGAAAAGTTCGCTTTTTTTATTTAGTATTTAAAAAAAATATAAACAGGTTTTTACTTGTTCATGTTTTTTATTTCTTCCATAAAAGTTTCTAAATCTACACCATTGCTTACTAGCGTTAAAGCTTTGTCAACAACGTATTTTACGTTATCTGGAGTAAACCCAAGACCAATACCAATCTTTCTTAAAACCAACTCTTCATGATCTCCTTTTATGTGGTCTACATAAACCATACGTGCTAAATCATATAAACGCTCTAAACGCTTATCATAAGATGTTGGTGGGTTGATAGGATGAGATTGATAATCCTTCAAAATTAATTTATAATCAGCTTCACTGATATCCAAATTTCTAGCTAATCGGTCTAAAAAAGCCTTTTCGTCTTCACTAATAATACCATCATCCATAGCTACTCTAACTATGGCAGCAAAATGATCTTCGTTACGTTTTTTAAACCCGCTATCAAATAAATCTGAAATTGACATATGTTCTTGTTTTTTAAAGTCGTGCAAATATAATTAAACTTCCTTCATTATTTAAATGAAAACTCCGCCTTTTTTAATAGCAAGTATTTGCAAATAGAATAGTAACTATGAGTTTTGATTTTTAGTATAACTCTTAACAAAAATTTCTCATAGCAATAAATAGTCCAAAACAATGTAAGTTTTATCTTTGTCATCAAAATATAGAGTCTTGAGTAAATCTATCCTCTCGCAAACGTATGATCAGGCTTTGCAAACGCAAAATCTGCACACCGCTATTGCCCAATCTCAAAGTAGAACACATCTTAAAGGACTTGTAGGGTCGTCTTTTTCTTTCGTTTTAGCTGAAACTTTTAAGCAATCTAATAAGCCTTTCTTGCTTGTTTTTAATGATAAAGAAGAAGCTGCTTTTTACCTTAACGACCTTGAGGTAATGCTTAATGGTAAAGACGTGCTTTTTTATCCAGGCAGTTATCGTAGGCCTTATCAAATAGAAGAGACTGATAATGCCAATGTATTATTAAGAGCAGAAGTGCTAAACCGTATTAACTCTCAAAAAAAACCCGCGGTCATTGTAACCTATCCTGACGCACTTTTTGAAAAAGTAGTTACGCGACGTGAATTAGAAAAAAACACCTTAAAAATCGCCGTTAATGATAATCTTTCTATTGACTTTGTAAACGAAGTGTTATTTGAATACAAGTTTAAACGTGTAGATTTTGTTACAGAACCAGGCGAGTTTTCAGTACGTGGTGGTATTGTAGATGTGTTTTCGTTTTCTCATGATGAACCTTACCGAATTGAGTTTTTTGGCGATGAGGTAGATAGTATTAGAACTTTTGATGTTGAAACACAATTATCAACAGAGCAAATAAAGAAAATAAGCATCATTCCTAATGTTGCTAATAAGTTTTTAGAAGAAAGTAGACAGAGTTTTTTGAAATACATGGCTCAAAAAACGGTGGTGTTTATAAAAAATGCCGATATGCTATTTTCAAGAATTGACGACTTTTATGGTAAAGCAGAAGAAGCTTTTCAAAAGTTATCAAAAGACATAAAACATGCAGAACCTGAAGCTTTGTTTTGTAATGCTGCCTTGTTAAAAAAACAATTGTTAGATTTTACTTTGGTTGAGTTTGGAACGTCAAATATTTTGACAAGTAGTTCTGATGCTGCAAAAGTTATTACATACAACACAACACCACAGCCATCTTTCAACAAACAATTTAATGTGTTGATAGATGATTTAAACCTGCATCATAATAAGGGTTATACAAATTATATAGCATGTGTAAGTGAACAGCAAGCCAAACGATTTCATGATATTTTTGAAGATGTAGATCACGATGTGCATTATAAAACGGTTGTTTTATCCTTGTTTCAGGGCTTTGTAGATCACGATAACAAAATTACGTGTTATACAGATCACCAAATTTTTGAACGATATCATAAATTTCATTTAAAAAATGGTTATGCAAAAAAGCAAGCCATAACATTAAAAGAGCTTACAAATCTTGATATAGGTGATTATGTAACTCATATAGATCATGGTATTGGACGATTTGGAGGTTTGCAAAAAATAGATGTTGAAGGCAAAAAACAAGAAGCTATAAAGCTTATTTATGGTGAGCGTGATGTGTTATATTTAAGTATACATTCGCTTCATAAAATTACCAAGTTCAATGGTAAAGATGGAAAACCACCAAAGGTTTATAAACTAGGAAGTAAAGCTTGGAAAACTCTAAAGCAAAAAACTAAAACACGTGTAAAAGAAATTGCTTTCAATCTGATAAAACTTTATGCCAAGCGTAAGTTAGAAAAAGGCTATCAGTATAACCCTGATAGTTATATGCAGCATGAGTTAGAAGCATCATTTTTATACGAAGACACACCAGACCAAAGTACAGCTACTGCTGATATTAAAGCAGATATGGAAAGTGAACGCCCAATGGATCGTTTGGTTTGTGGTGACGTAGGTTTTGGTAAAACTGAAGTAGCTATTCGTGCAGCATTTAAAGCGGTAGATAATGGCAAACAAGTCGCTGTTTTGGTGCCTACAACTATTTTGGCGTATCAACACTATCGTACGTTCAAGGAGCGTTTAAAAGATTTTCCTGTAACGGTAGATTATGTAAACCGATTCAGAACCGCTAAAGAAAAACGAAACACGCTTGAAAATCTTGAAAGTGGCGCCGTAGATATTATTATCGGTACTCATCAGTTAGCAAATAAAAATGTTGCTTTTAAAGATTTAGGGTTGCTTATTGTTGATGAAGAGCAAAAATTTGGAGTTGCTGTAAAAGAAAAATTACGAACACTAAAACAAAATGTTGATGTGTTAACGCTTACTGCAACGCCAATACCTAGAACACTTCAATTTAGCCTAATGGCAGCAAGAGATTTATCGGTAATTACAACACCACCGCCAAATCGATACCCTATAGAAAGTCACGTAATTCGTTTTGGCGAAGAAACCATTCGTGATGCTGTGAGTTATGAAATAGAACGTGGAGGACAAGTTTTCTTTATTCATAACCGTATAGAGAATATAAAAGAAGTAGCAGGAATGATTCAACGTTTGGTGCCAGATGCCAAAATTGCCGTTGGTCATGGTCAAATGGATGGTAAAAAACTAGAGCAACTTATGCTGTCGTTTATGAGTGGCGAATTTGACGTTTTAGTTAGTACAACCATTATAGAAAGCGGACTTGATGTACCAAATGCTAACACCATATTTATTAATAATGCTAATAATTTTGGTTTAAGTGATTTACACCAAATGCGTGGTCGTGTTGGTCGAAGCAATAAAAAAGCGTTTTGCTACTTTATAACTCCAGAGTATTCTGCTATGACCGAAGACGCCAGAAAACGTATTACAGCTTTATCACAATTTACCGAGCTAGGAAGTGGTTTTAATATTGCAATGAAAGACCTTGAAATTCGTGGAGCAGGTGATTTGTTAGGCGGAGAGCAAAGCGGATTTATTAACGATATAGGGTTTGATACGTATCAAAAAATATTGAACGAAGCCATAGAAGAGCTTAAAGAAAACGAGTTTAAAGAGCTGTATCAAGACGAAGGTAAACCGAAAGAGTATGTAAAAGATATTACAATTGATAGTGATTTTGAGCTTTTATTTCCAGATGATTACGTCAATAATATTACCGAGCGTTTAAATCTGTATACGCAACTAAATAATCTTAAAACTGAAGAGGAATTACAAAAATTTGAATCTGAAATTATAGACCGTTTTGGAGAACTGCCAACACAAGTTGTAGATTTATTAAATAGTGTGAGAATAAAATGGATCGCAGCAAAAATTGGCCTAGAAAAATTAGTGATGAAGCATGGTAAAATGGTAGGTTATTTTATCAATAATCAACAAAGTGGTTTTTACCAAAGCAGTGGTTTTACAAAAGTCTTACAGTTTGTTCAATCACATCCGCAAGCTTGTAAAATGAAAGAAAAGCAAACACGAGCAGGCCTTCGTTTGTTGCTAACCTTTGAGCGTATAAAAACTGTAGATCAAGCACTAGCCGTTTTAAAACCAATTTTGGCTCAATAATTGAATGTAAAAGAAAAAACAATGATGAAAAAACATATTTTAATACTGCTTTTGTTTCCAATAATGCTGTTTTCACAGCACAATATTAAAGGTGTTTTTTCACCTGCCGAATCATTCACATTTGCATTATTATACAAGTCTACTCCAGAAGGAGCAAGTTATATAAACCAATCAAAAATTGAATCTGACGGATCGTTTGTATTTAATTTAGATCAAAACGCAGAAACAGGTATCTATAAAATTGTTTATGCAATTCCGCCAGAGGATAATAATTTTGAGGTGTTTTACAACGGTAGAGAGCATGTGACTTTTCACTTTGATTTGGATAAAGGTTTAAGCTTTTCAGAATCTTCAGAAAATATACTTTGGCATACATATACTGATAGTATTTCAAAATTAAATGGCGAGATAAGTAAACTTTACGCTTCAAATTCACCTAATAAAAAATCATTGGAAGCCGTTTTTAAAACACTTTATAAAACGCAAGATGGTTTTGAAAAGCAAGCAGCAAACATGATGGTTTTGCCTTTTGTAAAATCAAACAAAATGTATGTTCCTAAAGCATTTGAAGATGTAGAAACGTATTCAGTAAACTTAATGACACATTATTTTGATGCGATAGATTTTGGTAATCCATTAATTCAAAGTTCAGATTTTTTGATAAATAGAGTAGAAGCCTATGTGTTTGCAATGCCAGAAAATGAAAACGCGTATAAAAAAGCAATAGATCACGTGGTAAAGGCTGTAGGAGATCAAAACTCACAAACAAAAATTTATTTACTAGAAACACTTTGGCAACACATGCTTAATAATAATCAAGCATCAGTTGCAACGTACATTAGTGACACTTATTTGTTACCGCTGGCTAAAGCATTTAATAGAGCAGATTTAGAACAGGTACTTGTTAATTATAACAAAACCGCTATAGGCAAGAAAGCAACAGATTTTAAGTTCACATATTTAGAAAAAAAGAAACCAATAAAAACTTCATTATACGAGGTAGATATGCCTCATAAAGGATTGTTGATTTTTTGGAGTAGTACCTGCAGTCATTGTTTACAGGAACTGCCAAAAGTAAAGGCTATAATGGAAAAACATCCTGATGTTAAAGTTATAGCGTATGGACTTGAAGATGGTGTTTTAAATTGGAAAAAAACAATTACTGACTTTCCAGGTTTTATTCATACTTATGATTTAGGAAAATGGGATAGCCCATTGGTTGAAGATTATGGAGTTCAAGCGACACCAAGTTATTTTATATTAGATAGCGATAAAACTATATTAGCAAAACCAGAACACGCCGAAGATTTAGAAGCGTATTTTCAAGATTAATTAAAAATGATAAAACGCATCTTCGTAATGCGTAACCGTTTCGGTTGTATTGTTTTTTAAAACAGCAATCACGTCAAAGCGTGCTTCTAGATCAATATCATTTTCAGTAATATAGGCATCCATGGCTTTTACCAGTAACTTAACTTTTGAAGGTGTAACAAATTCTTGAGGATCGCCAAAAAAAGCTGAATTTCTAGTTTTAACTTCAACACAAATCATGGTGTTTTTATATTTGGCAATGATATCAATTTCAGCTTTTTGAAATCTAAAATTTCGCTCAATAATTTCATAGCCTTTAGATTCTAAATAATCTGTAGCTAACTGTTCGCCTATTTTACCAAGTTCGTTATGTTGTGCCATTTTATTCCTACGAAAGCAGAAATCCCTGCTTCAATTTAAAATCGTTTCACTTTTCAAAAACCACCGTTGATTTATCCTTGTCAACAGTCAATTTTACAGTGCTTCCCAATATCATGGCGCGATTGTCTTTTTCATGACCAGCAGGCATATTAAACGCAATAGGAAAATCGTAATCAGCCAAAGCATCTAAAATAAGTTGCTCAATAGATGTTCCCCAAAGCGTTGTGTTTTTACGAAGCTTTGTCATGTCGCCTACTAAAACACCTGCGCAATTATCAAAATATCCAGCGCGTTTTAAACTTTGTAACATGCGGTCTATATGATATTTATACTCACCAATTTCTTCTATAAATAAAATTTTTCCAGAAGTATTAATACTGGTGCTTGATCCTAACATTGTGTGTAACATAGTTAAGTTACCACCAACAATAGGAGCTGTAACAACACCAGGTTTATTGTAGCTTGAACCTTTTAGAGTATAAGAAAGAGACTCACCAAAAATAGCAGCTTTAAACGTGCTCACAGTTTCTGGAATTTCGGTTAAATCTTTTGTAAGGCTCACACACATCATAGCATGTATGGTTTCAAATCCTTGGTTATGAAATAAATTATGAAGTGCAGTTATATCACTATAACCTATAAGCCATTTGGGTTGTGTTTTAAGTTTTGTAAAATCCAGTTTGTCTAAAATTCTTACAGCTCCATATCCACCACGAGCACACCAAATAGCACTTATAGTTGGGTCGTCCATAGCTTTTTGAAAGTCTTCACAACGCTCATCATCAGTTCCAGCAAAATGGTTTGCTTGACTAAAAACATGTTTGCCAACAACAGCATGCAAGCCCCAACTTTTAAGTAAATCAACAGCTTGTTGTACTTCGCCTTGGCGATTTTTTAATATTCCTGAAGGCGCTACAATAGCAACGGTATCGCCTGCTTTAAGATATTCTGGTTGTATCAAATTAGTAGTGGTTTGTGAGTGTTTATTTTGTGCAAAAAAGGCTTGTATTCCGAAGAAAAAAACCAAACAACATAAACATATTTTAAGGACAAATTTAGACATATTGTAAATGTACATTTTTTTTCAGAAACGCTCTTAAATTACGTATTTTTGTAGCTTCAGAAAACGAGATAACATGTCAAAAAGATATACCATTACGGCGGCTTTGCCATATACAAACGGTCCAATTCATATAGGACATTTAGCAGGTGTTTATGTTCCTGCTGATATTTATGCGCGTTACCAACGCTTAACAGGAAACGATGTGGCCTTTGTTTGCGGTAGCGATGAGCATGGTGTTCCTATTACTATAAAAGCAAAAAAAGAAGGTGTATCACCTCAAGATGTCGTTGATAAATATCATGCCATTATTAAAAAATCTTTTGAAGATTTTGGAATTACCTTTGATAATTACTCAAGAACATCAGCGCAAATTCACCATGAAACGGCTTCAGAATTTTTCTTGGAGTTGTATAAAAAAGGGGAGTTTATTGAAGAAGTTACCGAGCAGTTATATGATGAAGAAGCTAAACAGTTTTTGGCAGACCGTTTTGTGATTGGAACCTGCCCAAAATGTGGTAATGAAGAAGCTTATGGTGATCAATGTGAAAAATGTGGAACCAGCCATAATGCTACCGATTTAATTAACCCAAAATCGGCTATTACTGGCAATGCGCCAACCCTAAAAGAAACGAAACACTGGTTTTTACCATTAGATAAACACGAAGATTTTTTAAAAGAATGGATTTTAAAAGGTCATAAAAAAGATTGGAAACCTAATGTTTACGGACAAGTAAAATCTTGGATTGACGATGGTTTACGACCTCGTGCTGTAACACGTGATTTAGATTGGGGAATTCCTGTCCCTGTTGAAGGTGGCGAAGGCAAAGTGCTTTACGTATGGTTTGATGCTCCAATTGGTTACATTTCGGCAACCAAAGAGTGGGCTGAACGCGAAGGAAAAGATTGGGAACCATACTGGAAAGACGAAAACACCAAATTGGTTCACTTCATAGGAAAAGATAATATTGTATTTCACTGTATCATTTTCCCAAGTATGCTAAAAGCAGAAGGCTCATATATTTTACCAGATAATGTGCCAGCTAACGAGTTTTTAAATTTAGAAGGCAATAAATTATCTACGTCTAAAAACTGGGCAGTTTGGTTGCCAGAATATTTAGAAGATTTTCCTGACAAGCAAGATGTTTTGCGTTATGCATTAACAGCCAATGCACCAGAAACCAAAGACAACGATTTTACTTGGAAAGATTTTCAGGCAAGAAACAATAACGAGTTGGTAGCCATTTTTGGAAACTTTATAAACCGTGTTGTTGTTTTAACCAACAAATATTACAATGGTATTGTTCCAGAGCTAAGTGACTATTCTCAAGTTGACGAAGAAACACTTGCTGCTGTAAAAGCGTATCCAGATGTTATTGCAAGTTCTATTGAGCGTTACCGTTTTCGTGAGGCAAGTCAGGAATTGATGAATCTTGCACGATTGGGTAATAAGTATTTAGCTGATGAAGAACCTTGGAAAGTCATTAAAGAAGATGAAGCTCGTACAAAAACAATTATGTTTGTAGCACTACAAATAGCATCGGCTTTAGCAACTATAAGCGAACCGTTTTTACCGTTTACTTCAGAGAAATTGAAAAAGATTCTTCGCGTTGCTCTGAATGACAACGTCAGTTCGAGTGATTCGACGAAGGAGAATTGTATCGAGAACTCTTGGGAAGACATTTCAACTAAAGATATTTTGCTTCCTGCAGGACATCAAATAGGAAAAGCTGAATTGTTATTCAATAAAATTGAAGATAAAGACATTCAAGCACAATTAGATAAACTAGAAGCGAGTAAAAAGGCTAATGAAGCTGCTAATAAAGCAACCGAACCACAAAAAGAAGAAATCACTTTTGATGATTTTACAAAGTTAGATTTACGTGTAGGAACGATTATTGAAGCCGAAAAAATGCCGAAAGCCAAAAAGCTTTTAGTCTTAAAAGTTGACACAGGTATTGACACCAGAACCATAGTTTCTGGTATTGCTGAAAGCTTTACTGCCGAAGAAGTTATAGGAAAACGTGTTACCGTTTTAGTGAATTTAGCACCAAGGAAATTACGTGGTGTTGAAAGCGAAGGTATGATTTTAATGACCGAAAGCCCTGAAGGTAAATTGGTGTTTGTAAATCCTGATGCGAACCAAGACGTTGCGAACGGTTTACAGATAAGTTAATTATGAGGAGTTTTATAGCCTTCTTTTTTTGCTTATTATGCTACACCTCTATAGCTCAAAATGCTTGGTTACAATCTTCTAATTATCATTTTGAGACACATCCTGTTAGTGATATTGCACCTGTTGTAAACAAGGAAACAAGAAATATTGCATTGTTTTATAAAGTAAAAAAAGGGTATGTGGCAGAACTTTATAATGACAAAAAAGAATTGCTATATGAAACAGTTGTTTCCAACATTTCTTCAGGTGATTTGGTGGGCTGCATCTATGAAAAAAACACATATACTTTGTTTTTTTCTAATCGTTCAAAGAGTAAAATCGGCTGCGTTAAAATAGACTTTACAACAGGGACTTATACAGTAATTAAAGATCTGAATTTAAGTATAAAAGGAGAAAAAGCTATCCAATTTATTACAGATGAAAACAAACTCCATTTGCTTACTGTAGAAAAAAAGAAATCAATATTAAAATTATATTCTTTCAATGTTCAAGGAGGTTTTATTGAGAAATCTTATGATTTGTCAGATGAGGTTTTTGAGAGTGATAATGAACTAACATATTCACTGTACTCGTTTCTGTATGTAATTAATAAACTAACCAAATTTGAATTTATAGATAACAGTTTGCCTTGCTCTTTAGAACAAGCTTCATTACCTACAAAAATTTTTTCTCAAGACGGACATGTTTTTTTAACGATTAATCTCACAAGTAAGTTTACTTATATCATTAAATTAAGCTTAAAAGAACCTCGTTATGATTTTAAGAAGATCACAAATGAAAGCTTTAAAAAAGGGAATTATTACAATACTCATAATAGTTTTTTGTTAGGCGATAAATTGTTTGAAGCATATATAACCAACGAGAGGTTTGTAATGGATATTATTGATTTAGAAAGTCAAAAATCATTAAAGCAGTTTTCTATTACTGAAAAAGACTCTATTTATTTTAAAAACACCCCAATTATCCAAGAAGGAGGTGATTTTGATAACTATAGAGAGTTTGAAAAGACAACAAAATTTATTAGAAAAATATTGTATTCTAAAATGGCATTGTCTGTTTACAAATTAGATGCTAATTATGTTGTGACTATTGGTAGTTATGAACCAAAACCAGGAGCAATAACAATGGTTGGCGCTATGGTTGGAGGTCTTACAGGAGCTATTATTTTTTCAATGTTTGATTCGTATTCTAACAGTAAATCTGTAAAAATATTAAGTTTATTAGATAGTAACTTTAATCATGTTCAAGGAGATATTCCAGATAATAAATTTGATGCAATTCATAGTTTTATTGAAGATAAAAAATTAAAGGAAATGAGCGCTCAAACAGTCTTTAAATATGATAATTTATACATTTGGGGCTTTTATAGCGATGTTTCAAAAATGTATAAATTTTATTCTTTTTAAAAAGAATTTTCATTGATTACTAGTTATATTTAAAAACCAATATACTCGTGAAATTTAGCGAGTACTTTTTCTATTTAATATGATTCCCTATATAGTCTCTAAAACTCAATTATCAGAAAACTCTGTAAAAAACACCATACAACTACTTAACGATGCGTGTACTGTTCCATTTATTTCGCGTTACAGAAAAGAAGCTACAGGAAATCTGGACGAGGTTCAAATAGGTGATATTGTAAAATACAAAGAACTCTTTGAGGCGCTTGAAAAACGCAAAGCAGCCATTTTAAAAGCACTTGAAGAACAAGATGTTTTAACATCAGAATTAGAGCAAAAAGTAAACAACGCTCAAGATATTACAACGCTTGAAGACATTTACTTGCCATACAAAAAAAGCCGAAAAACAAAAGCTGATACTGCTAAAGCTAACGGATTAGAACCTTTAGCTAAAATCATAATGAGTCAAAACGCTCACGATATTGAAAGCATAGCATATAACTATGTAAAAGATGCTGTTGGTTCGGTTGATGAAGCTCTAGAAGGTGCGCGACATATTATTGCCGAATGGATTAATGAACGTACTGACGTAAGAAACAATATGCGTTATCAATTAGAACGTTTTGCAACCATTGCAACTAAAGTTGTAAAAAAGAAAGCCACTGAAGAAGATGCTCAAAAATTCCGTGATTATTTTGATTGGAGTGAGTCGTTGAGTCGTATTCCTTCGCATCGTTTGTTAGCCATTTTACGTGCCGAAAACGAAGGCTTTATTCGTGTGAAAATTGAAATTGATGATGATCGTGCTTTAGATAAAATGGCGCAGCGTATTATAAAATCTGATAATGCGTGTTCTGACCAAATCGAGATTGCTATAAAAGATGCATACAAGCGCTTATTGTTACCATCATTGAGTAATGAAGCGTTACAAAATGCCAAAGAAAAAGCCGATGAAGCAGCGATAACTGTTTTTGCCAAAAACCTAAAACAATTGTTGTTGGGTTCACCATTAGGAGAAAAGCGTGTTTTAGCTATCGATCCTGGTTTTAGAACCGGTTGTAAAGTAGTGTGTTTAGATGCGCAAGGGCAACTTAAACACAATGAAACCATTTATCCGCATGCACCTAAAAATGATAGTACAGGTGCCATAAAAAAAATAAGCACACTTGCTGAAGCTTATAAAATTGAAGCTATTGCTATTGGAAACGGAACCGCTTCACGCGAAACAGAATCACTGATTAGGCGTATTCGTTTTAAAAATGATATTCAGGTATTTGTGGTAAGTGAAGCAGGAGCTAGTATTTATTCGGCGTCAAAAATTGCTAGAGACGAGTTTCCTAATTATGATGTTACGGTAAGAGGTGCTGTGTCTATTGGTCGTCGTTTGCAAGATCCATTAGCCGAGTTGGTTAAGATTGATGCAAAATCTATTGGTGTTGGTCAATATCAGCATGATGTTGATCAAACCAAGCTAAAAACCGAACTAGATACTGTTGTAGAAAGTTGCGTGAATGCTGTTGGTGTTAATCTAAATACAGCAAGTAAAAGTTTATTGAGTTATGTATCTGGAATTGGTCCTAAATTAGCTGAAAATATTGTGAGTTATCGCGATGAACATGGTGCATTTTCATCAAGAACCGATTTAAAAAAAGTACCACGTTTAGGAGATAAAGCTTTTGAGCAAGGATCGGCATTCTTAAGAATTAAAGATGCAAAAAATCCATTAGATGATTCTGCTGTGCATCCTGAAAGCTATAGTATTGTAAAAGCTATTGCAAAAAATGAAGGAAAACGTGTTTCAGAGCTTATAGGAAATTCTACCGTTTTAAATGGTATTGATTTAAAACCCTATTGTACAGATACCGTTGGTTTGCCAACACTTAAAGACATCGTAAAAGAACTAGAAAAACCAGGCTTGGATATTAGAGAACAAGCCAAAGTGTTTACCTTTAATCAAAACATAAAAACCATCAATGATGTGCAAGAAGGTCAATTGCTACCCGGAATTGTTAATAATGTAACCAATTTTGGAGCTTTTGTTGATATTGGAATTAAAGAAAGCGGCTTAATTCATATTTCAAACTTGTCAGATGGTTTTGTAAGTGATGTTAGTGCGCATATTAGTTTACACGAACATGTCATTGTAAAAGTTTTAGAGGTTGACATTCCGCGTAAGCGCATTCAATTAAAACTACATAAATCATGAATTGGATTATCTTAATTATCGCAGGATTATTTGAAGTTGCCTTTGCTTTTTGTTTAGGAAAGGTAAAAGAAACCTCTGGAAACACGTCTACCTATTGGTTTTTAGGGTTTTTATTATGTTTAGCTATTAGTATGTGGCTTTTGGTAAAAGCCACTCAAACCTTACCCATAGGAACTGCCTATGCTGTTTGGACAGGTATTGGTGCTGTAGGCACTGTTTTGGTTGGCATTTTTGTGTTTAACGAACCTGCAAATTTTTGGCGTGTCTTTTTTATTTCAACCTTAATTATCTCTATTGTAGGACTAAAATTTGTGTCTCAACATTAGCTGATAATATTTAACATTTTTTGTGTGAAAATAAAGCCTTAAAAGTCAATATAAGATTTAGCTTTGCATTTTTTTAGTTTATGAAAAAAGCGAGAATGGCTTTGGCTATTGGGATTATATGTATTTCTGTATTCCCTGTTTTGGTTAAGTTAAGTTTAACCTCTGGTGTAATTTCTGCATTTTACAGAATGTTTTTTTCAATACTTGTATTGCTGCCTTATATGCTGTACAAGCGAGCATTAAAAATTCCTAGTTTTAAAGCGGGTTTGCTAGCTGTTGTTTGCGGTATTATTTTTGGCACTGATGTCACAGTTTGGAATATTGCTATTCAAGAATCAACTGCTACGCAAGCATCATTATTGACAAATTTGTCTCCTGTGTGGGTTGGTATTTTAGCATTTCTATTTTTAAAGAATAAACCAAAACCTAATTTTTGGATAGGAACCCTTGTTGCTATTTTTGGTATGGTATTACTAGTAGGATTTCAGGTATTTAAAACATTAGATTTTGATTTGGCATTTGTTTTTGGTGTGCTGTCTGGAGTGCTTTATGCTTTCTATATGCTGATAAGTAAGTATGTTTTAAGAACGATGGATATTTTAAGTTTTATGACACTTAACTTAATAGCTTCAAGTATTCATTTAGGTGTATTAAGTTATTTTCTTAATGAACCTTTTTATGGGTTTAGTAACATGGGGTGGATTGTTTTGATTATTCAAGCGTTAGTTTGTCAGTTGTTAGCTTGGCTTCTTATTAGTTACGCAACTCAACATATGCGCGCTACAAGAGTTTCTGTGAGTTTGCTCGGACAAGGCATTTTAGCAACTGTTCTTGCATGGATGTTTATAGGAGAGCAAGTAACTATTCAAATGATAATGGGAGGAATCATTTTGCTTTTAGGTATTGGGATTACTTTTAAAGAAACACCACTAACATCATATTCATTTAGAAAAATTAAGTCAAAAGTAAAGCCTTTATAATATTACTGCAACGAAGGTAATTTAAAACTATTCTAACATCTTTAACGTTTAAAAATGCTTAACTTTACGTAAAAAGAAAGATATTATGTTATCAGAAAAAATAGAAAAAGCATTAAATGACCAAATACGAATAGAAGCAGAATCATCTCAAATATATTTAGCAATGGCTTGTTGGGCTGAAGTAAAAGGCCTTGAAGGTGTTGCTGGTTTTATGTACTCACAATCAGATGAAGAACGTGCGCATATGCTTAAGCTAGTTAGATATATAAACGAACGTGGTGGACACGCTCATGTATCAGCCTTAAATGCACCAAATGTAACCTTTAAATCATTTAAGGAAATGTTTGAAAAATTGTTTGACCACGAAGTGTTTGTGTCAGAAAGTATTAATGAGTTAGTACATATTGCGTTACAAGAAAAAGACTACTCAACACATAACTTCTTACAATGGTATGTAAGTGAGCAAATAGAAGAAGAAGCTATGGCTCGTACCATTCTAGATAAAATAAATATGATAGGAAATGATAAAGGTGGATTGTATTTGTTTGATAGAGATATTCAACAAATAACAATAAGTACAGCAGCTTCAGAAAGTCCTGAATAATTTTAACAGTTAATTTTATTTAGAATTAATTAAAATAATTTATTTTTGCCTCATATTCTACAAGTTAGTATACATTGGGTAAAAAGAAGAAAGAAAAGAAACAACAAAAAAAAGCATTAAAAACCTTACATGAAGCAGGGATTATCAATGCCGATAAGGTAAAAAGCAAATGTTGTAAAAAGTATAAAAAAGGTGAAAATAAGCGCTGTGGTAAATGCCCTTGCTTTGATTTATTAAAAAAAGTAGCATAAAAAACTCTCGATTTTCGAGGGTTTTTTTTTATTTAAAATTAAGTAGAGTTTCTGCTCGCATTAATATTTCCAAACAAAGATCGGGTTACTAATTTTTCAAAAACTTCTATTTGATCTTTATCATCAGGGTTTGTTTTTGTAGCTCTTGAATTTTCTTTAGTGCAAATTGCTGAATGGTTAAAAGTGGTATAACACTATAGATTCCCGAACATCAATTGAAGCTTTGCCTGCTCGTTCTTATTCCATAAGAACCTTATATTCAGTCAGTTTAGTATAAGGCGTTTAGAAGTTTCAAATTCAGCGTATATAGTTTTCTAAAATTCCTCCAAATTCTGGATCATCAAGCATATACTTTGTTGAATTAAAGAATGATTTTGATAATGTCATCATATAGTTTCTAATTGTTGTTTTAGAGAATGTCTCAACAGCAGTTGTTGGGTTATCTCCATTCGCAAAACCTTTTTTATAAGTTTCACGAAAAAGCGGAAGTAACGCATCTGTTTTTGACATGGTATTAAAAGAAAGTGTCATGAATATACTATTGTATATTTGATGTTTTTATAAAACGTTTTGCTTAAATCTTGTTAATTTAGGTTGTGTAGGTATAAAGCTTTTTTATGAAAATAATAAAGCTTCATGAAACGACTGTTATGTTTATTAAGGTTTGATCTTTTTGTCAAGATAATTGTATTTAAATCAAAAAAAGAGCTTTTAATTACCTTCTTTTTGCTTTTTTGTCAAAGCATTTTCTATAGTCTTTTTTTATCAATAAAAACCTATTTTTTATTTTAAAATTATTTCAAAACCATTTATAAAGTCTAGTGTTTGTGGACTTTTGTGCGGTATTTAATAGGGGTTTTTAAGTTTCTGTAAATTAGATCATTAAAAGGAATGTTGATAAAATGTTAAGAACAATATTTGAGGTATTTCATTTCGTTTGGAATAATTTATGACTTTTACATTATCTTATTTTAGATATATTCTAATTCGTTATTACTTATGGAAATTTTACACATTACTAAAAGAAATTTTAGCCAGAAACCTTTTGAATTAAGCAAAATCACAAACGCTATTTTAAAGGCAATGAAAGCGGTTGAAAATGGAGAATTTGGAGACGCTCAACTTATAGCAAATAACGTTTATGACGTATTGTTACAAAGGAAAAATCAGGATAAAGATTATTTACCTACGGTTGAGGAAGTACAAGATGTTGTAGAAGATAAATTAATGGAAAGTTCTTTTCATGATGTTGCAAAAGCTTACATTTTATACAGAAACAAACAAGCTTTAAATCGTAAGAGTAACATTTTTGAAAAACGTGTAAACTTAAAACCTTACGAGTATCCTCAATTATACGAATATGTTCCAGCAATTCGTCATTCATACTGGATACATACCGAGTTTAATTTCACAAGTGATATACAAGATTTCAAATCAAATCTTTCTGAAGTAGAAAAATCTGCTATAAAAAATACGATGCTAGCAATTTCTCAAATTGAGATTGCAGTAAAAACGTTTTGGGGAGATATTTACCACAGAATGCCAAAGCCTGAAATAGGATCTGTAGGTTCAACATTTGCAGAAAGTGAAGTAAGACATGCTGATGCATACTCGCACCTTCTTGAAATTTTAGGACTAAACAAAGAATTTGAAGAGCTAAAGAAAAAACCAGTAATTATGAAGCGTGTGCAGTATTTAGAAACTGCATTAAAAAACGCTAAAAGTGAAAACAATCAAGAATATGCAGAGTCTGTATTATTGTTCTCATTATTTATTGAGCACGTGTCTTTATTCTCTCAATTCTTAATTATTATGGCATTCAACAAGCATAAAAATATGCTTAAAGGTATCTCTAATGTGGTTGAAGCAACATCAAAAGAAGAGCAAATTCATGGAGATTTTGGTATAGATATCATCAATATTATCAAAGATGAACACCCAGAATGGTTTGATGCAAGCTACAATACCATGATTCAAGATATGTGTAAAGAAGCCTATGTTGCTGAAAGCAAGATTGTAGATTGGATTTTTGAAGAAGGCGAATTAGATTTCTTACCAAAAGCAGTTGTAAACGAGTTTATTAAAAACCGTTTCAATAAATCTTTAGAAAGCATTGGTATTGAAAAAGTATTTGATATAGACGAAACACTACTTACACAAACCGAATGGTTTGATGACGAGATTATTGGTACAAAACATGGCGATTTCTTTGTAAAACGCTCTATCAATTACAGTAAAAGAACACAAAGTATAACAAGCGACGACTTATTTTAACCAGACTATTTTTTATAACCTATGGAGAACAAAACAATACACCAGCCACAACTACAAGATCAAAAAAACACAACTGATGAACTAGTAAATGCCCGAAAAGAATTTTTAACCAACACGAAAAAGGAAGAAGGATTTGAGTGGTTAAACGAATACAGTCAACAGTTTTTAGAAGCAGGATACTTAACCGAAGGTGTAACGCCCAAGCAACGTATTAGAGAAATTGCTGAACGCGCAGAACATATTCTTCAAATTCCTGGATATGCAGATAAGTTTTATCACTATATGTCTGAAGGGTTTTTCTCTTTAGCATCTCCAGTTTGGTCTAACTTTGGTAAAGAACGTGGTTTACCAATAAGCTGTTTTGGTTCTCATATTGATGATGACATGGGTAATATTCTTTACACACAGTCAGAAGTAGGTATGATGTCAAAATTAGGTGGTGGTACTTCTGGGTTTTTTGGTAAAATTCGTCATAGAGGAGCTCCAGTAAAAAACAATGGGCAAGCATCTGGTGCAGTTCATATTATGCAGTTGTTTGAATCTATGGTTGATGTGGTTAGTCAAGGTTCTGTACGTCGTGGTCGTTTTTCTCCATATTTACCAATTGAGCATCCAGATATTAAAGAGTTTTTAGAAATAGGAACTGAAGGTAACCCAATACAGCAATTGACACATGGTGTAACAGTTACCAACAAATGGATGGAAGAAATGATTGCTGGTGATGTTGAAAAACGTACTATTTGGGCAAAAGTATTACAAAGTCGTGGCGAAATGGGTTACCCTTATGTATTCTTTACAGACAATGCTAACAATGGTAAACCAGAAGTTTATAAAGATAAAAACCATAGCATACACGCAAGTAACTTATGTACTGAAATTATGTTACCATCAAACGATGATTGGTCGTTTGTATGTGTACTTTCTAGTATAAACGTATTACACTACGATAAGTGGAAAAGCACAGACGCAGTAGAAACTATGATTTACTTCTTGGATGCTGTAATAACAGAATTCGTTGAAAAACTAGAAGTATATCGTGATTCTGATAACAGAGACGACCGTCAAACATTCTTGTTTATGGAGCGCGCTTATAATTTTGCAAAAGAAAACCGTGCATTAGGATTAGGTGTTTTAGGATGGCACTCATTATTACAATCTAGAATGCATGCCTTTGATAGTCAAGAAGCATTTAACTTAAACCGTGAAATCTTTAAAACTATAAAAGAGCGTTCATACAAAGCTTCAGAAGAGTTAGCTGTGAAATTTGGAGAGCCTAAAGTGTTAAAAGGTTACGGTCGTAGAAACACAACATTAAACGCTGTAGCGCCTACAACATCTTCGGCGTTTATTTTAGGACAAGTATCTCAAGGTATTGAGCCAATATGGTCAAATATTTATGTAAAAGATATTGCTAAAATAAAAACAACGATAAAGAATCCTTTCTTGGAAAATTTATTAGAAGAAAAAGGACAAAACACTACCGAAGTTTGGAGAAGCATTAGAGATATGGATGGTTCTGTACAACATTTAGAGTTTTTAACAGAGCAAGAAAAAAACGTGTTTAAAACGTACTCTGAAATTGACCAACTAGATGTAGTTTATCAAGCATCAGCAAGACAAGAATTTATAGATCAAGGACAATCTGTAAACATTATTGTGCATCCTGAAATGCCAGTAAAAGAAATAAACAACATTCATGTTACAGCTTGGAAACTTGGTTTAAAATCATTGTACTACCAACACAGTATGAATGCTGCACAAAAATTCAAACAGAAAAAAGAGTGTACAAGCTGTGAGGCTTAATCACAATATTGAATAATAAAAAAAACCGCTCGAATGAGCGGTTTTTTTATTGCAGTTTATTTACTTAACATCAAAAGTTCATTACAAACTATTTCAGTAGTATAGTGTTTTTTGCCTTCTTTGTCTTCCCAAGAACGATTGGTAAGTTTCCCTTCAACCGCAATTTCTTGTCCTTTAGAAATATAATTCTCTACTACTTTTACAAGACCACCACGAACAATAATATTGTGCCAGTAAGCGCGTTCTACTTTGTTTCCGTTTTTGTCTTTGTAGCTATCATCTGTAGCAAGAGAGAATTTGGCAATTTTATTGCCATTATCAAAATTTACAATTTCAGGATCTTGTCCTAATCTACCAATCAACTGTACTTTGTTTCTAAGCGTGTTCATAATTTTAATTTTTTAAATGTTAAACAGTTAATACTATCGAGTTCTTACGTTTCGACAAGGCAAAGATGCTATGACTACTAATAGAAAGTCGGTAGTTACCTAATTAAATTCGTTTGTAAATGTTTGTAGTCGTTTGTAAATGAATAAGCACTGTCCTAATAAAGCATCATTATTCATTATATTTGTATGTATGGTAAGACTTTTAAGCTATTTGTATCCTATTACTAAAAAGATAAAATCTGATGTAAATGGTGTTTTGGAAATAACCTGGTATAATGGGAAAAAACATTTAAACTCTAAAAATGCAAATTATTCCTACGGTTCATTACAGCGTATTTTAAAATTTGGTTTAGAGAAAATAGACCTTCATAAAGTACGTTCTGTTTTACTTTTAGGATTAGGAGGCGGAAGTGTTATAAAAACCCTTCATGAGGATTTTAACTTTGAAGGAGTTATTACGGCTGTTGATATTGACCCAGAAATTATTAAAATAGCAAAAGAAGAATTTGCGCTTCAAACCAACAACAAGTTACATATAATATGCGATGACGCACTTAATTATGTAGCTCAAAATTCATCTACATATGATTTAATAATTGTTGATTTATTTATAGACACAGAAGTTCCAAAACAATTTTTAGAACATCAATTCTGGCAAAATGTTATAAGACTTAAATCAGCAAAAGGTTGTTTGCTTTTTAATGCTTCATTAAAAACACATATAGAGCAAAATTTAGAAACTGTAATTAGTTATTTAAAAACGAAAGTCTATAAGGTTGATGTTTACGAAAAAGTGAATGATACTAACACCGTTGTAGTTGCAAATTCTATTTAGATGTTTGTAAGTGAATAATTTATATATTTATAAGACTTTATTTCTGTAGTATGAAATTTAATATAGAAACCGAAAGACTTCTTTTAAGAGAAATGAGAGGCGAAGATCTGGAAGGGATGTTTGAGCTTGATTCCAATCCTAATGTTCATCGTTATTTAGGTAATAAACCTATCAAGAAAATTGCCGAAGCGCAGAAAGTAATAGAAGGAGTAAAGCAGCAGTATAAAGAGCGTGGTATAGGTAGATGGTCTGTTATCAACAAAGAAACAGATGAGTTTATGGGATGGTCTGGTATTAGATTAAATACAGAATATAATATGAATGGTTTTACTAAATACTATGATGTAGGTTACAGACTAATTGAGCGTTTTTGGGGAAATGGATATGCTACCGAATCAGGTAAAGCTGCAGTGCAATATGCATTTCATACCATGAAACTACCAGCGCTTTATGCAACAACAGAAAAAAACAATAGAGCATCTCATAATGCGCTTTTAAAAATAGGATTGCATTATGTAGAAGATTTTTATTTTGAAGAAGAAGCTATGGATTTACGTTGGTATAAAATTGAAAATAAATGATTCAAAAGCAGTGTCCAGAATGTGGTGAAAAAATAGTAGGCAGAATTGATAAAAAATTCTGTAGTGATGCATGCCGTAATTCTTATAATAACCGAATAAACAAGGACAGCAAAAACTTAATTAGAAATACAAATAATCGTCTGCGTAAAAATTACCGCATTTTAGAAGCTTTAAACCCTGATAAAAAAACTAAAACCTCACGAGCAAGACTCATTGAAAAAGGTTTTGATTTTAATTACATAACAAGCATTTATACCACAAAGGCCGGAACGGTTTATTATTTTGTTTATGACCAAGGTTATTTGCCTTTAGAAGGCGATTATTATGCACTAGTAAAGCGAGAAAGTTAATTTTATTACCTTAAAAAATCCACCATAGCAGTAAGGATGTAAGACTGTAAAACACCAATAAAAATAATTCTAATTTGTATTTATAAAACAATTTAGACATAGTTAGTTTTTTTAAAAATTGAGGCTTTCTTTAATTTAATACTATTATGCAGCTCGATTTTATTGACCAAGACTGCATAATAGTTGTTATAGCAAACACATAACCTTGTTGTAAAATAGTTTTTAGTGAATAAAAACCTTCTTAACAAGCGTTCCTTGATTGAAATCTAATTTTAGGATGTAAACACCTTTTGACATTGTACTCGTTGAAATTTCGCTACTTGTACCAGTATGTGTTTTTGCTCCAGTAATAGTATATAGTGTATAACTATTCAACTGTAGGTTATTGGTTGATGTTATAGTTAAGCTTTCAGGGTTTGTTATGATTTTTACAGTATTTTGAAGTTGAGACTCATCCACACTTAAAGCGTCTTCGGTTACTGAATTAAACCCAGTCCATAAGGCTCCTGCATCAGTCGCATACGCTCCCATAGTGCCAGGAGGTATGTGTAAGTGCATATTGCCACGATATACGTAATTCCCAAAAGTATCCGAACTACCACCAGTAACCACAGTTGGAGGTGTTGTTGCTAACGATGTAACACTTGTTAAATTTGGGTTATATCCAAAAGCAATTGAACCTATATTAGTAACGCTAGCAGGAATAGTAATTGATGATAAATTATTGCCCGTAAATGCCGTAACTCCAATTGAAGATACACTATTTCCAAGAGTTAGGTTTGTTGCATTATTATTAGCAAAAGCACTGGTTCCTATGCCAGTAACATTATCTGGTATAATGATGTTAGCTATTTGATTGTTAGAAAAAGCATTAGAGCCAATACTTGTTACATTATCTGGTATTACAACGTTTGATAATTGGTTGTCTCTAAAAGCTTGATTTGGTATGCTCGTGATATTAGAGGAAATGGTAACGCTTTGTAATTGATTTACAGAAAAGCAATTTGTGCCAATTGAAGTCACATTATCTGGTATTACAACATTTGTTATCGCATTATTTAAAAATGCTTGATCTCCTATATCTGTAACTCCTGTTCCAATAGTAACACTTTGCAATTGGTTATTAGTAAAAGCATTAAAATTTATACTAGTAATATTATCTGGAATGACAAGATTTGTTATTTGATTATTACCAAAAGTACTATTGGCTATTTCAGTAATTCCCGTTGGAATAGTAATACTAGTTAGCTGATTATTGAAAAATGATGTAGCCCCTAAGAACGTAATATTGTCTGATAAATTTAAGGTAGAAATAGCATTATTCCTAAAGGCATTTGGGTAAATACTTGTAATGTTATTGGACATAGAAACACTCGTCAATCCTTTACTTTCAAAAGCATTAGAACCTATAATCGTAACACTATACGCTGTACCATTATAGTCAACAGTAGCAGGTATATTAACTACAGTACCTCCGGTTGCATCATAATCTGATATCACAACCGAAGTTGAATTATTTATAATTTGATAAGTAAAATAATTATCAACAAAAGTCTGCGAATACCCAATCACAGCTATACAAAAAGCGATTAATGCAAGTAGATTTTTTTTACTCATGTAACATCTATTGCTTAAGTGTTTGTGAAAACGTGTAAAGTTTTTCATAATATTAAAGATTTAAGGTTATTGATTTAAAATTGTTTTAATGTTTAGTAATCTATTTTAATTAGGTTGCCATCTAAAGTGTAGAAAAAGCTAAAAGTGGTTCCGCCATGTTCAGGCTCTAAAGTCACCAAGTATTCTGCTTTAGATATGTCTCCGTTTTTTGGAAACTTTATTGACGCGATACTCAATTTTGGATTTTTAAGGTTTTTACTTTTCTTTAATTTTAGTTTGGATGTTTCTACCAAACCGCCCAATTTTGTTAGGTTTATATTGTTATTCAGTTGGTACATGTAATCGGTAGCTTTAGTGCCTTGAGGTACTTCAATTGCTATATCAGAATTTTGCTGCCAATCATTTTTTACCATATTCCATTCTTCCATTTTTAATGATTCTGGGTTTTCAGCAACAATAACATTTAAGCTATTGCCTATAGTTGAGTTATGAACAACACTTAAATTAGTATAGTAAGCATCTTCACCAAACTTGCTTTTAAGGTGTTGTTCTAAAACACTAAAACCTTTAGCAGTAGTAGGTTGTTGACTTAAATTATCTCTACATGAATAAAAAAGAAGAGATAAAATAAAAACTAAAGCTATGTGCTTTTGTTTGTTTGATTTAGAGGTGTTTATAGACATACTTTTATCTGTTGCTTATGATAAATGTATGCTACGGTTATTACGTGTGAAATAGCAAATAGATATATATGGGCTATAAATCCATAAGCGTTGCACTAGAAACTATATTTGAAAAGTGAATTGAGCTAGGTTTTCTAGTTTTTGTTTAAAAAAGAAGAGACAAACGCATCTTTTTTTCTTGAAGAAACAGGTATTTTTTTCCCGTTTTTTAAGTAAATAGTCCCCGATTTATCATACTTGTCAATAAATTTTAAATTGACCATATATGATTGATGAGGTCGTGTGAAATTTGCAGCATTGAGTTGATCTTCAAATGTTTTTAGCGTTTTAGAAACCACATGTTTTTTGCCATTACTACAATAAAATGACGTATAACCTTTGTCAGACTCACAATACATAAGTTCGTTAAGATCTATAACCTGAAAGCTATCATGAAGTGATAAAATGAGTTTAGAATCTTCATTGTTCCAAACTGATTTTACTGTTTTTATTTGTTGCTTTTGTTCAGTAACTGTCAAGGCAGCTACTTTTTGTAAGGCTATCTCTAGATCAGTTATATCAACAGGTTTTAGAATGTAATCTACAGCACCAATTTTTAGTGCTTGTAAGGCATATTCTTCATAAGCAGTAATAAAAATGATTTTAAAGTTTAGATGCTCAGTCTGATCTAGAAAATCAAAGGCATTACCATCAGTAAGATTTATATCTAAAAAAATCAAATCTGGTTTACAAGCATTTGCAACTACAACGGCATCTTTAACAGATTCACATTCGCCAATAATAGTAACATCTGTATCAATAAGCTGTAGCAAATTTAATAAGCCTTTTCTTATGTATGCTTTGTCTTCAACGAGTAACGTTTTCATGATATAGGAATGATTTTATGAGGTATTACTAAAGTGACCAAAGTGCCTTGTTCATTATACTTTTTTCTGTCTTCAATAGTTACGGATCCTTCCATATTATAATCTTTAGAAAGTACAGCAAGGCGTTCAGCAGTAATGGTTGTGGCTAGAGAGCTTTTGTTTTTATTATTGCTTTTTATAATAGAACAATCAATGCCAATGCCGTTATCAGCAATAGTGCAAATTAATTTTTTGTCATTGTAAGTAAGTTTTATGTCTATTTGCTTATCGTCTGTTTTGTTTTTAAATGCGTGTTCAATAGCATTTTCTACAAAGGGTTGAATAAGCATAGGAGGAATTTCAAACAACGAGACATTTATTGTATCATCAACTAAAACGGTATGCTTAAAAGCATCATTTTCTAAATTTTGCAGTGTTAGGTAGTTTTGAATTGCTAAAAGCTCTTGTGAGAGTAAAACCATTTTATCTCTGGAGTTCTCTAGTGTAATACGTAATAGCTTTGAAAATTTAGACAAATAAAATATTGATTTTTTATCTTCTTTATTTAATATCATGCCTTGTAACACAGAGAGTGAATTAAAAATGAAATGCGGTGTCATTTGAGAGCGCAATAACTTCTGCTCAATGACAATGTTTTGTGTTTTTGCTTTTTCATTTCTCAATTTTAATGAAAAAATAATACCTCCTAAAACAATAGCAGTCATTAAAAATGCAATAACACCTATAAATAAATTGCGTTGTGTTTTCTCTAAATGTTGAGAAGTAGCCATTACTGTTTTTGTAAGCTTTAACTCTCTAATACTTGCAGAATCTAGCGCTTGTTTGTATTTATACTCATACTCTAATTGTGTGATTTTCTCTATGCTTTCTTCATTGAAAAGGCTGTCATTTATAGTTTTAAATTGCTGATGATTTAATAAGGCGGCTTTAAAGTCTCCTTTTTTTTCGTAAACATTAGCCAGAATGTAATAAGCGTTTTTTTGATGTAATAAAAGTTCTTGTTCTTCTGATAGTTGCCCTAATTTTTCTGCATTAGATAAAGCGAGATCGTATTTTTTCATGAGATAGTAGGCTTCAGCCATACCGTGATAAGAATCTGCTAAATTGTATGAATTGTTATTGTTTAAAGTTATTGTATTTGCTTCTTTAAAATAACTTAAAGCTTGTGTGTATTTGTCAATTTCTAAATGAATAAAGCCAAGCCCATTAAGAGCCGTAGCTAAATTTACATTGTCATTAATTTCTTTACTTAAAGCGATAGATTCATTGTAATAAGTAATGGCTTTATCAAATTCGTTTTTATCATAGTAAATGCCTGCAATATTATTTTTTAAAGCTGTTACGTTTTTAACATTGAATTTGGCCTTGTCAATTTCTAGTGCTTTGTTGTAAAAATGTAGCGCTTTATTATTAAGACCTTGAAAACGGTAAACATTTCCTATGTTATTTAATGATTGAAATATTCCTATAGAATCTTTAGCGCTTTTAGCAATTTCTAAAGAATTATTATGGTACTCTAAAGCTACAGGATAATTGCCTTGACTGTAATAGATATTGGCTATAGAGTTTAAAGAGTTAAGTATTCCTAAAGAGTCCTTTGTTTCTCTATTAACCTTTAAGGCTTTTTTAAAATTGATTAATGCATCCTTGTAATTTCCTGTGTTAGCTTGAATGTTTCCAATATTATATAAATATTTATGGACGGTTTCGTCATTATCAATTTGTTTGGCAAGCTCTAGGGCCTTTTTGTAATACGTTATAGCAAGATCAAAATTTCCTCTATAAGCATTTAATACACCCAACCCATTGTTGCATTTCTTTAAGCCGTTTTTATCATCAATAGATGTATATAGTTGTACAGACTTTTCATAGTTTTCTATCGCTACTTCAAAATTGGCTTGTTCTGTATACACAACACCTTTTATGTAATAACTGTGCGCTAAAAACTTTACAATTTGTAATTCTTCAGCTAAAGACAAAGCCTCATCTATATATTTTATAGCTTGAGGTGGATTGTTTCTATAATTATAAAACGCCAAGTAATTGAGTGTATTGACACGAATGGTATCTTTTTTTTGATGTGTTTTTAAAACGTTTTCTAAACTGTCTATAGCTGTTTTTTGAGAAAACGTAGTTTGTAATGCTGTAAAAAAACAGATTAAAAAAAATAAGGTTAAGTTAATGCTCTTCATGAACCTGTAAAATGGGTTGTTTTATGATGATGTGTTATCAGATAAGGCGAATAGCAATATTTAAAACATATCAATGGTTTTAAATATAAACATAAAAAAGTTAAAATAGGGGTTTTAATAATAACACTAAATAGGTATTATATAAATGACAGCTTTCATTAAATATGTGCTTGGTTTCATTACATATTTGCTTCATTTAAACAAAAAAGCATTTTTGTGTTTTATTTCCAATTATGCCCTTTAAGTTTTAGGGCAGCTTTAAGAATATCTTTTTGGCTTATTTGTCCTACAAGTTTACCATTTTCAACTATAGGAAAACGACGTATTTTAGAATCTAAGAATTTTTTGGCAGCATCAAACACATTCATATTGCCATCTATAGTTTCTACATTTTTAATCATGCGTTTTTCTACATTATCTTGTTCCATAGGCATGTTGTAATAACGGCTATCACTTATTTGTTTTAAGCAATCCCCTTCAGAAATAATACCAACAAGCTCGTTTTTGTCATTTACAACAGGTCCACCAGAAATTTTATTGGTTATCAAAGATTCAATAACCTCTTCAACAGACTGTTCTGGCTTAAACGTAATTAAGTCTCGAGTCATATAATCACTTACCTTAAAAGGTTCATCTACAATAGAATTTTGCTGTTGCTTTCTAGCACCTTGAAAACTTTTTATACCCATGATACGTGTTTTTAGTGTTTCTAATATACACTTTTTTAATGAGTTATCCTAAAGTGATTGTTGTGGTATGAACTTGCTTTATAAATATGTATTTTTATAACTGCTAACCAATATGCTCATACATTATGATAAAAAAAGCGATTGCTCTTATACTTATAGCTATTACTGTTTTTTGGAGTTTTTACGTGCTTTTGCCAAGTAAAATCTCAAATATAGATGCGCCTAATAATGCGTTTTCTACAGATCGCGCTTTAGTTCAATTAAAAGAAATTTCTAAAGCACCTCATTATTTAGGTAATGAAGCGCATGCAAAAGTTAGAGATTATATCATAAGTGAATTAGAAAAATTAGAACTAAAAACAGAAGTACAAATAGATTACTCTATGAGTCAATGGGGCAATTTATCAAAGCCTAAAAATGTATTGGCAAGAATACCCGGAAGCAATTCTGGCAAAGCACTTTTATTATTGTCACACTATGATAGTAATCCGCATTCGTCTGTAGGCGCAAGTGATGCTGGATCTGGAGTGGTTACAATTCTGGAAGGAATACGTGCTTTTTTAAGTACCGGAAAACAACTTAAAAATGACATTATTATTCTTATAACCGATGGCGAAGAGCTGGGACTTAATGGTGCTGATATTTTTGTTAATAAACATCCCTGGGCAAAAGATGTTGGTTTAGTATTAAATTTTGAAGCTCGTGGAAGCGGAGGACCAAGCTATATGCTAATAGAAACAAACCAAGGAAACGCTAATTTAATGAAAGGTTTTGTTGCGGCAAATCCAGAGTTTCCTGTAGCTAATTCTTTAGCCTATAGTATTTATAAAATGCTTCCAAACGATACCGATTTAACACGTTTTAGAGCAGATAAAGATATTGACGGATTTAATTTCGCCTTTATAGATGATCATTTTGATTATCACACAGCTTTGGATACTTATGAACGATTAGATAGAAATACACTTGAACATCAAGGTAGTTATTTAATGCCGCTTTTAACATATTTTGCTGATGCTGATTTAACAAACATAAAAAGCACAGAAGACTACATTTATTTTAACGTACCATTATTTAAAACGGTGATTTATCCTTTTTCTTGGATTATTCCTATGCTTATAATTGCTTTGGTTTTATTTATAGGGTTGTTGGTTTATGGTTTAAAAAGAAAAGCGATAACTGTTTCTGAAATTAGAAAAGGATATGGTGCATTTTTCATAGCATTACTAGTATCTGGAGGAATTGGTTTTGGCCTATGGAAACTTATACTTATTGTATATCCTCAATACAATGAGATGCTTCACGGATTTACTTACAACGGGCATACATATATAGCACTGTTTGTTTGTATTGCTTTAGCTATTTGTTTTTATGTATATCATAAAGTTTACAACGTTGAAAATACAGCTAGTTTGTTAGTTGCTCCGTTGTCGTTTTGGTTGCTTATTTGTGCAATAGTAGCATTTAAACTACAAGGCGCTAGCTTTTTTATTATTCCCGTGTTTTTTGCGTTATTGAGTTTGTTTGTTGTCATTAGACAAAAAAAACCAAACCTTATTTTACTTGCTTTATTAGGAATGCCGCTGCTTACAATTATGGCGCCTTTAGTAAAAATGTTTCCCGTTGGTTTAGGACTCAAAATTTTATTTGTGTCCTGTATTTTTGTAGTACTTATTTTTAGTTTATTAATCTCTGTTTTTGGATATTTTAAGCATAAAAATAGATTATCAGTTGTATTTATAATAGCAAGTGTTTGGTTCTTGATATCAGCCCATACAAATTCTCATTTTACACAAAATACTCCTAAACCGAATAGCTTAATTTACATGTTAGATACTAATTCAAATACTGCTGTTTGGGCAACATATGATGATGTTTTAGATACGTGGACAGAAGCTTATCTTACTAAAACTCCAGATAATGCCGATTTACTAAAGCAAAATACCATAGGTAGTAAATACAAATCAGGGTTTACGTATACTAAAAAGGCACCTTTAAAACAGTTACAAAAACCAGTAATAGATATATCACACGATACCATTGTAAATGGAAAAAGACAAATTGCTATTTGTATTACTTCAAAACGACAAGCAGAGCGTGTTGAGGTTTTTTCTGATACAACAAATGTATTTTATAGCGCAACAATAAATGGTGTAAGCGCCTATCAAAACACAGATTCTGAATACGTGTTCAGTGAAAGGCTAAATAACAGGTTGTTTAGTTATTTTGTGACAGACAATGAACTATTAGATATAATTATTACAGTTCCTGAAAGTCAAGAAACAAGTTTGCAGTTTTATGAGTGCACATACGATTTACTTACAAATGCGATGTTTTCTGTTCCAGATAGAAAAGCAAATATGATTCCAAAACCATTTGTTTTAAATGATGCTGTAGTAATAAAAAGCTCGCTTACTATTAAATAATTAGCATTGCTTTAAGAGTTTACATACAGATTTTTTTTAGTTTTGAGACGATAAATTAAAAATATATAATAATGAAACGATTATTACTACTTGTTGTATTAGTAACTGCTTTTTCAGCAAATGCACAAACAAATCAGCAATTGCTAAAGCATTATGAAGCTTTTTATAAACAAATGCGAGAGCAAGGCGATATTCAAGGCATGATAAATGGTTTAACGCATCTTAATGTGCTAGCACCATCTCAAGCTAGAAAAGATACATTGTCATACATTTACATGAGCGAAGGTAAATACGTTCAGGCATTAAATACTATTGGTATTGAAAAAAACGTGTCAGATTCTGATATGGCATTAGAGGTAAAAGCTGTATCGTTAAAATCATTAGGAGAAACAGAACGTGCTATTGAACAATTTAAAGTGATGTATGATAGAGAGCCAAATGTAGGTGCTGCATACGAGTTAGCAGAACTATATTTACAAACTCAAAAACTAACAGAGGCAAATACTTATATTCAATACGGGTTATTGAACTCTCAAGATGATATGGCAAAAACATTTTATGAAACACAGCAGCCATATAGAGTGCCGTTAAAAGCAGCTTTTTTGTATTTAAAAGGCTTGGTAAAGTTTAACGAAAATAAAACAGAGAATATTGATACTGCTATTTCGTTTTTAGATCAAGCGTTATCAATGGCGCCAAATTTCAATATGGCAAATATTAGTAAAAACGCCCTGTTATCTCAAAAACAGAAACCTGCTGAAACTCAAAATTCAGGAGAAAATAAAAATTAGATAACGATATATTTAGAACAAAAAAAGCAGCATAATTTTATGCTGCTTTTTTTATTGTTTTAAAATATGACTATGCGTATTTGGCCATAAACTCTTCAGCCTTTTTCACCATGTTTTTACTACCGCAAATAAATGGTACACGCTGATGCAGCTCTGTAGGCTGTATGTCTAATATACGAGTAAATCCGTCACTTGCCATACCGCTTGCTTGTTCTGCTAAAAAAGCCATCGGATTGCATTCATAAAGTAAACGTAATTTACCATTTGAGTTTTTAGAACTTTTTGGATATAGATAAATCCCACCTTTTATCATATTTCTATGAAAGTCAGATACTAAAGAGCCTATATATCTACTTGTATAAGGGCGATCACCTTCTTCCATTTGGCAATACTTTATGTAATCTTTGATGCCTTGTGGAAAGTGGATGTAGTTTCCTTCGTTTACGGAATAAATATGACCATCTTCAGGGAACTTCATATCAGGATGTGATAAGTAAAATGTTCCAATTGCTGGGTTAAGTGTAAAACCATTTACGCCATCTCCAGTAGTATAAACAATCATTGTTGATGTTCCATAAACAACATAGCCTGCAGCAACTTGTTGGTTTCCTTTTTGAAGAAAATCCTCAATAGTTACAGGAGTTCCAACAGGTGTAACACGTCTATAAATAGAAAATATTGTTCCAACAGAAACATTAACATCAATGTTTGAAGAACCATCAAGCGGATCAATTAAAACCACATATTTATTCTGATTATTTTCATCTTGACTGTTTATAGTTATAAAATCATCTTCTTCTTCACTCGCAATACCACAAACAATATTTCTCTTGGTCATGGTTTGTATAAACTTGTTATTCGCATAAACATCTAGCTTTTGTTGGTCTTCACCTTGAATGTTAGTATCACCAGCTGCGCCAATAATATCAACCAAACCAGCCTTGTTTACTTCGTGATTTACAACTTTTGCAGCTAGCCTTATTGAATTAATAAGTCTAGATAATTCTCCAGATGTATACTTAAATGATGCTTGATTTTCAATGATAAACTCTCCTAGAGTTTGATTTTTTCGAGACATGAAACCTGTAGTGTTGTGTTTTTACAAATATCGTATTTTTTACGAAACTACAACGTTTTCGTCAAAGATTAATAATAGATAATCACTTACTTTAAGTTATATTTGGTATTAAAATAATTCATATGAATTTTACTATTAGAGTCGCTGAAAAGGGTGATATGACTGCTGTATTAAATTTAATTAATGAACTTGCTGTTTTTGAAAAAGAACCAGATGCTGTTGAGGTGACTGTAAATGATTTAGTTAATTATGGTTTTTCTAATAATCCATCTTTTCATTGTTTTGTTGCAGAGTATCACACTAAAATAGTAGGGATAGCGTTGGTTTATATGCGATTCTCTACTTGGAAAGGCGCTGTTTTACATCTAGAAGATTTAATAGTAAGTCAAGATATGCGAGGCCAAGGATTAGGAACTCTTTTGCTTGATGAAGTTGTAAAATATGGAAATCAGTTAGGCGTGAAAAGAATAAGCTGGGAAGTGCTAGACTGGAATGAGTCTGCAATAGCTTTTTATGAAAAAAAGGGTGCCAACGTTATGAGAGATTGGAATGTTGTTCAACTTGATGAAAATGCTATTAAAGCGTATATATCAAAACTATAATGCAAGTATTTAAATTTGGAGGCGCATCAATAAATGATGCCAACGGAGTAAAAAATTTGGCAACTGTATTAAAAACAGTTGGGTATGAAAACACATTGGTTGTTATCTCTGCTATGGGAAAAACCACCAATGCTATAGAAGGAGTTATAGATAACTATTTTAATAATAAAGCAGAACTTCAAAGTTCAATTCAAGATTTAAAAAAATACCACAATGCTATTTTATTAGATTTGTTTGATAATGAACAGCATGTAGTCTTTAAAAAAGTTGCGACACTTTTTGATGAGCTAGGAGTTTTTTTTGATAGAAATAAATCTCCTGACTATAATTTTGTTTATGATCAAACAATTTGCTTTGGAGAACTAGTATCTACAACGATTGTAAGTTGTTACCTGAATGATATTGGTCTTAATAATTATTGGCTAGATGTTAGGGAGTTTATAAAAACAGATAATTATTATCGTAGCGCGCATGTAAACTGGGAGATTACCCAAGCTCAAATAGCAACAAATTTTAACACAGGTGTTTTAAACATTACTCAAGGGTTTTTAGGAAGTGATGCTAATAACTTTACAACAACACTTGGGCGAGAAGGAAGTGATTATACCGCTGCAATTTTTGCATATTGTCTCAATGCAAAAAGTGTTACCATATGGAAAGATGTTCCAGGTGTTCTAAATGCCGATCCTAGATATTTTGAAAACGCGCAGTTGCTTAACACAATTTCTTACAGAGAAGCGATAGAACTTGCTTTTTATGGAGCATCAGTAATTCACCCTAAAACACTACAGCCTTTACAGCAAAAAGAAATTCCGCTAAAAGTAAAATCGTTTTTAAAACCAGAGAATGAAGGCACAATAGTATGCAAAGGTTATGGTATAGAGCCTGCAGTTCCTTGTTTTATTGTGAAAAAAAGCCAAGTGTTAATTTCATTATCATCATTAGACTTCTCTTACATTGTAGAAGAGAATATTAGCGATATTTTTAATCTATTACATTTATACAAAATGAAAGTACACATGATTCAGAATTCAGCTATTAGCTTTTCCGTTTGTGTTGACGATATGTATAGAAACCTTGAGAAATTACTACAGCATTTAAGAGCTAGATTTAGAGTAACCTGTAACGAAAATGTATCGCTTTATACCATTAGGCATTACAACGACGCTTCTGTAAAGCAAATAGAAACCGGGAAAAACGTATTATTAAAGCAGCTGACACAAAAAACAGTGCAAATAGTAACTAAATAAAACATTTAGTACATTTACAATTATGACCAAACCACAAGATAAAGGATTAGTAACCGCAAAAGAAGTAGCAAAAGCCATACAGTTAGATAAGTACGGAATTGCAGGAACTTTTTTTGGTTGGATGCTTATGAAAGTGTTAAAAATATCGACACTTAATAACATATACAATAGAAATAAACATTTAGAGAAATTAGAGTTTTTAGATAGTATTTTGAATGAATTTCAAATCAAATTTGAAATCCCTGAAGAAGACTTAAAACGTTTACCAAAAGATGGTGCTTACATAACAGTTTCAAACCATCCTCTAGGTGGAATTGATGGCATTTTATTGCTAAAATTAATGTTAGAGCAACGCGAAGACTTTAAAATTATAGCCAACTTTCTTTTGCATAGAATAGAGCCTTTAAAGCCATATATAATGCCTGTAAACCCTTTTGAAAGCAGGAAAGATGTAAAGTCTAGTATTTCAGGTTTTAAAAGTGCTATTTCTCACTTAAAAGAAGGGCATCCGCTTGGTGTTTTTCCGGCAGGAGAAGTCTCTACTTACAAAGATGGCAAATTAGTAGTTGATAAACCTTGGGAAGAAGCAGCAATGAAATTAATAAAAAAAGCTGAAGTTCCAGTTGTTCCTATATATTTCCATGCCAAGAACAGTCAGTTGTTTTATAAGTTATCCAAAATTAGCGATACATTTAGAACAGCCAAGCTTCCGTCAGAACTACTTACACAAAAACGACGTGTTATTAAAGTAAGAATAGGAAGACCTATATCTGTAAATGATCAAAAAGAACACGCAACCTTACCAGAGTTTTCAGAGTTTTTAAGACGAAAAACATATATGCTATCAAATTCTTTTGATGAAAAAGGGAAGTTTTTAAGTAATATTTCGTCAACATTAAAAGTGCCTAAACCACCTAAACGTATTGCAACACCAATAGATAAGGCTGTTATGAATAAAGAGGTTGAAGCAGCAAGAGATGGTGATTATAGATTACTACAAAGTAAAAACTACGAGGTGTTTTTAACACCAGCAAATGTTATACCTAATGTATTAAGAGAAATAGGTCGTTTACGCGAAATAACCTTTAGGGAAGTAGGAGAGGGAACTAATGAAGCCATAGATTTAGATGCTTTTGATACCTATTATCATCATATGTTTTTATGGGATAATGAACAACAGCTTATTGCTGGTGCTTACAGAATGGGATTGGGCTCTGAAATATTTAAACGTTTTGGTATAGATGGTTTTTACCTTCAAGATTTATTTCGTTTTGAGCCTGAATTACATAAAATGATGAGCCAGTCTATAGAAATGGGACGTGCTTTTATCATTAAAGAATATCAGCAAAAACCAATGCCTTTATTTTTACTATGGAAAGGTATTGTGCATACAACCTTAAGGTATCCAGAGCACAAGTTTTTAATAGGAGGCGTTAGTATTAGTAACCAGTTTACAAACTTTTCAAAATCTCTTATGATAGAGTTTATGAAATCTCATTATTACGATCCTTACATAGCACAGTATGTTCATCCTAAAAAAGAGTTTAAAGTAAAACTGAAAGATGCTGATAAGGACTTTGTTTTTGATGAAACAGAAGCAGATTTAAACAAGTTTGATAAAATTATAGATGAAGTAGAGCCAGGAGCTTTAAGGCTGCCCGTTTTACTTAAAAAGTACATCAAGCAAAATGCAAAGCTTGTAGCTTTTAATGTAGACCCTTTATTTAATAACTCTGTTGATGGCTTGATGTATATAAAAATTGCCGATTTGCCAGAGAGTACTGTCAGACCTGTTATGGAAGAGTTTCAAGCAGAATTAGAACAAAAACTTTCAGAGCAAAATGAAGAAGAGTAAACTTACATATATAGCATTGCTATTTTGTATTTCTAATCTTTTTTCTCAAGAAATAACTGGTGTCGTTTTAAATAAAAAAAACAATTTGCCGCTAGAAGGCGCTACTATTTATTTTGATAATACAACAAAAGGAACTATATCAAACTCTAAAGGTTTTTTTTCATTAGATTTTGATAGATCCTTAAACACACCATTAATAGTTTCTTTTTTAGGTTATAAAAAGAAAACAGTTACAAATTATAATTCTAATACACCTTTAAAAATTTACCTTGAAGAAGATGTTAGTGCTTTAAGCGAAGTGTTTTTATCTTCAGAAGATGAATGGTCAAGAGCCTATAAATTAAATCAATTTAAAACGCATTTTTTAGGTGTGTCTGAAAATGCAAAATCATGTAAGATTCTTAACGAAGATGCACTTGTCTTAAAGTTTATAAAATCTGAAAAACAATTAGTAGCTATTGCAAAAAAGCCATTAATTATTGTAAATAATAATCTTAAGTACCAAATCAATTACGAGTTAAAAGACTTTGAAGTCAAATATACATCTGATGGTGATGCTGAACCTTATATAGCTACTTCGGTATATTACGCAGGGACATCCTATTACAAATCTGAAGGTGATGACAAACAGCGTATTTTAAAACGTAGAGGTAAGGTTTATAAAGGCTCAGTATTACATTTTATGAGAGCACTTTTAAAAGGAAAACTTAAAGATCAAGGTTATAGAATTATTTATGATAAGCGCGATGTTCCACCAGAAAATTTTATAAGCATTTATGCTACAGATAACCCATTAATTTACAAAGTGAGACTTTTTAAACCATTGATAGTTGTTTATGATAATAATGTTAGTAGGCAGTCTTCAATTAAAACACTTGGTACTTATTTTTATATTGATAGCTACGGTAATCATTCTCCAGTAAACGAAGTCATATTTACGGGGCATTTTGGAAATCAAAGAATGGGAGATACCTTACCACTTGATTATGAATCAAATTTTTAATAAAAAAGCCGCAAACAGTGTTTGTGGCTTTTTTATTCTTTAGTTTAAAAAAATATAATGGTTTACAAAAAAGCTTTATCAATAGGTTCCCAAAGTTCAATTTTGTTGCCATCGTTATCCATAATCCAACCAAATTTTCCGTAGCTGTATTCTTCCATTTCTCCAACAATGGTAACGCCTTCGTCTTTTAATGTTTTTAGTAATTCTTCAAGATTTTCTACGCGATAATTAAACATAAAATCTTTTTTTGAAGGCTGATAATACGCTGTGTCTTCAGCAAACGGACTCCATTGTGTTGAGCAATCGTTACCTTCTTTATCTTTCCACCAAAAAGTGCAACCATAATCATCGGTGTTAAACCCTAAATGTTTTTTGTACCAGTCTTTTGTTGCTTTTGGATCTTTTGTTTTAAAGAACAATCCGCCAATGCCTGTAACGCGTTTTTTCATTTTATTTCTTTTTAAGGTTGGTTTCGTATATATCTATCCATTGATCTGGAGTTAGTTTTGTGCAGAGTTCAGCAATTAATTCCATTGGAATATCATTAATACGCTTAAAACGCACGCAACTTTTTCCCATATCTAGCTTGTACTTACTGTGTTTTGGGTATTCGTTTACAAACCAATCGTGTATTTCTGGTACTGCATAAATACCACTATGGTAAAGATTTATTGAATTTTTTTGTGAAGCAAAACTCATGAATGGTAATGGTTCTTCTGGTGTGCAATGGTAACCATCAGGATATTTGCTATGTGGTACATAATAGCCTATCATACCATATTGAATACCTTCTTCAAAACCTTTTGGTAAGTTGGCTTTAATGGTTTTGCGTAATGCTTTTAAAACGTCTTGACGTTCTTCAGGAACTTGACTTATATAATCTTCGGGAGATGATGCTTTGTATTGCATAATAATTTATTTTTTTCGTTGTAAAATTAAAGCAGATATTAAAGATAGTACAAACCCAATTAATACAACGGTTACAAACATTAAGACTGCCATAAATCCAGAGCCACCATAATCTTGCATTTGTTGTGTGAGTTCTGCTTTTTTAGCTTCTAGTTCTGCACCAGAGTAGGTACTTTCATAAGTTTTTAAAGTGACTTCTAAATATTCTGAAGCAAAATCAGGGTTAATTACGGTTGTATAAATGTAATCTACCATAGCAATTCCAAGTCCTGTTAAAGCTGAAATTAATAAGCCAATAACCAAAGCTTTTCCAAAACTTACAGCACCATTATTTACTTTGTCGCGATAGTGTTTTATCCCAAAAAATATAAATGATAATGAGGCAATCATTGACGCATAACCAATAACTTCTTGAGCCGAATAGCTTAAGTTTTTACCAAAGGTTAATGCTAAAAAGAATAAAACAGCGGCAGTTATAAGTCCGTAGCCACCATATTTTAGTACAGTTTTTTTCATGTTGTTAGTTAGTTTTATAAGTTAAAAAAGGGTTTTAAATATGTTGATCAATTAATATGGTATTACCATCAGGATCGGTTAAAACCAAACTTGCAGGCCCTGAAGTTGTCTCGTCTGCTTCACTTTGCAACGCTATGTTTTTACTTTTTAAATGCTGCTGAATTTGCCTAACATCTGTAAACGCATCTAATGTTTTTGCATTTTCGTCCCAACCAGGATTAAAGGTAAGTATATTGTTTTCAAACATACCTTGAAACAAGCCTACTAAAGCCTTACCATTTTTCATGATGAGGTAGTTTTTTTCTAAATCACCAGCAAAAACGGTGAATCCTAAATTTTCATAAAATGCCTTTGAAACAGTAATGTTTTTTACGCTTAAACTAATTGAAAATGCGCCTAATTCCATAATTGAGTGGTATTGATTAATTTTTGATACAAAACTACGAGAAGCCTTTAAAAATCGACTCATACTAAAGTACCAAACCGTTAGTACTTTGGTCTAAAATACATAATTTCACAGTATTTGAAGCTCTTTTGCAACTTGAAGTGCTTGCGTGCGTCTTTTGGCATTTAATTTTACCAATAAGTTAGATACATGCGTTTTTATGGTGCTTTCTGATAGGAATAATGTCTCGGCAATTTCTTTGTTTGATAACCCTTGAGCAATATGTTGAAGCACTTCATATTCTCGTGATGTAATATCTAATTCTTTTATTTTATTGTGGTCAATTTTGGTTGTATCAACAGTTTCTTTTTGAAGACTTTTTTTGTTGAGGTAAATACCAACAATTAGGAAAACAATCGCAATAACAGCAATTATAATTTCAATGTTTACATTTCCAGATATGATAGCGTATTTGCTAACCTGAAAAAGTAGTAACAAGGCAAAAATTAAACCAGCAAAAACAGCTATTGTTTTTTTCATAGTTGAAAGTTAACAAAATCTAGCTTTAATTTTATCAACGATAGTTTGCGCTAGTTTTTCTTTGCTTTCAACTGTCCAACCCGCTACATGAGGTGTTAGTAATACATTTTCGGCTTGAATTATGTATTGAAATGCCTCTGGCATATAAGAAGAAAATAGGCTTTCAAAAGAGGCTTTTTCATATTCTAAAACGTCTAATCCTGCACCTAAAATTTTACCACTTTTTAAAGCTGAAACCAAATCGGTAGTGACAACACTTTTTCCGCGTGCTGTATTAATGAGCCAAAATGGTTTTTGAAACCCGTTAATAAAATCAGCATTAACCATATTGAGCGTTAGTGGTGTTTGTGGTGTATGTAAACTTAAAACATCTGCGTTTTCTTGTAAAGTTTCAAGAGATACTTGTTTGCAATTGTCGTCGCCAACATTAGGTTTTATATCATAGCAAAGAACTTCAACATCAAAACCACGAAGTTTTTTAGCAAAGGCTTTTCCCATGTTGCCATAACCAATAAGTCCAACGGTTTTGCCATCTAGCTCAATACCTCTGTTGGCTTCACGTAACCATTGACCATGTCGTACTTCGTTATCAGCTTTATTGAGCTTGTTGAATAAGGAAAGTAACATTCCTAAAGCGTGTTCGCCAACAGCATTGCGGTTGCCTTCTGGTGCTGAAATTAAATAAATGCCTTTGCTTTGGGCATAATCACAATCTATGTTTTCTAAACCAGCACCAACACGACCTATAAACTTTAAGTTTGTGGCAGCATCAAGAAACTGCTTGTCTATAGTAAAACGACTTCTTATTACAATACCATCATACTCATGAATTTTTGCTTCAATATCAGTTTTTGATGCCGTGTAATCTTCATGATTTGTAAATCCTAATGCATTAAGTTGATTAATGAGAAGCTCGTGATTGGTGTCTAGATGTAATATTTGCATAATGAAATGGTTGTTGCTTTGTAAAATTACGAAGTTTTGCGTTAGCGATTGCGCCATTGTTGGAGCTCTTTTTTAAAAAAAAGCGACTGGTAAAAGCGCGACCCAAAAGGGTAACGCCCTAATTAAAACCCTAAAATAAGTTTAGCTATTAAAAAGTAAATTAAAATACCAAATACATCATTGCTTGTTGTGATAAAAGGACCTGTTGCAACTGCTGGATCGATACCTCGCTTATCTAAAACAATAGGAATAAATGTTCCTATAAGAGCCGCCATTACAATTACAGATATTAATGCAACACCAATAGTTATAGATACATGATAGGTTGTACCAAAACCAAAATGACTAATTACCAGAGCTACACAGGCAATGGCAAGACCGTTTACTAAACCGAGACCAAACTCTTTAAATAGACGTTTTACAATGTTGCCATCTATGGTGTCATTGGCAAGACCTTGAACTACAATAGCTGAAGACTGTACACCAACATTTCCGGCTGTTGCTTGTATAAGAGGTATAAAAAGAAGTAATTCAGGAAATTTAAGCATAGCTTCACTAAAACCACTAATGATACTTGCAGCTCCAATACCTCCAAATACACCTATGAGTAACCAAGGTAAACGGGCTTTGGTAAGTTTCCAGATGCTATCGTCAGAGTCTACATCTTGAGAGATACCGGCAGCCATTTGGTAATCTTTATCAGCTTCTTCACGAATTACGTCTACAATATCATCAATGGTAATACGGCCTAAAAGGGTTTGGTTTTCATCAATGACAGGAATGGCTTCTAGGTCATATTTTTGCATGACTCTTGCAACTTCTTCTGCATCTTCATCAACGGTAACATAGTCAACACTTTTTATGTAGATATCAGCAATTTTTTGATCGCTTTTAGCAACAATTAAGTCTTTTAAAGAAAGTCTTCCAATAAGTTTGTCTTGTTTGTCAACCACGTAAATAGAGTGTACGCGTTTTACATCTTTTGCTTGACCGCGAATACGACGTAAACAACCAGCAACAGTCCAGGTTTCATAAACTTTTACAAGTTCTTTAGCCATGAGTCCACCAGCTGTATCTTCGTCATAGGCAAGAAGTTCTCTAATTTCTGCTTTATGTTCTTCGTCTTCAATTTGAGAGATTACTTCTAGCTGTCGTTCTTCAGAGAGTTCTGCAATAATATCAGCAGCATCATCAGTGTCTAATTCCTCAACTTCTTCAGCAATTTCTTTAGAAGATAATTGGTCTAATACTTTTTCACGATTGTCTTCATCAAGCTCCATTAAGATGTCTGAAGTGGTTTCAGAATCTAATAACTTTATGACATAAATGGCTTCGTCTAGATTTAATTCATCTAGAATTTCGGCGACATCAGCATAATGAAAATCACTTAAAAACTTGCGGAGTTCTTTATCGTTTTGTTCTTCGATAAGAAGCTCTACGGATTCTATAAGCTCATCTGTGAGTTCAAATTGTATGTTTTCTTTTTCTTCAGACAAATTGAATGTTTTTTTTAGAGAATTATGAATTATCGTTTTCAATTAATTGTGTAAGCATGATAAAATCGCTAACATTTAATTGCTCTGGGCGTTTGCCAAATATAGCATTTGCTTTTAAATTATCTGACAAATTGAATGTTTTTAAACTGTTACGAAGTGTTTTTCGGCGTTGTTGAAATCCTTGTTTTACAACCTTGAAAAATAAGGTTTCGTCACATGGTAAGGTGTAGTTTTCTTTTCTTGTTAATAAAAGCACACCTGAATCTACTTTTGGTGGCGGATTAAACACCGAAGGTGGAACTGTAAATAAATATTCGGCATGGTAAAATGCTTGTGTTAAAACAGATAAAATACCATATACTTTACTGCCTTCTTTAGAGCAAATACGTTGCGCAACTTCTTTTTGAAACATCCCTGAAAACTCTGGAATTTGGTCGCGCATTTCTAAAGTTTTGAATACAATTTGCGATGAAATATTGTAAGGGTAATTACCTATGATAGCAAAAGGCTGCTCGCCAAAAACTTTTGTGATATCGTATTTTAAAAAGTCTTGCTCTATAACTCTATTAGCAAGATTTAGGTAATTGGCTTTAAGGTATTCAACCGATTCTGTGTCAATTTCAATAACGTGGGTTGTGATGTCTTTTTTGAGCAAATATTTAGTAAGCACACCCATTCCTGGGCCAATTTCTAAAACATGTTTATAACCTTTAAGCGATAAGCTATCGGCAATTTTTTCAGCAATAGATTCATCGGTTAAAAAGTGTTGTCCTAAATGTTTTTTTGCTTTTACAGACATTGTTGTTAGTTAAAAGTTACTGAAAATTCATCAACTATTTCTAGTTCGGTTCTAAATGCAAGCATTTTGTCTGCAAATCGTTTTAGTCCGTCTTGTCGTAAAGCATCAGCATGGTTTTTATAATAAGCATCTAAATCTTCACGAGATTTTGCTCTATATTGAATAGAGTAGGTTAAGCCACCCATTTCTTCTTCTACTAAAACACGAGTTAATTTAGCTTCGGAAAAATGACCTGTTGCTAACACTAATGGAATATGGTTTTTTATCCAGTTTAACCATTCGTTATGAATGCTGTCATCTATGTTTGCAGTTACGTTGTAAATAATCATTTTTTAAGCACATTAATGTTTTATGGCTCAAAAATACAATTATACTAGTTAATAGCATCACCGCGAAGCATTCTAAATTTTTTTCGTGCTTCAACAAAATAAATACTGTCTTGATGATTAAAGATTATTTGCTCGTAATTTTCTTTGGCTTTTTCTGGATTGCTTAAGATATTGTTATAAAGTTCAGCAAGATAATAGTAGGCATCATCAGCAAGAATATCATCTTTAAAATTTGTGATGATAGCCTGGTAGTTTTTTATGGCTTTGTCGTATTGTTTGTTTTTTTCAAAAAGTTGGGCTTGTTTAAATAATGCTTGGTCTTCTATTGTTTTGCCTTTGTGCTGTGTTAAAATTTCCTCTAATAAGATAATGGCTTCTTGTGGTTTGTTTTGAAAATCCATTAAATCTGCTTTTGCATAGAGTTTAAGCCCTAACTGTGTTGAGTCTTCGTATTTGTTATCTGTAATTAGCAACATTAAGTCTAGTGCATCATTTGCAATAAGCTGCGATGTTGATGCTTTTAAGACTTTAAGTTGAGATTCTGCCCATTTAAAATCGCCCTTAAAAAAACTTGTTCTTGCAACTTTATATCTTGCTTCTTGAGAAATAGTACTGTTTTTTGAGCTACGCTGTATTTGTGTGTAATAAATTAAAGCTTCATTAAATTTTTCTTGAAGGACTAATATGTCTGCAAGTTCTATTTTTACTTGGGCTTCTTGAATTACTGTAAGTTGCAGTTGTAAGGTTTCTTTTAGAAATGTTGTTGCTTCTTTAGGTAGATGTTTGTTAAATGCTAAAAAATGAGCGTAAGCTATTTGCAGTTGTAAAGTTTGAGAAAACTTACCGTAGGTTTTGAATAGGTTTTGGTATTTAGTATCAATAGCATCTAAATCTTTTAAAGTTGCTAGCTGTGTTTCAATTTGTAATAAGTTATAATGCGCGTTTAGTTTTGTGTTTAGCTCTTGTGCTGTTTCAGATAAATAGGTGTAAATATCTTGAGCAATGTCATAGTTTTTATCGTTTAGAGCTACTAAAGCCAGCTCGTTTATTCTGTCAAGAGATTCAGGCTGCCTGCTAAAAATAGCTTTTTCTTGAACAAATGCTTTGTTATAATCTTTCTGTTGAATAAACAACCAGCTTAACATTTCATTCCAAAGTAGTTTAGGTTCTTCTTGAATTTTTTTTAGAAGAATTTTACGAAGCATAATATTGTTTTCGTTTTCGCTATTCTCACTAATAAATTCATTAAAAGCTCTTTTTATAGAGTTTATATAAGTTTCATTTTCATTAATTTCTACAAATTCCAGATAGCTTTTAAACATTTTTTCAATATGTCCTTGCTCACCATAAATTCTGGCAAGTTGAAGTTTGAAATTAGGGTTAGGACTTAATTCTAATCCTTTTTCATAAACTTGAATAGCTTGTTCAAGTAGCGAGTGGTCTTCAAAAGTACGACCTATAGTGTAAGCGTAATTGGGGTTTTGGTTTATAAAATCTATCGCTTTATTAAAGTTTACATTGGCTGAAATGGTATCGTTTTTAAGCTTAAAATTATATCCTAATTCTACAAATAGTCTAGGGTCTTTAACTTTTGTTAAGCGCTCTTGAAGTAAATTTTCAACCGTATTATAATGTTCTAGTTGTTGATGAGACTTTATTAGCTGGATAAAATAATTGCTGTTAGGATTCTTTTTGTATAGCTTTTGATAGGAGAGAAGTGCTTTTTCAAATTCTCCGTTTTTATAATATTCTTTAGCTTCAAGGTCTTCTTGTGAAAAGGCATTAAAACTTAAAAGAAAGCATAAAAAAACAACTAGTCTCATATTTTAACTTTGTGTAAATATAGCAAATGCTATGGGTAGAAAATGTAAATGTTATTATAAAAAAAATGCCTGAATTAATATTCAGGCATTTTGCCAATCAAAATAAATGTGCTATTAATCACTGTTAAGTTAAAACATGATTCAATTACTCGATTGGGACTATTTTTATTTTATAACTTCTGTAGTAGATAAGGCATTGCTTTTAGTTTCGTTTTTGTCTAAATCAGAAAAAAGCACGATGCTTGCTACAGTAATTACGGTTATTAATAGAAAAATTCGTTTCAGATTTTTCAATGTTAGATTTCATTTTAGATTTGGTATAACGAACTTCAAAAAAAATATTTATAAAAAAAAGAAAAACGCTAAAAATTCGTTAAACAACGTTAATTTTTAGCGTTTTATCGATAAAACAAGAATAATATTACAGAAGTAATAATCTTAATCTATCATATCAAATCCTGTATAAGGAATTAAAACTTCAGGAACTTTTATACCATCTTTTGTTTGGTAATTTTCTAATATTCCGGCAAGCACTCTTGGTAGTGCCAATGAGCTACCATTTAGTGTATGTGCTAATTCGTTTTTACCTTCACTGTTTTTGAATCGTAATTTTAAACGATTTGCTTGAAAGGTTTCAAAGTTTGATACTGAAGAAATTTCTAACCAACGGTCTTGTGCGGTTGAAAATACTTCAAAGTCATAAGTTAATGCAGATGTAAACCCTAAATCTCCACCACAAAGACGTAAAATTCTATATGGAAGCTTTAATTCGTTTAATATCTCTTTTACATGAGAAACCATACCATCTAACGCTTTGTAAGAATTATCAGGGTGCTCAACACGTAAAATTTCAACTTTATCAAATTGATGTAAACGATTTAATCCGCGAACATGAGCGCCATAACTACCTGCTTCACGACGAAAACATGGTGTATAACCTGTAATACCAATTGGTAAATCACTCTCGTTAAGTAGTGTGTCTCTGAAAAGGTTGGTTCCAGGAACTTCAGCAGTTGGAATTAAATATAAGTTATCACCAGTAACGTGATACATTTGTCCTTCTTTATCAGGTAATTGTCCGGTGCCATATCCAGAAGCTTCATTCACTAAATGTGGTAACTGGTACTCGGTATAACCTGCAGCTGTGTTTTTATCTAAAAAGTAAGCAATAAGTGCACGTTGTAATCTTGCACCTTTGCCTTTGTATACAGGAAATCCTGCTCCAGTAATTTTATTACCTAATTCAAAATCGATAATATCATACTTTTTAGCTAATTCCCAATGTGGTAATGCACCATCAACAAGTGTTGGAATGTCACCTTCTCTAAAAATCTCTTCGTTGTCTTCGTCTGTATTACCAGCTGGAACAGATTCATGAGGTACATTAGGTAATTGGTATAATAAATGACTTAATGCTTCGGCTTTATCATTTAAAGCTTGTTCAAGTTGTTTAGTCTCTTCTTTTATTTGCGTTGTTTTCTCCTTTAAAGCATTTGCTTCTTGTGCTTTTCCGGATTTGAACAAATTTCCTATTTCTTTGGAGATGCTGTTAGATTCTGCTTTAAGGGTGTCTAACTGTGTTTGAAGATTACGTCTGTCTTCATCTAAAGTAATCACGTCGTTGATAGACTGTGTTGCATCAATATTTCGTTTTGCTAAACGCTCAATAACCAATGCTTTGTTTTCTCTAATAAAAGGAATTTGTAACATACGTTTAAAAATTTAAGCGACAAATTTAAACAATTACAAAGAGATATAATCTTTAAAAAAGGGTTTAATTAGATGTTTTTTCTTCTAAACTTGACGGTAAAAGCCACGGACTATGCTTAAAAGTAAGCCATTTTTGTGCAGCAAGATCTACTTTAGGATCTGTTAGTGATTTGTAAGGTCTTCCGTTTACACTAATTTTTGAATCTACATATACAGAAATATCGTCTCCTTTTTTTGCATATTCTTTTTTTAAGTGTTGGGCAAACTGCCAAATTACATCAGGTTTTGCACTAGCTAGTCGTTGTTGTTTTTTTGTAAGATAGTCATCTAGGTTTACTAGTGTAGCTTCTTGAGTTTCTTTATTTACAATCTTGTAGGTAGCAATACCATGCTTAGTACGTAACATCATGCGCCAAGACATTCTGTGGCCTTCTTCTGTCCATAAAACATTATCTTTTATAAAATGATGTCTTAATGGTAGCCCTATTTGAATGATGAAATATATGGTGCCAATAATAATTAAAGGCTTTTTGTATGCAGGTATTATTACTTCGCCTTTATTATAAAACGGTTTCTTTTTCAAAAAAATGTTTCTCACAGTTTTTGGTTCAAAAAAGAATAAGGCAAAGGCAAGTGATAGGTAAGGGAAAATACCAACTTGAAAAACAATAGAGTTGAATAGGTGAAAGAAAATAGATGCATAAAAAGCCCATTTTCTTGTAGGTTTAAAAAGCAATAAAGGAATTATAAGTCCGTCAAAAAGAATACCGCCATAAGCCAAAAAGTATCGTAGCCAGGTTTGTTGTAAAAAATCGCCTATAAGGTAATAGTTTTGTTTGCTTCTCATAAGAAGCTCCATGACGGTGCCGTCAAGCCAATCTGGATATATTTTTGCAATTGAGCCGAAGGTGTAAACAATAAACATTTGTATGATAAACAATAAGCTACACCAATATGGCATAGATATGCTTTTTATGCTTGGGTTTTGTTTGGCATCAATAGAAAAATATTTATTTGCAGGTTGAAAAACCATGATAGTACTTAAAAAAATCAGTAAATAATAATGATTGTTATAAGATGATTTCTGCATAAGATAGGTGCCAAGCCACATAAGCGTAAACATAATGGTGCTCATTCTGTATTTGTAGCCAAGCATAATAAGAAAACCAAAAACACCCATTACAAGGTAATAAGCATACATCCAATTTTCAGGTAATGGTTGTAGCCATTCAAAACCAATAAAAGAAAATGTAAATTGAGGATCTATTAATGTGCGTTTTACCCAACCAGTTGCTATGGCTCCAACCGATTCTAAAAAACATAATAACCCAAAAATTACCCTGAAAATAATTAGAGGGCTATTGTCTATATGTTTAAATAACACATTATTTAGGTTCATTGTTTTCTAAATATAATTTTGATGATATTTCATCATTTTTTAGTTGTTCTTTTAAAGCATCAACAGATTCAAACTTTATTTCATCTCGAAGTCTATGAAGTAGTTTTATTGTTAACGCATTGCCGTAAATACTATTGTTAAAATTAAAAAAATGTACTTCAATAGACTGTTTAATATCATTACTTACTGTCGGGTTTACACCAATATTCATCATGCCATAATACGTTTTGTTATTTATGATAGATGACACAACGTATACGCCATGTTTTGGTATAAGCTTGTAGGTTTCATCAATTTGTATATTTGCCGTAGGAAAACCGATTGTATGACCAAGGCCTTTGCCTTTTACAACACTACCATTAAGCATAAAGTGGTAACCTAAATAACTATTTGCGGTTTTAATATCTCCTTGCAGTAATGCTTGTCTAATTTTTGTAGAGCTTACAGAAACATCATTGATTTCTTGTGCTGTAATTTCTTCAACTTCAAAATTATATTGTTCACCAAAAGCAATTAAATCATCAATATTAGCTGTTCTGTTTCTTCCAAAATGATGATCATAACCTATAATTATTTTTTTTACGTTTAATTGATTTACTAGAATTTTAGAAACAAAATCTTCAGCAGTAAGTCTGGAAAATTCTTGAGTAAACTCTTTTATATATAAAATATCCAAACCAAGATTTTCTAAAATCTCGGCTTTTTCATTTAACGTATTAATAAGTTTTATACTAGTATCTTTTTGCAATACCATTCTAGGATGAGGAAAAAACGTCAGAATTACAGCATCTAGACCTTGTTTTTTTGCAGTATTAATTAACCTGGAAATAATTTTTTGATGCCCAATATGTACACCATCAAAGGTGCCAATGGTAATAGCAGTTGCTTGATGAAAAGATTCTTTTTTAGATTTTATTATTTTCAAATTACAAATATTGATGATACAAAAATAAAAAAGAGGATTGAATAAGTTTCAATCTACTTTTTTTATTTGCTTAAACAAGGAAATGTTTGAAGTTTGAATAGTATGTGGTTTATAAAAAGATTTAATGTTATGTTGTTTTTGTTTAACTATTAATAATTGTTGTGTTTTTTTTAGTAATTTTAGGATCTTATTAACATTTAACATAAAATCATGAAAAAAAATTACTCAAAAAGTGTTTTTGAAAGTGAAAATGTTTTTTTAGTTCTCTTTGTGGTACTTTTTAATTTTGTACTATTTGCACAAAAACCACAAGCTAAAAAAGGTTTTGAAATCTCATTAGAACACGACGAGGTGTTTCCTACAGAAATAAAAAAAACTGGCCGTTATAATGCAAGCACAGGGTTTCCGGTGGCTCTATATGGTTTAAACTATGAGGTTCCTCAAGGCTCACCAGAAACTATGGCGCAATACTATTTAGGTAATGAATATGAAACATTAGGACTAGAAAAGAAGGATTTGTCAAATTTAAGACACCATGCTACAAGATCTACAAGTTCAGGCACTGTAGTGAGGTATAGACAATATTCTGGAGATTATCCTGTGAATAAAAATGAAATTACTATATCTATTTCGCCAAAAAACAAGATAGTTTATGTGATGAATAGTTATCAAAAACTTAAAGCTTTTAATCAAAACCCTTCAATATCAAAAGATAGAGCATACGAGATAGCTAATGAATACTTAAATATAAATAGCGCTGTAAGTTATAGAAACACCCATTTAACTGTTTACAATAACACGAAAATCACAAAATTGGCCCACGAAGTAGTTATATCAGCTACAGATCCATTAGGTGAATGGCATGTTTTTGTTGACGCTCAAACAGGTGAGGTTTTTAAAGTGGTTGATTTAAATCATTATCATACTGATAAAGACAAGAAAAAAAAGAAAGTAAATAAGAGTAATTCTTTAGATAAGTCTAATGAATATCGTCGTCGAGCAACTGGAACAGGGATGGTATTTAATCCAGATCCATTATCATCCAATGGTGTTGCTTACGGTGGAGGATATGTTGATGGTAATGACGCTAATACTACTGAACTCAATAATGCAAGGTTTAGTGTAATATTAAATGACATAACTCAAACAGGAAGTACATACTCTTTAGTTGGCCCACGTGCAGAAATTGTTGATTTTGATGCACCAAGTACGGGACTTTTTTCTCAAAATTCATCAGATTTTAGTTTTACACGACAAGAGCAAGGCTTTGAACCAGTAAACATATATTTTCATATAGATTATTTAATAAATTACATCAATAACACATTAGGTTGTGATGTCATGCCGTATCAGTATTCAGGTGGTGTAAGATATGATGCTCATGGAGCAGGAGGAGCTGATAATTCATATTATACAGGAGGAACAGGGAGACTTTCTTTTGGAGAAGGTTGTGTTGATGATGGCGAAGATTCTGATGTGATTCATCATGAATTAGGGCATGGATTGCATGACTGGGTAACAGCAGGAGGTCTTTCTCAAGTTGATGGATTAAGTGAGGGTTGTGGAGATTATGTAGCGCAATCTTACAATAGAAGTTTAGGAAACTGGAACTCTACAGACCCTCAATATAATTGGGTTTTTAACTGGGATGGACACAATACATGTTGGGGTGGTAGAACCACAGCTCATACAGCAACTTACCCAGATGGTCTTGTGGGTCAAATACATACAGATGGACAAATCTGGGCTACTTGTTTGATGGGTATTTGGGATGAAATAGGTCAGCAAGAAATGGACAAGATTTTTTATGAAGGTTTAGGGATGACGAATGGTGCCTCAAGCCAGAATGATGCTGCAGTTGCAGTTTATCAAGCAGCAGTAAACCTTAATTATAGTCAGTCAGATATCAATACGATACATTCATCATTAACAGATTGTGGTTATACTTTACCAGCTTTACCAGGACCGCCAGTTGCAGCTTTAAGTGTTGATAATGAAAGTATCTGTTTAGATACTAACAACATTGTTGTTTTTTCTGATAATTCAGTCCCAGATGCTACATCTTGGTCTTGGTCTTTTGAAGGAGGAACACCAAGTTCTTCTACAGATCAGAACCCTACAGTAACATATTCTTCAGATGGTACATATGATGTTACACTAACAGTTACAAATTCTTTCGGAACAGATACAATTACATTAACTGATTATATTTCTGTTGTTTCTGGAAGTAATTGTGTGTCTTGTGATAGTTTGTGCCCTTCAGAAGGGAATACTGTATACGATACTAGTACTACGTTGGTCGTTTTTAATGAAATTAATAATGCTTCAGGTAAGCCTTCAGGTTATAGCGATTATACCGCTAGTATTTCAACAGATGTAAATAGAGAGTCTGAATATGATTTAACAGTTCATTTAAACACAGACGGAAACTGGGAATGCTTTACAAGAGTTTGGATTGATTGGAACCAAAATTGTGTGTTTGATGCAAATGAAGAGTATGATTTAGGAAGTGCTCAAAATGTGTCAAACGGCGCAACTTCAAATTCTCCATTAACTGTTACTGTGCCTGTTAATGCCGTTTTAGGAACTACAACTATGAGGGTGTCTACACAGTATAATGCAGCTCCAGGACCATGTGAAGTTACCACTGGAGCGGGTTCAAGTTTTGACGCTGAAGTAGAAGATTATGCTGTAAACGTGCTTGGGTCTTTATCAGTTGTTGAAAATGTGTTTTCAGGCTTTAGTGTTTATCCAAATCCTAATAGCGGAAGTTTTAATGTGAAAATGAATGCCATATCAAGTAATAATATTGATATTAAAGTTTATGATATAAGAGGAAGACGTGTTTTTGATAACACATATAATGCCTCTCAGGACTTTAATCAAACTATAAATTTAGGAGATGTGCAATCAGGAATATATTTGTTAAATGTGTCTGATGGACAAAAAACAGTTGTCAAAAAATTAATTGTAAATTAATTCATTAAACAAAAATTAAACAAAAAAAGGAAATCCTTATGAGGGTTTCCTTTTTTATGTTACAATTCTTTGGTTTTGACTAGATTTAAAATCGTAATTTTTTATCTAATTACAATTATTTGCCATATGTGAAATAAATGTTAAATTTGAAAAACCCTTAAGACTAATATAATATTATGAGAAAAAAACTACATTATGTCTTTTTATCAGCAATGTGTTTCTTTTGTTTTTCGATTTATGCCCAAAATGACTATTGGTCAAAATCGAGCCCTGAAACTCATAGGCTGGGAAAAAAAGTGCATAGAGCATCTTACCCTTCAGAATTTGAAGTTTTTAATTTAGATATAGATAGATTTAAAAGTGTGTTGAGCGAAGCTCCATTACAAGAGTCTGTATCGACAAGAAGAGCTGGAGCTTCTTTAGTAATGGAGTTTCCTACAGCAGATGGAACATATGAAAAATTTTCTGTAACAGAATCTTCAATTATGGAGCCTGGTTTGGCAGCACGTTACCCTATGATAAAAACTTATAAAGCTATAGGTGTTGATGATCCTACAGCTACAATGAGATTTAGTGTTACTCAATTTGGATTACATGCAATGTCTTTATCAGGAAAGAGAAGTTCAGTTTATATAGATCCATTTACAGAAAATAGAGAATCATACATCGTTTATGATCGAGTTTCTTTAGGAGAAGATTTACAAAACTTTGAATGTTTGGTTGATGAAAACATTAATCTACAATCTCTTGAAAACGATCACGCTTCTAACAGAAATGATACAAATGATCAAAAGTTAAGAGAATATCGTTTAGCATTATCATGTAATGGTGAATATGCGCAAATATTTGCAGGAACAGGAACTGTTGCTCAGCAAAAAGCAAATGTTCAAGCTCAGATGGCTATTACTATGAATAGAGTTAATGAAATTTATGAGCGTGATTTAGCTATTAGATTAATATTTGTTGCAAATAATGATGATATTATATATTTAAATCCGGCGTCAGATCCTTGGGTAAATGAATTTAATACAACAACAGCACAAACTATTGATAATGTAATAGGTGTATTTAATTACGATATAGGGCATAATTTTAATACAACAGGAGGTGGAAGTGCAGGATGTTTAGGGTGTGTTTGCTCATCTCAAAGCCAAAGTGATTTTCATAAAGGTAGAGGATATACAGGGAGAAATGACCCGACAGGAGATCCTTTTGATATTGATTATGTTGCACATGAAATGGGACACCAATTTGACGGATGGCATACTATGAATACTTGTAGCAGATCAGGAAATGGAGCTACAGAAGTAGAGCCAGCATCTGGAAGTTCTATTATGGGGTATGCAGGAATCTGTCCAACAAACGTTCAGTCAAATAGTGACGCTCATTTTAACTATGTGAGTATTCGTGATATTTCTCAAAATATTCAAACAGGTGTTAGTAGTAGTTGTGATGTAGAGACTAATTTAGTAAATCAACCACCAATTGCTGATGCAGGCGATGATTATACAATACCTGCAAATACAGCGTTTGTTTTAAGGGGTTCAGCCTCTGATCCAGATGGTATGGAGTCACTAACTTACAATTGGTCGCAAAATGACCCAGAGCGAGCACCAGGAACGGGATCACCAGAGTCTACATGGGCTCAAGGACCATTATATCGCTCCGTTCTACCATCTACGTCTCCTAATCGTTATATGCCGCAATTATCTGATGTGTTAAGTGGAAATTTAATAACAACTTGGGAAGTAACTCCATCTGTAACTAGGAGTATGGAATTTTCTTTTATAGTAAGAGATAATGGTAGTGGTTTTGCCGAAGGTATTGGGCAGACAGATGCAGATTTAATGTCTGTTAATGTAAATGCATCAGCAGGTCCTTTTGCTGTTACATCTCAAAATACAAGTGGATTAACTTTAGAGCAAGGAGCAATAGAAACCTTTACCTGGGATGTTGCAGGAACTAATGCCAACGGAATTAATACATCTCATGTAAATATTTTACTGTCTACAGATAACGGACTTACTTTTGATACCGTATTAGCGGCTAATACTCCTAATGATGGTACAGAAACAATTACTTTACCACCTGGTTTAGCGGCTCCGTTTTGTAGGGTTATGATTGAAGCTGTTGATAATATTTTCTATGCAGTTAATTCAGAAGCATTTTCAATAGGCTATGCTATAACATGTAATACTTATTCATCAGCGGATGCTTTAGGTTTAGCAATTCCAGATGGAGTTGGACCTAACCAGGGAGGTTCTGCTCTTTTTAATACTATAAATGTGCCAGATTCTCAAACTATTAGTCAAATATCTGTTAGTGCTAATATATCTCATACATGGATTGGTGATTTAGTTATTCAAATTCAACATCCTAACGGTACTACTTTTACAAATGTGTGGAATAGAGATTGTAATGATGGTGATGATAATATAAACGTAACATTTCAAGATGGAGCTGCTTCTATTGTTTGTGCTACTCCTACAACAGGAACTTATGCGCCTGCCCAACCACTTAACGTGTTTTCAGGTTTAGATAGTAGTGGAGATTGGAATATTGCTGTTGTAGATAACTATAATCAAGATACAGGTGTTCTGAATAGTTGGTCTATTGAAATATGTTCAACTGTAGCTGGGTTAAGTACGGAAGAGTTTAGTTTTTCTGAATTTAGTGTTTTCCCAAATCCTAATAACGGTAGTTTTAATGTAAAAATGAAGTCAATATCTAGTGATAAGATTGATATTGAAGTTTATGATATAAGAGGAAGACGTGTTTTTGATAACGTACACAACGCATCTCCAGACTTTAATGAGACTATAGACTTAGGAAGTGTGCAATCAGGAATGTATTTATTAAATATATCTGATGGACAAAAAACAGTTACCAAAAAGTTAATTGTAAAATAATATATTAAGCAAAAATTAAACAAAAAAGGAAACTCAAATGAGAGTTTCCTTTTTTTATTTACCATTAAATGAGTTCATGGTATTGTTTACGCCTGCTGTTCCAAAAGATTTTATAAGCTCAATAGAGGTGTTTAATCTTTCAGGTAGTTTAAGCGACTCATCTTCATTCCAGTCTCCTAATACGTAGTCAATCTGTTTGCCTTTACTAAACTCATTACTTATACCAAACCTAAATCTATTGTACTTGTTTGTTTGTAGTTTATCTTGAATGTCTTTTAAACCATTGTGGCCACCATCACTTCCTTTGGTTTTTAATCGAATACTGCCAAAAGGAAGATTTAAATCATCTGTAATGACAAGTAAGTTTTCTAATGGTATTTTTTCTTTAGTAAGCCAATATTGTACAGCTTTACCACTTAAGTTCATATAAGTACTTGGCTTTAGCAAGATAAATGTTCTTCCTTTGAATTTGTAGGTGGTTATATCTCCTAATTTTTGAGTTTCAAAAGTAAGTGTCTCCTTTTGTGCTAAATGGTCAAGGATTTTAAAGCCAATATTATGTCTGGTATTTGCGTATTTCTCTCCTATGTTACCAAGTCCAACGATTAAAAATTTTTTCATAGAATTTGTTTCATTAATTAAAGTAGATGCTGTCTGCTTTTTAAATAAACGGTATAGAAATTTACACATTTTAATAGTTTGTGTAAAAATAAAAAAGCATTCTGAAATAGAATCAGAATGCTTTTTAAATAAACTAGATTAGTTTTTACTATTCTTGAGCGTCAGTTGCTTCAGCTGAAGTTTCTTCTTCATCGTCTTCATCATCTTCAAGCGCTGCTAAAGCCATTGCTGCTCTTGCACGTTTTATTTGACAAACAACAGTGCTGTCAGCATGCATTATTTTGTAAGCCTCATTTTCTAAAGCAGTTACATATAACTTATCACCAATTTTTAAAGGAGTAATATCTACTTCAATAAAATCAGGTAAGTTTTTAGGTAAAGCTTTTACTCTTAAACGACGTGAGTTTTTACGTAAAACACCACCAGCTTTAACACCTCTTGAGTTTCCAATAAAGTGTACAGGAACCTCCATAGTAATTGGTTTTTCGTCATTTAACTCATAGAAATCTATGTGTAAAATGTTGTCTGTTACTGGATGAAACTGAATGTCTTGCATGATAGCATTAAGTGTTTCACCATTGTCTAAAGCAATCACAACTGTATGCGCGTTAGGCGTATAAACCAGTTTTGAGAATGCTATTTCATCTGCAGAGAAATGCAATGGCTTATCACCTCCGTATAATACGCAAGGTACCTGTCCAGCATTACGTAAGGCTTTTGTTGACTTTTTGCCTACGCTTTCTCTTTTAGATCCGTTAATTGTAATTGATTTCATTCTTTGTTTATATTAATTATTAATTACATTATAAATTTAGAACTAATTGACTTGTTGTAATGTACGTTATACATAACATCAGCAAATAGTTCAGCACAACTTAATACTCTAATTTTTTTGCTTTCCTGTTTTAAAGGAATTGAATCAGTAACAATCAATTCTTCTAATTTAGAGTTTTCAAGTTTTTCATATGCATTGCCAGATAATATTGGGTGTGTACAAATGGCTCTTACGCTTTTTGCACCACGATCCATCATTAAGTCGGCAGCTTTTGTTAGTGTGCCAGCTGTGTCAACCATATCATCTACCAAAACAACATTTTTTCCAGTAACATCACCTATAAGCTCCATGTGAGAGATAACATTTGCTTTAGCACGTTGTTTGTAGCAAATAACAACATCACTTTCTAGTGCTTTTGAATAGGCATAGGCTCTTTTTGAACCTCCCATGTCTGGTGACGCTATTGTTAGGTTGTCAAGGTTTAAGCTTCTCAAATAAGGTAAGAAAATTGTAGAGGCAAATAAATGATCTACTGGTTTTTCAAAAAATCCTTGAATTTGATCTGCGTGTAAATCCATGGTTATAATTCTAGTTGCTCCAGCTGTTTCAAGCATTTTAGCTACTAATTTTGCAGCTATAGGAACTCTAGGTTTATCTTTTCGGTCTTGTCTAGCCCAACCAAAGTAAGGTAATACGGCTGTTATGTGTCTTGCAGATGCGCGTTTTGCAGCATCTATCATTAAAAGCATTTCCATTAAATGCTCTGGTCCCGGATGTGTAGATCCGATTATAAATATTCGCGTACCTCTAATAGATTCTTCATAAGATGGTTGAAATTCACCATCACTATATGTTGAAGTAATAACATTTCCTAAACTCTCTCCAAAATTTGCGGCAATTTTTTCTCCAAGTACTTTACTTTGAGCGCAAGCGAAAATTTTAGCTTCGGTATTTAAATTAGGCATTGTTAATCTATTGTTTAATAATGAATTATATTCATTCTTGTTTAATGAGGTGCAAATTTAGAAATTTATTTTAACTGCAAAAAGATAAAAGAGACTATTTTGATTGTTTGTAGCTATTTATTTTATAATTTTGCAATCCCGTTTTTAGAATTAGCTCAAGTGGCGGAATTGGTAGACGCGCTGGATTCAAAATCCAGTTCTTTCGGGAGTGTGGGTTCGATTCCCACCTTGAGTACGTGTTAAGCCTGATAAACAGATGTTTAGCAGGCTTTTTTTATTGCTTGTTTTTTACCTAAAAGTCTTCGTTAGGTATGGTTTTCATGATTTTACAGTTTTTTAGAATGTAGTTGAAGTGTTCTACATCATCAGCATTAAGCTCTAAAGTTCCTGTAACCATGATAAAATCATCAGTGTTATGTGTTTGTTTTTTAGAAAATTGTAATTCTATAGCTGTTTCGGGTCCGCCTACTCCACAAAAAAAGCAAGATGCCATTGGGTTTTTTGATAAGATATAGGTGTTCTCTTCTGGCGAAACATCAAGAAAGTATCCAACAATAGTTATTTCTTTACCGTGTAATTCTTTTACTTCAGGGCTGAAATTTGGATATAAAAAAGTGTCTTCAAAAGCAGGAAAATATTTTTCAGAAAATTTTACGTTTGATAAATCCTTCCAAGTGACTTCTTTTTGGCTAAAACATGTGAAGATGTTACATGTTATTATTGCTATTATAAGTACTAAATTATTTTTCATTGCTTAATATTTTTGAAATGTTCATTTTTATTATTGGGAGTATTGATAATGAAATTGCTACAATAATCATTATAAAAACCCATAAGCTTGTTTCTAATATATCTGTATATGATATGCTTTGTACAATATTTTGTTTGTATTGATTTTCTATCATGTTGTATACTATGATTAAACCAGATTGTGATATAAGTATCCCTAAAATTGTGGCAAGGAATCCAATTGTAAATCCTTCGTAAGCCACAATTTTAATTAACTGAAAATTGCTGGCTCCATAGGTTCTTAATAACGCTAAATCAAAAGCACGTTCTTTTACCATTTTAAATAAGCTAATAAATATAGTAATACATGAAATAACTAAAATGATATAAGCTATCCAAGAAACGATTTTTACACCAATTCCTGTAAATTGAAATAAGCGTTGTATCTCATATTTAGGCAAAGCGGCTTGAAAATCTGTTTTTTCGTTAATTTGTCTAGGAATTGTTAAAAGTCCCATAGGGCTTTTAAAAGAAATAAGTAATGATGTTACTTCTTTGTTTTCATCATCATGATGTTCATGAGCTTCTCCGGCTTCATGCGCTTCATGATCATGAGCATCCCAAATACTTTCTAAATTTGTTACTATAAGTCTGTCTATAACTTTTTGTGTTGGTTTATAAATGCCTACAACGGTTAGTGGTTCAGTATGCACATCCATTGTGTTGTCTTTAAAACCATGAGAGCTTAAAAACGTATCTCCTATTTTAAGACCAAGTTGTTGTGCAACGGTATGGCCTAAAATAACTTCCATAGGCTTTTTTATTGGTTTTCCTTCTTCAAGTTCAGCTTCATAAAAATTCGCAAATAATTCTGTTGTTCCTACAATTCTATATCCTTTGTAATTGTCACCATATGATATAGGTACTGCTGTTTTAATTAAAGGGTTTTTACCTATTTTTTTTGCTTCTTTATAAGAGATATTGCCAGTAGGATTATCTATATGCATAATAGAGGCTAATACTAATTGCAACGGACTTCCTTTGGCGCCAATAACTAAATCAATATTACCTAAACTATTATCAAATTGTTGTTTTACTGAAGCGTCTAATTGCTTTATGCCTAAAAGTAATCCAATACTAATTGCTAAAGAAAGAATACTTAAAAACGTATATAGTGGTTTATGAAATAGATTTTTTATGCTGATTTTCCAAATATTCATAACTCAAGGATGTTTTGAAACAACGGTTTTACTCTTTGATCATGTGTAATTACTATAAGGTTGGCGTTACTTTTGCTAGCTTGGTTTAATAGTAGCTCCATAACTGTTTTAGAGTTTTCATCATCTAAACTTGCTGTGGGTTCATCAGCCAAAATTAATTTCGGTTCGTGAATTACTGAAAGCGCAATGCCTAAACGTTGTAATTGACCTTCGCTTAATTCATTAATCTTTTTGAATTTACAATGTTCTATATCTAGTTGCTGAAGTAAGTTTGATATCGTAGAATCGTTAGCTTTTTTATTGCAAAATAGTAAGCGTGTTTTAATGTTTTCAATAACATTTAATGATTTTACGGCATAATTTTTTTGAAAAACTAAACCAATATTCTTACCAATGAATAAATCTAGTTGTTTTCTGTTTAATGTTTGTAGGCAAACATCGTCAATTGTTATTTTGCCGGTTTTTGGTTTTAGTAAACCAGCCATAAGGTGTAATAATGTTGTTTTACCAATTCCAGATTTACCTAGTATTAATAAAGATTCTTGATTTTTTAATGCAATATCAGGGAATTCAAGAATATTTTCTGTTGTGTTGTATTGGTATGATATGTTTTCTGTTTTAATCATACTTGTTTTTTTATCTATTTTTTTAGATTCAGCTCAAATCTAAAAGGATTGTTAAACTTTAAATATTAAGGCTGTAATTGTTGTTTGAAGATTGTGATTTAACTCAAAACAACAGTTGTTTTTTCTAATCAATTTTTATAAAATATCATTATTCAAAACTAAACAAAAAAAACCTACAAAAGTGTTAATGATATGTTGATAAAACACTGTTTTCATAAGTTAATTTTAATCGCAAAATTGATAGCAGTATACTAAATACATTGCTTAATTATAACGCTGGTAAAATATTAATGATACAATGTTGCAATAATAAGTGCTTTTGTTTATTATTGCAATTTAATTGCAATAATATTTGATTGAATGATATTAAAACTAAAAGCAGACAAATTAGGAATAGTTTCAAGTGGTTTATGTCTTGTGCATTGTTTGGCAACGCCTTTTTTGTTTTTAGCTAAAACATGTTCTGCTACAACTTGTTCACATGCGCCTGTTTGGTGGCAATCTATTGATTATTTATTCTTAATTGTATCATTTGTAGCTATTAAGCAGGCAACAAAAAAAGTAACTAAAAATTGGTTGCCAAATGTTTTCTGGATTGCTTGGTCTATACTGTTATTGGCTATAGTTAATGAAACTTTTGAAATAGTTTTAGTATCAGAGCTTTTTATTTATATACCTGCATTTGTAATAATCGGACTTCATTTTTATAATCATAAGTGTTGCAATATTCAGAAAGGTGTTAGTTGATTTAAAGGGTGTTAGCATTTGCATTTATGAGTGTGTTTGTAAAAATGTTAAGCCATTTTAGTGTTTGTCAAATAGTTTTTATAGCAAACTCTAATCTTTAGCATATTGTTTTTTGTGTGAAATGGAGAAGAATTCATTTTAAATTGTATTTTTGAAATTCAACCCAACCCTACAATAAAAAACTATGCTAGAAAATTTTTGGTTTAATGTAGAGTATGGTATTTACCATGTTCTAGATATAAATGCTTACGATCACGTATTATTTTTAATTGTTTTAACAGTTCCTTATTTGTTTAAAGATTGGAAACGTGTATTGTTATTAGTGTCAACTTTCACATTAGGACACACCTTATCACTTATTTTGGCTGCTTATAATGTAGTTCGTGTTAATGGTATCATTGTTGAGTTTCTTATACCAGTTACAATATTGGTAGTAGCGTTGTTTAATGTGTTTACAGCAGGAAAAGGCGCTCAAAAAGAAAAAGTAGGTGTTTTATTTTTTTCAACCTTATTTTTTGGTTTAGTACACGGATTAGGCTTTGCTAGAGAATTTCAAATTTTAGTAGGAAAGTCAGATAACAAAATATTAACCTTATTAGAGTTTGCTTTAGGTATTGAAATTGCGCAAATAATTGTGGTTATTGTTGTGCTATTTTTAGCATACATAATGCAAACAATTTTTAGGTTTTCAAAACGCGATTGGGTTATGGTAATTTCATCAATTGTAATAGGGTTAGTTATACCTATGATACTCAATAGCGACTTTATTTCTTAAATAAAGTAAAACTGTAACCTAAAGTTTTCATAAACTTCTACAATCAAGGTTGTAATTAAAATACGAAGCCTGTATCTTCGTTATAATGATTTATGCGTATGACAGATAATAAACAACTTAAGTATGATAAAGCATATTTAAGAATGGCTACAGAATGGGGAAAACTATCATATTGTAAACGAAAACAAGTAGGTGCCATTATAGTAAAAGATAGAATGATAATATCAGATGGATACAATGGTACGCCTTCTGGATTTGAAAACTTTTGCGAAGATGAAGAAGGATATACAAAATGGTACGTTTTACATGCCGAAGCCAACGCTATTTTAAAAGTTGCAGCATCAACACAATCTTGTAAAGGCGCTACCTTGTATATTACGTTATCACCATGCAAAGAGTGTAGTAAGTTAATTCATCAAGCTGGTATAGTAAGGGTTGTTTATAAACAAGCTTATAAAGACGACTCTGGGTTACGCTTTTTAAAAAAAGCAGGCATAGAACTTACATTAATTGATGACCTTAATGCTTAACAAGCGTAGGATGTTTAATTGATTATTTAAACAGAATTAATAATGAAAATTAGAAAAAAATATTTACCACTTCTTTTAGGTGTTGCCATTGCAGCCGGTATCTTTATTGGGGGTAAACTTAATTTTTCTGATGATTCTGATCGATTATTCTCATCAAATAGTAAAAAAGACAAGCTTAATAGACTTATAGATTATATAGACTATGAGTATGTTGATGATGTTAATACAGATAGTATTGTAGATGTTACTGTAAACGGGATTTTAGAAAATCTAGATCCTCACTCTGTATACATACCTAAAGAGGATATGCAACGTGTTACAGAAAACATGAAAGGAGATTTTGTAGGTATTGGCGTAAGTTTTTATACCTATAATGATACCATTACGGTAATACGAGCTGTTCATGGAGGTCCAAGTGAAAAAGCAGGTATTGTTGGTGGAGATCGTATAATCATGGCAGATAATGAGCCTATTTTTGGTAAAGACATCACCAATGACGAAATAATAAAAAAGCTTAAAGGTCCTATAAACTCAAATGTAAAACTAAAAGTATTTAGAAAAGGCGAATCAGAACTGTTAGATTTTACCGTAAAAAGAGATCATATACCAATAAAAAGTATTGATGCTGCCTATATGTTAAGTAATACGCTTGGTTATATCAAGATAAACAGGTTTGCAGAGTCTACTTACAAGGAATTTAAAACAGCACTAAAAAACCTTCAAAAAATAGGGGCAACAGAACTTGTTTTAGACTTAAGAGGTAATCCTGGAGGCTTTTTAACAATTGCCGAAAGTATTGTTGATGAGTTTTTAGAAGAAGATAAACTTATTCTTTTTACAAAAAATAAACGCGGTAATATAAAGAAGAGTTTTGCCACCAAAAAAGGCGATTTTGAAAAAGGCAAAGTTTATGTTTTAATTGATGAAAATTCAGCATCTGCCAGCGAAATTGTAGCAGGCGCCTTACAAGACAATGACAAAGGTACTATAGTTGGTCGCCGTTCTTATGGAAAAGGATTGGTACAACGTGAAATGGAATTAGGAGATGGCAGTGCTGTAAGATTAACAGTGTCTCGCTATTACACACCAACAGGACGTTCTATTCAACGCTCTTATGACCATGGTAATAAAGATTACTATGACGATTATTTTGAACGATTAGAACGTGGAGAATTGCTTGATCCTGAAAAAATACAAGTTGCAGATTCATTAAAATTTACAACCCCAAAAGGAAAAGTTGTATATGGCGGCGGCGGAATTATACCTGATGTATTTGTTCCTCTAGATACAAGCATGCAAAATGAAACCCTAACATTTCTGCAAAGACGCGGATTCATTAGTTATTTTGTGTTTGAAGAATTAGATAAAAATAGAGAAGCTTATCAAAATTTAACAAGAGAAAACTTTATTTCTGATTATGAGATTGATGACGAAATGGTAATTGCTTTTCAAGATTATTTAAATTTTAAAACTAAAGCAAATATCACTTTTGTAGCTTATAATGATGAAGTGAAGTTATATATAAAAGCGACATTAGCAAATCAATTATTTGGCAATGGTGCTTTTGAAGAAGTTATAAATCAGGATGATATTATGATTGATGAAGTTTTAGAGCTTAATTCAGCTAATTAAATCTTATCATGAACCTTGGTGTGCTTTCCGTTATTCCAAAGCGTTAAAATATCTGTACCAACTTGAGATCCGCTACCAGCCGCAATTGCAAACTGACTACGCCAACCTGCCAAAGTACCTGCAACATACATGCCTTTAGTTACTAAATGATCTTCGTTTTTTAACCAAATTCTATCCTTTTCAATAGCTGCTCTTGGGTGAGGGCCAACATAGTTCTCTAGGCCTTTTATAGTTAATAAATTGGTGTAACCAACAGCAATGACTACTAGCTTTGTTGCGTATGTGTTTTTGTTTGTTACAACGATGTAGCCAGTATCGGTTTGCGTTATTTGAGAGACTTTTTCTTCATCAATTTGTTCAACATGAGGATATAAATCAGTCAATTGCTGTTTGCCATTATTTAAAATAGAAAGTCCGGTTGTACCAGGATTAAGTCCCAAAACATTATTAAATAATGCCGTGTTTAAGTGTGATGTTTTTTGGTGAGTAATTATTCCAGTACGTTTATCTTTTGCAAAATCTTTGTTTTTTGCAGAACCTAGAATTAATGCGCAAGATAAACCTGCAGCACCACCACCAATAATTAATACATCAAACATTATTTTTTTCTTTTATCTAGTTTTTCAATTTTTTTTGAAACCCTTAATATTTGTAATAACAAAATAGCACATAATGATGCAAAAATTGTTATTAGTGCAATTACGCTTTCACCTTCTAGTAACGCGTCATAATTTAAATTTGTTAGGTTGTAAATAATTAAAATACACGCAACAACTGTAAGTAATGGAATGGCTATTTTCATAAACTAAACGAATAATGCTTTTATATTATGAGCAAAAAGTTTTACTGCAATGGCTAGTAGAATAACTCCAAAAACTTTTCTAATTATATTAATCCCGTTAGGACCAATTAAACGCTCTATTCTTGAAGATGTTTTTAATACAATAAAGATAATTAAAACATTTAATATTACAGCAACAATAATATTCTCTATTCTAAATTCGGCACGTAATGATAGCAACGTAGTCAAACTTCCTGGTCCAGCTATCAAAGGGAACGCTAAAGGGAATACAGAAGCTGTCATAGCTGCATTTTCATCATCTTTATATAATGTTATGCCTAGTATCATTTCTAAAGCAATAAAAAATAAAATAAAAGAACCAGCAACAGCAAAACTATTTACGCCAACACCAATTAGTGACAAAATATTCTGACCTAAAAACAAAAAAACAATCATTATTATACCAGCAACAAGAGAGGCTTTTTCGCTTTGTATATGACCAACTTTTTTTCTTAAGTCTATAACAATTGGTATATTTCCAATAATATCTATTACAGCAAATAAAACCATAAAGGCTGTAAATATTTCTTTAAAATTGAGTTGCATAATATTATGGGTTTAATTTTTTTGCAAAAGTAACCATTAATAATTTTTTACAATAAGATTTAAAATAAAGTTTGCCTATTTTTGCAACATGTTTCAATTAGGAAAAACCATAGTTTCAGAAGATATAATCCAAAAGGATTTTGTTTGTAATCTTTCTGCGTGTAAAGGCGCTTGCTGTATTGATGGTGATGCTGGAGCACCACTTGAAAAAGAAGAGGCTGATATTTTAAAAAAAATCTACCCAAAAGTAAAACCCTTTTTACGCAAAAAAGGAATTCAAGCCATAGAAGAACAAGGTACATTTATTACGACTGAAGATGACGAGCTAGAAACACCACTTATTGATGGTGCAGATTGTGCCTATGTGATTTTTGATAACAAAGGAACTGCACTTTGTGGTATTGAAGAGGCTTATAATCAAGGTGAAATTTCATGGAAAAAACCCATTTCTTGCCACTTATATCCAATAAGAGTTAAAGACTACAGTGAGTTTTCGGCTGTAAATTACCATAAATGGCATATATGTGATGATGCTTGCTCATTAGGAAAAGAACTTCAAGTGCCAATATATAAGTTTGTAAAAGAAGCTCTTATTAGAAAGTTTGGTGAAGATTGGTATATGGAGCTTGAAAAAGTATCAAATAATTACCGATAATCACGAAGCTTTGCTTGCAAGGTTTTTTAAAGGTATTTTTACTATAACTTTTGTTCCTGTAGGTGTATTATTATCAGAGTATAAATCTTCTATTTGAATACTGTATTGAGCGTTTAAGTTTTTTGAAAAGTTATCTAGTCTAGCTTTTGTAATATTTAAACCAACAGACTTTCGTTGTAATTTACTCTGACTTTTTATTTTTTGAGAAGCAACACGGCCAATGCCATTGTCTGTAATAGATATTGTAACGTATTTGTTAGAGTTTTTGCTTACCTGTAATGATATTTTTTTCTCTCCGTTTTTTGACGAAAGCCCGTGCCATAAGGCATTTTCTAGAAAAGGCTGTAAAATAAGTGAAGGCACTTTTATATTAGACAGACTCACGTTTTCATCTATAATTACATTGTAATGTATTTTATTTGAAAACCGAATATTTTCAATATTCATGTATAGCGTCATTGTTTCTAATTCATTTTCTAGGGAAATTTCTTTTTCGGTTGAAGCAATGAGAATTTTCCTGATAAGTTTTGAGAACTTATTTAAATAGTAAACAGCATTTTCTTTCTCGTTATTTATTATGTAGAGTTTTATAGAGTTTAATGAATTGAAAATAAAATGTGGATTCATTTGGTTTCGCAACATTTCTTGCTCTAAAGTGATTATTTTTTTTTCATTTCTTAATTGATGTTGCCTGTATAATATAAATAATATAGCACCTATTAATGCAATACCAACAAGACATAATATGAGTACACGTTTGTTTTGAGCTAATCTTATTTTCACTAACTCATTTTCATTGGCTAAAGCTTTAATTTGATTGTTTTTCTTTTCACTTTCATACTTAATGATTAAATCATTTACATATTGCAAGTTGCGCTCATTGGTTAGTGTGTTGTCAAGTTCAATATGTTTCTTGTAGTAATTTAAAGCTTCTTTGTAGTTTCCTACCTCGTTATTATATTCAGATAGAGTTTTGTAAGTCTCAATTTTAGAGGATTTTAAATTGTATTTTTCTGCAATATTTAATGCGGTGTTTAAATTTTTCTCAACGTTTTTTAAGTTGTTTAACTTCAAGTTTACAAGACCTAAATTTAAATAAGAAGTAGCTATGTAATACTGGTCGTTTATATTTAAAGCTTTTTTTAGTGCGCTATTAATCAATGGTAGAGCTTTTTTGTTTCTCCCTTGTTTTATATAAATACCAGCGATACTATTGTAGCAGATTACACGACCTATTTCAGAGTTTATATCATTGTTATACTTTAATGAGCGTTGGTAATTGTTTAAAGCGCTTTTAAGTAGCCCTTTTGCTTCTTGTGCATATCCTATATTATGATAGTTTATAGCAAGACCTAATTTATTATCAGAGCCCACTTCTATAGTTAGCGACTTTTGAAAAAGTCTTATGGCTAAATCATATTGTTTTAATGCTAAATAGATGTTTCCCATGCTGTTTTGAGATACAGCAATACTTCTTTTTAAGGCAAGTGATTGTGGGTTTGCGGTTTCAGCAAGATCAAGTGCTTGTTTATGATAGTCTAAAGCAGAACGTATGGCATCCATACGCCTGTATACAACTCCTAGCATATTCAAACTTATGGTTTCAAGCTCTATATTTTTTGTTTTTTTTGCTAGTTGTTGAGCTTCTGTATGTGCGTTAATAGCTTTATCATATAGTGATAGGTTTCGGTATACAATACCAATCATGTTAAGAGCGTAACTTTCTCCTTCGTAATAGTTTGTTTCTTTACTTTTTTTTGAAAGATACATCATTTTTAGAGTGTCAGTTTTGAAAGCTCTAAATGTGTTGTCTATATCTTGATAGTTTGATGTTTTAATATCTATAATACTATCTACTAGTGTCTCAAAATAGTTTTGAGAATACCCTTGATAAAAACTCATGCTTATAAGAAAGCAAAGCACTTTTATAAATAAGCTATAATATGTAGATTGAAATGGCATACTATAATTTTTCTAAAAAATCTGATTTACGCTGTCTAGCTACAGGTATTTTGTCATCAGAATCCATAATAACATAACCATCACTTTTTATAAACTCTTTTATTTTGTTTAGGTTTATGATATAGCAATTATGTATTCTAAAAAAGCAGGTTTCAGGAAGTATGGTGTTGACTTCTTTAAGTTTTTTTGTAACAACTATTTTTTTGTCGTTTACCATGTTAAAGGTACTGTAATTACCATCAGATTCTACAAAAAGAATATCATCCGTATTTACAAATATCAATTTTCCGTCAGTGTTTATAGATATTTTTTTCTGATTTAATGATTCATTAAAATTTAAAAGTACTTCTTCAACCTTTGATACGGTTAAATAATTGGTTTTGTGTTTTTTTAATTTTACTATAGTGTCATGTAAGTCATCAGAATCTATAGGTTTAAGCAAGTAATCTATGGCTTCATTTTTTAGAGCTTTAAGCGCATATTCGTTGTAAGCAGTAGTGATAACAACAGCAAAGTCTTTTTTTTCTAATTTTTCTAAAAACTGAAAGCCATCCATAGTTGGCATATTAATATCTAGAAAAACACAGTCTGGCCTATTGGTTTTTAAATAAGCTAGTGCCTCTTCGGGCTTGTTAAAACTGCTGATTATTTCAATGTCTTCTCTAAAATGAGTGAGTTCCCAAGTTAAGCTTTCTATAGCTTTAGGTTCATCGTCTACAATTATTGCTTTTATCATATTATCAAATATAATAATATCTAGGGTTTTGTTTTTAGTTGTTGTAAGGTTGGTAGTGTTTTGTGTGTAAAGCGCTATTTATTTTAAGAAAAATTAAAATTAAACATGTTATAATTACCAATAGTACATTATTTTGTACCAATTATACATTTTTTATTAGTGTTTCAGATAATTTTATAGATATTAGCGTTGCTATTAATCAAAAACGCAGTAGTTTATTTTAAAGGGGTAAACTATTAAAAAAGCCAGAATTATTTCTGGCTTTTTATATTTAATAGGTATGTGAGGTTGTTATTACTCTTCTTCGTTTTTAGCTTTTTCTATTATTTTAGCTGGTTCTACAGTGTCATCATGAGCATTATGATACTCTTCAAGTAAATTCATAGTAGCCGTTAATAGATCTTTAGTTTCTAAAAGTAAGCTAAAATACAGTGTAGTGTTTTTAGGACTCGATTCTTCAGTACGTGTTCTTTCAACTTGTTTTTGAATTTTTTCGGTAACTAAATTAAAAATTCCACGTTTGTTATTTAAGATGTTTCCTATCTCTTCAAATGATTCTGAATCAAAAGCAGCTTTAGTGTCTTTAAATAAGTTTTCTAAACGTTCATCAACATCTTTAAGCTCTTTTATTTGGCTAAACTTAAGTTTTTTGTGATTGTTGTTTATGTGCTTGTAACTTGCTTTAGATATGTATTCTAAAGATTGTGTCATATCTTGTAAATAACCTAAAATGTTGATGTAAAAATTACTTGCTGTAAGACTAGGTTCTTCTAGGTTTTTTATGAAATAAAATAGGTTATCTCTCAAATCATCTATTTCATTAGATAATTTTTCAATGTTCTTTTTATTCTTTTTTAGCGATGATAGGTTTTGTGTTGCTAACCCATTTATAGCACTTGAATAAATCTTGTTTCCTCGTTTTACAACATTGGCAATGTTTTTTGCACTTTCATGAATCACTCCTTGTGTAGAACTACTTTCTGCTCGCTCAAGGCTATCTTCAGCTTTTTGTTCAAGAGATTTTTTTCTGTGTGATAAATAGTTTTTTACTAGTAATATAGCGGCTATTGTAAGTAAAGCTGTTAATGCATAAGCTTTGCCATAAAATAAAATTAAAGCCATTAAGGCAGCAGCAGCAAAGGCACTTAATGCCGTGAAAAACCATCCGCCAATTACATTTAATACTCCGGCAACTCTATATACAGCGCTTTCACTTCCCCAGGCTCTATCAGCAAGTGATGTACCCATTGCAACCATAAACGTTACATAGGTTGTAGAAAGAGGTAATTTCATAGAAGTAGCAATAGATATAAGTACGCTAGCAACCATAAGGTTTACAGCAGCTCTAACTAAATCAAAAGCTGGTAAATCTTGGCTTTTTGTAGCTGCATAGTTCATTTTTGGCTTTGTAAACTTGGTGTCTATTTTCTTTCTTGTATTTTCAGGAAGAATACTGTTAAACCCTTTTGACATAGCTATAGCAACTCTTACAATACCTCTAGATAAAAAGTTAGGCTCAAAGCGTTCTTTAACATCTTCTTGTCTAGATAAATCTACTGATGTTTTAACTACAGCTTTAGCTTTGCTTGAAAACCATAATGTAAGTACCATAATAAGTCCTGCAATAAGTAGCAAGTAGGGTTGTGTTTGCACTTTTTCAGCAAGTATTTCCATACTAAACTCTGAAGGTAATATACCGCTAGCAGACCAAGCTTCAAATGAATTAAGAGCTGCAATTGGTACACCAATAAAGTTTACCAAGTCGTTACCAGCAAAGGCAACTGCTAGAGCAAACGTTCCTATTACAATAATAATTTTATAAATATTTACTTTAAAGAAAGAAATAATAAGCATTGAGATTAAAGACCAAGCAATAAAGCTAATGCCTATAAATGCAAATGTATTTTGCGTAATGACTTCAATAAAGCCAGCATCCATAAAAGAAGCACTTTTTAAACCTTTTATAAGAATAAAGTACATGATGGCACTTATTGCAAAGCCACTAAAAATAGCTCCGTACCAAGAAGGTTTTTTTTGAAAATTGAATGATAAAAGTATTCTTGATATGTATTGAATTATAGCACCTATAGAAAAAGCAACAACCACAGAGAGTAAGATTCCCAGGATAATTTCTATGGCTTTTTCATTATTAATATATTGGCTTAAATCAAATAATGTTTGCGAATCGTTAGCAGAGATTTTAAGTAAAGCAACGCATACTGAAGCTCCTAATAATTCAAAAACAATTGAAACTGTAGTTGATGTTGGAAGGCCGAGCGTATTGAAGAAATCTAGCAAGAGAATGTCTGTTATCATGACTGCCATGAAAATAATCATGATTTCATCAAACATAAATTGGCTAGGGTTAAATATACCTTTCCTTGCAACTTCCATCATACCGCTAGATGACATTGCTCCCATAGCAACACCTAAACTGGCTACTATCATGATTGTTTTAAAAGAAACAGCCTTTGAACCAATTGCTGAATTAAGAAAGTTAACAGCGTCATTACTAACACCAACAACAAGATCTGCTATTGCTAAAACAGCAAGAGCAACAAGCATATAAATGTAAACGTTTTCCATTTAATCAATAAAAAATAGACATATTAGGTTGCAAATTTCCTATTTTATTAGCAACAGTATGTTAAGCCAATGTTATGTTCTTTTTATTTGTATATGAGTAAATGCTTCAAAATAATGCATTTTTCTGCCTTATTTTATAGCTCTAATGTTAAGTTTTTAATTATTGAATTTTTTAAAGGCCTACAAATCAATTAATTATAACTTCAATGTTAAGCCAGTGTTAACTAAATGTTTTTTAAATGTAAATTAATACATATATTTGTTAAGAGAAGTTTAATTAATAAATATTAAGTTATGAAAAAGATAGTATTAGTAGTTATTGTGTTATGTGTTAGTTTTTCTTTTGCTCAAGAAAAGATTAGTCCTAAAGTAGAAAAAATTGGTGATAAAACAGAAGTAACTTATTATTATGATAATGGTGTTGTAAAACAACATGGTTTCTTTAATGAATCAGGTAAATTACAAGGTACTTGGACTAGTTATGATTTACAAGGAAATAAACTTGCTATAGGAAATTATGATAATGGTAAGAAAGTAGGTAAGTGGTTATTTTGGACAAATGAAACACTGAATGAAGTTGATTTTAAAGACTCTAAAATAACAAGTGTGAATGAATGGAAAAGTAAATCTAACATTGCGTTAAGAGACTAATTCGTTAGTGAAAAAATAAAAAAACCCTTTTCAAGTTATGAAAAGGGTTTTTTTATATAATGAGTTCTGTAATTAGAATTTATAGCTGTATCCTAATGAGAATTCTGTTCCTGGATTTCTTTGAGTGAAAATTAAATCACTTGCTCTAAATGACTCATAAAGACTTTCTCTTTCATCTCCAAGTATGTTATTTATCTTTAAATCGATAGAAGACTTCTTCTCTTTACCAAACTTCTTGTTTATTGTAAGGTTTAAGCTATGGAAAGGTTGGCTATATACATCTGGAACAATACCAGAACCAACAACTTCTAAAGCTTTACCTTGTACATTGTAAAATAAACCTGCCTGAAAACCGATATCTTCATTATCGTAATCAAAACCAGCATTTATTAAATATGGCGATTGCCCTTGAAGCTCTCTTTTGTTATCTATAGATTCTCCTGTTCTTGCAGCAAGAAGACGTCTTTCATACTCAATATCAGACATTGTTAACTCTGAATAGATATAAGAAACATTTAAATTAAGCTTTAATTTTTCTAAATTTTCAGTAACAAATCCAAAGTTTTGTCTAAACTCAAACTCCGCACCAAAAACTGTGGCATCACCTAAATTAGCTACCGTAAATTGTTCAGAAGAGTTTGGGAAAAATACTGTTTCTAAAGGGTCTTTAAAACCTTTGTAAAAACCACTTACAGCAAACATTTGTCCTTTGTCTCTAAACATTTCATAGCGTACATCAAAGTTATTAATGTATGTAGGTTTTACAGCGTCATAAATAACAGATCCATCTTGGTCAAATATACCAAAACCATTACCAATAAATGTTCTATTGGTAATAGGATCAAATATTTGTATTCTAGAAGCTTCTTTAAAAGAAGGTCTTGCTGTTGTTCTTGAGTAAGAAGCACGAACGTTTGATTTTTCTGATAGTGAATAAATAACATTAGCAGATGGATAAAAATCATGCTTGTCTATAGTATTTGCTCTATCATAAACATCTCCTTGGGCTGTTTCTCCAGTATAGTAAAGTTGGTATAACTCCGTTCTTAATCCTAAAACAGTTTTTAGATTTTCACTTAAGTTAAACTCATTAGAAAGATATACTGAATAAACTTGTTGTTCACCTTCATAAGCATTTGAAGGCTTAAATGTTTGATTGTTAGAAGTTGCTACTAAATGGGTTCCGTTGTCATTTTCAGGAGTCCATAAATTTTGATTCATAAGTAGCAAGTTTGTATCGCCATTAGGAACTGTTAAGTTTGTAGCTGTCATAAAGAATTCATCAATACTGAAATCTCTAAACTTGTAAATAAAGTTACCACCTATTTGAAATTTAGCAGGTCTTCCGAATAGTTCGTATTTTTTATCTAAATCTGCTTTAAACACCCAGTTTTCTTCAAGTAAACTTCTCCAAATTCTAGTAGGGTTTGTAGTTGTACTTGGGTTGATTATGTATTCGCCTTCTTGAGTTACTAATAAAGGTGTGATTCTATGGTCTTTATCTTCTACTTTAGAGAAAGAAGGCGATAGTGTCCAGTCAAGCCCCCAACCAGTATCAACACCTAATTTGTGGCTACCACTTAAGTTAAAGTTTGTAATCGATCTTTCAGTATAAAGTAAAGCGTCTTTTACAACATCTTCGTAAGCGCCACCAGTATTATCTTGAGATAAATCTTGGTCAAAATAACCAGCTGAAGACTCTCCGTTTTGGATGTGTAATGTTGTAAATTTGTATTTAGATAAATCTGTTTTATACGCCAAACCTACTAATGCATTAACAAGTACTTCGTTTATACCTTCAGAACCTTTTGTGTAAAGAGAGTAACGTGGTTGATAATTGTTTTTGTCTGCAGCTTTTATGGTTCCACCGTCAATTCTATCTTCATAAAACGTAGTGTTGTTTTTGTAAGAAGCAGATGCTAAATACCCAATTTTATTACCGTTTTTAAGCTCGTATTGATTTCCTGCTGTAAACCCTAGGCTAAAGTTTGGATTACTTGTTGCTTGTTCAGCTTTAAGTTGTTTTTGAAATCTATTAGTTAAGCTATTTAATAAAAGCTTGTTTTCAAAAGTTCCAGGAATAGGTTGATATCTGTTTATAGGTCTGTTTCTTGTGCCATCATCGTATCCAAAAAAGTCTGTGTCTCCACCATCGTATTTTAAATAGTTGTCTTTAAAGTGCATGCTTGGGTTAAAACCAAAACCTACTGAAATACTATATTCTGCTTTTGTAGGAAAGTCTTTGGTAACCACATCAACAATACCACCTGTAAAGTCTGCAGGGTTATTTGCTGCTGCAGATTTAACAACCAATACGTTGTCTATAATGTTAGTTGGAAAAATATCCATAGGAATTGTATTTCTATCAGGATCTAAACCAGGGATGTCTACACCATTTAAAATAGATTTAGTGTAGCGATCACCAAGACCTCTAACGTATACATATTTTCCTCCTTGAACTGATACACCAGGAACACTTTTTACAGCACTAGCAATATTGCTTGCTCCTGTCTTTTTTATACTTTGAGCTGATAAACCATCTAATACAACAACAGATTTTCGTTGCATATTAAGAACAGCGTTTTCTGTGTTTCTTTTTATACTTGTTGTAATTACAATTTCATCTAGAGCATTAGGCGCTAATGTCATATCTAAAACAGTAACATCATTACTTTTGATTACTACATCGCTAACTTCTTTGGTTTCATAACCAACGTAAGAGAATACAATGGTGTAGGTTCCAGGTTCTAATTCTAAAGTATATTTACCATCAAAATCAGAAGATGTTCCTTTGCTTGTGCCTTTAACTAAAATATTGGCAAATGGTAGCGGATCAACAAATTCTCCATCAATTACGGTACCTGTCACCTTTCCAGTTTGTGCATAACCAAACAAAGTAATAAACAACAAAGATAGCGTGATTAGTATTTTGTTTTTTTTCATCTGAGCTTTTTGTTATTTCTTAACTTTCAGGTGTTACTATAAAAAAATAGAGTTTACATTCCTATAGTGTTTCCTAATCTTTAAGAAAGATTTTAAAAAAGCACTAAAGCCTCTTAAAGGATAGCTTTAGTGCTTACAGTTATATTATTGTTTAGAAGTTTAATGCTCCTGCTTCACTAGCGTATGTCCAAGTAAATACAGAAGTGTCTGCTCCTACAGTTTGAGAACCTTCAGTTACTGCAGTTGCTTCAGAACCGTAGTTTGGAGTAGGTGTAGTACCTGAAGCTGTATTGTTAAATATGTCTAACACGTTTGAAATACCAGCTGGTAAAACAACTTCCCAGTTAGATAATGTTAAGTCTCCATTGTTATAGTTAGTAGCAACACCATCGTTATCTAATTCAACATCAGAGCTATCTTTAAATCCAAATGCATAAATATTGTTGTTTGCTCCCATTGCGTTACTTCTAAAGTCAGCATACTCACCAGCAGCAGTATCAAGATTACCTTTCATTGTAACATTCTCAAGTGTGTAAGAACCAACAGCAGATCCTTCTGGACCATCAATCTCTAATGCGTGGTCAGAGCTTGCTCCTAAAATGATAACAGCATTGCTTACAGTACCAGAATAAGCTTGGTCAATATCTAAAGCATCATCTCCTTGAGCCCATACTAATAGGTTTGAAGCGTCAACAGTTCCACCAAAGAACTCAACACCATCATCAACGTTACCAACAACCTCAACGTGGTCTATTTCTGTAGTTCTACCAACACCACCTAGTGTTAATCCGTTTATTTCATTTCCATCTCCAATTAAAGTACCACCATGTCTGATTGAAACGTATTTGAATTTTCCTGAATCATCATCAGCATCTGTACCACCGTAAAGACCAAAAGTATCATCAGCAGGGATACCTTCAATTTGAGTTTCTTCAATATCTCCTGAAAGAGAACAAGGAGCATATCCAAGAATTAAAACACCACCCCAAAGACCACGATCGTCTTCATCTAGGTTGTCTCCTGAAGTTTGTCCACAAGAAATATTATCGCTTTCAGAAGTAAAAATTATAGGCTGGCTAGGAGTACCAACAGCATTTATTTTACCACCTCTAGCAACGATTAATGCAGAAGATAAAGAACCTTGACCAGCTCTACCTTTTATAATTGTACCAGGCTCTATTGTAAGAGTAACATCTTCTTGAACAACAACTTTTCTGTCAAGAATATAAATATTGTCACTTGTCCAAGTTTCATCTATCGCAATACCACCAGCCTTAATAATAGTTGGGCAAGTCTCCTCATTACCACTGTTTTGGTAAATAGTAGTTTCTTCTATAACTATAGGTGTGTCATCATCTTTAAAACAACCTGTTAAAGTTATTGATAATAGGCCTATAACGGCTAATGTTAATTTTCTCATTGTGTTTTTGTTTTGCGTTTTTGTAATTATAGTTTTTAAGTAAAAATCTTTCGGCAAAGAAACTCTTAAAGTGTAAAGTTTAAGTTATGCAAGAATTAAACATCTGTAATGAAAAGGTTAGATTAATGTTATCTGTTATTTGATTGTTTTCATGATTCGAAACAATTATTTAACATTGAAAATAGTATCTTGCAATTCATTTAAATTACATTATGAACTGGGAACAACTACTCTCACTAAAACGATTTGGAGATACTAATAAACGATTGCGAAAAGAACAAGACGAAACAAGACTTGGTTTTGAGGTAGATTATGATCGTATTATATTTTCTTCAGAATTTAGAAGCCTTCAAGATAAAACACAGGTAATTCCTTTGTCAAAAACTGATTTTGTTCATACAAGGCTTACACATAGTCTTGAGGTCAGTGTTGTAGGAAGAACATTAGGAAGAAAAGTAGGTGTGAAAATTCTTGAAAAACATCCACATTTACAAAGTGTTCATGGATATCAGCCTAATGATTTTGGTGCTATTGTTGCAGCGGCAGCATTGGCTCATGATATAGGAAATCCGCCTTTTGGACATTCTGGAGAAAAAGCTATTGGAGAGTATTTTAAGTCTGGTAGCGGTAATTTTTTTGAAGATAAACTAACAAAAAAAGAATATCAAGATTTGTGTGACTTTGAAGGCAATGCCAACGGTTTTAAAATTTTAACCGAAAGTCGTTCAGGTAGAATAGGAGGTCTTCGCTTAAGCTACGCAACTTTAGGCGCTTTCATGAAATACCCTAAAGAGTCATTACCTAAAAAGCCAACGCAACATATTGCTGATAAAAAATACGGTTTTTTTCAGCAGGATAAATCTGCATTTATTGATGTTGCAAATGATTTAGGTCTTATAAAAAAAGAGGAAGATGATGCGATAAGTTTCTCAAGACATCCTTTAACCTACTTGGTTGAAGCTGCTGATGATATTTGTTATACTATTATTGATTTTGAAGACGGAATTAACCTAGGCTTGATTAATGAAGATTTTGCTTTAGAATATTTGATAAAACTTGTAAAAGATTCTATACAAATAAAAAAATACAACCAACTTACCAATACCAAAGATCGTGTTAGTTATTTAAGAGCACTGGCTATAAATACGCTAATTAATGAAGCTGTTGAGGTTTTTGTTGCTAATGAAGCAGATATATTAAATGGAACATTTTCTGTGTCTTTACTTGATAAGAGCAAGTATGAAGCACAAATAGATGATATTATAAAAATAAGTGTAGCTAACATTTATGAATCTAAAGAGGTTATTGATAAAGAAATAGCTGGCTATGAAGTTTTAAAAGAGCTTTTGCACGTTTTTGTGGTTGCAGCTACAAATAAGCATAATCAGGAAATGTCTAATTATGATAAGTTAATTTTGAAAGCTTATCCTTCTATTTATAATGCGTCTGATTCACTTTATGAATGCTTGTTAAGAATCTGTAATTATGTGTCATTACTTTCTGATAGTAACGCTATTTTAACTTTTAAAACATTAAGAGGTAATCGCTTATAGTGTTATATTTTACAGGTAAGTTGAAAGTATTTGTTTAATGCTATCAGCATCTATAGAACAAAGTTTTTGTAGTTCATCAATAGAGCCTTGTTCTATAAACTTATTAGGGATACCCAAATTTTTAATACTGTTTTTGTAGTTGTTAGCAGCGGCAAACTCTAAAATGCTACTACCAAAACCGCCAGTTATAACACCATCTTCTATTGTAATTATAGAGGTGTGATTTTTCATTATATCATGTAGTAGTGTTTCATCTAGAGGAGCTACAAAGCGCATATCATAATGCGCAATTTTATCATGATTATTAATACTGTTAATTGCTTCTGTAACATTTTTTGAAATAGCACCAATACTTAAAACAGCAATGTTGTTACCCTTTTTCAAAAGCTTGCCTGTTCCTATTTTAATCTCTTTAAATGGTTTTTTCCAGTCTAAAGTTATGCCACGACCTCTAGGGTATCTTATTGCAATAGGTTGTTTTAAGTTTCCCATTTGAGCTGTAAACATGATGTCTCGCAACTCAATCTCATCTCTAGGTGCAAAAATTGTCAAATTAGGAATACATCGTAAATAAGCCAAATCAAAAGCACCATGATGTGTGGCTCCATCTTCACCAACTAATCCAGCTCTATCTAAACAAAAAACCACAGGCAGTTTTTGTAATGCTACATCATGAATTATTTGATCATAAGCGCGTTGCAAAAATGTTGAGTATATGTTACAAAAAGGAATAAGACCTTGTGTTGCCATACCCGCTGCTAGTGTTACAGCGTGTTGCTCTGCTATGCCTACATCAAAAGCTCTGTCGGGCATTTCACTCATCATATATTTTAAAGAACTTCCCGTTGGCATTGCTGGAGTAATTCCAACAATGTTTTTGTTAGTCTTTGCTAGTTCTAAAATGGTTTTTCCAAAAACATCCTGATATTTTGGAGGTTGATTTATGAAAGCTTTTTTTAGTAACTCACCAGTTTTTGCATCAAATTTCCCCGGGGCATGATATTTTACTTGGTCAGTTTCAGCTTGTTTTAAGCCTTTTCCTTTAGTAGTGATAACGTGTAAAAGTTTAGGGCCACTTATGGTTTTTAATCGCTTTAATTCATCAATTAACTTATGAATGTCGTGTCCGTCAATAGGGCCGGCGTATTCAAAATTTAAAGCTTCAAAAATATTGTCTTGCTTTTGAGTGCCTTTTTTTACGTTAGTAAGGTATTGTTTCAAAGCACCAACACTCGGATCAATACCAATGGCGTTATCATTAAGAATTACAAGCAGATTTGTGTCACTTACTCCTGCATGATTTAAACCTTCAAAAGCCATGCCGCTTGCAATAGAAGCATCGCCAATAACTGCGATATGTTGTGTTTGTGTATCGCCTTTTAGTTTTGATGCCATAGCCATGCCTAATGCTGCAGAAATAGATGTAGAAGAATGGCCTACGCCAAATGTGTCATAAGTACTTTCTTCTCGTTTGGGAAACCCACTTATGCCTTTAAATTGTCGATTTGTATGAAAGGTAGATCTTCTGCCGGTTAGTATTTTGTGTCCGTAAGCTTGGTGACCAACATCCCATACTAACAAATCACTAGGCGTGTTAAAAACGTAGTGTAAAGCTATGGTAAGTTCTACAACACCCAAACTGGCGCCTAAATGCCCTTCTTTAGTGGCAACTATATTTATAATAAAGCCTCTAAGCTCTTTAGAAAGTTTTATAAGTTGGTCTTTTTCTAAAGCTCTTAAATCTTTTGGAAATTTAATAGAATTTAAAAGAGGCGCTGTCATTAGGGTTAATTATTTGCAAAATTATGATAATAAATGTTTGAATTCACGAAATTCAAAATAATAATTTAAAGTTTTGTTGTAAATATCAAACTTCCATAGCTATATTTGTGAAATACACAAAAAAAATTGATTAATAAATACTTAAATAATGAAAAAGAATTTAAAATCTTTCTTATTCCTATCATTAGTGCTTTCTGTGAGTCTAGCAGCCTATTCTCAAAACCGTTTAGAAAGTTCTCAATATGGAGCGATAATAGAAAGTTATCTGAATGTTAATAAAGAGAAATTTAACCTTCAGGCAGAAGATATTTCAGATTTGTACATAACAGATGAATATCTAACAAAACAGACAAAAGTAACTCATGTATATGTTAATCAAAGATATCAAGGGATAAAGATATTTAATGCATTATCAAGTGTTGCAATAAAAAATGGTAGAGTTTCTTATTATGCAAATAATTTTATTCCTCAAATAGAAGATAAAATTAGTACACAAGCAGCAACACTGTCTCCTGAAAATGCAATTCAAAATACGGCAAGGCGATTTAACTTAAATACACCACAAGATTTAAATGTTATAGCAGTTAGTGGTAAAAAATTCATATACTCAAACGGAGGAATTTCTCAAGAAAATATTCCTGTTGAACAAGTATATGTTCTACATGAAAACACTTTAAAGTTAGCTTGGGATTTGAGTATTTACACAAATGATAGCTCACATTGGTGGAGTGTAAGAGTAGACGCGGCATCTGGAGATATTTTAGAATTTAATGATTGGGTTGTATCATGTAATTTTAGTGATGATAATCATGCTCATCATAATCATACTCAAAGTACTAATAAACTTGATAAAGAAGAAACTTTTAGCCTTTTCAATGAAAACTATGTAGTTACAAATGATGGCTCACAGTATAACGTTTTTCCTTTGCCAGAAGAGAGTCCTCTTCACGGCGGTAGAGCGTTACTAACAAATCCTTCTGATGATACAGCGTCTCCATATGGGTGGCATGATACAAATGGTGCTGCAGGTGCTGAATTTACTATTACAAGAGGAAATAATGTTTGGGCGCAAGAAGATGTAAACGGTAACAATGGTTTTGGTGTTTCAGCAGTCGGTTCTGCAAGCTTAAATTTTGATTTTGAATTGAATTTAAATCAAGAGCCTATCGGTTATCAAGAGGCATCATTGACAAACCTATTTTACATGAATAATGTGATGCATGATATTTGGTATCATTACGGGTTTGATGAGGCAAGTGGGAATTTTCAACAAAACAATTATGGTAACGGTGGTTTAGGAAATGATTATGTATTGGCAGATGGTCAAGATGGATCTAGTTTAAATAACGCAAACTTTAGTACACCACCTGAAGGTAATAGCCCCAGAATGCAAATGTTTTTATGGGAGGCAACAGGTTTACCAACGCCTTTAATTATTAATAACACAAGTCTAGCAGGTAATTTTGTAGCAGCTATACCAGCAACAGGTGTTGGTAATAACATTACTGGTCCATCAGATATTCCTGTAACAGCAGATTTAGTTTTAGTAAATGATGGTACTGCTAACGGAACAGAAGGCTGTAATGCCCTTGTTAATGGCGCAGATGTAATGGGTAAAATAGCAGTCATAAAAAGAGGAAATTGTCCTTTTGTTGATAAAATTCAAAACGCTCAAAATGCAGGAGCAGTTGGAGTTATAATGGTAAATCATAATAACCCTGATAATGATCCTGATTATGTAGACTATGTTAATATGGCTGGACAAAGTAATCCTGTATTTACAATCCCTTCAGTGTTTGTTAATAATGCAGATGGAGAACAAATTATAGCGGCTTTAATAGCTAATCAACCAATAAATGGAACTATTGTTAACAATGGACCATTCAATAGAGATGGAAGTTTCGATAATGGTGTTATTGCTCATGAATATGGGCATGGAATATCTAATAGGCTAACAGGAGGACCAAGTGCTGCAAGTTGCCTTACAAACAGAGAACAAATGGGAGAAGGTTGGTCTGACTGGTTTGGATTAATGCTAACAATGAAAGCAGGAGACTCCCCAGAAATAGGAAAAGGGATCGCTGTTTTTGCTAATGGAGAAGATGTTGATGGTGTTGGTATTAGGCCAGCGAAATACAGTACAGATTTTGCAGTAAATGATTTTACTTATGATGCCACTAATGATGATACCGTATTAGGTCAAGATTCAAACGGTAATATTGTAAGATGGAATGACAGTCAACATAATGTAGGATTTGTTTGGGCTACAATGCTTTGGGATTTAACTTGGGCTTATATTGATAAATATGGTTTTGATCCTGATTTATATAATGGTACAGGAGGAAATAACAAAGTGATGCAGATAGTAATGGACGGCTTAAAGCTTCAGCCTTGTGGACCAGGATTTGTTGATGGTAGAGATGCTATTTTACAAGCAGATATGATGTTAACAGGAGGAGAAGATCAGTGTTTGATATGGGAAGTTTTTGCAGCGAGAGGATTAGGTGTAAATGCATCTCAAGGTTTTTCTTTTTCTATGACAGATCAGATTGAAGATTTTAATATGCCTTTAGATACAGATCCTTCTTTATCAAACTGTACAAGTTTAAGTGTAGACGAGTTTAATACTAGCGATTACAAAGTATATCCTAACCCAGTAAATGATGTGTTATATATTAAAACATCTAAAAACTTTGGAGAGGTTACTGTAACTGTTACAGATATTAATGGACGTAGAGTACTTTCAAAACAAACACAGTTATCTGGACAAATTGAAATTAATATAAGTAATCTTCAAACAGGAATTTATATCCTTAACATAAACGGAGATTCACTTAATGCAAATAATAAGATTATTAAAAAATAATTTTTTTAAATAATCTATAAAAAAGGCAACTTCATGAAGTTGCCTTTTTTTATTTTTATACTATGGAAAACCCTTTTGATGATACTTATTTTATGCGAAGAGCACTTCAAGAAGCAGAAGAAGCTTTTCATAAAGGTGAAATACCTGTTGGTGCAGTTATAGTAATAGATAATAGGATAATAGCTCGCGCTCATAACTTAACCGAGCTACTTAATGATGTAACTGCTCATGCCGAAATGCAAGCCATAACAGCAGCAGCTAATTTTTTAGGAGGTAAATACCTTCAAAATTGCACGTTGTATGTTACTTTAGAGCCTTGCCAAATGTGTGCAGGTGCTTTGTATTGGAGTCAGATAAGTAAAATTGTTTTTGGGGCTAGAGATGAAAATAGAGGTTGTATCAATCTAAAAACAAAACTTCATCCTAAAACTAAAATAGAAGGTGGTGTTTTAGCAGATGAAGCATCACAACTGCTTAAACGATTTTTTATTGAAAAAAGAAACTTAAACTAATAATTGTTTTTTCTTTCATTTTCACGCATTTTTTCAAAATTCTCTTTGGTTAGCATGTAATCTTTTATGTTTTTATCTTTCCATCTGTAGTAAGAAAACAAAGGAAAAACAATAATAAAAAGCCCAACAACTCCTAGTCCGATTAATTTTTGAGAATAATCAGTATCTATTATATATCCACAAACAATACTTGCTAAAGATGCTATTGTAGCTACAGCTATAATGTATTTCATTGTTAATGTGTTAAGTTTATTAATTTTCTTCTATAAGCCGTAAGTAGTTTAGATTTTGAAATAAAACCAACATATTCGCCATGTTTTACAACAGGTAGATTCCAAGCATTACTATCCTGAAATTTTTTCATAATCACAGTCATTTTATCGGTTTCCATATTAATAATAGCAGGAGGGTTTTGCATAACTTCTTTTGCTTTAACTTCATCATGAAGTGATTGATCAAACATAATAGGCCTAATATCATCAAGTAAAATAATGCCTTTTAGTTTGTTTGATTTATCCTCAACCACAGGAAAAATATTTCTGTTAGATTTTATTACAGCTTTGTGAACAATATCTCCAAGTGTCATATTTGGAGTTACTTTTTTAAAATTTGTTTCTATTACAGTGTTTATGTCCATTAGTGTTAAAACTGCATGATCTTTATCATGTGTAATAAGTTCACCTTTCCTGCCTAATTCCATTGTGTAAACCGAGTGAGGGACAAAATATTTTGTGATACTAAATGAAATCGCAGCTGTAATCATTAAGGGAATAAACAAGTCATATCCGCCTGTTAGTTCAGCAATTAAAAAAATAGCCGTTAGTGGCGCTTGTAAAACACCAGCAAGTAAACCAGCCATACCAACAAGTGTGAAATTACTTTCAGATACAGGTGTACTTATTAAGCCACTATTATTTATGATTTTAGCCATACAATTACCCATAATGCTTCCCATAAAAAGTGTAGGAGCAAAAATACCACCAACACCACCAGCGCCAAATGTTATGGCACTTGCAATAATTTTAAAGACAACCAAACCCGCTAATAACAAAATAACAACCCAAATATTAGACAAATCCATATCTAGAAAATTATTTTCAAGTGCTTTTTCAGGATTTCCTGCTACCAAATTGTTAATTACATCAAAGCCTTCTCCATATAACGGTGGAATAAAATAAATTAAAATACCAATAGCAATGCCTCCAAAAACAACACGTTTGGCAGGTGATTTTACTTTGTCAAATATTTTTTGAACACGTTCATATATATCTGTAAAATATATAGAGACTAATGAGGCGGTAACACCCAACATCATATAAAGAGGAGCATCAGCAACATCAAACTTGTCTTCAAGTTGAAACGGTAATAATACATCGTCACCAAAAAAGAAAAATGATGTTAAAATTGCAGATAACGAAGCCAGTAGTAAAGGAAGTAAAGATGCGATTGTGAGATCTAAACTAAACACCTCAATAGCAAAAATAATTGCAGCAATTGGTGCTTTAAAAATTGAAGACATAGCGCCTGCTGCTGCACAACTTACAAGTAAATTTCTTGTAGTTTGATTCATGTGAAACAGTCTAGAAATATTTGAGCCCAAAGCAGCGCCTGTGGCAACGGTTGGTCCTTCAAGACCTACAGAACCACCAAAACCAATTGTAATTGGTGCGGTTAGAATAGAGCCAAACATTTGATAGCGTTTCATAATCCCTTTTCGTTTTGATATAGCAAGAAGTGTTGAAGGGATGCCGTGGCTTACTTTGTGTCTTACAACATATTTCATAATGAAATATACGAGTGTAAAACCTATAATTGGGAATAAAAAGTAAAACGCATGATGATAATACTGTACTAGATTTCCTTCTAATAAGTGTTGTATAAAGTGCGTAAGGTTTTTTAAAACTACTGCACCTACACCAGATGTAAAGCCAATAACAATACTTAATAAATAAACAAATTGTTTGTGAGAGATGTACTTGGCTCTCCAAATAAGAAGTTTCTTAAAAAATGTTTTTTTTGGCATAAACTAAATCTACTAAAAAATCCTGCAAGTTGCAGGATTTTATTTTTATGATTTTAAATTGAGTTTTAAATTGAGTTCTGTGAGTTGTTCTTCATCGATAGGAGCAGGAGCATCTATCATGACATCACGCCCTGAATTGTTTTTAGGGAATGCAATAAAATCACGAATGGTTTCTTGACCACCTAATATAGCTACTAGCCTGTCTAAACCAAAAGCTAAACCACCATGAGGAGGTGCTCCATATTGAAAAGCATCCATTAAAAAGCCAAATTGAGCTTTAGCTTCTTCAGGTGTAAACCCTAAATAATCAAACATTAATGATTGTGTTTTCTTGTCGTGAATTCTTATAGAACCTCCACCAATTTCATTTCCGTTAAGTACTAAATCATAAGCATTGGCCTTAACATCTCCTGGATTGGTTTCAAGTAATTCTAATTGCCCTGGTTTAGGTGATGTAAAAGGGTGGTGCATAGCGTGGTAACGTTCGGTTTCTTCATCCCATTCTAAAAGTGGAAAATCAATAACCCAAAGTGGCGCAAATTCACCTGGTTTGCGTAAGCCTAAACGCTCTGCAAGTTCCATACGTAAAGCACTTAATTGCGCACGAACTTTATTTTTATCGCCAGAAAGAACACAAATTAAATCACCAGGTTTGGCGCCGGTTGTTTCTGCCCATTTAGCTAAATCGTCTTGGTCGTAAAATTTATCTACAGATGATTTGTAACTTCCGTCATCGTTGCATCTACAGTAAACCATACCTAAAGCACCTACTTGTGGACGCTTAACCCAATCAATAAGTTTATCAATTTCTTTTCTGGTGTAACTATTCCCGCCAGGTACAGCAATACCAACAACAAGTTCAGCATTGTTAAAAACACCAAAATCTTTATGTTGTGCAACCTCGTTTAGCTCGCCAAATTGCATTCCGAAGCGAATGTCTGGTTTATCGTTTCCGTATAAACGCATGGCATCGTCATAAAGCATTCTTGGAAACTTATCAATAGTAACACCGTTTATTTCTTTTAGTAAATGACGTGTTAAGCCTTCAAAAGCATTTAAAATGTCTTCTTGCTCTACAAACGCCATTTCGCAATCTATTTGTGTAAATTCGGGTTGTCTGTCGGCGCGTAAATCTTCATCTCTAAAACATTTTACGATTTGAAAATACTTATCCATACCGCCAACCATAAGTAACTGCTTGAATGTTTGAGGTGATTGCGGAAGTGCATAAAATTCACCTTCGTTCATACGGCTTGGCACAACAAAATCTCTAGCACCTTCAGGTGTAGACTTAATAAGATACGGAGTTTCTACTTCAATAAAACCTTCTTTAGATAAGTAGTTTCTAACTTCTTGAGTGACTTTGTGTCTAAAAATTAAACTGTTTTTTACTGGATTACGACGAATGTCTAAATAGCGGTATTTCATTCGGATGTCTTCACCACCATCTGTTTTATCTTCTATTGTAAAAGGAGGTAATAAAGCATCATTTAAAATGGTAAGTTTAGACACTAGTATTTCAATATCTCCAGTTGGTATATTAGGGTTTTTAGAAGCACGTTCTATAACGGTTCCTGTTACTTGAATTACAAACTCACGACCTAGCTTTTGCGCTTTTTCCATCATGGTCTTTGGCGTGCGTTCTTCATCAAAAACTAATTGTGTAATACCGTAGCGGTCACGTAAATCTACCCAAACAATAAATCCTTTGTCTCTAGATTTTTGAACCCAACCAGCTAGAGTTACTTCGTTATTTATGTGTGATGCTCGTAATTCACCACAGTTATGACTTCTATACATACTAAAAAATTTGATGTGCAAATTTAATGAAGTTAAATGATTATAAATAGAAAAAGCCTCAACATTTGTTGAGGCTTTTTCCTGCTATTAATTAAGCTCTAGGGTGAGCTTTAACTACTCTTTTATACGCTCATTCGTAGAAAAAGCGATTTGTTCATCTTGTACGTGAGAAGATGTTTTACTTCTAATCCACATTTTTAATTTCATGGATAAGAAAAATAATATAGGAACAACAATAAGTGTCAAGAAGGTTGCTATTAGTAGTCCGTAAATAACGGTCCAAGCTAATGGTCCCCAAAATACTACGTTGTCACCACCCATGTAAATATTGGCATCAAAATCTGCGAATAATGTAAAGAAATTGATGTTTAGTCCAATGGCTAACGGAATTAAACCTAAAATGGTTGTTATTGCTGTTAGTAGTACAGGTCTTAAACGGGCTTTACCAGCTTTAACAATACTTTCAAATAAATCATCTGTTTCTAAATAAGCATCTCCATCAAGATTTAAGTTTTGTTTCTTTCTGTCTATTAATAGTTGGGCATAGTCTAATAATACTACACCATTATTTACTACAATTCCGGCTAAAGAAATAATACCAACCATAGTCATCATAATTACGAAAGCGCTTCCTGTAATTACAATACCTCCAAATACACCAATAAAGCTTAAAAAGATGGCAAGCATAATGATGGCTGGTTTTGAGATTGAATTAAACTGAAATATTAGGATAAAGAAAATTAAACCTAACCCAGTGAAAAATGCACCCATTAAGAAAGCCATTTGTTTGTTTTGCTCTTCAATTTGACCTGTGTAATCTATTTTAATGCCTTTTGGTAACCCTTCGTAACTTTTCATTTCATTTTGAATTTGAGTTACAATAGCACCAGCGTCAGTATATCCTGGAGATAACGCAGAGTAAACAGTTACAACACGTTTTGTGTCTTTATGCTTTATAGCACTAAATCCGGAATTGTTTTCGTGCTTGGCAACCGCTGATAGCGGTATGGTCTTTAATTGTCCAGTATTATCTCTAAAGGTAATATTTTGATTAAATAGGGCACTTGTGTTATACCTGTTTTCTTCATTAAAGCGAACATAAATATCATAATCGTCACCATCTTTTTTGTAAATACCTGCTTTAGATCCAAAGATAGAGTTACGTAGTTGTTGCCCAACTTGCGATGCGCTAACGCCTAATTCACCAGCTTTTTTACGGTCTACAACAACCTGCATGCTAGGCTTGTCTTTGTTAACGTCTATCTTTAATTCATCAATACCAGCAATATTCTTGTTATTGATAAATTCACGCATACTTTCAGCAGTATTAATTAGCTCGTTATAATCATCGCCTTCAATTTCTATGTTAATAGGTGATCCAGCAGGTGGTCCATTGGCATCTTTTTCAACAGAAATTAATACACCAGGATAAATACCAACTAATGCTTCTTGTACTTTTTGACGTAATAACTCACTGTCTTCGCCACGACGGTATTTATACTCACGCATAGAAGCTGTTATTTTTGCTTTGTGTGGCATTTCTGCACTAGAACCACCGTCTGTTTGTGGATTTCCAGCACCTTCACCAACTTGAGAAACAGCACTTTCTACCATAAAGTTGTAGCCGTTGTCTGTATATTGGTCTTGATTTACAACGTCAAAAACGCGCTTTTCAATTTCTTTTGTTATGGCGTTTGTTTTTTCTATAGCTGTTCCTTGCGGATATTCTATATAGACAATAATTTGATTAGGCTTATTGTCTGGGAAGAATTCTACTTTGGTTCTTTGAGTAGCAAGTGATGCTCCGAAAGCTATGAATGAGAGAATTAATAAAACAAACGTACCTATGCTTAAAAAATAAGGTTTCTTGCCTGAAAGCGCCCAACGTAATTGACGCTCATACCAACGCTCTAGTTTAACTAACGTTTTTGTTTGAAAGCTATTAGCCCATTTTCTTAAGAATAATCTGTATACCCAAAGCATAACAGCTGTAAAGACCATAAGTGTTCCTAAGCCACGGTATTCACCGCCAACAATTAAAACAAGAATGCCAATAACAGCCATAATTATGGTTGTTCTAATTATTTTTTTGAGCGGCATATCTTTGTCTTCAGTATTCATGAATTGAGATACTAAAACAGAGTTGAAAAAGATGGCTACAAAAAGAGAGGAACCTAATACCACGGAAAGCGTAATAGGTAGAATCATCATAAATTCACCCATAATTCCAGGCCATAATCCTAATGGTATAAAAGCGGCTACGGTTGTTGCTGTAGAGATAATAATTGGAAACGCAATTTCACCAATACCTTTTTTTGCAGCTTGAAATCTACTCATGCCTTCTTCGTCCATGAGACGATATACGTTCTCTACAACTACAATACCATTATCTACTAGCATTCCTAATCCCATGATAAGTCCAAAAAGCACCATGGTGTTTAAGCTTTGACCTAATAATTCCAGAATCATTAAGGACATAAACATAGACATGGGAATTGCAAACCCAACAAAAATGGCGTTTTTAAATCCTAAAAAGAACATTAAAACAGTTACTACTAGAATAACTCCAAAAATGATATTGTTTACTAAATCATCTACTTGACCAATAGTTACAGAAGATTGGTCGTTGGCAATAGTTACAGATAAATCTTGAGGGAAAACATTTTCAACAGCATCTTTTACTATAACCTGAATTTGTTCTGCAGCAGCAACCATGTTTTTGCCGGCACGTTTTTTTACGTCAAGCATCACTACAGGATGACCAAATTCTCTTGCGTATGTTGTTTTGTCTTCTTCTTTAAAAGAAACATTGGCAACATCTTTAAGATAGATAGCGTGTCCGTTTTCAGATTTTACTACAAAATTTTCTAGTTCATTTGGGTTTTCAATTTCACCCAGAATACGAATAGTACGACGTTGACCACTTGCTTTTAGGTTTCCGGCAGACATTGTAACGTTACCATTGTTAATGGCTCCAATAATATCATTGAAGGTGACATTGGCAGCCATCATTTTGTAGATGTCTACGGCAACTTCAACTTCTTTTTCTTGTGCACCACGAATATCAACTTTTTTAATTTCTAATAAGTCTTCAATTTCGTCTTGAAGGTATTCGCCATATTCTTTAAGTTTTTCAATAGGGTAATCTCCAGAAAGGTTAATGTTAAGAATAGGCATTTCTTCAGATAGGCTTAACTCAAATACATCAGGCTCAACTTTTGCGCCGTTGAATGTAGGCCAATCTTCACTGGCAGTTTCGCTATCTATTTCGTCTTTAACTTTTTGTTTGGCTTGCTCAACGGTAATGTTTTCGTCAAACTCAACCATTAGCATCCCGTAATCTTCTTGAGATGTAGAAGTTATTTCTACGACATTACTTACTGTTTTAAGCTTATCTTCAAGAGGATCTGTTATAAGTTTTTCTATGTCTTCTGCTGTATTTCCAGGAAATACAGAGCTTACATAAATTTTGGTTTCGTTTACTTCAGGGAAATTTTCTCGAGGCATACTAAAGAAAGCAGATATACCTAAATAGAAAATTACTGCAATTAAGACATACATTGTGGTTTTGTTGTCTATTGCCCAAGATGATAAACCAAATTCTTTATCGACTTGTTTTTTCTTTTTTGTCATGTTTTTTGGTTTAGTAGTTGATCACTTTTACAGTTTGTCCGTCTTTTACGCTACGAGCACCTTCTTGTATGATTTCTATGCCGTTTTCAATACCGTCAAGTACTTCAATAACATCGCCTTGAGTTTTACCTGTTTTAATGATAACTCTTTTTGCTACGCCTTCTTCTTTGGCATTTTTATCATTAATAACATAAACATATTGTTCGCCTTCAGCGTTTTCAGAAATGATACTTTGAGGTATTAAAATGGCATTTTTGTTTGTGTAATCGTTGATTTTTAGTTTGGCCGTTAAGTTTGGTTTTATGGCTTTATCAGCATTTGGAATTGCAACTTCTACCTTAAAAGTTCTGTTTGCTGGGTTAATAAAATCACCAGCTTGTCTTATTTCAGTATCTAAAGTTTTTCCTAAAACTGGAAATTCAACATTTACATGTTTTCCCTTTGTTACATCTGTAACATAGCGTTCAGGAACATCTGTTTCTATGTACATATCGTTTAGGTTAACAATACGCATAAGTTGCGTTTGACCAGCGGCAACAACGCTTCCTTGCTCTGTTATAACATCATCTATAGTTCCAGTAAATGGTGCTTTTACCGTGGTTTTAGCTATTTGTTGTTTTAGTTGGTTTACAGCTTCGTTTTGCGATTCGTAGCTAGATTTTGCTTGTAAGTATTGAATTTCACTACCAATATTTTGTTCCCATAAACGTTTTTGACGTTCGTAAGTGGTTTTTGCTAAATCTGCTTGAATTTGTAATTGAGATAATTGTTGACTTAATCCGCCATCATCTATTTTAGCAAGGGTTTGACCTTTAGTTACTTTTTGACCTTCTTTTACATATACATTAGTAAGAATTCCGTTGTATTCAGGAGTAATTACTAATAAGTTTTTTGTTGTAACGTTTCCTTGTATTTCTAATACGTGCTTAAATACTTCTTCTTTTGCAACAAGTGTTGTTATAAGTGGTACATGCTTAACGGTATCAATTTTTGAGATAGCAGCATCTAGCATTTTTATTTTTCCTTGAATAGTTTCTTGTTCACTTACCAAATCAGCACGTTTTTGACGAATGGTTTCAAGGTTGTTACTCTCTAAAACGCTTTCTACAGAATTTTTCTTTTTTTCTCCAGAACACGAAACGATTAAAAGCGTCACGATTAATAATGAATATATATGTTTCATAGTGTGGTTTTTTTGATTGATTAATTTAATTGTACGGTGTTTAAAGTGGTTTCTAAAGTTGCTTTAGAGTTGATAACGTCTAGCATGGCTTGTAAAAACTCTTGTTGTGCTGTGTATAATTGTGTTTGCGCTTGGCGTAATTCAAAACTAGATCCGATACCTTCAAAAAATTTGGTTTGATTTTTACGTTCTATACGTTCAGCAAGACTCAAATTTTGTTTTTTATTGTCGTATTCTTCAATAGCAAGTTGGTAATCGCTTTTTGCAGATGCAATTTGAAGTTTTAATTGTTGTTCGGTTTCGGTTAAGTCAGCTTCAGCTTTTTCAAGATTTATTCTTGCGCGCTGTGTTGATGCATTTCGCATTCCTGAACTAAATATTGGAATGTTTAAGCTTACTCCAAATAATGAAGAACCATACCACTTTTGGTCGCCTTGAGCAAATGTAAATGTGTCACTGTTTCCAGCATAAGCACCATTTATAAAAGCGTTTAATGTTGGTAAATATTTGCTCTTTTCTAATTTTAATAAAAGCTCTTTAGATATTTTGTCATTGGCTGCAATTCTGTAATCAATAGTGTTTTCTACACTATCATCAGTTTCTAGAAGCCCTAGGTTTATGTTTTGAGCTGTTAATGTTTCTAAATTATCTGTTAGAGTTATTTGAGAATTTAAGTCTATACCTAATGTAATGTTTAGCATTTGGTATGCAATATCTTTTAAACGCGTGGTATTGTTAAGCTGACTTTCTACACCAGATAATGTAATTTGAAGTTGCTCAACACTTTCTTCTTCTTCTAAACCATTTTCATAAATTTTAGTTGTGTCATCAAGGTTTTTTTGTAACACTTCTATGTTTTTATTTAAAATAGTAAGACTCTCTTCAGCAAGAAGTACATTGCTATAGGCGTTAATAACGTTTTTTCTAACTTCTAAATCTGTTTTTTCTTTGGCATTTTTAGAGATTTCTAAATATACCTTTGCAGATTGTAAACCGACTAAATACGAGCCATCAAATATTTTTTGAGATAACGTAGCAGTTGCTGTTAGAGATTGTGGCTGACCTAAAACAAGCTCTTCGTTTATGCCATCACCATCAAAATCTACCGGAGTAACTTGTTGTTTTAAGAAGTTTTGATAGTTTACTGTTGCACTCACTTGAGGTAAACCAGATGCGGTGGTTTCCCATTTTTGTTGTTGTGCAGCTTCAATATCTCTTTCTGCATTTTTTGCAGTTCGGTTGTTTTCTAATGCGTAGTTTATAGCTTCTTGTAAGCTAAAACTAGTTGGTGTTTCTTGAGAAAACGCAATGCCCGATAGAAATAGAAATAAAAATAATATGGGTTTGTTGCTCATTTTATGATTGATTGATTGTTAAATAATGTTCTAATTTTTTAAGACCTTGTTGGGTGCATATGCCACGAAGGTGATACTCTAAATAATTATTCATAAGTGTGTGCATAGAAAAATTGTTTAGAGGAAAAAGCTCTTTATCTTTAAGAGCCATTATACATGTAAAGTATATTTTTGATATTAAATCTACATTAATAGTTTCTCTGTATAAGCCTAATTGAACGCCGCGTTCTAGATTGCAAATGATACAGTTTTCCATAACACAAAACTGCTTTTCCTTGATGTCTTTATAAATTTTTGGATAATACTTTTCTAATTGGTATTGAGGTGAAGATTTTTCATCTTTTAAGTTGTGCATTAAGAATTTTTTAATCTCTAAAATTTCTTCAATAGGGTTTTTTTCTAAATCACAAATATCCTTTATACCACTAGAAACAGTTTGAAACAAATGCATAACAGCTTCTTTAACAAGAATATTTTTGTTTTCAAAATACTGATAGATTGTTTTTTTAGAGATGCCTTGCGCATTGGCAATATCATCCATTGTTACACTCTTAAACCCGTAGTTTAAGAATAATTCAACTGCTGTTTTTAAAATGTCTTCTTTCATAATTTGATGGCAAAAGTACAATAGGAAACTTTAAAAACAAAAAAAGTTTCCAAAGTTTTAACGATTATTTAATATTGTTACTTTATGCTTTGTATAATGACGACAAATACCGACTTTTGTTTCATGCAAAAAGTAGAAGATTATCAAAGAGAGTTTATAGCGTATTTAGAAGGCTTTTCTAAAGATAGAGAGCCGGCAAGCTTGTATGATCCTGTAAACTATATATTAAAATTGGGAGGAAAACGTTTGCGACCTGTTTTAACATTAATGGCATCAGAGGTTTATAATTGTGATTATAAAAAGGCGCTAGATGCGGCTTTAAGTATTGAGGTTTTTCACAATTTTTCATTAGTTCATGATGATATTATGGATGATGCACCTTTGCGAAGAGGTCAAGAAACTGTACATGAAAAATGGGATATAAACACCGGCATTCTTTCTGGAGATGCTATGCTAATTATGGCATATCAACTGTTTGAAAATTATGATGCCATGACATTTCAGGCATTAGCAAAGCTGTTTAGTAAAACAGCGTTAGAGGTTTGTGAAGGACAACAATATGATATAGATTTTGAAACACGTGATGATGTTACCATTGCAGAGTATTTAAAAATGATAGAATACAAGACAGCTGTGCTGGTAGGAGCAGCAATGCAAATGGGAGCTATTGTTGCTAATGCTTCTTTAGAAGATCAAGAAGGTATTTATAATTTTGGTAAAAACCTTGGTATTGCGTTTCAGTTACAAGACGATTACCTAGATGCTTTTGGAGACCCAAAAACGTTTGGAAAGCAAGTAGGCGGTGATATTATTGAAAACAAAAAAACATATTTGTATTTAAAGGCTATAGAGTTTTTATCTGAAGAAGACAAAATACAGCTTCAGCATTTATTTGGTATAAACCCTACAGACGCAACAGATAAAATTACAGACGTAAAGCGGTTTTTCTTATCAAGTGGTTCTGCGGATGCAACAAAAAAAGAGATTGAAAAGTATACCAATAAAGCTTTTGATGTTTTAGAGAGCTTAAATATTTCTGCCGACAAAAAAGCTGTTTTAAAAACATTTGGTAAAGAGTTAATGAATAGAAATGTATAATGCAATTACCAGAAACATTTGATGCATTAATACTTGAGGCTAACAAGCATGAGTTGTATAGAAAACTTATCAAGCAAATCAATAAAGACTTTCTTTATGCAAATATTGATTTAGATTTTGATGACGAAATACCTCCAACGAGTTTAAAGTTAATTTTACACGAAACCATATATAAACTCATTCAAGAAAAATTTGCTGATTATTTAAACCTACTTTACATCATAGATGTTTCTGAAGAAAAAATAAAACAACTAGACGGAAACGACACACTACAACTAGCTGAAAATGTTGCTTTTTTAATATTAGTAAGAGAGTGGCAAAAAGTCTGGTTTAGACAGCAATATTCTTAAAAGTATACCCTTACAAATGGCATCCAAGCATTAGCATAAATGCTTTTATTGTCATCATAAAGCACATCATAACGTATGCCTATTGTAACATTTTGAGCATGATATCCAGCGCCAATAAACAAAGCAGGATACCAATAATCTTCATCTTGAATTGCTAATCTACTATCCCAGTTTCTGGAAACATGAAGTTCTTCAAATTCTGCTGAAAGCTGAAGCTCGTTAATAGGGCGAAAAAGTCCAATAAGACTACCTCCAAGAATTGTAGATTTATGGTAATTTTTTCTAGAACTATATGTGCCATTAAGTCCCACGCCAAGAGCAACATATTGATTCAGTTCATAAATGGCGCTTGGAGCTAATGTTCCGCTAAAAAAACCGTCTCCAAAACTTAAACCAAGACTTCCGCCAAAACGAACATGACTCCAAAAATCACGTTGTTCGTTTTGCGCATTAAGGGTTATTGAAAACAAGCAAAATAAAACACCAAACAACCATTTTTTTATTAATAAATCAAGAACATTTTTCATAATTCACTATTTACATATAAACACTATGTTATAAAAATAATAAAAGCATATCTAATTTTAGTAAAAGTTGTACTTTTGTATAAATTTTGTCTGAACTATTCAGTTTTAAATTATTTATGGATAAATATTCCTTTTTAAACGCAGCACATACAGCATACTTTGCTGATTTATACGAACAATATTTACAAAACCCAGATTCTGTAGAGCCAAGTTGGAGAGCCTTTTTTCAAGGTTACGATTTTGGTAGTGAAAGCTACGGCATGCAAGGCGAGGTTATAGAAGGTGTTTCTACACAAATACCAGAACACGTTCAAAAAGAGTTTCAAGTAGTAAAACTTATAGACGGTTACAGAACTCGTGGGCATTTGTTTACAAAAACAAACCCAGTTAGAGAGCGTAGAAAATATGCACCAACATTAGCATTAGAAAACTTTGGATTATCAAATTCTGATTTAGACACTGTTTTTAATGCTGGAGAAATTTTAGGTATAGGTGCACAAACTTTACGTGAAATCATTAAACACCTTGAAAACATTTATTGTGATGCCATAGGTGTTGAATATATGTACATTAGAAATCCTGAAGAAATAAAATGGATTCAGGAAAAACTTAACATAAACGATAATCAACCAAAGTTTAGCACTGATCAAAAGAAGCATATTTTAAGAAAATTGAACGAAGCGGTTTCTTTTGAAAATTTCTTACACACAAAATATGTAGGCCAAAAACGTTTTTCTTTAGAAGGTGGTGAATCTTTAATTCCAGCACTTGACGCGCTTATAGAAAGAGCTTCTGAATATGAAGTTAAAGAGTTTGTTATGGGAATGGCACATCGTGGTCGTTTAAGCACCCTTACAAATATATTTGGGAAATCTGCTAAAGATATTTTTAGTGAGTTTGATGGTAAAGATTACGAACAAGAAGTTTTTGATGGCGATGTTAAATACCATTTAGGTTGGACAAGCGATAGAGAAACCGAAAACGGAAATAAGATAAACTTAAATATTGCACCAAACCCTTCACATCTTGAAACAGTAGGCGCTGTTGTAGAAGGAATAACACGTGCAAAACAAGACGATAAGTACCCAGAAAACCCATCACAAGTATTACCAATTGTGGTACATGGTGATGCCGCTATTTCAGGACAAGGATTAGTTTATGAAGTGGTTCAAATGGCACAATTAGAAGGTTACAAAACTAACGGAACCATTCATATTGTAGTAAACAACCAAGTAGGTTTTACTACAAACTACCTTGATGGTCGTTCAAGTACATACTGTACAGACGTTGGTAAAGTAACCTTATCACCAGTATTACATGTAAATGCTGATGATGCTGAAGCTGTAGTACATGCCATGTTGTTTGCTCTAGATTTCAGAATGCAATTTAAACGCGATGTATTTATAGATTTACTTGGTTACAGAAAGTATGGTCATAACGAAGGTGATGAACCAAAATTTACACAACCATTATTATACAAAGCTATTGCAAAGCATAAAAATCCAAGAGATATTTATGCTGCAAAACTAATTGAGCAAGGCGTTATAGATAAGGATCATGTTTTAAAATTAGAACAAGATTATAAAACTAAATTAGAAGACGATTTAGAAGATTCTCGTAAAGAGGATAAAACAGTAATTACACCATTTATGCAAAATGAATGGACAGACTATATTACTGTTGAAGAAGATAAAATGATGAAACCAATTGATACAACCTATTCAAAAGAAGGGTTAGAAAAAATCACAAAGGTTATATCATCATTACCAAAAGACAAAAAATTCATACGTAAAATAGAGCGTTTAGTACAATCCAGACAAACTATGTTTGATGAAAACAAGTTAGACTGGGCAATGGCTGAACATTTGGCTTATGGTAGTTTACTAGAAGAAGGTCACGATGTTCGTATATCTGGTCAGGATGTAGAACGTGGTACATTCTCTCACAGACATGCCGTTGTAAAAGTAGAAGATAGCGAAGAAGAAATTGTATTACTTAATCAGTTGAGTGATAAACAAGGAAAATTCTTTATCTATAACTCACTACTATCAGAATATGGTGTGGTAGGTTTTGATTATGGTTATGCTATGGCAAGCCCTAAAACCTTAACCATTTGGGAAGCACAATTTGGAGATTTCAGTAATGGAGCTCAAATTATGCTAGACCAATATATTTCTGCAGCTGAAGATAAATGGAAACTTCAAAATGGTTTGGTAATGTTATTGCCTCATGGTTATGAAGGTCAAGGTGCAGAGCATTCATCAGCACGTATGGAACGTTACTTACAACTATGTGCAAAAGATAATATGTATGTAGCAGACTGTACAACACCTGCTAACATGTTTCATTTATTACGTAGACAAGTAAAAGCAAAATTCCGTAAACCATTAATTGTGTTTACACCAAAAAGTTTATTACGTCATCCACTATGTGTATCAACAGTTGATGAGTTTGTAAACGGTAGTTTCCAAATGGTAATAGACGATAAAAATGCAAATGCAGATAAAGTAAAAACTTTAGTATTTGTTACAGGAAAATTCTATTACGATTTACTTGAAGAACAAGAGAAATTAGGTAGAGACGATGTTGCTTTAGTAAGAATAGAGCAATTATTCCCATTACCAGAGCAAGAAATAAAAGATATATTAAGTAAATATAAAAATGCTAATGATGTTGTTTGGGCTCAAGAAGAACCAAGAAACATGGGAGCTTATAGTCATATCTTAATGCATCTTGAAGAAGCAAAAACATTTAGAGCAGCATCTCGTCGTGCTTATGGTGCACCAGCAGCCGGAAGTTCAGTGCGTTCTAAAAAACGTCATCAAGAAGTGATAGACTATGTCTTTGACAAAACAAAAAATAATCAACGATAAAAACAATCCAACAATATAAAATTATAGAACAATGATTTTAGAAATGAAAGTACCTTCACCAGGTGAATCTATTACAGAAGTAGAAATTGCAGAATGGTTAGTGCAAGATGGTGATTATGTAGAAAAAGATCAGGCCATTGCTGAAGTAGATAGTGATAAGGCAACTCTAGAACTTCCAGCTGAAGCTAGCGGAACTATTACCTTAAAAGCAGAAGAAGGTGATGCAGTTGCAGTAGGTGAAGTGGTTTGTTTAATTGATACAAGTGCAGCAAAACCAGAAGGATCTGATGCACCTGCAAAAGAAGAGAAAAAAGAAGAAGCACCTAAAACTGAAGAAAAGAAAGCAGAACCAGTTGCAGAGAACAAAACGTATGCAACAGGAACAGCAAGTCCTGCAGCAAAAAAGATTTTAGCTGAAAAAGGAATGGATGCTTCTCAAATACAAGGCACAGGTAAAGACGGTAGAGTAACCAAAGACGATGCTGTAAACGCAAAACCATCTATGGGAACTCCAACAGGAGGAAGCCGTGGAGAGTCACGTTCTAAACTATCAATGTTACGTCGTAAAGTAGCAGAGCGTTTAGTATCTGCTAAAAACGAAACAGCGATGTTAACCACTTTTAATGAGGCTAACATGACACCTATTTTTGAATTGCGTAAACAATACAAAGAAGCGTTTAAAGCAAAGCATGGTGTAGGTCTTGGGTTTATGAGTTTCTTTACTCTAGCAGTAGTGAGAGCATTAAAAGAATATCCAGCTGTTAACTCTATGATAGATGGAAAAGAAATGATTTCTTACGATTTCTGCGATATTAGTATAGCAGTATCAGGACCAAAAGGACTTATGGTTCCAGTAATACGAAATGCTGAAAACTTAACCTTTAGAGGTGTTGAAGCTGAAGTAAAACGTTTAGCATTAAGAGCTCGTGATGGTCAAATTACTGTTGATGAAATGACAGGTGGTACATTTACAATTTCTAATGGAGGTGTGTTTGGTAGTATGTTATCTACACCAATTATCAACCCACCACAAAGTGGTATTTTAGGAATGCACAATATTATTGAGCGTCCAATTGCTGTTGATGGTAAAGTTGAAATTCACCCAATGATGTATTTAGCATTATCTTATGATCACAGAATTATTGATGGTAGGGAGTCTGTTGGATTTTTAGTTGCAATTAAAGAAGCACTTGAAAACCCAGTTGAGTTATTAATGAATAACGATGTTAAGAAAGCTCTAGAACTATAATAGCTAAAAACTATAATTTTTATAAAAAGAAAGCGCCACTTAAATAAGTGGCGCTTTTTTCTTGGTAATAACTAACTAAAAGAAATTAACAAAAATGTTTATTGATATAACAATGATAACTAATACAACTAATCCTACAATAAAGAATTTGTTTAATGAGTTTTTATCATCCATGATTGAATAATTTATCTGATTTTGAGAGATACAATGCTTTTGTTAAAAAAGACTCTGCACTAATTTCTAGTACAGAGCCTGTAACTCCCTTTATAAAATTACTTGATTAATAGCACTGTAAAGATCACTAAAGAATGTTATTAAAACAATACGTAACGTTACGTATTTTTTACAGAAAACAAAGGTCTTAAATAAACAAAGGCCCTAAACAACAAGTGTGTTTAAGACCTTTTTGTTCTCCCTAAGAACTAATTAATAGAACAGCAAATGTCTATAAAGTATGAATAGTGGACAATACGTAACGTTACGTATTTTTGTATAAAAGTGATTAGGTATTATTTGAAAAAAACAATAATGTTTAGGAAAACAACAGCAACAATAATAAAAATGAAAGTAGTTATTATTAATGAATGAAATAAGTTGAATTTGCTTTTCATAATATATCGTTTTTAATTATTAGATGTATGTTGTTAATTAACAACCCTTTTACTAAAAATAATACTGTAAATATACTGTAAAACAAATGGTTATGAAATACGTAACGTTACGTAATTTAATTTAAGAACTCCTGATTTTCTTTAGCCCAGATAAGTAAACTGTTTTGAATAGGAGGTATATCAAGCTTTTTTATAATATTACTTTTATGCTTCTCAACAGTTCTATTAGATATTGAAAGTATATCGCCAATATCTTTTGCTGTATTGTTTTTTGAAATTAGATGTAGAATCTTCAATTCGGTTTTAGAGAGCATATCTAATATCTCTGGTCTAGAATTGGTGTTTGCATTAAGGTAATCAGCTATTTCTTCGCTAAAGTAAGACTCATTATTATTGACATGAGTTAAACATGTTTCAATTTCTTCAATGGCAAATTCTTTAAGGATATACCCAAAGATGTTTAGTTCTTTAGCTTTATCATATAAGTCTTCACCTTTATCAAACGTTATAAGGATGATTTTGGTAGGGATGCCATTTTTTTTACAATCTTCAGCAACTTCAAGTCCAGTTTTATAAGGCATTCTTATATCTAGAATAGCAATATCTGGTTTTAGTTTTACAATAAGATTATAAGCTTCTTTACCATCTTTAGCACTACCAATTATATTATAGCCTTTAGATTTTAAAAAGTCACTTAAACCTCTTAACATCAGCGGATGATCGTCTGCTATGATAATAGAATTTTGCATGAATTAATAGCTGTGAAGAATTTTTTATAAAGATAACCAGAAAGAATTATACTACAATTTTAAATATAGGTATTTTTTTTCATAATCTATAACTCCTTTTCCTTTTTTTAGTATATCAGCTCCTATAATACCATCAACTGGTTTTGAGTTATGATTGGTAAGAGCTGTGTTTACATGAGTTAAATTAAATAGAATTAAAGCAACTTTGTCTTTTTTCCATTTACCTATACGTAATTGGTTTTTTTTTGAAATTTGGGTTAACATATCAATAGCACCAGCTCCAGCAGCTTTAATTTCAGAATCTTTAGCTTTAAGTTTAAATGTATTAATAGCTTCAAAACCAACACAAGAGCTTGATGCGCCTGTGTCTAATATAAACAATCCTTTAACACCATTTATACTAGCTTTTATTTCAAAATGATTGGTTTTGGTCAGATGTAATTTAATTTTTGTGTAGCCTTTTTCTAATAAAAAATCTTTCAGAGGTACATCTTTTGTAATACCTGTATCACTCATGTTTTCTTCTTTTTCTTGTTATCAAAAATACAATAATTAAAACCAGAAAAATCCCTATTATATAATAAATAACATAAGATGTTTTTTGAGGTTTTGATATACTACCATAGTAAACAAAGGCACTCCAATAGTAAGGAGATTTTTTTAAGTTGCTGATAGATGCATCGTTTATATATAATAGTTTTGATTGCCTATTGGCATAACTTACAGCGTGATTTTTAGAAAAAACTTTATAAAAACGATTCATGATTTCAGTGGTAGACGCATCATTTATTTGCCATAATGAGAATAAAACGTTTTTCGCGCCAGCATATTGAAAGCCACGTGCTATACTCATAGCACCTTCTCCTTTTTGTAGTTTTCCAACACCAGTTTCACAAGCACTTAATACAACCAAATTTGGTTTTATGTTTAAACTATATAGTTCATTTAGTAACATAGGTTCATCATAAAAAGCAATACTTGCAGGATTTATGAAATCGCCACTTGTGGCATGTGTAGACAGGTGTAGCATGTTGTATTCGGCAACCGAATTCAAAAATTGTTGTTTGGTGGCCTCATCGTGCATATAAAGAGTTGCCTTTGTTTGTTTTTCTAACGATTTAGCTTCAGATATAGAATAGGTAAGTGGCTGACTTGTGTTTTCAAAAACAGGAAATATGCCTAGTATATTTTTTTCTTGAGTTGGTAGTTGTTTATTGTTTAAGTAAAAATCAATGCTAGAATTATAAACCACATTATGAGATGTTACCAAAAAAGGCATGCTTGTAAAGCTGGTTGTCAAAGTTTCCTTGGTTAGTAATGCTTCAAAAGGTAAAAAGTTAAGTAGTCCATCAGGAATGATAATTAAATTTTCTTTGGAAGACATTTTTTCTATTCCTAATATATTATAAGCAGTAAAGGCTACACTTGTATATGCTTTTATATTATTGTTTATAGCAGAAGCATTATCAAATAAATGAATAAAATTCACCAATGAGTTTTGAGTGGTTTCCTGCAACGGTATTTTAATAAAATCAATATGTTTTTCTGAAATAATAAACTGATAAATGGCTTGGCTACCATAAAAATATTCAACAAGAATAGCCTCATCTGTTTTTAGTTGTTCTTGAAGCTTTTCAATATTTATGATGCTTGTTGCATTTGGATAAGTGTGCTCAATAGCTTTCTGAACAGCTTTTAAGGCAATGCTTACATCTAGTAGTTGTTTGTTTAAACTATCATTTTTAGTAGCCTCATAACCTAATTGCTTTTTTATTAAGTTGCTAGTAAGTAGTTCTTGTGTTTTTAAAAGTTGTTGTTCCTTAAGTAATAAAGAATCATTAGGATGTTTTTCAAGCAACGATTGCTTTACATAGTTATCTTTTAAAACAGATGCTTTATTCATTTCAGCATATTGCAAAGCGCTATAAAAATATATTGATTTAGAATTTTCTTGATAGCTATAAAACAGCAAATCAATACAGCTTTCGCTACGTTTTCTATTAATGGCTTGGTTGGTTATTTTGGCTTGTTGCGAAGTGATGTTTTTAGTTAGTAATTTCGAGACATAAAAACTTAAATCATAATAAGCCAATGCCTTTTTCGAATCGGGTTCAAGCCTTGCTAAAAAATCAAAAATATCTATAAAAGTATTTTCAGTATATAAGCTTGTGGGTTTAGGAATACTATTTTTTTTATGGTTAGGAAGTAAAAGTTTTAAAGCCAATTGTAAACTGGTGTTAGCTTTGTCTTTTTCATTAAGCAAATAGTGTAATTGCGCTTTTTCAAGTTGCTTTTTTGCCAGTTGACGAACCGAAAGCGTGTCTTTTTTAGAATAAGCGTTTAAAAGATTAAAGTGTTTTAATGCCGATTTGTAATCGTGCGACCTCAAAGCACTTTCGTAAGCAACTTGATGTTTATTATGTAACACGTTAAAATTAGGAAGCACAATATCATTAGATAGTAAGTTTTTGTTTAACGCTAGGCTGCTTGTTGCTTTTAAGCGTTGTAGTTTTTCCTTTTGAGCGCTTTTGATTTTTGAAATTTGATGCGTTTGCTCTATTAAAGCTAAAACTGATTGATGTTTTCCTAAAGCTTGATACAAGGCAGATAAATTAATAATCCCAGAAATTTCCTGATCCATATTGTTTTTTGCTTTAGCGATAGCAATGTATTGTTTTATGGTGTTTTCAGCATTGGTGTAATCATTAGTTTTGGTATATAAATTTCCTAATGGTTTTAAACAATATTCTATAATATCATAATCAGAAATGGTACTTATTTTAAAATCATTGTAACGCTTCCATGCTTTTTCATAAGTGGTTATAGCATCATTTTGTTTGTTAATGTCTTTTTGGTAGAACGCTTTGTTGCACAATAAAAAAATTAAAGCAAGTTGTTCGTCTTTAGTCGTGACTTTATTTAAGAAAAGCGCTTCCTGTTTGTTTAGTTCTAGAAATGTTTCAGGATTTTTGTTAGCAATAAAAGTCTCTGTAGCCACGTATATTTGTTCTTCTAAATCTTGAGAAAAACAAGTAAAGCTTAAAAAGGTGATAAATATGACTAACGCCTTTTGCATCAGATTAAAATTTCCAGATAGCATATAACTGCCAGTAGTTATAATTTTCTTTAAAGTTGATAACATAACGTGCGCCAACACTTGGACCAATTCTAGCAAATCCAGCAGTGACATCAAGCAATAATCCGGTTTTGAAATTTGTAAAGGATTCTGAATTTTCAGAGCTTGTCTCTAACGACTCAAAAATAGGAGCATCAGGATCTGTGCCTTCAAAATTTTCAACCAATTGTGATTGCGATGTTTTTTCACTTATTGTGAGCATGCCTTGCAAGCCTGCGCCAACGCCAATAAAATTATTTATGTTGTAGCGAACAAGTACAGGGATTTCCCAATCTATATTCTCATAGCTAGTATTGGTTGTAGTACGCTGTAAAAACTGAAAACCTTGAGGGCCATCAGTGAAAGACTCTTGAACGGTTGTGTCATCTTTATAACGATGAAAACTATTTAACAGTTCTACTTGCCAATACCAGCGATAGGATTTGTAAGGTGATAATGTGGCTCCAAAAAAGTAGCTTTCAGAATCTTTTAAATCTGAAAATGAATTATACCCTGCTTTAACACCAATAGATAATCCAGGAACAAATCTGGTAGTAGAATAGTTAGTGATTATTGGTTCATTCTTGTCAAAAATAATAGCTGTTCTACTTTTGGTTTTTTTCTTATGAAAATCTTTAGCAAACTTAATGGTGTACTTTACAAAACCTTTAGTAGAATCATATTCTTTTACATTTTTTTGTTCGCTTCCGGGAAGGTATATATTCTTAAATGTAAAAATAGCTTGCGTATCAGTAAAAGTTGTGTCTAGACAGCTATAGCGAACTTCCTCTTTAGGGCATATTTTACATTTTGGGTACATGTCTTTTACCTCAATTGTTGATTTGTCTAGCATCTCTGGAATATCAGTTTCTAGCCTTATGGTTCTTGCTGGGCCTTCGCCATTATTCTGAAATTTTATTTTATATTTTAAAGTTTTAAATCTAACAAGTCTATAATTCATAAACGTACCATTGCTAGACATCTTATTCGGGTCGTGAGATGTAACAATTTCCATCTCCATATCTTTTACTTTATGGTTGTCATAATTAGCGTCAGGAACATAAACACCACGAATAGAAATAATAGCACTTGTGTCTTTTAGCATTTCTGGTGGTGTTCTCATTGTGAAGAATACGTTGCGTTCTTCATTAGGTTTCATATTGTCGAATTCAAAAAGATTCCAGTCTTTATAGTAAAGTTTAGACGCCTCTAGTGTTAATGGAAGGTTTGTTTTTATGGTTGTGTCTTGAGGTTTTGCTTTGAGTTGTAGTAAATTGTTTTCTGCTGAAGCAAGTAAGGTGTTTTCAGTATTGTCTATAGTATTGGTGTAAACAAAACCTTCTGTAGATATTTGTTTTTCACCATGATGAGCTCTTACATCAGTAATTTCAAAGTTGTTGGCCTTGTACTTTTGTTCGTTGTAGAATATGTATAGTTTGCCATTAGTTGTGTAGTTTAGATAATTTCTGTAACTCATAATAACCGCAATTTCTTCATTAGGCATTGGTTCTCTATTACGTTGCAGGGTAAAATCTTCGGTCATAGAGGTTTCATCAAGATAAGAAGGGTCTGCTTGAGTTACACTTATTTTCTTGGGTCTTGTAGTTGGTGGCTTTCCGGTATCGTAATTATTTGTTGCCCAGAATTTAATGTTGTAATCGCCTGTGGCTTTATATGTGTGTTTTGGGTTTTTTTCTTTACTGTAAGTGCCATCTCCAAACTCCCAATAATAGGAGTAAAATGCTTTTGGCGCACCAGCTATTTGTTCTAGCGTTGGAGTTTCGGGAGTAAACTCAACATGAGTACCTTCTATACGATGCTTTATTGTGGCTATTCTAGAGATAGAATCATTTGTTATTGTTTCTTGAGCATAAACAGAAAAGAAACAACAAAAAACAACAATTGTAATATATAGTGTTTTCATATCGTTGAGGTTATGGTTACAGCTAAAATACAAAAAGCGGCGGCAATAATAGCCGCCGCTTTTCTCAAGGTTAAATTAAGGCAGATTATTTATAATTGTTATCAGTTCTGCTTCTGTTGCTGTGCTTGTTTCATCAAGGGTGAAAGTTATAATATCATCTTCAGCTATGGTTACAGATTTTATAGCATATCTCCATAAGCCATCTAGTTCAGTGACAAAAATCACATGACATTCTAATCCTATAGGAATTTGTCCATAATGTTCGCTAAACAAACCGCTTTCATAAGTATCTAGAGCAGCAAGTCCAGAATCTTCTCCATCATAAGATAAATAAACAGCGCTGTTTTCATAATCGTAACCAAATGGCGCTTGCACATAAATGGTTGTTTTTGGTCTAGGATCATTGTAAAATCGATCAATATTTGTCCATCCAAAATTATCTAAAAATGCATAATATTCGCCTCCTTCAGCAAAAACGCCACCTTGTCCAGTAACATCTTCAGCTTCTCTCCAAGCAAGATTTCCATCTTCGTCAATTTCGCCAGTCCATAAGCTCATGTCGTTATCTGGACCACCTGTTAAACTAGCAGGAACATTAAGTTGTATTTGGCAATTAGTAGCTAAAACAACATCATCTTGTGTAGCTTCTAGGTAAAATTCGCCCCCAGAAATTAATAGGGCTTTGTCTCCATTTGGCATAATGCCCATGGTAGGTTTGTTTGTGGTAAACATGTTCCCTTTGTTGAAAATCTCTATGTATTCTAAATCTACCATACCGCTTACTGGATTGCCATTTTTTGTTAAGCAATTTGCGTTTATAGAAATGGTAACATTATTATCTGACGTTAACGTGATGAACCCGTCGTCTGCATTAAATTGAAAATTTTGTTTAATATTTTCTAATGCTTGCTCTCTAATGTTTTCAAATTCTTGAGATGTTGGTGCATTGCTACCAATGTAAATAGAGCCAGCATCATCATTTGCATTACAACTGCTTAATATAATCAGTGCAAGTAGGGTTCCAAATAAGGTTTTTAATGTTTTGCTCACAGCATTAAAGTGTTTTAATGGGTTGTGAAATAAAATTGAATTTTTCATAATTAATACGGTTTTATATTAGTATTCATGTTTATATACACAGGGCAACAATTTTGTTACCCTGTTGTATGTTGTTAAAGGTTATTTATTGTCTTGGCTGACTGAAAATTATTTTTGAAGTGATAATGTCGCCAGATGCTACAAGTTTTATCATTTTGTGAGCATCTTTCTCTGAAGATGAATAACCTTTAGCATAGCCTTTGGTACTTGTTACTTCCCAAAAGTAATTTCTCTTTTCCTTGTTTTTTACTTCGCTATTAAGCATAAAGAAGCTTTCTACTTTTTTTTCTAAAATGATTTCTCCAGAGCTTACTAGCGTTATCATATTATTGGCGTGTTCTAGATTTAGCGATGTTCCAGAATAAGTGCCTTTGTTTGTTTTTACTGTCCAATCATAAACTTTTACGATTTTATCTTTTGTGATTTCTATCACTTCATTAGAAGTGTTAAGGATCATTTTTTCATTTGTAGCGTTTACATTAAGAAAAGTAAAAACTACTGTAGCGATAATTAAAATTGAATTTTTCATGACTTTAATGTTTTTTGAGTTTGAGTTTCTTTTTTTTTTAATGCAACAGTTTTGCTGTTACACCCTTATATCAAAACCATTCTAAATTTGTTACCCTTTTAATTGAAAGTTTTTTTAAATTAGTAGAAAATACAAGGGTTCATGAGCCAAAAAAAAATTCACGAAGACCAGAAATATATAGATGGGTTGGTACAAAACAACACGTTTGTCATACAAACCATCTATGATAAGTTTGCACCAAAAGTGATAAACTATATTAAGCAGAATAGTGGTGATGTATCCCAAGCAAAAGATATTATTCAAGAAACAATAATAACTATTTATAACCAAGCAAATGAAAAAGGCTTGCAGTTAACATGTCCTTTTGATGCTTACTTTTTTTTACTGTGTAAGCGTAAATGGCTCAATCAATTAAAAAAAACAAACAATAAAGAGGTAACAATTAATGAAGAAGTATTATCTAAAGATGACGATGCTCAAGAACTTGCCTTTGAAAGCAGTTTGTTTGAACAACAACATCATCTTTTTACAGAGATGTTTCAAAAGTTAGGGCAAGCTTGTAAAGATTTATTAAAAGCAACTTTTAAAATTAAATCAATGGAAGCCGTTGCTCAAAGTCTAGGAGTTACCTATGCCTATGCCAGAAAAAAGAAATCCTTATGCATAGGTAAACTAACTAAAATGGTTCAAGAGTCTCCCAAGTATCAAAACCTAAAACAGTAATCATGCAAGAACAAGATTATATAACATTTGAAGCATACCTAACAGGTGATTTAAAACCTGAAGAGCAGTTGGCTTTTGAAAAACGCTTAAGCACTGATGCAGATGTGAAGTTGGCTTTTGAAAGCTATAAAAACGCTTCTAAATTTTTAAAACATCATATAGAGAATGATGAAAAAAATCAGGCTTTTAAAACGAATCTAGAATCGGTTTCAAATACATATTTTCAAAACAAAGCAGTTGCCAAAAACAAGGTAAAGCGTATAAATCCTTGGTATTATTCTGTGGCAGCAGCAGCTATTTTATTTATAGGATTTTTTATTGGTCAGCAATTTTCAAATCCAGTTTATGATGATTATGCTAATTATGAATCAATAAGTTTAACCGTAAGAGGTTCACAACAAGATGTATTAACAAAAGCTGAAACAGCTTTCAATAATAAAAACTATCAAAACGCTAATAAGTATTTTTCAGAATTAATAAAAACCGATGCAAGCAACCTTGAGTTAAAACTTTATAATGCTGTGGCTCTCGTAGAGCTAGATCGTTTTGATGAAGCTGATGCTGTTTTTGAAAACATAATTGCTTCGCCATCAGTATATCGTAATAAAGCTACTTGGTATTTGGCATTAAGTAAGCTTAAACAAGAAGATAATATAGCTTGTTTAAAAATACTTCAAACCCTACCTAAAGACGCAGATGACTATAAACAAGCACAAAAGCTTATCAAAAAGTTAGATTAAACATATTATACAAATAGTAGTAAAAAAGTCATCAGGTTGCTGATGACTTTTTTATTTTTGCTTTATGATAGTAACTGATACACATACACATTTATATAGTGACGCTTTTGATGATGATAGAGCAGCAATGATTCAACGTGCTATAGATAATAATGTCTCACGTTTTTTTATCCCAGCAATAGATTCAGGGTATACCGATTCTATGTTGCAGTTAGAGCAAGATTTTCCTGACCATGTGTTTTTAATGATGGGATTGCATCCAACATCAGTAAAAGAAAATTACAAAAAAGAGTTAGCACATGTAGAAGAGATGCTTGCAAAACGTCATTTTTATGCGGTAGGTGAGATAGGAATCGATTTATATTGGGATACATCTACATTGGCTATTCAAAAAGACGCTTTTAAACATCAAATAAAATTAGCAAAGCATTATAAATTACCAATAGTAATACATTGCCGAGATGCTTTTGATGAAATCTTTGACGTATTAGAAACCGAAAAGTCAGATGATTTGTTTGGGATTTTTCATTGCTTTACTGGGACATTAGAACAAGCTCAAAAAGCTATTTCCTACAATATGAAACTAGGAATAGGTGGTGTGGCTACATTTAAGAATGGTAAAATAGATCAATTTTTAAATCAAATAGATTTAAAGCATATTGTTTTAGAAACAGATTCACCATATTTGGCACCAAAACCATATCGCGGTAAGCGTAATGAAAGCGCCTACATTATAAAGGTGTTAGAAAAACTGTCAGAGCTTTATGAGCTTCCGCAAGAAAAAATAGCTGAAGTTACCACGCAAAATTCAAAAGATATCTTTAATATATAAGTATGGAAAACAATCCTAAAATACTTTTAGTTTATACAGGAGGCACCATTGGGATGATAAAAAATCCCAATACAGGCGCTTTAAAAGCCTTTGATTTTAATAATCTATTAAAACGAATCCCTGAATTAAAACTTTTAGATTGTGATATTTCTACTGTTTCTTTTGATGAACCTATAGACTCTTCAAACATGTGTCCTAAATATTGGGTTCAAATAGCTGAAATTATTGAAACACATTATGAGTCATATGATGGTTTTGTAGTCTTACATGGTAGCGATACAATGAGTTATACGGCATCAGCATTGAGCTTTATGTTAGAGAACCTTGCCAAGCCAGTAATACTTACAGGATCTCAATTACCAATAGGCGATTTACGGACTGATGCAAAAGAAAACCTAATAACGTCTATACAAATGGCGTCTTTACAAAGACGAAACCGTCCAGTAATTAGAGAAGTAGGACTTTATTTTGAGTATAAATTATATAGAGGCAATAGAACCACAAAAATTAATGCCGAACATTTTGAGGCTTTTGAATCTCTGAATTATCCTCATTTAGCAGAGTCTGGTGTTCATATTAAGGTAAATTATGATGATTTATACAAACCCAACGCCAGAAAAAAACTAGTAGTTCATAAAACATTTGATACAAACATAGCTCTAATAAAGCTGTTTCCAGGTATTTCAAAACCTGTTTTAGAGTGTATGGTTTACAACCCTAACTTAAAAGGTATTGTTATAGAAACCTATGGCGCAGGAAACGCCACTACCGAAAATTGGTTTGTTGATGTGATTGAGCAGTTGATAAAAAAAGGAGTTCAAGTAATAAATGTCACACAATGTTCAGGAGGCAGTGTCAATATGGGGCAATACGAAACTAGCTCACAGCTTAAAACCATAGGTGTTATTTCAGGAAAAGACATAACAACCGAGGCGGCCATTGCAAAACTTATGTATTTATTAGGTGAAAATATAGCTTCTAATACGTTCAGAACCATATTTGAAACGAGTTTAAGAGGAGAATTGTCTTAAAATTAACTTTCAAAATTTTTAGCTTTCAAAAGTTTTTTTGTTATTTGCTACACTGTATTAAAAAATTAAAATACAGAGAGGTGGCCGAGTGGTCGAAGGCGCACGCCTGGAAAGTGTGTATACGTCACAAGCGTATCGAGGGTTCGAATCCCTTCCTCTCTGCAGTTATTTTTATTTTTTAATCGTATTTTTTTTATATCTTTAACACTTTAACTAATAAAATTAAGAACAAGAACAATGAAAAGATTATTTTCTATCCTTGCCATTATGTGTTTTATGGCATTCGGAACAGCTAACGCAGCAACTACAGCATTAACAAGTGCTACAACTGTTGTTACTACATTTCAAGATGAAGCTACTGATGATGCAGCAGCAGCAGCAGAGAGTGAATCATTCCACCAAGAACTTAAAAAACGTTTTATAGAAGGTGGCCCTGGATTTATGGGAATCGTTTTATTATGTTTAATTCTTGGGTTAGCGATAGCTATTGAAAGAATTATCTTTTTAAACCTTTCAACAACAAATACAAAAAAATTGACTCAAAATGTAGAAGAAGCATTACAATCAGGTGGTGTTGAAGCTGCAAAAGAAGTTTGTAGAAACACAAAAGGACCTGTTGCTTCTATTTTCTACCAAGGATTAGATAGAACTGACGAAGGTATCGAGGCTGCAGAAAAAGCTGTTGTAGCTTACGGTGGTGTTCAAATGGGACAATTAGAGAAAAACGTATCTTGGATTTCTTTATTTATCGCATTAGCGCCAATGTTAGGATTCATGGGTACGGTAATCGGTATGATTCAAGCCTTTGATAAGATTCAAGCTGCAGGAGATATGCAACCATCACTTGTTGCAGGTGGTATTAAAGTAGCACTTTTAACAACAGTATTTGGTCTTATCGTAGCGATTATTCTTCAAATTTTCTACAACTACATTATTGCTAAAATTGACAGTATCGTAAACGATATGGAAGATGCGTCAATTACATTAATGGACTTGTTAATCAGAAACAAGAAGTAATAATCATAAATTCAATAAAACATTATGAGTTTACATAAAATTTTAAAAATTGTAGCAGCCGTGTTAGGTTTGTTAGGTATTGTCTTTCTAGTAAGAATTATTTCTGCTGGAGACGAAGCTATCAAAGCTGATGCTGCTATGGGAGATACTGCAATAGTAGATCCAATCGCATATGTTGCTTATGCAATTATGGCTTTAGTCATATTGTTTGTAGTAGTGTTTGTATTTAAAAACCTATTTACAAATGCAGCAACATTAAAAAACACATTAGTAGGTGTAGGTATTTTTGCCGCTATACTAGTTATTTCTTATGCTATGTCAGGAGGCGATACGACACAATACCTATATAATGGAGAAGCAGTTACAGAAGGAGAATCAACTATGGTAGGAGCTGGTTTATTAGCGTTCTACATATTAATTGTTGTAGCAGCAATATCAATGCTATTCTCTGGAGTTAAAAAAATAATGAATAAATAATAATTATGGCAAAAAGATCAGCACCAGAAGTTAATGCAGGCTCTATGGCTGACATTGCTTTCTTACTGTTAATTTTCTTCTTGGTTACTACAACCATAGAAATTGATTCAGGTTTAAATAGAAAGTTGCCTCCAATTGAAGAGACTGAACCTCCTATTATTAAGGAGCGTAACATCTTTCAATTAACCGTAAACGGAAAGAATCAACTTTTCTTAAAAGCCAATGGTAACGATGGAGAAGTTGTTAAACTTAAAGATTTACGTAAAAAAGCTGTTGCTTTTTTAGATAATGGAGGAGGAACTGGACCAGATAAATGTGAGAAATGTAAAGGAAAGCGTAACCCGCAATCTTCTGATAACTTTCAAAAAGCCATTATTTCATTACAAAATGATAGGTTAACAAGGTATGATACCTATATAGCTGTTCAAAATGAAATTATAGCGGCTTACAATGAGTTGCGAGATAGAGAATTTAAATTAGCTTACCCAAATTTAAATATGGGTTATGTTGAAGCAGATAAGATGTATTCTGACCCAAGAACATCAGCTGAAGACAAAGCAAGATTAAAGGATAAAATTGAAGCAATAAAAGTTTTAATTCCTCAAAAGTTCTCTGAAGCAGAGCCGAAAAAGTCTAATTAGATAAATAAATATTATGTCTAAATTTAAAAAGAAAAAAAGTGGCGATTTGCCAGCAATATCTACAGCATCATTACCTGATATTGTATTCATGTTGCTATTCTTCTTTATGGTGGCTACGGTTATGCGTCAAAACACTTTGAAAATTGAAAACCGTTTACCTGCAGCTAACCAAGTAGAAAAGTTAGCCAAACGTAATTTACTTATGTACATTTATGCAGGAAAGCCTAGCAGTAGTTATAAGCAATACGGATCATTATCTAGAATTCAGTTAAATGATAAATTTGCTGGAGTAGATGAGATTAAAGCTTTTATAGCTGCAGAGCGCGCTGCTAAAAGAGAAGAAGAAGTTCCTTTCTTAACAACCGTTTTGAGTGTTGATAAGGAAACTAATATGGGACTTGTTTCTGATATTAAGCAAGAATTGCGAGAAGTTAATGCTCTTAAAATTAATTATAAAACCAGAAAAGGTGATGCCTTACAAGGTGTAAGTGATAATTAATTTTATCTTAATTTTAAATATTACAAAGGCGTTTTGAGAAATCAATACGCCTTTTGTTTTATTGTAAATGTTATATTATTTTTAGTTATATGAAATATTCTTTTTTGGTTTTTATATTCTCGCTAGTTTACACGCATTCTTTTTCACAAGAAACATTGAATGATAAAGCTGTTTCAGATTCTTTAAAGACAACGTATGCGTCTTATAAAGAGGATCAATTTTATGCAGGAGTTACTTACAATATACTAGTAAATAAACCAGCTAATCTTTCTCAAAGTGGGTTTTCAATTGGAGTTTTACTTGGTTTTATTAAAGATATGCCTATTAATAAACGTAGAAATGTAGCTATTGGTTTAGGACTAGGTTTAGCATCAAACTCTTTTAATAATAATATGTTTATTAATAAAGATGCTTTAGGTAATTATAACTATAGTATTTTAAGTGATTCAGATATATCCTATTCTAAAAATAAATTAACAATGTATAAGGTTGAATTACCTATAGAGTTTAGGTGGCGAACATCAACGGCAAATGAGTATAAGTTTTGGCGTATTTATACAGGTATTAAATTAGGGTATGTGTTAGCAGATACATATAAGTTTAAAGGTGATATAGGAGCTATAAAACACACCAATTTGTCTGATATGAATGATTTTCAGTATGGACTGACTTTAAGCGCAGGTTACAATACCTGGAACTTACATTTTTATTATGGTTTGAATACTATTTTTAGTGATGATGCTATGATAAATAATAAAAATTTAGATGTAAGTGCTATAAAATTAGGTTTGATATTTTACATCCTATAACCAATAATTAACTAAAATCAGTTGAGGTAAAAGCCCTAAAAAACACCCTATAATCAACTCTTTTCCATTGTGGGCTTTTAGGTGTAGTCTTGAAGAAGCAACGCTTCCCATTATAATAAACATTAACGCTAAAGTACCAATAATATTGATGCTGAAGTGAATGCTTAAGGCAACATAAAACATAAAAACACCAGATACCCCAATCATGTGAATACTTGCCTTAAATTTGAGTATAGCCAATATTAAGCATGCTAAAGACGATATAAGAATCCCCACAAAAAAGTAGTATAGCTCAATGATTTCAGTGCTAGGAAGCACTCTAAATAGTATTAAAAAGGTTATAATACAGTTTAATAATAACGGTAAAACACGTTCTTCAGGAGTTTCTAAATAAATGGTTTTAGTTTTCCCAATGGTTTTTAATAAAAAATAAAGAAGAATAGGTAGTAATACTGTAAGAATGAAAAGTGATATTATCTTGGCTTGTATAATAGGAGTTGGTATAAACCTTGGTGATTTAGCAAAATAAAAAGTCACCCCAAAAAGTGGCATCAAAACAGGGTGAAAAACCAACGATATGCATTTAAAAAGACGATCCATTAAATCTTCTTACGCAACCTAGCCACAGGAATATCAAGCTGTTCACGATATTTAGCTACTGTTCTTCTAGCAATAGGATATCCTTTTTCTTTTAGAATTTTAGCAAGAGCTTCATCTGTAAGCGGTTTTTTCTTGTTTTCTTCTTCTATAACTGTTTCAAGAATTTTTTTAATCTCTCTTGTAGAAACTTCCTCACCTTGATCATTGGTCATTGATTCTGAAAAGAATTCTTTAATTAATTTGGTACCGTAAGGCGTGTCTACATATTTGCTGTTTGCTACACGAGAAACGGTTGATACATCCATATCAATTTCATCAGCAATATCTTTAAGAATCATTGGTTTTAACTTACGTTCATCACCAGTTAAGAAATATTCTTTTTGATAATGCATAATAGCACTCATGGTTACAAACAGTGTTTGTTGACGTTGTTTAATAGCCTCAATAAACCATTTAGCAGCATCTAGCTTTTGTTTAATAAACAATACAGCATCCTTTTGCGATTTTGATTTTTCTTTTGATGCTTTATAGCCTTTTAGCATATTGTTATACTCGGCAGATACATGAAGTTCTGGTGCGTTTCTGCCATTGAGTGTTAACTCTAATTCGCCGTCAACAATTTTAATGGCAAAATCAGGAACAACATGTTCTACAATTCTATTATTGCCAGAATAAGAACCACCTGGTTTAGGGTTTAGGTGCTCTATTTCATCTATGGCATCTTTTAGTTGCTGTTCTGTGATATCAAACTTTTGAAGGAGTTTTTTGTAGTGTTTTTTAGTGAACTGCTCAAAAGCAGTGTCAATAATTTCAATAGCCAATTCGGTATCAGCGTTTTTTTCTTTTCTATGTAGTTGAATGCTCAAACATTCTTGAAGGTTACGAGCGCCAACACCTGCGGGATCTAATTGGTGTACTTTATGCAGTACTTTTTCAACCGAAGCCTCATCAGTATATACATTTTGGGTAAATGCTAAATCATCAACTATATCAAGAAGATCACGACGTATGTAACCGCTTTCATCAACGCTTCCAACTAGAAATTCGGCAATGTCACGTTCTTCATCGGTTAGCCTAAAGGTATTAAGTTGGTTGGTTAAATATTGTGTGAATGATGTTCCAGCTGCATAGGGTACATTTTTTTCCTCATCATCACTACTGTAATTATTAGCTTGCGTACGATAACTAGGAATTTCATCATCACTTAAGTATTCATCAACGTTAATGTCTTCTGAATTAATGCTTTCATTATCATTGTACTCATCAGTACTATTATCAAATGTATCATCAAAATCATCTGATCTTTCTTTGCCGCTTTCAAGTGCAGGATTTTCTTCTAATTCTTGCTTTAAACGTTGCTCAAAAGCTTGTGTAGGCAATTGTATCAGCTTCATCAACTGAATTTGTTGAGGCGATAATTTTTGTGATAATTTGAATTGTAAATACTGCTTTAGCATTATTGATTTCCTGTTTTTATAAAAATAAAAAAAACAATTTGTTTTCTAAAATTGAATGGCTAATATAGTTTTTACTTAAAACAAATTTTAGGTTAATAATGTTTTTTGTGTATTTTTTTCTATTTTTAATCACTTTCCCATTTATTAAGATTTGATTGATAGCTCCAAAGATAATCTTATGAAGAAAGTTTTTAATATTCTAATTGTTGATGACCACCCAATGATCATTGAAGGTTATAGCAATACCATTAAATGGCACTTTAAGGAACATCCTGTCTTTTCATTCAATATTGAAAGCGCTACGAGTATTGATGAAACAGTTAAGTTAGTTGACAATATTTTACCACAGAACAAGTTTGATTTAGTCTTTTTGGATATTAGCCTACCTGATGGTAATACTACCAAAATGCATTCAGGTGAAGATTTGGGTTTGTTTATAAAGTCAAAATTACCAAATGTCAAAATCATTGCTATTACAGCCTTAAATGATACCGTTAGGTTATTAAATATTATAAAGAAATTAAGCCCTCATGGATTGTTGATAAAAAGTGATACGGATGGTGAGGTATTAACAACCGCTATTAAAAATGTTATTAAAGGGCGTGATTACTGTAGCCACTCCATTGTAGCGCTTTTAAAAAAACGGGTAACCCAAAATAAAGTTTTGGACGACCATGACATACAGCTTTTAGTTGAGTTATCTAATGGTGCTAAAATGAAAGAGCTTCTAGAGCTACTACCATTAACCAAAAGTGGTATTGAAAAACGTCGTCGTTTATTAAAAGAGAAACTTAATGTTAAAAGCAATAGTGATAGAGATTTGGTTCTTAAAGCCAAAGAGATGGGGTTTATATAAATTTTCCACTTTTGCTTACTTTTTGTACGCAAAAATAAAAAGTTAACATATTGCTTTTAGTTAGATTTGATTGTACTTGTAAACTTATTTGTATTTTGAAAGACCAGTTGCATAAAATCTTGTATGAGTTTTTGAAAAGAAACAAGATTAAGATACCTGCCGAAGAGTTAGCTATACAGCTTTTAAGTCATCCTTCGTACCCAAGTTTACATGCAGTTACAGGTGTTTTAGATCATTTTAAAATAGAGAATATTGCTTTGGAAATCCCAAAGAGTGTAGATGTTCTAAATCAGTTGCCAAATACTTTTTTTGCAGTATTAAACATTGAGGGACAAAATGAATATGCTGTAATAAAAAAACAGAAAACTAAAATCAAATATTCTACTTATACAAAAAGTTATATAAACTGTAATTATCAAGAATTTTTAAGCATTTGGAACGGAATAGTTGTTGTAATAGACAATGAAAAACCTATTAGGCTTGAAAGAAGTGAGTTGTACGAAAACAAAACAATTCTAAATGTTTTATTTTTCTGTTTGTCTTTAGGGTTTCTTTACTCCTTTTTCAATTCAACACCTACCATTTTTGAGGGAATTCATTTTTTGTTGTCTGTATTAGGGCTTGCATTAAGTGTGTTAATTTCAAAACAAGAGCTTGGTTTTAGTTCTAGTTTAACAGATGGTTTATGTGCAATTGGAGGGAAAGTAGACTGTGATGCTGTATTGAACTCTAAAGGCGCAACCGTTTTTGAGCTAATTAAGTTGTCAGATATAAGCTTGATATATTTTTCAGGCCTTGTAATTAGTTGGCTTTTGGGCATTAACTTGGGTTTGTCTAGCACTTTACTTCCTCTCTCTTCGGTGCTTACCATACCTGTCATGCTTTATTCTTTGTATTATCAATATTCAATAATTAAGAATTGGTGTACTATGTGCCTAGGCATAGTAGCAATATTATTCTTTCAAGTATTATGTGTTTTTACTTTAGATACTTCACTAGCCAATTTCAAGTTTGATTTTAAAGGTGATTTTTTAGTGCTATCTAGTTTTTTGTTAGCCATGGTTTTGTGGTTATTCTTAAAGCCATTATTAAAAAAGGAAGTTCTATTAGAAGATTTACAAATTAAGTATTTAAAATTCAAAAGAAATTTTGATTTGTTTTTTTACAGTTTATAATCAAAACAAGTATTTATCTACTGATATTAATGTTTCGGAAATCACATTTGGAAATATAGATGCTCCTGTAAATATTGTATTAGTTACAAATCCTATGTGTCACTATTGTAAAGCAGCACACGCAGATATTGAGAATATTTTAAATAAATATAATAATGATGTTAGAGTAACAATACGGTTTAATGTTATGACTGATGAAAAAACAAAATTGCCTTACAGAATAGCTAGTGCTTTATTAGCAATTTACTATGATATTTCACCAGAATCTTGTAAAGAATCGTTAAGCCAGATTTATAAAGAAGGAATAGATAGAGAAAAATGGCTAGAAAAATGGAGTCATTTAGACATTGCAAAGTTTGATGAAGTATTAGAGTATGAGCAAAAATGGTGTCACCAAAATGCAATTAATTTTACCCCAGCTTTATTAATAAATGGAAAGCAATTTCCTAAAGAATACGATAGAAGTGATTTATTGTTTTTTATCGATAAACTTTCAGAAAAGTTTATAGAAGAAAGTAATGTTAATAAGGGACAGAAGCTCGTAAAACAATATATATAAATAATAAAGCCCGTATATACGGGCTTTATGTTTTGAACAATATTCTCTCGCGAAGAATAGACACAAACTGTGAGTGTCTTAAAATTGTTCACAGCAAATATAATTGTATAAATTTTTATATTATGTTAAAAAACATTCTAAATTTAGAAGGTGTCAAAGTACTTTCTAATAAACAAAAGAAAAGTATTTTTGGAGGGAAAGAAGAAGGTGGGGCAACTGTTTGTAAAGCTACTTGTAATGACGGTAGTATTGTAACTGTTGCTAGTTGCAACCCTATTCCAACAGGTTCTTGTGGAGGTACAGCTAAGGGTTCAAGGAGTTGTAGTTGTGGGCATCCAGGGCCATTTGATCCGCCAATAAGTAATTAGAAAAATTATATGTGATGAGCCGTTTCTTATCTGAAACGGTTTGTCATACTTTAATTTAGAATTAAATTAGTTTCTATGAAAAAACATCAAAAATTTATTAAATTATTGTTGATAATTATAATAGTTATTGGATTATCTAATTGTCAGAAAAAAAAATCATCGTATGAAAAGGATGTCAATTTAGAGCAAGTTAATTTATACTATCGCTATAAGAATGATACTCTAATAAAGTCCGTACTACTTGATGAAACTAATGTGGAGTTTAATAATGAGTTTTCAATGTTAAAAAGAAAAAGTGATAAAGAAGATTTAAACTTTCATTTTAATTTAGAAACACCAAGATTGTTTAAGTTTTACAGCTTTGAACCTATGTCTATTCCGTTTATGGTATATGTTACTCCCGGAGATTCGTTAGTTTACAGATTGGAGAATAATACAATAATATTTAAGGGAACAAATGCAGCACATTACAATTTTTTTAAGGAGCTCAATGATTTAAATTTAAAATATCCGGATTATGATGAAAAATTAGGACTTTCAGATTTTATTGAGAATAGAAAAACAGACTATCAAAAGCGATTGGATTTTTTAGAAGAATACGCAAAAGACAGAAACACTTCCAATTCATTTTATCAAAAGATTAGAGCTGTTTTAAGGTTTCAGTACATTAATGGTATGTTAAACACAAAACTGTTACCTAAAGGAGCAATAACAGATTATACAGATTATTTAAAAGATATAGATGTTGAAATTTTTAACCGTAATGATCAAGATGATAATGTGTATTTTCAGTTGGCCTTAACTAATTATATTAAGGTTATAACAGAAATGAAACTCGGAGATAATGCCTTTTCAAGAGAAGTACTTGAATTCCAATTAAATTTTATTGAAAAGCACCTCAAGGGCGAAACAAAAGAATATGCCATTACAAAAATGCTTTCTGAATTTAATAAACAACTAGATTTAAAAAACATAGATATTCTTCAAGATAAAATTGATAACTACCTGCCGCAAATTGAAAATGAAAAGTTTAAAGCTGTTTTACAAAAAGTAAATAGACGGTTAAATACTATAAACAACCAGTTAATAGATAAGGTCTTTTCTGATACACTTATAAATCCAGAAGGAGAAATTCTGACCTTTAAAGAGGTACTGAAGGAACAAAAAGATAAAACAAAAATTATTGATTTTTGGGCAAGTTGGTGTGCGCCTTGTATCAAGGAAATTAAAAATAGTTATCAATATAGACAGCAATTGATTAAAGAAAAAAACATAAGTTTTATATATGTTTCAATTGATAAAGACCCTGAAAAATGGAAGCAAAAAGTTGAAGAATTGGAAGAGTTTGGCATGGATAAGTATCAATACTTAATACCTGAAACGAATAATTCAAACTTAAGAACGTTTTTTAATGTTGCTTCCATTCCGCATTATGCTATTCTTGATGGAAAAAATAATGTGTTTTTGATGAATGCACCATCACCAAATAATACAGTTCAATTTAATGATATAATTGATAAAATTGAAGCAATAGAGAAGTAAATCAGTTGGTTATGACTTCTTTATTTTCAAAAAAACAGAAATATTAAAATATTCTCTCGCGAGGAATAGACACAAACTGTGAGTGTCTTAAAATGTTCACGGCAAATATAATTTTATTAATTTTTTTACATTATGTTAAAAAACATTTTAAATTTAGAAGGAGTTGCTGTTCTAGATAAAAAACAGCAAAAAGAGATTATTGGTGGAAAACATCATAATGGCGTAGGTGGGGGAAGTAGTGGTGGAGATGGTGGTTGTACATTAGGAAACACTACATCTGATCACCAATGGCTAGTTTCTGGTGGAGTAGTAGTTGGTGAATCTTGTAAATGGTATTGTGATGGTTATAATGCTTGGGGTGGTTGTCCGTTAAATTTACCTTATGAGCCTAACCCATATACACCTTGATTTAATTAAATGAATATTTTTTTCATTATCAAAAGTGTCACTTTTAATATCAAAGAGACACTTCTTGTCCTTTTGTTTTTTATAAATGGCATCTTATTTTGTCAGAATAAATCTAGCGTAGAATTAGTTTTGCTTTCTCTAACAGATAGTTTGCCCATTGTGAATGCTCATTTACTAATTAAACAAGAAGAGAACGAAATAGTATATGTGAGTAATCAAGATGGAGTTTTTAATGTCAATAAAGATTTAATTGGCAAAAACGTAAATATAGAGTTCTCTGCTTTAGGTTATGAGAAAATTATTAAAGAATGTTTGACTCAAAAAGTATATTATACGAATAAAATCATTGAAGAGCTACAAGAAGTAATTATTGTTTCTAAACAAGATAATAATAGGGATAAGTTAACACCTTCACTATTTAAAAAATTAAATAAATTTAAAAGAAATTTTGGATGGAAAGATAAAGTAGCTGTTTATATACCTCAGAATAAAAAAAATCAAGACAAACCCATACTTAAAATAAAATATAAGACAACTAATTTTAAAGGGGTTAAAGGTATTGAGTATTTGCCATTTATTGCTAATATCTATTCGGTAGATAAAAATACTGGTTTACCTAGTAAAGCATTGCTTGGTGATACGATAGTAAGTAAAGAACAAGGAAAAAAATGGGCTGTTGTTGATGTGTCAAACGAAAATGTCTTAATACCAAAAGAAGGCCTGTATATTGTTTATGAGTTACTTGATTTTGACTATTATGAAGTTAAATGGCTTCAATCTCAAATTGGTGCTATTTCTGCTGTTCCAGCTTTAGAAGTATTTAAATTTGATGAGGATTATATTTCTAAATCTTATCAATTTTTTAGTGCTACTCAACAATTTTCACCTGGTTATCTAGCCAATAATAGGTTGGTTGCTTTTGGATGGTCAATGGTAAATTGGCATTATATAATTGAGATTGAACAATAAGATGCTTGCAATCATTTTTAACATAAAAAAATTAATTTTAATAGAGATTACCTTTGCTCAAGTACAAAAAAAATGAGTCGTTTGATTCATTTCTTTCAAATCAAAAAGGTAAGATTGTCTATCTAGATTTTTGAACAAGTTGGTGTGCGCCTTGTATCAAGGAAATTAAAAATAGTTATCAATATAGACAGCAATTGATTAAAGAAAAAAACATAAGTTTTATATATGTTTCAATTGATAAAGACCCTGAAAAATGGAAGCAAAAAGTTGAAGAATTGGAAGAGTTTGGCATGGATAAGTATCAATACTTAATACCCGAAACGAATAATTCAGCCTTAAGAACGTTTTTTAATGTTAGTTCTATTCCGCATTATGCTATTCTTGATGGAAAAAATAATGTGTTTTTAATGAATGCGCCATCACCAGGTAATACGGTTCAATTTAATGAGGTGATTAATAGAATTGAAGCGATACAGGAGTAAGTATTGGGTGTTTAATAATCTTAACTTTTTATTCTAAAGCAAACGAAATATTAAAATATTCTTTCGCGAGGAATAGACACAAACTGTGAGTGTCTTAAAATGTTCACAGCAAATATAATTTTATTAATTTTTTACATTATGTTAAAAAACATTTTAGATTTAGAAGGTGTTGCTGTTCTCGACAAAAAGCAGCAAAAAGAAATTACAGGTGGACGTAGAATACGTAATTTACAAGGTACAGGCAATATTATGGTGTATAATGGTGGCGTTTATGCCTGTGAGTGTACATGGGAAGTTAAAGAGGGATTATTTGGCTCTTGGCAACAGCAAACTGGACCATGCCCTGCTCAAACTATGGAATCTTTAAGTTGTGTTCCTGAATAATTGATTATTAGTCTAGGGTGTTGTATTAGCACTCTAGACTATACAATACACTAATTATGTTTAAAATTCTTAAAATTAAAGTTATACTTTTTTTTGCATTTACTTTAAATTGTTTTTGTCAATCTAAAGTTGTGTATAAAGTGTTGAGTGCTAAAGATTCAACAAGTATAGAATATGCACATATTCTTTTAAATGAAAAAATTTTAGCATATTCAAATCAAAAAGGAGAGATTATATTTGATGAAAACATTCCAGAGGACAATGATGTTTTGAAACTATCTCATTTAACATATTCACAAATAACAATTCGTTATGAAGATTTAAAAAGAACTAAAAACATTTATCTCAATGAAAAAATAAACTCTTTAGATGAAGTTATATTAAAAACAGGAAAAAGAAAAAAAACTAATAGATTATTGCCAGAACGATCAGTTTTAGATCCTCTATATGATAGAAAAGACGTGACTTTTCCTAATTCTTTAGAGATTGCAGTTTACATCCCGAATTACAAAAAAAAGGAATATTTTATAAATAAAATAATTCTTAATTCAAAAAACAAAGCTCAAAAAGGCGATAATAAATATATTCCATTCAAGGTAAATTTAATGACAATCGATACCACCACACACTTACCTGATAAAAAAATTTTTAAAGAGGATTTATCAGTAGGTAAGTTAGAAAATCAGAAATTAGTAGAGATTGATTTAAAGAATCAAGAAGAGGTAATTTTTCCAAAAGAAGGAATCTGTATTTTTGTATCGTTATATAGTGAAGAGTTTTATTTACAAAGTGGATTTGATAAGAGACCATCTTTTGGTGTAGTACAAATTAAAGAAAGATCACAGTTTAGAGAATATAAAAAACATTATTTGGCGAATGAAAATAGTTGGATTGAAGCTGGATATAGTCAGCGAAGAGAGCAATGTTTTGACTTTGGAATTGAAATAATTTCAATAGATTAATGATACTTATATGAATTATTATTAAATGAGCTTCCCATTTTATAAACAACCCGACACCAAAGACTGTGGTCCAACTTGTTTAAAAATAATTGCTAGACATTACAACAAAGTTATCTCTTTACAACAAATCAGGCAATTAAGTGAAACTACAAGAGAAGGTAGTAGTTTATTAGGTTTAGGTGATGCGACTGAAAAAATGGGATTTCGGTCTTTGGGAGTCAAGATTGATTTGAAAAAAATTGCTGAAATCCCCTTGCCTTGTATCATACACTGGAATAAGAACCATTTTGCGGTTCTGTATAAAGTTAGAAAAGGACAATATTACATTTCAGATCCTGCACATGGTTTAATAAACTATACTAAAGAGGAATTTTTAAAACATTGGATAGGTAATAATGCTAATGAGCAAACCCAAGAAGGCATTGCATTATTATTAGAGCCAACGCCTAAACTTTATAATACCGAATTTGATAAAGATAAAGAGGGGTTGGGCTTTTCTTTTTTAAGTAAATACCTTTTTAAATATAAACGCTTTTTATGGCAATTGGTCATTGGTCTTATTGCCGCTAGTTTATTGCAACTTATTTTTCCGTTTTTAACCCAAAGCGTGGTAGATGTTGGTATTAAAAATCAAGATGTACATTTTATTTATCTCATCCTTTTTGCGCAGTTGGCTTTATTTGTAGGCAGAACGTCTATTGAAGTCATACGGAGTTGGATATTGTTGCATTTAAGTACACGCATTAATATTTCTTTGGTTTCAGATTTCTTTATAAAATTAATGAATCTACCAATAGCCTTTTTTGATACCAGAATGACTGGAGATATTCTTCAGCGTATCAATGACCATAAACGTATAGAGCGTATTTTGACTACCTCTTCTTTGAATGTCTTGTTCTCAATGGTCAATTTAATTGTGTTCAGCTTGGTGTTAGCCTATTATAACATCAAGATTTTTGGCGTTTTTGTATTGGGAAGTATTTTCTATTTTGTATGGATAACCGTATTTCTTAAAAAACGTAAAGATTTGGACTATAAGCGTTTCTCCCAAGTGAGTCAAGAACAAAGTAAGGTGATTGAGCTTATTAATGGTATGCAGGAAATAAAGTTGCACAATGCCGAAAAGCAAAAACGTTGGGGCTGGGAGTTTGTTCAGGCACGGTTGTTTAAAGTGTCCATTGAAGGATTGGCTTTGGAACAATACCAAAGTGTAGGCTCTGGTTTTATCAATGAGCTTAAAAATATATTAATAACATTCCTTTCGGCCAAATTGGTAATAGATGGTGATATTACTTTGGGTATGATGTTGGCAATAAGTTATATAGTCGGGCAATTGAACTCACCCATTTCACAGCTTATCAATTTTATTCGTGAGGTACAGGATGCCAAAATATCATTGGATAGATTGTCTGAAATACATAACAAAAATGATGAGGAACCAGCAGATATTGATTTTGTAAAAGATGTTGATGAAGAAGCTGATATTACGGTTTCTAATTTGTCTTTCCGTTACACAGGTTCAGACCAAATGGTCCTCCAGGAATTGAATGTAACCATACCAGCCAATAAGGTAACCGCTATTGTCGGTGTTAGTGGTAGTGGGAAAACAACGTTAATGAAGCTCTTATTAAAGTTTTATGACCCAATTGAAGGAGAAATAAAATTAGGCAATTATGATCTTAAAAACATTTCCCAAAAAACCTGGAGGGATGAATGTGGTGTGGTGATGCAGGAAGGTTATATTTTTAATGATACCATTGCAAACAACATTGCTGTAGGTGAAGACTATGTTGATAAACAAAAACTGGCTCATGCTGTAGATGTCGCAAATATAAAAGAATTTATAGAAACCTTACCACTGTCTTACAACACCAAAATAGGTATGGAAGGCGTTGGTTTAAGTACAGGGCAAAAACAACGATTGTTAATTGCAAGAGCTGTTTATAAAAATCCAAACTTTTTGTTTTTTGATGAGGCTACCTCGGCGTTAGATGCCAATAATGAAAAAGTCATTATGGAAAAACTCGATACTTTTTTTGAGGATAAAACGGTTGTGGTTATTGCCCATAGGTTAAGTACAGTGAAAAACGCCCATCAAATTGTGGTTTTGGACAAAGGTAAAATTGTGGAAGTTGGAAACCATAATGAGTTGATAAAACAAAAAGGGGATTATTACAACTTGGTTAAAAATCAATTAGAACTTGGAAAGTAAATGCCTGAAAAACTAGAAGATATAGAATTAAGAAGTGAGGAAGTTCAAGAAATCCTTACCCAAGTACCACATTGGATGATACGTTGGGGTAATGTACTATTTTTGGTTTTAATATTAATGTTGTTGCTTATTTCCTGGTTTGTAAAATATCCGGACATTATTGTTTCTGAAGCTACGGTGACTACCCTTGTTCCGCCACAAAAAGAATATGCAAAAATTACAGGCAAGTTTGATGCTATTTTAGTTGAAGAAAACGAATTGGTATATACTAAACAACCATTGGCCATTATAGAAAATACAGCCAATTATCAAGATGTTTTTAAACTAAAATCCATAATAGACACCATTAAGGTGAATACAAGAAACTTTAGCTTCCCTATTGATAGTGTTCCAATGTTGTTTTTAGGGGATATTGAATCACAATATGCTTTGTTTGAAAATAGCTACATCCAATACCAATTGAACAAACAGTTGCAGCCTTTTACGAATGAAGCCATAGCCAATAGCTATTCTGTTTCCGAATTGAACAATAGACTACGGAGTTTACAATCGCAAAAGGAAATCAACAGAACAGAATTGGAGTTTAAAGAAAAGGATTTAGAACGAAACAAATCCCTTTTTGAGAAAGGTATTATTTCAGCGCAGGATTTTGAAAGTAAACAATTGGAATATGCCCAAGCAGAGCGAAATTTTAAAAACTTTGAGTCCTCTATATCACAAATCCGTGAAGCCATTAGTAATGCCCATAAAACTTCAAAAGGAACAGAAATCAATCAAGTAAAGGAAGAAATGACCTTGCTTAAAAATGTCATACAATCTTTTAACCAATTAAAAAAAGCAATTAAGGATTGGGAATATCTTTATGTATTGCAATCTGAAATACAAGGTAAAGTGTCCTTTTTAAATTATTGGAGCATTAACCAAACCGTAAATCAAGGAGATTTGGTTTTTACGGTTATTCCAAGTGATAATGAATCTTATGTAGCCAAATTAAAAACACCAGTTCAAAACTCTGGAAAGATTAAAGTTGGCCAACAAGTCAATATCAAACTCGAAAATTATCCAGATACTGAATTCGGAGTATTAAACGGAACCGTTAAAAACATATCACTTATTGCAGATTCAGAAGGTTTTTATTACATAGATGTTGAGCTTCCCCAAAAACTAATCACATCCTATAACAAAGAAATCGACTTCAAGCAAGAAATGCGAGGATCTGCAGAAATTATCACTGAAGATTTAAGGTTAATTGAGCGGTTTTTCTATCAATTAAAGAATGTGTTTAAGAGATAATATATAAATAAAAAAACAATCTACTTATAAGGTTAAGTAGATTGTTTTATGAAAATATTATAGCTTATTTTTTTAAAACTCTGCGTTTTGTGGTGTTCTTGGATATGGAATGACGTCTCTAATGTTTGTCATGCCCGTAGCAAACATAACTAAACGCTCAAAACCAAGTCCAAACCCAGAATGGACAGCTGTTCCATATTTACGTAAATCTAGATACCACCAAAGCTCTTTCTCATCAATATCTAAAGCTTTCATTTTTTCTTGTAGGACATCTAGTCTTTCTTCACGTTGTGAACCACCAACCATTTCACCAATACCAGGGAATAAAATATCCATAGCTCTTACTGTTTTTCCGTCGTCATTTAAGCGCATATAAAACGCTTTAATGTTTGCAGGGTAATCAAACAAAATTACAGGGCATTTAAAGTGTTTTTCTACAAGGTAACGTTCGTGTTCACTTTGTAAATCTGCGCCCCATTCTTCAATAAGATATTTAAATTTTTTCTTTTTGTTAGGTTTACAGTTTTTAAGAATATCAATAGCTTCAGTATAGCTTACACGCTTAAAGTTGTTATCTATAACAAAGTTTATTTTTTCTATAAGGCTCATCTCGCTACGCTCTGCTTGAGGCTTTGTTTTTTCTTCGTCAAGCAAACGTTTTTCAAGAAATTCAAGGTCTTCGCGGTTGTGCTCCATCACATAGCTTAAAACCGATTTCATAAAGTCTTCAGCAAGATCCATATTGCCTGCTAAATCCATAAAGGCTACTTCTGGTTCTATCATCCAGAATTCGGCAAGATGACGCGATGTATTTGAGTTTTCAGCTCTAAATGTAGGTCCAAAGGTATACACTTTACCAAGTGACATAGCATAGGTTTCAGCTTCTAATTGTCCAGAAACCGTAAGGTTTGTCTCTTTTCCGAAGAAATCTTGCTTATAATCTACACTACCAGATTCATTTAATGGTGGGTTTTTAGCATCTAAAGCACTAACTCTAAACATTTCTCCGGCACCTTCGGCATCACTTCCTGTAATGATTGGTGTATGCATGTAGTAAAAGCCGTTATCATTAAAATACTTGTGAATAGCAAAAGATAACGACGAGCGTAAACGCATTACGGCACTAAATGTGTTGGTTCTTGTGCGTAAATGTGCATTTTCACGTAAAAATTCAAATGAGTGTTTTTTAGGCTGAATAGGGTATGTTTCAGGATCTGAATCACCTAAAATTTCAATAGAATTTACTTGAATTTCTACACGTTGGCCTTTTCCTTGGCTTTCTTTTAACTCTCCTTTTATATGAACAGCAGCACCTGTTGTAATGCGCTTTAAAAGAGCTTCATCTGTGTTTTCAAAGTCTACAACACATTGTATGTTATTTAATGTAGAACCATCATTTAAAGCAATAAAACGGTTGGCACGAAATGTTCTTACCCAACCTTTAATTTCTATTTCTTGTAATGTTATGTCTTTATCAAGTAATTCTGCTACTGTACTTGTGTTCATGATATTTATATTTTATGAATGCAAAGATAAATGTTTATGTGTTTTTTTCTGTACTAGAATTAATCTCGTTAGTATCAGAGTCATTTTCATCTGGTATGATATTTATGGCAGGTTCTTTAAGAACTTCTTTATTGGCTATATTTCTTTCTAATGATAATAGTAATGATGGTAATAATAATAAATTAGAAAGCATTGCAAATAAAAGCGTGGCTGAAACCAAAGCACCTAATGCTACTGTGCCACCAAAACTAGAAATGGTAAATACAGAGAAACCAAAGAATAATACAATAGACGTGTAAAACATACTTACGCCTGTTTCACGTAAAGCACCGTAAACAGATTTTCTAATTTTCCAATGGTTGCTTTGAAGCTCTTGTCTATATTTTGCCAAAAAGTGAATGGTGTCGTCAACAGAGATTCCAAAAGCGATACTAAAAACTAATATTGTTGATGGTTTTATAGGAACGCCTAAATATCCCATTAAACCTGCTGTAATAACCAATGGTAATAAGTTAGGAATAAGTGATACAACAATCATTCTAAAAGATCTAAACATATATGCCATAAAAATGGATATAAGTAAAATGGCTAGTGATAACGAAATCACTAAATTCTTAATAAGATATTTTGTGCCTTTTTGAAACACTAGCGCTTTTCCTGTTATAGTTATATCATATTGTTCTTTGGGAAAAAGCTTGTTTATTTTAGCTTGAAGATCTTCTTCTATACGCTCCATTTTATCTGTGCCAATATCTTTCATAAATGTTGTAATACGCGCATATTGTCCGGTGCTATCTACAAAATTTTCAAGTAAGTTAGATTCAGCTGATGAGTTTTTAGCATAACTCATGATAAAACTGTTCTCTTGGCTAGTTGGTAACTGATAATATTTAGGGTTTCCGTTGTAGTAGGCTTGTTTAGAATATTTTACAAGACTTACAACAGATATAGGTTTTGAAAGCTCTGGAATTTCGTTAATAAGGTCTTCAAGTTCATTCATGCGTTTTAAAGTAGATAACTTCATAACGCCTTTTTTACGTTTTGTATCTACTAAAATTTCCATAGGCATAATGCCATTAAACTCGCTTTCAAAAAAACGAATGTCTTTAAAAAACTGTGCTTCTTTAGACATGTCTTCAATCAAACTTCCTGAAATTTTTATTTGATTGATACCTATCATACTTGCTATTAAAAGCAATAAAGCAGAAATATATATCGTAATACGACGCTGCTTCACCATACGTTCCATCCAATCTACAAAACCACCAATCCAGCGCTTGTTAAGGTGTTCTAAATGACGGTCTTTTGGGTAAGGTAAAAACGTGTAAATAATAGGAATAATCAATAAGCACAAAATAAAAATGGCTAAAATGCTTAATGATGCCACCAGACCAAATTCTTTTAAAAGTTGACTTTCAGTAAGAATAAAAGTAGCAAAACCAGATGCTGTAGTAACGTTTGTCATTAACGTGGCGTTACCTATTTTAGTAATTACACGTTGTAGTGATTTTACTTTATTACCGTGTAATTTTACTTCTTGCTGGTATTTGTTAATTAAGAAAATGCAATTAGGTATACCAATAACAATAATTAAAGGTGGGATTAATGCAGTAAGTACTGTTATTTCATAGTTTAGAAAGCCAATAATACCAAACGTCCACATAACACCAAGACATACCACAACAAGTGATATAAGTGTAGCTCTAAACGATCTGAAGAATAAAAAGAATATTAAAGAGGTTACAAAAAGCGCTGCTGCAATAAATTCACCAATTTCATCAACAATATTTTGAGCATTTAATGTTCTAATGTAAGGCATACCAGAAACACGAACATCTATACCTGTTTTGGCTTCAAAAGCATCTATTTCGGGTACTAAAAGATCAAAAACAAAATCTTTTCTAGCAGCAGTATTTACAATGTCTTTTTTTAAGTAAACAGCTGTTCTAACAGTTTTAGTCTCTTTATTATATAAGAAATTGTCATAAAAAGGATATTGCTTAAAAAGCTCTTGCTCTAATGTGTCTATTTGAGACATTGAAGTTATCGAGTCTTTTATAAAAGGCTCTAATAGAAAACGTTCGTTGTCTGTATCTTTTACAAGTTTTTGTAAATCTTTGATAGATACTACGGTTTCAACTTCATTAAAAGTTTTAAACGTTTCAGAGAGTTTATTCCAAGCATTTAATTTTTCAACTGTAAAAAGCGTTGAGTCTTTTACGCCAAAAACAATTAGGTTTCCTTCTTCCCCAAAAATATCTAAAAAGTTATTGTAAACCTGATTTACATCATGGTCGTCTGGTAGTAAGTTTGCTTCGGTGTAGGTAAAACGCATGTTTTTCCATTGCGTACTAAACAGTATTGTTGCAATGATAATGCTAGCAAGAATCCCAATTTTATTTCTTAAAATGAGTCTAGCTATTACGTCCCAAAATCCTTTTGTAAATAATTTAAACATACTTTTCTTAAAGAAGCGCAAAGTTAGGAAAAACCTATGTATTACATAAAGGGAATTCTTTATAATGTCACGTTAAATGTGAACTTTAACGCAATATTATCATCAAGGTTTGGTAAATGATAAGCACCATAGCGGTATGTAAAGCTCAAGCCAAAGCCAAATAACAATTTGTTAAGTTCTAAACCTGATTCTGTATAGCCTTTGTTTAGTGTGCCAAACGTAACATTTTGATGTCTTTCAGCCTTATTCATGTCACCAATTGCAAACCTAGAAATAAACACAAGTTGTGGTCGGTAACGATTAGATATTTTAAAAGGCTTAAAGTAATGTCTAAATTGTAATGTTGAATATCTGTCAGAGAAGAACTCATTAAAATACATGGTCTCAAAGCTATTTATACCAGCTACAGAGAAACGTTGCATAATGGTTTCTTTATTTATGTTGTTTGGATAGGCATGATATAAGTGGGTGAGAGGTGTTTCTCCATGTGCATACCCAGCACTTAATGTGAATTTTGATAACCCTAAACTTGTAGTTGATATTTCATAAACCGTTCTAAAGTCTACTTTAAAGAAACTGAACTCACTTTTAAAAACGTTTTTTAAGTTTTTTGTAACCTGTAAGGTGAATTTAGGAAACGCTTCTTTTGAGATGTATTTTTCAGATTTAGGATCTAATTTATATGTGTTGAAAGGTTCCCATTGTAATGAGAATTTCAATAAACTTAAATTAAATTCCCGATAAGATTTATTGTTGAGAACATATTCGTAATCATAAGTAGGGTTTATATTACTAACAGAAAACTCTGTTTCAGAAAGTAAGTTTTTTGATATTTCATGCTCTAAAGAAATGGCTTTTGTAATATGCTTGTGAAACAAATCTATATTTAAAAGCCTAGGTTCAAAAAACTGAAAAAAGCGTTTGTCTGTTAAAAAAACCGAACTACCTGTTTCTTGTAAATCATCTGTATATGATAAGTTTATCCATGTGTTTGTTTCTGGATTTACCCTAAAACCACCACCTATACTATATTTAAAACGATGATCTCTAAAGCCATAAACCACATACGAGTTTATCTTATATTTTTCAGAGAAAGCATTGTTTGTAACGCCACCTAATCCGGTTCTTAAGGCTTCGTATTGATTATATTTTATTAAGTATCTTAAGTCAAGATCTAAAAATCTTGTAGGGAAGTATCCCAATCCTAAATGCTTAATAAAGTTAGCTCGCTTAAGAGAATCCTGAACTGTTTTTACTGAATCTGTTTCGGTTTTTGGCGTTATTTGAGCCTGTGCGCAAAAACACATCAAAAAGAAAAAGACAACAGCAACGTGTTTAAGCATTAATTGTAGGGATTTTAAAAAATAGAATAAAAAAGCAACTAGTGTAGTTGCTTTTTTAATTATACGGTCATAATTTCTTTTTCTTTGTTTTCAAAAATGGCATCAATTTTCTTAACGTATGCATCAGTCATTTGTTGTACGTCTATTTCTGCATTTTTTTGAAGATCTTCTGATACATCACTTAATTTTTTGATGTCATTATTAGCGTCTTTTCTTGCATTTCTAACACCAACTTTGGCATCTTCAGCTTCAGCTTTTGCTTGTTTAGCAAGTGTAAGACGTCTTTCTTCTGTTAATGGCGGAACATTAATTATTATTAAGTCTCCGTTGTTCATTGGGTTAAAACCTAGGTTTGCCAGCATAATGCCTCTTTCAATTTCTTGAAGCATATTTTTTTCCCATGGTTGTACAGAAATAGTTCTACCATCAGGAGTATTTACATTGGCTACTTGACTTAAAGGTGTTTGAGAGCCATAATAATCTACCATAACACTTCCTAACATGGCAGGGCTAGCTTTTCCTGCTCTAATGTTTACAAGCTGCTTTTCAAGGTGTTTAATGGCATTTTCCATAGCCTCTTTGGTAGAATCTAATATAAATTTAATGTCTTCGTTCATCTTTTAAAAAATTTAATTTTTTTGGTTAGTTCAAAAAATTTGCCAAAAACCAAAATAGGTATTATAAATTTACTTTTGTTCCAATTTTTTCTCCAGATACAACTTTTAGTAAGTTGCCCTTTTTATTCATGTCAAACACTATTATTGGAAGCTCGTTTTCTTGACTTAATGTAAATGCTGTTGTATCCATAACTTTTAAGCCTTGTTGTAAAACATCATCAAAAGAGATATGGTCAAATTTTATAGCAGATTTGTCTTTTTCTGGGTCAGCATTATAAATACCATCTACACGAGTTCCTTTTAGGATTACATCAGCTTCTATTTCTATTGCTCTTAATACTGCAGCAGAATCTGTTGTAAAATAAGGATTTCCTGTGCCTCCACCAAAAATAACAACACGACCTTTTTCTAGATGACGCATAGCTTTACGTCTTATAAAAGGTTCAGCAACTTCATTAATCTTTATTGCTGTTTGTAATCTTGTAGGTACTTTAGCATCTTCTAGAGCGCCTTGTAAGGCAAGACCATTAATTACAGTGGCTAGCATACCCATGTAGTCACCTTGAACACGATCCATACCTTTACTAGCACCAGCAACTCCTCTAAAAATATTTCCACCACCAATAACTATAGCTACTTCTACATTTTTGTCTGTGATAGATTTTATGTCTTGTGCGTATTCTGCAAGTCTGTCAGGATCAATACCGTATTGGCGATTGCCCATTAATGCTTCGCCAGAAAGTTTAAGGAGAATTCTTTTGTATTTCATTGTTAGTTGTGACTATTAATAGTTTCCCTTTTTTAGGGAACAAGCGTTTAGCAAAACTACATAATTTTTTTCTTTTTAATTTGAGAAATTATGTAGTGTTTAATTAAAAAAAAAAGCTCCTCTAAAAGAGAAGCTTTTTTGTGATAAGATATTTATTATCCTACAGATACACGTTTGAAATTTGTGATTTCAACATCTCCGTAAGAAGAAACGTATTTTGCAACGTTCATTTTTTCATCTTTAATGAAGTTTTGATCTAATAAACACTGTTCTTGATCTAAGGTTGTGTTATCAGAGATAAAACGCTCCATTTTACCTGGTAAAATTTTATCCCAGATTTGTTCTGGCTTACCTTCAGCTTTTAATTGAGCTTTAGCATCTTCTTCTGCTTGAGCTAAAACTTCTGGAGTTAATTGAGCCATAGAGATATATTTAGGAACATTTTTTAATGTTTTACCTAAACGCTCTAGCTCTTCGTTGTCTTTTTCTATAACTGCAATTCTAGCTTCAGTTTCAGAAGCGATGTATGCAGGGTCAAAATCTTTGTAAGATAATGTTGTTGCTCCCATAGATGCAACTTGCATAGCAACGTCTTTTACTAAAGTATCAGCGTTATCAACTTTTGAAGATAATCCTACTAAAGCAGCAATTTTGTTAATGTGAACATAAGACCCTACATAAGGAGCTTCTAATTTTTCAAAAGAAGTAATGTCTAATTTTTCACCAATAACACCTGTTTGCTCTGTTAACTTATCAGCAACAGTCATACCACCAAAATCAGCAGCTAAAAACTCTTCTTTAGTACTGTGGTTCATTGCGATATCAGCTAATTCGTTAGCTAAAGCAAGGAAGTTTTCGTTTTTACCAACGAAATCAGTTTCACATCCTAATACGATAGCAACACCAACAGTGTTATCATCGTTTACTTTTGCAACTGCAGCACCTTCAGATGAATCTCTGTCAGCTCTCTTTTCAGCTACTTTTTGTCCTTTTTTACGAAGAACTTCAATAGCTTTGTCAAAATCACCTTCTGCTTCAACTAATGCTTTTTTACAGTCCATCATTCCTGCACCAGTTGCTTGTCTTAATTTATTTACTTCTGCGGCTGTTACTTTTACCATAGCTTCTGTATAATTTAAAATTTAAAAAAAAGTCGTTCAATTATTTTCTGCGAAGAAACGAACTAAACGACTTATTTTATGTTATGTAATAATTATTTTTTGTTTATTCTTCCTCTTCAGCAGTTGCTTTCTTTTTTGTAGCTGCTTTTGCTTTAGGAGCGTCATCAGATTTTGATGCGTCTTTTTCTGCTTTACGTTCAGCTAAACCACCTGAAATAGCATCTGCAACGTGAGATAATACTTTCTCGATAGATTTAGAAGCATCATCGTTTGCTGGGATTACATAATCAACTTGACGTGGGTCAGAGTTTGTATCAACCATTGCAAAGATTGGAATGTTTAATTTTTGAGCTTCTTTAATCGCGATGTGCTCACGCTTGATGTCTATAACAAATAAAGCTGCTGGTAAACGTGTCATGTCGCTAATAGAACCTAAGTTCTTTTCTAATTTAGCACGTTGACGATCTACTTGTAAACGCTCTTTTTTAGATAATGAGTTAAAAGTACCATCTTTCTTCATTCTATCAATTGCAGCCATTTTCTTAACCGCTTTTCTAATAGTAACAAAGTTAGTTAACATCCCACCTGGCCATCTTTCTGTGATGTAAGGCATGTTAATGTTTCCTGCTTTTTCAGCAACGATGTCTTTTGCTTGTTTTTTTGTTGCAACAAATAAAATTTTACGACCTGAAGCTGCGATTTTGCTTAATGCTTGTCCTGCTTCGTCAATTTTAGCTGCTGTTTTGTAAAGGTTGATAATATGGATACCATTACGCTCCATATATACATAAGGAGCCATGTTTGGATCCCATTTACGAGTCAAGTGACCAAAGTGTACACCTGCTTCTAATAATTCTTTTACTTCTGCTTTTGCCATTTTGTAATAGTTTACGTTCTGTTGAATTAGCAATGATTAAGTGGTCTTTTGAAAAAAATCGCCTTAAACATTTAGATGCTAAACTAAACCCTGACTGTAAAATCATGGGCAACAATAACTGGTTAAATCTTTTAATAATTGATTTGGGATTTTTAATAAACCCCAAACCAAGTTTTGAGTATTAACGTTTAGAGAACTGGAATTTCTTACGAGCTTTCTTCTGACCGAATTTCTTACGCTCAACCATTCTTGGGTCTCTAGTTAATAAACCTTCTGGTTTTAGAATTAATCTGTTTTCAGCATCAACTTCACACATAGCGCGAGATAATGCTAAACGGATTGCTTCTGCTTGACCGGTGATACCACCTCCATATACATTTACTGTAATATCAAAGTTGCCATCATTGTTAGTCATAGCTAAAGGTTGGTTTACTTTGTACTGTAATGTTGCAGTAGGAAAATAAACCGCCATGTCTTTTTTGTTCACTGTTATGTTTCCTTTTCCAGGAGCTACATACACACGAGCAACAGCCGTCTTTCTACGGCCAATTTTGTGAATTACTTCCATTAATTGAATTCGTTTAAGTTAATTGTTTTTGGTTTTTGAGCTTCATGAGCGTGCTCTGTACCAACAACAACAGTTAGATTACGGAATAAATCTGCACCTAATTTGTTTTTAGGTAACATTCCTTTTACTGATTTCTCTACTAATCTTGCTGGATCTTTTCCAAACATTTCAGTAGCAGATAAACTTCTTTGACCACCTGGATAACCTGTGTGACGAATGTAAGTTTTGTCATTCCACTTGTTTCCTGTTAAGTTGATTTTTTCAGAATTGATAACTATTACGTTATCTCCACAATCAACATGTGGTGTGAAGTTAGGCTTGTGCTTACCTCTTAAAAGTTTTGCAACTTTTGAAGCAAGACGCCCTAGCGTTTGACCTTCAGCATCAACTAAAACCCACTCTTTGTTTACAGTAGCTTTGTTTGCTGAAATCGTTTTGTAGCTTAATGTGTCCACACTTATTAATTTTTCTAATTAAACATTCCTCTCTTAAAAAGAGTTTGCAAATTTACGATTATATATTTGATTACCAAATAGTGAGTTAACTTATTTTTGATAAGTTTGTTAATATCTTTTATTCTACTTTTTTTGATAGCGTTTTTATCAATTAATTATTTGATATTTAATTGGTCACGTCTTACTTGTGATTAAAGGCTATAGGTTGCTACTCACTTTTTTATTTGTTTGTTTTTGTTGTTTAGAAGTCTCTTAAGTTTTACCAAAAAAATTAATTGATGTTAGAATTGCTCTTTTGTGAGCTCCATATTTATAAATGCTCCAACAAAATTTCCTTTTGATACAGCATTTGCTACAGATCGCATAGGAGAACTATTGTCTCCACATGCATAAATGTTTACTTCTGATGTCTTTCCAAACATATCAACGTCTATATATCCTTGCTCTGTTAACTTGCAGCCTAATGATTCTGGTATATTGCTATGCTGTGTAAAAGGAACAGCGCCATATGCTGCTTCAAATGCCATTGTAGTATTGTCTGTAAATACTATTTTTTCTATAGACCCATTTTTATGTATGATTTCAATTATCTGTTTCTCAACAATATTTATATCATGACGTGCTAATTGGATTTTTTGTTCTGTGTTAAAGGTCGCTTTACCATTTGTACAAATGGTAATTTTGCTTGTAAGGTTATTAACTAAAGAAGCCAAATGAATTGCTTTTTCATCATTTGCTATTATAGCAGTATTTTTTCCTCTTAGTTCATAACCATGACAATAAGGACAGTGAACAACTGATATTCCCCAACATTCAGAAAATCCTTTAATTTTTGGTAAGTTGTCTTTTATACCTGTGGCAAATACTATTTTTTGAGCGCTAAATGTTTTTCCTGATTCGGTGTCAACCTTGTAAGTTTTATCAATCTTCTTGGTTTTTACAGCTTTATCGTTTAAGTATTCAACAGTTTTGTATTCGAGTACCTGTTTTTTAGCAATTGAAGAAATGACACCTGGCTTTACACCATCTTGTGTTATAAAGTTATGAGAATATAGTGTTTGTCTATTACAAGGTAAACCACTATCAATGATTAAGACTTTTCTTAATGAACGTCCCAAAGCCATTGCAGCTGATAGACCAGCATAACTTCCTCCTATAATAATTACTTCAAATTTTTCTTCCATAATTGATTTTTTAAATGCGACACAATCGCAATAGTGTTTTTTGCAAATATAAAAGCTTTTTGTATTATTGCAACAAAGTCGCAAAATAATTATGAAAAGACGAAATACGCCATCAAAAGAAGCTGTACTATCGGTTTTAACGGCCTCAAAAAAAGCGATGAGTCAAGATGCTATTGAAAAAAAAATAGATTTAGACATAAATAGAGCTACTATTTATAGAGTGTTAAATCGCTTTTGTGAAGATGGTATTTTACATAGAATTGTAGCCGATGATGGTAAACAATATTTTGCTTTGTGTGTTAAATGTGATGATAATAAAAAGCCACAGCATCATTTTCATTTCCGTTGTGAGTCTTGTGATACTATTGAATGTTTACCAGTTCCTGTTCATTTTTCTTTGCCTGAAAATTATCACGTAGAGCATGTAAACTGTGTTTTAACAGGTACATGTAATGAGTGTTTAATTAGTGCTTAATTTCGGTTAGAATGTTTTGAAGCAATAACGCTGATAGCTACAATTTGAAAGGCATGAAACATCATAATAGGAAGTAGAATAACGCCTAAAAAAGAAGCATTTTGAAATAGTATTTTCGAAAAAACCGTACCATGAACTAACGATTTTTTGGTGCCGCAAAATTGAGCAGTAATGCGATCTTCAATAGTGAAATTAAGTTTCTTACTGATAAATCCGATTAATAAATATACGAGCCAAAATAATACAACAGCCATAAAAAAAACACCAATTAAGTTGATAATGCTTAAGTTGTCGAAAATGCGATCTAAAAAGGATTTTGAAAAGCTTTTATAGATAATTAATAAAATCACGCTTTTATCAAACAGCGTTATTTTTTTACTGTGTTTTAAAGCAAAAGCACCTAAAAATCGTCGTAATAACTAACCAAGAATAACAGGCGCTAAAATTTCCAAAAACAATTTTTGATAAACATCGATTAAACTATAATCGGTATTGGTAGAAGTCATAAAAAAACCAATCCAAAGTGGTGTGAGTACAACTCCAATTAATCCCGAAATACTCGCATTAAAAATTGCTGCAGGAATGTTACCCTTTGCAATAGAAACCATAACTACAGATGATGAAACAGTTGAAGGCAACGCTGCCAAAAACATAAAAGCTAACCACAACGATTTATTATCGGAGGAGATAAAAGGGTGTACTGCTAATACAATTAAAGGGAAAACAATAAAGGTTGTCGCTTGTATTAAGGCGTGCAACTTCCAGTTTTTTAATCCTAATTTTATCTGTTCTGGGCTCAATTTTAATCCGTAGAAAAAAAAGATGAGTGAAATACCGATACTGCTCAGCGTATTTAAAACTTTTACGCTTTCACCAGCACCTAAATGTGGGTAAATATATGCTGTTATAACAACGATTATAATAGCAAGAACAAACTTGTCTATTTTCAAATTATAAAAAGATTAAAAAATTAATGCGCCTCCAGCCAATTATCACCAGTATCTAACTCAACATCTAACGGAACAGCTAGTTTATAAGCATTTTCCATTTCGGTTTTTATTAGGTTTGAAACTTCTTTCAGTTCTGGTTTATAAACGTCAAAAACCAATTCATCATGCACTTGCAGTAGCATTTTTGTTTTGTAATTGCCAGCTACAAGTTTGTTGTAAATGGCAATCATAGCGAGTTTAATAATGTCGGCTGCACTACCTTGAATTGGTGCATTTACCGCATTTCGTTCGGCAGCACCACGAACAACCGCATTTCTAGAATTAATATCTTTTAAATATCTGCGTCTGCCTAAAACCGTTTGCACATAACCATGGTCACGAGCAAAATCGACTTGCTTGCTGATGTAATTTTTTAACTTTGGATAGGTTTCGTAATAGGTGTCAATTAATTCCTTTGCTTCGCTACGCGATAAATCGGTTTGGTTGCTTAAACCAAAAGCAGAAACACCATAAATAATACCGAAGTTAACGGTTTTTGCGTTGCTACGTTGTTCGCGCGTAACGTCATCAATAGCTACATTAAAAACTTTTGCAGCAGTTGAAGCGTGAATATCTTCACCGTTATTAAAGGCTTCAATCATGGTTTCTTCTTCACTTAACGCAGCGATAATGCGTAATTCAATTTGAGAATAATCGGCAGCTAAAAGCGTGTAATCTTCGCTACGCGGAATAAATGCCTTTCGCACTTGACGACCACGCTCGGTACGAATAGGAATGTTCTGTAAGTTTGGGTTGTTACTACTTAAACGACCAGTAGCTGCAACGGTTTGCATATAATCTGTATGTACGCGTCCTGTGGTTTCTTCAACTTGAAGCGGTAACGCATCTACATACGTGCTCTTAAGTTTGCTTAAACCTCTAAAATCCAGAATATTTTGGATGATTTCGTGGTCTTTTGCCAAATAACTCAATACGTCTTCTGCAGTAGAATATTGCCCAGTTTTAGTTTTTTTAGGCTTATCAACCAGCTTCATTTTTTCAAATAAAATAATACCTAATTGTTTTGGCGATGCAATGTTGAATTCTTCGCCAGCAGCTTCGTAAATACTTTTTTCGAGTGTGGCTATGTCGTTGTTTAGTTGTTCGGCTAATGACGCTAAAAAGTCTTTATCAAGATTGATGCCTTCCAATTCCATGGCCGCTAAAACGCGTAGTAACGGAATTTCAATATCATCAAAAAGGGTTTGGGTATTGGCTTCGCCTAATTCGTTTTGAAAATGTTCTTTTAATTGCAGCGTGATGTCGGCATCTTCAACCGCGTATTCCGTTTGTTTTTCCAAAGGAACATCACGCATTGAAAGCTGATTTTTTCCTTTCTTGCCAATTAACGTTTCAATAGAAATTGGTGTATAATTCAAATAGGTTTCTGCCAACACATCCATATTGTGGCGCATATCTGGATTGATTAGGTAATGCGCTAACATGGTATCGAACAGTTTGCCTTTTACCTCGATGTTGTATTTGGCTAAAACTTTAATATCATATTTTAAATTCTGACCTATTTTTTCGATGGTTTCACTTTCAAAAAACGGACGCAATTCCTCGATTAAATCTTGTGCTTCGGTTTTGTCTTCAGGAAATGGCAAGTAGAAGCCTTTACCAACCTCCCATGAAAATGCAATGCCAACCAATTCGGCAGTTAACGGATTTAAACCTGTGGTTTCGGTATCAAAACACACCGAAGTTTGGTTCATTAAATTTTTAATGAAAAGCTTTGTTGCCATACCAGAGGCGACGCTTTGGTAAAAATGGCTTGTGTTTTCTGCGGTTTTTCGGGTGTGCGATGCAGAATTTGTTTCGGTATTAGGCTCATTAACATCACCACCAAATAATGAAAATTGTCCTGCACCAGCTGTTGAGGTTGTCTTTACTTTTTCCTCTGTTTTCGATGTTGTTTCAGAAGTTGCTTGAGTATCTTCGGCAGCAAAAGTTTTTAAGAAATTTTCAGTAAGTCGTCTAAACTCTAAATCTTGAAAAATGGTTTTTACTGCTTCAATGTCTGGGTCGCACATTTCAAAATCTTTTTCATCAAACTCCACCGGAACATCAAGCATTATGGTAGCCAGTTTTTTTGAAAGTAAGCCTAATTCTTGGTTTGCTTCTACCTTTTCTTTCATTTTACCTTTAAGCTCGTGGATGTTTTCAAACAAACCTTCCATACTTCCGTAGGCTTTCAAGAATTTTTTTGCGGTTTTTTCGCCAACACCAGGTAAACCTGGGATGTTGTCGCTGGAATCTCCCATCATTCCTAAGAAATCAATCACCTGTAACGGATCTTCAACTTCAAATTTTTTCTGAACTTCAGGAATGCCCCAAGTTTCGTAACCACCACCAAACGATTTTGGGCGGTACATAAAAATATTTTCAGACACTAACTGCGCAAAATCCTTATCAGGTGTAACCATAAAGGTTTGATACCCTTGTTTTTCGGCTTGTTTAGATAAAGTCCCTATAACGTCGTCGGCTTCATAACCTTCTTTCACCATAATGGGAATATGCATGGCTTTTAAAATCTCTTGAATGTATGGTACGGCAACTTTTATGGCTTCTGGCGTTTCGTCACGATTGGCTTTGTAAGCCTCAAACATTTCTACACGGTCAGCACTTCCGCCTTTATCGAAACATACGGCTAAATGGTCTGGACGCTCACGTTTTATAACATCTAAAAGTGAGTTCATAAAACCCATAATGGCCGACGTATCGATGCCTTTTGAGTTGATTCTTGGATTTTTAATAAAGGCGTAATACCCACGGAAAATTAAAGCGTAAGCATCGACTAGGAAAAGACGTTTTTGGTCTGACATGAGTTTGAATTTTGAAGTCTATAAAATTACAAAATCTAATAATGATTATAGGGTAATTGAATTGTAATTTGTGTTTTTCTTATAAGCATGATGTTATTGTGTTGAAAAATATTCTTTATAGCTAACAGGGAAAGATTGATTACTGCAACAATCATAGCATAAAAAAAGGTCGCTATAAAAGCGACCTTTTTTATATTTATCTTATGTTTTCAGTTTTTAATTATTTTTTTCACAAAACTTCTAGTTCCCTTTTCTAGTGATAAAAAGTAAATGCCAGAAGGTAAGTTGCTAATATCAATAGGCTGCGAGATGTTTTTTCCTTTTAAAATAGTTTTTCCTGTAATAGATTCTATTGCGTATGTTTCAAATGTATTATTGTGCTTTATATAGATTACATTATTTGTAGGATTTGGATAAATTAGAATGTCTTCAGTGTGAAGATTGTCGTTTATACTTAAAGATTCACAATTTTCATTGAAACTTGTTTGGCTATCAATGTTAGGCCAGTTTGATTCAGACCAAGCAACACTATCAACTTGGATACACTCAAGGTCTGGATTATTTGAGGCATTAAAAGTATATGAAGGTGATATATATTGGTTATTTCCATTTTGAATATTTAGCGATGTCAAAGCATTATTATTACAAAAAACGGCGTTTAGAGATGCATTTAACGAAAGGTCAAGCGATGTTATTTGATTATTTTGACACCCTAAAAACTCTAACATGGTGTTGTTGCTTACATTTAACTCTGATAAGGCATTATTAGCACAACGCAACTCTGTTAACCAGGCATTATTACTCACATTTAAACTTGAAATACCTGTGTTTTGACATGATAATATATCTAATTCTAGGTTATTACTCACATCTATGGTGCCTAGATTTGTGTTATTTATTTCTAGTCGTTTTAGTAAGCTATTATTGCTCACATCAATGGTTGTCAAATTTGTATTACTTATGATTAAGGTTTCTAAATAAGGGTTATTACTCACATCAATAGTATTAATCATATTACTACCGCATGACAGATATATTAAGTTTGTATTCTGGCTAACATCTAGGGTTTGCAATCCATTTCCGCCAACATAAAGTGTTTGTAATGCGGTGAAGTCTTCAATACCAGTAAGATCAAGTATTCCTGAACTACTAATCACCAACTCATTAACACCTGAAATATAATTTGTATTAACATAGTCATCTAAATAAAAATCGACACCCATCTCTATTAATGCTTGTTCAAAAGCATCGTCTGGCACGTAGGTTTCGTTATAATGACAGTCTTCACTATAACTTGCAGAAGCATCAATTTGTGTCCAGTTTGAAGCACTCCAGTTTGAGTCAAGCACTTCAATACACTGCAAAGCAGGACAATTTGTAGCACTAAAAGTGGCTAAACTACCGCCAATAGGTACATTGGTAGAATAACTAGGCATAAGAATTAAATATGCCAAATCAGGATTATCGTTTAATGTGAGTGTTGCTAAATCGGGTTTACCATCAATAGACAAACTGGTTAACTCGGTGTTTGAAGCCTCAAGAGTTACAAGCTCATTATTGGTGCTTAACCCCAAACTAGATATAGGGTTGTCTGAAATATTTATAGCTTCCAAATGTGTGTAGCTATAAATATTTAAATGGGTTAAATTATTTTCTTGACAGTAAAGTTCGGCTAAATAAACAGGCGAATTTATCTGTAAGCTATTCAGTTGGTTTTTTGAGCAATTAAGGGTCTCTAAATAATAATTATTAGTTAGGTCTAATTCTGTAAGATTGTTTAAAGAAATTATCAAGGTTTTAAGGTTTGCGTTTTCACTCAAGTTTACGCTTTCTAAATTATTGTTAGAACAAAACAAATGCTCTAAAGCTGCAAATCCCTCAATGCCAGTCAAGTCATCAATATCCTGACTAATTAAATTTAAGGAAACAATGTTCTCTATATCACTTGTAGCTACATAGTTATTGAGCTGCGTATCGTAAGCATGATCTATAAGCCACTGTTCAAAATTGTCATCAGGTATGTATGTATAATCAGAACACGACTCGCTAAATGAAGATGCGCTGCTTATGTTTGTCCAATTGGTTGTTGCCCATTGTGCATCATCGACTTCAATGCATGTTAGATTTGCATTAGAATTAGCAGAAAAATAGACGAAATTTGTATTATTTCCGTTAGCTACATTTAACAAAACCAAATCATTACCTTGACAGGTTAGGTGTATTAAATTTTCATTTAGACTTACATCAAGAGCTTCTAGATTATTATTGGCGCAATACAATTTCTCTAACAATGGAAGTTGACTCACATCAAGCGTTGATAAATGATTATTATAACAAAGTAACTCTGTAATATTAATAAAGTTTTCAATTCCTGATAAATTTGAAATATTCAACCCAGAGCAGTTTAAGGTTCCAGTTACAGAATGAGCTTCGGAGAGCTGTATTTCATTATCTCCATTTGTGTTAATACTCGAATTTGCAAGAAGATAGTTCTTAAAGTTAGTATCTGGAATGTCTATGTTTTGGGTAAAAGCACCAAAAGTGGTAAGATAAAAAATAAGTAAAGTAATAGTTTTTTTCATAATCAAAAGTTTTTAAATTGATAGTTTTGAGTACTATAATTGTTGTTTTAACTATGAAATTATTTTAATTATAAACGTTGAGGTTAATATTTTTAGCGAATGCTGTGTTTTTTTTAGTGAAATGTGTTTTTAAAGTTTTAAAAGCTGTTTAATTTTAGACTTGTTTGCTTGAGAAAGAGGTATTTTAATGTTGGTAAGTATGACATGTTGTAGCTCTAAAGAAGTAATTTTTGTGATGTTAACAATATAGGATCTATGTGTTTTTACAAAGAGCTCTTTATTAATTTGTTTTTCAAGATGTTTTAACGTTTTTGGAACTAAATATTTGTTTGTATTTGTAACAATGTAGCAATAATTATCAAAAGCTTTTAAATATAAAATTTGAGATTGTTTAACCTTGTGCGTTTGATTGTTTGAAGAAAATAGTAAGTAGTCTTGTGAGATTTTTCTATAATTATTCCAAGCAACTTCAATACTACTGATCAAGCCTGCTTCTGTAAACGGTTTTGCAATATAGCCTAAAGGTTGGGTTTGCTTAATTTCTAAAATTGTTTTTGGGTCTGTTTGTGATGTTAAATACAAATAAGGAATATCTAATTCATCTAACTTTATAGCTACATCAATACCTGTTTTATAGCCTTCTAATTGTATGTCAACTAACACTAAATCAGGTGCAAGATTATAAATGTCTTTTAAGGCATCATTAGCATTGTCTGCTTCTCCGCAAATATAATAACGATGCTTTTTTAAAGCGGTTTCAATTGTAGATGCAATTAGTGGCTCATCTTCGATAATAAAAACAGAAAGTGGTTTCATTAGGTTAAAATTAAGAAAGAATATTAAATTTCTTAATAATTAATGTAACAGTAGTGCCTGTATTGGGCTTTGAATTATAATTTAATGATGCTTTTAGTTTTTTAGATAACGCTTTTATAATTTTTATACCAAAGGAGGTTTCTTTTACTTCTCCAGAGAATCCTTTGCCATTATCAATAACTTTTAACTCTAATAAACTATTAATTTTTTTAAAGGTAATAATAATTAAACTATTATGCTTATTTGCTGGCATAAAGGCGTGTTTTAGTGTGTTTATAATAAGTTCGTTTAAAATTAAGCCAATGGGTGTTATTGTTTCAATATCTAAAACAAGCGCATCAACATTTAATTTGTAAGTTATGTTCCTTTTTTTTAATTGATGACTTTCAAAAATATCTTTAACTAAATCATTGAAATATTCATATGTATTAATACCTATTAATTCGTCTTTATTGTATAATTTTTGATGTATTAAAACCATAGATTTAACACGGTTTTCTGCTTCTTTTATAGCTAGCTTTGCTTCTTTGTCATCTAGATTTTCTGATTGTAAATACAATAAACTTGATACAATTTGAAAACTATTTTTTACTCGATGATGAACTTCTTTTAATAGAATGTTTTTTTCATCAATGGTATTTTCTAATAGTAATTTTTGTTTAGCAAGTTGTTTGTTTTTTAATTGATTTTTGTAGTAAAAAAAACCAAGGAAACAAGCTATAAAACAGATAGATATTGAAATGTAAAGGTATAAGCGTTTTTGCTGCTCTTTTCTTTGAGTTTCTAGTTTTAGTAGTTTTAATTGAGCGTCTTTTTTTTCTACTTCAAATTTTTGAAGCAATTCTGTTAGATTTTTATCTTTTTCTATGGTAAAAAGTGAATCCTTTATAGTGTTATATTCATGAAATAAGGATAGAGCTTTATCTGGATTATTGGTAGTTGTATACGCGTTTATTAATTCGGGCATCATATGGTATCTGTCGTCAAAAAAATTTGCTTTGGTATATTTATCAAATGCTGATTTTAAATATTCTGTACCTGTTATATATTCTTTTCTTTTGATGTAAAAATTCCCCATACTTTTTAAAATATTAGCATAATTTACTACATCATTTATGGTATCTACTATAGATAAAGTGTTGTTGTATAAATTTAAGGCTTTTTTGTGTTTTTTTACTTCAGAATAAGCATTGGCTAGATTTAAAGATAATGGTATTACATACTGCTTACTGCCATCTTTTTTTAAGCTTTCGTAAGCTGACTCTAAATAGTAAATAGAGGTTTCTATATCGCCTTTGGTTTTATATATATCACTTATATTATTTAATGCGATAGCATTTCTTCTATAATCCTTAAGAGATTCACTTATTTTTTGTGATTGTTTGAAGTATTTTAAAGAAAGAGAATCATTTTTGTTGTTTAAATAGACGGCTCCAATGGCATTTAATATAGAACTTAATCTGGTTGAATCTTTTACACGTTCAAAATAAGAAGAAGCATTGAAATAGTGCTCTAAAGCTGGTTTAAAATCACTCTGGGTAACAAATGTGTTTCCTAAATAAAAATGTGCAATAGCAATATGAAATGAATCTTTGCGTCTCTTTGCATATTCAAGATATTTATGAGTGTATTCTTGTGCTTTTTTAGGATTTGAAAAATACGTAGCGCGTCTTAACTTATTATACGCAACCATTTTTATTGAATCGTTAGTTCTTGATGTTACGATATTTAAAAGACTATCTACTTTAAGTTTATTTTGTGAAAACGAACTTAAAATAGTACTCAAAAACACTATGAATAGTATTGAAAATCTCATAAATTGTTTTTTAAAATATTATACTTGAATATTTATAAAATCTGAAAAGCATGTAATCTCAATCAGATTTCATAAATTTAGTTTTATTTTTTTACAAAAATCAACATCCTCGAATATGAGTTACATGGGTAATCCTTTTTATAATGTGTTTAATTCTCAAAAAAGCAATCAGTTTGCGGTAGCAAAAGCAAGTTATAAAAAGCGAATTAATAAACTTAATGCTCTAAAAAATGCTATTGAGAACACCTATAAAGACGCTATAAGAGAGGCTATTTATGCCGATTTTAAAAAACCATACGCAGAAACCGATTTAACTGAAATATATCCAGTAATTGGTGATATTAAGTTTGCCAAGCAGCATTTGAAATCATGGATGAAACGGCAAAAAGTAGAAACGCCTTTAGCGTTACTTGGTTCGTCTTCTTGGTACATATATGAGCCAAAAGGCGTTTGTTTAATTATTTCTCCTTGGAATTTTCCTTTAAACTTAACCTTTGGACCTTTGGTGTCAGCTATTGCAGCAGGAAATACAGTCATAATTAAACCGTCTGAAATGACGCCTCATATTTCAAAAGTAATGAAGGCAATTATTTCTGAATTATTTTCAGAAAATGAAGTTGCTTTGATTGAAGGCGATGTTAAAGCATCTCAAGCATTGCTAGAACTACCGTTTAATCATATATTTTTTACAGGATCTCCGCAAGTTGGTAAAATTGTTATGAAAGCTGCTTCAAATCATTTAGCATCAGTTACACTAGAGCTAGGAGGTAAATCTCCTGCAATTATAGATGACACAATTAACTTAAAAAGAGCAGTAAAAAGACTTGTTTGGGGAAAGTTTGTAAATAACGGACAAACATGTATTGCGCCTGATTATGTATTTATAAAAGCGTCTTTAAAAGATGTTTTTATAGCAGAAATTAGAAAGCAACTACAAAAGTTTTATTCAACCAATGCGGAAACGTCTGATTCTTATTCAAGGATTGTAAATAAAAAACATTTTAACCGTTTGGTAAGTTATTTACAAGATGCCAAAAGCCATAGCGCAACTATTGAAATAGGTGGACAAACAAATCAAGACGACTGCTACATTGCGCCAACAGTTGTGTCTAACCTACCTGAAGATTCTTTGTTAATGCAAGAAGAGATTTTTGGACCAATTCTACCAATAAAAGTCTATGAAAATATAGATGAGGTCATTACTTATATTAACACAAAAGAAAAACCACTAGCGCTATATATTTACAGTAAGCATAAAAGAACTATTGATAAAGTTATTAGTAATACGAGAGCTGGAACCTCATGTATTAATAATAATGTCGTGCAATACTCAAATCATAATTTGCCATTTGGCGGTAGTAATAATAGTGGTATAGGTAAGAGTCATGGTTATTTTGGTTTTCAAGAATTTTCTAATATGCGTTCTGTTATGAAACAACATACTAAAGGTTCTGTTGAGTTTCTATTCCCACCTTATACGACATTAAAACAAAAAATTGTGGATATAACCTTAAAGTGGTTTTAATTAGCAGATTTTTTCTCTTCTTGATTTTTTACCTCTGAATAAGAAAGCAGATTTATCAAAGTTATTTTGAATTAATAACTTTTTCTTTGTTGTATTACTTAATACTATGTCTTTGTTTAAAGATTTAATTTCTTTAATTACAGTTGTTGTATCAACATTAATAGCAGCAGTAGTCTCGTTTGCTTTTTCTTGAGAAAACGCACTAAAAGAAATTGTTAAGAAAGCTATTATTGTAACTAAATTTTTCATGACGGACATAGTGTTTTTTAAATCCGAAACAAAGAAACAACGCAAAGCTAGTTATGGTATAAAAAAATAGATGTAATGCAGGATTATTTGATGATTTGGGAGTTAAAACATAAAACATCGATAAAGTGCATTTTTGTTTTTAAGTCATTTATAATCAGTGATTTATTTGTTATTTTTCAGATGACGGTATTACTTTCATAGATAAAATGCTTATTCTGTTTTAATAAAATGATTAGATGTTTGATTGGTATTCTCTCCATTTTGAAATTTTGTCATACTAAAACCGTTATGAATAGAATAACTTCCTGTTTCTCCTTGTTTGTTTACAGCAATGTACCCAACCTGAAAATCCTTGTAATTGCTATTAGGTTTACTAACAATACGATTTATAGCTTCTTCACAAGCTTCTTGCGGCGATTTACCTTGGCGCATCAATTCAACCACCAGAAAGCTACCAACTGTTTTTACAACTTCTTCACCCAATCCAGTAGCTACACAAGCACCAATTTCGTTATCTACAAATAAACCAGAACCAATTATTGGGCTATCACCAACACGACCAGCCATTTTATAAGCAAGACCACTTGTTGTACAGGCACCAGAAATATCGCCATTTTCATCAATAGCAAGCATGCCAATAGTATCGTGATTTTCAATGTTAATAATAGGTTTGTACTCGCTTTTTACTTTCCATGCCTCCCAAGCTTTTTTTGATGATTCCGTTAGTAAGTTGTCCTTTGGCATTCCTAATTCATAGGCGTATTGTTCAGCGCCTTTTCCAGCAAGCATAACATGTGGTGTGTCTTCCATAACTTTACGGGCTACTGAAACGGCATGTACAATATTTTCAAGATATACTACTGAACCACAATTACCATGCTTGTCCATAATGCAAGCATCTAACGTTACGCGACCATCACGATCTGGTAAACCGCCTTTTCCTACGGAAGTATTATTGACATCAGCTTCTTCAACCATGCAGCCTTTTTCAACGGCATCTAATGCAGAACCTCCTTTTTTTAGAGTTTCCCAAGCTTTTGAAGTAGCATTAGGTACATTCCAAGTCGCAATAACTAATGGAAGTGATGCTTTCGGGTTTGCAACAACTGAAGTTTTTTCGTTTTTTGAATTCTCTTGAGCACATGCAATTAATGATGAACCAACGGTTAATCCAACTCCTGTAAGTGAAGCGTTTTTTATAAAGTGTCTGCGTTTCATAGATTAAAAGTTTTTTTAGAGTTTCGGTAACCATAATACAAGATGTAAGTATAAGCACAAATCACCAAAAACAAAGCAGGTTTAAATCCAATGTTATCTGTTAGAAATCCGTATGCAGGCGGAATAATAGCTCCACCAACAATAGCAGTACATAAAAGCCCTGAACCTTTTGGTTTTAACGACCCAATACCATCAATAGCCAATGTGAAAATAGTAGGGAACATAATAGAATTGAATAATCCTACCGCTAAAATACTCCACATGGAGACCAACCCTGTTGTGCTTATAGATAGCAAGATTAAAGCAACAGCACAAGTAGCAAATATACCAAGTACTTTTCCAGGGTTGATGATTTTGGTTAAGTACGAACCTATAAAACGTCCTATCATAGCACCTGACCAATAAAAGGTAACAAATACACCAACAACTGCTTTGTCATCTTTTTCAGCTAAACCAGAATTTAGTAGTGATTCAGCGATTGATTTCATAAACCCTTCTTCTTTGATGAGTGATACTAAATTCATATCCATAAAATAATTTACCAAGTAACTACCTATAGCAACTTCGGCTCCTACATAACAGAAAATGCCAAATACACCAAGCATAAGGTTTTTCTGCTTTAAGGCATCTTTATAAGTTCCTGTTTCGGTTTCGCTGATAAGTTTTGGGAGTTTAGCAAAAAAGAAATAGATAGCAATAAGTACGATAAACAATGCTAGACCAATAAAAGGTGTTTGAACAGCTGAAGCTTCAGCAATTAAATATTGTTCTTTAGCAGTGCCAACCAAAGCACCTATTTCGTCTTTAGTTTTAATTTTATCACTTAAAATGAACAATGCACCAATGGCAGGAGCAATTGCAGTTCCTAATGAATTGAAGGCTTGCGATAAATTTAATCGACTAGATGCACCATCTTCAGAACCCAAAACTGCAACATACGGATTTGCTGCTACCTGTAAAATGGTAATGCCTCCAGCTAAAATAAAATAAGCCAACATAAATATTCCAAATACACGATATGAGGCTGCAGGATAAAACAACAAGCAGCCTAATGCCATAGTAACCAAGCCTAGAATAATTCCTTTTTTATAACCAATTTTTGAGAGGATGTAACTCGCAGGAATTGACAGTAAGAAAAAGGCACCAAAAAACGCAAATTGAACCATACCTGCTTGAAAGTAGGTGAGTGTGAAAAGCTCTCTTAATCGAGGTATGAGGGAATCGACTAAAACTGTTATAAATCCCCAAAGGAAAAATAATACAGTAAGTAGAATGAATGATGAGCGATAGGATTTTTGTTGGGTCATGATTAAATGTTAGTTAGTTTTATTTAATAGTAATTTCATCAGCAAATAGCCAGCTTCTTCCGTCGTGTTCGTGACCTAAATGCCATTTTGGGAGTTCGCCTAGTGTTTTGGCTTTTATTTTTATGTAACGATAGTTGTTTTTTAGTGGTTTACTAAATCGATAGTTTGCATTGTTTTCTATAATAAATTCTACATTTTTAATGTCAACTTCATCAGAAGGTACTATTTCATATAAACTATATTTTCCTATAGATTCGAAATTTTCACCATCAGTGGAACCAAAACAAGCAACTTCAGTAGGATAAAATATCCAAGAGCGTTGGTCTTCCAAGAAGTTTATGGTAACCAGATTAACATGGGTTTCTTTTCCTAAATCTACTGTTGCTATCAAATCAGTATTATGATATCCTTGCCAAGTACCAGTTCTAAAATCTTGAGTTCCAAGAATGCCATCAATTAAGGCATCATTACCACCACCATTATATTGGTTGGCGTATTCGGTTTCAAGAGTAATAGAAAGGTTAGGGTCTATTTTATAAAACTTGGTTTCAACCGTTGCGCTTTTGATTTTGTTTTTTTCTGAATACACATTCAAGTTTGTAGCTTCTGAAATTGTAAAAGGCGCATCGTATAATTTGAAATCTTCATCATTCAAACTATAAAAAATGGAAACTTCATTATCTACATTTTCTAAAACAACTTCAGTTTCACCTTTAAAAGCGACATCGCCTTTTGCAATAAAAGGCACAGGAACAACGAGATGTTCGTCAATGCTTGTATTAGGTTCTTGTCCTTCTTGACTTCCCCAAACAGCTGGATTGTCGGTCATTTTAAATTCTAATGTGCCACCTTCTGCAATTTCGTTGTGATAAATAAATGTTCTGTCAAGCGATTTTCCGTTGAGGTAAACATGCTCAATGTAAATGTTTTTATCGCTTAAGTTAGTTGCTACGATATTAAATTGCTTACCATTTTCTAGATTGATTGTGGCTTTGTCAAATAAAGGTGTGCCAATAATGTATTGATTACTTGCTGGCGTAACAGGATAGAATCCCATTGATGAAAACACATACCAAGCACTCATTTGTCCACAATCTTCATTACCCGAAATACCATCAGGTGTGTTAGTGTATAATTCGGTTAAAATTTGGTGAACGCGTTCTTGAGTTTTATGTGGCTTATTTACAAAATTATAAAGGTAAGCCATGTGATGACTTGGCTCATTACCATGTGCATATTGCCCAATGAGACCTGTGATGTCTACTTGATGACGCCCAGAAGTTTTGTCATTGGCAGTAAATAACGTGTCTAATTGGATTTCGAGTTTATCTTTTCCGCCTAATAAGTTTATAAACCCAGAAATATCTTGCGGCACATAAAAACTGTATTGCCAAGAATTAGCTTCGGTATAATTGAAGTTCACTTCATAAGGGTCAAAAGGTGCAAACCATGTATTTCTAAAACGACCACGCATAAATTTGGTTTCTGGGTCGTAACTGTTTTTATAATATTGCGCACGTTCCGTATAAGTTTTGTAATCTTCGGTTTTGTTCATGGCTTTTGCCATTTGAGCAATGGTCCAGTCGTCATAGGCATATTCCAAAGTTTTTGAAACAGATTCGCTTTCTTCTTCTACAGGAATAAACCCAAGTTCTTTGTAGCTTTTCAATCCTAACTTATCTCGTGTTGCACTGTGCTTCATGGCTTCAAAAGCTTTTTCGGTGTTGTACCCACGAATCCCTTTTAAGTAAGCATCAGCAATTACAGGTACTGCGTGATAACCAATCATGCAACCCGTGTAATTAGCGCTTAAATCCCAAATTGGCATGATGCCGCCTTCGTCGTATTTTGCTAAAAATGTATTGATGAAATCGTTCGTTCGGTCTTCTTCAATAATGGTGTAAAGCGGATGCGCTGCACGATAGGTGTCCCAAAGCGAGAATACTGTGTAATACTCAAAATCTTTGGTTTCATGAATTTCCAAATCCATACCACGATATCTTCCATCAACATCTTGATATAAGTTTGGCGCAATCATAGTGTGATATAATGCCGTGTAAAAGTTGGTTTTGTAGTCATTATTTGTGCTTTCAACCACAATTTTTTCTAGTTGCTGCTCCCAAGTGTTTTGAGCTTCGGTTTTAATATCGTCAAAGGTTTTGTCTCCTATTTCAGTTTCCCAATTGCGTTTAGCGCCAGCTTCATCAACTGCTGAAATACCTATTTTAATATAAATAGGATCATTGTTTGGGTTTTTGAATTTTATAGCAGCCTTTTTGCTTTGGTATTTGTAGTTTTTAGAAACTTCAGTATCATTTTCAACATAAGAAATGCTTTCAATAGATTTTGAAAAATGCATGTCAAAAAACAAACGTTGGTCTGTTGCCCAAGCTTTGGAATGTCTATAACCTTTAATCGATTGACTATCTACCATCTGAATTTTATAGTCCAAAAGTTGGTCGCGATGGTCTAAATCTAAAATCACGTATTGATTTTCAGAAGAAGGAAATAGGTATTTATGTATACCACTTCGTTTAGAAACGGTCAGTTCCACATCAATTTCTGTAGAATCTAAATGTACTTTATAATAACCTGGTTCAGCCATTTCGTTGTCATGAGAAAAATGTGCTCTGTAACCTGATTGTCCGTCAGCTCCATTGTTAAAAGCAACCTTGTTTGTTGGCATCAATAAAATGTCACCATAGTCAGAAACTCCTGTTCCGCTTAAATGTGTATGTGAAAAGCCATAGATATATTCATCTGAATAATGATAACCAGAGCAACCATCCCAACCATCAAGTCGCGTATCTGGAGATAGTTGCATCATACCAAAAGGCATAGTTGCTCCAGGATAGGTATGACCATGACCACCAGTACCAATAAACGGATTAACATAAGAAATTAAAGATTTGTCTTTTTGAGCAGGCGTAGAAGGCGAAGGTTTCTTGCAGCTTGTAATTGATAAAATCGTAATAAATAGAGGTAAAAAATGAAGTTTCATTAAAATTAGATTGCTAAATTTAAAGCATCTAATATACTAAAATGCTAACCAAGAATTTTTTTGTTTCTATTGTTTTTCTGATTTTGATTTTTAATTGCGATCAAAAACCTACAGAAGTTGTTGCTTCTCAAATAATCCCCGTTCCTAATGAAAAGGTTGTAAGTGAATCATATTTTATTTTAAGCAGTAATATAGGGATGCAATATGATGTTGCATTTAAGACATCTGCTGATTTTTTAAAAACATTTATAGAAGAAGGTAGCTCGATAAAAATTAAAGACAACAATGATATTACATTTATTAAAGATGAAAATATCAAAAACCCAGAGGGATATCAGCTAGAGATAACTCCTAGTCAAATCACTATTAAAGCAAAAACAGATCAAGGTGCTTCTTATGCTGTACAAACTTTAAGGCAATTATTACCTGTTGGTTTTGAAAATGGTTCTTTTGCAAGCAGAGAAATAGCAATACAGTGTTTGAAGATAGAAGATGCGCCGAGATTTCAGTATCGAGGTATGCATCTAGATGTTGCTAGACATATGTTTTCAGTAGAATTTATCAAAAAATATATTGATGCTTTGGCGATGCTAAAAGTGAATACTTTTCATTGGCATTTAACAGACGATCAAGGTTGGCGCATAGAAATAAAAAAATATCCCAAACTACAACAAACAGCAGCTTTTAGAGATGAAACCTTGGTAGGACATTTTTCTGATCAACCCTCAACTTATGATGGCAAACGCTATGGTGGATTTTACACACAAGAAGACATCAAAGATGTTGTGGCTTATGCTAAAAACCGACATATAAAAGTGATTCCGGAGATTGAAATGCCTGGTCATGCACAAGCAGCTATTGCAGCTTACCCTGAATTAGGTTGTCATGAAGACTCTATAAAAGTAGCAAAAACTTGGGGCGTTTTTGATGATATTTTTTGCGCTGGAAAAGATGAAATATTCGTGTTTTTACAAGATGTTTTAGATGAGGTTATCACATTATTTCCAAGTAAATATATTCATATTGGTGGCGATGAAGCGCCAAAAACGCATTGGAAAACATGCGAGGCTTGTCAAAACCGAATTAAAAAAGAAGGATTAAAAGACGAGCACGAGTTACAAAGCTATTTTATTCAGCGTATAGAAAAATATCTAAATAATAAAGGTAAACAAATCATTGGTTGGGATGAGATTTTAGAAGGCGGATTAGCGCCCAATGCCACGGTTATGTCATGGCGAGGAACCAATGGTGCGGTTGAAGCTGCCAAGCAACATCATAACGTTATAATGACACCAACTAGTCATTGTTATTTTGATTATTATCAATCTACTAATAAAGACGAACCACTAGCTATTGGAGGCTATTTGCCGCTAGAAAAAGTATATAGTTTTAATCCTATTCCAGAGGCGTTAAATCAAGAGGAGTCGCAATATGTTTTAGGTGTTCAAGGGAACTTATGGACCGAATATATTCCTAAAGAAAACCAAGTTGAATACATGGTGTTTCCAAGAGCTCTTGCCATGAGTGAAATAGCGTGGAGTAAACGAGAAAATATAAACTATGAAGATTTTGTATCAAGAGTAGAAGCTTTTAATAAGCGTTTGGAAGCGTTGGAAATTAATTATGCCAATCATTTATATGAGGTAGAAGGTGAATTGATTTCAGAACAAGGCGTGCCTTCTTATAAATTAGAAACATTAATTAAAGATAAAATTATTCGGTTTACAACAGATGGTTCTTTGCCAACACAAGAGTCACAGGTTTATAAGAAACCTATTCCTTTTACAGAAGATATGACTATAACAGCTGCTGTTTTTAATGAGAAAAAGCAACTAGGAACAACATTTACTGAAACCTTTAATTATCATAAAGCTGTGGGTAAAAATATCACCCTAAATCCTGATCCCAGTAAAGTGTATTCAGGCAGTGGAGCTCAAGGTTTAATAAACGGTATTTCAGGAAGCGATTCGCGTTATGGCGATAAAGAATGGTTAGGGTTTTGGGGCGATGATGTAGAGATAACTATTGATTTGGGCAAAGCGATGGAAATTAATTCAATTAAAACGCGTTTTTACAACGGGCAAGGACAATGGATTTATGCGCCTAAAAAAATAGAGTTTACATTTGATTCTGAAATAGAAAGTATAAATATTCCCAATACAAATGATATTTTAGTGAATACATCATTCAACCGTAAATTAAAAACGAGGTTTATTAAGTTGAAAATTCCAAATTATGGCGTTATTCCAGAAGGAAGGCAAGGTTCAGGAAATAAAGCATGGACCTTTATTGATGAAATAATAATTAATTAAAAAAGAATGTTGTTAGAAATCTGTGCCAATTCCTATCAATCAGCTGTAAATGCTCAAATAGCAGGAGCACATCGTATAGAATTGTGTAGTGAATTGTCTTTAGGTGGTATCACACCAAGTTACGGACTCATCAAAGAAGTTGTTGAAGTTTTAAATATTCCTGTTTTTGTATTGATTAGACCACGAAGTGGTAATTTTTGTTATTCTGATGCAGAATTTGACATCATGAAACAGGATATTCAAATGTGCAAAAATCTTGGAGTCAAAGGCATTGTATCAGGTGTTTTAAATGAGAATTCTACTATAGATTTAAAACGAACTGAAGCACTAATAGCATTATCCAAACCGCTGTCGTTTACATTTCATCGTGCCTTTGATTGTGTGCCGAATCCAGAAAAATCAATAAAAGAATTAATAAATTTAGGTGCTGATCGTCTTCTAACTTCAGGGCAACATCCTAAAGCTTTAGATGGTATAGCGTTACTTAAATCTTTAAAAAAACAATCCGAAGGAAAAATAAAAATTCTTGTAGGAAGTGGAGTTAATGTTGAAAATATCGCCGAATTTAAAAAAGCAGGATTTGAGGAAATTCATACTTCGGCTTCAAAAGTGATTGCTACAGAATCTTCAGTGTTCTTTGGTGAAAATCCTCAAACGGTATCAGATGTAGATACAATAAAAACTATTCTAAAAATTATTCATACATGAAAATAAAATTCTTAATAATCTTTGCTGTTGTAGTAAGTGCTTGTAAACCGCAAATTAAACCCATTGGAAATACTGATGTTGAGGTTTTTAATAATACCAACTTATATTTTGATGTGGCTTTTAAAAACGATTCTATTAAAAAATCGGATAGTATTTTACGGTTAGATGCTGGTCGCGTATTACTTAAAAAAGTGACATTACCAACATACAAAATTCAGCCTAAAGTTATTGCGGATGTCACACTAACATCAAACGGTGATCCTTGGGACAAATCAGGTTCTTTGTTTGTTGTTCCTGCTTCTGCAGATTTAAGCTTTTTAGATTTAGAAAATAAAACACTTAAAAAAGAACAGTTTACAGATAGTTTTCCTGGTATTAAAACAGCAGTAATTGATGATAAAATCTATCAACCTAATATTGAGCTTTTACGCTTTATGACACCTTTTGGTATTGGTTTTTTTAATGAAGATAAACGTGTAGAAGCTTTAAAACCTGTTTACATTCCAAAATGGGAAGAACAAGTAACATGGCAGCAAGATATTACCCAGTTATTGCCACTTCTTGAAAATGAAGTTTACATAGGTGTTTTTATTGATACGTGGACCAAAGAAGGGTATAACATTTCGGTCAATTTACATTTTGAAGAAAGCACCATTCCTAATCATACAAAAAAGAAACAAGGCGTTATTCCTGTAGTTAATACAGCAAAATATGCTGCGGATCAAAAATTTTATGATGCTTTTTCAAGAGGTAATTTAAAAATTGAAATTCCAACAGATAAAATCCTGAAAAATGCCAGGTTGTACTACATAACTACTGGTCATGGCGGACATGCAGAAGGTGATGAATTTACCAAAAAAGAAAATATCATTAAACTCAACGATTCGGTTATTAAGCAATTTGTTCCTTGGCGTGACGATTGCGCTAGCTTCAGGCGTTTTAATCCAACTTCAGGTGTTTGGATGGAAAAAGCTACTTGGAAAGGTGAAGAGATAGAAGAACGTATTGCTTCGTCAGACTACTCAAGATCAAATTGGTGTCCTGGAAGCGATGTGAAGCCAGAAGTGATTTCTCTTGGAAACCTAGAAAAAGGAACACATATTTTTGAGTTTGCAATTCCTGAAGCGCAAGCCTTGGAAGATGATAAAATTAATTATTGGATGGTTTCAGCATATTTAGTTTATGATGAGTAATTTATTAAAATGTTCTTTGGCTATTTTCACCTTTATGGTTTTGCATGGTTGTCAAGATAAAAACCATGTGCCAGAAACCATTTCTTTAAATTCTAATTGGCAATTTAAAGCTGAAAATACTACCAATTGGTTACCAGCTAATGTTCCTGGAAATGTGTTTTCAGGTTTGTTGCAACACAATAAAATTCCAGACCCTTTTATTGGTAATCATGAAGAGGATGTGCAATGGGTTTCACAAACCAATTGGGAATATAAAACCCATTTTAAAGTTACTCCTGAAACTTTAAAGCGAAAGCACATAGTGTTGAATTTTGAAGGTTTAGATACGTATGCATCTGTGTTTTTAAATGATAGTCTTATCTTGAAAACCAATAATGCATTTCGTGAGTTTTCGGTAGATGTTAAGCCGTTATTAAAAGCTAAAAATAGCTTGCGAATTCTATTTGAAAATACCTCAAAGCATGAAGCGGAAGCTAAATCAAAATTACATTACACATTACCGGAAGGAAACCGAATTTTTACAAGAAAGGCACAATTTCAATACGGTTGGGATTGGGGACCAAAACTCAATGTAAGTGGCATTTGGCGAGATGTAAATTTAGAAACTTGGGATGATTTTAAAATTGAAGATATTTATATTGAGCAGAAAGTATTAAATGATTCGATTGCGAGATGTATTTTGAATGTTTCGGTTTCTTCAGAAGATAAAAGTCATGTGACTTATGATATTTATGTTAATGATACATTGAATACGTCATATTCAAAACAAGATAAATCAGATATTATTTTTAATATCAAAAATCCAAAGCGCTGGTGGCCTCATAATTTAGGCGAGCCTTATTTGTATGATGTAAAAGTGGTTGTAAAAGATGGAGAAACTATTTTAGATAGTGTTTCTAAAAAAGTAGGCTTACGAACAATTGATTTAGTTACTGAAAAAGATAGCTTGGGCGAATCATTTTATTTTAAGGTTAATGGCATTCCAGTATATGCCAAGGGAGCCAATTACATTCCACAGCATAGTTTTCAAAATCAAGTCACAAACAAGCATTATGAGCAGTTGTTGAATGATGTTGTTGATGCTAATATGAATATGCTTCGTGTTTGGGGTGGCGGCATTTATGAGAATGATGTGTTTTATGATTTATGTGATGAAAAAGGCATTTTGGTTTGGCAAGATTTCATGTTTGCTTGTGCTATGTATCCAGGTGATGATACGTTTTTAGAAAATGTACAGCAAGAGGCTATTGATAATGTGAAGCGTTTGCGAAACCATCCATCTGTGGCGTTGTGGTGTGGTAATAATGAAAGCTCTGAAGGTTGGCATCGTTGGGGCTGGCAAGCCGATAGAAGTGAAGCCGAAAAAAGTGAGATTTGGGAAAATTATTTAAAGGTTTTTGATTCTATTTTGCCCAAAACGGTCAGACAATATTCAAATGTTGATTATTGGGAAAGTTCTCCAAAATATGGTCGCGGCAATCCAAACTACGAATTTGAAGGCGATGCGCATGATTGGTGGATTTGGCATGATGGTTATCCATTTGAGCATTTAGAAACGCATGTGCCACGATTTATGAGTGAGTTTGGCTTTCAGTCATTTCCAAGTTATGAAGTGATTAATTATATCAATCAAAATGATACGCTAAATATTACTTCTAAAGCATTTAAAAACCACCAAAAACACTCTAGAGGATTTCAAATCATCGATGCCTATATGCAACGGGACTTTCCTGTTCCTGATAACGTGGAAGACTATGTGTATGTGAGTCAGTTGTTACAGGCTTATGGTATTACCAAAGGTATTGAGGCGCAACGCCGGGCAAGGCCTTATAATATGGGAACACTGTATTGGCAGCTCAATGATTGTTGGCCTGCTGTTTCGTGGTCTAGTATTGATTTTTTTGGAAACTGGAAAGCCTTGCATTACAAGGCAAAACGTAGTTTTGAAAATGTATTGATTTCTTCAAAATTAGAAGGAGATGATCTTAATTTGTTTGTTGTAAATGATAATTATAAATCGCTTTCAGGTGTTTTTTCTGTTAAGATTATGGACTTTTACGGTGTTAAAATTTGGGAAAGCGCTTCGGTAATTGATGTGCCAGAAAACTCAAGTAACTTGATATATGAGATTCCTTTAAAAAACAAAAATATAGCATTCAATGACGTGGTAGTTGTTACTGAATTTAAAGATTATAAATCATACTTTTATTTGGAGAAACCTAAAGATTTGAATTTAGTAAAAGAAACTATTCAGAAAAAAATACTTAAAGTAGATGAAGGTTTTGAAATTGTTTTGCAAAGTAAAACGCTTCAAAAAGATGTGTTTTTATTTTGTAATGAAAAAGGACGCTTTTCCGACAACTATTTTGACTTGTTGCCAAATGAAGAAAAACGCATTGTGTTTAAAACACAATCAGCCTCATTAAGCAATCTTAAAATTAAAACTTTGAATCAACTTTAACAAGATGTTAAAAGACCTTGAGTTTTTAACAGTTATCTTTGTTTCATGATAAACATACTTTATGTCTCGTTGGGTTATTAGACTAATCATACTATCTGTTATTATTCTTATAGCAGAAATTTATGCATTTCAAGCTTTAAAAACAGTAACCAAAAGCCGCGTTATACGTTGGGTTTGGTTGGGAGTTTCTGCTTTAGTATATATCAATTTAATTTACGTTATTTTTTCAACCCCTAGAAGTATGGGGCAAACATTACAATTCCAGTATGCTGTTGGGTTTATGTTGACTATATTAATTCCTAAAGCGGTACTAATTTTAATGATGTTTGGGGAAGATGTTGTGCGAATTATTCAAAAACTGATATCGTTTTTCATGCCAGGAGAAACCATGCCTCTAGCCAGTAGGCGTACTTTTGTGGCTAAATTAGCATTAGGGCTTGCTGCTATTCCGTTTGCAGGATTCATTTATGGTATTATTCAAGGACGATATAACTATAAGGTTTTAAAATATCATTTAGAATTTGATGATTTACCAGAAGCTTTTGATGGCTTTACGATAACGCAAATAACTGATATTCATTCCGGTAGTTTTACTAACAAAGAAAAAATACAGTATGGTGTAGATTTAATTAATGAGCAAAAATCTGATTTAATGCTTTTTACAGGTGATATTGTAAACAATGTTGCCTCTGAAATGGATGATTGGATAGATGTTTTTAAAGTGTTAAAGGCACCTTATGGTAAGTTTTCTGTGCTAGGAAATCATGATTACGGTGATTATGTTGATTGGGAACATCGTGTAGATAAGATTAAAAACTTTGAAGCAGTTAAAGGTATTCACCCTAAAATAGGTTTTGACTTATTGTTAAATGAACATCGATATATCGAAAAAGATGGCCAAAAGCTAGCTTTAATTGGTGTTGAGAACTGGGGAAAAGGTTTTAATCAAGCTGGAGATCTTGAGGTAGCAACCCAAGGAGTTAGCCAGAATGATTTTAAGATTTTAATGTCGCATGATCCTTCTCATTGGGAATATAAGGTGAAAAAAGACGACTTTAATTACCAGCTTACCTTAAGCGGACATACTCATGGTTTGCAAATGGGTATTGAGATACCAGGCTTTTTTAAATGGAGTCCGTCGCAGTATGTCTATAAACAATGGGCAGGATTGTATAAGGAGTTTGGTCGTTATATAAATGTAAATCGAGGATTTGGCTATCACGCATTCCCAGGGCGTGTTGGTATATGGCCAGAAATTACTGTTATTGAACTAAAAAAAGCAACTAAAAACGTTTAGTTGCTCTTCAACCTATTTTATTATTAAGAAATTGCGTATTTTTATAAATAGCACACTGCTAGATGGGTATAATTAGGCTGTCAAATAAGAATAATAAATAAATGTGTAGGTTTATATTACTGCATTTGGCTTAAAACTTTAAAGTATGTCAAAATTTGGAGATTTAATAGATGTAAATATTCCTGTTCTGTTAGATTTTTTTACAGAATGGAATGAGCAATCAAAAGAAATGCATGCTGTGTTGCGTGATGTAGCTGCTGCGCTTGGAGATAAAGCCAAGGTCATAAAAATTGATGTTGACAAAAACAAAGAACTAGCAGAAGCACTTCGTGTAAAAGGTTTGCCAACATTAATTATTTATAAAAACGGCGAAATGAAATGGCGTCATAGCGGTGAACAAGATGCTAATACGCTTATAGGTATTATTCAGGAGTACTTGTGATAGCTTTAAAGGCATACCCTTTTTTACTATAATATTCTAAAACTTTAGGAAGTGCGTACATCATATTTTTTGATGCTTTAACACTATCATGAAACACAATCACGCTTCCGTTTTTAGCGGTGTTTATTACGTTTTTAAAACAGGTTTCTGGGGCTATATTTTTATCCCAGTCTATAGAGATAATTTCCCACATAACTACTTGGTACCCTTTTTTTAAAATATTTTTTCCTTGTTTGGGTGTTATTTGGCCATATGGTGGTCTAAATAGTCGTGATACTTGATGTTCGTTGCTTTCTACATGCAATGCAAAAACCTTTTGGGCTTTCTCTATATTTTTAAGGTAGTCTTTCGTTTTTGTTTTCCAGCCTTTTATGTGATTGTGCGTGTGGTTTCCTACGGCATGCCCGTCTTTTAGAATGCTATTAAAAATCTCTGGGTATTTTTCAACGTTATTTCCTATGCAAAAAAAAGTCGCTTTAGCATTATATTGCTTAAGCGTTTTTAGAGTCCAACCGGTAATTTCAGGAGTTGGGCCGTCATCAAAGGTTAGATAAATTGTTTTATCTATGTTTAAAGGCATGTTCCAAATGTATTTTGGGAACATGCCTTTTATTAGTTTTGGTATTTTAACAGGTGTTGTTAAACTCATTATTCTTCAATTAGCAAACTATCTATTTTAGTTTCTGGAGCTAAATCTGGTTCAGCTGGTCTGTCTCGATAGCTTGGTTCATCTTGATAAAAATGATTAAACAAGTTTAAATAGTTAGTAAACGTCTTAGTTTCTGTTATAGCCATTTCTTTATCGTACTCTTTTACTACATCAACAAGCCCTTTGTAACGTTCAATGTCTGTAATAATGTCTTCAATAACCTCATATTGTTTATCTACAGTTAGCGAGCTATAATAGGTTAGGGTTTCTTGGTATTTTTTAGAAACTTCTTTAAAAAGCTTTCTAGCTTTCTCTGGGGCATCTACTTCATAATATGCACTAATATATGGTTCTAAAAGGGTGTAATATCCATAGTAATTAACAGGCATGTTTTTCATGGCTATATCAGCTATCTCTTCGGCTTTTTTAGGCTTGTCTTCGTTAATGAGTTGCTCTATAAGTCGTGCTAAATTACCACGGTATGTAATAGAGTTTTTACGCGTTTCTGTATCGTGATATAAGTCAGGGTCGCCACTATTTCCCCAATCCCATTTAGTTACTTTATCATACATTAAATCACTGTCAACACGACCCATGTCAAACGGATTTGCCCTGTCAATTGGTGTTTTTATAGGAACAAGTTTGTAGGTCATTCCGTCAAGTTGTAAGTAGTCTTTCATCCAGATGTAATCATCATTACCAAATGCGCCTCCAGTAAAATAAATAGGACGTTTCCAATCGTTGTTGGCAACGATATCTAGCATTAATAAACGGTTTTTGTACAAAGCGCTATCATCAATAGTTATATCTAAATAATCAACAATTTTAGCTGAGTCTTTTTCTTTTACAATACCATATTTTATAGCATTTTCCTTGTTTACAGGTATTCTAACATGTTCAACTGGGAAATAATTAGCCTTTTGAAATTGCAACGGATAAAAACTAGGGTCTTCACCTTGTAATTCTAATATGTATTTGAACTTTGTTTTTGGGTTTTCGCTAGTTACAAAATCCAAAAAGTCTTTGATAAATAAAGTGTCTGTGTTTATGGTTGGTTTTGGGTTTCCTCTGGCATCAAGATAATATGTTTTTTTCATGATGTAATCACGCGTGCCAAATTTGTATTGATCATGTGTAAGTTGTGAAGGAATTGGGTCACTTTCGTAAGCTTTACGTTTCATTTGATCAATGTACCAATCTGTTTGAAATAAGCTTGTGTTAATAATGCGAACATCGCGGCGATATTCTTCAATTTCTTGAGCATACCAAAGGGCAAAGGTGTCATTGTCACCAATAGTGAAAAGAATACCATTTTCAGCACAAGAGTCTAAATACATTTTAGCCATAGCTAAAGCTGTTTTCTTGTTGGATCTATCATGGTCATCCCAATTGTTTGCAGCAAGAATACCAGGAACTAAAACTAGGCAAGCCAAAGTAATGCCTATTGGTAAAAACTTTGATTGAATACGTGTTTTTAAGAAATTAAAAATGGCATAAGCACCAAATCCAATCCATAAGGCAAATACATAAAATGAACCTACTACCGAATAGTCACGTTCTCTTGGTTCAAAAGGTCTTACATTGGTGTAAACTTGTATCGCTAATCCTGTGAAAAGGAAAAACACCAACATTACCCAAAAGCGTTTTTTGTCTGTGTTAAACAAGAAAAATAGTCCTATCAACCCAAGAATAAATGGTAAAAAGTAATAGGTGTTTCTGGCTTTGTTGTTTTTTACATCGCTAGGTAAGTTGTCTTGTGATAAGCCTAAATGCCACTCATCAATAAATTTAATGCCACTTAACCAATTTCCGTGATTGTCAAGTTTTCCTTGAATGTCATCTTGACGTCCTACAAAGTTCCACATAAAATAGCGCCAATACATATAACCTAACTGGTATTCTAGCATATAAGTGATGTTGCTTCCTAATGAAGGTTTTTCAACATCAATGTATTGACCAAACTGTTTTAAAAATCTGTTATAGTCTTCATAGTCAATTAGGCCTTGAACAACATCGTTTTTAAAATCAGAAACAGCTTTACGAAGCCTATTTTCCATTTGATATTCTGGTTTTAGATTAAAATCTAAAAACCCGGTAAATATCATATAGTTTTCTGCGTTTTCAGGGCTCCACATACGTGGAAGAATTGACGAGTGTTTGTGGTTGTAATTTTGCTTGGCATTTTTCCAATCGTTTATAATAACGTATTTACCATTTTTATCGTCTTTTTCATAATTAGGTTTGTCATCAACATAAGGCTCTATTTCATCTAACCCTGAATATTGATCTGTAAACTGTGGTCCGTAAAATAAATGTGTTTCAGGATACTGTTCTAAATTATAATACGCTAAAAGCTCTCTGGCATCAGAAGGGTCATTCTCATTAATTACCACATTAGCATTAGCACGAATAGGAAGCATCATCCAAGAAGAAAACCCGATTACGATAAACGTGATGCAAAGTAAAGTCGTATTAAGGTGCTTGTATTGTTTCTCTCTGGTATATTTTAATCCAAAATATACAAAGGCAACAATAATAAGTCCTGCAATAATGGTTCCGGAATTAAATGGTAAACCAATAGTATTTACAAAGAATATTTCTAAACTACTAAAAAAGCGTAGAATGTTAGGTGCTAACAATTTAAAAACAAATAATAAAATAGCTACAGAAATAGCATTGGCTATAATGAAGTTTTTTACTGTTATTTCTTTATAGTTTTTAAAATAATAAATTAATCCAATTGCAGGAATAGTTAATAACCCCATAAAGTGAACTCCAAACGAAAGTCCTATAATAAAGGCAATTAAAATAAGCCATTTATTACCGCGAGGCTTGTGCATGTCTTGTTCCCAGCGTAAGCCTAAATAAAATAAAACAGACATAATAAGTGTTGCCATGGCATACACTTCGGTTTCAACGGCGTTAAACCAAAATGAATCTGTAAAAGTAAAGGCTAAACTACCCACTAAACCACTGCCTAGAACGGCTATTTTTTGAGATTCAGAAAGCGTATCATCTTTTGAAATTAATTTTTTTAGTAATAATGTAATGGTCCAAAACATAAATAAAATGGTGAATGCACTAGAAACAGCACTCATCATATTCATAACCAAACCTATTTGACTTGGGTCTAGTGCAAACATAGAAAAGAAGGCGCCAAACATTTGAAATAGTGGAGCGCCAGGTGGATGTCCTACTTGTAATTTAGAAGAGGTGAGGATGTATTCTCCAGCATCCCAGAAGCTTACGGTTGGCTCAACGGTTAAGCTGTATGTTATTAAAGCAATTAAAAAGGCTAACCAACCTAAAATGGTATTCCATTTTTTAAAGCTAATATGTGTCATGTATTCTGTGTTTTAAAACCGAAGCGAATTTAACAATAATTATGTAATGAAAGGTCTTTTTAAGGAAACGTTAAGTATTGAAAAATATTTTTCTTTAAAAAATGTTTGTCAAAATAAAACTTTGTTATAAATTTGCAACCGCAATAAAGCGATGGCCTATGGTGTAACTGGCAACACGTCTGGTTTTGGTCCAGAAGAGTCTAGGTTCGAGCCCTAGTAGGCCAACAAAAAAACCTCCTATTTTAGGAGGTTTTTTATTTATATCACTTTTAGGTTATATCTTAAAGGTAATTACGGGGCGTTTTGCGTGGTTCACTAAATCTTCACTAATGCTTCCGTTAAAAAAGTGAGCTATACCTTGTCTGCCATGTGTGCTAATGCCAATTAAATCTGCGTTTATTTCATGAGAAAAATTTAAAATACCTTTCTCTACGCTTTCATCATTGTAAATATTTATAGTGTAATTTTTGAAATCTGTATCTTTAATAAAATCTAAAATTCTACTATTTGCTTTTGATGTAGTTATAAAGTTGCCTGCGGTATTTACTAAAAGTAAATGAATTTTAGCGTTAAATAATGACGCTAATTGAGATGCTTGTTTGTAAGTTTCTTTGTTATCATTTTTAAAATCTGAAGCAAAAACAAAATTATTTATTTCAAAAGCATCATGATGATTTTTTATTACCAAAACAGGTATGTCAGATGAGCGAACAACTTTTTCGGTATTAGAACCAATAAATATCTCTTTAATGCCGCTAACACCATGAGATCCCATAATAATCAAATCGATACCATGCTCTTTACATGTGTTAGAAATGCCCGTAAAAGTCTGATTGAAATCTACAGTTTCGTGAACTGTAACATCATTAAGGTAGTCTTGAGACATTGTCTCTTCAAATTTTTGATGAGCTAACTTCATAAAAAACATAGCTTCGGGAAGTTCGCTATGTTGGCTTAACATGTCAACTTGATCTAATGGTAGCTCAAGCATATGAAGTAAATAAATTTCTGAATTGTGTTTTTTTGCTAAATGTGCAGCAACTTTTAAAGCGTTTTCAGCTTCTTTAGAAAAGTCTGTAGGAACAAGTATTTTTTTCATAAAATATAGGTAATCTGTTAAGTAATAAGTCTGATTCTTAAATTTAAGAATAAAAAATGACATTTCAATCATTATGTAAATCAATATAAAAGTTGTATATTTGCAGCGTTGTAAGAAAAAAGATTAAATGAGGGGACGAAAAGTCCCCTCTTTTTATACCAAGAAATGTTTAGAACAACTGTAGAAAAATTATTAAGTCAAGCACTAGAAGAAAGACAGGATTTATTTCTTATTGAAATGACTGTTGGTGGTGACAATAGCATAAAAGTTATTATTGATGGTGACAACGGAGTAACCGTTGATGATTGTATATATATCAGCAGAGCTGTAGAGCATAATCTAGATAGAGAAGAACAAGACTTCTCGTTAGAAGTTGCATCTGCAGGAGCAGCTTCACCGTTAACCAATAAAAGACAGTTTGTTAAAAACATAGGAAGAACATTAGAGGTAAAAACTTCAGATAATGTTATAAATGGAAATCTTTTAAACGCAACAGAAAATGAAATTGTATTACAGTGGAAATCTCGCGAACCTAAACCAGTAGGGAAAGGGAAAGTAACTGTAGAGAAACAAGCTGAAATAGCTTATGAAAATATTGTAGAAGCAAAAGTTATGATTAAATTTTAATTTAGAAGAGCATGGAAAATCTTGCGTTAATTGAATCTTTTTCAGAGTTTAAAGACGACAAACTAATAGATCGTGTAACATTAATGGCGATTTTAGAGGATGTATTTAGAAATGCATTGAAAAAGAAATTTGGAGATGATGATAATTTTGATATCATTATAAACCCAGATAAAGGCGATTTAGAAATTTGGAGAAACCGTGTTGTTGTAGCAGATGGAGAAGTAGAAGAACCTAATCAAGAAATATCTTTAAGTGAAGCTAGAAAAATAGAACCAGATTTTGAAGTTGGTGAAGATGTATCTGAAGAAGTAAAATTAATAGATTTAGGACGTCGTTCAATTTTAGCATTAAGACAAAACCTTATTTCTAAAATTCACGAACACGATAATACAAACATATACAAGCAGTTTAAAGACTTAATAGGAGATATTTACACTGCAGAAGTACATCATATTCGTCATAGAGCAATTATTTTATTAGATGACGAAGGAAATGAGATAGTTTTACCTAAAGACAAACAAATACCATCAGACTTTTTTAGGAAAGGAGATAATGTAAGAGGCGTTATAGAAAACGTTGAGCTAAAAGGAAATAAGCCAGCCATTATCATGTCTAGAACATCTCCAGTATTTTTAGAAAAACTATTTGAACAAGAAATACCAGAAGTTTTTGATGGTTTAATAACAGTAAAGAAAGTAGTAAGAATTCCAGGCGAAAAAGCAAAAGTAGCCGTAGATTCTTATGACGATAGAATAGACCCAGTAGGAGCCTGTGTAGGTATGAAAGGATCTAGAATACACGGTATCGTTAGAGAATTAGGAAACGAAAATATAGATGTAATTAACTTTACAAACAACTTACAACTATACATAACAAGAGCGTTAAGCCCAGCAAGAGTAACATCTATAAAAATAGATGAAGAAAATAAACGTGCCGAAGCAATACTTAAGCCAGAAGAAGTAAGTAAAGCAATTGGTAGAGGCGGACACAACATACGATTAGCAGGTCAATTAACCGGTTATGAAATAGACGTGTTTAGAGAAGGAGCAGAAGAAGATGTAGAGTTAACAGAGTTCTCAGACGAAATAGAACCTTGGATTATTGCAGAATTCAGCAAAGTAGGTTTAGATACAGCAAAAAGCGTGTTAGAGCAAGATGTTGATGATTTAGTTAAGAGAACAGATTTAGAAGAAGAAACAATTAATGAGGTTATAAGAATTCTTAAAGAAGAATTTGAAGAATAAACAGATTTTAGGTTATATTAAAGGCAATTTATGGCTGAAACAATTAGATTAAATAAAGTATTAAGAGAGCTCAATATTTCTTTAGATCGTGCTGTTGAATTTTTAGATTCAAAAGGCATCGAAATAGAGAAGCGACCAACTACAAAAATCACTCAAGAAGTGTATAAAACACTTTCTGATGAATTTCAAACAGATGCTAGCAAAAAAATGGCGTCTAAAGAAGTTAGTGAGGCCAAGCATAAAGAAAAAGAAGCCCTTAGAGTACAACGCGAGCGCGAACTTGAAGAGAAAGAAAAACAAAAAGAAAAGGCAAGAAAAGAAGCCGAAGCAAAAGAAGCTGAAGTTATTAAAGCCAAAAAGTCTATTTCTGGACCAAAACAAGTTGGCAAAATAAACTTGGACTCTAAAAAGAAGGACGCTCCAAAAGAGCCTGAAAAAGAAACTTTAAGCCAAACTAATCAGCCAGAAAAGGACGTTAAAAAAGAAGAAAAAGTAGAACCGAAAGAAAAGAAAAACGATTCTGCAAAAACTCCCATAAAACAAACGCCTAAAAAAGAAGTTGTTGCTCCTAAAAAGGAAACACCTAAAACAGAACAAAAGCCACCTGAAGAAGAAACCCTAAAAACAAAATATCAAAAGTTAACAGGGCCAAAAATTGCAGGAGACAAAATTGATTTATCTCAATTTAATAAGCCTAAAAAGAAAAAAGAAGAAAAGAAAAAAGACGATAAAGACTCTAATAACAAGAGAAAACGTCGTCGTATAAGTAAAGCTGGAGGGCCTAACAATACAGGAGGTGGAAATTCTGGAAACAATAACAGATTTAGAGGAAAATCTGGTTCAGGAAAAGGAAGACGTAATATTGTTAAAGAAGAACCAAGCGAAGAAGAAGTACAAAAACAAGTAAGAGAAACCCTTGAAAAACTTCAAGGAAAATCTAACAAAGGAAAAGGAGCAAAATACCGTAGAGAGAAAAGAGATCAGCACAGAGAACAAACTGAAAAAGACTTACAGAGTCAAGCAGCAGAAAGCAAGATTCTTAAAGTGACAGAGTTTGTTACAGCTAGCGAGGTAGCTACCATGATGGATGTTTCTGTAACACAAATTATATCAGCATGTATGTCGCTAGGTATGATGGTTACTATGAACCAACGTCTTGATGCAGAAACCCTGTCTATTGTAGCTGAAGAATTTGGCTATGAGGTAGAATTTGTAACCGCTGATATTGAAGAGTCTATAGAAGAGGTTGAAGATAAACCAGAAGATTTAGTAGAAAGAGCTCCTATTGTAACTGTAATGGGACATGTTGATCACGGTAAAACATCACTTTTAGATTATATTCGTGAAGAGAATGTAATTGCAGGAGAATCAGGTGGAATTACCCAACATATTGGAGCTTATGGCGTACAATTGGAAGACGGTCAAAAAATTGCATTTTTAGATACACCAGGTCACGAAGCCTTTACTGCAATGCGTGCGCGTGGTGCGCAAATAACAGATATTGCTATTATTGTAATTGCTGCTGATGATGATATCATGCCACAAACAAAAGAAGCAATTTCTCATGCTCAAGCAGCAGGCGTACCAATTGTATTTGCTATAAACAAGATAGATAGACCAACCGCAAATCCTGATAAAATTAAAGAAGGTCTTGCTAATATGAATTTATTAGTAGAAGATTGGGGTGGTAAAATTCAATCCCAAGATATATCAGCAAAACAAGGAACAGGTGTTAAGGAATTATTAGAAAAAGTGTTGCTAGAAGCTGAATTATTAGAGCTTAAAGCAAACCCAAATAAATCAGCGCAAGGAACTGTTGTTGAAGCTTATCTTGATAAAGGACGTGGATATGTATCTACTATTTTAGTACAAGCAGGAACATTGCGTATAGGAGATTATGTTTTAGCAGGTAAAAATAGTGGTAAGGTAAAAGCTATGCATGACGAAAGAGGTAAAGATATTGCAGAAGCAGGACCATCTACACCAGTATCAATTTTAGGATTAGACGGTGCGCCACAAGCAGGTGATAAATTTAATGTGTTTGAAGACGAGCGTGAAGCAAAACAAATTGCAGCAAAGCGTACACAATTACAGCGAGAGCAATCTGTACGTACTCAACGTCATATTACATTAGACGAGATTGGTCGTCGTATTGCTTTAGGTGATTTCCAAGAGTTGAATATAATTCTTAAAGGTGATGTGGACGGATCTGTTGAAGCACTTACAGATTCATTCCAAAAATTATCAACTGAAGAAATACAAGTAAATATCATCCATAAAGGTGTTGGGCCAATTACAGAAAGTGATGTCTTATTAGCATCAGCATCAGATGCCATTATTATCGGATTTAATGTAAGACCAATGGGTAATGCACGTCAAATAGCTGATAAAGAAGAAATAGATATCAGAACATACTCTATTATTTACGATGCTATAAACGACCTTAAAGACGCTATGGAAGGAATGCTTTCTCCAGAGCTTAAAGAGGAAATTACAGGTAATGCAGAGATTAGAGAAATATTCAAAGTATCTAAAATTGGTAGTATTGCTGGTTGTATGGTGACTTCAGGTAAAATTTATAGAAATGCTGGAGTACGTTTAATTAGAGATGGTGTAGTTATTTATACTGGAGAATTAGCATCTCTAAAACGATTTAAAGACGATGTAAAAGAAGTTTCTAAAGGTTACGATTGTGGTATGCAAATTAAAAACTACAATGACATTAAAGAAGGTGACGTTATTGAAGCATTTAGAGAAGTAGAAGTTAAAAAGAAATTGAAATAATCAGTTTTTATAAAGAAAAAAGAGCGGCCATCAGGCCGCTCTTTTTATTTTATATTGTACCTTAGTGATAATCAATTACATAAACTATTAATCATGAAAAAAACTATTACTACACTACTATTATTTATTTGCTTAAGTAGCGCAATTCAGGCTCAAGATGCTTATCTAGGAGATATTAAACTAACAGCTGTAAACTTTAATCAAAGAGGCTGGATGTCTTGTGAAGGACAATTATTGCCAATAAATCAAAATGCAGCATTATATTCTTTACTAGGTACAACTTATGGAGGAGATGGTGTTACAACATTTGCATTGCCGGATTTAAGAGGCCGTGTTCCTGTAGGTATTGGTCAAGGCAATGGCTTGTCTCCAGTTGTTCAAGGTGAAGTTGGAGGTGTTGAAAGCAATGTGCTTACAGTAGCTCAAATGCCATCACATAACCATGCTGTTAATGCGTTTGTTGAAGATGGCACAAGTTCAGACCCAACTGGTAATTATCCTGCTGGAACAAAATTATTAGATAAAGAATATGCATCATCAGGAACGCCAACCACAATGAATAGCAATATGATATCAAGTCAAGGACAGAATTCTCCAATAAATAACAAACAGCCTTATTTAGGATTGCGTTATGTTATTTGTGTTCAAGGAATATATCCAAGCAGAAATTAATTACATACCATGAGAAATATTACAATATGCTTTATTTTTATCCTAATAGGAATATCAAGTCAAGCACAAATAGAGTTTAATGGCTGTCATCCCTTGTTTGATGATCAAGATTATACATTCGTAAATGATGGTCAAGATACTACAGGAAGAAATATATTTATAACCAATCCAGTTGATGGAAGTCAAGATTGTGGCGGAATAGGTGTTTGTGAATTTCAAATTTTTTGGAATGAAGTTTCTACACGTTGGGAGTTTATTGCAGATGATGGCAATGGAGATTTTTCTAGCTCATATCTAATTTATTATAATACTGAAGCTTCAATTCCAAATCCGCCTAGTTTATTATTAGGAACTTGGGTTGAAAACACAGTCATAACTGGGTCAGGTTGTGGAGGTAGCTTATCAACTAGTAACGCCCTTCTTTCTGGAGATGTACAAGACACTACTCTGTATACAGATGAAGCATTGTTATCAGCTAATGTGTCATTATATCCTAATCCTGCAAGTGACTTTGTTACCTTAAAAGATGAAAATAACTATATTAAGTCGGTGCAAATTTTTAAACTTAATGGAAAAGAAGTAATAAAAATCAATAATAATTTACAGGAAATAAATATTTCTAAATGTCAATCGGGAATATATATTGTCAAGTTAGAGAGTTATGATAATAACGTCTTTTATCAAAAGCTTATTAAAAAATAATAACATAAAAAAAGCGGCAACAGCCGCTTTTTTTATTCAATTTCTTTTTCCTTTTTAGGCTTAAACCTGAAAGCATTTGGGAACTTTTTTTGTATTTCAACTAAAGCTCTATCAGCCTCTAAACGGGTTCTGAAATTTCCAATCCAAACCTTATAGTTCGGTGTTTCATAAACATCAGTGGCTTTCCATTTAGAAAACGCATCTTTAAAATTCCTTATAGCAGTAGTAGCACCATCTCTATTTCCTGAAAAAATCTGAATTTTATATCGATCAGAACCGTTTTCAGAAGTGTTAATATCTTTTTTAATAGCAAGTAGTTTATCTATTTTTTGATCTTGATTAATAGATAAACTTCCATTTTGGGCATAACTACCGCAGTAGAACATTAGTGCAGTAAAAGCAAAAAACTTCGTGAATTTTTGTCTCAATATTATCATTTTCAATGGGATTTAATGCAAATGTATGTCTTATAAACTTAAATTTGTGCTAATTTATTATTTAGAATTCCTCTAAATTATAAATTAACACATATCTAACATTTCTAAAATCGACTATAAGTGTTACTTTTGCGAGAGATTTTATAACTGTGTTTTTTTATTTTATTAGATGAAAAAATCATACCAAAGTTTAGAAGTTAATTCAACCAATAATATGAAACAGGTGAATCACCGTAAGTTAAGTAGGAAAGTACTTCAGTTAAGTGTTCTTTTTTTGCTAACAATTTCAACTTCTCTTTTTGCTCAAGAAGGAGATCCCGCAAATGGAAAATCATTATTTAATGCCAACTGTGCTTCTTGTCATAAGCTTGATAAGAAAATGACTGGGCCTGCACTTCGTAATGTGGAGTCAAGGTTAGAAGAAGCTGGTCTTGATAGACAGTGGATTTATGATTGGGTTCATAACAGTTCGTCTATGATAAAGGCAGGTGATGAATACGGAAACAAAATATTTGATGAGTATGGTGGTTCTGCAATGACTGCTTTTCCTCAATTATCAGAGAAAGATATTGATGATATTTTAGCTTATACAGCTGAAGAGCCTCCTGTTGATCCAAAACCTGAAGGAGCTGTAGATGGTCAGGCAACAAGTACAAATTCTGGCGCTGCATCTAACGAGCTTATTTTAGGTGCGCTAGCGTTGTTATTTGCTTTATTAGCAATGGCGCTTATTTTAGTAAGACGCACATTAAAGCGTTTTGCTGAAGCTAAAGGTGTTGAGTTGCCGGTAGAAGATAAAAGATTGCCGCTTTGGAAAGCATTTGCGAAAAATCAATTTTTAGTATTAGTTACTGTAATTTTCTTAATGTTGACCAGTGCTTATTTTGTTTATGGGTATTTAATGCAAGTTGGTGTAGATCAAGGGTATCAACCAGTTCAGCCAATTCATTTTTCTCATAAAATTCACGCTGGTGATAATGGTATAGACTGTAAGTATTGCCACTCTTCAGCTAGAGTAAGTAAAACATCAGGAATTCCTTCGTTAAATGTATGTATGAATTGTCATAAATCAATTTATGAGTATAATGGTGAAACGTCTCCAGAGTATTCTAAAGAATTTTATGATGGTGAAATTCAAAAATTATATGCAGCTGCAGGATGGAGTGATGCTGATCAAAAATTCACAGGAAATTCTCAACCGGTTAAATGGGTTCGTATACACAACCTTCCAGACTTTGTTTACTTTAACCATTCACAACACGTTACTGTTGCTGGTGTAGAGTGCCAAACATGTCATGGTCCTATTCAAGAAATGGAAATTGTTGAGCAACATGCGCCATTAACAATGGGTTGGTGTGTTAACTGTCACAGAGAAACAAACGTAAAAGTAAAAGACAACGAATACTATACTAAGATTCACGAAGAGTTATCTAAAAAGTATGGTGTAGACCAATTAACAGCTGCTCAAATGGGTGGATTGGAATGTGGTAAATGTCATTATTAATTTATTAAGAAGTAATTCAATTATATAATATGTCATCAAACAAGAAATACTGGAAAAGTGTTGAAGAGCTTAACGAGAATAGCTCTATTGTTGAGACGCTAAAACAAAACGAATTTGTTCAAGAAATTCCAACTGACGAGTTTTTAGGTGATAAAGAGTCGTTAGAAGGTTCTAAAACAACACGTCGTGATTTCTTAAAGTATGTTGGTTTTAGTACAGCAGCAGCTTCTTTAGCCGCCTGTGAAGGACCAGTAATTAAGTCTATTCCTTATGTGGTTCAGCCTACAGAAATTATTCCTGGTGTGGCAAACTACTACGCAACTACAATTGCTAATGGGTATGATTTTGCAAGTGTTTTAGTGAAAACTCGAGAAGGACGTCCAATTAAAATAGAGAATAATACTTTGGCAACTACTCACGGTAGTGCTAACGCTAGAGTTAATGCATCTGTTTTAGGATTGTACGACAGCATGAGGGTTCAAGGTCCAATGAAAGAAGGGAATGCTATTTCTTGGAGTGCATTTGATATTGAAACAAATCAAAAATTAACAGACTTAAAAACAGCAGGAAAACAAATTGTGTTGCTAACGCAAACATTTGCAAGTCCATCAACTAGCAAGTTGATTTCTGAATTCAAAGCAAAGTATGGTAATGTACGTCATGTAGTTTACGATGCTGTGTCTGAATCAGCAGCTTTGGATGCGTACCAAGCTAAATATGGTACACGTGGTCTTGCTAGTTACAATTTTGAAAAAGCAACGACCATAGTTTCTGTTGGAGCTGACTTTTTAGGAGATTGGCAAGGTGGTGGATTTGATTCTGGGTATGCAAAAGGACGTATTCCTAAAAATGGAGTAATGTCTCATCATACACAGTTTGAGTCTAACATGTCGCTTTCTGGAGCAAATGCTGATAAAAGAGTGCCATTAACGCCAAGTCAGCAAAAAGTAGCTTTAGCTAAACTATATAGTTACATAGTTGGAGGTTCTGTTTCTGGTGAGTTACCAGCACATATTGATGAGGCAGTTCAAAAAGCTGCATCTCGTCTTAAAAAGGCAGGAAGTAAAGGTGTTGTTATAACAGGAATTCAAGATGTAAACGCGCAAACAGTTGCTCTTGAAATAAACAGTTACTTAAACAGTAAAGCCTTTGATGCTTCATCACCTATTAAAACAAGACAAGGTAACGATAAAGCAGTTGCTAAATTAGTTGCTGATATGAAAGCTGGAAATGTAGGTGGTATCATCATGAGTGGTGTTAACCCATTATATACATTACCAAATGCAGCAGATTTTGCTGAAGGATTAAAAAACACAGAGCTATCTATTGCTTTTTCATTAAAAGCAGATGAAACAGCTTCTGAAACACAATATATTGCAGCAGCACCACATTATTTAGAATCTTGGGGTGATGTTGAAATCAAGAAAGGGCACTTTGCATTAATGCAACCTACAATTCGCCCATTATTTGATACAAGACAATTCCAAGAAGCATTGCTTAAGTGGAATGGTAGTAGCATGTCTTATCATGACTACATAAAACAAACATGGAACCAAAGTGTTCTAGGTGGAGGATCTTTTAATAAAGCATTACATGATGGTGTTTTTGTAGCTGAAGGATTTACAACATCAAGCACTAGTTCAGCATCAGAGAGTGATGACAAAACTTTAGTAGGAGGAATTATAGACGATGTTGCTGAAGGTTTAGGTCTTAAAAAATCTGAAGAAACTTCAGAAGAGACTACGTCAATTTCGGCACCTTCTGGAGGTGAAGCAGCAAGAGCTTTAGCGTCTTCTGCAAAAGCTGGTTCAGGATTAGAACTTACATTATATAGCAAGACAGGAATGGGAGATGGTCAACAAGCCAACAACCCATGGTTACAAGAATTCCCAGATCCAATATCTAGAGTATCTTGGGATAACTATTTAACAGTATCTAAAGCCGATGCAGATGCAATCGGACTTAAAAATGAGCATGTAGCAACTGGCGCATTAGACGGAAGCTATGCTGATGTTACTGTAAACGGAAAAACATTAAAAAATGTTCCTGTACTTATTCAGCCAGGTCAAGCCAAAGGATCTGTAGGATTATCATTTGGATATGGTAGAACGCTAGGTATAAAAGATGAGATGAAAACAGGTGTAAATGCTTACACACTGTATCAAGACTTTAATACAGTTCAGAGCGTAAGTGTATCTCCAGCTTCTGGAATGCACGAATTTGCCTGTGTTCAGTTACACAACACCCTAATGGGACGTGGCGATATTGTAAAAGAAACAACATTAGAAATATTTAATACCAAAGATAAAAATCACTGGAATGCTATACCAGTTGTGTCTTTAGATCATGAAGAAACACCTGTAACATCACCAGATGTTGATCTTTGGGATGAATTTGATCGTTCAATTGGACATCACTTTAACCTTTCAATAGATTTAAATGCGTGTACTGGATGTGGGGCTTGTGTTATAGCATGTCATGCAGAAAACAATGTTCCTGTTGTAGGTAAAGAAGAAGTAAGACGTAGCCGTGATATGCACTGGTTACGTATAGATAGATATTATTCTTCAGAAGATACTTTTGCTGAAGATGATGTGAAGAAAGATGAGTTTTCAGGACTTTGGGGTGACAAAGGTTCTCTTGGTGGTTTTGGCGAAATGGAGCATCCAGCAGATAATCCTCAAGTAGCTTTCCAACCAGTAATGTGTCAACATTGTAATCACGCACCATGTGAAACTGTATGCCCTGTTGCAGCAACTTCACACGGACGTCAAGGTCAAAACCATATGGCTTATAACCGTTGTGTAGGTACAAGATATTGTGCTAACAACTGCCCTTATAAAGTAAGACGTTTTAACTGGTTCTTATATAGTGAAAATGATGAGTTTGATTACCATATGAATGATGATTTAGGACGTATGGTTCTAAACCCTGATGTTGTAGTGCGTTCAAGAGGAGTTATGGAAAAATGTTCAATGTGTATTCAAATGACTCAAAAAACAGTGCTTGATGCTAAACGTGATGGTAGAGAAGTAGGTAAAGATGAATTCCAAACAGCATGTTCAGCTGCTTGTAGTAGTGGGGCAATGATTTTTGGTGACATTAACAATAAAGAAAGTAAGGTTTCACATTTAAAAGATGATGATAGAGCTTATCACTTATTAGAACACGTTGGAACAAAACCAAATGTTGTATATCAAACTAAAGTTAGAAATACAACCGAAGCTTAACAAAAGAATTATTAAGAAACAATTATAAACAAATTATGGCGTCTCATTACGAAGCACCTATTAGAAGACCTTTAGTTACAGGCGAAAAATCATACCACGATGTTACTGTGGATGTAGCAAGACCAATTGAAGGTAAAGCAAATAAGCAGTGGTGGATAGTTTTTGGAATTTCACTGGTAGCTTTTCTTTGGGGAATTGGATGTATATTATATACCGTATCAACAGGTATTGGTACTTGGGGTTTAAACAAAACCGTAGGTTGGGCCTGGGATATCACTAACTTTGTTTGGTGGGTAGGTATTGGTCACGCAGGAACACTTATTTCTGCTGTACTTCTTTTATTCCGTCAAAAATGGAGAATGGCAATTAACCGTTCTGCAGAAGCAATGACAATTTTCTCTGTAGTACAAGCAGGATTGTTCCCTATCATTCACATGGGGCGTCCATGGTTAGGATATTGGGTGTTACCAATTCCAAACCAGTTTGGTTCACTATGGGTTAACTTTAACTCACCATTACTTTGGGATGTTTTTGCGATTTCAACATACTTATCAGTATCATTAGTTTTCTGGTGGACTGGTTTATTACCTGATTTTGCAATGATTCGTGATAGAGCTGTTAAACCTTTTCAAAAGAAAATATATTCTTTAATAAGTTTTGGTTGGACAGGTAGAGCAAAAGATTGGCAACGTTTTGAAGAGGTGTCATTAGTATTAGCAGGTTTGGCAACACCACTTGTACTTTCAGTACATACTATTGTATCTTTTGACTTCGCAACGTCAGTTATACCAGGATGGCATACTACAATTTTCCCTCCTTATTTCGTTGCAGGTGCGATTTTCTCTGGATTTGCCATGGTAAATACACTTCTTATTATAATGAGAAAAGTGTGTAATCTAGAAGATTATATTACAGTACAGCATATAGAGCTAATGAACATTGTAGTTATGATTACAGGTTCTATAGTAGGTGTAGCTTATATAACAGAGCTGTTTATTGCATGGTATTCTGGAGTAGAATATGAGCAATATGCGTTCTTAAACAGAGCAACAGGACCTTACGCTTGGGCATACTGGATGATGATGTCTTGTAACGTATTCTCTCCGCAGTTTATGTGGTTCAAAAAACTACGTACAAGTATTATGTTCTCATTCTTTATTTCTATTGTAGTAAATATAGGTATGTGGTTTGAGCGTTTTGTAATTATTGTAACATCATTACATAGAGATTACTTACCATCTTCATGGACTATGTTCTCACCAACATTTGTAGATATAGGTATTTTTATAGGTACTATAGGATTCTTTTTTGTACTATTCTTATTATACTCAAGAACTTTCCCTGTAATAGCTCAAGCTGAAGTAAAAACAATTTTAAAATCTTCAGGAGAGCGTTATAAAAATATTAGAGAAAGAGGTGATAGTTTAGTTGGTACAGGAGCTGATGCAAGAACTTCTGGTGCTGCAATTACAGAAAATACATCTAAAGTAGATAACTCTGAAAAGGTAAACAGCTTGTTAGCTAGTATAGGAACATTTGATTCTACAACACAAACAGCTGATGACTTAAAAAAGATAAATGGAGTAGGACCAAAAATGGAAGAAGCTTTAAATAGCATAGGTATCTACACATTTATCCAAGTAAGTAAGATGACTAAAAAAGAATATGACTTGTTAGACGAAATTACAGGTTCTTTCCCAGGAAGAGCAGAACGTGATGATTGGTCAGGACAAGCAAAATCATTAATAAATCAAGCGTAGATAATGGAAGTATCAAAAGTAATACACGCTATTTATACAGACGATGATGTACTAATGGCTGCAGTTAAGAAAGTAAAAGCTGCAAAACATCATATAGAAGAGGTATACACACCTTTTCCAGTACACGGATTAGACAAAGCAATGGGATTAGCACCAACACGTATAGCTATAACAGCTTTCTTATATGGTTGCGTAGGTTTAACAGTTGCTGTTACAATGATGAACTTTATCATGATTGAAGATTGGCCTCAAAACATAGGAGGTAAACCAAGCTTTAGTTATATAGAAAACATGCCATCATTTGTACCTATTATGTTCGAGCTTACAGTATTTTTCGCGGCTCACTTAATGGTAATAACATTTTATTTACGTAGTAGAATGTGGCCATTTAAAAAGGCAGAAAATCCAGACCCAAGAACAACAGATGATCATTTCTTAATGGAAATAGCTGTTCATAATAATGAAAGTGAACTAGAAAGCTTACTTAAAGAAACTGGAGCAGTAGAAATTAATATTGTAGATAAAGAAGAAGCACATTAATATGAAAAGCTTAATTAAAATTTCATTTATAGCATTAGTATTAGTAGCGGTTGTGTCATGTAAAAAAGACTCAAGACCAAACTATCAATTCATGCCTAATATGTATGAACCAGTTGGTTATGAAACATATTCAGAATCTGATGCATTTAAAAACGGTGTAGAAGCTCAACTTCCTGTTGATGGTACTATTCCAAGAGGCTTTACACCTTACGAAATAGAAAACACAACAGAAGGATTTGAACTTGCTAAAGCAACACTACTAAACCCGTTAGACTCTAACGAAATTGATTTAGAAAGAGGTAAAGAGCTTTACAATATTTATTGTGCTATCTGTCATGGAACAAAAGGAGATGGACAAGGTAATCTTGTAAAGAGAGAAAAAATACTTGGTATACCAAGCTATGATGACGTAGGAAGAGCCATTACAGAAGGAAGTATTTATCACGTAATTTATTATGGTAAAAATGCTATGGGTTCTTATGCAAATCAGTTAAATGAAGAAGAGCGTTGGCAAGTAGTAGCTTACGTTTTAGATTTGAAAACGAAACTAGAAAAGTAAGATAGATAAAGATTATATTATAGATATGTACACATTCTCAAATAAATTAAAGACACTTTCTATTGCATTAATGATCATTGGAGCAATAGGTGTTATTTCTGGTTTTATGACATCTCATAAATCTTTTGAAGATGTAGAAGCCATTCTTGCAGCTGAAGCATCTCATCATGGTGGTGGACACGTAGAAGACACTGCTCATGCTTCAACAAGTCATGAAGAACACGCAGTAACAAATTCACACGAAGCAAATAATCATAATGATTCAGCTGAAACACATGTTGATGAGCACAAAAAACATGTTGAACATGTACAGCATCAAATAGCAAACAGACCTTGGTCTGCATTATATGTAGCTGCTTTCTTCTTTTTTATGATAGCACTAGGTGTACTTGCTTTTTATGCTATTCAATATGCAGCTCAAGCAGGATGGTCTCCTGTTTTATTTAGAGTTATGGAAGCTATTACTGCCTACATGTTACCAGGAGCAATTATTGTACTAGCTATCGCTATTGCATCAGGTACAATAGGTCATTACAATATATTTATATGGATGGATCCAGATGTAGTTGCTCATGACAAACTAATTCAAGGAAAATCAGGATGGTTAAACATTACTGGTTTTGCAATAAGAGGCTTAATTTTTATTGCTGGTTGGGCTTTATATAGAGAATTTTCTAGAAAATTTTCTATAGCACAAGATAATGCCGATGTTAATGACAACAGCAACTTCAAAAAGAACTTCCGTATATCTGCAGCATTTTTAGTATTCTATATTTACACAGAATCTATGATGTCATGGGATTGGATTATGAGTGTAGATCCTCACTGGTTTAGTACTCTTTTTGGATGGTATGTATTTGCAAGTATGTTTGTAAGTGGTATTACAGTTATTGCATTAACTACTATCTACTTAAAATCTAGAGGTTATTTAGAGTTTGTAAACGATAGTCATATTCATGATTTAGGAAAGTTTATGTTCGCTATTAGTATTTTCTGGACATACTTATGGTTCTCTCAATTTATGTTAATATGGTATTCAAATATTCCAGAAGAGGTAACATATTTTGTTACAAGATTCAATGATTACCAATTACCATTCTTAGGTATGGTAGCATTAAACTTCATATTCCCATTATTAGTATTAATGAATAGTGATTATAAACGTGTGCCATGGTTTATTGTTATGGCAGGAATAGTTATCTTATTTGGTCACTATATAGATGTCTTTAATATGATAATGCCTGCAACTGTAGGAGATAGATGGTTTATTGGAATTCCTGAAATTAGTTCAATTTTGTTATTTGCAGGCTTGTTTATCTTTATAGTATTTACAGCATTAACAAAAGCACCTTTACTAGCAAAAGGAAACCCATTTATTAAAGAGAGTGAACATTTTCATTATTAAAAAATTAATTAAAGAAGAGAAAAGACAATGACAGCTTTTTTAACAATTATAATAGTACTTTTCATAGCTGTTGCCATTTGGCAAATGGTAAAAATATTTGATTTAGCTCAAGTGGGCTCATCAAGTGATAGCTCGGTAGCAACCGACTATGATAATAAATTAAACGCCTATTTAATGCTAGGATTCCTAGCTTTCATATACATTATAACCATTGTATGTTTTGTTAAATGGGGTGATTTACCATTATTATCTAACTCTGCTTCAGAACACGGACCACAAATAGATAACTTAATGATTATATCATTAGTTATCATATTTATAGTTCAAACAGTTACACAATTTTTACTTCATTATTTTGCTTACAAATACAGAGGTGAAAAAGGTAAAAAAGCATTATTCTATGCTGATAACAATACATTAGAAGCTATCTGGACAATTATACCAGTAATTGTTTTAGCAGGTTTAATAATTTATGGATTATTTACTTGGACAAGCATTATGAATATAGACCAAGATGAAGATCCAATTGTTGTAGAATTATATGCACAACAATTTAGTTGGACAGCAAGATATGCTGGGAAAGACAATACTTTAGGGAAAGCAAACGTAAGATTAATAAATCTTGATAATGCAAACATATTAGGAGTTGATGAGTCTGATCCTAACGCTCAAGATGATGTTATCACTAAAGAACTTCACTTGCCTGTAGGAAGACCAGTGTTATTCAAAATGAGATCTCAAGATGTGTTACACTCTGCTTACATGCCTCACTTTAGAGCACAAATGAACTGTGTGCCTGGTATGATAACACAGTTTGGATTTACACCTACTGTTACTACAGCAGATATGAGACAAACTCCTCAAATTATAGAGAAAGTTCAACATATTAATGAAATTAGAGTAGAAAAAAGTAAAGAGCTAGCTACAAAAGGAGAAGCTCCACTAGATCGCTACGAATTTGACTACCTATTACTTTGTAATAAAATATGTGGAAAATCACACTATAACATGCAAATGAAAATAGTAGTTGAAACTCAAGAAGAGTTTGAAGCTTGGATGAAAGAACAAAAAGAATTCAAAGATTCTTTACTTAAGTAATTAATAACGGTTTTTTAAAAGTATTATATATTAGATTATGTCAACACACGCAGATACACACGCACACGACGACCACGGACATCATCATAAAGAAACATTTATAACTAAATACATTTTTAGTCAAGATCACAAAATGATTTCTAAACAGTATCTTATTACAGGTACTATTATGGGAGTTATAGGTGTTTTTATGTCTATTATGTTTCGTATGCAAATTGCATGGCCAGAAGAACCTAACGTATTATTTGAAGCTCTTTTAGGTAAGTGGGCTCCAGATGGTGTAATGGATGCTGATATTTATTTAGCATTAGTTACAATACACGGTACTATAATGGTATTCTTCGTATTAACTGCTGGATTAAGTGGTACATTTAGTAACTTATTAATTCCGTTACAAATTGGAGCAAGAGATATGGCTTCTGGATTCCTTAACATGGTATCTTACTGGTTGTTTTTCTTATCTAGTGTTATAATGATTATCTCATTGTTTGTAGAAGCTGGACCTGCTGCTGCAGGTTGGACAATTTATCCACCTTTATCAGCTTTACCAATGGCACAAGGTGGTTCTGGTATGGGTATGACATTATGGTTAGTATCTATGGCTATATTCATTGCGTCATCACTTTTAGGTTCTCTTAACTACGTAGTAACTGTAATAAACTTAAGAACAAAGGGAATGTCTATGACAAGACTACCTTTAACAGTTTGGGCATTCTTTGTAACAGCTATTATTGGTATAGTATCATTCCCTGTATTATTATCTGCAGCGTTATTACTTATCATGGATAGAAGTTTCGGAACATCATTCTTCTTATCAGATATTTTCATTCAAGGAGAAGTATTACACTACCAAGGTGGATCTCCAGTTTTATTTGAACATTTATTCTGGTTTTTAGGACACCCTGAAGTATATATTGTTATTCTACCTGCAATGGGTATGGTATCAGAAATTATGGCGTCAAACTCACGTAAACCTATTTTTGGTTACCGTGCTATGATTGCATCTATTTTAGCAATTGCATTTTTATCAACGATTGTTTGGGGTCACCATATGTTTATTTCAGGTATGAATCCATTTTTAGGATCTGTATTTACTTTTACAACATTATTAATTGCAATTCCATCTGCGGTAAAAGCCTTTAACTGGATAACAACAATTTGGAAAGGTAATCTGCAAATGAACACTGCCATGTTATTCTCTATAGGTTTCGTATCTACATTTATAACAGGAGGATTAACAGGAATTATTTTAGGTGATAGTGCTTTAGATATTAACGTTCACGATACATATTTTGTTATTGCTCACTTCCATTTAGTAATGGGTATATCTGCACTATACGGTATGTTTGCTGGAATTTATCACTGGTATCCAAAAATGTTTGGACGCATGATGAACAAAAATCTTGGTTATATTCACTTCTGGGTAACAGCAATTTGTGCTTATGGCGTATTCTTCCCAATGCACTTTATAGGAATGGCTGGATTACCAAGACGTTATTATACTAATTCAGCGTTTCCATTATTTGACGATTTAGCGAATGTAAACGTAGTTATTACTGTATTTGCTATAGTAGGAGCGGTTTTCCAAGTTATATTTTTATACAACTTCTTTGTTAGCATGTTCTACGGTAAGAGAGCAACAAAGAACCCTTGGAAATCTACAACTTTAGAATGGACTACACCAGTTGAGCATATTCATGGTAACTGGCCTGGAGAAATTCCTCATGTACACCGTTGGGCTTATGATTATAGTAAACCAGGACATGATGTAGATTTTGTTCCTCAAGATGTACCTCTAAAAGAAGGAGAAGAAGAATTACAACATTAAAATTCTTTATTATAATAATATTCAAAAGCCTTTCCAATACGGAAAGGCTTTTTCTTTATCTTTGTTTTTATGAACGAAAATCTAGACCCTACAAATCATAGTTATACTCCAGAAGAGGTAGATGTCGAAAAAAGATTAAGGCCATTGTCATTTAATGACTTTACAGGTCAAGATCAAGTTTTAGAAAATCTTCAGGTGTTTGTTAAAGCTGCAAATCTTCGTGATGAAGCTTTAGACCACACACTGTTTCATGGGCCTCCAGGATTAGGAAAAACAACATTGGCACATATTCTAGCAAGTGAACTTAATGTAGGTATTAAAATTACATCAGGTCCAGTATTAGACAAACCAGGAGATTTAGCAGGTTTACTAACTAATTTAGATGAAAGAGATGTTCTTTTTATAGATGAGATTCATAGATTAAGCCCTATAGTTGAAGAATATCTTTACTCTGCTATGGAGGATTACAAAATCGATATTATGATTGAGTCTGGGCCAAATGCTAGAACCGTTCAAATCAATTTAAACCCTTTTACTTTAGTAGGAGCTACCACACGATCTGGTTTATTAACATCGCCAATGCGAGCACGTTTTGGGATTCAAAGCAGATTACAGTATTATAATACAGAGTTACTAACTACTATTGTGCAACGTAGTGCTTCTATATTAAATGTACCAATATCTATGGAAGCCGCAGTTGAAATTGCAGGAAGAAGTAGAGGAACACCAAGAATAGCTAATGCTTTATTACGTCGTGTTCGTGACTTTGCTCAAATAAAAGGAAATGGGCGTATAGATATAAAGATAGCCAAGTTTGCACTTGAAGCTCTTAATGTTGATGCACATGGCCTTGATGAGATGGATAATAAAATACTTTTAACAATAATAGATAAGTTTAAAGGTGGTCCTGTTGGTATAACAACATTAGCAACAGCTGTTAGCGAAAGTGCCGAAACTATTGAAGAAGTTTATGAACCTTTTCTTATTCAACAGGGATTTATTTTACGCACACCTAGAGGAAGAGAAGTTACAGAACAAGCTTACAAGCATCTTGGTCGAATAAAAGGTGGTACCCAAGGAGGTTTATTTTAAATGAGTGTTGTAAAAAACATACCAGAAGTTTCAACCTTTACTTTTTTAAGACAAGCAATATCTATACTTAATAACCCATTGCCATTTCATCATAAAAACTTTGAGCGTTATGGCGATACTTTTAAATTAAATATAGGACCCAAAAGCTATGCAATATTCTCTAGAGATGCAGCATTAGCAGAATATGTATTACAAAAAAACTGGAAAAATTATAAAAAATCACCAATTCAAACTAAAGACCTTGCTAAGTATTTAGGAAAAGGACTTCTTACAGCAGAAGGTAACCATTGGCGAACCCAACGAAAACTTATTCAACCAGCATTTCATAAAAAACACATTGAGCATTTACTAACGGTTATTAAAGAAACCATTGTTGATGAGTTAAGACGTATTCAGCCTAATAAAGACATTGACGTTTTACCAATGTTTAGCAATTTAGCGTTTAAAGTTGTTGTAAAAGCATTGTTTAGCAATGCAGCATCTGAAAGTGAAATAAAACTACTTCAAGATGTAACTGAAGAAAATCAAGAGATGTTAGTCAAGGAATTAAGACAACCTTACTTGTCGTGGTATTTTAAACATTTCGGGATTATAGAAAAGCATTTGTCGCGAACAAAAGCTTCTAGAGATATTTTACAAGCTATTATTGATAAGCGTAGGAATTCTTCAACTGTGTATAACGATTTGTTAGATATGCTCCTGCAAACACGTTATGATGACGGTTCACAAATGAGTGATGAGCAGTTAATAGATGAGATATTAGTTTTGTTTGTAGCAGGTCATGAAACAACAGCAAACGCTTTAAGTTTTTCAGTGCAATTATTAGCGCAACATCCCGATTGGCAAAAAAAAGTAGCACAACAATACAAACAAGTATTAGAGCAACATGATACCGATATAATGTCTGCTATTTCTATGTCTTCTTACTCAAAACAGGTTGTTGAAGAAACTTTAAGGTTGTATCCGCCTGCGTATTTTATTGACCGTGTTAATTTAGAAGATGATAGTTTTAAAAACTATCAGTTTAAAAAAGAGAGTAGCATTTTATTATCTATTATAGAAATTCATAAACATAAAAACCTGTGGGAAAACCCGGAGGAATTTGACCCCAATCGGTTTTCTCCCGAAAAGGCTAAAAATTATTCATCGCAATATTTTCCATTTGGAGCAGGACCAAGAAAATGCATCGGAAACAATTTTGCTATGTATGAAATGATTATAGCTATTTCTGAAATGCTATATAAATTTGAAATACATCCAACTAAAGATACCATAGAAATAAATCCATTAATAACGCTTAAGCCTAAAAACGCCATTGTTAGGTTTCAACCTCGAGCTTAATGAATAACCATAAATCAAAATACACAAAGCTTATAAAAGAGGAATCTAAAAGGCTAGGTTTTCTGTCATGTGGTGTAAGTAAAGCAGAGTTTCTAGAAGTTGAAGCACCAAGGTTAGAACGTTGGCTAAACGCCAATATGCATGGAGAAATGCGCTATATGGAAAACCATTTTGATAAGCGTTTAGATCCAACAAAACTAGTAGAAGGCTCTAAAAGCGTAGTGTCGTTACTACTTAATTATTTTCCTTCACAAACTCAAAACACCGAAAGCTACAAACTATCAAAGTATGCTTACGGAACCGATTATCATTTTGTAATAAAAGATAAGTTAAAGCAGCTATTACAATTTATTCAAGATGAAATTGGCGATGTTCACGGTCGTGCTTTTGTAGATTCAGCCCCAGTTTTAGACAAAGCTTGGGCCGCAAAAAGTGGTTTGGGCTGGATAGGAAAACACAGTAACCTATTAACACAAAAAGTTGGCTCTTTTTATTTTATTGCAGAGTTAATCATAGATTTAGAATTAGATTACGATACACCAACCACAGACCATTGCGGTAGTTGTACCGCCTGTATAGATGCATGCCCAACACAAGCCATTACAGAGCCTTATGTTGTAGACGGTAGTAAATGTATCTCGTATTTAACCATTGAGTTAAAAAACAACATACCTTCAGAGTTTAAAAACAAAACAGACGATTGGATGTTTGGTTGTGATGTATGCCAAGATGTATGCCCTTGGAACCGGTTTTCAAAACCGCATAATGAGCCATTATTCAATCCACATCCAGAGCTTTTAGACATGACCAAAAAGGATTGGGAAGAAATTACCGAAGAAACATTTAAAAAAGTCTTTAAAAAATCAGCAGTAAAGCGAACCAAGTATTCTGGGTTAACACGAAATATTAAGTTTTTAAACCATAGTGATTAATTGATAGTTTACTACATTTGTATTTGATACTAAATCATTTTTATGAGTAAACAGAGCAGGAGAAGAGAAGCATTGGTTTATCATGCAAAACCAACACCAGGTAAAATAAAAGTAGTACCTACAAAAAAATATGCAAGTCAGAGAGACTTATCATTGGCATATTCACCAGGCGTTGCCGAACCTTGTTTAGAAATAGCAAAAAATGTAAATAACGTTTATAAGTATACAACTAAAGGAAATTTAGTTGCTGTAATTTCTAACGGAACTGCTGTTTTAGGATTAGGAAATATTGGTCCAGAAGCCTCAAAACCTGTAATGGAAGGTAAAGGACTTCTTTTTAAAATATTTGCAGATATAGATGTTTTTGATATTGAAATTGATACAGAAAACATAGAAGAGTTCATAGCTACAGTAAAAAATATTGCACCAACATTTGGCGGTATAAACTTAGAAGACATTAAAGCTCCTGAAGCTTTTGAAATTGAACGAAGATTAAAAGACGAATTAGATATTCCTGTTATGCATGATGATCAGCATGGAACGGCTATCATTTCTGCAGCAGCATTAATAAATGCATTAGAGCTAGCTGATAAAAAAATTGAAGATGTAAAAATTGTTATTAGTGGTGCTGGAGCAGCTGCAATTTCATGTTCAAGACTTTATCAATCATGTGGAGCTTCATTAGAGAACATGGTTATGCTAGATAGTAAAGGTGTCATAAGAAAAGACAGAGAAACCTTAACTAAAGAAAAAGCAGAATTCGCAACTCATAGAAAAATTGACACGCTTGATGAAGCCATGAAAGATGCTGATGTATTTATAGGCTTATCAACTTCAAATATTGTATCTCCAGAGATGCTAAAATCCATGGCTAATAACCCAATTGTATTTGCTATGGCAAATCCAGATCCAGAAATAGCCTATGATTTAGCAGTAGATACTAGAGAAGATATTATTATGGCAACAGGTCGTAGTGACCATCCTAATCAAGTAAATAACGTATTAGGTTTTCCGTTTATTTTTAGAGGTGCTTTAGATGTTCGAGCAACAAAAATAAACGAAGAAATGAAAATGGCAGCGGTACTTGCGTTAGCACGTTTAGCCAAAGAGTCAGTGCCAGAACAAGTAAATATAGCTTATGGAGAAACACGATTGGCATTTGGTAAAGACTATATTATTCCAAAACCATTTGATCCTAGATTAATATCTCAAATTCCACCAGCTGTAGCAAAAGCAGCTATGGAAAGCGGTGTTGCACAAGAGCCAATTACAGATTGGAAAAAATACGAAGAAGAACTTTTAGAGCGTTCAGGTTCTGATAATAAAACAGTAAGACTTTTACTGAATAGAGCAAAAATCAACCCAAAACGCGTGGTGTTTGCAGAAGCTGATCAGCTAGATGTTTTAAAGGCAGCTCAAATAGCTTATGATGAGGGCATTGCCTTTCCAATCTTATTAGGAAGAAAAGAAACAATAGAGATTTTAAAAGATGAAATTGAGTTTGATGCCGATGTTCCTATTATTGACCCTAAATCAGATGAAGAAGAGTCAAGAAAAAATGAATATGCTAAAGTATATTGGGATCAGCGCAAGCGTAAAGGTGTGACATTATTTTCTGCACAAAAAATAATGAGAGAGCGTAACTATTTTGCAGCTATGATGGTAAATCAAGGTGATGCAGATGCCTTAGTATCAGGATATTCAAGAAATTATCCGTCTGTAGTAAAACCAATGTTAGAACTAATAGGATTAGCAGAAGGCTCAAGCAGGTTAGCAACCACCAATGTGTTAATGACACAAAGAGGTCCTATGTTTTTAAGCGATACAGCAATAAATATAAATCCTTCTGCGAATGACTTAACCAAAATAGCCCAAATGACAGCCGGAGTTGTGAAAATGTTTGGTATGGAACCCGTAATGGCAATGATTTCATATTCTAATTTTGGTTCTTCAAAAAATCAAACAGCAACCAAAGTAGGAGAAGCTGTTGCTTATTTACACAAAAGACACCCTAATTTATTAGTAGACGGTGAGTTGCAAACAGATTTTGCACTAAATAGTGATATGCTACAAGCAACATTCCCGTTTTCTAAATTAGCAGGCAAAAAGGTGAATACTTTAATTTTTCCAAATTTAGAATCGGCTAATATTACCTATAAGTTACTAAAAGAACTAAACAAGGCAGATTCAATAGGGCCAATTATGATGGGTATGAGAAAGCCAGTTCACATTTTACAACTAGGAGCAAGTGTTGATGAAATTGTAAATATGACCGCCATAGCAGTAATAGATGCCCAGCAAAAGGAATACTTAAAAGCCACCAAAAAAGAACGTTAATAATGTAAGCCTCAATAATGTGAATAATTTTATTACATTTGAGAGGTTTAATTATAGTTAGTTGATGATTACACACATTCAAGGTAAACTTGTAGAGAAAAACCCAACCGATGTTACGATAGACTGTAATGGCGTTGGTTATTTACTTAATATATCTTTACATACTTTTTCAAAAATTCCAGATCAGGAGAATATAAAGTTATTTACACATCTTCAAGTAAAAGAAGATTCACATACCCTATTTGGTTTTTCATCATTAAGTGAACGAGAAATTTTTAGACTATTAATTTCAGTAAACGGTATTGGAGCTAGTATAGCAAGAACCATGCTTTCATCATTATCGCCAAAAGAAATAAGAGAAGGTATTGCCACAGAAAATGTTGCTTTAATCCAATCTATTAAAGGAATAGGAGCTAAAACTGCTCAACGAGTAATTTTGGATTTAAAAGATAAAATTTTGAAAGTTTATGATATTGATGAACTTTCGGCTCCGCAAAGCAATACAAATAAAGATGAAGCGTTATCTGCTTTAGATGTTTTAGGTTTTCAAAAAAAGCAATCAGAGCGCGTTGTGGATAATATCCTAAAAATGCAGTCAGATGCAGATGTGGAAACAATCATAAAACAAGCATTAAAAAACTTATAATATATTTTGAATACTATAACCAACTATAACTTTTGTATATCAAAAAAAACACGCTTACTCACTGTTTTTATATTATTGCTTACATCTATTGCTTGGTCTCAAGAGCCTGTAGCTCAAGACTCCATCAAAACAGGACATAGTTTAGGTAATTTACAAATGCCTAACCCTAACAGTATAGAGTCTAAATACACTTATGACCCAATAACAGATAGATATATTTATACAGAAACCGTTGGTAATTTCAATATAAACTACCCAATTATTCTTACACCAGAAGAGTTTCAGGATTTAGTTATTAAAGAGAAATTAAAAGAATATTATAAGCAAAAAACCGATGCTTTTGATGGTAAAAAAGAAGGAACTGAAGAAGAACAAAAAAATTTACTTCCAGAATTTTATGTGAATTCAGGCTTTTTTGAAACCATTTTTGGTAGTAATACCATAGAGGTAATTCCGCAAGGATCTGTAGAAATGGATTTAGGAATTTTATTTACAAAACAAGATAATCCAGCATTTTCACCAAGAAACCGAAGTAGTTTTACTTTTGATTTTGATCAGAGAATTAGTTTAAGCTTATTAGGTAAAGTAGGTACTAGGTTGCAAGTAACAGCCAATTATGATACAGAATCTACTTTTGACTTTCAAAATTTAATAAAATTAGAATACACACCAACAGAAGATGATATTATCCAGAAAATTGAAGTTGGTAACGTAAGTATGCCTCTTAACAGTTCTCTAATAACAGGCGCACAAAGTTTATTTGGTGTAAAAGCACAGTTGCAATTTGGAAAAACAACTATTACCGGTGTGTTTTCTGAACAAAAATCTGATACAAGAACTGTTGTAGCTCAAGGTGGCGGTACTTTAGAAGAATTTGACTTTTTTGCTAGAGATTACGATGAGAATAGACACTTCTTTTTAGCGCATTATTTTAGAGATAATTATGATAAAGCATTAGAAAACTATCCATTTATAAATACCAATGTACAAATAACCAGAGTTGAAGTTTGGGTTACAAATAGAAGCAATCAAACAGAAAACGTTAGAAATGTTGTTGCATTACAAGATTTAGGTGAATCAAATCCAGATCCTAATGCCAATAATATTTACTTAAATCCAATTCCTGGAGGCTTTATCAATGCAGGACCAAATGCTTATCCAAATAACGGTAATAATGATTTTGACCCTACAAGAATAGGTTCAGGATCTATTCTAACAACAGCAATAAGAGATATAGCAACAGTACAACAAGGCTTTGGCAGCTTATCAGCTAGCGTTAATGAAGGTTCAGATTATGCAAAATTAGAAAATGCCAGAAAATTACAAGAAGGACAAGAATATACATTAAACTCACAACTTGGTTATATCTCTCTAAACCAGAGATTAAACAATGATGAAGTTTTAGGTGTTGCTTTCCAATATACGGTGGGAGGTCAAGTATACCAAGTAGGAGAATTTGCAAATGATGGAGTAGATGCAACAGGAATAGATAATACAGGAGGAACAGGAACAATACCTGTTGTGACTAACAATAGCTTAATAGTTAAATTACTTAAAAGTCCAGTAACAAATGTAAATCAACCTATTTGGGATTTGATGATGAAAAACATTTATGATACTGGAGCATATCAATTAAGTCAAGAAGATTTTAAACTAAATATTTTTTACAACGAAGCATCTCCTTTAAATTTTATTTCACCAGTAGGTGGAACTTTTGGTGTTGATATAAACGGTAACCCGATTACGCCATCAACACCAAGTGATGAGTTAATAGAGAATACAACATTATTAAGGCTGTTTAATTTAGATAGATTAAACTTTAATAACGATCCGCAACAAGGCGGTGATGGGTTTTTTGATTTTGTTTCAGGCATCACTGTGCTACCTCAAAACGGAAAAATAATATTCACAAAAGCAGAACCTTTTGGGGAATATTTATTTGAGGTATTATCTACTGGTACAGAAGATTATAATAACGATGCTACTTATAACCCTAACCAAGCAAAATATGTGTTTGATGTTCTTTATAAAGAAACTAAAACAGCTGCTTTAGAAGAAGCAGATAAGAATAAGTTTAAAATAAAAGGGCGTTACAAATCTTCAGGTAGTGATGGGATTTCAATAGGCGCTTTTAACGTACCAAGAGGTTCAGTAAATGTTACAGCAGGAGGAAGAACACTTGTAGAAGGTGTAGATTATACAGTAAATTACCAATTAGGAACAGTTCAAATACTAGATGAAGCATTAAAAGCTTCAAATACACCTATTCAAGTATCTACCGAAAACAATGCGATTTTTGGGCAACAAACCAAACGTTTTACAGGAATTAATGTTGAACATAAATTTAATGAGAATTTTGTTTTAGGGGCAACATGGTTACATTTAAATGAACGACCAATAACTCAAAAAGCAAATTATAGTCAAGAGCCAATTAACAACCACATATTTGGTTTAAATGGTAATTACTCTACCGAAGTACCTTTCTTAACACGAATGGTCAATAAATTACCTAATATCGATACCGATGTGCCTTCAAACATTTCTTTAAGAGGAGAATTTGCCTATCTAGCTCCAGGAGCACCAAAAGGAACCGATTTTCAAGGAGAAGCAACATCTTATATTGATGATTTTGAAGGAACACAAAATAATATTGATTTAAAATCACCACAATCATGGTTTCTTTCAAGTAGACCAAGATTACTTCCAGGTAGCGTGCCTGGAGATGATGATTTAGGAATTCAAAACGGGTTTGGAAGAGCTTTATTAAACTGGTATACTATTGATCCAATTTTTTACAGTAATCAAAGTCCAGATGGAATTTCAGATGAAGATATTTCAAGCCTTTTTACCAGCCGTGTTTTTATAAATGAATTATTTCCACAGCAAGATATAGCTCAAGGGCAAACAACAGTTTTATACACTTTAGATTTAGCATATTATCCATCAGAAAGAGGTCCTTATAACTTTCAAACAACAGGAGTTGATATTCCTTCAAACACACTTACAAACCCAGAAAACTCTTGGGCAGGTATAACAAGACAGTTAACCTCTACTGATTTTGAACAGGCCAATGTTGAGTATATTGAGTTTTGGTTACAAGATCCATATCAAGAAAATAGTGCAAATCCAGGAGGAAAATTAGTATTCAATTTAGGGAATATTTCAGAAGATATTATAAAAGATGGAAGAAAACTGTATGAAAACGGTTTGCCTGATGATGGAAATGCAGCTATGTTACCACAATCATCTTGGGGAACAGTTTATCCACAAAACCAATCATTGATTTATGCCTTTGATACAACAGGACAACAACGCGCCAATCAAGATGTAGGTTATGATGGTTATGATGATGCAGAAGAGCAACAAGCATTTCCTAATTATGCAGCATTACCTGATCCTGCAAATGATAATTATGCTTATTTTTTAAATGCTTCTGGTAATGTATTTGATCGTTATAAAAGATACAATGGTGTAGAAGGCAATTCACCAGATACGTTTTCTGATACAAATCGTGGAGCAACCACACAACCAGATGTAGAAGATGTAAACCGTGATAATACAATGAATACAATAGATAGTTATTTTGAGTATGAGTTAGATATCACACCAGCATCATTAAATATAAACAACCCTTATGTTGTAGATATAAAAGATTCTGAATTTAGAGTTTTACCTAATGGTCAAACAGTAATCCCAAAATGGTATCAATTTAGAATCCCTGTTAGTGAATTTACCAATGCTATAGGAGGTATTTCAGATTTAAGATCTATTCGTTTTGCTCGTATGTATCTTAAAGAGTTTTCAGAAGCAACTGTTTTTCGTTTTGGAACATTAGATTTAGTAAGAAGCGAATGGAGACGTTACACACAAACACTTGATGAAGATTTAGGAGATCCTGAATTAGATAATACAGATTTTAGTATAGGAGTTATTAGTACACTTGAAAACGATGGTAGCTATCAATCTCCTCCAGGAGTTACACCAGAAGAGTTGTTTAATAACAATACTGTAATTCGTCAAAATGAGCAATCATTAGTAGCTAATGTGTGCGATTTAGAATCTCATGATGCAAGAGCTGTTTACAAAAACATTAGTGTAGATATGCGTCAATACAAGCGATTGAGAATGTTTATGCATGCTGAACCGGGAGAAACTCCTGGATTAGCAGATGGCGATTTAGTAGGTTTTATAAGAATGGGTAACGATTTAACTCAAAACTATTATCAAATAGAAGTTCCGTTAAAAGTTTCTCAAGGTATTTCTAGTGCAGCATTATGGCCTACTGAAAACGAGATTAATATTCCGTTAAAAGTACTTCAAGATATAAAAGCTAGAGCAATAAGTGATGGTAATATAAGTAGTCCTAATGCAACTTTTTATGATGTTGTAAACGAAGTTGTAAGTGCAAATTCTGTAAATGAATATGCACCTTATGTTATAGGGCAACAACGTGTTGCTATAAAAGGAAATCCTAACTTTGGAGACATTAGAACCTTAATGGTAGGAGTCAAAAATGCTTCAACTACTGAAGAGTGTGCAACCTTATGGTATAATGAATTACGATTAGCTGAATTAGATAATGAAGGCGGTTGGGCAGCTGTTTTAAGCATGGATTCAAACATAGCAGATTTTGCTACAGTAAGTGCTACTGGTAGACAAAGTACAGCAGGATTTGGAACTATAGAGCAAGGCCCTAATGAGCGTAGTAGAGAAGATGTTGTTCAATATGATGTTGTTACAAATGTGAATGTTGGACAGTTATTACCAAAAAAATGGGGTATTCAAATTCCTTTTAACTATGGTGTAGGAGAAGAAACAATAACACCAAAATATGATCAATTTTATAAAGATTTAACTTTAGAATCTCGATTAGATGCTGCAAACTCTAGCGCTGAAGAAGATCAAATTTTAGAACAATCAGAAGATTATACAAAACGAAAAAGTATAAACTTTATAGGAGTTAAGAAAAACAGAACAGGAGATGCAAAACCTAGATTCTATGATGTAGAAAATTTAACATTCAACTATTCTTATAATAAGGTAGAGCATAGAGATTTTGAAATAGAAAACTCTGTAGACAAAAGCTTAAGAGCAGGAGTAAACTATGCACATAATTTTGAGCCTGTAAATATTGAGCCTTTTAAGAAAAATGATTCATTGTTTACTGGTAAATACTGGAAACTATTAAAAGATTTTAATCTTAACTTATTGCCGTCTAACTTCACAATTACAACAAACTTTAACAGACAGTATAATAAGCAAAAATTCAGAGACACAGATTTAACAGGAGCAAACATTGCACTTGAAGAACTTTTTAGACGTAACTATACTTTTGACTTTGGTTACACCCTAAACTATAACCTAACAAAATCTTTGCAATTAAACTTTACAGCATCAAATAATAATATTGTTAGAAACTATTTTATAGATGATGTTATAAACGGAAAGCAAGACCCTGAATTAGATATTTGGGACGGATTTTTTGATTTTGGAGACCCAAATAGTCAATATCAACAATTAGGAATTAACTATGAAATACCAATAAATAAGATACCAACATTTAACTTTATAAATGCTACTTATTCTTATAGTGGAGAATTTCAATGGCAAAAAGGTTCAGATTTATTCGGTGACCTAGAAGTAGATGGTAAAACATACGATTTAGGAAATACAATTTCAAACGCAAATCAGCATAACATTAATACAACTTTAAATATGAGTAAGTTGTATAACTATATAGGCCTTAAAAAGAAAAACATAAGAAGAGGCGGATCTGCTTCTCTAGCAGCTAGACGTACGTCTAAAACAATGCCTCCCGGAGCTGTAGACAATAAAGATGCTGCCCCTAAAAAATCAAAAAATACAGGTGCCAAGTTCTTAAATGCAGGTATAGATTTATTAACGAGTGTTAAACGAATTCAATTAAACTATTCTGAAACAAACGGAACCTATTTACCAGGATATACACAATCGCCAGGCTTTATAGGGACATTAAAGCCAACTACAGGATTTACATTTGGTAGTCAAAGAGATGTAAGAGAAGAAGCTGCAAGAAAAGGATGGTTGACATTATATCCAGAATTTAATGAGCAATACACAACAAATAAAACCAAACAATTAGACTTTTCAGCAAATGTTGAACCGCTTAATGATTTACAAATAGATTTAGTAGGAAACAGAGTTTATTCTGAAAACTATACCGAAAACTATCGTGTAAATAATTTCAATGGTGAATATGAGTACGAATCATTAACACCTAATACTTACGGAAACTTCAACATCTCTACTGTTTTAATAAAAACAGCATTTAGTAGTAGTGATGAAGCGCAATCAAAAGCCTTTAATGAGTTTAAAGAAAACAGACTTTTGGTAGCTCGTAGACTAGCACAAGAAAGAGGTATAGATTTAAATAATCCTAACAATTTTGAAAATAATGACGTTAACGGCTTTCCAAAAGGATTTGGAAAAACAAGTCAGTCTGTTTTATTACCTGCATTTCTAGCTGCATATTCAGGACAAGATGCTGGTAAGGTAAAATTATCTGCATTACGAGATATCCCAATACCAAACTGGGATATTAAATATACAGGATTGATGAACTTAAAATGGTTTAAAGATAGATTTAAACGTTTTTCATTAGTTCATGGTTATCGTTCTAATTACACAATAAATCAATACAGGTCAAATTTAGATTATAAACCAATAGATTTTAGTGTAGCTTATGATGACCAGCCACAAAACGCCATAAACCAAGGCGGTAATTATAAAAACGAAACTCTATATAGTAACATAAACTTATCTGAAATGTTTAGCCCACTTCTGCGAATAGATATGGAGATGAATAACTCAATCAAGATCCTTGCAGAAATGAAAAAAGACAGATTGTTATCATTAAGTTTTGACAATAATTTAATGACAGAGGTTCAAGGTAACGAATATATTTTAGGACTAGGATATAGAGTGAAAGACGTAAAAATTAAATCAAAATTAGCCGGGCCAAGAAAGACCATTGTTAGCGATATAAATATGAAAGCAGATGTTTCTCGTCGTGACAATAAAACAATTATAAGATATTTAGATGTCGATAATAACCAGATAACATCTGGACAAACAATATGGTCTGCCAAATTCTCTGCCGATTACTCTTTCAGTAAGAGTTTAACAGCGCTTTTCTATTTTGATTACGCTTTTTCAGAGTATGCCATTTCAACAGCATTTCCTCAAACAACAATACGTTCAGGAATAACCTTGCGTTATAATTTTGGGAATTAATTTTTATAAGAAGTAAAAATTAGTCACAAATTATAAAACAGTTAGTATTATTTGTTTGAATTTATAAATTGAATAAATACATTTGTCAACAGAAATTAATAAATACAACTAATGAATATTCCAGCAGATTTAAACTACACAAAAGACCATGAATGGGTAAAAATAGATGGTGATGTAGCAACAATTGGTATTACTGATTTTGCTCAAAGCGAACTAGGAGATATTGTTTATGTAGAAGTAGAAACAGTAGACGAAACACTAGATGCCGAAGAGATTTTTGGTACCGTAGAAGCCGTAAAAACCGTGTCAGATTTATTTTTACCAGTATCTGGTGAAATAATAGAGTTTAACGAATCTCTAGAAGATGAACCAGAAAAAGTAAATTCAGATCCTTATGGAGATGGCTGGATGATAAAAGTAAAGTGTTCTGATACTTCAGAGTTTGATAACTTAATGTCTGCAAGTGATTATAAAGATTTGATAGGTGCATAATAAATCTGCGTTACTCATTTCAATAGGTTATACCATTGTGCTCACCACACTTTGCCTAATCACTATTGATTTTGATAGCGTAGACGATGTAGCACCATCATATAGTGATAAAATTTTTCATTTTTTATCCTATACCATTTTAACCTCACTATGGTATTACACTATAAAAAAGCAGTTTAAACTAAAGCCAATAAAAGCCTTGGTTTATGTTGCCGTAGCAGTAATAATTTTTGGCATAATGGTTGAGGTATTACAAGAGGTGTTCACAAGCACAAGAGTTTTTGATGTGTTTGACATCTTATCAAACACAACTGGAGTACTTATAGCGGTTATAATACTGTTATATAAAATAAAAACAGAAGTTAAAAAATAATAATCGTTTGCTTTTTTGCCAGATAAATGGTTATTTTAGCAATCAGGAAAAAAAGAATAATATGGAACCTAAAAAAAATCCTAAAGCAAATGTAGGTAGAAACAGTTCGCTGTTTTTTGCAATCGGTCTTGCATTAATGTTATTTTTAGCAAACTATGCTATAAATTATAAAACCTATGACAAAGTAACTGTAGATATAGGTAAATTAAACCTAGATGAAGAATTAGAAGAAGAAGTTCCTATTACTGAAACACTTCAAACACCACCGCCACCACCACCGCCACCAGCAGCACCAGAAGTTATTGAGGTTGTTGAAGACGAAGAAGAAGTGGAAGAAACAGTTATAGAGTCTACAGAAACAAGTCAAGAAGAAGAAATTGTAGAAGTAGAAGAAGTAGAAGTAGAAGAAGTAGAAGAAGACGTTGAAGTACCTTTTGCAATAATTGAAAATGTACCAGTTTTTCCTGGATGTGAAAAAGGAGATAACAATGCTAAAAAAGCATGTATGAACCAAAAGATAAATAAGTTCATCGCTAGAAAGTTTAATACAGATTTAGCTCAAGATTTAGGACTATCAGGAGTACAAAAAATTAGTGTATTCTTTAAAATTGATAAAAACGGAAACATTGTAGATGTTAAGTCAAGAGCTCCACACCCAAAATTAGAGCAAGAAGCACAACGTGTAGTAAATATGCTACCTAAAATGAAACCTGGAATGCAAAGAGGTAAAGCTGTAAGAGTACCTTACTACTTACCAATTAAATTCCAAGTGCAGTAAATACTGACGTTTTTCTAAAAAATTAAAATCCCGTTATAAACTTTATAACGGGATTTCTTTTTTGGTATGCTTATTGTGATTTTATAATAATATTAACATTTAAACGATATTATTATGAATTCTATTAAAAAGAATCACGAGCTCATTCGCCAAAACGAGTCTCGTACAAAAAAGCCACAAAAGCATGATGCAAATTTACAAAAAAACTCAACGCTCTATTTTCAAATAGGACTAATACTGTCTCTGTTTGTAACCTATGGGTTGTTTCAAATGACATTTAAAACAAAAACTTACGCAGCAGAAGTTATTCATGACCTTCCACAAGAAGATCTCTATGTTTATAATGAAACGTATGCGGTTTATGAAGAGCAACCTGAAAAACAACAGGAAACAAAGCGTAGTTATGATCCCTATTTAGAACCAGACGTTGTTGACAATGATGATGATTCTCAAGAGGAATCCGAGATTTTTCCACAAACAACTTCAGATGAACCGGTTCTCGATCCAGGAAGTGTTACTGTTTACGAACCACCGGTAGATTTACCTCCTATGAATGTTATGCTAGTAGAACAAGTACCAATTTTTCCTGGTTGTGAATATGCAACATCAAATGAAGAACGACGCGAATGCTTGTCTCAAAAAATGTCAAAATTCGTTCAAAAAAAATTTAATACTGATTTAGCACAAGATTTGGGGCTTTCAGGAATTCAAAGAATCAATGTGCTTTTTAAAATTGATAAAAACGGACACGTAGTAGATATAAAGTCTAGAGCACCACATCCACAATTAGAGAAAGAAGCAAACAAGGTTATAGAAAAACTACCTCAAATGACACCAGGAAAACATGGTGAAAAAAATGTAGAAGTACTTTATGCATTACCAATTCGGTTTGATGTGCGAAATTAAAGCCATTACATAATGTTATTTTTTATAAGCCGTTATTAAGTATTTAGATAACGGCTTTTTATATGGCTGTTATTAAAAAAATAGTATCTTTCAACATTCAAATTCATACGTATCAACATGAAGAAATTTGTAATAATAAGCTTTCTATTTATTCAATATAGTTTTTTAGCACAAACCAATTTTTTATACGAAAAACCACCAACATTTTCCGAGTGTGATAATGTAGATCTAGAGATGTTGCAATCATGTTTCGATAATAAAATTTTCACACATATATTTAATACGTTTAATGTTCCTGAAACGGTAACTTCAGAGAACTATAAAGGTGATGTCGTTGTGCTTTTTGAAGTTGATAAAGAAGGAAGTTTTAGAGTTATTTATGTTGATGCTGTATACGAATCGCTTAAAGAAGAAGCTAAACGTGTTTTTGATGAATTGCCTAAAATAAAGCCTGCAACTTATAACGGTAACCCAACATTTAAACAATATTCTATTCCTATTAAAATTCCGTTGGTAAACCAAGCTGTTACAACCCAAGATTTATCAAAATCACCAGCAAATCCTAATGAGCTAACAGCATTAGAGAAAGCTTCAAAAACCGAGTATGATAGTGTAAATAAAAAGTTGACACCGTACTCAAGAAAAGAATATAAAAGTCAGCTAAATATTCCGTTTACACACAGTTATTATTCTAGATTTGACCGAAGCATAAATTTAGTTGGTACTAATAGTCATACAGCTTCAAAGCCTTATGTTTATGAAGATGTTTCAAGATATTATGATTTCAAAGCAGAAAAAGATTCGTTAAAAAAAGGATCAGATTCTTTTGTATCAAGAAAATTATGGAACGAACGTTTGGTACGTGTTGAGGCTAAACATTATTGGTTTGCAATAGATCCTATTTTTGATTTTGAAGTAGGAAAAGATACTGATGCAAGTTTTGGAACAACATATAATAATACTCGAGGTGTAAATATTCAAGGAGGTTTAGGAAAGAAATTTAATTTTTATGCATCGGTTTTTGAAAGTCAAGGCCGCTTTCCTGAATACTATAATCAATATGCTGAATCAATAAAAGCCGTTGACGAAGCAGGCATTGTGCCAGGCAGAGGTATTGCAAAGCGATTTAATACTGATGCCTTTGATTATCCAGTAGCCGAAGCTTATTTGTCTTACACACCAGTATCGTTTTTTAACGTACAGTTTGGTCACGGTAAAAACTTTATTGGCGATGGTTATAGGTCCTTATTTGTTAGTGATGTAGCAAGTCCTTCGCCTTTTTTAAAACTGAACACCACCTTTTGGAAAATAAAATATACCAATACATGGATGTGGCTTAAAGATGTAAGACCAAGTGCTACTGATATAAACGGGGCTTACTTAAGTAAGTATATGGCAACACACTTTTTAAGTTGGAATGCTACCAAACGATTAAATATTGGTTTTTTTGAATCTGTTATTTGGGCAAAAACAGCAAATAGAGGTTTTGATATCAATTATATTAACCCCATTATATTTTACCGAGCAATAGAGTTTGAAACAGGTCAGGATTCTGGAAATGCTATTATGGGGCTTTCAGCGAAATATAAAATAAATGATAATATTAATGTTTATGGACAGTTTATTTTAGATGAATTTTCGTTGAGTGATGTATCCGCAGGAAATAAAAGTTGGAAAAATAAAAACGGGTACCAATTAGGGATAAAATATTACAATGCTTTTAAGCTAAAAAATTTAATGCTTCAAGCAGAATATAACCGTGTAAGACCTTATACATACTCTCATAATACTACTTTTTTAAACTATGGGCATAATAACCAATCTATGGCGCATCTTTGGGGAGCAAACTTTAGTGAGTTTATCCTTATAGGACGTTATCATTATAAACGTTGGTTTGGTAATGCAAAACTTGTTGTTGGCGAGCGTGGTTTTGATTTTAATGACGGCTCAGACGACTTTAGTTATGGTGGAGATATTTACCGTAATTATAATGAGAGACCTTATGATACAGGTGTTGTTATTGGTCAAGGTAATAATACAACCACTTTTTTTGGAAACTTACAAGCGGGTTATGTTATAAACCCTGCAACTAACTTAAGAATATTTGCTGATGTAACTTTTAGAGACTTTAATCCTGAAGCGCAAACAGTATCAACTTTTAAATCTAATACGGTTTGGTTTAATTTTGGAATCCGTACCGATTTATTTAATTGGTATTTTGATTTGTAGAATTAACTTTTCAAAGTATCTTTGCAGTCGCAATATAATCAGCGATAAAGCAAGATATCACTTTGGGTAAAACAATTACTTCAACAGCAAGACCATCACTAATTTCAGACTTCAAAGAAATTACAAAAATTCGCTTGTCTGTAAGTGTCGTGTTTTCATCGCTAGCTGGATATTTGCTGGGAGTTGAAACAGTAAACTATCAAACTTTAGTATTGCTTGCACTTGGCGGCTATTTTATGGTAGGAGCCTCTAATGCTTTCAATCAAATTATAGAAAAAGATCTTGATGCGTTAATGAAACGCACAAAAAACAGACCTATTCCTTCTGGGCGTATGTCAGTATCTACAGCCTTTGTAATTGCTTGTGTTTTTACAATTTTGGGGATAGCTATTTTGTATGTTATTAACCCTAAAACGGCTATGTTTGGCGCTATTTCTATATTCTTATATACATGTGCTTATACACCGTTAAAAACTAAAACACCACTAGCTGTTTTTGTTGGAGCTATTCCAGGAGCTATTCCATTTATGTTAGGTTGGGTTGCAGCAACTAATGATTTTGGTATTGAGCCAGGCACTTTGTTTGCAATTCAGTTTTTTTGGCAATTTCCTCATTTTTGGGCCATAGGTTGGTTTTTGTTTGACGATTATAAGAAAGGCGGCTTTTTTATGTTGCCAACAGGAAAGCAAGATAAAGGTACTGCCGTACAAACAATCATGTATACTGTTTGGACAATTTTAGTTTCTATTGTACCAGTATTTGGTTTTACAGGCCGATTATGTTTAACACCCGTATCAGCTATTGTTGTGTTTTTGCTAGGGTTAGGTATGTTATATTACGCAATTCAGTTGTACAAAAAAATGACTGTTGTAGCAGCACGACAACTTATGCTGGCTAGTGTTTCTTACATCACATTACTTCAAATAGTATACGTATTAGATAAATTTTTAAGATAAAAACCATGGATTTAACCCAAGGAACAATACAAGAAAAAACAGGTAGAGCAAAAAAAATGATGCTTTGGTTTGGCATTATTTCATTAGTAATGTCATTTGCAGGCTGGACAAGTGCGTTTGTTGTGAGTAGCACCAGACCAGATTGGTTAAGCGATTTTCAAATGCCTGAAGCGTTCATGATGAGTGTTGTAATTATGCTTGTAAGTAGTGTAACACTACTTGTAGCAAAATATGCTTTGAAAAATAATAACAGACCATTAGCAACAAGTATGTTGCTAGTTACCTTTGCTTTAGGAATTATTTTTATTTATAATCAGTTTTCTGGGTTTAGAGATATTATCAACGCAGGATATAATTTTACAGGCCCAACAAGTAATGTAACAATGTCTTACATCTACCTTATTGCAATTGTACATATACTGCACGTTGTAGTTGGTTTAATTTGCTTGTTAGTAGTAGTTATAAACCATTTTAGAAATAAATATACAGCAGAAAACATGTTAGGGTTTGAACTAGCGGCAACATTTTGGCATTTTGTTGATATTCTGTGGTTATACTTATTTTTCTTTTTATACTTTTTTAAATAAATAATAATATAAAATAATCAACTAAAGCGATATCTTATTTAGAGTCTTTAAAATTTAGCAAGGGATATTTCTTTAGAAAAATAAAATGATTATTTTTGTGCAACTTTTAATAACTAAACCAAACATATGGATACTACAGTTGTAAATACTGGTACAGAAGGTAAAACTTGGGGTGGAGGAAACGAGCCTTTAAAGGCGAGTTATGGAAAAATGATGATGTGGTTTTTCATCGTTTCTGATGCTTTAACGTTTTCTGGGTTTTTAGCTGCCTACGGGTTTTCAAGATTTAAATTTATTGACTATTGGCCTATAGCTGATGAAGTGTTTACTCACGTTCCGTTTTTACATGGGCAAGAATTACCTATGATTTACGTAGCGTTTATGACATTTATACTTATTATGTCATCTGTAACTATGGTACTTGCTGTTGATGCAGGTCATCATATGAACAAGGCTAAAGTAACCTTGTATATGTTCTTAACCATTATTGGTGGTGTTATATTTGTTGGTTCTCAAGCTTGGGAATGGGCAACATTCATTAAAGGAGATTATGGTGCTATTGAAACTAAAGGAGGAAACATTCTTCAATTGGTAGATACAGATGGACATAGAGTCGCATTAAGAGATGTAGCATTAATTGAGCATAAAGAAAGAACAACTCACGAGCGCAAGAATGGTATTTGGTTTGTTGATGAAACTGAACTACCAGCTTACACTGTAGATGAGGTTATAAACGGTGTTGTTGCAAATGAAAATGTTTTAGTAAGAACACAGTTGCTTAATGAAGAAGGTCATAAAACAGTACTTTCAAGAGAAGAATCTATTAAAGAACTTAAAAATAATGGCGCTGTAATTGTTGAAGGAGCTAATTTGCAACATAATGAGTATGGTTCTCCTTTATTTGCAGACTTCTTTTTCTTTATCACAGGATTTCACGGATTCCACGTACTTTCAGGAGTCGTGTTAAACATCATTATTTTCTTTAACGTAATAATAGGAACTTACGAGAGAAGAAAAAGCTACGAAATGGTTGAGAAAGTAGGTCTTTATTGGCACTTTGTAGATTTAGTTTGGGTATTTGTATTTACATTCTTCTACCTAGTTTAATTAATTAGATAATATCATTCAAAATGGCAGACGCACATAAATTAGAAATATTTAGAGGATTTGTTAAATTCAAATCTAATCAACAAAAAATTTGGGGAGTATTAATTTTACTTTCTATTATCACAGCGATTGAAGTAGTATTAGGTATCTATAAGCCTGAAGCTTTAAATGAGCATTTTATTGGAATGAAAATTCTTAATTGGATTTTTATAATCTTAACAATAGTAAAAGCATATTATATCACTTGGGATTTTATGCACATGAGAGATGAAACAGCAGGATTAAGACGCGTTGTTGTATGGACAGCAGTATTCTTAATTTGTTACCTAGTTTTCATATTATTACAAGAAGGTGGTTATGTACAGAGCGTTTATGAAAACGGATACATAAAACAACACGGGTTTTAATAATAGAACAACGTTAAATAGATAAAAAAGGCGGTTTTTTAAACCGCCTTTTTTTATTTTTGCATATCAATAACAAACACTTTATGTTGTTCTTAAAAAGTAAAACACATAGTGTTTATTTATATGTAAATAAAAACATACTTACATGATATCAAAACAAGTAAAAAGAAACCTGATACTAGGAATTTTGTTTTTTCTTCCAGTTACATTTTTATTGTTTCTATATCCAGCAAAGCATAATTACAATGCGCTAGATGTTGTAAAACCTCAAGTTAGCGAGCTTGTTAATTTTTCAACAGAAGAAGGCTTACCTGTAAATTTAGAAAATCACTTAACCGTATTAAGCTTTTTGGGAAGTAACCCCAAATCCAGACTTACCGAAGCCTTAAACCTTAAAGAACTAGTTTACGATAAGTTTAAAGGATTTAAAACCTTTCAAATAGTTGTTGTTTTACCTAATGAGGCAAAACATCAATTAGCAAGTTTAAAGCAAGAAATAATGAAGTACGAGCCATTAGAGTATTGGCAATTTGCATTTGCAGATGGGCAATCTATTCAGGCTTTTTTTAATAGTTTAAATGCAAATTTTAAACTAGATGATAATCTTTCTTCAAGCAATGTTTTTATAATTGATAAGGAATTAAACCAGAGAGGTCGTCTAGATGATCGTACAGATAATGAGATAGAAAAGCAAGCAGCTATATATTCATTATATTCATATAATTGTATAGAAGTAGCCGAACTTAAAAATAAAATGAGTGAAGATATGCGCGTTTTATTTACAGAATATAGACAAAAACGTAAAGGAAATTTTGACTCAAATACCAGAAGAGCAAACGATTTAAAAACACATCATGAGCAATAAAACAAATTATTCATACGTAGGCATTGCATTTATCATATTAGTATTTGGAATTATTTTTATTCCAAAAATTATTGACAGAGTAAAAAACAATGACATTACTCGTAACGATAGAATGAGCCAAGGTCAAGATAATAACTTTAGCGATGATTCTGCTTTAGAGTTTATTAAAATAAACGGAGAACCTAAAAAAGTACCAGCCTTTACTTTTACAGATCAAAACGGAAAGACAATTACCGAAAAAGATTATTTAGGTAAAGTTTATGTTGTTGAATTCTTTTTTACAACATGCCCAACAATTTGTCCTAAAATGAATAAAAATTTAGTACAAATTCAAAATGCTTTTAAAGAGTTTGAAAATTTTGGCGTTGCATCTTTTACAATCAATCCTGATTATGATACAATCGAGGTTTTAAAGGCTTATGCAGACCAATATGGTATTACAAATCCTAATTGGCATTTAATGACAGGAGATGAAGAAGCTATTTACAAATTAGCTAATCAAGGATTTAACATCTATGTAGGCGAAAATGAAAACATTGATGGTGGTTTTGAACATTCTGGAAATTTTGCACTTATTGATAAAAATGGTTTTATAAGATCAAGAAAAGACAACTTTGATAACCCTAAAATTTTCTATGCTGGTGTTATTAGTCAAGAAGAAAAGGTTGATGAAGACGGTCAAAAAGAAGAAATCACCATGCTAAAAGAAGACATAAAAAAACTATTAAATGAATAATCAGGAGACACTTCAAGACGAAAAAAAATACAATAAATGGATTGTTGTATTGTCAGTACTAATACCTATTGTAGTAGCTGTATTATTTGGAATTAAAATCCCTAATGTTGAGCCTTTAACATTTTTGCCTCCTATTTATGCAACCATTAATGCAATCACAGCAATAGTATTAATTATAGCTTTTTGGGCAATAAAAACAAAAAAACAAGCACTTCATGAAAAGCTAATGAAATTTGCCATTATGCTTTCAGTTGCTTTTTTAGCTATGTATGTAGCTTATCATATGACTAGTGATTCAACAAAATTTGGTGGAGAAGGTATTGTGAAATATATATATTATTTTATTCTGATAACACACATTTTGTTATCCATCATTATTATACCTTTTGTGTTAATTACTTATGTGCGCGCAATAACTAAAAACTTTGAGCGTCATAAAAAAATAGCCCGTATAGCATTCCCGTTATGGTTGTATGTTGCTGCCACAGGCGTAATTGTTTATGTTATGATCTCTCCTTACTATGTATAATTTAAAGCGAAATATATTAGTTCTTGTTTTTACAGTAATAAGTTTTGTTAGTGCCAATGCCCAGTGTGCTATGTGTCGTGCTGTTTTAGAAAGTGAAGAAGGACAAGCCACAGCAAAAGGAATTAATGATGGTATTATTTACCTTATGGCAATACCTTATATTTTAGTAGGTGGAATAGGGTTTTTTATTTACAGAAAATTTAGAACCAAAAAAAAATAATGAAATATCTGTTTTGTGTTTTCTTTGGGTTAGTAGTACTAAATAACATACAAGCACAAAACATTTCTGGACAAATCACAGCTGTAAATGATGAGCCATTACCATATTCTAATGTAAGTATTCTGAATAAAAACATAGGCACATCGGCTGATAGTTTAGGAGTTTTTAATTTTAATGTTAGTAAACATTTAGGGGATACAATATTTGTTTCTCAACTAGGATACCAGACTAAAAAAATTCCAGTAAACTCTCTAATAAATCAAACCTTTGTAAAGATTATACTTTTAGAATCACAATCTATTTTAGATGAAGTTCTTATTTCCAATAAAAAAAAGACCTATACATCAGTAAAAACTTTAGGAGTTAATCGTAGTAAAATAAAATTTAGATCTTCTGTGCCTTATGGTTATGAGCGATGCTTGTATATAGAAAACAAAGAAGGTAAAAAAGGTAAGCTACTATGGGTTTCTTTTGATCTTAAAAAGAAAAAACCTAGAGAAGGTTATGATATGTTTCCTACATATTATAGAATTAAATTTTATGAATTTAATAAAGCCAAAAACATTCCTGATACGCCACTGTCAAGTTTTGATAGTATCATAAAGCCAAAAAATAAAAACCAGAAGGTAACTATAAACCTTAATGAGACTTATATGCCTTTTTCCAATTCAGGAATTTGTGCTTGTATAGAAGCAATAAATCCAAAACCTAATCAGCCTAAAAAAACTATGTATCTCACTGCGCCAAACTTGGTTGTAACTTATAATGAGCAAGCACTTACTTGGTCAAGTTACAGAGGGCAATTATGGACACATATGACGAGAAAAATGAAATGGAAAGCCTTTGGTAAAACAAGTTATTACTACGCAAATCCAATGATGAAAATAGGCGTTCAGTTTGAAAAACAGTAATGTACTTTATTAAATGTTTAACACTTATAAAAGCACCTCTCAATAAATATTATTTATTTTTATTGTAACATTCTAGGCTGTTTATAGTCTAATGTGTATAAGACAAAACAATCAATCAAAATATTTGGTATGTTAAACATCCGAAAACTACATAAATCTTATCCAATAGGAGATTCTAGTTTGCATGTATTAAAGGGTATTGATCTTTCTGTAAAAGAAGGAGAAATGGTAGCAATTATGGGGTCTTCCGGTTCTGGAAAATCTACATTGCTAAATATTATAGGAATGCTAGACGAAGCAGATGAAGGCGATTACATTCTAGACGAAGTTCCTATTAAAAACCTTACTGAAAAGAAAGCAGCCATTTATAGAAATAAATTTCTAGGATTTATATTTCAATCATTTAATCTTATAAACTATAAAAACGCTCTTGAAAACGTAGCATTACCATTATATTATCAAGGTATGAAACGTTCTGAAAGACAAGAAAAAGCATTGTTTCATTTAGAAAAAGTAGGTCTAAAAGATTGGGCACACCATTTACCTAATGAGTTGTCAGGAGGTCAAAAACAACGTGTTGCAATTGCTAGAGCTTTAGCAGCAAATCCTAAATTATTATTAGCAGATGAGCCTACAGGTGCTTTAGATACTAAAACGTCTCATGAAATCATGGCGTTTATTCAGCAATTAAATGATGAAGGCAAAACCATACTCATGGTAACTCACGAAGAAGATATAGCAAGCATGTGTAAGCGAGTTGTTCGTTTAAAAGATGGTGTTATTATGGAAGATGCTTTTGTAGAACAAGTAAGAGCAGAACAATATGTTTGATTTAGATCTTTGGCGTGAAATATTTCAAAGTATAAATAAAAATAGAACACGAAGTCTATTATCAGGATTTACAGTGGCGTTTGCTATTTTATTATTTGCAATACTATTTGGTTTAGCTAAAGGTTTAGAAAACACGTTTTCTGACGCCTTTAATGACGATGCTAATAATGCAATTTTTATTTACGCAGGCAGAACAGCAAAGGCACATAAGGGATTACAAGCAGGCAGACGTATTCAGTTTAAAAATGAAGACTATGACTATGTAAAGGAAGAGTTTTCAGATAAAGTACAATACATCACAGCACGAATTTATAGAAATGTTACTGCAACATTTAGAAACGAAAAAAATAGCTACTCGGTAAGAGCCGTTCATCCAGATCATCAATATTTAGAAGTAACTTCTATAAAAGAAGGACGTTATATAAACCAGCGTGATATAGACGAAAAATCTAAAGTTGTCGTTATTGGCCGGTTGGTTGAAGAAGACTTATTTCTTAAAACAACAGCTTTAGGAAAGTATATAAACCTTAATGGCATTCAATATAAAATTGTAGGTGTATTTACTGATGAAGGAAACGATAATGAAGAGCGTATCATTTATATGCCCGTATCTACTGCACAGCGTATTTATGGTAATAACGACTATATTGATCAAATTAACTTGACCTATAATCCTGAAATGGATTATGATGAAGCCATTAGTTTTGGTAGAACCATTACCAATAAAATGAAAGACCGTTTTGATGTGGCTTCTTCAGATCAAAGAGCTATAAGAATTCAAAACATGGCTGAAGCCAACAAAAATGTTGGACAAATGACAGGAGCTTTAGGAATTATAATTTTAATCATAGGTTTTGGTACACTAATAGCAGGTGTTGTAGGAATAAGCAACATTATGATTTTTATAGTAAAAGAGCGCACTAAAGAAATTGGTATTCGTAAAGCATTAGGTGCTACGCCAAAATCTATAATTTCTATAATTTTAATAGAATCTATTCTTATTACTGCCATAGCTGGTTATGTTGGTTTATTAGTAGGAATGGGTGTTTTAGAATGGGCAGGACCTATGCTAGAAACATATTTTATAAAAGACCCAAGCGTAAAACCTTCATTAATAATAGGTGCAACTATCACATTAATTTTAGCAGGTTCTATAGCAGGATATTTACCAGCAAAAAAAGCATCACAAATAAAACCTATTGTAGCATTAAGAGACGACTAATATGTTTAAATTTTTAACAGATAGAGATACCTGGCAAGAGGTTTTTGATAGTTTAAGCAAAAACAAACTTCGTTCTATACTTACTATGGTAGGCGTTTGGTGGGGCATTTTATTGCTTATAGGTTTATTAGGCTCTGCTCGAGGTTTAGAGAATGCCTTTAATAGACTTTTTGGTGATTTTGCAACAAATAGTGTTTTTATTTGGGGGCAAAATACAAGTAAACCGTTCAAAGGTTTTCAAGAGGGTAAGCAAGTAAAGTTATCATTATCAGATGCAATAAAGGTTGAAGAGAATATAGAAGGAATTGAGTTTGTCGTGCCTAGAAATCAAAACCAGGCAACTGTAGTTCGCAATTTTTTATCAGGAACATTTGGTGTCAATGGTGATTATCCACTTTTAGATAAAGTACAAAAGAAAAAGCTTATCCATGGGCGATTTATAAATCAAAATGATATAGATAATAACAGAAAAGTAGTTGTTATTTCTGAAAATGTCTATAAACAACTTTTTGAAAAAGATGAGCAAGCCATGGGAGAGCTCATTCAAATTAACGAAATGAACTTTTTGGTTATTGGTATTTTTGAAGACGGTAATATGAATATGGGACCATCATCAGATATGCACATTCCATTTACAACCTTCCAACAAATATACAATCAAGGAGATCGTATAGGCTGGATGATGATAACAGGAAAACCAGATTTTGATATAAAACAAATAGAAGAAGATTCTAAATTATTACTTAAAAACTTAAACCGTATTCACCCTAAAGATAACCGAGCTTTTGGAAGTTTTAATTTAGGAAACGAATTTGCTAAAATGACAGGTTTCTTAACAGGAATGCAATTTTTAACTTGGTTTGTAGGTATAGCAACACTTATAGCAGGTGTATTTGCCATAGGCAATATATTACTTATAACAGTAAAAGAACGTACCAAAGAAATAGGAGTAAGGCGAGCATTAGGCGCAACACCTTATGAAATAAAACGACAAATATTAGTAGAAGCCGTATTTATTACACTACTAGCTGGTTTTATGGGAATAATAAGTGGCGGCTGGATACTTATTGCTATGGATGCTGCTTTTGGGCAAGGTGACGACGCAGCTATTGTAAACGCATCAGTTTCTATTACAGTTGTTTTTGTGGCTCTTATTATTTTGGTAGTTTTAGGCACTTTAATAGGGCTTATTCCAGCGTTCAAAGCCACAAGTATAAAACCTATAGAAGCATTAAGAGAAGAATAGAATAATCAATCATAAATTTAAAATGAATAAAACAGTAAAAATAATTATTGGTATAGTACTACTAGTGCTATTTGTTTTGGTAATAAAATACTTTAAAGACTCCAACTCTAAAGAAGTAGAGGAATTTAAAGTAGAAGAACCTTTTTATACGTCTATTAAAACTAAAGTAGTCGCAACAGGTAAGCTTAATCCCGAAGAAGAAATTGCATTGAAACCTCAAATTTCTGGTATTGTAGACAAAATTATGGTAGAAGAAGGTGATGTTGTAAAAAAAGGTGATTTAATAGCAAAAATTAGAGTTGTGCCTAATGAACAAAGTTTGGTAAGCGCCAACAGTCGAATAAAAACAGCTCAACTATCATATAATAACGCCAAAACCCTTTACGATAGAAATAAAGCGTTATTTGATAAAGGCGTTATATCAAAACAAGATTTTGAGAACAGTGAGCTATCTCTAAACCAAGCAAGAGAATCTCTAAACCAAGCACAAAATGATTATCAAATTATAAGACAAGGATCGCTTTCAGGAGGCAGTTCTGCAAACACAAACATTATAGCCCAAATATCTGGAACTGTATTAGAAATACCTGTTAGAGAAGGAGATCAAGTAATAGAAAGTAACAACTTTAACGAGGGTACTACAATTGCTTTAGTGGCAGATATGAGCAAAATGATTTTTGAAGGAAAAGTTGATGAAGCTGAAGTAGGAAAACTAGAAGAAGGCAAAGAGATTATTGTAGTTTTAGGAGCGATAAATGAAAAAGAGTTTCCTGCAAAACTTACATTTGTAGCTCCAAAGGGATTAGAAGAAAACGGAGCCGTACAATTTACTATTAAAGCAGATGTACAAGTAGAACAATCTACAAAAATAAGAGCAGGATACAGTGCAAATGCTGAAATTGAAATGGAAAGCAAGGATAGTATTCTAGTAATAAAAGAAGCATTATTACAGTTTAATAGAATTACAGAAAAGCCTTATGTTGAAATTAAAAAAGACGACGGCTCATACGAAGAAAAATATGTTGAGTTAGGTATTTCTGACGGAATTAATGTAGAAATAGTAGAAGGTGTTGCAGAAGGCGATAAAATTAAAGTGTGGAATAAAGCATCAAAAGATAACAATGATGAAAATTAATAAACTACTAGCAGGTGCTGTTTTATTTGCAGCTGTCTCTTTTAATAGCTTTTCTCAAGAAAAAAAATGGACATTAAAAGAATGTGTAGATTATGCTTTAGAGAATAATATAACAATAAAGCAAGGAGAAAATACACTATTGTCAAATGAACAAGATATTATAGCCGCAAAAGGTAACTTTTTACCATCTGTGAGTGGAAGTTTAGGAGAAAGATTAAGTATTGGTTCAGGATTTGATCAAGTAACAAATCAAAGGATTAATAACCAAACAACACATTCGTTTAGTTATAATCTTGGAGTTAATCAAAATGTTTTTAACGGATTTAGAACATTAAACCTTTACAAGCAATCACAACTGAATCTAGAAATAAATAAGCTAGAATTAGCTAGAATTAAAGATGATATTTCATTAAACGTAGTTAATGCTTATTTAAATGTCTTGTTTAATATTGAAAATTTAGAGACAGCAAAAGCACAATATGAGTTTTCAAAAAAGCAATTAGACCAAGTAAAATCATTAGTAGATGCAGGCGTTCAGCCAAGAGCAAATATTTATGATTCTGAAGCAACATTAAGTGCTGACGAGCAAAATGTAACAATAGCAGAGAATAATTATACGCTATCATTATTATCATTATCACAATTGCTTCAAGTTCCTTTTCAAGGTTTTGATGTTGCAGTTGTTGAGATAGGCTCTCCATCAGAAGCGTTACTATATAACAGTGTAGATCCGGTTCTAGATTATGCTATGGCTAATAGAAATGAAATTAAAGTTGCTGAAAAAAATATTGAGAATGCAGAATTAAGCACTGAAATATCTAAATCAGGTTATTATCCATCTGTCGGTTTTAGTTATGGTTTTGGTTCCGTTTGGAGTGAATCTAAAAATGATTTTCAAAAACAAGCTTTTTTTAGAGAGCTTGATGTTAACAAAGGTCATACATTCAATTTAAGTGTGTCAATTCCTATTTTTTCAAGATTTCAAAACAAAACCGCAGTTGCTAAATCTTTAATTCAGGAGAATAATAGTAAACTTAATTTAGATCAAGCAAAACTAAATTTAGAATCTAACGTACAACGAGCTTTTACAGATGCTCAAGCAGCATATAAAGCGTTTTTAGCAGCAAAAAAATCATTAGAATCACAAGAATTAGCTTTTAAAAACTCTCAAGAACGTTATAATATTGGAGCGATGAATGCATTTGATTTAGAACAGACAAGAATTCGATTAGTAAATGCTCAAGCTTCATTGATAAATGCAAAATATGATTTTGTATTTAAAACAAAAGTATTAGATTTCTACCTTGGTAAACCTTTGACAGAATAATTTTGGCACTTATACTAAACATAGAAACAGCAACAACAAACTGTTCAGTCTCTCTTTCAAAAAAAGGAGAGACTTTTGCTTTAAAAGAAGATTACAATAACGGTTATTCACATGCCGAACGCTTACACGTGTTTATAGATACACTACTTAAAGAAAATAACATTGAGCCTTCACAGCTTGACGCTATAGCTATAAGTAAAGGGCCTGGATCTTATACAGGACTTCGTATAGGTGTGTCTGCAGCAAAAGGGCTTTGTTTTGCATTAAATAAGCCGTTAATAGCAGTTTCAACATTAGAGGCTTTAGCACACCAAGTTAAAGCAAAAAACGGTGTTATAGTACCAATGCTTGACGCAAGGCGTATGGAGGCTTATACGGCTGTTTTTGATGCTGATTATAAACCTATTCAGGATATAGAGGCAAAAATTATTGAAACAACATCTTTTAGTACATATTTAGAAAGCGGAACTGTTTACTTTATTGGTAACGCGGTAGAAAAAACTAAAACAGTTGTGACTCATAAAAATGCCGTTTTTATTGAAGATAAATTACCATCGGCAAGTAGTATGAGTTTATTAGCTTATAATAAATATAAAATAAGCGACGTAGAAGACGTCGCTTATTTTGAACCATATTACTTAAAAGATTTTGTTGCTATAAAGCCAAAATCTAAATAAAAGTTTTATTCACCTTTATGAATTTCTACTTGATGTGGATAAGGTATTTCAATACCAGCAGCATCAAGCGCTTCTTTAGTTTGTTCTGTTACATCAAAGTAAACAGCCCAGTAATCTTCAGTTTTAGACCAAGGTCTTACAGCAAAATTAATAGAACTGTCTGCCAACTCTAATACCGTAACAGCAGGTGCAGGATCTTTTAAAACTTTAGGGTGCGATGTAAGTACATTCATTAGTACTTCTTTGGTTTGTTTTATGTCAGACTCATAGCCCACACCAAACACTAAATCTACACGTCTTGTTCCTTCAGTTGAATAGTTTACAATATTACCGTTAGATAAAGCACCGTTAGGAATAATAATTTCTTTATTTGATAAGCCTGTTAATTTTGTAGTAAATATTTCTATTTCTTTAACAACACCTATCTCTCCTTGAGCTTCTATTAGGTCACCTATTTTAATAGGTTTAAAAATCATTAATAAAACGCCACCAGCAAAGTTGCCTAGAGACCCTTGAAGCGCCATACCTACAGCTAGTCCAGCAGCAGCTAATACAGCAGCAAATGATGTGGTTGGCACGCCCAATACACCTAATAGTGTTATAACTAGCAATATCTTTAATCCCCAACTTAATAGGTTTATTAAGAATTTTTGAAGGCTTTCATCATAATTGCTTTTTGTCATAAGTTTTTTAGTAGCATTCATGATTTTTTTAATAATCCACGAGCCAACTATCCAAAATACAATTGCGCCAATGACTTTTAAGCCGTATTCGGTTGCAAATTCAACGGCTGTGTTTGTCCATTTTTCTAAATCCATGTTTTTGTTTTAAATTAATTAATATGTAAAAATAATAAAGTGATAAACACTTAAATTTAATATAAGGTTAAAAATTGAAACACAAAATTCTATGTGTTGAATTTATGTTAATAGTACTAGAATAAGTGTCATAATAGCTGGAACGGCTTGAATATAAAATAACGTAATCTTTTTTGTAGAATATGCACCGTATATACCAGCTATAGAAACACAAGTCAAAAAGAAAACAGCAAAATTCATATTGTTGTTTAACAGTGCGTAAATAATACCAGCAGCAAGAAAACCATTGTATAAACCTTGGTTGGCTGCTAATACTTTTGTGTCTTCAGCAAATTCCTTTGATTTTAACCCAAATGCTTTTATGCCTTTTTTTGTTGTCCAAAGAAACATTTCTAAATATAAAAAGTACAAATGTTCAAAAGCAATAAACCCTAAAAGTATATATATCAATAACGTCATAGTCATAAAAACAAAAAACCACCTTTTTACAGGTGATTTTTTATAGGTTATTTAACTTCAAAAGTGAGTTTTAGATTTACTCTAAATTCTGTTACATTATCACCATTTACAATGGCGCTTTGGTCTTGAACATAAACAGAACGTATGTTTTTTACTGTTTTAGAGGCTTCTTTTACAGCCTTTTTAGTTGCGTCTTCCCAGCTCTTATCAGAGTTTGATAAGACTTCTATAACTTTTAATACTGCCATGATTTTGTCGTTTATAAGTATACTTTTAAAGTTACTTATTTTTTTGACACCATAAAAGCTATTTAGTCACTTATTTAGCCGTTTATAGCTTCTACAGTAGAAATTTTTCCTTGCAACATTTCTTTAAGCATATTTTCTATACCGCTTTTTAGAGTAAATGTTGAAGACGGACAACCACTACAAGCACCTTGTAAAATAACTTTTACAACTTTACTATCTGGATTGTAAGATTCAAACTGAATATTTCCACCATCGCTAGCTACAGCAGGTTTTACATATTCTTCAAGAATATTTACAATTTCTTTTGACGTATCATCAAGCGCCTCAAAAGACTCGTCTAGTTGTTCAGTTGTTTTCTTTAAAACTTGTTGTGCATCTGGTTTTAAAATTTCTTTACCTTGCTCGATATAGCTTCTTATAAACTCACGAATTTCCATTGTAATATCTGTCCAATTTGCCATGTCATATTTTGTAATAGACACATAGTTTTCATCAAAGAAAACAGCTTTCACAAAAGGAAAATGGAATAATTCGCTAGCCAAAGGAGACACAATGGCTTCATCAATAGAAGTAAATTCATAAGATGTTGTAACAAGCTTTTTGTTTGCAACAAATTTCATGGTTGCAGGATTTGGTGTGCTTTCCGCATATACTGTTACGGGAACCTTTTTAGGTTGAGCATCTTCTTCTACAACAACGCCTCCATTATTTAAGAATGCTTCAATTTGTTGTGCTACTTCTTCTTGTACATCTTTCCACTCAACAATATTGTAGCGCTCTACAGCTATAAAATTACCAGAAATGTAAACTTTTTTTACAAACGGTAAGTAAAATAACTGTTGCGCTAACGGAGAGTTTTTAGCATCATCTATGTTGTTAAATTCAAAACTTTGATGTTGGGTAATAAAGGTGTTTACCTCAAATTTTATTATGGTATGATTGTTAGTTTCTTTTATTGAAACTTGATATTGACTCATTTTATTTTTTTTACAAAAATACTAAAAGTTAACTTCAGTTATCCATATATTTGGCCATTATTGTTTTTTTGAAAAAAAATCGATTTAAAAATTCAGAATATTAAAAGGCTTTAACTATTATGATGCCTTTTGTAAAAAGTAAATTTTATATATTTGGCTTCTGATTATAATTTTATGGTCAAAAACAAGTTTATATAAGATAAAAACAGACGATAAGTTTTAATCAGTCTGCCCTGAAAACTAAATTTATGATGTTGAAAAGATTCTACATATTAGTATCAGTGATATTTTTCACACAATTTGCAAACTCTCAAGAAGGACTTCCTGTTTATACAGATTATCTAACAGATAACTATTATTTAATTCATCCATCTATGGCAGGTGCAGCAAATTGTGCTAAAATAAGAATGACAGGTCGCCAGCAATGGTTTGGTCATGAAGATGCGCCTAAACTTTTAACAATAAGTGCTAATGGAAGAATAGGAGATTCACAATCAGGTATTGGTGCTATTTTTTATTCAGATAAAAATGGTTACCATTCTCAAAACGGTGCGTATGTAACGTATGCACACCATATTATGTTTTCAAGAAGTGAGTTAGACTTAAACATGTTATCGTTTGGTTTAAGCGTAGGTGCTATTCAATATAAACTTGACGAAACTGCGTTTGTAAACGAACCTTTCGATCCTATTATTGCAGGTATAGAACAAAGTTCTACTAATTTTAATATGGATTTTGGTTTCTCTTACCACTTGTATAACTTTTATGCACACGCTACGGTAAAAAACATTTTAAAAAATGAAGGTATAAATAATGATCGTCAGTTTACTAGTAATTTAAGACGTTATTTAGTATCTGCCGGAACTGTGTTTGGCAAATATGGTAGTGAGTGGTCTTATGAACCATCACTTATGTATCAATATAAAGATGCTACAAAAGAATCATCTATAGATGTTAATGCAAAAGTTTACAAAGAAATGGAGTTTGGTAAGCTTTGGGCAGGTTTGTCTTACAGACGTAGTTTTGATGGTGCTGAATATTATGAGAATGGCAGCGTAAGCAGTCAAAAACTTCAGTATTTTTCACCACTTGTAGGTGTAAACTATAACAATTTCATGTTTGCTTATACGTATGCTTATCAAGCAAACTCTGTAGTGTTTAATAATAGTGGTTTTCATCAAATAACGCTTGGTTATAACTTTAACTGTAGAAAAGAGCGTTACCACTGTAATTGTCCTGCAGTAAACTAATGATTCATCTTATTATAAAATAAAAAAGCGCCTTGAACTTATATTCAAGGCGCTTTTTTTATTTAAAAACTATGAATGAGTAAATAGGTTGTTAAAATGAGTGATACTATATACTTATTTAGTTATACCTTGTAATTGCATATTAAAGCTTTTAATTCCGGCTACAGGCTATTTTATTTTATCAGTTAAAGTGCGTAAGTTTATATTTTGAAGCCAATATTTACATGAAAATAGTTTTAAAGTGTATCATTTTTTTTGTTGTTTACTTACAGGTAAACAGCTTGTCTGCTCAAAGATTTAAGTCGTTAAACAACGATGAGATTTTTACAGTAAGAGGCTCTGTAACAGAAAAAGATACTAGAAAACCCATAGCAAAAGTAAATATAGAAGTAAATGGCGGAGCTTACACAACAACCAATATAGCTGGAGACTTTAGAATTCAGGTTAAATATGGCGATGAGCTTATAATTAGACACAAAGATTTCAATACCATTTATTACACTATTAATAGCCGAGAGCGTATAGATGTAATTGTAGAGCCTGCTATTACATCAAGCTCTGTAAAAAGCAAATATAAAAGCCCTAAACAGTTCAATGCCTTAATAGACTCTGCGTTGGTATATCTCAAATCTGATGCAGAAAAAAGTATTCAATTTGTAACAGAAGCCTTAGCAGAGAGTAAGTCTGTAAAGCAAAATTCAGAAGTTTATGAAGTTTTAGGAGATGTTAACGCATACTGGAAACAATACGATTTAGCAATATCAAATTACCGAATAAGCCTCAATAATGTGCAAACTAATGAAGTAAAGTTAAAATTGGCCAAAGCATATGAACTTAATGGTAACTACCAAGAGAGTATTGAGCTTTATAATTCACTAGAAGAGCCAGAGCTATCTAATTGGCAAATAACAACAAAGTACGAAGGTCTTGCAGATGTTTATTTAAAAACAGAAGATTTAAAAACAGCCTTAAATACCTATAAAAAAGCTCTTGAAATAGCCAAGGATAAAAAACTATCACCTAAAATAACCGATTTAAATTCTAAAATAGCCCAGGCTTATGAAAAAATGGGTGCTACAAATTTAGCAGAATCTTTTTACAAATCTGCAATGAGTTTAGCCTCACAACAAAGTAAGAAACGTGCAGTAGAAGAGAAAGAAAAGGTTGCCGAGTTTCAAAGTAAAAATAACGCTATTGAAGCTGAAATTGCCTTGAGAGAAGAAGTTGTAAAGGACGTTCAGGATATTGAAAAAGATTCAATTATTTCAAATGATAGCCCAATAACAATTCAAAAGCAAAACTATAAAATAGGTACAGCTTATGCCATGCAAAATGATTATGAAAAAGCCATTCCGTACTTAAAGAAGAGTATTGAGGTTGCCGAAGATAAAGAAGATTTGGTCATTCAAAAAGATGCTACAAGAAAGCTTTCTGAAGTATATCGTGATGCAGGAGATTATAACAAAGCACTATCTACAGCAAAAGTTTACGAACGATTAGTTGACGAACTTTATATAAAAAAGGAACAAGAAATTATACAAGCAGCAAGATTTAGTAGAGATTTAGCAAATAAGCAAAATCGTATAATGAGTCTGGAAAATGAACGCCAACTTGCTGAAAGCAAGTATCAGTTAACTGCCGAGCGAAATAAGCGTCAAAAACTTGTAATTTACTCACTTATTGGAGGTTTAGTTTTACTATTGGTTACAGCATATTTTATGTTTAAATACATAAAACAACAACGTCTTGCAAACAATTTATTGGCATTAAAATCTTTGCGAAGTCAAATGAATCCGCATTTTATTTTTAATGCTTTAAACTCGGTAAATAGCTTTATAGCTACAAACGATGAGCGTACCGCAAACAAGTATTTGTCAGATTTTTCAACCTTAATGCGTACTGTTTTAGAAAACAGTGAAAAAGACTTTATTCCCTTAGAGAAAGAAATTGAGCTACTAGAGTTATATACCAAGTTAGAACATTTTCGTTTTCAAGATAAGTTTGATTATTCCATTATTGTAAATGACAATGTTGAGGTAGAAGATTTTCAAATTCCACCAATGTTACTTCAGCCATATATAGAGAATGCGGTATGGCATGGCTTGCGTTACAAAACCGAAAAAGGTTTGTTACAAATTGTAGTTAGTAAAAAAACAGCGTCAGAAATCACGATAACAATAACCGATAATGGAGTAGGAAGAGCCCGATCTAGATCTCTTAAAACAGATCATCAGAAAAAACAAAAATCTACAGCTATGAATAACATAAAAAAACGTGTAAATATCTTAAATACGATGTATAAAGATAAAGTAGATGTATTTGTAGATGATTTATCAAACGCTCAAGATACAGGAACAAAAGTGGTTGTTACGTTAAGGAAATAAAGAAAATTAAACTTATGAAACTAAACGCTATAATAGTAGAAGATGAAGCTGCAAGTAGAGATATTTTAAGAAATTATCTTAAAAAATATTGCCCCAATGTAAATGTTATTGGAGAAGCTGAAAATATTGAAGAAGGTTTGGTACTTATTAGAAATCATGACTTGGATGTTGTTTTTCTAGATGTAGAAATGCCTTACGGAAATGCTTTTGATCTATTGGATAAGGTAGGTGATGTAGCTTTTGAAACCATTTTTGTGACCGCTTATAATCATTATGCAATAGATGCGCTAAACGCACACGCTTCGTATTATTTAATGAAACCTATTTCCATAGATGAGCTTATAAAAGCCGTTGATTATGTAACAGAAATAAAAACCAAAGAACAAGCTTTGCAAGATCAGGTGTTAGTGCCAAAAACAACACAGATAAATGGGAAGGTAACTATACCGCAGCAAGATGGTTTTGAGATTATTAATACAGCCGACATTCTATTTTGTAAAGCTGATGATAACTATACAGAAATATATCTTACTACCAATAAGAAAAAAGTAGTAAGTAAAACATTAAAACATTTTGAAGATACTTTAAGCAACGATAGTTTTGTAAGAGTACATAAATCATATTTAGTAAATATCAATGAAGTTGTAAAGTATGTTAAAGGAAAAGGCGGTAGTGTTGTTTTAAGTAACGGAAAAGAAATACTAGTATCTGCTTCAAAAAAGTCTAATTTATTGTCTTACTTTAAATAAAAAATAATACAAATGCCAATCATAAAACCAGTAAAAGGAAAACAACCACAAATACCAGACGATTGCTACATCGCAGAAAATGCCACTATTGTAGGAGAAGTGATTATGGGAAATACATGTAGCGTTTGGTTCAATGCTGTTATACGAGGCGATGTTCATTTTATAAAAATGGGTAATAAAGTAAACGTACAAGATGGCGCTGTAATTCATGCAACGTATCAAAAGTCACCAACAACTATAGGTAATAATGTATCTATTGGTCATAACGCCATTGTACATGGTTGTACTATTCATGATAATGTGCTCATTGGTATGGGAAGCATTGTTATGGACGATTGTGTTATTGAAAGTAATAGTATTATTGCGGCAGGAGCAGTTGTTACACAAAACACTAGAGTAGAAGCAGGAAGCATTTATGCGGGTGTTCCAGCAAAAAAAGTCAAGGATATAAGTAAGGAATTAATTTCTGGAGAGATTGACCGTATTGCTAATAACTATGTGAAGTATTCTAGTTGGTTTAAATAGAGAACTAAAAATCTAGATATTCAGCCTTATTTTTATTTCCTAATAGTGTTGTCATAACATCCGGATGAGCATTACTGTAAAATGTGTGTTTTGCAGTAATAGGAAGCTGGTTTAAAAGGTGTTCTTTTTCTAAAATAGCTTTGGTTTGTCTTGCAACAGCTTCACCAGAGTCTATAATTTTTACATGTTTAGGGAGTAGTTTGAGCAATTCAGGAATCAGATAGGGGTAATGTGTACATCCTAAAACCAAATAATCAATTTCAGCATCAATCATAGGTTTTAAGTATTTTTTTAAAAGTGTTTTTATTTCTTCGCTACCTATTTGTCCTTGTTCAATAAGTGGTACAAGGCCTTCACCGACTTGTTCTATAACTTTTATCCCGTTACTATATAAATCTGATGTTTTATGAAACAGTTCACTAGATAGCGTTCCTTTTGTGGCTAAAATACCAACGGCTTTTGTTTTTGTGTTTAAAGCAGCAGGCTTAATAGCAGGTTCAATACCTATAAATGGGATGTCATATTTGTCTCGTAGTATTTTTATGGCGTTTGTTGTTGCCGTGTTACAGGCTACAACAATAATTTTACAACCTTTTTTGATAAGTAGTTCGGTGTTTTTTATGCTTAAGTCTATAATATCTTGTTTAGACTTGTTGCCGTAAGGTGCATTTTTACTATCGGCTAAATAGATTGTACTCTCATTAGGTAATAGTAAGTTAAGCTCTTTCCAGATGGAAGTGCCGCCAACACCAGAATCAAAAACACCAATAGGTTGTTTACTCATATTACAAAAATAAAAAAGCCACTTATGTAAAGTGGCTTTTTTTAGATTTTTATTAGGGTTTAAATTAAAATCCTAATTCTTTTTTTACATCTTCAAGTAAGTTTTTACCATCAGCCATAATAACGCCACCACCTTGAGTAGAGTCAAGCACGTATTGGTAACCTTGTGCTTTAGCTACTTTTAATATAGCTGCTTTAGCTTTTTCAGTAATAGGCTTTAGTAATTCAACTTCTTTCTTTTGCATTTCTTGTTGTGCAGTACCTTGGTATTGCTGAATGTTTTGTTGCATAGTTTGTACTTCAACTAAACGTTTTTGGTTTTCTTCATCAGTTTTTGTTGAAGCTTCAGATTCGTATTGCTTCATTTTATTCTGATATGTAGTTACCATTTCTTTAATATCAGCTTCATAGGTTTTACCTAATTTATCCATTTCACCTTGAGCGGTTTTCCATTCTGGCATCGCTTGAATTAATTCTTGCGTATTGATATGAGCAACTTTACTTTGAGCCTGCATAAAACTTGTTGCTCCTAAAAATAGTACTGCTGCAAATAAAAGGGTTCTAAATTGTTTCATTTTAATTTTAATTAAGTATTAATGTGTGTTTAAGTTATTTATTGTTAATTGTCTTCGTCTTCGTCAGACTGTTCATTATTATTACTTTCTCTTTCTTCTTTAGCCTTTGCACGCTCTTCTAGTATTTGTCGTTTACGTTCTTCTAATTCTAATTTTCTACGTTCTCTATCAGCTAATTTTTTTTGGCGTCGTTCTTCAAGAATTTCTTCTCTTGTTTTTGGTTCTTGATTTTGGTCGCTTGTTTTGTTTTCTTCTACAGTTTCTTCTTCAGATGCCGTGTCATCGTTGCTGGTTTGGTTTCTAGCATCTAGTTTGTCTTGTCTTGCTTTAGCACGAGCTTGAATAATACTGTCACGTCTTCTTTGAATTTCAAGTTTTCTAGCTTCTCTAGCATCCATAATACTGTCTCTACGATTACTAGCTTCTTTTTCTCTTGCTTCTAGCTCTTTGTTTACTTCAGGAACAACACTTTCTTGTTCTGCCATTCGGCGCTCGGCTCTGGTTTGTGCTTGTTTACGTTTTGCACTTCTAGTTATAGATCTAATAACTTCTTCGCTGAAGTCAAAACGATCTGCCGAGTAAAGCATTACAACATCTGCTGATTTGTCAAACACAAAATCGTATTTTCTTTTTGCAGCGATATCTTGAACTGCAGCAAAAATTTGATCTTGTATAGGTTGTATTAATTGCTTTTTTTGAATTATTAAATCGCCATTAGGCCCAAATCGTTTTTGTTGATAATCTAATATTTCTTTTTCTTCAAAAGCAATGTCCTCTTCACGCTCTTCAATCAGTTCTTTTGTTAATAAGGCTTTTTCGTTGCTTAAATCTTTGCGCTTTTGTTCGATACCACTTAATTGGGTTTCAATTTCGGTTTTCCATTTTTGCACTTTAGATTCTAGCTGCGATGTAGCTTCTTGATATTCTGGAACGTTCTCAAGTATGTATTCTGTATCTATGTAACCTATTCTAACACCTCGTTGTGAGAAGCTAGATAAGCTTATCATAAATACTGCGATCACTAAAAAAAGAACTTTAAATCTCATCTGTTTCATGTTTATAATTTAATAGCATAATAAATTCTTAAAAAAATGACAGATGATTATTATTCTGTCCCTTTTTTGAATTAATGTTTTCAAAATTAACGAATTTTAATTTTAAAAATTTTAATTCAGGGTTTAAAATAATCAATTTGTTTATAGAAAATATCGTGCCAAAATTAAAATTGTTGTCCAATTATAAAGTGTGTTTGCCAACCACTCTTGCTTGTTTGTCCTGTTGCAGGGTCAAATCCATGACCAAAATCTATTCCTAATAAACCAAAAGCAGGCATAAAAATACGTAAACCTAATCCAGCTGAACGTTTTAAATCAAATGGGTTGTAGTCATGAAAATCATTATATGAAACTCCACCTTCTAAAAAGCCTAGAACATAAATTTTTGCTGATGCTTTTAATGTGATAGGGTAACGAAGCTCTAAAGAGAATTTATTATAGATGGTACCACCGTCTTGTGTAGAAAATCCATTCTCGTCTGCTGGTTGTAAACTTTGGTTTTCATAACCACGTAAAGCAATAGTTTCTCTACCATCTAGGTTATAACCTCCTAAACCATCTCCACCAAGAAAGAATCTTTCAAAAGGAATTACACCACGATCTTGATTGTAGGCTCCTAAAAATCCAAACTCTAAACTAGGTCTTAAAACAAGCTTTTTAGCAAGTTCTGTATACCATTCTGCTTTAAATTTTATTTTGTAAAACTCTAACCATTTAAAGCGTTCTTGATCTATTTCGGCAATACGGTCTGCAGCACTATTTCTTACAGTTGTCGTTTCATTAGCATCATTTACGACAGCTTGTTTTTCATCACGTTCGTTTTTTAACGCTTCATAATCAACGTTGTTAAACAATGAGTAAGGCACAGAAAGTTTTGCTGTTAAGCTAAATAACGATCCTCTTTGTGGGAATACAGGATCATTCCCTCTATTATCTCTACTGATACCTATTGTGTATGCTAAATTGTTAGAGTAACCATCACCAAATGTAAATAAACCAGTGTTGTAGTTTTTTAAGTCATAATGTTGGTAACTTATAGCTTGTGATAACGTAAAGTAATCATCAGGAATGGTAAGTCGTTTTGCTAGACCTAATGTAATACCTGTAATATTGAAACGCTTGTCTTTATCAGCTTCACCAGTGTAAGAGTTATATAAAAACTGTCTTGAGTGTGATAATGATGTTGAGAATTGAACAGGTTTTTTTCCTCCTAGCCAAGGCTCTGTAAAAGAAAAACTATAGGTCTGGTAAAAACGGCTAGCTTGTAAACGAAGCGCTAATTTTTGTCCGTCACCTCGTGGTACTGGGTGGTATGCATCAGGATTAAATATGTTTTTTAACGAAAAGTTATTAAACGATAATCCTAGAGTTCCAATAAAGCCACCACCACCGTAGCCTCCTTGTAATTCAACTTGACTAGAACCAGTTTCTTCAAGGCCATATTCCAAATCAATTGTACCTTCGTTTGGATTTGGGTTTTTGAAATTGGTTGCTATTTTTTCTGTATCAAAAAAGCCTAATTGACTTAACTGTCTTATGGTTCTTACCACATTAGACTTACTATATAACTGCCCTGGTCTTGTGTATAATTCTCGGTATATAACATTATCATTTGTAACATCATTTCCTGTTACAGAAATGTTGTTAAAATATACAGGTTTACCTTCAGAAATTCTTATTTCCATGTCTATGACATTTCCTTCAGCATTAACTTCAACAGGGTTTATGGTTGAGAATAAATAACCGCTGTTTTGATATAGGTTGGTTATATCATCAGCATCAGGTTTAGTATTGTCTGCAATACGTCTGTCTAGCAGTACACCGTTATATGTGTCACCTTTTTCAATGCGTAATATACTGCTTAATACTTTGTCGCTGTAAACTGTGTTACCTATGAACTTAATATCACCAAATTTGTATTTAGTACCTTCTTCTACATCAATCTTTAATGTGACATTTTTTTTGTCGTTTACGATAAGCGTGTCTGAAATTATACGTGCGTCTCTGTATCCGTTCTCTTTATATTTATCTACAAGGTTTGTTAGGTCATCTTTGTAATCAGCTTCTATATATTTAGAGCGTTTAAAAAGGTTTTTGATGCTTTTTTGTTTTGTGTTTTTCATCGCTCTACGTAGCTTTCTTGATTTTATAGAATCATTGCCCGTAATGATAATGTCTTTTATTTTTACCTTTTTCCCTTTGTCAATGTTTAAAACCATATTAACTCTTGATTTCTCTATAGAGTCATTTACTTCTATGGTATTTATGTAAACTTTTGCATTGTAAAAGCCGTCCTTTTTATATTTGTTTATTAGGTAATTTTTTGTTGTTGTAATTAGGTTTTCGGTTACCTTAACACCTTTTTCTAATTTGTTTTCTTCTATAATTTTCTCTTTTTTAGACTTCTTAATTCCATTGATTTTAAGCTCATTTAATTCAGGTAAATCAGAGAGTCTTATTTCAAGATAGGCAACATTGCCTTCAGTTTTTAATAGGTATATATTGATGTCATTAAATAAATTAGAGTCCCAAAGTTTTTTAATGGCTTTGCTAATTTCTTCACCTGGGATAAGAATTTCTTCGCCTTTTCTTAAGCCAGAATAGGTCACTATTGTTTGTGCACTAAAATGGGTGTCACCAGAAACAGTAATGTCTCCAATGGTATATGTTTTGCCATCATTGTAATTTAATTCTTGCGCATTGGTATTATGGCAAACTACTATAAGTAATAAGGTAAGTGTTAAACTTAAATATGTTTTCAAAGGTAGTTGTTTAGTTAATTTGTTCACTTGTTTTCCCAAATCTTCGTTCTCTTTTTTGATAGTCAATAATGGCCTCATACAAATGGTGCTTTGTAAAATCAGGCCAAAGCACATTTGTAAAATATAATTCAGCATAAGCAATTTGCCATAGTAGGAAATTACTTATACGTTGTTCGCCGCTGGTTCTAATAAGTAAATCTACGTCTGGTAAATTTTGCGTGTAAAGATGCTTATTTATAACCGATTCATCAATTTTTTCAGGCGAAATTATATTATTTTTAACTTTAAGGCTTATTTTTTTAACTGTATTTAATATTTCTTCTCTAGAGCCATAGCTTAAAGCTAATGTTAGGCACATCCTATTGTTATCTTTTGTTTTTTCAATAACATCTTGTAACTCTTTATAAACCTTTTCAGGAAGAGCTTCGGAATTGCCTATGGTTGCTAGTTTTATATTGTTTTTTTGAAGTGTACTTATTTCTTTTTTTAAGGAAGAAACAAGAAGTTTCATAAGTGTTTGTACTTCAATTTTAGGTCTGTTCCAGTTTTCTGTTGAAAACGCATAAAGCGTTAGGTTTTCAACGCCAAGTTCAGCACATCCTTCTACAACTTGCCTTACCGCTTTGGTGCCATTTTCATGACCAAAAGCTCGTAGCATACCTTTTTGTTTAGCCCAGCGTCCATTACCATCCATAATAATGGCAATGTGTTTGGGTAAGGCGTTTGTATGTATTTGTTTTTTTAAATCCACATTAAAAAGAGCAAAAGCATGGTTTTTTACCAAAGGTATATGTTAAGGTTACTCCAGTAAAAACATACCAATCATTATTATTTGTGTTTCCAAAAGCTGCAGGAGCTTCATTGTCATAATCAGGAACGCTACCATCTATTTCGTCAGAAAATGTGTAACGGGCACCAATTTCAGCAGCTAAAATAAAGTTGCCAAGAATACTGGTTTTTATACCTAAAACCATCGGGATACCAAATGCAATACTAGAAGTGTCTTCAGAAATTAAACCTCTGTTTTTTGAGAAAAAGAAGTTGTCATGATAAGCAGCAGTAATACCAGTAAATAAATAAGGTGTTGTTTTTGGGCGCTCATCATGTAAGTCATAATCTAAAAATGTAAATTCTATACCTAATGATGCTTCAATAATTTGGTTTTTAAAACTATAGTCTCGTTCTATACGTCTAGGGTCATCAGATTCAGAATCTTTTCCTTCTAGTTCTGAATATATTAAAGAAAAACGAAATGCGTGTCTTGGGCTCCTGTTCCACTTATAAATACCTCCAAAAGCTGGACTGTTAGGAGCAATATGACTTGTTGATCCAACGTCTCCAATAAAATTACTTGCTCCCAAAAACACACCTAGTTCATGGGTTTGAGAGTAGCTTAATTGGCTTGTTAATATGATAATTACTATTGTGGTTAAATACCTCATAAATGTTCAAAAGTTTGCAAATATAATAAATAAGATTAGCCTATAACAATTTGAATCAAATTGTATTAGGATAAAACAGCTTTTATTAAAATTTATTGCTTAATTACGTCGGTCTTCACCCCAAAGTAGCTTTTTTCTTAATGTATCTAGAAAACTTTCATCTAACAATTCAATCATTTTGATTTTAAAAGGTGCTTTTTTTATTGTGATAAGGGTTTCGTTACTCAATGTTGCAATTCTAGAATCTAGTGATACTAAATGATTTTCTTCACGGCCACTTACTTTAAGTTGAATTTCAGTTGCATCAGGAATAATTAACGGTCGTGCGCTTAAGTTGTGTGGCGCGATAGGTGTTAATACAAAGCTGTTTGTGTCTGGTGTTATAACTGGACCGCCACAACTTAAGGAATATCCTGTAGAGCCTGTAGGTGTGGCAACTATTAGGCCATCACTCCAGTAAGAAGTAAGGTATTCATTATTAAGCTGTGTTTCTACAGTAATCATAGATGTTGTGTTTTTTCGACTTACAGCAATTTCGTTTAGAGCAAAATTGATGTCAACTAAATCAGGGTTTTCGGGTGTGGTTTTAATTTCTAATAAACTGCGTTCAGATATTTTATAGTTGCCTTTTAAAATATGGTCTATAGCTGTGGTAATATAATCGTTTTGAATCGTTGCTAAAAATCCTAAACGACCAGTGTTTATACCTACTATAGGGATACCTAGATCCTTTACCAATGTAATGGCTCTAAGTATAGTTCCGTCTCCACCAATACTAATAAGCAAATCAAAGCTTTTATCAAGATTGGTAAACGTATTAAAACTGTCGTAGTTTTTTTGCGTCTTTAACTGGCTGTTTATTATGTTAAAAAAGTTTTCCTCTATAAATGCTTTTAGGTGATGCTTGTTTAAATAATCAAAAAGAATTTTAACCGCTTCTTCAGCGTTAATATGATAGAATTGTCCGAAAATGGCTATTTTCATTACGCTAAATGTTTAAGTATTTGTCTAAATATTCAGAACGATCTTTTAGGCTTTGTATGTAGTTGTCTTCTTCATGACCAGAAATAATATTATAACTATAACGTCTAAATGTTTGTGCAACATCATTTAGGCTTGTATTACCAATTTTTAAAGTAATTTGAGCAACGTCATTTTCAATTTTTGAAATAAAAGCGCCTAGCAGCTTTCCGTCGTTAGATTCTACAATCTGGCTTATTTCACTAAAGGAGTAATCGTTAAATCCTTTTTCAACAATAAGTATAGCGCCTGCTTCAGAAAAGAAAGGTGTTTCATTAAAAAGGTTTATAACATCATTTAACTCGTAGTAACCCAAATAGGTGTTGCGACTATCAAGCACAGGCATAATGTTTGTTGAGTTTTGAGCAAATGCTTCTAGAACATCAAGCCATAACGTATTGTCTCTTACAAAAAAGCCCTCTATTGCATGATGACATTCAGAAATGATTTTATTACTAGTAAAACAATGTACATCAGTTTCTGATAAACAACCCAAATACACATTGTCTTCATTCTTAACAGGAATATGAGAGTATGTCAATTGATTAAATAACAACTGCATATCACTTATTTTGTCTGTTATTAAAATAGGCTTTATGTCGTTTATTATGTAGTCTGAAAGATTCATAAATGTGTTTTTGTTGTTCCTGCAAATTAATTAAAAAATGCTACAATAAGCGTGATTGAGTTTGTATTTTTGTATTCTTAAAATAAAACTTATGACAAAGTTAAGTGTAAATATTAATAAGATAGCAACTTTAAGAAATTCTCGTGGAGGCGATATGCCCAATGTTGTGCAATTTGCTAAAGATGTTCAGAAATTTGGAGCAGAAGGTGTTACTATTCATCCAAGACCAGATGAAAGACATATTCGTTACCAAGATGCCTATGATTTAAAGTCTGAAGTATATACCGAATATAATATAGAAGGTAATCCAATAGAAAAATTCACCAATATGGTTTTAGAGATAAAGCCTACGCAGGTAACTTTGGTGCCTGATGCTGTAGATGCTATAACTAGTAACGCAGGTTGGGATACCATTAAGCATAAGGATTTTTTAGTTGAAATGATTCAGGAGTTTAAACAAAATGGAATTAGAACATCCGTTTTTGTAGATCCAGATTTAAAACAAATAGAAGGCGCTAAAGAAACCGGAACAGATAGAATAGAATTGTATACAGAAGCTTTTGCACATCAATATAGTTTAGGTAATCATGAAGCTATAAAGCCTTATGCGGCATGTGCTGAGTTGGCCAATGAGCTTGGCTTGGGTGTAAATGCAGGACATGATTTATCGTTAGATAATATTCAGTTTTTTAAACAGCACATTCCTGGCTTATTAGAAGTGTCTATTGGTCATGCACTTATTTCTGAGAGCTTATATTTAGGAATAGAAAACGTTGTTCAAATGTATTTACGAAAACTAAAATAACATTATGGATTTACATGCAAATGTATTAGGAGAAGGCACGCCGTTTATCATACTTCATGGTTTTTTAGGTATGGGGGATAACTGGAAAACATTAGGAAAAAAATTTAGTGAAACAGGTTTTGAGGTTCATATGATTGATCAACGTAACCACGGAAAAAGTTTTCATTCTGATGCTTTTGATTATGAACTTCTTGTTGAAGATTTAAAACAATATTGTGATAAGTTCCAACTTAAAAACATTGTACTTCTAGGGCATTCTATGGGAGGCAAAACAGCAATGCTTTTTGCTTCAACTTACCCTGAATTGGTTTCTAAATTGTTGGTTGCCGATATTTCACCTAGATATTACCCAATACATCATGATACCATACTAGAAGGGTTAAGCAGTTTAAACTTTTCAGAGCTAAAAAGTCGTAGCGAAGCCGATGAACAATTATCTCGTTACGTATCAGATTTTGGAACACGTCAATTTTTACTAAAAAACCTGTATTGGGTAGAAAAAGGGACACTTGCTTTACGCATGAATTTAGATGCGCTAAAAAAACATGTAGGAGAAGTAGGTGAAGCATTACCTATGCATGCCAAGTTTGACGGAGCTACACTTTTTTTAAGAGGCGATAAAAGTGAGTACATAGCACAACAGGACGAAACACTTATAAAAAATCATTTCCCTGAAGCGCAAATAGTAACTATAAGCAATGCAGGTCACTGGTTACATGCTGAAAATCCTGAAGATTTTTATAATGCTGTAATAGCGTTTGTAAAAGCATCATAGGTTTTTTGTATCTTTATGAAAAGAGACTAAAAAACCAATTTTTATGAACCTTATTATTAGAGTATTATTAACAGCTGTAGCAGTTGTTATTTTAGCAAAACTTTTGCCAGGAGCTGCTGTTGAAGGTTTTGGTTCAGCAATCATTGTAGCCATAGTTTTAGGACTGCTTAACGCTATAGTAAAACCTATTTTGGTAATACTTACATTGCCAATTACCATTGTAACATTAGGATTGTTTTTGCTAGTTATCAATGCATGTATCATTTTATTGGCAGATAAATTTATAGATGGGTTTGGCGTAAGTGGCTTCTGGACAGCCTTGCTATTTAGCTTACTACTATCACTGATGCAATCTATTTTATATTCACTTTTAAAAGACGATAAAAAATAGACTGAAACACAAGCTGTTAAAAACTTTGTAGGGTTGTAAAAAAGTTATACTTTTGCAACCCTTTTTAATTAAATAATAGTTTTAAAAATGCCCTTTGGGCTTATGTCATAACACGATGAATATTACAAGAGAAAACATTGACGCATTAAATGCTGTGGTAAAGGTTGATATTGCTAAAGAAGATTATAGCGATAAAGTAGAAAAAATCTTATCAGATTACCGTAAAACAGCAAACATTCCAGGATTTAGAAAAGGACACGTGCCAATGGGAATGGTGAAAAAACAATACGGAAAAGCTGTGTTGGTTGATGAAGTAAACAAATTACTTCAAGATGCATTAAACAAATATTTAACAGAAGAGAAACTTGACGTTTTAGGGCATCCGCTACCAAAGCCTCAAGATGATTTAGATTGGGATTCTGACAAACTATCATTTGAATTTGAATTAGGATTATCACCAGAATTTGATGTAGAATTAAAATCTAAAAAAGCTATCACTAGTTATACAATTGTAGCTGGAGATAAAATGATTGATGATCAAATTGAAAACATTCAAAAACAATACGGGAAATTAATCTCTCAAGACGAAATAGCAAAAGATAGCGAAGTAACAGGTACTTTTAAAAACGAAGAAAAAGAGATTGAAAACACCGTAACCTTAACTTTAGATAAATTTAAAGGAAAAGCAACCGAAAAGAAATTTGTAGGAGCAAAAGTAGGTGATGTTATCAAACTTAAAACAAAAGGACTTTATGATGATGAGCATGAATTAATGCACGCTCTTAAATTAACACATGACGATGTTCATGGCTTAGACATTGAAGTAACTTTTACTGTAACAGAAATTAACGAACGTGAATTAGCAGATTTAGATCAAGAATTATTTGATAAATTATTTGGTAAAGACGTTGTAAAAAGTGTTACAGAATTAAAAGAAAAAATAAAAGAAGACGCTGAAAAACAATTTAAGCAACAAGCAGACCAAAAGTTATTAAATGATGTAACTGAATATTTAGTAGACAATACTAAATTTGATTTACCATCAGAGTTTTTAACAAAATGGATGCAAACTGCAGGCGAAAAAGAATTAACAGAAGAGCAAGCAAAAGAAGAGTACGAAAAATCTGAAAAAAGCTTACGTTACCAATTAATTGAAAGTAAACTTATCGTAGAAAACGACATTAAGGTAACTATGGATGATATTAAAGACCATGCCAAGCAAATGATAAAAGCGCAAATGGCTCAATTTGGTCAAATGAATCCTTCAGATAAAGAATTAGAAGATATTGCAGCTAGAGTTTTATCAAATCAAGATGAAGCACGTCGTATATCAGAACAAATTATCAGTCAAAGATTGCTTGATATCTACAAAGAAAAAGCAAACCTTAAAGCAAAAGAAGTTACTTACGATGACTTTATAAAAGAAGTTTACGGCGATAAATAAGTTAACAAACTTTTAAAGAATAAATCCTTATATTTAGGCGTTGAAATTTTATATTTTAACGCCTTTTTATTTCATTAAAACAATCACGACAAACTATGGATTACGCAAAAGAATTTGAGAAATTCGCTATAAAAGATCAAGGGATTAGTAGTACGTATTACAATAAAATAATGAGTAGTATGTATCCAACAAACCTCACTCCAAATATTATTGAAGAACGCCAAATGAACATCGCTATTTTTGATGTGTTTTCTCGTTTAATGATGGATCGTATTATCTTTATGGGAACAGCCATTAACGATCAAGTAGCAAATATTATACAAGCACAATTATTGTTTTTAGAAAGTACAGATGCATCTAAAGACATTCAAATATATATCAATTCACCAGGAGGTAGTGTTTATGCTGGTTTAGGAATTTATGATACGATGCAGTTTATAAAACCAGATGTAGCAACTATTTGCACAGGAATGGCAGCATCAATGGGTGCTGTATTATTATGTGCTGGAGAAAAAGGAAAACGAAGCGGTTTATCTCACTCACGTGTTATGATTCACCAACCATTAGGAGGAGCGCAAGGTCAAGCTAGTGATATTGAAATTACAGCACGAGAAATATTAACATTAAAAGAAGAGCTTTATAACATTATTAGTAAACATTCAGGTCAGGATTACGACAAAGTATACGCAGATAGTGACCGTGACTACTGGATGAAAGCTGATAAAGCAAAAGAATATGGAATGATTGACGAGATTTTAGTTCGTGAATAATTCTAAAAAAAGAAAAGAAAACTGATTTATGGCAAAGGAAGATTTAGAATGCTCGTTTTGTGGTAGAAAAAAACCCGAAACAAACTTATTAATCGCTGGGCTAGATGCACACATTTGTGACAGATGTATAGAACAAGCACATGGTATTGTTTTAGAAGAGTCAAAACAAAGTGATAATACCGACTTGTCTGCCGAGCTTATGTTGCGTAAACCACAGCAAATAAAAACATTTCTTGATGAGTATATTATTGGTCAAGAAATGACAAAAAAAGTAATGTCTGTGGCTGTTTACAACCATTACAAGCGATTATTACAAACACCTTCTGATGACGATATTGAAATACAAAAAAGTAATATCGTTATGGTAGGACAAACCGGAACAGGAAAAACCTTAATGGCAAAAACCGTAGCAAAAATGCTTAATGTGCCATTAGCTATTGTAGATGCTACTGTGTTAACCGAAGCTGGTTATGTAGGAGAAGATGTTGAAAGCATTTTAACACGTTTATTACAAGCAGCAGATTACAATTTAGAAAAAGCAGAAAAAGGGATTGTTTTTATTGACGAGATTGATAAAATAGCTCGTAAAAGTGATAATCCTTCAATAACTAGAGACGTATCTGGAGAAGGCGTTCAGCAAGCTCTACTCAAGCTTCTTGAAGGAACAACTGTAAACGTGCCGCCTAAAGGAGGACGTAAACATCCAGATCAAAAGTTTATTGAAGTTAACACAGAAAATATTTTATTTATTGCTGGTGGAGCTTTTGATGGGATAGATAAAATTATTTCAAAAAGACTTAATATGCAGGCTGTTGGTTATAGCGCATCAATGTCTGATGAGCGTGTTGACCACGAGCACTTATTGCAGTACATTATTCCAAAAGATTTAAAAGATTTTGGATTAATTCCAGAAATAATAGGAAGACTTCCAGTGCTAACATACATGGATCCTTTAGATGCTAAAACATTGAGAGCTATCTTAACAGAGCCTAAAAACGCCATTATAAAACAGTATAAAAAACTGTTTGAAATGGATGACATTGCTTTTAGTATGACAGATGGCGCTTTAGACTATATTGTTGAAAAAGCTATTGAATACAAATTAGGGGCTAGAGGATTGCGTTCATTGTGTGAAGAAGTGCTTACTGATGCTATGTTTGAGTTGCCAGGAAGTAAAGAAAAAGAGCTTAAAGTAACTAAAGCTTATACTGAAGAAAAATTAACTAAAATCACATTAAAAAAACTAAAGGCAGTTTCTTAACGTAAAGTAGGTTTTAATATAAAAACAAAAGTCATTTGTAATATTTTACGAATGACTTTTTTGTTTAAAATAACGATATAAATCAATATTGCTTATTATCAAAAGTAAACCATAAATTGAATCTTCTATAGGAATGTTTCCTAGGCGTATTCCTAGGTTTTCGGCATCATTGTACCACACAATAGGAGCCACTATAAAACTACCTGTTAAAATGCCGTTGCTTATAAAGAAAAAAGGAAGCACCAATATGTAACTTAGATAATGATAAGATAAGTCTGTTTTTTTTAATAGATGAATGCTTAAGTAGGCGCTAGTAACAAAAAAAGTAACCGAGGTATAGAGTTTATTGTAATTTATAATAGCAGTAAAAAGCAAAATTAATAAAACAATAAGTGTTATATAGCGCTGTATGTTTTTTAACGGGTTGTTTTTTATTAAATATATTGTAGAAAAATATGTAAAGACACATGAAAAAGGAATGCAGATAAAGAATAGGATTTCTTCAATAGGAAGGTTTGTTATATAAAAGCCAGTTAGGTACGTGTTGTTGAAACCCCAAATGCCTTTTTGAACAAATAACGCATCCCATATCAAAAATAAAAGCGCAATAATAAGGTTGGCCTTAATAAATGGCTTCCAGTCTTTGTAAAAAGCATGTTTTTTATAAAAACTAGCAATTAGAGGTATTGAGATACAAGCTAAATCTACCAATAAGTAAGTATAAGCTTTCATACGCTATTTTTTATGATGTTTTTTAGGGACATATAGTAATCCAAAACATTCTCCTTTTTCTTTGCCAAGGTGTTTGTGGTGTACTTTGTGAGCTTTTCGAAGTCCTATAAGGTATTTGTTTTTTGTTTTTTTAAACCATTTAAAACGCTGATGAATAAGTACATCGTGGATTAAAAAATAAGTAACTCCGTAGAAAAAAATACCTAATCCAATAAAAAACAAAAAGTTTAAACTAGGCACAGCACCAAAATAGAATAGTAGAATACTAGGAGTTGCAAATATGATAAAGAAAGCATCATTTTTTTCAAAAACATGCGGATACTTTGGTTGATGATGGTCCTTATGTAAATACCATAAAAAGCCATGCATAATATACTTGTGTGTAAGCCAAGTTATGGCTTCCATTAATAAAAATGTAGCAAGAGTTACAATACTGTATAATAAAATAGTTACCATATTATTAGAGCGTGTGTATTATAAAACATTTAGCTTATATCTTATGTAAGACTTTGTGAAAATTAAAAATTTTAAAGTGTTAGAAACTCTAATGCGTCCTTTTAGGATTTTTTCAGAATCAGCTTTTTTAAGTTTTTTAAGAAGTTTTAAATAATATCTGTAAGCTATATAAACTCCAAATCTGCTTTCTAATGGTAGTTTTACTATGCCAGAATAAGCCTCAATCAAATCTGTGTTTATATCAGCGATTATTTCTTCTTTAGTAAGGCTATTTAGTGTTTTGTTAGATAAGTTAGGAAAATAAGAGCGGCCTAATTGTTCTATGTCATCTTTAATGTCTCTTAAAAAATTTATTTTTTGAAAAGCAGATCCAAGATGTTTTGCAGCGTGTTTTAGCTCGTTAAATTTTGTTTCGTCATTATTAACAAAAACACGTAAACACATTAATCCTACCACATCAGCAGATCCATATATGTAGTTTTCATAAGCCTCTCTAGTTGTATAATCTGTTATAAATAAATCAGATTCCATACGCTTGAGAAAATCATCTGCATATGTATGTAAATTGTAATTATGAACTACTTCTTGAAAAGCGTTTATAATTGGGTTTAGACTTATTTTTCTATCTAAAGCTTTTTTGTAATCGTTCACAAAATCTTTGAATAAGTCTTCCTGATTGTAAGCGTTGAAAGAGTCTACAATTTCGTCAGCGTATCTAACAAAACCATAAATAGCATATATATGCGGTCTCACTGATGGCGCAAAAAGTTTTATGCCCAATGAAAATGATGTGCTGTAAGTGTTTGTAACTATTTTACTGCACTTTAAGCTTGAGGTATCAAATAGCTGTTTCATTTTTTATGATATTTTATTATTAAATCACTTACTATTTTTCCGGATATTAATGATGGAGGAACACCTGGGCCAGGAACAGTAAGCTGACCACAGAAGTAAAGATTATCTACTTTTTTGCTTTTTAGTTTTGGTCTTAAAACATGCGTTTGAGAAAGTGTATTTGCTAATCCGTAAGCATTTCCTTTGTAGGAGTTGTAATCTTCTTTAAAATTGCTAACGCAGTATGATTCTTTAAAAAGAATATCCGCTTTTACAGATTCTCCAGTAATTTTCTCAACACGCTCTATAAGTTGATTAAAATAAGTTTCTCTAATAGCTGGTGTATCTTCAATATCTGGAGCAATTGGTATTAAAAAAATACCTGTTTCTTTTCCTGTGGGAGCAGAACTGTTATCTGTTATACTTGGAAAACTAGCATAGAACAATGGCTTTTTGGGCCATTTTTTTGTGTTGTAAATTGTTTTGGCGTGGGTTTCAAAATCTGTATCAAAAAATAAAGTATGATGTGATACATTTTTTAGTTTTTTATTAAACCCAACATAAAACATTAATGCAGATGGCGCAAAGGTTTTTTTGTTCCAGTAAGTTTCAGAGTATTGTCTTAATTTTTGGGGAAGTAATGTTTCTGTATGATGATAATCTGCACCGCTTAATACGATATCGCATGGAAAAAATCCAGTTTTTGTTAATACTCCAGAGGCTCTTTTATTGGTGATTTTAATTTTCTCTACATCACTATTAGTAATAATTTTTACACCAAGACTTTGAGCAAGTGTGGTAATGCCTTTTACAACCTCATACATACCGCCTTCAGGATGCCAAGTGCCAAGTTTTAAGTCGGCATAATTCATGAAATTATAAAACGAAGGCGTATTGCTAGGTTTGGCTCCTAAAAACAATACAGGAAACTCTAGTATCTTTTGAAGTTTCTTGTTTTTAACATAGCCAGATACTTGTTTTTTAATTGTAAGTATAAACTCATGAAGTTTTAAAATGGTTTTAGAGTTTATAATCTCAAAAACATGCTGTCCTGGCTTGTAAACTAGGTTTTTAATCGCAATGTTATAATTGTTTTGAGCTTTAAATATAAATTTTTCAAGTTTTTTACCGCTTCCTTTTTCTACATTTTCAAAGGTGTCTTTTATATTTTCAAAATTATCAGAGATGCTTATTGAGTCATTTTTTCCGTAGTAAATTTTATAAGCAGGATTGAGTTTTGTTAGATTGTAATAATTTTTTGTTGAGGAATTAAAGTCTCCAAAAAATTGTTCAAACACATCAGGCATCCAATAAAATGTTGGACCCATATCAAAAGTGAATCCGTCTTTTTTTAGTTGTCTAGCACGACCACCAACGGTTTTGTTTTTTTCTAAAACAGTAACATCAAATCCCTGTTTTGCCAAATAACATGATGCGGCAAGTGATGAAAACCCAGAACCTATTATGATTATTTTTTTTGTAGCCATTGTTTGTTTAAGTAAACCGATAACCTGAAGATTACCGGTTTACTATCTATTAATTAAAACTCACCATCTTTCTTTTTCATAATGTCTTTAAGATCTCATATTACAGGTTTGGAATCATAACTTTGTTTATAACATGTATAACACCATTACCAGCTTGAACATCTACAGCAATAATTCCTACATCTGAACTACCAGAACCATCTGTAATATTTGCAATATTATCTCCGCTACCTGGTAGCGTAATAGTTATATTGTCGCTTTGCAGGGTTTGTGCAGTAGTGTTTCCTGGATTATTTAAATTTGATGAGGTTACATTGGCGCCTCCTATTACATGGTGTAAAAGCACTTGTGTAAGTGCGCTTTCTTCAGGGATTGAAGCTAAATCATCAAAGGCATCATTTGTTGGAGCAAATACGGTAAAGTCCGGATTTATACCATCAGAATTTCCGCCTTCCGTTCTAGATAAAATAGATACAAAGTCCGTATTAGGCGTTAAATCTGTTAAAGCTGTGACAAGTGTTGAAAAGTTTGGATCTGCAGCAGCAAACGTTACAACCGTTGGAATATCAATTACAGCGTCTACAGCATGGATAATGCCGTTAGTGCCAACAATATCTGCAGACATTACAGTAGATGTACCATTAAATGTAACGCCATCGCTTGTGTTGTAATATAAACTCAAAGCATTGCTGTTTGCTGCTGTTGCCGCTGTATTTGTGTATCCAGAACCAGCATCAATCAATATGTTTGATGTAATGGCAGAGCCAGCAACAACATGATTTAATAATATTTGAGAAAGTGTTGCTGTATCAACATCTTCAAGAGGTGTTCCATCTAGAAAGGTGTTAAATGCATTGTTGTCTGGAGCTAGAACAGTAAAAGGACCACTGCCTTGCAGTACAGTTACTAAATCACCATCTGCTGCTCCCAAGGCAGCAACTAAACTAGAAAAGTTTGAATTAGCAACAGTCAAATCTACAATGTCTGGCAAGCCTAAAACAGCATCAATAATGTGTATAGTACCATTGCTAGCATCTACATCAGCAGTAGTTACATTGGCAATACCATTAAAAGTTACACCATTTTCAGTGTTGAAATAAATACTGATGTTTTGGTTATTAGCTCCTGTGGCACTTCCTGATGCGTAGCCTGAACCTGATATTGTTAAATCAGTTGATTTAACATCAGCCATAATTACATGGTTTAGTAGTATTTGCGATAATACATCTGTAGGTACATCGTCAAGTGAATTGAAGCCATTGTCACTTAAAAAGTTGTTAAAAGCAGTATTTGTAGGTGCAAGTACTGTGAAAGGTCCGTTGCCATTAAGCACGTTCACTAAATTTCCGTCAGCTCTTGTAAGTGCAGAAACTAATACAGACAATTCAGGTGTGTCTGATGCAATACTGACTATGCTTTGTTCGGAGTTTACAGATTGTGGGACTGTGAAATCATCATCATTACTACAAGAACTTAATAGTAATGACAGATTTACTAGGACGAGATAAAAGAATTTTGTTTTCATTTTGTCTATATTTTTTCTGTTTAACTTGGACAAATATACAAACAAAAATCAATTTGTCTACATAAAAATTAAAAAAGTTAGACAAAAATAATTTTGCGTTGATTGTTTCTTGTGCTTTTTTGTTTAACTTTGTCTTGTAAAAAATTAGACATGAGTACGTATTCAATGGCACAAATCGTGGCTTTAACTGGTATTAAAGCTCATACTTTACGTAAATGGGAAACGCGATATACGTTTCTTACGCCTGAAAGAACAGATACCAATATTAGATACTATACAGATGAGCAGTTAAAGCGGTTATTAAATATTGGTATTCTAACCCGAAATGGTTTTAGAATATCCAAAATTGATAAAATGAGCGATGCTGAAATTAACGACGTGATTGCTGAAAAGCTTTTAAATGGTTCTCAAGAAGATGATGTTAGTATTTTAATAATTTGTACATTGAAGATGGATGAAGTTGCTTTTGAGAAAAACTTAAATACTCAAATAGCTAAAAAAGGCTTACTCAATGTAACAACTCAAATTATTTATCCATTTTTAGCACAAATAGGTATTCTTTGGGGAATTAGTAAAGTTATACCGGCACAAGAGCATTTTATTTCTAATCTCATCAAGAAAAAAATGTTTTCTTCAATAAGTGCTTTACCGTATCCTAAAGAAGATGCACCAGTAATAGTTATGTTTTTAACTGAAAATGAGCAACATGAAATAGGTTTACTGCTTGCATATTTTTTAGCAATGCAAATAGGTTGGAAAGTTTATTATTTAGGGCAAAATGTTCCTACAGAAAACATAAAACAAGTAGTAGATTTTGTGAGCCCTAAAGCTTTGCTAACAATGTTTATAACACCAAATCAAGACTCTATCAAGTCAAGAATAGAAGCGATTTTAAGTCAAATAAGTGTTCCGTTGTTGGTGTCTGGAAATCCTGAAATTTTAGATGATTATATTAATGACAATCGTATTAACTTTCTGTCTCACCCAGATGTGTTGATCAACACATTAGCTGATTACAATAAATAACAAAAGCCACTCTTTTGGGGAGTGGCTGATATTTTAATGGATGTTAATTAATACGTTAACACTATGTGTTATTATGTTTTAACAGGAATTAATAGCGGTGTAAAACTATTTATTTATTTGTAAGAAAAAAATTACCAAGCTTTGTTTTAGATAAACCTAATAGAATACTCGTTAACTGAAATTTAACAGCTATTTTATCCGTTAAAAGGTAACTTAAGAATTGAGTTTTAAAAGATCATCTAGGTAATCTCGTGTATTAGAAAGTCTAGGTACTTTATGTTGACCACCAAGCTTGTTGTTTTGTTTTAACCAATCGTAAAATAAACCTTGTCTGCCAATATGTATTTTAGGTTTATTAAGCGTCATGTTGTTAAGACGTTTTGCTTCGTAATCTGAATTTAAAGCTTTTAAAGCGTTGTCTAATAATTCATTAAAATAGTCGATGTTTTGTGGTGCTGTTTTAAACTCTATCAACCATTCATGAGCGCCTTTTTCTTTTCCAGACATAAAAATTGGTGCGGCAGTATAATCAACTATTTCAGATTTAGTTTTTTTACACACTTTTTTTAAAGCATCTTCAGCATTCTCAATAATTAACTCTTCGCCAAACGCATTAATATGATGCTTTGTGCGTCCAGAGACTTTTATACGATACGGACTTATTGAGGTAAAACGTACAGTGTCTCCAATTTTATAGCGCCATAATCCAGCATTTGTGGTAATAATAACGGCGTAGTTTTTATCTTTTTCAACTTGACTTAAAGGAATCACTTTTTCATTTTTAGTTCCGTAAGTGTCCATTGGTATAAATTCATAAAAAATACCGTAATCTAGCATTAACAAGAGTTCACTAGATTTATTTAAATCTTGAATGGCAAAAAAGCCTTCAGAGGCATTGTAAATTTCGTAATACCTAAAATTGTTATCTGGTAATATGCTTTTATATTGATCTTTGTAAGGAACAAAACTTACGCCACCATGAAAATAGACTTCTAAATTTGGCCAAATATCAAAAAGATTTTTTTTACCTGTGGTTTCTAATACATTGTTAAGCAACACAAGCATCCATGACGGAACACCAGCTAAACTAGTAACGTTTTCGTTTATGGTTTCATCTACAATGGCTTGCATTTTTTCTTCCCAATTGCTCATTAAAGAAACCTTACTGCTTGGCGTACTACTAAATTCTGCCCAAAAAGGCATATTGTCAATTAAAATAGCTGATAAATCGCCAAATACGGTACCGTTTTCTTTGTATAATTCTTTGCTGCCCCCAAGTCTTAAACTTTTTCCTGTGAATAGTTGAGAAGCTTCATTATTGTTTAAATACATACAAAGCAAATCTTTGCTAGCTGCGTAGTGACAATCTTCAAGAGAGTCTTCACTTACTGGTATAAACTTACTTTTAGCACTTGTTGTGCCACTAGATTTAGCAAACCATCTAATAGGTTCTGGCCAAAAAATATTGTTTTCACCTTTACGAGAACGTTCTATATTGTCTTGGTAATCTTCATAAGTAGAAATAGGAATGCGTTCGGCAAAAGTTTTGTAATCACTTATTGATTGAAAATCATACTGTTTGCCTATTTCAGTGTCTTTTGCTTTGTTTAAAAGATGCGAAAGCAATTCTTGCTGAACTTCATTAGGGTATTTTAAAAATAACTCAATTTGATGAAATCGTTTTTTTAAAAACCAGGAAGCAATAGAATTTACTATAGGAATTGGCATATTTGCATTATATTTAAGTTTTAAAAATAATACTTTTTTTTATGACCTACCAAGGTGTTCTAACAAAAATGGAGAGTGAATATTCAGAGCCAATTCAATATTATTTGGTGTTTGATAATGACTTTTTAACCATGAATCAGTTGCTAAATTCTACTATAACGATTCAATTTGTTAAATATCAATGTTTAAACTGCGGTTTAGATAAGCCTATTTATAGGCAAGGGTTTTGTAAAAGTTGTTTTTTTGATATTCCGCAAGCTGCTGATTGGATTATGCGTCCAGAATTAAGTACAGCACATTTAGGCAAAGAAGATCGAGATCTGGCTTACGAGAAAAAAGTACAATTACAGCCACATATTGTATACTTGGCAAACTCTAGTAATGTAAAAGTTGGAGTAACTAGAAAAAGCCAGGTGCCAACACGTTGGATAGATCAGGGAGCTCATGAAGCTATTGAAATTGTTGAGGTGCCAAATCGCTACCTGGCAGGCATTACAGAAGTTGCCTTAAAAGATCATGTTAGTGATAAAACAAATTGGCGAACTATGTTGAAAAATGAAATTCAAGATGAAGATTTGGTAACTTGGCGAGAACGCTTAAAACAATATATTCCTGACGAAGCCAAAGCGTATTTTATAGCATCAAATAAAGAAACAGAATTGCAATTCCCTGTTATAAAATATCCTACAAAGCCAAAAAGTTTAAATCTTAAAAAAACACCAAATTACACAGGTAAGTTGGTTGGTGTAAAAGGGCAATATCTCATTTTTGAAGATGATACCGTTTTTAATGTAAGAGCTAATGAAGGTTTGGTAGTAGCAATTACTATAAATTAAATAAATCGTTTTTCAATATATTCTGAATTCATAACGCGTAATGCACCCATGTAATCGGTTCTAAAAGTAATAATGTCGCCTACTTTGTAGTCTTTTTTTGCATTTGTAATATCAATTACTAGCATATCAGAGCTTGCACCAACAAAGTTTAACGAGCTATCAAGTGGTTTTAAAAAATCTACTTTAGAAATATCTAGTAAACCAATATCTAATATGGCGCGTTTTTGAATATCAGTGAATTTAGTTTCGTCAACTTCAAACATATCTCCTGATGGATTTTTTTCTAAATTTCCATAAGGAACACTTGGTTTTTCAGTGATTTCAATTACTTCAGAATGAAGTGTGAAAATATCGTCTTTCATTCCGGGTATGGTTTCGTTTGTAAATAAATCACTACCAAAAAATAGGGTTTCACCAACTCTGAAATGATTAATTCCTTGTGGTACAATGCCTTTAAGGAGAAGTGGTACCATAACCGATGATCCTCCAGAAACGCCATCAATTTTTTGGTCAAATTTTGCTTCAATCAGTTGTTCGTATAAGCATAGTTGTATAAGCTTGTCTTTACTAGGCATAACACCACTTAAACAATTTAAGTTTGTGCCTATACCAGCTACTTTAATGTTTGGTAATTGAAAAATCTTTTTATAAAAATCCATTAAATGATCTCCCATAATACCTTCGCGAAGGTCGCCTAGTTCAATCATGATAATGACTCGGTGAATTTTATTTTGCTTTTTTGCTTCTTCTGAAAGCCATTTTATTGTTGTGTATTCAGTGTTGAAGCTTACATCTGCATATTTTATAATGTTTTTAATGCTTCGTTTGGCGGGAGGTTTTATGTAAATTGTTTCTATTCCAGGTTTTAACTTTTTTATCGTTTTTAGGTTAGATAACCTGGCATCACAAACTTGTTCGTCACCTAGAGATAAAATAAATTCAATATATTTTTCGTTACCGCAAAGCATTTTTAATACCGGAGCCCAAGACATGTCGTTCTTGCTGAACAGTTTTTGTAAATAACGGTAATTGTGTGTAAGTGACGCTTTGTTTAATGTAAAAAATGCCATAGTGTTTATTTTATAGTTCTAGGAATGTCTTTATCTATTCTAGATAGAACTTCGTAATTAAGTTGATCTGTAATGTTACCAAAAGAGGAAACAGTGATTTCTAAAGCATTATTGCTTCCTATAAGAATTACTTCATCTTTAATAGTTATGTTTTCGTTGGTTGTGATATCAATTAACAGCATATTCATGTTGACAATTCCAATGACACTAAGTCTGGAATTTTTAATGATAACACGACCTTGATTACTCAAGCTTCTACTATAACCATAGCTGTAACCTACCGGGATAGAGGCAATTGTCATATTTGTTTCAGCGAGATAAGAATTTCCGTAACCAATATATTCGCCTTTAGAAACGTGTTTTATGTCCATAACATAAGATTTCCAAGAAAGAATAGGTGTTAAAGGATCGTTGGTTAGTTTCTTTTTTGTGAGATGAGAAATAAATGTTTCACGACTTGGCCATAACCCATATTGTAAAATACCAATGCGTACCATATCAAAATTATCTTTAGGATATACCAATATGGCTGCGCTACAAGAACTGTGAATGCGTTCTGGCTTGATATCTTGACTCTTAAAGTATTTAATGCTTTTTTTGAATGCTTGTCGTTGCTGTTTAATACGCATATAATTGCTAATGCTTTCTGAACCTGCATAATGCGTGCAAATCCCTTTTACATTGATGTGCGTCTTATTTTTATTGATAAGTTCAGCGAGCTCATTCCAGTTTTCTTTATTAAAACCAGTGCGATTCATACCGGTTTCAATTTCTAAATGAATGTTTATTGGTTTTTGTTTTTTTACAGCAATTTTAAGCATGTTTTCTATTCTGTGTAAGTTGAAAACATAAAATTCAATTTCGTTATCAATAACCCATTCTGCATCTTCATCATTAATATCGCCCATTATCATAATCGTAAAATTGCCTTTTGCACTATTGTAAACCTGCTGTGCTTCTAATGAGTTGAATACAGAAAAATGGTTTATACCAATTTCTTGTAGAGCAGGAACCATGATGTTAATTCCATGTCCGTAGGCATTTCCTTTTAAAACAGATGATATAACAACGTTATCATCAATAAGAGATGTGATGTGTTTTATATTGTTTGCTAATGCATTTTTATTTATTTCAATGAATGAGCTAGGCATAAATAAGTTTTAAAATTGTGTGAAACATTGTAACGCCATATGATGTGATGTCGTCAGGAAAATCATAGTCAGGATTATGCAAGGCTGGTGTTTCTGTTCCAGCACCTAAACCAAACATAGCGCCCTTATAATGTTGTGTAAATAAACCAAAATCTTCACCCCATTTAAAAGGGTGTTCTTTATTTATAAATTCGAAATGATTGCTTTTAGCTGCACTTTCAATAATGTCAAAGGCGTCTTGGTTATTTCTATTTGCTGAAAATTCCTGAAACCAATCAATTTCAAAGTTTAAGTTGTGTATTGAGCATACTTCTTGAGTTAAGTTCTTTATAGCTTGTTTTAAAATTTCTAATTGTTTGGGAGTCCATGTTCTGATAGTAAAATGAAGCTCGCCTTCTCCAGCAGAAATACCGTAATCTTTAGAGCCTAAACATGCATAAACTGTAGCTATCGTTGAAAAATCTTCTTTTGACTGATTAGGGTTTGCCAGCATCTTTATTTTGTAAATGAGCTCGTGTAAAGCTAAATCTGGATTGATGCCATGTTCTGGTTCAGCTGCATGAGATGTTTTACCTTTTAGTGTTATAGCCAAGCTTACTACAGAAGGCGTAAATGTATCCGGTTTGCAAATAATAGTGCCTTTTTTATAACTAGGTACATTATGTAACGCAAATACAAAATCAGGTTTTAAGTTTGTGAATTTTGTTTCTTGTAATATAGCTTTAGCGCCTTGTCCAGTTTCTTCAGCTGGTTGAAATAGTAAAACAACGCTTCCTTTTTTTAACGGATTTTTTTGAAGTGCTTGAGCCAAACCAATAAGTATGGTGCTATGACCATCATGACCACATTTATGAGAAACATGACTTGTTTTAGAAGCATGTGGAAATGTGTTGGTTTCTTGAATAGGAAGTGCGTCTAGCTCTGCTCGAAAAACAATGGTTTTACCCTTTTTGTTGCTGTCAAAAATAGCAATGACTCCAAAACCAGCAAGGTTTGTTATAATTTTAGAAGGATTGTATTTTTTAAGCTCACTAGCAATAGTTTTTGCAGTGTTTTTTTCGCTTCCAGAAAGTTCAGGTTGCTTATGAAGGTTTTGTCTAAATAGCTTTAAATAGTCTGTTTCCACAAGAATGGTGTTATTTTTTCACGATTAAATAAGTAACTAATGAGATAGAAATACCAATCAATATAGGATCAAATCCGTAAGGAATTTGAACTTCTAAAAAGGTAATGATTAATGTTGAAAATCCACCAAAAAGCATGGCTAATAATGCCGCTAAAGGTTTTTTGTTTTTTGAGTAAAGCATTCCAAGAACAGGGACTAATAAACCAGAAACCATAAATGAATAGGATAGAAGCATGAGATCTAAAACGCTAGTCATGGCTGTGGCAATTAAAATGGCAACAAATCCAACGATAAAAGTAATTACTTGAGATATTTTTATCGTTTTAGGGTTTTTGTCATTAAGTCCTAAAATATCTGTTGTAAAGTTTCCAGAAGCGGCAAGCAAACAGCTATCTGCTGTAGACATTATGGCTGAAAAGTAAGCAGACATCATTAATCCCATTAGTCCAACAGGTAATATGTTTTTTAATAATAGAGGTAGCCCTATTTCTGGATCTAAATTAGCGGCTGTTAAAAAACCATCAGTAGCAAACATGCCTTGTTCAACAGCAACTCTAGATAAAAGTCCAAGCGCAACTCCCATAAAAGCCATAATTGGGTATTCAAAAATACCTGCTATATACCAGGCTTTTTTTGCTGTTTTTTCATTTTTACAAGCGTAAATTCTTTGATATAATGTCATACCAACAAACCAAATAGGAATGATTGTAATGGCCCAATTGAGCATTTGTATCCATGTGATGTTATCTAATCTGAAAAATTCATTAGGCAAAACTTTTAAAATTCCATCAAGACCGCCTAAAGCATAAAAAGAAACAGGAATACCAATGAAAATTAAACCAGACATTAATATTATCCACTGAAAAGTGTCTGTGTAAATAACAGCTTTAATACCTCCAAAAACTGTGTATAGCATAGCAACAGTTCCCATAATAATTAAAGCATTTGTTAAGCTTAACTCTGGAAATGTGCCAACGGCAAGTTTTGCACCTGCTAAAAGTTGAGATGAGGTAAAGCCTAAATATCCTATGAAAGATATAATACCAGCAACAAGTGCTACTTTTTTATCATAGTTTCGTTTTAAAAGCTCGGGAAAGGTTAGTAAATTAAATTTATGCCCTTCATTTATCACTTTTGGGATTAAGAGAACAGCACTAATCCAAGCGCCTATTAAACCAGTAAGTAGCATCCAGGAGCCTGAAAGTCCCATTACAAAACCTAAACCTCCAAGGCCTATAGAGAAACCACCGCCAACATCGGTAGCAACTACAGAAAGCCCGATGTGCCAGCTTTTCATGCTGTTGCCGCCTACATAATAATCTTTTGCACTTTTGTTTTTTTGTAATAATAAAAGCCTATTGCTAATACAATAATCATGTATATAGCAAATACAGCAATATCAATAGGGTGCATAATACTTATTTTTTAAGTCTCATTTCAAGGTACTTGTTCTCGAAACCTAATTTTTTGTATAAGTGTAGTGCTGGATTTTCTGGTTCTACGTGAAGTGCGATATCTCCTTTTGTTAACTCTATCGCTTTTTGCATTAATTGTTTACCGATGCCTTTTCCTCTTGCGTTACTGTGTACGGCAATGTAAACTAAAATGTTTTCTGGAATGTAACCATGCATTCCAGTTTCGTTTATAATTGTAATTCCTTGTATGCCTTCTTGATCTTTAATAACTAATACAAAACCACCATGTGCAGAAATGTTGTCTTTTACAGCGTAATCTAGACATTTTGAAATATCTGTCTTTTCATCGCCATATTCCTGCAAATGAGTATGCAGGAAGTTTATTATGGTTTCTTTTTCTGTTTGAGTTGGTTTTGTATTAGCATTATAAATTTTGAATACATTCATAAATTATATGTCTTCTTGGTCTCTTAAACTCTGAATGTAGGCCGCTTTTTGAACTTCGCGTCTACGTCTTATTGAGGGTTTTGTGAAATATTGTTTTTCTCTGATGTTTTGCATAACTTTTACGTTACGGTGTTTACGTTTGTAGCGTTTTAATGCGCGTTCAATGTTTTCTCCTTCTTTGATTTCAATTTTTAACATAAGTTGTTTTTAGTAAATGATTATTATCTAGGACTATCCTAAATAGGTTTTTAATATTTTATTTTTTGAAGTATGTCGTAGTCTACGAATACCTTTTTCTTTTATTTGTCTTACACGCTCACGAGTTAGTCCAAAAGTTTCTCCTATTTCTTCTAGGCTCATTGGCTGTTCGTTGCTAATGCCGTAATATAGTCTAATAACATCAGCTTCTCTTTGTGATAATGTGTTTAAAGCGCGATTAACTTCAACATTTAAAGAGTCGTTCATTAAATCTTTATCAGGGTTTGGAGATTCTCCAGATTTTACAACATCATATAAGCTAGAGTCTTCACCTTCTTTTAAAGGTGCATCCATGGATAAATGACGCCCTGAATTTTTCATAGACTGTTTTACATCGCTAACAGTCATATCTAGTTCTTTAGCAATTTCTTCGGCACTTGGAGGGCGTTGATGTGCTTGCTCTAAATGCGAATATGCTTTGTTTATTTTGTTTATAGAACCAATTTTATTTAATGGTAACCTAACAATTCTTGCTTGCTCTGCAAGTGCTTGTAATATAGATTGACGAATCCACCAAACGGCATAAGATATAAACTTAAAACCTCGGGTTTCATCAAAACGTTTAGCGGCTTTTACTAAACCGGCGTTTCCTTCGTTTATTAAATCAGGGAGTTTTAATCCTTGATTTTGGTATTGCTTTGCAACCGATACAACAAAACGTAAGTTTGCGGTTGTTAATCTATCTAAAGCAGCTTGATCACCTTCTCTAATACGTTGCGCTAATTCAACTTCTTCCTCTGCGGTTATTAATGGGAGCTTACTTATGTCTTGTAAATACTTGTCTAAAGATTTAGACTCTCTGTTGGTAACCTGCTTGGTGATTTTTAATTGCCTCATGTATAAAGTTTAGATTAATACTCAATATCTATCTTTATAACATAACTTTTTTTTTATAATATGCAAGAAAAAAGCGATTTCTTTGTAAAAAATCTATAATTCAATTGAAAAAAGCTGAATTTTTTAGTGATTTTTCATTAAAATAGTGATTTGACTTTTTCTTAAGGTTGTTTTTAGTTTATAGAGTCTTCTTTTTTGCTATTATTCTTTTTGTTTAATAAGCCACCAAGAACATTTTTAATACCCTGTTGTACTGCATTATTATTGTTTGTTGAATTTGTTTTAGTGGTATCTGATGTTGTTTGGTTTTGTGTTTGGGAGTTGTTGTTATTGCTTATTCCTCCCAGTAAATCTTTTATAGCGTTTGAGCCTTGATTTAAAAGTTTTTGTTTTTCTATATCAATAAGTTTTTTTGTTAAGGTAGTAACAGAAGAACTTAAGTCGGTTTTTATAGAAGGATTTGTAAATGTTCCTGTAATGTTTGCTGTAACAGGAATAGCAATTTTGTTTACTTCCGGATCGTTTATTTTACCAATAAGCCTATTTATGTCACTGCCTAAATACTTTGCAGGTACATTAAAAACAACGCCATAGTTCATAGTTTTGTTGAAATTATGAGCTCCAGAGACCTGAATGTCTATATCTTCATATTTTATGTTAAATGGTTTTATATCTACATTACCATTATTGAAGTTTAGTTTTGTTTTTAGGTCTTTTAAGTTTAGTTTATTAAAATCTACAAAGCCTAATGCGCCATTTAAAGAACTTAATAGCTTGCTGTCTTCTGTGTTAATATCAGAAGTTAATAATTCAGCAAAAGCATCACCAGAAATTGATGCTAAATCTGGAGAAAATTCTTCATCTAGATTTCCTTTTAGGTTAATTGTAGAGTTTAACTTTCCTTGTAATACTTTGGCAATTGGTGCTAATGCTTGAAGTAAGTCTAAGTCTTTAAAAGATTTTGAAATATCAAAATTATCAGCTCCCAGATTTAAATCAAAGGTTGGTGTGTCGTTTTTTGTAGAAACATTACCGTTCACAGCAAGTTGCCCATCAAATATATTAGATGTCAAATTACTTAATGTGGCTTGTTGATCTTTTATTACAAGAGTTCCTTTAACGTTTTTTAGATCTAGATTATCATAAACTACGTGTTTAGCATCGGCATAAAGCGTACAATCTAAAAAGGCTGGAATTTTTAATGACTCTTCATCCGATGAGGTTTTGTTGTTTTTTGCTTCAGCAGTATCGCTTTCAACCATAAAATCGCTAACCTTAAACATGTTTGAGTCAACATTAAAGTTTCCTTGCAGGTTTTTATCACTTAATAAGAATCCTAAAAGGTTTTTAATAGAGCCTTTTGCGTTTAAATCACTGCTTCCTGTTTTTGCTTCAAAGTGGTTTAATGAAACAGTTCCAGGGTTAAAGGTCATGTCAGCCTTTTTGATATGGATAGGGTTTACAATGTCTTCTGATGAGAAAACAAAATCTGTTACAGATACAGAACCGTCATTTTTAATACGCTCATAGGCATTGGTCTCAATAGCATTCATATCAAATGCCGTGTGAAGTTTCCCTTTTAAAATTCCGCTTAACTCTTTTTCTAATTCTATAGGGTAAGCTTTTGTAAGATTAGATAGGTTTAATACACCATCAATATTGGCGTTTACAAGCATGTTAGTTGTTAAGTTTTTAAGTGTCGCAGACGATTTGAACATGTCTTGATCTATCTTAAAGTTTAAAGTGCTAATGTTTACATAAGTGTCATCAACATTGCCTGTGTTATTTTTTATAGCAACATTTATGCTTATATCTTGAACACGTTTTGGTAAATCAGGATATTTAAAAGACGCATTATTTGATAAGACATTAATATTTAATTGAGGAATGGTTTTTTCAGAAACTAAACCTTTAACCATACCATTTATTTTAAAGTTTCCAGAAGTTTCTACGTTTTCAATATTTTTAGAATATTCTTTAGGAACTACAGCAAGAAAATCTTTGAAATCAGAACCAGGATTTTTAAATGTTATATCTACTTCTTGGCCATTGTCAAGTAGCTGCACATAGCCTTGAAATTCTAATGGTAATTGGTTTATGTAAGCTTTGTTTTCCTTAAAGGTATATTTACTATTGGTTAAATCTAAATCAATTAAGGCATCTAACTTTATATCATTGTTGCTTAAATATTCAGTGCTATCCATACTAAAACTTACTCTGGCACTTGTGCTGGTGTCTAATTCTGAAACATCACCTGAAAACGTTCCTTTTCCTGAATGGTTAAGTTCGGTTATGTAAAAGGTTGTATTTGAGCTCTCATCTAGATACGTTAGTGCGCTATTAGTAATGGCATAATCTTTAACATCTAAAGAAAATCCTTTGGTAGTGTCTTGAGGTGCTTCAGTCGTAGTTTCTTCACTTTTTTTTGCAATGTCAAAATTAGTGTCGCCAAATTTATTGGTTTTAAGTATGACTAAAGCTTCGTCAAGGTATATTTCGTTAATAACAATTGGGCCTTCACTAGCTTTTTTAAATAATTCTTTAATTGACATGTTTAAAGAAATAGATTTTGCTGTAGCTAGTTTTTCATCTTTAAAAGGTTCAAAATTAGTGATTACTAAATCGTTAACATCTACTTGGGCTTGAGGAAAGCTTTTTATGAAACTTAAATTTACATCGCTAAATTCAACATGAGCGTTTAAGTTATTATTTATAGTTTGCTTAACGATATCTTTTATTTTAGATTGAAAAACAAATGGAATTGCTAGTAGTAAAAGGAATATGATTAGTAAAGAGATTCCTATGATTTTTAAAGCTTTTTTCATGTACTTGATAAGTTTGAGGTATATACGATATAAAATAGAAGAATGGTTGCCATTAGGCAAATGTTTAATAAAACTTTAATAGTTTTATATCAAGCTTATTTCTTCATTAATTTTTAATTTAAAACGCTTCCTAAAGATGTAAACACCAAGGTATAAAAACGGTGTGTCAAGAATAGCTATAAGCACTTTAAACAAAAAACCAGCAACAAGTAAACCTGCAAATTTATCCCATTCTATAATATTGAAAGAACATAGTAACATTAAGATGGTAAAGGTATCTACAAATTGTGAGAAAAACGTTGAGAAATTGTTACGAATCCATAAATATTTTCCTTTTGTAAGTCGTTTCCAGAAATGATAAATTTGAATGTCAACAAATTGCGCAAATAAGTAAGCTAGCATACTGGCTGTTACAGCAATAGCTGTGCTGCCAAAAACGGTAGAAAAGAGTTCGTTACCAACAGGAGACCAAGTAGTTGCAGGAACCATATCAGAAACCAACACAATAAGTAACGAAAACAATGAAGCAAAAATACCAGTAACAACCACTTGGTTAGCACGTTTTTTGCCATATATTTCGCTAATCAAGTCTGTGATTAAAAACGTAATAGGATAAGGTAAGATGCCTACAGATATTTCAAATAATTTTGTACCAAAAACTTCTACTTCAAAAGGATACCAATAAAAAAACTTTTGAAAAATTAAATTAGAAACCACCAAAGAGGTTATAAATAATGCAGCTAATAATAAATAAATGCGTTGCGCTAAAAGCTTGTCTTTTAAGGTCATTTGAAATTGTGAATAAATAGGCAACGTAAATATAAGCTATTAAATTTTCTTTTAGTTATTTTGTTTTTTCCATGAATACACATCACAAAGTTTATATATCATTAGGCAGTAATAAGGGCGACCGAATAAAACACTTGCAAGATGCCATAAATCTTATTTTTAAAGAGATTGGTAAGGTTAATATTATTGCAAAAGTTTACAATACGCCAGCAATAGGTTTTGATGGAGCCGATTTTTTAAATACTTGTGCGCTTATTGAAACTGAATTACCTTCAGATGAACTTATTCAAGCCTTATTGCAAATAGAAACAAAACTAGGTAGAACGAGAAGTGATGTAAATACCTATGAATCTAGAACAATAGATTTGGATGTGCTATTTTTTGATGAAGAAATAATTCAGAATCAAGCGTTACAAGTGCCACACCCAGAGTTACAGAACAGGCGTTTTGTACTACAGCCTTTAAGCGAGATAGCAGCAAAAATAATACATCCTGTTTTTAAGAAATCTATATCTGAATTACTGCAAGAATGCCAAGATGAAAGTGTTTTAGAGCCTATTAATATTTGGCTGAAAAACCCTAGTAAACAATACAAACTTTCTAACTTTAATTACATAGCTATAGAAGGCAATATAGGTGCAGGGAAAACTAGTTTGGCAAACAAAATATCTCATGATTTTAATGCAAAATTGATTTTAGAACGTTTTGCAGACAATCCGTTTTTACCAAAGTTTTATGAAGATGCTAAACGTTATGCGTTTACGTTAGAAATGTCCTTTTTGGCAGATAGATATCAACAAATAAGCGATGATTTATCACAATTAGATTTGTTTAAAGATTTTATTGTAAGTGATTATGATATATATAAATCTTTGATTTTTTCAAAAATCACTTTACCTGATGATGAATTTAAGCTTTACCGAAAACTGTTTTATCTCATGTATAAAGATATTGCAAAACCAGAGTTGTATGTGTATTTGTATCAAAACACAGAACGTTTACAAGAAAACATAAAAAAACGTGGTCGGGATTATGAGCAAAATATAGAGAATGCTTATCTGGAAAAAATCAATGCTGGGTATTTAGACTTCTTAAAAAATAAAACAGAGCTTAACGTTAAAATAATTGATATCTCTGATAAGGATTTTGTGAAGAATCGTGAAGATTACCTTTGGATATTAAACGAAATTAGTAATGAAGTATAGTATTATTACCGTAAAAGACATATATGCTATTGGAATGAAAATGTCTGTAAACTTTCAAACCATGCATATTGAAATGGCAAAGTTAGCTCGTGCTTTTATGCCTCGTAGACATGAGATTATTAACCGAATAGGTACTCACGCTTTTTCTATTCAAGATTATAAACAACAACATTTTAAAACCATCACACCTGAATCATTATTTGATAAATGGGTTGCTGTTGAGGTTACAGACTTAAACACTGTTCCAAAAGGCATGGAATCACTTACACTAAAAGGAGGCGATTATTTAGTCATAGACTACAAAGGAACTGTTGCTGATTTTCCTAAAATTTGGCAGTTTGTCTTAAAAGAATGGTTACCAAATTCAGAATATGTCATTGATGATAGACCTCATTTTGAAAAGCTTCCAGAAACTTACAACCCACAAAACCAAATCAACGAAGAGACCGTTTGGATTCCTGTTAAAAAAGTGTCATAAGTGCCTTTCTAACTCCAGTAATAGTGTTAATCAAAATATTTTTTTCTGAAATTAAGTGGAGTCAATCCTGTTTTTGATTTAAAAAATTTTGAAAAATAAGCATAATCTGAAAAGTTTAGTGTATGCGAAATAGTTGTTAAGCTATCTTGAGAATGTACCATAAGTCTTTTTGCTTCAAGAATTGTGCGTTCAGCGATAAGTTGACTTGTAGTTTTGTTAATTGTTTTTTTTACAACTCTATTTAAATGTTTTGTGCTTATGTTTAGTTTGTCTGCATAAAATTTGGGAAATTTTTCTTCTTGAAAATGAATGTTTACCAACGTTTCCAAGCTTTCTATAATTCTTGAATAACTATTGAATTTTACTTCCTCAAAATCGGTATCAAGGATATACATTCTAGTGAGATCTATGTAAATGTGGTTTATTAAGTTGACTATTTTTAATTCTCGTAATACATTGTTTTGTAAATATTCAGAGTGTAAATTTTTAAAAAGACGCTGTAAATCTTCTGCTTTTTCTTCTGTTGTGTCAAGTACAGGAGGATTTTGATACGAATAATAAAAAGGAAACGCTTGTAATGTGTGTTCTAAAAATGCTAGCTCATAAAACTCTTGAGAATGAAAAAATATATAGCCTTCAGGTGGTGTTTCAAATTTCCAAAAATGAGTTTGTCCTGGTTTTAAAAAAAAGATTTTTCCTGGTGTTATGGTGTAGGAATTAAAATCAATCTCATGTGTTCCTGTGCCTTTAGTAAAAAGAACGCAGAGATAAAAATTATGACTATGTGGTTTGTTTATTAAATTCTTGTTGCGCTTTATGTGATTTGAAAATGTGTTAATATACACATCATTGTGATGAGAATGTTTTTTAAATTGACTAATATTTAAAATAGGGATTTTCATATATGTCTTAAAAGTACAAATAATGGCGCAAATTTTATAGTATTTACAATAAAAACAGGTCTTAATTTTGCATAAAGTAAATATGTTAGGTTATGAGTAAAGTAGTTGATGCTTTAAGTTGTAAATGTCCCAATTGTAAGCGTGGTAAGATATTCAAAAAAGGAGGTAACATTTTGATGTTTAACATACCTAAAATGAACCCAACTTGCCAGGAATGCGGCTTTAAATTTGAAAAAGAAACTGGGTTCTTCTTTGGGGCTATGTTTGTGAGTTATACGCTAGCGGCTGCTCAAATGATAGCGAGCCTTTTTCTGTTCTGGTATATGGTAGATTTATCGCCATTGAGAGTGTTTGCAGTTATTATTGTCATAGCATTATTGTTAAGCACTTTCAACTACAAACTATCAAGGTCTATTTGGATATATTTATTTTATAAAAGTAATAATTGATTTTAGTATTTAAACGTAATGTTTTGTTAGAAAAAAAAGCCTGCATATTAGTTAGATGCAAGGCTTTTTTTATAATACTTCTTTTTCAACCAAAAAGATACTTTTACAAGAAAAATTAGCGCAGGTACTTCTACCAATGGTCCAATCACACCTGCAAAAGCTTGTCCGGAATTAAGACCGAAAACAGCAATAGCAACAGCAATAGCTAATTCAAAATTATTACCAGCAGCGGTAAATGCAACAGATGTTGTTTTATCATATGCAGCGCCAGTAGCTTTGGTAACAAAAAAACCAATAATAAACATCAATGTAAAATAAACCAGCAACGGAATGGCAATAATTAATACATCCATAGGTATTTCAACAATTAATTCACCTTTTAATGAAAACATAATCACTATGGTAAATAATAATGCGATTAAAGTTAAAGGAGAAATCGTTGGGATAAATTTTTGTGTATACCAAGTTTCACCTTTTAGCTTTATTAAAATTACGCGACTTAAAATGCCTAGCAAAAATGGGATGCCTAGATAGATAGCAACACTTTCAGCAATAGTAGCAATAGAAATATCAACAATAGCACCTTCAAAACCAAAATATGGAGGTAATACAGTAATAAAAATCCATGCATAAAAACTATAAGCAAACACTTGAAAAATACTATTTAGCGCTACTAATCCAGCGCCGTATTCACTGCTTCCTTCAGCTAGATCGTTCCAAACTAAAACCATAGCAATACATCTTGCAAGTCCAATTAAAATTAAGCCTGTCATATATTCTGGATAGTCACGAAGAAAAGTGATGGCCAAGACAAACATTAATACAGGTCCAATAATCCAATTTAGGATTAATGAAATGGATAGGATTTTTGTGTTTTTAAATACTTTAGGAAGCAAACTGTAATTCACCTTTGCTAATGGCGGATACATCATCAAAATTAAACCTATTGCAATAGGAATATTTGTAGTTCCACTACTAAAAGTGTTGATTACATCTGGAAATTTTGGAAAGAAATAACCAAGGGCAACACCAAGCGCCATAGCTACAAAAATCCATAAGGTCAGGTTTCTGTCTAGAAAGCTTAATTGTTTTTTTTGTGCCATTTTTAAGCGCTTATTTGTGAGAAAACATATAGCATTTCAGATGCAATTTGTAAACTACGTTCGTTGTATTTTTCAGCTTGTTGCGGTGTGTTGTCAAAAGCTTTTGGGTCATCAAAAGTAATTGGAATACGTTTTTCTGCACCAGCAATAAACGGGCAGCCGTCATCTGCTTGAGAGCATGTCATAACAGCAGCAAATCCAGATTTAGGGTTGAATGTTGCGTCCAATTTTTTTGAAAAACCTATAATTGGATGAGCATTGTCTGAATACTTTATGCTGTAAATAGGGTTGTCTCCTTGGCTAATAGTTTCAATATTAAAACCAGAATTTTTCAGTGTTTCAGCCACCATAGGAAACAATGCGGTACTTTCAGTGCCACCGGAATAACAAACCACATGTTCTATATTAAAATGATGCGCCAAGGTTTGTGCCCATATTTGGGATAGGTGACTTCGGCGAGAGTTGTGTGTGCATATAAAGTTTATGCGTACGGCTTGTTTGTTTGAAACCTTATCTTGAATATAATCAACAAGCGGTTGTAAAATCTCTTTTCGTTCTTGTGAAATTATATTAGTGTTTAGGCTTTTAATAATCGTTTCTATCTCTAGAAATAAGGTGTCTTGTGTTGTTGTCATTTGTTTTGTTTTTTTAGCAGCAGTTACCATCTGGTGAACAACAAGGCTCATCATTTAAGCTTGCTAATTTTATTTTAGGCTTTTTTTCAGGAATGCCGCAGTTGTCTTTTGCTAAACAATCCGTTTGTTTTGTTGTAAGAAGGAAATTGGTCCCGTCAAAGTCTAAACCAAATTTTCCAATGGTCTCACCTTGGTATTCCACTTCAATATCAAGATTATTGTTGATATCTAATGTTTTTTCTGAGAGTTCTATAATATGAATCAATTTTTCAGGATGTAACCTGTGGTTGTAATCATTGGCATTCCAAAGCTGAAAGTTTACAACGTCTTCATGCCTCACAGTTCCGCCGCAATCAATAAAATGCTTGGATACTTTGCCTACTTCTGTTACGTGAAAATGACTTGGTACTAATTGTCCATTTGGTAATTGAAAAGCAATTTTATCTAATGTTTTTAAAGCTGTTTTTATATCTTTTAGTGTCATAGATGATATGTTTAATTTGTTTATTGCGATTTTACGATTAATATGAATAAATTTTTTTAACTAGCAGCAATCATTTTTAGAAAGATCTTGATCTAAAAACGCGTTCATAATACGTTTCATTTTTGCCCAGTTATCAGTGTCAATACAATAACAAACACTTGTTCCTTCAATAGTTCCTTTTATTAAACCTAATTGTTTTAGCTCTTTTAAGTGTTGTGAAATAGTGGGTTGCGCCAAACCTATTTCGTTTACCAAATCGCCGCAAACACACGTGTTTAATTCAAATAGGTACTGTAAAATAGCAACACGAGCAGGATGACCAAATACTTTTGCAAAGGTTGCGATTTCGTTTTGGCTGTCAGTAAAAATTTCGGTTTTGGCTAATCCCATAATCAGTTTATTATTATATTGCAATATTACGATGAATAAAATTAACTGCAAAACATTTTGTGTGATTTTAAGTTTATGTTGTGTAAAGTGTTGTAATAATGCGTCCCATTTTATGGGGTAAAATATGTTCGTTAAGAACTGCTTCGCTAGTTGTTTTAAAATTAAAAGGCGGTTCCTGAATAAGGACGCCGCTTTGCTGTTTTAATCTAATGCCTTGTCCAGCTATGATGTCTTTATTGGGAGTGAATTTGCTTAAGGGAATATGCTCTGTTAGAATTATGTATTTATAATGTGCAATTTTGTTTAAAATATCTTGTATTTCGGTATTGGATAGATGTTGTAAGACTTGTCGTAAAATAACGCAATCGGCAAGCGGAATATCGTCTTTAGAAATATCTAAACAATAAAACTCAATATTGTTGCTTTGATATAATTTTCTATTTCTTTCTATAAGAGGTGCAACAATATCTATCGCGTGATAATGTTTGGTAAATTGTGTTAGCTGATTTCCAATATTAAAGTCGCCACAGCCTAAATCGCTAACAGACAGTTTAGGGTTTTGGTTTTTTAAAAACGCGCTTACACTTTGTAAATAGGGTGTAACAATACTTGCTTTATGTGAACCGTCACCAGAATAAAAATCGAATTCCTTGCCGCCCCAAAAATGCTTGTCATAGATTTGCTCCATAACTGCTTTGGTAGGCCAAGGCTTTTTGCTTTTTTTAGACACTATTTCTTCATTTTGCTAAACACATCCCAAACCACAACACCACAACTTACCGAAATATTTAGAGAGTGCTTGGTGCCATATTGTGGTATTTCTAAAACCAAATCACTTTCAGAAACAACAGTTTGTTGCACACCTTTTACTTCGTTACCAAAAACAAGTGCGTAGGTAGTATTGGTTTCAGGTGCAAACTTATCAAGCATTGTGGCTTGTTCGGCTTGCTCAATAGAGGCTATTTTAACACCTTCTTGTTTTAGTTTTTTTATGAGTTCTAGAGTGTCTTCTACGTATTCCCAATTAACAGTTTCGGTACTGCCTAGTGCTGTTTTGTGTATGTCTTTATGTGGTGGTTTTGCAGTAATACCGCATAGATATATTTTTTCAATTAAAAAGGCATCACTTGTTCTAAACACTGAGCCGATGTTATTTAGGCTTCTAATGTTGTCTAATATGATGATGATAGGTGTTTTTTTTGAATCTTTAAATTCGTCAACACTCAATCGGTCTAATTCGCTGTTTTTTAATTTTCGCATGTTAATTTCTTCTGATAATTGTAAATAACTTCTGCTTTCTACGTTTTAGAAAACTTAAATTAATAACTACTTTAGCAATCCTACATTTTAGGCAAAAGTAACACATAAAAACCAGTTTACCGTTGGCAAAAAAAGCAAAGAAAGAAACACCATTAATGAAGCAGTACAATGCAATTAAAGCAAAATATCCAGATGCTTTATTATTGTTTAGAGTGGGTGATTTTTACGAAACCTTTGGTGAAGACGCTGTGCGAACGGCCAAAATATTAGATATTATATTAACCAAGCGTGGAGCAGGTAGTGACAGTGAAACCGAGTTAGCAGGTTTTCCGCATCATTCTTTAAATACATATTTGCCCAAATTGGTAAAAGCAGGTGAGCGTGTTGCTATTTGTGATCAGCTTGAAGACCCTAAACAAACCAAAACTATTGTAAAGCGAGGCGTTACTGAATTGGTAACACCTGGTGTAGCACTTAATGATGAAGTATTAAAATCTAAATCAAATAACTTTTTATGCTCTGTTTATTTTGGTAAGCAGTTTATTGGTATTTCATTTTTAGATATTTCTACTGGAGAGTTTTTAACGTCTCAAGGAAATGCTGAATACATTGATAAACTACTACAGAACTTTAACCCGAGCGAAGTTTTGGTTTCAAAACAAAAACGGATGCATTTCAATGAAGTGTTTGGGCAAGATTACCATACGTTTTATTTAGAAGATTGGGTATACCAAACAGACTACGCTAACGAAACACTTATAAAGCATTTTAATACTAAAACTTTAAAAGGATTTGGTATTGAAGATTTGCACGAAGGGATTATAGCTTCTGGAGCTATATTACATTATCTAGCGGAAACGCAACACAACAAACTCCAGCATATTACATCTGTTGGTAGAATTGCTGAAGATGACTATGTTTGGATGGATAAGTTTACTATTAGAAATTTAGAACTTTATCATTCTACCAATAATAATGCGGTTACTTTACTAAATGTGATTGATAAAACGATCTCGCCAATGGGCGGACGTTTATTAAAACGCTGGTTAGCTTTGCCGCTAAAAGATGTTGAAAAAATAAAACAACGTCATGAGGTTGTAGATTTTTTAAGTAAAAATGCACCTACACTTCAAAAGATTCAAAACCATATAAAACATATAGGCGATTTAGAACGCCTAATTTCTAAAACAGCAACCGCAAAAGTAAGCCCGCGAGAGGTGATTCAGCTTAAAAATTCACTAGAAGCTATTGTGCCTATAAAAGCTATAGCAACAAATTGTGATAATGACGCCTTAAAAGTTATAGGTGATACCTTGCAAAGTTGTGATGTGCTTCGTGAAAAAATAAAAGAAACACTTAATGAAGATGCGCCAGTAAATGTCCTAAAAGGACATACCATTGCAAAAGGGTTTTCTAATGAACTTGACGAACTTAGGGCATTATCAACTTCAGGGAAAGAATATTTAGATAAGATGCTTGAGCGAGAAAGTGAACGTACAGGAATTACATCACTAAAAATAGCATCAAACAACGTATTTGGATATTACATAGAGGTGCGAAATACGCATAGAGATAAAGTTCCAGAAGAATGGATTAGAAAACAAACATTAGTTAATGCCGAGCGTTATATTACTGAAGAGCTCAAAGAATATGAGGCTAAAATATTAGGTGCAGAAGAGCGTATTCTTACTATTGAACAACAATTGTTTTCTGAACTAATTCATTGGATGACACAATACATTAAGCCTGTACAACAAAATGCCTTTTTAATAGGAAAAATTGATTGCTTGTGCGGTTTTGCACAATTGGCAAATGATAGTAATTATGTGTATCCAACAATTGATGATTCGTATGATTTAGATATAAAAGAAGGTCGCCATCCTGTAATAGAAAAACAGCTGCCTCCAAGTGAAGCCTATATTGCAAATGATGTATATTTAGATAGAGAAAAGCAACAAATGATTATGATTACTGGGCCTAATATGTCTGGTAAGTCAGCTATATTGCGTCAAACTGCTTTAATTGTTTTATTAGCCCAAACAGGAAGTTTTGTGCCAGCAAAATCAGCTAGAATAGGATTGATTGACAAAATTTTCACCCGAGTAGGAGCAAGTGATAATATTTCTATGGGAGAATCTACTTTCATGGTAGAAATGAATGAAACAGCTTCAATTTTGAATAATATTTCAGAGCGAAGTTTAGTGCTTCTTGATGAGATTGGTCGCGGTACAAGTACGTATGATGGTATATCTATAGCATGGGCAATTAGTGAATACTTACATGAACACCCAGCAAAAGCAAAAACATTATTTGCGACTCACTATCATGAGCTAAATGAAATGACAGAAACATTTAATAGAATAAAAAATTACAATGTTTCCGTAAAAGAACTTAAAGATAATGTGCTTTTTTTAAGAAAGCTTGTAGCAGGAGGAAGTGAACATAGTTTTGGTATTCACGTAGCAAAAATGGCAGGAATGCCGCAACAAGTTTTACATAGAGCAAATAAAATTTTAAAAAAATTAGAGAAGTCGCATTCTAGTGAAGAACTCACAGATAAAGTAAAAACATTAAAAGATGACGAGATGCAATTAAGCTTTTTTAATTTGGATGATCCTCTTTTAGAGCAGATTAAAGAAGAAATTTTGCATACCGATATTGATACCTTAACACCTGTTGAAGCCTTGATGAAGCTCAATGAAATAAAGCGAATGTTGGTTAAAAAAAAGATGGTTTAAAATATTTTTAATTATTTTTTAAAAAAACCTTTGGTATTATAATAAATATATTAAATTTGCATCCGCAATGACAACGTTGCACGTTCATTTAAAAGACTGCGAAAGTAGCTCAGGGGTAGAGCATCACCTTGCCAAGGTGAGGGTCGCGGGTTCAAATCCCGTCTTTCGCTCTTGAAATACTTTCTTGAAAATATACCAAGATGCTGAAGTGGTGGAATTGGTAGACACGTTGGACTTAAAATCCAATGGCCATTATGGCCGTGCGGGTTCAAGTCCCGCCTTCAGTACAAAAGCCTTACAGAAATGTAAGGCTTTTTTTGTTTTATAATTGTTTGCGTTTTTGATTATAAACTCTTTATAAGTGAAAATGGGAGTAACTGCTATACTGCCTTTTAAGTATCTTAGTAGTAAAAATAATGCGATTATTATCATTGCTATAGCGGCTAGTGTTTTCCTAGCCTTAACTAAAATTATTTCTTTGTATGCTAGGTCGTTTAAGTTTACTATTTGTTCAGTAGATCAGTTTGTAAATAATTAAGTAATAAGGAATCTGCAATTGCAGCACCAGTTAAACTTTGGTCGCCAAGAAAGTGGCTATCAGAAAAATTTTTATCAATTTTTCGAGTGCATAGCATGAAATTATTGCTGCTAAATCAGTAGACCCTATAAAAGAGAAATCCAATTATTTATTAAATAAACTTTAGTTTTGAAAGTTATTTAATTAACTATGATGAGCTGTGTGAATTAGGCATAAAAAAAGCCCATACAAAAGTATGGGCTATAGAATTTTTACCGTTAAAGGATTAGTGAGCTTTTAATTCGTCCACTTTGTCTTTAGCAGCTTTAGCGGCTTTGTCTGCAGCTTCTTTAGTTTTGTCAGCAGCATTGTTTACTGCGTCACCAGCTTTATCTACAGCTTCTTCAGCAGCATCACCAGCATCTTCTAAAGCATCTTCAGTTGCGTTAGCAGCATTTTCTAAAGCATCACCAGTAGCTTCTGTAGCGTCTTCTACAGCTTCTTCAGTAGCTTCAGCAGCATTTTCTACAGCTTCTTCAGTAGCTTCAGCAGCATTTTCTATACTGTTTTCAACATCTTCAGCTTTTTTTTCATCTCTACAAGAAGTAAAAGTTACGCCTATAGCTAATAATAAAGCGGCGCTTAAAATTAATTTTTTCATTAGTTTAAAGTTTTAGTGTTAATTATTATAATAAATACGAATGTAACAACTTATTGGTTAACTATGCAAGTGTTTTTTAACATTTTTTAACATAGGGTGTTATTTCGAAATTTAAAATCATTCTATTTACGTAAGAAATCTATAATTTGGATGACGGCACCCTTATTTTTTTTTATGTACGCAAAGTTTAAGCGGCCTGAATGTTCACGTTTAGTTTGATTTGTAATCAAATCTGAAAGAATAATGTTTAATTCACCTTGATTTGAAATACTAAACATGCCTTGATTTTTAATCATGCTTTTAGCTTCAGGAAATTTTTCATAATGGTTACCAATAATTATAGGAACTCCAAAAACCGCAGGTTCAAGTGTGTTGTGTAATCCTGTGTTTCCTATGGCTCCACCAACGTAAGCAATGTTTGCATAGCTATATATTTTGGATAATAACCCAATGGTGTCAATAATTAAAACATGATATTGAGAGAGATCATTACTATCTTTTTCAGAGAATAAAATTGTTTTTTTATTGAGACTGCTTTTTAGTTTGCTTATTTGATTTGACTTAATATTATGAGGCGCTATGATAAATTTCACGTTATCATTTTGGTGATTGTTTATAAAGTCTATCAGTAAATTTTCGTCTTCAGGCCATGTGCTACCAGCTACAACACATAGTTTGTTTTGTTTAAATGTATTAACAAAGTCTAAAGTGTTGTCAATTTTTAATTGATTATAAACTCTGTCAAACCTTGTGTCTCCAGAAATGGTAACCGAATTATAATTTATAGATTCTAAAAGTTCTTTTGAGTCATTATCTTGGGTAAAAATATGTTCAAAAGCAAATAAAGCTTCTTGCATACCTTTTCCGTAAAATTTAAAAAAAGATTGATTTTTTCTAAAAAGAGCAGAGATTAAAATGGCTTTTAAATTTCGTTTTTTAACCTCTTTCAAATAATTAGGCCAAATGTCATATTTCACAAAGATGGTAAGCTCCGGATTTACCATGTTTAAAAAGTGTTTGGCGTTATGTTTTGAGTCAAGAGGCAAATACACAACAACATCAGCAATATCTGTGTTTTTTCTTATTTCATAACCAGAAGGAGAGAAGAAGGTTAATACAATTTTGTGTGTAGGAAATTGACTTTTTAACGCTCTAAAAACAGGAAGGCCTTGTTCATATTCTCCAAGAGAAGCACAATGAAACCAGAGTGTTTTGTCGTTTTTTTGAATCGCATTTTTCAATTTTTGAAATGTCTCTTTACGACCACGCACACCCAATTTAATTTTAGCATTAAATAGAGATAAAACGTGCAATACAAATTGAGCCAGATAAATAGTAAAATTGTAAAAAATACCCAAAGTTCTTTCTTTGATGCTAAAATACATTTCTTTGGTAAAATTTCATTGGTTTACGTTTGCTAATTTTGTAATTTCGTAGGATATGAAAAAAATTCAAATGGTTGACCTAAAGGGTCAATATTCCGGTATAAAAGATGTTGTTAATCCAGCTATTCAAGAGGTGATAGAGACAACAACATTTATAAATGGACCAAAGGTTCATGAGTTTCAAAAAAATTTAGAAAACTATTTAGGTGTTAAGCATGTTATACCATGTGCTAATGGTACAGATGCTCTGCAAATAGCCATGATGGGACTTGGGTTAAAACCAGGAGATGAAGTGATCACGGCCGATTTTACTTTTGCTGCAACCGTTGAGGTGATTGCTTTACTACAATTAACACCTGTGTTGGTTGATGTTGAGCCAGATACTTTTAATATTGATGTAGACGCTATTAAAAAGGCTATTACGCCAAAAACCAAAGCGATTGTGCCTGTTCATTTATTTGGGCAGTGTGCTAATATGGAGGCAATTATGGAGATTGCTCATGAGCATAATTTATATGTGATAGAAGACAACGCACAAGCAATAGGAGCGACATATACTTACAGTAATGGACAAAAAGCAAAAGCAGGAACTATAGGGCATGTAGCTTCAACATCTTTTTTTCCTTCTAAAAATTTAGGATGCTATGGTGATGGAGGTGCAATTTTTACAAATGACGATGCATTAGCACATACCATAAGAGGGATAGTTAATCATGGGATGTATGAGCGTTACCATCATGACGTAGTAGGTGTAAATTCTAGGTTAGATTCTATTCAGGCAGCTGTTTTAGATGCTAAATTGGTGCATTTAGATGCTTACAATCAAGCAAGAAGAGACGCAGCAAAAAAATATAACGAAGCATTTAAAGACATTGATAGTATAACAACACCTTTTGAATGTGGTACAGCTGATAATCATGTTTATCATCAATATACTTTAAAATTAAATGGTGTAGATCGAGACGCTTTAGTCAAATACTTAAACGAAAACGGTATACCTTGTGGTGTTTATTACCCAATTCCGTTGCATAGACAGAAAGCTTATCAAGATGAAAGATATAATGAGGCAGATTTTAATGTAACTAATGCATTAGTAAAAGAGGTTATATCGCTACCAATGCATACAGAGCTTGATGATGAGCAAATCAATTTTATAGCTGAAAAAATAAAAGTATTTATTAATGGCTAAAATATTGGTAACTGGCGGGCTAGGTTTTATAGGTTCGCATACTGTTGTAGAGCTTCAAAACAAAGGATTTGATGTTGTTATTATTGATAATTTATCAAACTCATCTATCAATGTTTTAGAAGGTATTACTGCTATAACAAAAAAAGAACCAGAATTTGAAAAGTTAGATTTAAGAGAAAAATCTAAAGTACAAGCGTTTTTTAAAAAACATGCAGATATAGAGGGGATTATACATTTTGCAGCAAGTAAAGCTGTTGGTGAAAGTGTTGGGAACCCATTATTGTATTATGAAAATAACATAAATACACTTATATATATACTTCAAGAATTAAAAGGTTTAAAGTTATTAAACTTTATTTTTAGCTCTTCATGTACTGTTTATGGTCAAGCAGATACGCTGCCAATAAAAGAAAGTGCACCAGTAAAACCTGCAGAGTCACCCTACGGAAACACTAAACAAATAGGTGAAAAAATAATAAAAGATACCTGTAAGGTAAATGAAGATTTAAACGCAATTTCCTTAAGATATTTTAACCCGATAGGAGCTCATGAGTCTATGCATATTGGAGAGTTGCCAATAGGAGTACCTCAAAATTTAGTGCCCTTTATTACCCAAACAGCAATAGGAATTAGAGAGCAATTATCTGTTTATGGAGATGATTACCCTACACAAGACGGTACTTGTATTCGTGATTATATTCATGTAGTGGATCTTGCCAAAGCACATGTTATAGCGCTAGAGCGGTTGTTATCTAGATCTAATGATAGTAATTATGAGGTTTTCAATTTAGGAACAGGAACAGGAAGTTCTGTCTTGGAAGTAGTAAAATCTTTTGAACGTGTATCTGGAGAAAAACTAAACTATAAAATTGCAGATAGACGAGAAGGCGATGTAATTGCTGCATATGCAGATACTGAAAAAGCTAATAATGTATTAGGTTGGACATCAAAATTATCACTTGATGACGCAATGCGATCTGCATGGAATTGGCAAAAAAAGTTGAAAAACTAGATATTTATATTAAAAAAAGGCTTTTTAGCGATTAAAATATTCTAAACAGATGTCTGTTTAAATTGTAAATATTTTAATCATATAGCAATATAATTGTCAAATTTAAAATAACACATTGATTAACAATGATTTAACTTTGGTTTTTTGGAATTGGGTATATAAGTTTGTTTCTTTGTATTTAATGATAAATGATATTATGAAACTGATTACTGTAAAAAGACAAACAAAAGACGAGAAAAGACACACCCCAAAGATGGGTGAATTATTAACCAAAGTGACCTATATTAGAAAGCAATTTTTAAGTGTTCCTTATAAAACTCTCCATAAGTATCGCGAAACTTATTATGGGGAAATTAAAGATTGCGAAGCTTGTAATTTAGCCAGGTAAATTCAATACAAAAAAGCCTCTGAAAATTCAGAGGCTTTTTTATTTATGCTTTTTTGTTTTTAAAATTTCCTAAAATTAAAAATCCGAGGCCTAGCATTACAAACATATCGGCTACATTAAAAATACCAGTCTTGAGAACACCACCTAAATCGATATGAAAAAAATCTGTTACAGATCCATAAACTATGCGGTCATAAACATTGGCTATTCCGCCACCTATGATAACACAAAAGCCCATTAATGACCATTTATCTAAATCTTTATTTTTTATAATATGAAATAGCACATATCCTAAAACAGCTATAGGCAGTAATAAAAGAAAGATTAGACGTAAAGTTGGGTTTAAGTCGCTTCCCATGCCCAAAAATGCTCCAGAATTCTCAACATTTGTTAGTATAAAATACTTGCCTATTAATTCTGTTTCTTGATACGGGGTTACATATAGTCGTACCAAAACTTTAGAAATTTGATCTAGCGCAATGCTAACAATAATTAAGATGCTGATTAAAGCATTACGAGAAAGTTTCATATTACCTAATTTGTGTTTGTAAACAATGTTTTAAAAAAAGACTTATTTAGAAGCAGATGCTGTTTGGGCTTCTCTGTTTATTTTCTTTACCAAGCCTTGTAATACATTACCTGGACCAACTTCAGTAAATAATGTAGCACCATCAGTAATCATTTGTTGCACGGATTGGGTCCATTTTACAGGAGCTGTTAATTGTGATATAAGATTAGCTTTTATTGTGTTCTCATCTGTAACAGCTGTAGTAGATACGTTTTGATAAATAGGACAAATAGGTTTGCTAAATGCCGTGTTTTCAATAGCAGCTGCCAATTCTTCTCGTGCAGGTTCCATAAGCGGCGAGTGGAAAGCTCCACCAACAGGTAATACTAAAGCACGACGAGCACCTTCTGCTTTTAACGCTTCACAAGCTTTGTTTATCGCTTCTACTTCTCCTGAAATAACTAGCTGTCCTGGGCAGTTGTAGTTTGCTGCAACAACAATACCATCTGTATTGGCACAAACTTTTTCTACAATAGCATCATCTAGACCTAAAACAGCAGCCATAGTGCTAGGTTGTAATTCACAAGCTTTTTGCATAGCTAAAGCACGTTGAGAAACTAACTTTAAACCATCTTCAAAGTTTAAGGCACCATTGGCAACCAAAGCAGAAAACTCGCCTAATGAATGTCCAGCAACCATATCAGGCTTAAAGCTATCTCCTAATGTTTTTGCTAAAATAACCGAATGTAAAAATATAGCAGGTTGCGTCACTTTAGTTTGTTTTAAATCATCTGCAGATCCTTCAAACATGGTGTCAGTGATTGAAAACCCTAAAATGTTATTCGCTTTTTCAAATAATTCTTGAGCTAATGTTGATTGTTCATATAGGTCTAATCCCATTCCTGAAAATTGGGCACCTTGACCTGGAAAAATATATGCGTTCATGTGTTCTGAATTTTAATGCTGCAAAAATAGGAATATTTTTTTTAGAGAACGGATGGTTTACTAATCCCTTTATTTATAAACCTGCGGCAGCCGCCTCAGCACAGCGTTCGCCATCCATAGCAGCACTTATTATGCCGCCAGCATAACCACCGCCTTCGCCACAAGGAAATAATCCAGCCACTTCAGGATGTTCTAATTTGCTATTTCTAGGAATGCTTACCGGAGATGATGTTCTAGACTCAACACCTATAATATTTGCTTCGCTTGTATAGTAGCCTTTCATTTTTTCTCCAAAGGCTTTAAATCCTTGACGTAAACGACTACCTATAAGCTTTGGTAATAAAGAATGCATTGGTGATGTGTTTAAACCAGGTTGATATGATGTAGGGTTTAAATCATTTGATAATTTGCCTTCAACAAAATCTGTTAAGCGTTGTGCTGGCGCAACTTGGCTACGGCCTCCAGCTGTGTAAGCAAGGCGCTCTAAATCTTTTTGGTATTCAAGACCTTTTAAAACACCAAACGCTTCATATTTGAATAAATCTTTATCAGCATTTATTTCAACAACAATGCCTGAATTAGCAAATTCATTATTTCGTTTAGATGGTGACATACCATTTACTACAACTTCTCCATTTGCTGTTGCAGCAGGAACAATAAATCCGCCAGGACACATGCAAAAAGAGTATACACCACGTTCATTTACTTGCTGTACCAAACTGTAAGACGCTGCTGGTAATAAGTCATGACGCTCACCTTGACAATGATATTGAATGGAATCAATAATATGCTGCGGATGTTCAACACGAACTCCCATTGCAAACGATTTAGCTTCTAGGGCTATGTTTTTTTTGTGTAATAAATAAAAAATATCACGAGCCGAATGTCCTGTTGCTAATATAACGCGGTTAGCAGTTAGCTCATCACCATTCTTTAGTTGAATTGCTTGTATGCGGTTGTCTTTAATAATAAAGTCAGTAACGCGAGATTCAAAATGTATTTCGCCACCGTATTTTAAAATAGTTTTACGGATATTCTGAACAACTTTAGGTAATTTGTTTGTACCAATATGAGGATGCGCATCTACCAAAATTTGATCTGTAGCACCATGATAAACCAGGTTTTCAAAAATACGACGAACATCACCACGTTTTAAACTTCTTGTATAGAGTTTGCCATCACTATAAGTGCCTGCACCACCTTCGCCAAAACAATAATTAGAGTCTTCGTTAACAAAATGATCTTGATTTATAGCACGCAAATCACGGCGTCTATTTTGAACATCTTTACCGCGTTCTAAAACGATTGGTTTAAACCCAAGTTCAATACAGCGAAGAGCTGCATACATGCCAGCGGGACCAAATCCTATAATATGAATAGGTTTAGCATTAGAAACATCACTATAATTAAAAGTATATTGTGATGATTGAGGTAATGGCTCCTTGATATAAACAGCAACTTTATAATTGAAAATTATTTTTGGGTTACGTGCGTCAATAGATTTACGCATTACTTTTATACCAGAAATGTCTTCTTTTGGAATTTTTAAAGCTTTAGCCGATTTTAAAACCAAAATATCCGTGCGCTCTTCTTCTTGAAGAGAAACACGTAATTGTACCTCTTTTACCATAAAGCGAAATTAGGCAAAAAGCGTGAAATGTAACAGATTAAATTTTGAGAGTTTTGTTTAAAGTCTATATGTAAAAACAGTGATTGTAATTTGATTATAGGTGTTAGATCAAAGTAAACTCAATAGTTCTTCTCTTTAAATTCTTTCATATGTTATAAAAGAAAAACTGTATTGATGTTTCTCATCTTTATCATGAAATACACTATTGGTTTCTTTCCAAATAGTTCTATCAATTATCGGGAAAAATGTATCGGCGCCATCAAATGTACCATGAACACGCGTGAGTTCAATTTTGTCAGCAAGAGACAAAGCTTGTTTGTATATTTCGCCACCACCAATAATGTATGGTTGCTTGTCTAGTCGAGCAGCATCTAGAGCGTCTTCTAGGTTGTTTACAACTATAACTCCGTCTGGTGCAGGATAACGCTCTTGTCTTGTGATAACTATATGAGTTCTGTTTGGTAGTGGTTTTGGAAAGCTTTCAAAAGTTTTGCGTCCCATAATAATGTGATGCCCATTGGTTAAGGATTTAAATCGTTTTAAATCGTTACTTAAATGCCATATTAAATCATTGTCTTTGCCTATAGCATTATCTTCACCAGCAGCTACAATTATTGTTAGCGTTGATGATTTGTTTGCTTTCTTTTTCTCTTGAAGTGTTTTTTGCACTTCTCGTTTTGCAATTTGCGTTTCTTCAATAAGTAGTTTTTCCTTTATTGCGTCTATACGTTCTTGTTGTTGTGCTACTAATTTATCTAATTGTTTTTGTTCCCACTTTTCACTTAAAAATTTTGATGTTACAAATACATTAAAAAAGTGATAAACAAATAAAAAGAACCAAAGTAAAATAGCATAAACAAACCAGTCAACTCCAAGAGGTTTTATAGTTTCACCAATACCTAAAGCAGTGTTAGCGAGAATTAAAAAAACAGCACCAATAATAAAAACTATAAAATGAGCATACAAGCGTTTTTTTTGCTTAATACGTTTTTGAGCTGTTTTTATAAGTTCTAATTGCTCTTTATCTATTTGAGGTGTTTGCTTTTTCTTTCCGAACATAATTTTAAAATAAATGAGACAATAAATTTACTGCTTTTTCATAAAAAAATATTAATCAACGCTAGAGATGTTTGTTTTGTATTTTATTTGTATTGAATAGTTTATGGGGTTTGTTTGTAGGTGAGATAAAGAGTAGCTATAAGGTTTTAAATAGCTACGGCTCCTTTTATATGTGGATGCGGATTGTAATCTACTAATGTAAAATCATCAAAAGTAAAGTCGAAAATATCTGTTACTTCAGGATTCAATTGCATTTTAGGAAGTGGCCTTGGTTCTCTGGATAATTGTAACTCTAATTGCTCATAATGATTGCTGTAAATATGTGCGTCTCCAAATGTGTGTATAAAATCTCCTGCTTCATAACCACATACTTGTGCCATCATCATTGTTAGTAACGCATAAGATGCAATATTAAAAGGAACTCCTAAAAAAATATCAGCACTACGTTGATATAATTGACAAGATAATTTTCCGTTAGCTACATAAAATTGAAAAAACGCATGGCAAGGTGGTAAAGCAGCTTTATTGTTGGCTACATTTTCACTGAAACTTTTTGATGTATCTGGTAATACTGAAGGGTTCCAAGCAGAAACTAGCATGCGTCTGCTATTTGGGTTGTTCTTAAGAGTTTCAATGACTTCCTTTATTTGGTCAATCTCATCACTATTCCAGTTACGCCATTGGTGTCCGTAAACAGGTCCAAGATCTCCTTTTTCGTCAGCCCATTCATTCCAAATGCGCACGCCATTATCAGTTAAATATTTGATATTGGTATCTCCTTTTAAAAACCATAATAACTCATGAATAATAGATTTTAAGTGTAACTTTTTAGTTGTTACCATAGGAAATCCTTCGCTTAAATCAAATCGCATTTGGTAACCAAAAACACTTTTTGTTCCAGTGCCTGTGCGATCTCCTTTTTCATTGCCGTGTTCTAAAACATGCTTTACTAAATCTAAATATTGCTTCATGATTTTTGCTTTTTCTGAAAAAATAAAAATATAAAAAAGGGTTAAATCAAAAAGATATAACCCTTAAATGATATAAAAAGTTATTAACTGCTTATCCTATAATCATTCCTGCTATAGTTGCTGATAATAAGGATGCAATTGTTCCTCCAATTAATGCTCTTAATCCAAATTCAGAAAGTGTTTTTCGTTGGCCAGGAGCTAGTGATCCAATACCACCAATTTGAATACCTATTGAGGCGAAGTTTGCAAATCCACATAGCATATAAGTTGCCATTATAATAGATTTTTCAAACTTTAAGTGCATGATGCTTGATGCGTTTTTTAATTCTGCTAATTGAATATATCCTACAAATTCACTAGCTGCTAGTTTAATACCTAGTAATTGTCCCATAAGCGCCATGTCTTCTTTAGCGACACCTATAAGCCACATTAATGGCGCAAATATGTATCCTAAAATAAACTCTAAAGAAAATGCCGTATATGGCGTATTTTGAGCAATCCATGTGTTTAACCCTACAATGCCACCTAGTTTACCAAACCCATAATTTATCATAGCAATAAAGGCTACAAATACGAGTAGCATTGCTCCAACATTAGCTGCTAGTTTTAAGCCTTCAGTAGTTCCTGTAGCAATAGCATCTAAAATATTAGAACCAATACTTTCTTGAGAAACTTCGAGTTCTGAATTTATTTTTGCTTGTTGCGGATATAATATTTTAGAAATAACAATAGCTCCAGGAGCTGCCATTACAGAGGCTGTAAGTAAGTGTTTAGCATAAAAAACTTTTAATTCAGGATCACCACCGCCTAAAAAACCAATGTAAGCCGCCAAAACACCACCAGCTACTGTGGCCATACCGCCAACCATGACTAATAGTATTTCAGATTTAGTCATTTTTTCTAAATAGGCTTTTATCATTAAGGGTGCTTCTGTTTGACCTAAAAAGATATTACCAGCAACACTTAAACTTTCGGCGCCAGAGATACCTAATAATTTTGTTAAAATCCAAGCCATGCCTTTTACGACTACTTGTATAACTCCTAAATAAAATAATAATGAGGTAAGCGCTGAAAAGAAAATAATGGTTGGTAATACTTGAAAAACAAAAATGAACCCGAAACTTTCTACGTCCATCATACCGCCAAGTAAAAACTCACTACCAGCTTGTGTGAACTCCAATATTTTGACAAATATTTTTCCGACAAATTCAAATGATTTTTGAACAAAAGGAATTTTAAGAACACCAATAGCCAGTAATAATTGTGCGGCTAAACCAAAACCTATGGTTTTCCAGTTAATAGCTTTACGATTTTTACTTAATATAAAAGAAACAAATAAAAGCACGAGCATTCCTAAAGCTCCTCTGGCAAGACTCTGCATAGAAAATCCTTGACTAGGAATAATGGTATCTTCAGATTTACTTAATGTTGTTGCCGCAACGTCATCTAAATTTTTTACTGATGAAAGCGTATATGTTGTGTTTTTAGTTGTTAAAACTAGTGTAGAATCTGTTAGATCTTTAATTTTATAGCGTACTGTATGCTCTTTTGGCGTGGCATAGTAAGCGACAAGTAAGCTGTTTTGATACATGTAATCACCAGTTGCTTTTGTTCTAGATTGATTGGTGATTTTAAAAGCACTATCATCAAGAGTTAAAGTGTCAGATTTTTTTATTGTTGCAAGAGAATCATTAACTGTTTGAGCTACTGCTTCAACATGCCATTTTTTTTCTATGTCTTGAGCGAATACGGATGATGTTAATCCAAAAAAAATAGCAGTAATCGCTAGTAAAAAATGTTTCATTTGTTTTAGAAAGTTAGTTAACGTTTAGAGATTTCGTCTCTTATTTTTGCTGCTTTTTCATAGTCTTCATTAGCAACAGCTTCATCTAGAAGGTTGTGTAATTCTTCAAGTGTTTTACCTTTAAACTGTTCTTGAGGGTTTCCTGTTTCTACTTCTTCAGCAATTAAATCATCTACTAAAATACTGTCTTCATTTGCAGGGCTTTCCTTTTCAGGGTTTATTTTTAGATAAATACCAGCTTTGTCAAGAATGTTTTTATAAGTAAATATAGGTGCTTGAAAACGTAGTGCAAGAGCAATGGCATCACTAGTACGCGCATCGATAATTTCTTCAATTTTATCACGCTCGCAAATTAAACTAGAATAAAAAACACCATCAACAAGTTTGTGAATAATGACTTGTTTGACAATTATGTCAAAACGATCTGAAAAATTTTTAAAAAGGTCGTGTGTTAAGGGCCTTGGAGGTCGTATTTCTTTTTCTAAAGCAATGGCAATTGATTGTGCTTCAAAAGCACCAATAACTATTGGAAGTTTACGGTCACCATCTACTTCGTTTAAAATCAAAGCGTAAGCGCCATTTTGAGTTTGGCTGTACGAAATGCCCTTTATGTTAAGACGAACTAAGCTCATAAATTTAAAAACACAAAGAACTGTTTAAATTAGGACTTTACCAAACTGAAATTAACAGATTTGGAGATTTAGACCAAATTCAAACAGTCCTTTAACAATACAATTTATAAAAAAAATTATTGTTGTGCTTTAAATTCTTTTATTTTCTCAATGAGTTTTGGTACTACTTCAAAAGCATCACCTACAATTCCGTAATCAGCAGCTTTAAAGAAAGGTGCTTCAGGATCTGTGTTGATAACTACTTTTACTTTTGAAGCGTTGATACCTGCTAAATGCTGAATAGCTCCAGAGATTCCAACCGCAATATATAAGTTTGATGCTACTGGTTTTCCTGTTTGTCCTACGTGCTCACTGTGTGGTCTCCAACCTAAATCACTTACAGGTTTAGAGCATGCTGTAGCAGCGCCAAGAACATCTGCTAATTCTTCTATCATTCCCCAGTTTTCAGGACCTTTTAATCCACGTCCACCAGATACTACAACTTCAGCATCTGCAATAGTAACTTGACCTGTAACTTTATCTACAGCATCAACTTGTACTTTTATTTCTGGAATAGAAGCTGAAAAATCTTCAGCAGCTGCACTTGCAGTATTTTCTTTTAATCCGAAAGCATTTTTTGAAACTGCTACTAATTTAACATCAGAGTTAATTGTAGTCATATTAAATGCTTTGTTTGTAAATGCAGTACGTTTTACTGTAAATGGCGATGTGCTAGAAGGCGCTTCAACCACATTAGATGCAAAACCTGCATTTAAATCTACTGCTAAAAGAGGTGCTAAATACTTGCTGTCTGCACTTGAGCTTACAATAACAACTTTGGCATCTTCTTTTTCTGTAGCTTGTTTTATAATGCTTGCATAGGCATTAGCATTAAATTTATCTAAACTAGCATCGTTAACTTTTAATACTTTGTCAACACCGTAGTTTCCTAAAGCTGATGTGTCATCGGCATTTATAGTAACTGCAGTTACTGTTGTTCCCATTTGGTCTGCAACAGCTTTTGCATAAGAAGCAACTTCAAACGCTACTTTTTTAAATTTTCCTTGTTCTGATTCTGTATATACTAAAACTGACATCTTTTCTTTTTTGTACGTTAATTAAATGACTTTTGCTTCGTTGTGAAGTAGGTTTACTAATTCACCAACATTATCTGCATCTACTAAAGTAACAGCACCTTTTGGAGCTGGTTTTTCAAACTTAACAGAAGCTGTTTCAGCTGATGCGTCAACAGGTTCTACAACGTTTAGAGGTTTTTTACGAGCCATCATAATACCTCTCATATTAGGAATGCGTAAGTCACTTTCTTCAACAAGTCCTTTTTGACCACCAATTACTAATGGTAAAGCTGTAGATACAGTTTCTTTTCCTCCATCAATTTCTCTTACTGCTTTTGCCGAAGTTCCATCAACCTCAAGGCTAATACAGTTGTTTACAAAATTTGCACTTGTTAATCCAGCTAACATTCCTGGAACCATACCACCATTGTAGTCGATAGATTCACGACCAGCAATTACTAAATCGTAACCACCATTTTTTACAACATTTGCCAATTGCTTTGCGACTGCAAAACCGTCTGTAGCTTCTGTGTTAACTCTTATAGCTGTATCTGCTCCTATAGCCAGAGCTTTGCGAAGTGTTGGTTCGGTTTCAGGACCACCAACATTTACAACGTCTACGCTTGCACCTTGTTTTTCTTTAAACCACATAGCACGCGTTAAACCAAATTCATCATTAGGGTTGATAACGAATTGCACACCATTTGTGTCAAATTTTGTATCGCCATCTGAAAAATTAATTTTTGAAGTCGTATCAGGTACGTGACTAATACATACTAATATTTTCATATTTGTTATATTTTATAATTTGAATAACTTAAATTTTAGGTTACGAAGTTAAATATTTTAATTTGAATATTTGTTATGCGCGCATAGTAAATTTGTGTTTTTTTGAGAAAAAAGATGGTTTTTAATCTAAAATTAAAATAATACGCGGTTTTTTTGAGAATAATTTAACATTGATAGGTGATTTTGAATTCAATCCCACTTACTAAAAATACAAAGGTTTTACAAGATTGATAAATAAAAAAAAACCCGTATGTCTTTTTACGAAATATTGTTATTTTTGCTTTCCGATTAAATAAATAAAAATGAAAACAATTCAATTTAGAGAAGCAGTTTGTGAAGCCATGAGTGAAGAGATGCGCCGTGATGAAAGCGTTTACTTGATGGGTGAAGAAGTTGCAGAGTATAATGGTGCTTATAAGGCGTCAAAAGGTATGTTAGATGAATTTGGCCCTAAACGTGTTATTGATACACCAATTGCAGAGTTAGGTTTTGCAGGTATAGCAGTAGGTTCTACGATGACTGGTAACAGACCTATTGTAGAATACATGACGTTTAACTTCTCTTTAGTTGGGATTGATCAAATTATAAATAATGCGGCTAAAATCAGACAAATGTCTGGTGGCCAATTTAAGTGTCCAATTGTGTTTCGTGGACCAACAGCATCTGCAGGGCAGTTGGCAGCAACACACTCTCAAGCTTTTGAAAGCTGGTTTGCTAATACGCCTGGGTTAAAAGTTGTTGTGCCTTCAAATCCATATGATGCTAAAGGTTTATTAAAATCTGCTATCCGTGATGATGATCCAGTAATTTTCATGGAAAGTGAGCAAATGTATGGAGATAAAGGCGAAGTGCCAGAAGGTGAATATGTTATTCCGTTAGGTGTTGCAGATGTTAAACGAAAAGGTGATGATGTAACAATTGTATCTTTTGGAAAAATCATTAAAGAAGCTTACAAAGCTGCTGACGAATTAGAGAAAGAAGGTATTTCATGTGAAATTATAGATTTACGTACCGTACGTCCGTTAGACAAAGAAGCCGTGTTAGAGTCTGTAAAGAAAACAAATAGGTTAGTAGTTTTAGAAGAAGCTTGGCCTTTTGGAAACGTGTCAACAGAGTTAACATATATCGTGCAATCAGAAGCGTTTGATTATTTAGATGCGCCTATTGTAAAAATTAACACAGCCGATACACCTGCGCCATATTCTCCTGTATTATTAGAAGAATGGTTACCTAATAGCGACGATGTTGTTAAAGCAGTAAAAAAAGTATTATACAAATAAATTCATATTTTTTTACGTTATTTAAACTTCATTGGCAATATTATTGTTGATGAAGTTTTTTTGTCTTATGAAGTACAATTTACTTTTAACATATTTACTACTCGGATTTGCCTCTGTGTTTGCCCAAACCAAAGTAAGCGGCCATGTGTTTGATGAAAACAATGAACCAGTTGCTTATGCAAATGTTATATTTAAATCGTCTTCTGAAGGAACTATTACAGATGAAAACGGGCGTTTCTATTTAGAGTCTGATGAATCATGGGAAACGTTAATAGTCTCTTTTGTTGGTTATGAAACCATAGAATATCCTCTAGAAAAACGTGTTAATTACGAAATGCGTTTTAATATCAAAGAAGAAGCAGCCGCTTTACAAGAGGTTGTAATTGTTACAGGAAAGCAATCAAAAAAAGCCGAAGAGAACCCTGCAATTGCCATTTTAAAAAAAATATGGGAACGCAAACGTAGAAACGGCTTAAAACAATTTGATCAGTATGCTTACGATAAATATGAAAAAGTAGAATTTGACCTCAATACCATAGATAGTTCTTTAATGAAAAGCAGACTTTTTAAAGGTATGGAGTTTGTTTTTGAAGACCTAGATACCTCAAAAGTTACAGGTAAAACCTATTTACCAATGTTTATTAATGAATCTGCAAGTAAGGTTTATGGCGATAACATTTTAGAAAAAGAAAAAGAAACATTAGAAGGTAACAAAAATTCTGGTTTTGATAACAATCAAGTTGTAATAGCTTTTATAGACGATTTGTATTCAGATTATGATATCTATGATAACTATTTAAAGTTTTTTGATAAAAGTTTTGTGAGTCCATTATCAAAAACAGGAATAAACACCTATAATTATGTCTTGTCAGACAGTGCATTTATAGACAACAAATGGTGTTACAATATCATTTATTACCCAAGACGAAAAAACGAACTTACTTTTAAAGGCGACTTTTGGGTTAATGACTCAACCTTTGCTATTAAAGAAATTAATATGCAAGCCTCTAAAAGTGCCAATATAAACTGGGTAAAAGAAATTTATATAGAACAAGAATTTGAAGTGCTTAATGATTCTGTATTTTTAATAAAACGAGATTATTTTATGTCTGACTTTTCTTTTCAAAAGAAAGAAAAAGCTAGAGGAATATATGGTAAGCGTACCACTTTATATAATGATTATGTTTTTAATGAGCCCAAACCTGAAAAGTTTTATACCGAAAAAGTTTTTAGTTATAATGACGATGCTTATAACAGAGATGATGCCTTTTGGGAAAAAAATAGGTTAGAAAAACTAAACAAAGACGAGAAGGGCATTTATAAAATGCTAGACACGTTAAAAACGGTAAAAAAATTCAAACAGTTATACAGTTTAGGAAGTATTTTAGCTTCAGGATATATAGAGTTTGACGATTTAAATTTTGATTACGGCCCTATTTTTTCAACATTTGGGTTTAACGAAGTCGAAGGTCTACGCATAAGAACCGGAGGAAGAACCTATTTTGGACCTAACGATTTATGGCGACTAGAAGGGTTTACTGCTTACGGATTTAAAGATCAAAAATTTAAATATGGTATTTCAGGAAAACTTTTGTTAGATCAAAAAACACGTTTAATAATTTCTGGAGGTTACAGAAAAGATATAGAGCAAATAGGAGCCAGTTTAACCACATCTACAGATGTATTAGGAAGAAGTTTGGCATCATCATCCATAGTTGGTACAGGAACAAACGATAAGTTGACATCTATTGAATTAAGTAGTCTTGCACTGTCAATGGAACCTGTAAGAAACCTTATATTTAGAGTAAGCGGTAACTTTAGAACATTATCATCTGCTTCACCAACATTTAGTTTAGACTACATAGATGCTACATCACCTACAGGAATTTCATCTGAAATAAAACAGTACGAAAGCAGTTTTTCTGTATCCTATTTTCCAAAAAGAAAAATGACAGGTTACGGTGTTGAACGTTATGAAGCTAACGATTATTTTGCCACATTATTTGCACAAGTTAGTCGTGGTGACCAAACGATTTTTAGTAGTGATTTTGATTACACCAAAGTGCAATTCTCATACATACAGCCATGGCAAGTAGGAGGTTTTGGTGTTTTATATTCTACATTAGAAGCCGGTAAAACTTTTGGAGAAGTACCTTTAGGGCTTTTAAGTGTCGTTCCTGGTAATCAATCGTATTTTTCAATATATAATACGTTCTCTCAATTAGATTTTTATGAGTTTGTAACTGATACCTATGCCACATTACATTTACAGCATAATTTTAATGGTAGACTATTCTCAAGAATACCGCTTTTAAGAAAACTAAACTTAAGAGAGATTGTGAGTTTACGTGGTGTTTGGGGAGATTTGTCAAACGAAAATATCTTACTTAACCAACCTTCAAACATACCTCTAGTTGCTCCTAATGATGAAATTTATTGGGAATACAGTTTTGGTATCGGAAACATCTTTAAGGTGTTTAGATTGGATTTTAACTTCAGGGGAAATTATCTAGATAATCCTAATGCTAGAAAATTTGGCGTAACAGGCAGTTTTGGATTTGATTTTTAAAATAAAAATGATTGAAAATTGCTAAAAACAGTATTATTTTTTCAATATATATCAAAGTCAGGTTCTATTTTGTTGCCCAAACCCAAAGACTTACATATCTTTGCAGCCCTTAAAAACAGTGATTTAAATAATTAAAATATATATACCAACTATGAGTCCAACAGAAAAAGGAACATTTGATGTATTGATTGAAATACCAAAAGGAAGTAGAAATAAATACGAATATGATTTTGAATTAAAGAAAATTCGATTTGACCGTATGTTATTCTCATCAATGATGTACCCTGGAGATTATGGGTTTATTCCAGAAACTTTAGCTTTAGATCAAGATCCTCTAGATGTTTTAGTATTAGGAACAGAACCAACATTCCCAATGTGCGTTATGGAAGTAAAGCCAATAGGTGTTTTTCATATGACAGATGAAAAAGGACCAGATGAAAAACTAATTTGTGTACCAGTTTCTGATCCTATTTGGAATAGATATAATGATATTCAAGACTTAAATCCTCACAGAATTAAAGAAATTGAACACTTTTTTCAAGTATACAAAGATTTAGAAGAAAAGAAAGTAGATGTTGGTGGTTGGGGCGATGCAAAAGAAGCATACCAAATACTAGACAAATGTATAGAGCGCTACGAAACTAGCGAGCATAAAGCAAACGGAAACTTTACAATCTAGTACAAGCTTGTAATATAGTAAATTAAAGCCCTTACACTATAGAAGTGTAAGGGCTTTTTAATGTAAATCCATTTTGTTACATTTGTTAGGATACAAACTAATCAAATTATAAAAATATGGAATCAAATATGATTTTTGTGCCAATAATATTGGCCGTTTTAGGATTACTATTTATGTTCGTTAAGATGTCTTGGGTTAAGAAACAAGCTGCAGGAAATGAAAAAATGCAAGGCATATCAAAAGCGATAAAAGAAGGAGCGTTAGCATTTTTAAATGCAGAATATCGACTCCTTTTTATTTTTGTAATCATAGCGTCAATAGCATTATTTGGTATATCTCAAGTTGTAGAAACAACAAGTTGGATGATTGTTCCTGCATTTGTATTTGGAGCTATATTTTCAGCATTGGCAGGAAATATAGGTATGCGTATTGCTACTGAAGCCAATGCTCGTACTGCTGAAGCGGCTAAAACAAGTTTGCCGCAAGCTCTAAAAGTGTCATTTGGAGGCGGAACAGTTATGGGACTTGGTGTTGCAAGTTTAGCTGTTTTAGGATTAAGTTTATTTTTTATGTTCTTTTTAGGGCAGTTTATGGGAGATGAAGGTTCATTTTATAATAATATGACTATTGTATTAGAAACCTTAGCTGGTTTTTCTTTAGGAGCTGAATCAATAGCGCTATTTGCTCGTGTAGGTGGAGGAATTTACACTAAAGCAGCTGATGTTGGTGCAGATTTAGTTGGTAAAGTAGAAGCTGGTATTCCTGAAGATGATCCTCGTAATCCTGCAACTATTGCAGATAACGTAGGAGACAACGTTGGTGATGTAGCTGGTATGGGAGCCGATTTGTTTGGTAGTTATGTAGCAACAGTATTAGCTGCTATGGTATTGGGTAATTACCTGATTAAAGATATGGCAGAAGCAGGTGTTGTTCTTGATACTTTTAATGGAATGGGTCCTATATTATTACCTATAGTTATTGCTGGTTTCGGAATTCTAGCTTCTATCATAGGAACATTTCTTGTTAAAATTTCAAATAATAATGCAAAAGAAGCTCAAGTTCAAAGAGCTTTAGACACAGGAAACTGGGTTGCAATTATTTTAACATTAGCAGCTAGCTGGTTTTTTATAGATATGATGCTTCCAGAAACAATACATATGAAATTTTTTGGAGAAGGATCTAAAGCTGTTCCTTCAATCAATGTGTTTTGGTCTGCGTGTATAGGTTTGGCTGTTGGTGCGTTAATTTCTATAGTAACAGCTTATTACACAAGTCTAGGGAAAAAGCCTGTATTAGATATTGTAAATAATAGTTCTACAGGTGCAGCAACTAATATTATAGCAGGTTTAGCAGTAGGTATGAAATCTACTTTTGCATCTGTTGTGTTATTTGCAGCAGCTATTTATGGTTCTTATGAACTTGCTGGTTTTTATGGTGTGGCTTTAGCGGCATCAGCTATGATGGCTACTACTGCCATGCAGCTAGCTATTGATGCTTTTGGGCCAATTGCAGATAATGCAGGTGGCGTTGCTGAAATGAGTGAACTAGATCCAGAAGTACGTGAGCGTACAGATATTTTAGATTCTGTAGGAAACACAACTGCAGCAGTTGGTAAAGGGTTTGCCATTGCATCTGCAGCATTAACAGCGTTAGCGCTTTTTGCAGCATATGTAACATTCACAGGAATAGATGGTATTAATATTTTTAAAGCAGATGTTTTAGCAATGTTGTTTGTTGGAGGTATGATTCCTGTAATATTCTCTGCTTTAGCAATGCAATCAGTAGGAAAAGCAGCTATGGAAATGGTACAGGAAGTGCGTCGTCAGTTTAAAGAGATTCCAGGAATTATGGAAGGAACTGGAACACCAGAGTATGCTAAATGTGTTGATATTTCTACAAAGGCAGCATTAAAAGAAATGATTTTACCAGGTTTGATTACCATTATTACACCTATTATTATAGGATTGTTATTCGGGGCTGAACCTTTAGGAGGTTATATGGCTGGTGTATGTGTTAGTGGTGTTATGTGGGCGATTTTTCAAAATAATGCTGGTGGTGCTTGGGATAACGCTAAAAAGTCTTTTGAAGCAGGTGTAGAAATTAATGGCGAAATGACTTATAAAGGCTCTGATGCTCACAAAGCTGCTGTAACAGGAGATACTGTTGGTGACCCGTTTAAGGATACATCAGGACCTTCAATGAATATACTTATTAAATTAACTTGTTTAGTAGGTTTGGTTATTGCCCCAATTTTAGGAGGACATGCTTTAGAGGGTGAGATGACAGTAACTTCTGAAGAAGTTGAAGTAAGCTCCAATGATGGTACTATAAAAAAAGTACTTGTAGAGATGATAGTTAACGAAAACAATGTTTTAGCCAAGGCTATAGTAAAAACATATACTTATGCTAATGAGCAATCTAAACCAACCATTAAAGAAGAAGTGATTTCTGGAACAATTCAAGAGGTTGAAAAGCAGATACAAATAATAAAAAAGGGTGCAGATACATTTAAGATGACAAATCGTAAATAAGCATCTTTAGTAAATAAAAAAAGCCGCAATTTTAAAATTGCGGCTTTTTTATTTGGTTTAAAGTTATTAGAATAAACCGTTTATTTCTGCATCTATTTTATTGATGATGTAACCAAGGTCTTCTGGGTTGCTAACAAAATCTAAATTATCAACATCAATTATAAGTAATTTACCTTTGTTGTAACCATGAATCCAAGCTTCATAGCGTTCATTAAGTCGGCTTAAATAATCTATGCTAATAGAATTCTCATAATCACGTCCACGTTTATGAATTTGAGATACTAAATTAGGAATAGAACTGCGTAAATAAATAAGTAAGTCTGGTCCTTGAACAAACGATTCCATTAAATCAAAAAGAGATCTATAATTCTCAAAATCTCTATTTGTCATCAAGCCCATGGCATGTAGGTTTGGAGCAAAAATATGAGCATCTTCATATATGGTTCTGTCTTGTATAATATCTTTTCCGCTTTCTCTAATTTGATTTACTTGACGAAAACGACTGTTCAAGAAATATACTTGTAAGTTAAAACTCCAACGTTCCATTTGGTTGTAAAAATCGTCTAAATAAGGATTGTCTACAACGTCTTCTAATTGTGGTTCCCAATTGTAGTGTTTAGCTAGTAATTTTGTGAGTGTGGTTTTACCAGCACCAATGTTTCCTGCTACAGCAACGTGCATAAGTTATTTTGTTTTTAGTTGGAATTCATGTAGAACTTTAGAGTCGTAAATATACAAGGTTTCGTTATTCAATAAAAACTGTTTTATTAACAATTCAGGAGTTTTGATAGTTGTCATTTTTTCTGACTTTTTATCAAGGTAATAAAGTGATATGTCACTACTTAAAACAACATTTTCATTACTTACCGAAATAGCTGTATAGCCAGAATTAGGTGTTTTCATTAAAAGGCTACCAAAGTAATTATACTTATAAAGGAATTTCTCTGTTAGAAGCCAGCAAAAATTATAATCACTTTTTAAATCAAGAACATTTGATGTTACAGGAATAGTAGCAACTCTTGTGGTTTTAGATTTGTAATCATAGAGTTCTAATTTTTGTAAATCTTGATTGAAAATCCAGAGAGTGTTGTCATTTCCTGTAGAAATATGACTCACGTTTTTATAAGGCTCGGTGTTGTTAAAGTCTATTTTGAAAATTTCAGCAAGGCGATTATCTAAAATGATAACAGTATTAAAATCTTTATAGAAAAGATTAATTTTTAAAGGATTAAAAGTGTTTGTAGAAGTGATAGCGCCTAATTGAATGTTGCTGTAACTCGTGGTTTTTTCAGGTGTTTTTTTGTAAAAGGCATTATTGTTTGTGTAGTAAATGGTACCAAAATTATCTATGCCAGAAATAACCGAAACCGATAAAGGGGATTTTTTTACAAAAGATAAATCAATGGTGTTTTGGCTAACTGCAGTAACCGAAAAAAGTAAAAAGATATATTTAAGCCATTTCATCATGGTTGAAAATTACAAAAATCAAACCATAAATTAACATATTAATTTATAACCAAAGCCACGAACGTTTAAAATTTGAATATTTGTGTCTGATTGAAGCTTTTTTCGAAGCTTACTAATAAAAACATCCATGCTTCTTGCAGAGAAAAAATCGTCATTTCCCCAAAGTTTATTCAAGATGATTGACCTATCTAAAACCTGGTTTTTGTTTTTAATTAAATGAAATAGTAAATGCGCTTCTCTATGTGTGAGTTGTAATTTTTCTTCAGCGTTAAATTGAAGTGTTTGCTTTGGGAAATCAAACGTGTAATCTCCAATTTTTAATACTTCTGAAGTTTTTTGTACCTGTGTTCTGTTTAGCAAATTGTTAATTCTTACAATAAGCTCTTCCATACTAAATGGTTTTTTTAGGTAATCATTTCCGCCTATGGTAAAACCCTCAACAACATCTTGCGTTTGCGATTTGGCAGTTAAAAAAATAATAGGAATTGTATCATCAATTGCTCTAATGTCTTTAGCTAATGTAAATCCGTCTTTTTTGGGCATCATAACGTCCAATACTAAAATTTCAGGAGTTTCAGACTGGAATTTTTCAAATGCTTTTTCGCCATTATCACACAGAATAACATTAAAGTCTCTGGTTTCAAGACTCTCCTTAATAATTTGACCAAGTGCTGGCTCATCTTCGGCTAATAAAATGGTGGTTTTAGGCATTTGGTAATGTTATTTTAAATGAGGTGATGTTATTTTTTAAATCAACAGTGATAGTTCCGTTGTGTTTTTCTGCAATTTTCTTGGTGTAATACAGTCCAATTCCAAAGCCTTTAACATCATGAGTGTTGCCTTTAGGAACGCGGTAAAATTTCTCGAAAATCTTGTCTTTATTAGCTTTGGTTAGCGTGTTTCCATTGTCAGAAATAGTAATGGTAAACGCAAAATGATTTTGCTCAAGCGAAATTGAAATCGCATCTCCACCATATTTTATAGCATTGTCAATAATGTTATTGATGGCATTTTCAAAATGGAACACATCTACTTTTGCCAAAATGTTTTCAGGTATATTGAAAGTTATGGTTTTGTCACTGTTAAGTTGATGTTTTTCAATACTCGTGGTCAAAATTTCCGAGATGTTATAAGTGTCTTTGTTGAGCTCAAGATTTTCACTATCAAGTGTAGCGGTTTCTAGTAACTTTTCAACCATAGTGTTCAATTTTGAAAGCTGCGTGTTTGATAAATCTAAATACGTTTTTGTTTTAGCTTTATCTTCAATAACATTAAAGTTTTGAATGCTTTCAAGTGCAACACCAATGGTTGCAATAGGTGTTTTGAATTCGTGTGTAATGTTGCTAATGAGGTCATTTTTTACTTCAGCTAATTGTTTTTGGTGCTTGATGATTTTAAGTAAATAAAACAAACAACTTATCACTGCCAGAATTAACAATGTAGAAATTAAAATACCACCAAAAATGCGTTTTAAAATAAGCTTTGTTTGATTTTCAAAACTTAAATTTAGAGAGCTTCCTTTAGGTAATAATGTAGATTTTGAAACAACGTTTAAAATGTTTTTTGAATCGGTTATTGTGTCTTTTGTCTTCTTTGTTTTGTTCCTATTAAAGTCAAGTTTGTAATCAATAGTGATGTTTTTTTGAGATAAGTCAGTAGTTATTAAACTGTCAATTTTTTTAACATCAAGCGTGTCATTTGAAATAGAAATAACAACTTTAGATGTAAGCAATTCAAATCCTTTTACTTTTATAGAGTCTTTTTTTATGTCAATAGAATTCAGTTTTTTGTGATCCCATTTTGCATTTAAAATTGAATCTACATTAGCACCTTTATAAATAGAAATACCATCAGTAGTTTCAAGATTAAGGCTATCAAGGTTTTTAAACTTTTTTTGAGTAATATCAATTTGCTTTAAAATGGAGTCAAACTTATGATCTTCGGCAAAAAAGTCGTCCTTGTCATTGCCTTCAAAAGCAAATCCAATGGTGGTTTGTTCAGCAAGATTAACATAGTAATCATCAACAGCTTTATCTAAACTTACCTGAACATCTTTAATAAGCTGTTGCTTGTTGGCTAAATAGTTTTTATAATTCCAATACACTTGTATCGCAATAGTGCTGAGTATTACGGTAACTATGAAGTATAATATTATTCGGTATCTAGAATTATTCATAAGTCAAAAGTAAATGTTAAAGTAGATAAAAACTAATCGGTTAACACACGTTAACACTGGTTAACTATAATCAATGTATCGTTGCAATAAGTTTGTGTTGTAATAATTAAACAAATAAAAAATGAATACATTAACAAGAATAGCTGTTTTAGCATTGGTGCTATTTGTGACGCAAGCAAGAGCTCAAGAATTTACAGGAGTTGCAACCTACAAGTCAAAACGAAAAGTAGATATTAAGTTAGACAGTACTCAGGTAAACTCTGAAATGCATCAAAAAATGATGGATATGCTTAAAAAGCAGTTTGAAAAAACGTACATACTTACGTTTAATAAAGAGGAATCGGTTTATAAAGAAGAAGAATCTCTTAGTGCTCCACAACCAGGTGGAATGGAAGTTGTTATGGTGAGTACAGGCGGAGCTGATATTTTATATAAGAATATAAAAGAGCAACGTTTTACAAATCAAAATGATGTATTTGGAAAAATATTTTTAATAAAAGATCAGTTAGAAAGTGTAGAATGGGAGTTAGGTAAAGAAACTAAAAATATAGGTGAATACACATGTTATAAAGCAACATTTACAAGACAAGAACCAAAAGTTGTAGGCGGCATTAGCGTAAATGGTGATAAAGATTTAGATGAAGAAAAAGAACCTGAAATGGAAACTGTTACAATAACAGCGTGGTATACGCCGCAAATCCCTGTAAACAATGGACCTGGTAATTATTATGGTCTACCAGGTTTAATTCTTGAAGTTAATGATGGATCAGAAACGGTTATTTGTAGTAAAATAGTGCTCAATCCAAAAAATGAAGTTGAAATCACTGAACCTAAAAAAGGTAAAAAAGTGACTAAAGAAGAGTTTGATAAAATTATGGAAAAGAAAATGGAAGAAATGAAAGAACGTTATAGCCCAAGAAGAGGAAAAGGTGATGGACAAGAGATTGAGATAAGAATAGGAGGTTAGTCTTTTTAGTAATATTTTAACACATAGTAATTAAACTTTTAGCGGCTTTGTGTGTCTAAAGTAAGTTATAAGAGCATTCTTAACTAAACTAATTAGATGTAAAAAATGAAATCAATTTCTATCAAACTATGTATTGCTATAGCTGTATTATTTAGTAATTCACTATTAGCTCAAGACTTTCAAGGGAAAGCATACTACGAATCTAAAACCACAGTTGATATGGATAACTGGGGAAGAAGAGAAATGAGTGAGCAACAAAAAAAGATGATTGCTGAGCGTATGAAAAGTATGTTTGAGAAAACATACATTCTAACGTTTAACAAGTTTGAGTCTATGTACAAAGAAGAAGAAAAGTTGGAAGCTCCAGGTGCTGGTGGTCGTGGCTTTAGAATGATGGGAAGTTTTACAGGAGGCGCACAATATAAAAATGTAAAAGACAAGCAAATACTTCAAGAGCAAGAGTTTTTTGGTAAACAATTTTTAATCAATGATTCCTTACCAGATTTAAAATGGGATATGACTGGAGAAACAAAACAAATAGGTCAGTATACGTGTTTTAAAGCTACAGCTACAAAAAAAGTAGATGAAATGGATTTTAGAAGTATGAGAAGGCGTGATAGAGATGATGAAAAGAAAAAAGACTCAACAAAAACATCCGATGATCCAATGAGTGAGATTGAAGTCCCTAAAGAGATTTTAGTAACAGCGTGGTATACACCGCAAATTCCTGTAAACAATGGTCCAGGAGAATATTGGGGATTACCGGGTTTGATATTAGAGATAAATGCAGATAGAACAACTATTTTATGCTCTAAAATTGTTCTAAATCCAGATGAAAAAGATGATATAAAGAAACCATCAAAAGGAAAAGAAGTTACACAAGAAGAGTACAATAGTATTATGAAAAAGAAAATGGAAGAAATGCGAGAAATGTACGGTCGTGGTCGTGGCGGCAGACGCTAATTTTTCTCTAAACTGATTAATCAACCCAAAAAAACAGTAATTAATGAAATATATCACACTACTATTGCTTTTAGTGGCAAGCACAGCTTTTTCTCAAGTTAGAGTAGAAGGTGTTGTAAGAGATAGCATAGGAAACCCGTTAGAACTTGCCAATGTTATCGCTATTAATAAAGAAACTAACAAATTAGATTCTTACGGTATTACTAATGAACAAGGTCGTTACAAACTATCATTAGAGGCAAATACAAACTACAAGCTTCAGGTAAGTTATATTGGTATGAAAACTGCCGAAGAGGCATTATCTACAAAAAGTGAAACCATATCCAAAGATTTTTCACTGCAAAGTGATAATTCATTAGATGAGGTTGAACTGGTTTATGAGATGCCTGTAACAGTAAAAGGAGATACCATTGTTTATAATGCCGACTCTTTTAGCACAGGAACTGAACGTAAACTGGAAGATGTTTTAAAAAACTTACCAGGCGTAGAAGTTGATGATGAAGGGCAAATAACCGTTGAGGGTAAATCTGTTTCTAAAGTTATGGTTGAAGGAAAAGATTTTTTTGACGGAGACTCCAAATTAGCAACAAAAAACATTCCGTCAAATGCGGTTGATAAAGTTCAGGTTTTAAAAAATTATTCTTCGGTTAGTCAATTAAGTGGTGTAACAAACAATCAAGATAATGTTGCTATCAATATTAAATTAAAAGAAGGAAAAGAAAGTTTTTGGTTTGGTAATGTAACAGCAGGAGTAGGCGTGGCAGATGATGATGGGTTGTATTTAGTTCAGCCCAAACTATTTTATTACAGTCCAAAATACAGTGTTAATGTTATTGGTGATATAAATAATATTGGAGATCCTGCATTTACACGTCGGGATTATTGGAATTTTTCTGGCGGATTTCAAATGCCTAGCAGGCAAAGTGGAACTAATATTAATTTAGGAGGAAATGCTCTAGGGTTTTTGTCACTTCAAAACAACAGAGCAAAAAGTCTTGAAACAAAATTTGGGGCTGCAAACTTTAGCTATTCTCCAAAAGAAACTTTAGATTTAAGTGGATTTGCAATTTTTTCTAACTCAAAAACAGAGCTTCAGCAAGATAATGCTGTTACTTATACCGATAATGATTTAGGGATTCCTGATGAAACAACACAAAGTAATACTGTGCAAAATAGTGATTTAGGTATGTTAAAATTAAGTGCAGTATACAAGCCTAACGCAAGTAACCAGCTAGATTACGATGTGTTAGCAAGAGTTAGTAAAGAGTCTCAAAATCAAAATGTATATTCATCTGTAGTTGGTTCAACACAAGAGACAGAAGGTTCTAGCCCGTTTAGCATAAACCAAAATCTTAACTACTATTATACACTAAACGAGAATAATATTTTTTCTTTTGAGGCGCAACACTTGCTTCAAGATGAAGATCCTTTTTATAATGCTGTTTTAGAAAATGCTGACGGATCTGGTAATGCAGATTCATATTTTAACACAGCAAACAATTTAGGTTTAGATTTAGATCAGTCTTTTTATAATGTAGATCAAGAAAAACGTGTTAAGTCTAATCAGTTAGATGCAAAACTAGATTACTGGAATGTGTTAAATCAAAAAAGTAATTTAAATTTCACACTAGGAACTATTTATAGCAACCAAAAATTTAATTCTAACCTATTTCAGTTTTTAGATAATGGAACATCTATTTTGCCAACTCCAGCTGATAATGATGGATTAGCTAGTAATGATATTACTTATAACTTTACAGACTTATATTTAGGCGTTCATTATACACTTAAAGCTGGAATTTTCACATTTACTCCTGGTTTTTCTCTGCATTCATACAATGTAAATAATGAGCAATTTGGTGAAAAGTATACAGATAATTTTTTCAGAATATTACCTGATTTTGATACGCGTATTCAATTAAAGAAAAGCGAACAAATTGTGTTTAATTATAGAATGCAAACGCAGTTTACAGATGTTTCAAATTTTGCGAGAGGTTATGTAATGAATAACTATAACTCACTTTTTTATGGTAACCCAGAATTAGAAAATGCGTTGTCTCACAATTTAAGTCTGTCTTATTTTAGTTTTAATATGTTTAACTATACTAATGTGTTTGCAAATATTAATTATAGTAGTAGCATAGATCAAATAAGAAATTTGACAAATTTTGAAAGTGTCATTAGAAGTAACTCGCCATTTAACTCACCTTATGCAGATGAAACATTAACTGCTAATGGACGTTTTCAAAGACGATTTGGTAAGCTGCAAGCTAGTGTGAGAGGTAGTTTTAACTATTCTAAATTTAATCAGTTTATTCAAGGAGATAGATCTGTGAACGAAAACTATACACAAACTTATGGCGCTGAATTGCGAACCAATTTTAAAACAGCACCAAATGTTGAGTTAGGTTATCAGTATACAATTCAGGATAACGATCAAGGAAATAGTAGATCAAAATTCTATACAAAAGCACCTTCTATTGAAGTTGATGCACTTTTCTTGAAATCATTTACATTTAGAACAGAGTATACTTACAATGATTTTAGAAATGAAGATACAAGCTTAAATAGCTTTGATTTCTGGGATGCATCATTATCCTATAGAAAAGATGAAGACTCTAAATGGGAATTTGAAGTAAAAGCAACCAACCTTTTAAATACAAAAGCGCAAAGTCAAAGTAATACTAGTAACATTTCTGTTAGTACAAGTAACTACTATATACAGCCGCGATATGTCACATTTAGAATGATTTACAATTTATAAAACACAAAAAAGCCTTCTTAAAACAAGAAGGCTTTTTTGTGTGATGCTATTTTTTTAAAATAAAAATGCGTTTTTTATTGTTAAAATAAAAAAACAGTAATATTTTTGCCGTCCGCTTATGGGGAGATACTCAAGCGGCCAACGAGGGCAGACTGTAAATCTGCTGACTATGTCTTCGCAGGTTCGAATCCTGCTCTCCCCACAAAAAAAGCCTGCAACTAGCAGGCTTTTTTTATTTCTATATTTGATTATAAGCCAAAGGCTGTTTTTACTTTGTCAACATAATCTAGTTTTTCCCAAGTAAACAATTCAACATCAAGAGAGATGTTTTCTCCATTTGGTTGAGAAAATGTTTTTGTTATAGTTTCGTTTTGTCTTCCCATGTGTCCATAAGCAGCAGTTTCGCTATACATAGGTTGACGTAATTTTAAACGTTCTTCAATAGCAGCAGGTCGCATATCAAAAATTTCAGATACTTTTTGAGCTATTTCTCCGTCGGTCATATTAAATGGGCAAGTACCATAAGTGTCAATAAAAATACCCATAGGTTCAACAACACCAATGGCGTAGCTTACCTGAACTAAAACTTCATCACAAATACCAGCTGCAACAAGGTTTTTGGCAATGTGTCTGGTAGCATAAGCGGCACTTCTATCTACTTTACTAGGATCTTTACCTGAAAATGCGCCACCACCATGAGCACCTTTTCCGCCGTAAGTGTCAACAATAATTTTTCTACCAGTTAAACCTGTGTCTCCGTGAGGTCCGCCTATTACAAATTTTCCTGTTGGATTTATGTGATAAGTAATCTCGTCATTAAATAAATTTTGAATGTCTTCTGGTAGCTGCGCTTTTACACGAGGAATTAAAATATCAACAATGTCTTTTCTTATTTTAGATAACATGACTTCATCTGTGCCAAAATCATCATGCTGTGTAGAAACTACAATGGCTACAATACGTTGCGGAATGTTATCGTCGCTGTATTCAATAGTTACTTGACTTTTTGAATCTGGACGTAAATAGGTAATGTCTTTATTTTCTCTACGTAATTTAGCTAACTCTTTTAAAATTCTGTGAGATAAATCAAGCGCTAATGGCATGTAGTTTTCGGTTTCGCGAGTAGCATATCCAAACATCATACCTTGGTCTCCAGCACCTTGCTCTTCTTTTGTAGCGCGATCTACACCACGGTTTATGTCGTCAGACTGCTCATGTATTGCAGATAGTACACCGCACGAGTTTCCGTCAAACATATATTCGCCTTTGGTGTATCCTATTTTATTAATAACATCTCGAGCTATTTGTTGAACATCTAAATAGGTGTTTGATTTTACTTCGCCTGCTAATATAACTTGACCGGTTGTTACAAGTGTTTCGCAAGCAACTTTAGACTCTTTATCAAATGCTAAAAAGTTGTCTATTAAGGCATCGCTTATTTGGTCTGCAACTTTATCTGGGTGTCCTTCAGAAACACTTTCTGAAGTAAATAAATATGGCATAATTTTTTATTTTTTGTCTATTAATATTGAGAAAAATAGATTGCAAATAGCTAGAGAAGTAGGTAACTGCTTTAGCATTTTTTTATGAGGTTGCAATCAGACAAATTTTTCCTCTGTTTTTCAGTCGTCAAAAATACAAATAATATCATTACTAAAAAACTGTCTTGATGATTAGTTTTCTTATAGATATATTGTAAAACATTTGCCTAACTCAAAGTGTCAGTTAACTCCAGAGAAAGTATAGTTCAATCATTTCATCTGAATATTTTAAAACAATGAACGTATATTTGATTAAAACGAATAAAAAATGAAAATAAAGTTACTGCCCTTTTTCGGGTTTTTATTGCTTTCCTTTTCTGGTTTTTCGCAAGAAAAATTAGAACTCGGAAGATATATAACATCAGATAAACTTAAATATATAACGATAAAATCAAATTATGAATTTGAATATTTAGCATATAAAGGATATTCGCCTTACACAATAAAAGAAGAACGTAAAAAAGAAAATAAACCACAAATGTGTGGAACAGTGGGTTATTGGGGTGATGGGCGAGGGAAAGGAACCTACTCTATTGAGGACGGAATATTAATATTGAAATTTAAAATTAATAATTCCACTATCGCTTCAAAAAAAATTGATACTCGCTTTTTAAAAGGATTAAGTTTTGAGATTTTGGAATTGGAAAAACTCGAAACTGAAAATCAAAAGGGTTAAGAAATAACGTTTTACAACACCGGCTATATCATTGCTTCTGACTTTCCTCGCGGAAAGTCCTCGCAAATTGCTATATTTGGTTTACGGCGAAAATTCGCTAGGATTTTTGCCCAACGAAACCATATAACAAATCGTTAACAATAGCTTATTTCATTCCAGTTTTTACCAATATCAATCCTGAATATTTATATGCTTGCGCAAACCGGTTAAAGATTAGCCAAATTTATATTAAGTTACAAATCTATTGCGCTATAAAAAAGGCACCTCCAAAAAGAGGTGCTTTTCTAATTTTAATCAAAATAATTAATCACTCTAAATAATAGTAGATTGACCCAAATGAATATTCGCGAAATTTAGGTTACTATCTTTAGGGTTATTAATAAAGTCTTCAATAAAGTCTCCAACTTTACTTGTTGTTATAGTATTGTTTTTACTGTTTAAATCAGGTGTTGTAATTTCTAGTTGTAACGATTTTTCAACAGCTTCTCTAACCATTTCAGCTTCTTCATGTAACTCAAAATGATCAAGTAGCATAACAGCCGATAAAATAGAGGCTATAGGGTTTGCAATACCTTTTCCGGTAGCTTGCGGATACGATCCATGAATAGGTTCAAACATCGCGTGTTTATCACCAACCGATGCCGAAGCTAATAATCCAATGCTACCACCAATAACACTGGCTTCATCACTAATAATATCACCAAACATATTTTCGGTTAAAATAACATCAAACTGTTTTGGGTTTAATATCAATTGCATCGCAGCGTTATCTACAAACAAAAAGTCTAATGCTACATCAGGATAGTCTTCAGCAACTTGTTTTACAACATTTCGCCATAAACGAGACGTTTCCAATACATTGGCTTTATCAACAAGTGTTACCTTTTTTTGTCTTGTTTGTGCAGCTTTAAAAGCTAAATGCGTAATACGCTCAATTTCTTCACGAGAATATTCACATAAATCTGAAGCGATATTACCATCTTCACTTAATTGTTTTTCGCCAAAATAAATACCACCAGTCAATTCACGATAAATACTAATGTCAGTACCTTTAATGTTTTCTTCCTTCAGTGGCGACTGACTTAAAAGCATGTCGTAAGCCTTAACAGGTCTAATGTTTGCATACAAACCAAGCGCTTTACGTAGCTTAAGTAATCCCTGTTCCGGACGCACTTTTGCATTAGGATTATTATCATATTTTGGGTCGCCAATGGCACCAAACAAAACAGCGTCGCTGTGTTTGCACAAATCTAGCGTAGCATCAGGAAGCGGTTCTCCCGTTTCATCAATGGCAATTGCGCCAACTGAAGCCGATTTAAAATTAAACGTATGGTCAAACTCTTGAGCTATCGCTTTCAATGTCTTGATGGCTTCTTTTGTAACTTCTGGACCAATACCATCTCCTGATAAAACTGCAATATTTAATTTCATAGTCATTTCCTTCGAAAGCAAATCACACTGCTCTCTTTATTTAGTTATTATTTTGTTGCTTTTTTGGGCGTTACCACAAGGGTCGCGCTTTCGGCAGTCGCTTCCAGATAGTAACCATCTGGAGAGCTTCAACAAATGCCTCAATCGCTAACGCGATAGCTCAAAAGCTTCAAAATCTCCAGGGCTAGACACAGGAAAACCTGCTTCAATAATGTCAACACCCAACGTGTCTAGTCGTTCAGCAATGACCAGTTTTTGACTTGTGTTTAATTTACAACCTGGTACTTGCTCACCACCGCGAAGTGTTGTATCGAAAATTTGTACTTTATCTTTAGACATTAAAAAATAAATTTTTGTATTGTCTTACGAATTTATACTTTGGATTTATGATAGTGTATAAACTCGCAACTTTGTTTACGATGTTCAAATGCATTGTTTTGATTTAAAGTGTTGTTTTTTAATTAGTTGATATTTAATTTGTTTGATGACTAAAGACCAAAAAGATAATTTGTTTTCGTTGGTAAAATCCATGACCAAGTCTGAAAAACGCCAATTTAAATTGTATGTTGGCAGATTGGGTGTGAATGATGATTCAAAATTTTTGAATTTGTTTAATGTTATGGATAAGTTGTCATCGTATGATGAGGTTGCTATTTTAAAAAATGCTAATATTAAAAAGCAGCAATTAGCTAATGTAAAAGCGCATTTGTACAAGCAAATTTTAATTAGTTTACGTTTGAGTCCGTCGCACCAAAACACACGTTCTCAAATAAGAGAACAGCTAGATTTTGCGTCTATTTTGTATCATAAAGGTTTGTATAAGCAGGCATTGAAAATTTTAGATAAAGCTAAAGATGTTGCGATACAGCATGAAGAGAAAAATCTAGCTTATGAAATTGTAGAGCTAGAAAAGGTTATTGAATCGCAATACATTACACGTAGTATTAGTGGTCGTGCTGATGAACTTACAATACAAGCCAAAGCGTTGAGTCAAGCCAATGTGATTGCCAGTAAACTCTCAAATTTATCTTTACAGTTATACGGACTTTTCCTAAAATTTGGTTACGCCAAAAACCAAGATGATGCTAAAGAAATACAAGACTATTTTAACGCCAGATTACCTAAATATGACTTTTCACAGTTAGGTTTTAGAGAAAAACTATGGTTGTATAAAGCCTATTTGTGGTATAGTTTTTTAATGCAAGATTTTTTAAACTGCTATAAATTTGCTTTAAAATGGGTGTCTCTTTTTGAACAAAATCCTGAAATGATTCACCTTAACCCTGTGTTTTTTATAAAAGGAAATAACTACTTATTGGAGTCGCTTTTTTACATAAAAAACAAAGAGAAATTTAAAGAATACCTTGATAAATTTGAAGACATTATCAATACACCATCATTTAATAAAGATGAAAATGTAGAAGCCTTATCATTCTTGTATTACAATGTAAATAGTGTGAATTACTATTTTGTAGATGGTAGTTTTCATGAAGGCTTGCAGTTAATTCCTAAAATTGAAAAAGCACTACCAAAATATCAAGATAGAATAGATGAACATCACACCATGATTTTCTATTACAAGTTTGCGAGTATGCATTTTGGGGCAGGAAATAATCGAGAATGTATTCATTATTTAAATAAGATAATTTCTAATAAATCGCTTTCTATGCGTGAGGATTTACAGTGTTTTTCTCGTGTTTTAAACGTTGTAGCGCATTATGAAGAAGGTTTAGATTATCATTTAGAACGTTTATTGAGAGATACTTATAAATATCTACTGAAAATCAACGATTTAAACGAGGTTCAAAAAGAAATGATTAGGTTTATTCGAGGGCTTCAAGACATTTTTCCGCATGATATTAAAAAAGCATTTGTTAAGTTTCATAAACAGCTTAAGCAATACGAAAATCATCCTTATGAGCGTCGTGCGTTTTTGTATCTTGATATTATTTCTTGGTTAGAAAGTAAGGTTGAAAACAAGCCTGTAGCACAGATTATTAAAGAGAAATATTTAGAACAATATGCCTGATTTTTTAAAGAGATTTTATAAAACAAATGAAATTATAAGACTAAATAGTTGAGTGCATAAAATAAACTAATATTATTTTCGAAGCATCATTTAAGTATATGCTGAAGCACCTACCAAGTATTAGGTTGATAACAGATTTTGGTTATCTTTGAATTTATGCTTTCAAAGAAAACCAAATATGGCCTAAAAGCGCTAACGTATTTAGCACGACAGGAAGGAAACAAACCTGTTCAAATCAGTGCTATTTCCGAAAGTGAAAATATCTCCAGAAAATTTCTGGAGAGTATTTTATTAACGCTTCGTAAGAATGGGTTTTTAGGGTCTAAAAAAGGTAAAAATGGAGGTTATTATCTTCTTAAAGATCCCAAGGATATTAAAATGGCACCAATCATGAGAGTCCTTGAAGGTCCTATTGCTATGGTGCCATGCGTGAGTTTAAATTTTTATGAAAAATGCGACGATTGTCCAGACGAAACAGCCTGTGCTGTTCATATCTTAATGATTGAAGTTAGGGATAGCACACTGCAAATTTTCAACAATAAATCATTGGCAGATTTACTGTAAAACAACACTTTTTTTAATTAACGCAAAGGATAGCTTTAACGATTTTATTCAAATTTTAACCTAAATAACATCTATAAGGTAAGTTTTTTTATATAATTTTGTTTTTAATTCCTATTATTCCGATAGGGATATAGTAAAAATAAAAAAATAGATGATAGGACAAACGATAGATATAGCATATTGGAACCAAGTATTAAAAGATAAAACACCTGATGAAATCATTGATTGGGCATTGCGATTAACAAACAATAGCATAGTAACAACAAGTTTTGGTGTATACTCTGAAGTTTTGTTAAGTACCATAACCAAGCATAGTAACGACATAAGGGTTATTTGGTGCGATACGTTATACAATCAACCAAGTACTTATGAGCATGCTAAAAATATTACAGAGAAGTATCATTTAAATCTTTATAAGTATCAATCGTTATTGAGTAAAGAAGAGGTTGAAAAAACTATAGGTTTTCCATCATTAGAAGATGATAATTTCGATCAGTTTTCAGAAGTTGTGAAATTAGAACCCTTCAAAAGAGCTTTAAAAGAACACAATCCTGAAGTATGGTTTACGAATATTCGTGTAAGACAAACCGAGTTAAGAAATAAGAAAGATATTTTAAGCTTAAGTAAAAACGGCATTTTAAAAGTGAGTCCATTTTACTATTGGACAGATACTGATTTAGATGCTTACGTGTCAAAATATGACTTAACCAAAAACGTCGATTATTTCGATCCAATAAAAGCACTTCAAAATAGAGAATGCGGAATTCATTTGTCTTAAAAACAAAAATATTAATTAGTAAAAATCTCGTTAAACTAATAAACGAGATTTTTTATTTTAATAAAATCTTAAAGCTTTTGATAAACTAAAAATGGAATAGTAATTTTAGCATTCATAAGAAAAACATGCAGATAAATTTACGAATTAAAGAGACCGTTTCAGATGTAACAAAGCAATTGTTCTATGCTTTGTTTGATGATGAAGTAAGACAAAAAGAACAACTGAAACAGCTAAAGCCTATATTTAAAACAGTTGTTGAAGACATTACAGATAAAGACTCTGAAATCATTTGGAGTACTTTTGAAAGTATGCTTCCAACGATAAAAAAGAAAATTGAGTTAGATGCCAAAGCTGCTGAAAAAAATGATCCAGCTTGTAAGAGTTTGCAAGAAATTTATCTAGCATATCCAGGCTTTCATGCCATAGCAATTTATAGGATGAGTCACGAATTATTTAAAATGGATTTACCTATTATTTCTAGAATGATGAGCGAGTGTGTTCATGGTAAAACTGGTATCGATATTCATCCAGGAGCAACCATTGGCGATTCTTTTTTTATAGATCACGGAACAGGAATTGTTATTGGAGAAACTAGTATTATCAAAAACAATGTCAAGATATTTCAAGGTGTTACTTTAGGTGGATTATCGGTTAAAAAAAGTTTATCGCAAACCAAACGTCATCCAACCATAGAAGATAATGTAACAATTTACGCAAACGCAACTATTTTAGGAGGCGATATTGTAATAGGAAAAAATAGTGTTATTGGTGCCAATGTATGGATTACGCAATCTGTTCCGCCAAATTCATTAGTGACCTATAAGTCAGAAATTAATATAAGCACAAGACCATCATGATACAAAGTCAATCAATAACTAATTTAATAGGAAATACGCCGTTAATTGAATTGCAAAACATCCTAAAAAAAGATGGTGTAAGACTATTTTTAAAACTTGAAGGAAAAAATCCTGGCGGAAGCGTTAAAGATCGTGCAGCTTTCAATATGATAAGCGAAGCTTTAAAACGAGGTGATATTAAACCTGGCGATACTTTAGTTGAAGCAACTAGTGGTAATACAGGTATTGCATTAGCTTTTATTGCGAAATTATTAGGCGTAAATATGATTTTAGTAATGCCTGAAAATTCTACTGAAGAGCGAATAAAAACCATGCGTGCTTATGGTGCCGAATTAATTTTAACGTCTTTCGAAGTTGGTATTGAAGGCGCTCGTGACGAAGCCGAAAGACTTCATAAAGAAAAAGGCTATTTTATGCTAAACCAGTTTGCAAATGACGATAACTGGAAAGCACATTACAAAACTACAGGTCCAGAAATTTGGCGCGATACCAATCAGCAAATCACGCATTTTGTCTCTGCAATGGGTACAACAGGTACTATTATGGGCGTATCTACTTATTTAAAAGAACAAAATCCAGACATAACTATAGTTGGAGCGCAACCTAAAGATGGTGCAAAAATTCCGGGAATTAGAAAATGGCCAGAAGCTTACAGACCTAAAATATTTAATCCTAAAAAAGTAGATCAAGTTGTAGAAATAAGCGAAGAAGAAGCAAAAAACATAGCTAATTTGTTAGCAACACAAGAAGGCGTTTTTGCAGGTATGAGTAGTGGTGGTTCTGTAGCATCGGCTTTAAAAATAGCACAAACTATAGATAAAGGTGTTATTGTGGCAATCATTTGCGATATAGGTGATAGATATTTGTCTTCAGATTTATTTGAATAATAAATGTCAAATAAAGCTCTGTTGCGGATTGTAAAGACAATAAAGCTGTGCGACAAGTTGGTGTAGAATGGGTGATTAAACAGTCTAAAGAATAACAAAACGCAGATGTGCCAGTATTACATTATTACTCAATGAGTAAAAGTGATAACATAAAAGCCATTGCAGAGCATTTGTTCTAAATATTCTGTTATTTTTGCGTCATAAGTTAAATTATGAAACGCATTTTTATTGGTATTTTTTGCTTCTTTTTTGGTTTGGGATTTTCTCAAAACGAAAAAACGACAACATCCTCTTTTGATGTCAATTACTTTACAGGAAACATAGCACTTCACAATAATGATGTTTTACACCTAATACAAGGGCATCCGGAAGGTGTTATTGTTAGTTGGAATAAAAAAACATTTGGTAATCAAACTTGGGAAGAAGATTATAATTATCCTGACTATGGATTGTCTTTTATTTACCAAGATTTAAAAAATGATGTTTTAGGAGATAATTATTCGTTGTATGCGCATTACAATTTTTATTTCTTAAAGCGAAATTTAATGTTTCGTATTGGTCAAGGTTTGGCCTATAATACCAATCCTTATGATAAAGAGGATAATTTTAAAAACATTGCTTTCGGATCTCGTATTTTAAGTACTACTTACTTAATGCTTAATTATAAGAAAGAGCGCTTATTTGATAAATTTGGCTTGCAAGCCGGGATCAGTTTAATTCATTATTCTAATGCCAATGTTAAAGCGCCAAATACAAGTACAAATACAATAGCATTTAACTTGGGAGTAACTTATAATTTAGAAGACGAGGAGCCAGCATATATTACCAATCAGTCAAAAGAAAAATTTACAGAACCAATCAAGTTTAATTTGGTTCTTCGCGGAGGAATTAATGAAAGTGATGTTATTGGAAGTGGGCAGTTTCCTTTTTGGGTAGTATCAGCTTACGCAGATAAAAGATTAGGTCGTAAAAGCGCAGTACAATTAGGAGTAGATGCTTTTTTCTCTGAATTTTTAAAAGAATTAATTTATTACCAATCCGTTTCTGTGCCTGAAGAAGGCGTAAGTGGTGATGAAGACTGGAAGCGTATAGGTTTGTTTGCAGGGCACGAGTTATTCATTAATAAAATGTCTTTAGTAACACAGTTTGGATATTATGTTTATTATCCGTTTGATTTTGAGGGTAGAACATATTTGCGAATTGGGTTAAAGCGTTATTTTGGAAAAAATATTTTTGCAGGTTTAACCTTAAAATCTCACGGTGCAAAAGCCGAAGCTGTAGAATTAGGAGTAGGAATACGATTGTAATATGAAAAAATCAATATATATACTAGTAGCCATACTTTTTTTAGCATGTAATAGTGAAGATGCTAATGATTGTTTTCAAACCATTGGTAATAAAATACAAGAAGAGATTTCGGTTTCTGATTTTGAACGTATTTTAGTAAACCGAAATGTTTCAGTTGTTTTAAAAGAGGGTTTAAATACAACTGTTGTTGTAGAAACAGGAAGTAACCTAATAAATGATGTGCACGTAGAAGTGGTTGGAAACCAGCTGCAGCTAACAGATGATAATATTTGTAATTTTGTTAGAGAATATGCGCCAACAGTTGTTTATATAACAGCTCCAAATATAAAAGAAATAAGAAGCTCTTCGCAGTATGATATTATATCTGATGGTGTGTTAACGTATCCAAGTTTGAAACTATTTTCTGAAGATGATAATTATGAAGGAAGTTTTACTGTTGGTGATTTTAGAATGCATTTACAAACAACCGAGTTAAGAGCAGTGGCAAACAATTTTTCATCATTTTATATTTCAGGAAATGTTGAAGCGTTATTTGTAGGGTTTTATTCAGGAGCTGGTCGTTTTGAAGGCGCTAGCTTAATAGCACAACATGTAGATGTGTATCATCGTGGTAGTAATGATATGATTGTAAATCCGCAACAATCTCTAACAGGAGAATTACGCGGAACAGGTAATTTAATATCGGTAAATCAGCCGCCAACTGTTGAAGTACAGCAATTTTATACAGGTAGGCTTATTTATTATTGATTTCTTTTAATAAGGCCTTTAACTCTTTGATATAAAGATCTTTTTCCTTTAGACGAAGTTCGTATTGTTCTATTAGTTTTTCTGAAAGTTGATTTATTATGAATGCCCCATTCCCATCCTCCTTAAAAGGTCTTCAGGATTTATTTCGAACAATTGGCATATAGGGTTAATGTAATTCGACCAACTATTACTATCTCCATTTTCTATTCGCGCATAAGTGCTTTGAGAAATATTTAAGTAATCTGCAACTTGTTCTTGACTCAAACCTTTATTGTATCTTAATGATTTAATTTTATCAACTACTTGACTGTTCATTGTTATGATGTTTGAACAAATAAAAAATAATTGTATCTAAAAATAGGGTAAAATTATGCATTTGATGCATTTGATATAGGGTTGAAATTCAGTAACTTTATTTTCGTAATTATTAACTTTAAATATTATAACTATGAAAACACATTATTTTCAAGTGTTTTATTTAAAAGGAGAGATACAAGAGTAATTAATTATTATATTATGAAGAGAAAAGTGATGAATAAAGTATTTTGGATTTTAATATTAATTTTGATTTACTTTTTATCTGGTTATATTTTTCATGGGAATCATTTGTGGATGAGTTTTTCTGTGTTATTTTTTACCTTTTTTATCACTTTTCTTTTTTTTAAATACAATAATTCTAATGTTTATTTAGGACTAGCAATATTAGTTTTACCAATCTGGATACTCCTTTTTTCTATTTCAATTTTTGCTGGTTTTTCAAGTTCATTAGTTTATTTAATTTTCATTCCTGTTTGTTTTTATTTAGGGAGGCTTTATTATCAAAATAAAAATTTGGGGATAATTTTTTTAAGTGTTTTTTTGATTCTTTTTGCATCTCAAGTTTTTTTGCCAAATCAGTTTAATTATTTTCTTAATGATAAGCCTTTCAAGAACAGGCCTTTTGTTGGGTTTGACTTAATAGATAATGATGGTAAACCTATTGAACTACCTCAAAACAAAGTTCTGGTTTTAGATTTTTGGACTACAAGCTGTGGAGTCTGCTTTAAAAAATTTCCAGAGTTTGAAAAACTTTTTAAAGAATATAAAAATGACACAAAAATTGAGTTTTATTCAATAAATGTGCCAACTAAAAGAGATGAATTTACTAAAACAAGAGAATTAGTTAATAAATTAGGGTATGATTTTCAAACTGTTTATGCAAAAAGCAAAAATGATGTTGAGAGTAAGCTTAAAATATCAGGGTATCCATCTTTTATGATAGTTAAGGATAATATAATACAATTCGATGGGTATCTAAATATTAACCCTGTTGTGTTGGTCTACAATTCCAAAAATGAATTAGAAAAAATTGTAAAATAATAATTTTATTAGCTAACCGTTAACTCCCTAAACAAACTTTCCAAGCTGGCATTTTTTTGATTCAATTGAAGAATTTTTAACTGATTATCATGAGCAAAATCAAACACATGCGAACGCATATCATCAGTTGTTGAAAAGGTGATCTCATATACAAAGTCGTGGGTGTTTTCAACCTGTTTTACCTTTGGAAGTTTCAATAAAAAAGCATCTTCTACGCGGTAATCAAACTCAACAACAACAGTTTGTTCTTGACCTTCTCGTAGTTCGCTTAATTTTTTATCAGCAACAATTTTACCCTTATTAATGATGATAACACGGTCGCACATAGCTTCTACCTCTTGCATAATATGTGTAGAAAGAAATATTGTTTTTTCTTTACCTATGGTTTTAATTAAGTGTCTAATGTCTATAAGTTGGTTAGGATCTAGCCCAGTTGTAGGTTCGTCTAAAATTAGCACATCAGGATCATGTAATAACGCATTTGCAAGACCAACACGTTGGCGGTAACCTTTTGAAAGTTGTCCTATTTTTTTGTGAGATTCAGGAGTTAGTCCTGTGAGCTCAATAACCTCATTAATTCGTGTTTTTTTTACACCATAAACATGTGCATTAAATGTAAGATATTCTTTTACATATTGATCCAAATATAACGGGTTGTGTTCTGGTAAATACCCAACACTTTTTTGTACTTGTAATTTGTCTTTTAAAATATGAAAACCGTTAACTTTAGCATTGCCTTCACTTGGGCTTATGTAAGTGGTTAAGATTTTCATCATAGTAGATTTTCCTGCACCATTTGGCCCTAAAAATCCCACAATTTCAGGTTTACTAACATGAAACGATACATTATTTAATGCTTTTTGAGAATCATAGAATTTTGAGATGTTTTCTACTTCAATAGACATAGGTTGTTGTTTTTTATGATAAACTATTAGTTGTGTGGTTTATATACTTAAATGGTACTTTAAAGTCTCAAAAATAAGCATAATTCTTTATCTCAACGCATTGCGAAAACGTTATATTGTTAAAAGAATTAAAAAAAGATTTTGTTTTTTCAATTTATTAATTACTTTAGCTGATGCAATTATGAAAACAAGCACGAATTTCACATATTTTAATTGGTTTTATTTCTTTTTTAACGAAAGAAACGAGACGCTGTATGTGTAATTTTTAAGCAATACATGATATATAAAGTCTCGATGTTACATCGGGACTTTTTTTTTGATAAAACATAGCGATTTTTAACCAGATATATGATACAATCTATTGCAATACAGGGCGTAAAAGGATCTTTTCATCATATTGTAGCAAAACAATATTTTGGAGACCAAGTAGCTTTAAATGAATACTTATCTTTTGATAAAACTGTTCAAAGTCTTTTAGATGCTGATACAGATGCAGTTGTTATGGCGTTAGAAAATTCTATTGCAGGCTCTATAATACCTAATTATGCATTGATTGATACTCACAATTTGCATATTGTTGGTGAGCAATATTTAGATATTCAACATCATTTAATGGCATTACCTAATCAATCTGTTAATGATATAAAAGAGGTGTATTCTCATCCTATGGCTTTATTGCAGTGTAAAACTTTTTTTAAAAAACACGCACACATTAAGCTTATAGAAGATAAGGACACTGCTGAAGTTGCTCAACGTATTCAAGAGCAAAAACTATCTGGAGTAGCAGCTATAGCAAGTAGTCTAGCAGCTGAATTGTTTGAGTTGGAAATTCTTGCGGAAAGTATACAAAGTATCAAACAAAACGAGACCCGATTTGTTATAGTAAAACGTACAAATTCTGAAATACCTGAAGCAGATATCAATAAAGCATCTTTAAAGTTTGAATTAGAGCACAAGCGAGGTAGTTTGGCAGCCTTGCTTAATGTAATGAGTGATTGTAAATTGAATTTAACCAAGATTCAATCTTTACCAAAAATTGAAACACCATGGAAATATGCGTTTTTTATTGATGTCACTTTTAGCAATTACGAAGATTATAAAAAAGCAAAATCTATTATGAACATAATGGCTGAAGATTTTAAAGTTTTGGGAGAATATAAAAATGCAAAACCATGATTGAAGTAGCAAATAGATTACACACGGTAGAAGAATATTACTTTTCAAAAAAACTTCGAGAAGTTAATTTGCTTAAGGCAAGTGGGAAACCAATAATAAATTTAGGTATTGGCAGTCCAGATTTACAGCCGCCACAAAAAGTTATTTCAGCTATCACAGAAAGTTTTGCTGATGCTAGAGCAAATCAATATCAAAGTTACCAAGGTTTGCCAGAATTACGAGAAGCCATGGCATCTTTTTACAGAGACCAGTTTGATGTGTATTTAAGTCCAACAACAGAAGTACTTCCTTTAATGGGAAGTAAAGAAGGTATCATGCATATCTCTATGGCTTTTTTAAATGAAGGAGACGAAGTGTTAATACCAAATCCAGGGTATCCAACCTATACTTCGGTAACAAAATTGATAGGAGCAGAACCCGTGTTTTATGACCTAAAAGAAGAAACTAATTGGCAACCAGATATAGAGGCTTTAGAGAAGTTAGATTTATCACGTGTAAAAATAATGTGGGTTAATTACCCACATATGCCAACCGGAGCCAATGCCACCGAAGTTACTTTTACAAAACTAGTAGCGTTTGCAAAAAGGAACAATATTTTAATTGTAAATGATAACCCTTATAGTTTTGTGTTGAATGATTCGCCAAAAAGCATTTTGAGTACACCAGAAGCAAGAGATTGCTGTTTAGAATTAAACTCATTAAGCAAAACATTTAATATGGCAGGTTGGCGAGTAGGCATGGTTTTAGGAAAAACAGACTATATAAATAGCATATTAAAAGTAAAAAGCAATATGGATTCAGGAATGTTTTATGGTATTCAAAAAGGAGCTATTGAAGCTTTGAAATGTTCAAAAATCTGGTATGTGAGTTTAAATAGTGTTTATGAAAGACGCCGAAAACTCATTTGGCAACTAGCCAAAGCATTAAACTGTACATATAGTACCAATACCACAGGCATGTTTGTATGGGCAAAGCTGCCAATATATGTTAAGGCAGAAGAGTTTATAGATTTATTATTAAAAGAGAACCACGTTTTTATAGCTCCTGGGAACATATTTGGTAGTAATGGAGAAGGATATGTAAGGTTTTCATTATGTGCAACAACAGAAGATTTAGAAGAAGCTTTAGCAAGAATAAAATAAAAATATGAAAAATATTTACGTCATAGGTGTTGGTTTGATAGGAGGAAGCATTGCAAAAGATATTAAGCGATTAACCCCAGCGATTACAATACATGGTATAGATAAAAATCCAGAACATTTAGAAGAAGCTCTTGCGCTAAATATTATAGATAAAAAAGCCGTGTTAACTGATGTTGTAAATGCAGATATTGTTATTGTAACCATTCCTGTAGATGCATGCGTTGTGCTATTGCCCGAGATTTTAGATTTAGTTTCTGATGAGACCTTGGTTATGGAGTCTGGCTCAACAAAATTAGATATTTGTAAAGCTGTTGAGAATCATCCAAAACGTCGAAATTTTTTAGCAACGCATCCTATAGCTGGTACAGAGTTTTCAGGTCCTAAAGCTGCGATAGAAGGATTATTTAAAGGTAAAACAAATATTATTTGTGAAGTAGAAAAAACAGCTTTCAAACTTCAAGAAAAAGCATTAACCATTTTTAAAATAATGGATATGCGTATTCGCTATATGAATCCAGAAGCACATGATAAACACATTGCTTATGTTTCTCATTTATCTCACATAAGCGCTTTTATGTTGGGTAAAACAGTTATAGAAAAAGAAAAAAACGAACGAGATATTTTTGATTTAGCAGGAAGTGGTTTTGCATCCACAGTACGATTAGCAAAAAGTTCTCCAAAAATGTGGACACCTATTTTTAAGCAAAACAAAGATAATGTCATAGAAACTCTAAACGAGTATATCAATAATCTTACAGCATTTAAAAAAAGAATGGAGGCTGATGATTTTGATGCCATTTTTGATGATATGGAGAGTACCAATCATATAAAAGATATATTAAACGGAATAGAATAAGTACAAACACCAAAATTGAAATTTTTAACAGTTCAAAATATTTAAATAAAATTCAATTTTAGGAATTATAAATAATTATGGAAAACAAAAAAGAGTTAAGAACATGGTTAGATAACCTGCAATTAGATCATCCTTTGGTTATAGCAGGACCATGCAGCGCAGAAACAGAAGAACAAGTTTTGAAAATAGCTCATGAGCTAAAAAATACTGACGTAAACTATTACCGTGCAGGAATTTGGAAACCTAGAACTCGTCCAGGTAATTTTGAAGGTGTTGGTGCTTTAGGTTTAAAATGGTTACAAAAAGTAAAAGCTGAAACAGGATTAAAAACAGCAACCGAAGTAGCAAATAGAGCGCATGTAGAACTAGCTTTAGAACATGATATAGATTTATTATGGATAGGAGCGCGCTCAACAGTTAGCCCGTTTATTGTTCAAGAAATTGCCGATGCTTTAAAAGGAACCAATAAAATAGTCTTAGTGAAAAACCCTGTAAACCCTGATTTACCTTTGTGGTTAGGAGCCATAGAGCGACTAGCGTCTTCAGATATTAAAAACCTAGGAGTTATTCATAGAGGATTTTCAACTTACGAAAAAACAAAATACAGAAATAATCCAGAATGGCAGTTGGCTATAGAGTTGCAAACTAAGTTCCCTGATTTGCCTTTAATTAGCGACCCATCTCACATTACAGGAAAACGAGATATGATCTTTGATGTATCTCAAACAGCTTTAGATCTTAATTTTGATGGATTAATGATAGAAACTCATCATGATCCAAACAATGCTTGGAGTGATGCTGCACAGCAAGTTACGCCTAGTGCTCTTGTTAATATCATGAAAGATTTAAAAATCAGAAAAGAGTCAGATCCTGAAGCAGCTTACAATAATGAGTTAAATAACTTAAGAGCTCAAATAGATGTTGTAGATAATCAAATTATAGAACTTTTAGGTAAACGTATGAAAGTTGCTGATAATATTGGGGAACTAAAAAAACAAAAAAATGTAGCTGTTTTACAAAGTAAACGGTGGAATGAAATTTTAGGAAAAATGGTTTTAGAAGGAGAAGAGAAAGGCTTAAGTGAGGAGTTTATCTTAAGAATGTTTAAAGCTATTCATCAAGAATCTATAAACCATCAAGAGAAAATAATAAACAGTTAGTAAGACTTGTGTTTTGTAATTGTAAAAGGTTTAAATAATATTGATTATTTTGCAGCAGATAACGAAAATATTTAATGACAGGAACAGTATACAAATCTACAGGAAGTTGGTACAGTGTAAAAAACGAATTAGGTGCTTTTTATAAATGCAGAATAAAAGGAAAATTCCGCATGAAAGGTATAAAAAGTACCAACCCTATAGCTGTTGGTGATCGTGTTGATTTTGAATTAGAAACCAATAATGATGAAACCACAGGTGTCATAAATTTCATTCATGATAGAACCAATTATATTGTTAGAAAATCTGTTAACTTATCAAAGCAAACACATATTATAGCGGCCAATATAGATCAAGTGTTCCTTTTAGTAACTATAGACAACCCGCCAACATTTACAAGTTTTATAGATAGATTTTTAGTTACTGCCGAAGCATATTCAGTAAAAACAATTTTGCTTTTTAACAAAATTGATACCTATCCAGAAGAGACGCTAGATGAGGTAAGATATTTAGCACATGTATATCGAGAAATCGGTTACGAGTGTATTGGTATATCTGCAGCAACAGGAAAAAACATAGATAAGGTAAAAGCCAAAATGATAGGTAAAGTAAGTATGTTTGCTGGGCATTCAGGAGTAGGTAAATCTACACTTGTAAACGCCATAGAACCAGATTTAGATTTAAAAACCAAAGAAATATCAAACCAACACATGCAAGGGCAGCATACAACCACCTTTGCCGAAATGTTTGATTTAAACTTTGATGCAAAAATTATCGACACACCGGGAATAAAAGGATTTGGTGTTGTAGATATGGATAAAGAAGAAGTTGGTGATTATTTTCCAGAGTTTTTTAAACTAAAACAAGACTGTAAATTCAATAATTGTATTCATGTAGATGAACCTAAATGCGCTGTGAAAGATGCATTAGACCGTGATGAAATAGCCTATTCTAGATATCGCAGTTATATACAAATATTAGAAGGAGAAGACGAACATTACAGAACCGATAATTGGGATAACGAATAAATTATGCGAGCAGTAATACAGCGTGTTTCTCAAGCCAACGTGGTTATAGAAGGAAACCAAGTTGCAACAATAGAAAAAGGTGTTCTTATTTTGTTAGGCATTGTTCCAGATGACACCCATGAGGATGTAAAATGGCTGTCTAACAAAATAACCAATATGCGTATTTTTCCTGACGACAAAAATATTATGAATATATCTCTTTTAGATTCAGGAGGAGACGCTATTGTTGTAAGCCAATTCACACTACACGCAAGTACAAAAAAAGGAAATAGACCAAGTTATATTAAAGCAGCAAAGCCAGATATAGCCATTCCTTTGTATAAAACGTTTGTAAAACAATTAGAAACAGATTTAAACAAAAGTGTGCAAACAGGTGAATTTGGTGCTGATATGAAAGTGTCTTTACTTAACGATGGTCCAGTCACTATTATAGTAGACACAAAAAATAAAGAATAAAATAAGGAGCAATTCCCGCTTTCGGTAGTCGCTTTTTACAATGTAAAAGAGCTCCAACAACTACCTCAATCGGGGCTAAAAAATACAGTATGAATATACAAAACGCACAAAAAATAGTAGATAACTGGATACAAACACATGGCGTTCGCTATTTTAATGAACTAACAAATATGGCTCAACTCACAGAAGAAGTGGGCGAAGTAGCACGTATTATTGCGCGTCGTTATGGCGAGCAAAGCGAAAAAGAAAGCGATAAAGATAAAGATTTAGGAGAAGAACTCGCAGATGTTGTTTTTGTAGTACTATGCCTGGCAAATCAAACAGGTATTGACTTGCAAGAAGCTTTTGATAAAAAAATGAATATAAAAACAAAACGAGATCACGATAGGCACCATAACAACGAAAAGTTAAAATAACAGTATGGATGTTTTTTTAAAGAAGTCTAAACTATATAGCCAGTCAAAAATTATAATATCCGGCTCAAAAAGCGAGTCTAACAGGTTGTTGCTTCTACAGGCATTATATTCAAAAATAGACATTGATAATCTGTCAGATTCTGATGACTCTGTTGTGATGCAAAATGCATTAAAAACAACAGATACTATTATAGATATTCATCATGCTGGTACTGCAATGCGATTTCTTACAGCGTATTTTGCTACTCAAAATAAACGTGAAGTTGTGTTGACAGGTTCGCAACGTATGAAAGAAAGGCCAATAAAAATTTTGGTAGATGCATTAACTTCTTTGGGAGCCAATATTAGCTATTTAGAAAATCAAGGATGTCCACCGTTAAAAATAACAGGAAGCGAATTAACAGCGAGCAAAGTAACACTTAAGGCTAGCGTAAGTAGTCAATATATTTCAGCTTTGTTACTTATAGCACCTAGTTTAAAAAACGGTTTAGAGCTTACATTAGACGGAGAAATAACTTCTATGCCTTATATAAAAATGACGCTAGCGCTTCTTAATCAAGTAGGTATAGGAACAACTTTTGAAGGTCAAAAAATATCAGTGAAGCCTATGAAAGAGGTGGAAGCAAAAACACTAACAGTAGAGTCAGACTGGTCTTCAGCATCATATTTTTATAGTTTAATAGCATTAAGCGATCTAGAAACACAAATAACAATATCTTCCTATAAAAAAGATAGTCTTCAAGGCGATTCTGTGTTGGAAGATATTTATAAACATTTTGGCGTTGAAACTACTTTTAATGGACACAATATCACACTTAAAAAAGTTTCAAATCCAAGTACTCAAGCAGCTATACAGTTAGATTTAGCAAATGCTCCAGATATTGCTCAAACAATTTCAGTAACCTGTTTTGGATTAGGAATAGCATGCTATTTAACAGGCTTGCATACGCTTAAAATTAAGGAAACCGATAGGTTGTCAGCTTTAAAAATTGAATTAGAAAAACTAGGCGCAGAGGTTTTAATTACAGATAATAGTCTAAAACTAGCAAAGTCAAATACTATAAAAAGTAATGTGGCTATAGATACTTACAACGATCATAGAATGGCTATGGCATTTGCTCCATTGGCTTTAAAAACAGATTTGAGGGTTAATGACGCCGCTGTTGTTTCAAAATCTTATATCGTCTTTTGGGAGCACTTAAAAGCTGTTGGAATTCAAATATCTCAATAATAATTGCTTAAATACTTGACAACCGCTACTTTCAGGTTGTATATTTGCAGTCCTTTTGAAAAGAAGGATTTAATTTTTACATAAATATTTTATCGCATATGAAATTATCACACTTTAATTTTGAACTTCCTAACGAGTTATTAGCAGAATATCCTTCAGAGCATAGAGATGAAGCACGTTTAATGGTTTTAAATAGAGAAAAACAAACTATTGAGCACAAGCTTTTTAAAGATCTTATAGACTATTTTAATGAGGACGATGTTATGATTCTTAATAACACCAAAGTTTTTCCAGCAAGACTTTTTGGTAATAAAGAAAAAACAGGAGCAAGAATTGAAGTGTTCTTATTAAGAGAGCTGAATGAAGAGCAACGTCTTTGGGATGTATTAGTAGATCCTGCAAGAAAAATAAGAATTGGTAATAAACTTTATTTTGGTGATGATGAAACATTAGTAGCTGAAGTTATAGATAATACAACCTCTAGAGGGCGTACACTACGCTTTTTATATGATGGTTCTTACAGAGATTTCAGGATGAAATTAAAAGAACTAGGCGAAACACCATTACCAAAATATATAAAAAGAGAGGTAGAGCCAGAAGATGAAGAGCGTTATCAAACAATTTTTGCTAAAAATGAAGGAGCTGTTGCCGCTCCAACTGCCGGATTACACTTCTCAAAACATTTATTAAAACGTTTAGAAATAAAAGGCGTAAACTTTGCAGAAGTAACACTACACGTAGGTTTAGGTACGTTTAACCCAGTTGAGGTTGAAGATTTATCTAAACACAAAATGGATAGCGAAGAAATTATTATTGACGGAAACGCTGTAAATACCATAAATACAGGTATTAAAAATAAGCGCCGCATTTGTGCAGTAGGAACAACAGTAATGCGTGCAGTAGAAAGCTCGGTGTCATCTAGTGGGACACTAAACGAGTTTGACGGATGGTCTAATAAATTTATTTTCCCTCCTTATGATTTTAGTATAGCTAATAGTATGATTACTAACTTTCATACACCTAAATCAACATTGTTAATGATGGTTTCTGCATTTGCTGGACATGATTTTGTGAAAAAAGCATACGAAGAAGCAGTAAAAGAAAAATACAAATTTTATAGTTACGGAGATGCAATGCTAATCATATAATATAATTTTTAAAATAAAAAACCAAGCCTTGTTTTTATAGCAAGGCTTTTTCAATTTATAATATACTACCTTTGTGGTCTTATAGCAAATGGAAACTAAAAAGAAAGACATACGCGCATTAACTAAAGAGCAACTTCGAGAATTCTTTGTTCAACAAGGCGATAAAGCCTTTAGAGGAAATCAAGTTTATGAGTGGCTTTGGAGCAAGTCTGCACATCATTTTGATGACATGACTAATATTTCAAAGCAAACGCGAGATATGTTAGATGCAAATTTTGTAATCAACCATATAGAAGTGGATGCAATGCAAAAAAGTAGTGATGGTACTATAAAAAATGCTGTGCGTTTGCATGACGGATTGATTGTAGAGTCTGTTTTAATTCCTGCAAAAAACAGAACAACGGCCTGTGTTTCTAGTCAGGTAGGTTGTAGTTTAGATTGTAAATTTTGTGCAACTGCTAGGTTAAAAAGAATGCGTAATCTTAATCCTGATGAAATTTATGATCAGGTTGTTGCTATAGACCAAGAAAGTAGATTATATCACGATAGGCCATTGAGTAATATTGTTTTTATGGGTATGGGAGAACCACTCATGAACTACAACAATGTATTAAAAGCTATAGATAAAATAACATCTCCTGAAGGATTAGGAATGTCTCCAAAGCGTATCGTAGTGTCAACATCAGGAGTTCCTAAAATGATAAAAAAAATGGCAGATGAAGAAGTAAAATTCAAGCTTGCTGTTTCCCTGCATTCTGCTATAGATGAAGTAAGAACCTCTATCATGCCATTTAATGCAACATTCCCATTATCTGACTTACGTGAATCACTACAATATTGGTACGCCAAGACTAAAAACAGAATTACCTATGAGTATGTTGTTTGGAAAGGTATTAACGACAAGCGAAAAGATGTTGATGCACTTGTAGAGTTTTGCAAGTTCGCCCCAAGTAAGGTAAATCTTATAGAATATAATCCTATTGATGATGGTGAGTTTCAACAAGCAAATAATGAAGCTTTAGACATGTATGTAAATGTTTTAGAAAAAAATAATATAACTGTTACCGTAAGGCGTTCTCGTGGAAAAGATATTGATGCTGCTTGTGGCCAGTTAGCCAATAAGGCATAATTTTTTTAAGCTTCAAATGTTAATCCTTTTTTAAAATCACTAAAAAAATCACCTTTTTTGTATTTTTGCAATAATGAAAGCTGTATTAAACAAAATATTTTCAGTGACGTTAGCACTTTTAGTGTTGTTTTCAACAGTGTCTTTTACTGTAGAAAAGCACTTTTGTGGAGATGTACTTGTTGATATGGCTATGTTTTCTGAAGCACAAAAATGTGTGTCAGATATTCAGTTGTCTAGTATAGAGAAGGCACAAATTTCAAAAAAGAACTGTTGTAAGGATACAGTACATTTTGTGAAAGGGCAAAGCGAAATAACAATAAAAAACTTTGATGAGCTTAAATTTATACAACAAGCCTTTCTTGCTTCTTATATTTATTCATTTATCAACCTTTTTGAGGGACTGCCAGAGCAAATAATTCCTCATAAAGATTATTCTCCGCCAAACTTGGTTGCAGACATACAAGTTCTGGATCAGGTTTTTATCATTTGATTTATTAGTAATATTTAAGTTTTTAAAAATGTATTAAATGCATATTTAATACTAATTACTAATATTTTAAAAAATCATCATGACACATACATATCATGTTACAGGCATGACCTGTAATGGTTGTAAAGCCAAGGTAGAAAGTAACTTACAGGCTTTAGAACACGTAAATAATGCTTCAGTCAGTTTAGAAGCAGGAGACGTTACAGTTACAATGTCTTCTCATATTCCTATTGAAATGTTACAAAAAGCATTACCAGATAAATACAAAATGAGTCTTAAGCAAGAAAAAAATGTTTTTGCTTCAAGCGAAACACATCCAAAATCAGATAGTGCGTTAAAACAATTGTTTCCACTGTTTTTAATTTTTGGATATATTACAATAGCTTCAGTTTTACTAAACTATAACTCTTGGGATTGGAGTCTGTTTATGTTAGATTTTATGGGACTTTTTTATATTGTATTTAGCTTTTTTAAAATGCTAGATTTAAAAGGGTTTCCTGAAAGTTTCAGAATGTACGATCCGTTAGCCAAAGCTGTTCCGGTTTACGGTTGGGTGTACCCGTTTATAGAAACAGTATTAGGACTCATGTTTTTAATGCGTATTCAAATTCCATTAGCATTAATAGTTACACTGGTTATTCTTGGTATAACAACAGTTGGTGTTACAAAGGCGCTATTTAGTAAGCAAACAATTCAATGTGCTTGTTTGGGTACAGCCTTAAGGTTGCCAATGACCAAAGCAACCTTCATTGAAAATTCAATCATGATAATCATGGCAATTTTAATGCTTGTAAACCTTTATTTATAATGAAACAATTTTTATATATACTTTTAATATTACCAATAGTTTGCTTTTCTCAAGATAAAATAAAGGGAACTATTATGGAAACCGATACCAATAATAAATCTATACCGCTTTCTGGAGCTAACTTACATTGGCTAGATACAACTGTTGGCGCTGTAACAGATTTTGATGGAAACTTTACTATAGGTTACAAACCAGAATATAAAAAACTAATAGTAAGTTTTGTGGGCTATAAAACAGATACGTTAACAATTACAAATCCTCAAAAAACCGTAAAGCACACTTTAAAAAGTACAAGTGATTTAGATGAGGTTGTTATTACATCTAGAAAGCAAGCAACATCAAAATCCTATTTGAGTGCTCAAAACGTTATAAACGTTAGTAGTGATGAGTTGTTAAAAGCGGCTTGTTGTAATCTGTCAGAGAGTTTTGAAACCAATCCGTCTATAGATGTGAATTTTGCAGATGCTGTTTCAGGAACGCGACAAATTAAAATGTTAGGACTTACAAGTCCTTATATTCTTATAGTTAATGAGAGCATTCCCTCAATTAGAGGTGCATCGCAAGCGTACGGATTAAGTTTTATTCCAGGAACTTGGGTAGAGAGCATTCAAATAACAAAAGGTGCAGGCAGCGTGGTTAATGGTTACGAAAGTATTGCAGGACAAATTAATACCGAGCTTCAAAAACCTTCGGACGATAATAAACTCTTTGTTAATCTTTATGGCGCTACAAGCGAACGTGTAGAGCTTAATACACATTTTAACACTAAAGTAAGTGATAAGTGGCATACAGGATTATATGTGCACGGTAATAGACATAATAAAAAGCATGATGTAAATGACGATGGTTTTATGGATATGCCTTTATATAATCAAATAAACTTAATGAATCGCTGGCAGTATACCAATGCTGAAAAAGGTTTTGTAAGCTTTATTAATTTGAGATATTTAAATGATGAGAAACAAACCGGACAGATTAATTTTAATCCTGATACAGATAAGTTAACTACCAATGCATGGGGAAGTGAAATTGATACCAGGCGTTATGAGATTTCGGCAAAATTAGGTTATGTAAATCCAGAAATTCCTTGGCAAAGTATAGGTGTTCAAACAGCGTTTAGTCATCATCAACAAGACTCTTATTTTGGGTTGAATCTTTATAATATTGCACACAATAGCGTGTTTGCTAATGCAATTTACAATTCTATTATAAGCGATTCTAGACATAAAATTAAAACAGGTGTAAGTTATACCTATGATCATTATGATGAATTGGTAAACACATCAGATTTTGAGAGAACAGAAACGTCTGTTGGTGCTTTTTTTGAGTATAATTTTGATAATTTAGAAAAACTTAATTTTTCAGCAGGCTTGCGTATTGATCAGCATAATTTGCTAGGCTTTTTTGTGACACCTAGGTTACATGTAAAATATACACCTTGGGAAAAATCAGCATTTAGACTTTCAGCAGGAAGAGGAAAGCGAAGTGCAAATATTTTTACAGAAAATCAAAGCATATTTGCAACATCAAGACAGATAAATATATTAAACACAACGGGTAAAATTTATGGGTTAGACCCGGAAATAGCTTGGAACTATGGTGTTTCATATTTGCAAGGCTTTAACTTGTTCGGAAGAAAAGCTGATGTAACTTTTGATTTTTATAGAACCGATTTTCAAAATCAAATAGTTGTAGATTATGAAAACCCACAAGAAGTGAATTTTTATAACTTAACAGGTTCAAGTTATGCTAATAGTTTTCAAACAGAAATAAACTATAATATGTTTCAGCATTTTGATGTGCGATTAGCATATAAGTATTATGAGGTGAAAACAGATTACTTGACCGGAACATTTGATAGGCCACTAACGCCAAAACATCGTTTTTTTGCAAATGCATCTTATGAAACTCTGTTGAAAGAAAACGGTAGTCAGTGGAGATTTGATGCTACTTTTAATTGGTTAGGTAAACAGCGTTTTTCTTCAACAAAGAGCAATCCGTTGCAATATCAACTAGGAGATTATACACCAACAGTAAGTACGTTAAATGCTCAAGTAACAAAAGTGTTTTCTCCAAAATTTGAAATATATTTAGGAGGTGAAAACATTACCAATGTAAGGCAGAATAACCCGGTAGTGGGAGCTGATGATCCTTTTGGTTCAAGTTTTGATACAACATTTGTATATGGTCCAATTTTTGGAAGTATGTATTATGCAGGTTTACGATTTAAAATAAAATAATAACAAACAACAATTAGAATTATGAAAAATGTATTAGTACTCGTTGTCTTTTTTATGACAACATTATCATTTGCACAAAACAAAAATGCTAAAGCTACTCTAGAAGTTGATGGTGTTTGTATGATGTGTAAAGACCGAATAGAAAAAGCAGCTATAAAATCTAAAGGTGTTAAAAGTGCTATTTGGAATGTAGATACGCACGAACTAAAATTGATTTTTGATGAAAGAAAAACGAACCTAGAAACAATAGAAAAAAGTGTTGCAAGTGTAGGTCATGATACTAAAAATGTAAAAGCAGACGATGATGTTTATAATAATATAGATCCTTGTTGTAAGTATCGCGATGAGCAAGTAGTTAAAGACCATCAGGATTAATATCTTGATGGCCTAAAAAAATTAAAGGGTGGTTTTTATTCAATAACCACCTTTTTTCTTATTGTAGTATTTCTAGTAGTATCAGTAACTTCAACAATATATATTCCTGATTCTAAATTACTAGCATTAATTTCTTGAGTTTCTAGAGCAGTCTCACCCTGTATTATAGATTTTCCGTTTAGAGAGAACACATTGTAATTTGCCTTACCGTGCAAGTTAGAAATAGTCACTAGTTTGTCTCTGCAGGTAACATGTATGTTGTTTTTCAATGCAAATTCATCAACACTTAAGGTTTGAGCTTTTACGGTAACATCATCTATAGATAAAAAATCTTGATTCGTACAATCCCAATGTCTAAAAGCAATATATACTTCTGATTCACCAGCAAAATCAGATATATCAAAGGCGTGAGGTGTAGGCGTACCAGTATCACCAGCATCACCTAAAGTTTCAGTAAGTGTTGTTGTTGAGTTTATTAAAACATTAATATCATTTACAGTACCAACGTAGATGCTATAATTTTCCTCGTCCCAACTAGCAGCGGCAACTTGTGTGATATATTCTAGTGTAATAGGGGCAGTTGCATTAGATAAATCAATGGCAGGTGATATAGCCCAATTGTCGGGTGTTAAAGGAACTGTTTGCCAAGATCTTGAAATTAGAGAGACAGGAGTTACAAAGCCTCCAGCGCCATCGCCAATAGCCGAAATATCACCCCAATTAATACCATCGCCATCACTATCTATCATTGTCCAATCAGAAAGGTCTTCGTCGTTAAAATCATCAGACCAAACAGTAACTTGTGCATGGATGATGAATGAGCTTAAAAAACATAATAGTAAAATAATTTTTTTCATAATAATTGGTGTTTAAACTTTTATAGCATTTAAGATACAATTTTTTTTGTAAAAAAAATTCATTTAAATGTTGAATAGTATATAACAAGGTTTTTTAGTAGGTTTGTTATTAGATTAATTCTCTACTATTTAATTTGAAAATTGTTGAACAAATAAAGCAACCTATAGCCTTTGAGATGGAACTTTTTGAGCAAAAGTTTCAGCTCTCAATGTCTTCAAAAGTCGCACTCCTTAATCGCATTACACATTATATTGTAAATCGCAAAGGAAAACAAATGCGGCCTATGTTTGTTTTTTTAGTGGCTAAAATGGTGTCTAACGGAGAGGTTAGCGAGCGTACTTATCGCGGAGCTTCTGTTATTGAGTTAATTCACACGGCAACTTTAGTGCATGATGATGTAGTTGATGATAGTAACAGGCGCAGAGGATTCTTCTCAATAAATGCTTTGTGGAAAAATAAAATAGCCGTTTTAGTTGGTGATTATTTGCTGTCTAAAGGATTACTTCTTTCTATAGATAATAATGATTTTGACTTACTAAAAATCATATCTATTGCTGTTAGAGAAATGAGCGAAGGTGAGTTGCTTCAAATAGAAAAAGCCAGAAAATTAGATATAACCGAAACGGTTTATTACGAAATTATTCGTCAAAAAACAGCCACGCTTATTGCTGCTTGTTGTAGTTTAGGTGCTGCTTCTGTAAAACCAGATTCACCAGATATAGAGACTATGCGAAAGTTTGGTGAGCTTATTGGTATGGCATTTCAAATAAAAGATGATTTGTTTGATTATGGCGAAGAGAAAATAGGCAAACCAACAGGTATTGATATAAAAGAGCAAAAAATGACTTTGCCACTTATTTATGTTTTAAACAACGCTTCAAAAAAAGATAAAAAGTGGCTTATCAACTCTATAAAAAACCATAACCGTGATAAAAAGCGTGTGGCTCAAGTAGTGGCTTTTGTAAAGCAACATGGAGGTTTAGAGTATGCTATTTCAAAAATGAAAACGTTCCAATCAGAAGCTTTACAATTATTACAAAAATATCCTGAATCTGAATACAGAAGTGCTTTAGAGCTTATGGTTAATTACGTTATTGATAGAAAAAAATAATTTTTTTTAATCAATTAAAGTGTTCTTGGCCAGTGTTTTGTATTGAAAAATAAAATATTATTTTCATTCCCAAGCAACCATTAGTGTCAATTTTACGTCTTTATAATTAGAAGCCTAAATGAAACCGCTTTTGAAAGTCATACAGCTATACAAAAACGAAACGGTGCTTATAAAAAAAGCCATAAAAAACAATCGTGAAGCGCAGCACGTATTGTTTACTATGCACGCACCAAAAATGTTAAGTGTATGCAGGTATTACATAAAAGATGTGCATCACGCAGAAGAAGTGATGCTAAACGGTTTTTTTAAGGTGTTTTCTAGTCTTAAAACATTTAAGAATCAAGGAAGTTTTGAAGGGTGGATACGTCGTATCATGGTAAGAGAATCAATCTCATATTTAAGACAGAAAAAATCGATAGAGTTTTCATCAGATAGTATTGAGGATTATAATGAGTATGATAATAATATCAAAACCAATATTGAGGTGGCGGATATTCAACAACTCATAGATATGCTTCCAGAAGGTTACAAGATGGTATTTGTTATGTATGCTGTTGAAGGCTATAAACACCATGAAATAGCAGAAATGCTACAAATATCTGAAGGCACATCAAAATCACAATTGTTTAAAGCTAGAAAACTCTTGCAAGAACAAATTAACAAACGAAACAAAACAAACAATGGCACCAATTAAATTTGAAGAGGAATTAAAAGCGAAGCTGGAGCAGCGTACCATTGAACCATCTAGTGATGCATGGGAATCTTTGGCGCACAAACTAGATAATCAAGAGAGTAATCAGAATAAAAAAGTATTTTGGTGGATAGGAATAGCGGCAAGCGTAGTAGGTGTTCTTTTAGTCACAACCATGTTTTTCAATAAACCTGAAAATCAGGAAGTAAAAGTGACAGACGTTAATAATGTAGATGTTGAAGCTAAATCAAATGGGAAACATAGTATTGCTTTAGAGGAAAATGAAACAGAAATTATTGAAGAAGTACCCATTGCAAATAAGAAAAACACTGACATAGTATTTACAGCTCCTAAAAAGGGAACTCAACAAAATGAAAAGAACTCGCAACTTGATAAACAAAGAAATACTATCAGTCAGCAAGTACAAAAGCGCATTGCTAATGTTAATGTAACAAAAATAGAAGAAACTACTACAATTAAAACCAATCCAGAAACATCTTTAACTCCTGAAGCGTTGAGTGTGCAGGAAGTTGTAGCACAAATACAAGAATTGAAAGAAGAAAAAAACCATGTAACAGATGCTGAAATAGATAAATTGCTAGAAGATGCCGAGAAAAAAATAAAGAAACGAAAACACGATTACTACATAAAAAAAACTAATAAAGTAGACGCAACGGCCTTGCTTCAAGATGTAGAAGAAGGTATTGAGCAGTCATTTAGAGATAAAGTTTTTGAAGCTTTAAAAACAGGTTATGATAAGGTAAAAACTGCAGTCGCCGAACGTAACGATTAAACACATCATCAATTAAAAAACAAACAGTTATGCAAACAATTACCAAGTATTTAGCACTTATAGTGCTAGCGTTAGCTATGCAATTTTCTAATGCACAGGAAGTAAAAAACGAAGAACAATTAGAGCGACTTGAGACTCAAAAAGAGGTTGTTAAAACAGAAGAAAAGAATCTGCTAAAAGAAGAAGTTGAAGCAATAAACAAACGTTTAGATGCCAATGAAATCTCACAAAACGAAGCAGATAGCCTTAAGCAGCAAGCAGCTGAAAAACATGCTTTAAATATTGAAAATAGATTGGCAATTATAGAAAACAGAATCGCTTTATTAAAACGAAATAACTCTGTCACTCAAGATACAGGTGCTAATTTAGATGGATATGTAGTTGCTATTGGAACATCTGAATATAATGATGTATACGATTCTAAAAGTATTTATATAGGACCAAAAAAAAGAAAAACACCTAAAAAATACGATAGACGTACAACGAGTGATTTAGTATTTGCAATCGGTTTTAATAATGCTATCATAGAAGGCGAATCTTTAAACGATTCACCTTACAAAATAGGAGGTTCAGGTTTTGTTGAGCTTGGTTGGGCTTGGAAAACCAGAGTGTTTAAAAATACTAATGTTGTACGTTTTAAATACGGGTTGTCTATGCAGTGGAATAAATTAAATATTAAATACAATCAATACTTTAGTGAAGTAAATGATGTAGTAAGTCGTCAAATATTTCCTGTTCCAGTAAAAAAATCAAAATTTAGAACAACTAATCTAGTGGTACCTGTACATTTTGAGTTTGGTCCATCAAAAAAAATAGAAAAGGAAGATTATTTTAGGTATTCAACATATAGAAAATTTAAGATTGGCGTTGGTGCTTTTGGAGGTGTTAATATAAATGCAATTCAAAAAGTAAAGTATAAATTAGATGGAGATAGAGAAAAAGATAAGTACAAAGATTATAATGTAAACAATTTTGTTTATGGTTTAAGTACGTATGTTTCTTGGGGAAATGTAGGGATTTATGCTAAATATGATTTGTCTCCAATTTTTAAAGACCAAGCAGTAGATCAAAATAACATATCGTTAGGAATTCGTTTCGATATGGATTAGTGTTAATCAATATTCAGAATTAGTTACAAAAAAGGCTTCACAACAGTGAAGCCTTTTTTACTTTTTAATCTTCCTTTAAAACGGAAGTTTTCCGCCAACAATAGGTAATTCTAGAGTAGTGCTGTCTAAATCTATAGTTAGTTCAGTGCCTGGTTTTGGGAGTAATGTAAATTGACTGTCACTTGAAAAAATCATTAAGCCAATTTGTTGTCCTTTTTTTATAATTTGATCATCAGGTTGTAAATCAAAACTCATTTCATAAAATTTTCCAGGAGATAATGGCTCACTTTCGGTAAGCGATTTGTAGTTCTGCGGATCTGCCCAACCTCGCGTAATAATATTGTCTGTTATTTTTGCTTTAGCTTCTCCGTTCCATGGTAAGGAAACTAACCATACAGATAAGTTTGCAGCAGGCTTGCTACTGGCTAATTTTATAGATATTTTGGCTACACCAGAAATATGAACATCTTCAGTAAGTGTAGGAGATGTATAAAGTAGTCTGTGATTAGAGTTTTTTGCAATAGCTAAATCTTTTCCAGATATAGAAGCGTCATCAACCAAAGTTTCAGAACCTTGATTGTTTTGGGGTTTAGTAGATAGAGAGCCGTGTTCTTGTCCGCCTTTGCCTAAATGCAATGTTACTTGTTTAGCTTCTGGGTTTGGGTAATCTTCATAAGCCGTTGGGCTTTTTATGTCGTCATACTCACGAACAATCCAAGCTTTTTTATCATTTTCTACGCCATTTTCAATACCGTGTAAGTAGCGTGTAAACCATTTGTTCATCATAGAAATAGGAGGTGGTCCGCCATGACCAAACTGATGGTAGTATATTTGTACTGGAAGTCCTTTTTCTTTTGCTGCTTTGTAAATTCTATAACTGTGTTCTGGCATAACATTCCAATCGTTAAAGCCATGAGACATTAAAAGCGCAGCTTTCATAGGTTTCATATCATTTAAATAATCTCTTCCGGCCCAAAAATCATTATAATCACCTGTGGCTCTATCCATGCCGTTTTTTAATTCAGTATCCCTAACAGTTTTGTTGTTATACGCACGTTTAGATTCGTCGCCGCTATGAATAAAATCATATAATACATCAATATCTTCACCAAGGTATCCGCCTGGAGATCGTACTAATCCGTTAGAACGATAATAGTGATAGTAAGATGTGTTAGGAGCAACAGGAATTATAGCCTCAAGACCATCAACGCCAGTTGTAGCTGCGGCTAAAGGTAAAGTTCCGTTATATGATGTTCCTGTCATGCCTACTTTTCCGGTACTCCAAAAAGCTTCAACTGTTTCGTTGCCATCAGGTGTTGTATAACCTTTGGCACGACCGTTTAACCAATCAATAACAGCTTTAGGAGCTAAAGATTCGTTGTCGCCACCAACTGTTGGAGCGCCTTGAGATAGTCCTGTTCCCGGAGAAGATGAATGTACAACAATGTATCCACGAGGAATCCATGTTCTAATTTGTGAGTTTGAGATAATTGGTCGTTTTCCTCTGCGTTTTACTTCTGGGTGTACACGTTCTTCAGCTGTTTCTCCTAATTCATGATGAACATTCCAAAAAAGCCCATCAACACTTTTTGCAACGCCAGCATAATATGGACTAGTTTCATATACAATAGGTAGTTTTAAGCCTTCGGTGTCAGTTTGTTTTGGTCTGGTTACATCTACATGCATACGGTCTAGTTTGCCATCGCCATCGGTGTCAAATGTGGTCTCTACCCAAAGGTCATGACGAATCCAGTCGTCTGGATTGTTAAATTCAGGAACAATTTGAGCTTCACCATTTTCAAAAATGGGAGCTGCTTTTTCTTGTGCATGAGAGTAAGTGAAAATTCCTATTAAAAAGGCTAATAAGAAGTGTTTGTTGTGTTTTTTCATAAGTTAAAATATAATGTGTTATTCTTTACGTTTTTGAAAGGCATCTTTAAAATCTATATCATTATCAACTGCGCCTTGAAATGCTTCAATCCAAGCATTTCCTAAAATATTTACAAAAGTTGTCCAGGCACTTGTTTCAACATTATTCAAATCGCCTTCTAAAGGAACTTTTGTGGCTATAGTATTTGTTTTTTGGTTTTTTAAAATGAATTTGAAAAAGCCAATAAAACCTTCCCAAAGAGTGTTTAAAAATTTATCGTTTTTTCCAATAAGTTTAGAGTTGGTTAATAGCGGTTTTATGTAGCCTTTTAGGTAACCATCTGCTATTGCAACTTCGCTGTAGAGTTCAAAATCACCTTTTTCAAAATCAATATTAGCATAATGACTTGTGAAATCATTCAATGCTGTGACATCAACTTGCTCTAAAGAGAATGCTACATCCATGTCAGGTATTTCTTTTATTAGGTTGATGTTGCCATCAATAGAGACCTTGCCATTGCCAATAGATGTTGCTGTTGCATGAAATGGAGATGGTAATGTGCGTTCTTTTGATTTCACATTTCTTAAATTATCAGCGTATAAGTCCAGCTGGTGGAAATTTAAGTCAATATTAGGGTTTGCTTGTAGTTGAACAAATGCTAATTTACCATTGTGAATTTCAAAATGGTTGATGTCTATTGGCACTAAATCTGTTAAAGCTTTTGTCCAATCATCAACATCAGGTGTTTTTCCGTTGTTGGTTTGGTCTTCAAAAACATATATTACTTCAGGGTTAGTCATTATAATTTCACTAACTATTTTACCGTGAATTAATGATTTCCATTCAATAGAAATGTCACTCTTTGGAAAGTTTAAAAAAGGGACTTGAGTTTTTGCATTAACTTTATTTAAATGCATGTTGTTTATTACATAAGCACCTCGTATTAATGCAATATCAATATCTTCTACTTGACCGTAATACCCGGGAATATTTGCAAGTATATCATTTACATAGTTTTTAACAAGAACAGGTAAATACATGCGAAAAGCGATGAGTGTAGCAAGTATTATTATAGGGATTGTGTAGCGTTTTTTTTTGTATGGTTTTCTTTTTGTTTTGATAGTGTTGTATTTTATAGGAGTTAAAATACAAAAAAGAAAAGCAGTGTAATACGTATTTAATGTTGCTTTAACACTATTTGTGTTGTTTATGGTAATAAAACGCAGGAATGAGTAGCAGTAATATAAGCGGCTGAATTAAAAAGCGTCTTACATTAAAAAAGAGATAGTAATCTTCCTGTTTAGGATTTATTACAAAGTATAAGAATATCAATATGAGTATAAAATAAGATAAGCTATAGATAAGTGTAGAGAACTTTAGAATAGACTTATCTTTAAAAATTACAAATAAAATTGCTAGAGATATAATGCTGTTTAAAATGTATCGTAAACTTGTGTAAGCTACTAGTTTAAAAGTTTCTTGTCTAGGAGAATCTATGTATAAATAATCATTTTTGAAAAATGTTAAATATGGGTCGTAAAACAATTGATTTTCAAAAGCTCTGATAAGAATTAAAAGCCCAACAAGAACAACAAGAGATAAGTATTTATATAGCTTATGCATCATGCACTTTTTTTATGTTTGAAAACTTGTTTACCCAAATAACCCAAAGCAGGCAAACCATTCCGTATATAATAGCAGGAAAAATAACGCTATGTAAAATGTCTTTTCTCCAAGGGTAATGATAAAGTCCGACAGATAAAATAACAACACGAACTAAATTTGCAGCGTAAATTAAAACGCTACCAGCTAAAATGTAAAATAATGTTGTTTTAAACGTTCCGGAAAAGGCAATAATAAAAGAAATAAACAATATTATAACACTTATAGAGTTGCAGCCCTCAATAACACGTGCTACGTATTTTTTGTTAATAATAAGTTTCATAGACGCCTCATCAGGATGTGGTAATACCTGTGCGTTATATCCAAAAGTATTTAGTAATTCTTTACTTTGTTTTGCGACTAAATGTGTCATGTAGTCCGGATAAAATTTTTCTCCAGTAGAATATTGTAAATACAATTTATAACCTCCGGTTAAAATACTATATACCAACAAAAATGTAAAAATAAATTTTATAACCGCTTTGTATTTAAAAATAAGTTCTTTCAAAAGAGATAGATTGTTTTACGATGTTAAATTTATATAAAATACATGACCGATTTGCTTGCTTTTTAAATACTTTTGCAAAATATTTATTAAACCTATGATTTTAGATACGTTAAAACCTCAAGTAGAAACCATTATTTCAACTACCACCACAACCACAGATGAAAAACTTTTAAGTATCTGTAAGTTGCTAGAAACCCATGTAGAATATTATAATTGGGTAGGTTTTTATTTTAAAAATGGTGATAAAAACGAGTTAAAATTAGGACCTTATGTTGGAGCGCCAACAGATCATACTATTATTCCTTTTGGAAAAGGTATTTGCGGTCAAGTAGCTGTTAGTAATGAAAACTTTGTCGTGCCAGATGTGTCTGCTCAAGATAACTATATAGCTTGTAGCATAACAGTTAAGGCAGAGATTGTAATACCAATTTTTGTAAACGGAGAAAACATTGGTCAGATAGATATAGATTCCAATACTCCAGATCCTTTCTCTGAAGCTGATGAACGTTTTTTAGAGTTTGTTTGCCAAAAAGTAGCAACAATTTTATAGTTGTTGAAAACTTTATATTTTAGTTAAAAAAACAGCTGTTTTTTTCGTGAGTCTACAAGGTGTTTTCAAGTTGAAATAACTACTTTTGCACTCATAAACAATACTGTCAATGTTTAGGCATTGAAAATAATTAAATGCGCTTTTTAGATAAAATAAAAAGCCAACTCACACACAACTAAAATGAGCAATAACAAAACTATTAAATCTGCATTAATATCTGTTTTTTCAAAAGACGGATTAGAGCCTATTGTAAAACAACTTGACGCACAAGGCGTAACTATTTATTCAACTGGAGGTACCGAAAAATTTATCAAAGATTTAGGTATTAATGTCGTACCTGTAGAAGATGTTACTTCATATCCATCAATTCTTGGTGGTCGTGTTAAAACATTACACCCTAAAGTTTTTGGAGGTATTTTAAACCGTCAGAATAATGAAAGCGATGTTGCAGAATTAGCAGAATATCAAATTCCTCAAATAGACTTAGTTATTGTTGATTTGTATCCTTTTGAAAAAACAGTAGCATCAGGAGCAAGTAATCAAGATATTATTGAAAAAATTGATATAGGTGGTATTTCACTTATTAGAGCAGCAGCTAAAAATTATGCCGATGTTGTTTGTGTAGCTTCAGTAAATGATTATGCTGAATTTTTAGAGTTACTTAAATCTAAAAATGGAGACACTAGTGAATCAGACAGAAAACTATTTGCAGCAAAAGCATTTAATGTTTCGTCTCATTACGATTCAGCTATTTTCAACTATTTTAATAGTAATCATGATATAGCGTCATTAAAAATTAGTGAAACTAGCGGTAAGGTTTTAAGATATGGTGAAAACCCACATCAAAAGGGATTTTTCTTTGGTGACTTTGAAGCGATGTTTACTAAATTACACGGTAAAGAATTAAGTTACAACAACCTTCTAGATGTTGATGCAGCAGTAACACTTATGAATGAGTTTAAAGGCGAAGCACCAACATTTGCAATATTAAAACACAATAATGCTTGTGGTTTAGCACAAAGAGAAACTTTACATCAAGCATATGTAGATGCATTAGCAGGAGATCCAGTATCTGCATTTGGTGGTATATTAATAAGTAATACAGAAATAGATAAAGCAACTGCTGAAGAAATTCACGGATTATTTTGCGAAGTTGTCATTGCACCATCATTCTCAAACGACGCTTTAGAAATTTTAAAAGGAAAGAAAAACAGAATTCTTTTAATACAAAACGATATTGAATTACCAAAAACAACAGTAAGAAGTTGTTTAAACGGTGTTTTAGTTCAAGATAGAGACAACATAACAGATGCGCTTTCAGATTTATCTGAAGCAACAAACAATAAACCAAGTAAAAGTGAGTTAGAAGATTTGATTTTTGCTTCTAAAATATGCAAGCATACCAAATCAAACACTATTGTTTTAGCCAAAAACAAACAATTGTGTGCTAGCGGAACCGGGCAAACAAGCCGTGTAGATGCTTTAAATCAAGCAATCCATAAAGCACAATCTTTTAATTTTGATTTAAAAGGATCTGTAATGGCAAGTGATGCATTTTTTCCATTTCCAGACTGTGTCGAAATAGCTGATAAAGCAGGAATTACAGCTGTGATTCAACCAGGAGGATCAATCAAAGATCAATTAAGTATTGATTATTGTAATGAAAATAATGTGGCTATGGTGTTTACAGGAACTCGCCATTTTAAACACTAAAAATTCTGAAAAAACAGGATTTTTTTAAATAGTAAAAAACCAATAAAGCGAAGTGACCGTATAACATACATATATTGCCGAACTTTTATTACATTTACAAGATTTGAATATTAAACCTCGAAAATTACGTTAAACGCATATGGGATTTTTTGATTTCCTAACTGAAGAAATAGCTATAGATTTAGGTACTGCAAACACTTTAATTATACATAACGATAAAGTTGTTGTAGATAGCCCTTCTATAGTAGCACGTGATCGTATTTCTGGAAAAATTATTGCCGCTGGTAAAGAAGCGAGTATGATGCAAGGAAAAACTCACGAAAACATTAAAACAATTAGACCATTAAAAGATGGTGTAATTGCAGATTTTGATGCTTCAGAACAAATGATAAGTATGTTTATAAAAAACATACCAGCATTAAAAAAGAAATTATTCTCACCAGCGTTACGAATGGTTGTTTGTATTCCGTCAGGAATTACAGAGGTTGAAATGCGTGCCGTAAAAGAATCTTGTGAGCGCGTTAATGGTAAAGAAGTGTATTTAATACACGAGCCTATGGCAGCAGCTATAGGTATTGGTGTAGATATTATGCAGCCTAAAGGAAACATGATTGTTGATATAGGTGGTGGAACAACTGAAATTGCGGTTATAGCATTAGGAGGTATTGTTTGTGATAAATCTGTGAAGATTGCAGGAGATGTTTTTACAAATGATATTATCTATTATATGCGAACACAACATAACCTTTATGTTGGTGAACGTACAGCCGAAAAAATAAAAATTCAAATAGGAGCTGCAACCGAAGATTTAGAGCTTCCTCCAGAAGACATGAGTGTTCAAGGACGTGATTTACTTACAGGAAAGCCAAAACAAGTTCAAATTTCATATAGAGAGATAGCCAAAGCATTAGATAAATCTATTTTAAGAATTGAAGATGCTGTTATGGAAACATTATCTCAAACACCACCTGAATTAGCTGCAGATATTTACAATACAGGTATCTATCTAGCAGGAGGTGGTTCTATGCTACGTGGTTTAGATAAGCGTTTATCTCAAAAAACAGATTTACCAGTTTACATAGCCGAAGACCCTTTACGTGCTGTTGTTCGTGGTACAGGAATAACTCTTAAAAATTTACCTAAATTCAAAAGTGTGTTGATAAAATAGCGATAAAGCATGCAGCAAATAATAAATTTCATAATAAGAAACAAAATCGTTTTGTTATACTTATTGCTGTTTTCCATATCGTTGTTTTTTACAATACAAACTCACTCTTATCATAAAAGTAAGTTTGTAAATTCAGCAAATTTTTTGTCAGGAGGCATTTATGGTTCTGTAAACGATGTTAGTGAGTACTTTAATTTAAAGTCTCAAAACCAATTGCTGCAAGAAGAGAACAATTACTTACGCTCTTTAGTTTATAACACTACAGATACGCTAGCAAAGCCTTTTTTAGATACCATTCAATCAGGAGCAACTTATAAGTTTACACCTGCTATTGTTATAAAAAACAGCTATTCTGCAACCAATAATATGCTTACTATAAATAAAGGTGCACGCGATAGTATAAAGCAAGATTTAGGAGTTATAACATCTAAAGGTATTCTTGGTATCGTAGATAATACCAGTAACAAATACGCAACAGTTATTTCTATATTAAATACAAAAAGCAGAATTAGTGCTCAATTAAAGAAAACCAATCATTTTGGTTCTTTAGTTTGGGATACAAAATCACCCAACATAATTCAGTTGCAGGAGATACAAAAAATAGCACCTGTAAAAAAGGGAGATACAATAGTCACTTCAGGATTGTCGTCTATTTTTCCTAAAAACATCCCTATTGGTACCGTGCAGTCTTTCAATCTAGATGTTGCAGAAAACTATTACATAATTAATGTGAAATTATTTAATGATATGACCAATATAGAACATGTCTATGTCATAGAAAATAAGGATGCTTCTGAAATAAATAGCCTTTTAAACGCTACAAATGAGTAATAATATTGTAGGTCATATAGTGCGTTTTTTAGTGTTAATACTTCTACAAGTGTTGGTGCTAAATCATATTAATTTTTTGGGACACATAAACCCATATCTCTACATATTGTTTATTATACTATATCCTACAGCCAATAATAGAGCGACGTTTTTGTTGTTGAGCTTCTTGTTAGGTATTACGATTGATATGTTTTCAGATTCTGGAGGAGTACATGCCGCTGCAGCAGTTACTATTGCTTTTATAAGACCTGTAGTGCTAAAATTTTCATTTGGCTCGGTATATGAACACCAAACTATGCGTTTTGGAAATGTTGAGTTTGGTAGTATGTTTACATATATAACAATACTTACAATCGTTCATCATTTTATCTTGTTTTCACTTGAAGTTTTTAACGTTTTAGAAATAATTTTAATACTTAAAAAAACGTTATTCTCAAGTATATTCACTATACTATTATGTATTATCACAAATATCATTTTTAGTAGAAGACATTAAATGAGACAATTTTTACTTTTTTTTTCAATACTAGCAGTAGGTTTAACCTTCTTGGCAAGACTTTTTTATCTTCAAGTTTATAACTCTGAAGCCCATAATTTATTTGAAGATAACGCTATCAGAAAGGTGTTCGACTATCCTAAAAGAGGTTATGTTTATGATAGAAATGGAAAACTTTTAGTCTCTAATCAACCATCATATGATGTTATGATTATTCCAAGAGAAGTAAAGGCTTTAGATACGTTAGAGTTTTGTTCTTTATTAAAGATAGACAAGGCTCAATTCCTTAAAACTTATGAGCGTGCTTACCGTTACTCTCCACGACTTCCTTATGTTTTTGTATCGCATTTATCAAAGGAAGATTATGCGGTTTTACAAGAAAAAATGCATAAGTATGAAGGATTTTATATTCAAAAACGTTCATTAAGAGATTATCAAACATCAGTCGGAGCTAATGTTTTAGGATTCATTGCAGAAGTTAATCAAGGACAAATTAAAGAAAACCCATATTATAGAATGGGAGATTTGATTGGAAAACAAGGTGTAGAACTTTCTTACGAGGAAGCATTGCGAGGTGTAAAAGGTATAAAGTTTATCCAAAAAGATCGTTTTAATCGAGATATAGGTCCTTATAAAGAAGGAAAATATGACACCATTCCACAACAAGGAAAAGACATAAAAATAACTATAGATACACAGTTGCAAGAATATGGTGAGTTATTGATGCGCAATAAAAAGGGAGGTATTGTAGCTATAGAACCTAAAACAGGAGAAATCCTTTCATTAGTGTCAGCTCCTTCTTACGATCCTAATTTATTGGTAGGAAGAAAACGCTCAAAAAATTACACAAAGCTTTACAGAGATAGTATTCATTTGCCTCTTATAGATAAAGGTCTTTTACGTGTTCATGAACCAGGATCACCATTTAAAGCTTTGGTGGCGTTAGCGGCGCTTCAAGAAAAAGCGATTAGTCCAGAAACATCGGTTACTTGTACAGGTGTTTATCATTATGGAAGACGAGGAAAAATGGGATGCCATTGTGGTGGTGGCGTTAGAGATTTAAGAAAAGGAATTGCTAAATCATGTAACTCTTACTTTGCTACAGCTTTTAGAAGAACGATAGATTTGTATCCTGATGCTAGTAAATCAATGGATAAATGGAGTGATCATATTAAAAGTTTTGGGTTAGGTCAATATTTAGGAACAGATTTGCCTATCGGAAAAAAAGGTAATATTCCTAACGGTTCGTATTATGATAAATGGTATCCTGATTTTAATTGGGGTGCGACCACAGTTATCTCTAACTCTATAGGGCAAGGCGAAATATTAGTAACACCTATTCATTTAGCTAATATGACAGCTGCTATTGCCAATAGGGGTTATTATTATACACCACACATTATAAAATCAATAGGGGAAGAGCCAATAGATAAACAGTTTACAAAAATTCATCATACAACTATAGATAAAAAATATTTTGACCCTGTAATAGAAGGTCTTTATGATGTTTACAAGCCAGGAGGAACGGCCAATTTTCTTAAAATCCCTGATATTGAAATTTGTGGTAAAACAGGAACAGCAGAAAACTTCACAATGATTGATAGTGTAAGAACACAATTAACAGATCATTCGCTGTTTGTTGCTTTTGCTCCAAAAGATGATCCTAAAATAGCCATAGCTGTTTTTGTTGAAAACGGGCATTATGGGTCTATATATGCTGGAAGAATAGCAAGTTTAATGATAGAAAAATATATCAAAGGACACACAACAAGAAAAGATTTAGAAAATTGGGTGCTAACACGCAGTCTTGAGTTTGAGTACCAAAAACCTTATTCTGGAGCTCCTTTTACTATAAACGATAGAAGAGAAGAAGTTGTGCCAATGCCTGAATTTTCTGTAGGAAACAATCAACAAAAACATCTTGATTAATGAGGCAAACAGATAAATACTTTAAGTTTGATTGGATTACCATTATCTTATTCTTATTACTAGTAGGATTTGGTTGGTTAAATATTTTATCTGCTTCACATACAGGAGAAACGATAGATTATTTAGATTTTTCGCAACCTTATGGTAAACAGCTTATTTTTATAATGCTTACGGTTATTCTTATTATTTTAATACTATCTATAGAAGCCAAATTTTATGAACGTTTTTCTAGTGTTATTTATTTGATATCTATGCTGTCTCTTGTGGGATTATTCATTTTTGGTAAAAACGTTAATGGAGCCACATCTTGGTATGCCATAGGAGGAATGACCTTACAACCTAGTGAATTTGCAAAAGCAGCCACAGCACTAGCCGTAGCAAAATATATTAGTGATTTACACACCGATATGAAAACACTCAAAGATCAAGTCAGGCTTTGTGTAATAATAGCTATTCCTGCTATATTAATTTTGTTTCAGAATGATGCGGGAAGTACCATTGTTTACGGTTCGTTTTTCTTTGTTTTATATAGAGAAGGTTTGCCTAAACTTTATCTTATAATTTTTGTGCTTCTTGCTGCTATATCAGTTTTGGCCTTAAAGTTTGGGGCAATTATAGCCTCAATAGGAGCTTTGGTGGTTATTTTTGCACATCATTTCTTAAGAAAAAAGAAGCCTGCTTTCATTCAGCCTATATTCTTTGTTTTAGTAAGTGTAGGTATAGCTATTGGTGTTAAGTTTTTTTATCAAAATATATTGCAACCACATCAACAAGATAGAATTAGTCTTTGGTTAAGGTTAGAGAAAGATCCACAAAAAATTGAAAAAATGAGGCGTGATATCTTGTACAATTTATATGAATCTGAAAAAGCAATTAGTTCTGGAGGTGTTACAGGTAAAGGTTTTTTAGAAGGAACAAGAACTACAGGTAAGTTTGTTCCTGAGCAACATACAGATTATATATTTAGTACTGTTGGTGAAGAATGGGGCTTTTTAGGAAGCGCTATGGTTGTTATCGTATTTGTTTTTTTATTATTAAGAATATTACATCTTTCCGAACTTCAAAAATCGCAGTTTAGCCGGGTTTATGGCTACAGTGTAGCGACAATATTGTTTTTTCATTTTATGATTAACATAGGAATGGTTATGGGACTTATTCCTACCATAGGAATCCCATTGCCCTTTTTTAGTTATGGCGGATCTGGATTATGGGGATTTACAATTTTGTTATTTATTTTTATCAAATTAGATTCAAATAGAATCAACGAGTGGTAATAGGTTTCTCTTCACTTGTTTTCCCAAAAATTATGTGACTTTCTTTAGTAAGTAGTGTCTTATAAATATTACTAAATTAATAATAAGGTTTGATTTAGACTATGGTAAAAACGGCTTGAACTAAAAAAATAATATTTAGAACAGCATCTGGAGTTGTAGCGGTAATAATAATTACCCATTTTACATACTGTATGGTAAATTAAATAACTATGAAATTAGGTTTTATATTAATAACAGCTTTTTTTTATTTATTTGTTTGTTTTTTTTCCTTTAAAAAAGAGGTTTAAATACTTTTTTTTAGCATTCAGTCTATTGATTTTTTTAACCTGTATTTTTACAGAAATTGAAAAATGTAAGTCTTACCTGATTTTTCTATTGTATTTACCACTATTAATATTAGGTATATATAAAAACAAAATCTTTAAATAAAAATACGTAACAATTTGTATAAACAATAGAGGTTTGATCGCAAGCTTGAATTTTTTTATGTGATTATAAAATTTTTAGCAGATATAATGTTAATAGCAGTAAATCCCTCTACTGATTCTACACTAAAAAATTTAATTATTAGATATGAAAAAAAAATTATTGGCAGAATGTATAGGAACCTTCTGGTTAGTTTTAGGTGGTTGTGGTAGCGCTGTTTTAGCTGCAGGTATTCCAGATTTAGGAATTGGTTTCTTGGGCGTAGCACTTGCTTTTGGATTAACGGTTTTAACAGGTATTTATGCACTGGGGCATATTTCTGGAGGTCATTTTAATCCTGCGGTTTCTGTAGGATTATGTATTGGTGGCCGTTTTGATATAAGTGAATTACCAGGGTATATTATATCGCAAATTATCGGAGCTATTTTAGGAGCTTGTGTTATTTATATTATAGCAAGCGGCGTTAGTGGTTTTTCTTTATCTAACGGTTTTGCTGCTAATGGGTATGGTGAGCATTCTCCTTTTGGTTATGATATGACATCGGCTTTAGTTTGTGAGTTTGTTATGACTTTTATGTTTTTAATTGTTATTCTAGGTGCAACACACAAAAATGCTTCTAAAGGCTTCGCAGGTTTATCTATAGGGCTTGCACTAACGCTAATTCATTTAATAAGTATACCCATTACAAATACTTCTGTAAATCCAGCACGAAGTACAAGTCAGGCGCTGTTTGTTGGAGGTTGGGCTATTGAGCAGTTATGGTTGTTTTGGTTAGCACCTATTGCAGGTGCAATTTTAGCAGGATTTATGTATAGATTTATCACGCAAGATAAAGCCTAAAGGGATTAATGATTGAATAAAAAAAGCACATATTAATATGTGCTTTTTTTATTCTAATTACTGTTTTTTAAGTTCTAGCTTTTCAGCAAAATAATCACAAAAATCTTTCATAGTTGCTGTCATTTTTTCATCCTGTGTTGCTCTGTGAAAGGTATTACTCATAGCTACCAAGGTTTGGTGAAAAAACACTTTCATTTCGTCTACAGGCATATCTTTTGTCCATAAATCAATTCTAAGTGTTTCTTGAGCTTTACTATCCCAAACAGAAAGAAGCATAGCTTTAGCTTCTTCATTGCTAATGCCGCCATCTTCAGCTGTCCAAAAAAGTTTTTCAGGAACTTTATTATCGTCTAGTTTTACTTTTAGTTCTATAGTTGAGGTTTTATTTGCCATAATTATTATTGCTTGTGTGGTTTAAAATTTGCATTGTTAAGAATGTCTTTAGCATCCTTACTTAAAAGGTCTTTTAAAGAAATATCATTATTATTTACATAGGCTTTAACTATTTGCCAACCTATATACTGTCCTATTTTCCCAGGAGATTCGCTGTCTATTTGCTCTAAATAAAATTTAGAAAAAGGAGCAGGGTTTATAAACCTATTAGGTAATTTAGAGTTGGTGCTGTATAGTAGTTCGTGTTCTATAAAGTAGCGCCAAATATAGTCTTCGTTTTCAAACGCCCAACGTAACTCTTCATTGGTGTATCCTATTTTTTCAGCATCAGTAGTATTAGGCAGCATGACATCTTTAAAGTATAATAGCTTTCCATGATAAATCATTTCATCTAAAAGCGTTTTTCTTTCTTGTTGATATGTGTATTTTTCAGCATAAGCCTTTGCTAGATCAACTGCAATTTGGCTTTTGTTAAAATTCTTTCTCAAGTATTTTTGTATACCTTGATAAAACTCATGATCACTTCCTAAATAAGTGTCAATTGATATTAAAACAATAGTATCAGTAACAATAACCTTGTTTCTGTAGTCTACATTTGAGGTTGTTGTTATAACACGAGGTGTTTGAAATTCCGGATAATAATAGCGTAAATGTTTAAATAGCTTCTTTATTTCCTCTTTTTCAGATGCAAAATTATCAAATACGCGAGCACTTTCTTTGTGTAGTTGTTGTTGGAGCGTGTCTTGTATTTTTTCAGCCCAATAACTGTCTGAATATTTTTCAGAAAACATAAAGGGAAATGCACTTTTAAGTTTAGGAAGTTCGCTTACAGTAGCGCTTCCAAAAGCTTTATCAAATCTTTCAACAGTAAAGTCAATATCAATTTGAGCGATTTCTTTTTCAAGTTGACTTTCTTTTTTACAAGAAACAATACTTAAAAAAGCGAATAAAATAAAAATTTGATGTTTCATAGAAACTTAAAGGATGTTAATTTTTATTACTAATGGCTTTACGTTATTTTTGTTTGGCAAAGGTAAGATTCTTTGTCTTAAATATTTCATAAAATGCAAACAGAAAAGATTGTAAACCATATTGTAGATTGGTTAAAAAGCTATGCTACTAACGCTAAAGTGAATGGATTTGTTGTAGGCATTTCTGGCGGAATAGATTCTGCGGTTACATCTACATTGTGTGCTATGACCGGAATGGATGTTTTATGTATTGAAATGCCTATACATCAAGCTGAAAGTCATGTAAGTCGTGCGCAAGAGCATATTTTGCAATTAAAAAAGCGTTTTAATAATGTGCGTGATACACGAGCTGATTTAACACCTGTTTTTGAAGAATTTAAAACAGAAGTAAATCTAGATGGAGAACAAGCGATTGTAGATATGGCTTTAGCAAATACAAGAGCGCGTTTGCGTATGACAACGCTTTATTATTACGCGGGTTTACAAAAACTTTTGGTAGCAGGAACAGGAAACAAGGTGGAAGATTTTGGTGTTGGTTTTTACACCAAGTATGGAGACGGAGGTGTTGATTTAAGCCCGATTGCAGATTTATTAAAATCTGAAGTTTACCATATAGGTGAATTTGTGCAAGTACCAGAGTCTATTATGAAAGCCGCACCAAGTGATGGATTATTTGGTGATGCACGAAGTGATGAAGACCAAATAGGGGCAAGCTATCCAGAACTAGAATGGGCCATGAAAATGGATGACGAAGGAAAAACTGCAAATGACTTCACTGGTAGAAAACAAGAAGTCTTCACAATTTATAAGCGTTTTAATAATGCTAATAAACATAAAATGATACCAATACCGATTTGTGAGGTTCCAACTAATTTAAAATAAGTTACTTATATCTCAAGAGAATTTATTATATTTACTTAAGTATACAATTTAATAGACGCTATTTGCCTCAACAGTCTTAACATAAAAACCAAAAAAAATGATTAAACTGTTGGTCGTTGACAATCATCCAATTATTAGAAAAGGGCTAGATCTCCTTTTTGTAACTTCACCACAAATCCAAGTTGTTGGAGGCGTTAGTAACGGTGAAGCTATTTTTGATTTTTTAAAAAGCAATTCTGTAGATATTATTATCTGTGAGATAGATTTACCTAAACTTAATGGTATCACCGCATTAAGACGCCTTAAGCGAGATCACCCAAGTGTAAAGGTTATAATGTTTAGCTCTCAACCAGAAAAAATCTATGCTTTAAATACTTTAAAAGCTGGAGCATCCGGCTATTTAACTAAAACATCAGATATTTTTACGATTAAAGAAGCCATCATGAAAGTTTATGATGGTGGTGTTTATTTAAGTAATGAGATGGCACAACAGATGGCTTTGGGCAGACGAGTTACTAGAACAGGAACTCATTTCAAAAAACTGTCTACAAGAGAGATTGAGGTGTTAAAGCTATTGTCTTCAGGGAAAAAAAATAAAGAAATTGCAGAAGAGCTAGATATTAATGAAAAAACAGTTAGCACTTATAAAGCTCGTTTAATGAAAAAACTAAATGTGACTAATATTGTTGATTTAATAAGTAGGGCAAAGCTGCTAGAACTATAGCACACGATTAAGCTTTCTGGATAAAAGCATTTTTAAGCTTGAGTAATCTTTTACTTCTTCTAAAATACTTCTATTAATCTCGTTTTTATTGGCTAAAGTTTCTTGTTTGAATTCGGTAACTTTTTGTTCTATTAAAAAGCAACGAAGACTCAAAATGGTTTCACTTACTAATTGTGAAACAGTCGTAGATTTTTCTTTAGGATAAATGTTTTTTCGTTCCCAATCTGAAAGGGTATAACGTTCATCTTCCATTAAAATAGTAGTTATTTCATTGGCAATAACAGGATCTACAGTGTTTACAAAATTTTCTACCGCATAATCAGGATTTTGATGAAAAGTTTCCATAATAGTGTAATACAGTGTTTTGAAAACTTCATTTGAAAACTCCATTTCATCTTCTTGTAAATCTAAATATACTTTTTCAAAAACTTTAGCAGTATGCTTTACAGGCTCTAAAACAAGTTCGTGTTTTTCATTTTCCTTAAGAATTGAATCTTCAAAGTCTTCGGTTTTATTTCCGTAAAGCAATAAAATTTGAATGATTTTTCGCTCTAATTCATACTGAACATCAACCCTTTTTTTAGGTTGTTCGTGTTTAATAACATCAAAAGCCTTTTGCTCTTGTTTTTGTTGCTTACTAGCTTCTTGAGCTTCTTTTTTGCCCATTTGGGCTAATGTGGTAAACAAAACAGATTCACTAATGTCCATGATTTTAGAACATTCTTGAATATACACTTCTTGTTTTATACGATCTGGAATTTTTGAGATACTATTCATAATATCTCTAATGGTGTCTGCCTTTTTTATAGGATCATTTTTTGCATCAGCAACAAGTAATGAAGCTTTAAACTGAATAAAATCTTTTGAGTTTTCTTCAAGATAATCAGTGAGCTCCTCTAGTGTGTTTTGTTTCGCAAAACTGTCAGGATCTTCTCCATCTGGAAATGAGCAAACTTTTACGTTCATGCCTTGCTCTAAAACCAAATCAATACCGCGTAATGAAGCACGCATTCCAGCTGCATCACCATCAAATAAAACCGTGATGTTTTTTGTTAAGCGGTTTATAAGCCTGATTTGTTCTGGTGTTAATGCGGTTCCTGATGACGAAACAACGTTTTTGATACCTCTTTGGTGAAACTGAATAACATCAGTATAACCTTCAACAAGGAAGCAATTGTCTTCTTTAGCAATGCTTTGTTTTGCATGATAAATACCATAAAGAACTTTACTTTTATGATAAATATCGCTTTCAGGTGAGTTTAAGTATTTAGCAGCTTTTTTATCGTTTGTAAGAATACGACCGCCAAAGCCTAAAACACGACCACTCATACTCTGAATAGGGAACATAACTCGGCCTTTAAAACGGTCAAACTGTTTGTTGTCTTTTACAATTGTTAAGCCAGTTCCTTCTAAAAACTCTAATTGATATCCTTTTTTTATGGCATCGTCTGTAAAGGCTTGCCATTCATCTAGCGAATATCCTAAATCAAACTTTTTTATAGTTTCTTCAGTAAAACCACGTTCTTTAAAATAGCTTAAACCTATAGCTTTCCCTTGATCTGTTTTATGTAGTATATTTTGAAAATATTTACTAGCGTATTCACTAACTAAATATAAACTTTCTCTAGTATTTGCTTGCTCTTTTTGTTCATTGGTTTGTTGCGTTTCTTCAATCTCAATGTTGTACTTTTTAGCAAGATATTTTATGGCTTCTGGATAGGTAAAATGCTCATGCTCCATTAAAAAAGCAACTGCATTACCACCTTTTCCTGTACTAAAGTCTTTCCAGATTTGTTTTACTGGAGAAACCATAAAGCTAGGTGTGCGTTCATCACTAAACGGACTTAAACCTTTAAAATTACTTCCTGATTTTTTAAGCTGAACAAAATCACCAATAACCTCTTCTACACGAGAGGTTTCAAAAACTTGATCTATGGTGGATTTTGATATCAAACCTGGAATTATTTAAGGAGTGTAAAAATACTATAATATCACGTTATATAAAACATGTGATTATTAATTTAACTGAAAAGTTTTTACTGTAGATATTAGACTTCCGTCTTCATCCATACCCTCAATATATAGGTTAATACTTTCATAATAGTAATTAGGTATTTTAAAAACGAATTCCTCTCTTTTATTAGGTTTTAAGTTGGGAAGCCAGTGTAAAACACCAATTTTTGAAAATGTTTCCTCCTGAGCTTTGTTGTAAAAAGGAGAATAATATTTTTTTGGCATTGAAAACCCTATTTTAATTTTACTGTTTTTAAAATCACTCTTGCGACTGTTTTTTAGACCGATACTGTTTTTAGTGAAAATATTAATTGAACCACCAGCTCCATCCATACCAAATCCGGTTCTGGCAACATAAAGCTCGTCTATTTCAGAAACAGTAAGGTATTGAATAGTTTCTAGAAAGTCTGAGATAATAACACCGTCTAGATATACATTAGGACTTAATCTGCCAGATAGGTTTGATGAACGACGTGATAATATTTTTACACTAGCACCTGATTCAATAACATCAAAGCCGTTATTTCTAATTACATCAAGAACTCTTGTAGTAAAAGAGTATCCAGATTCTAGATTTATACCTCTATTATTTACGCCGCCATTTACCATATAGCGCTCTTTCTGTTGGGTGTAATTATTTGATATGTTTACAGTATCAAGAAGGTTGAAATCTCCATGAATAAAATTAAAACTATTTAAGTCTCTGGATATTATATTTTTATTGATTAGCTTTTTTGTGTTTATAGAGTCTATAATATAAGTAGGATAGGTGTTGTAGTAAACGCCAGGAGAGATCTGTTTTCCTCTATTTGTATTAGCACTTATTGAAACTATAGAGCTGTCCATTAAAAAAAGATTATCAAAACTAAATTGACCGTTTTTTAATTTAGAGGTTAACATTAACTCATTATTAGCAGAAAATAAAACAACCTCTTTAATGTTTTCTTTATTTTTAGCGTTAATTTCTCCGCGTATTTGAAAGCCGGCTTCAAAATTATATTTAGCAATTTGAGGTTTAAAAAAAATGTTTTTCCAATCGTAACTACTCCAACCTTGTGTTAGTAATAGTAAATCTAAATCATAATTGGTTCTGCGGTCATCATTTGAAAAATAATAATTAGGTTTATGTATTGTTCCTTTTATGTAAGGTTTTAAATAAAATGACGCTGCTATTGTATGGTTTTCATTGTAAGCTTTTGTAGATGTAGGTAGTACCGAGATACTAATACCTTTTTGATAGCCACTTTTTTTATTAGACTTAAGTGTTACTATGGTTGAATCTATGCCTGTATGAGTGCCAGCTATTGATATGTCTGAAATTAATTTTTTTGTTTTTTTGAATAGTAATCGCTCTAGTACAGGTTGATTTTTCTCATTAAAAAGTGTAATGATATTTATTCCCGAATACAGATTTTTTTTAGGTACGGCGATTGTATAGCTGTATTTGTCTTGACTAAAAGATACGTCTATTCGTTTCATAAAGCCATCTCTGTGTATAAGGAGATAGTAAGGTGATTTTAAAAGATTGGGAAGCGTGTTTTTGTTTGTGTTTAATGTGATAAAAAGCGTTTCGTTATTTAAATTATTTGTACTTATAGTTATACCAGTTGTGTTGGCTTTAGGAATACTTTTTTCTATAATGGTACTGTCTTTTAGTGTTGCTTTTATTTTGTAAGATTCATCAGGTTTTATATTTAGATCAAATTTTCCAATGCCAAAAGCGTTACTTTTTATTGTGGTTACAACATTGTTTTCACTGTCTAAAACATCTCCAGAAATAATTACAAGCGGGTCTTCATTTTGATCAGTAATTTTAAAGCCTATAGAGTTAGTGCTCTCAGCAACAAGATGACCGCCTTCGGGAAGTATTTGAAAATCGTATTTTATTTCAGGTGTGTGATTACTACTATTGGTGTTTTTTGGTTGACTATCAATAATTTCAAACTGAATTAAGCTATAATGAGGTTCATTAAAATTTTTCATCCAATTAGTAGTGACCTTTAAGAAGTAAATACCGGGTAAATAATTTTTTTTGAAAGAAAAATTACCATGTGTCATACCGTGCTCTGTATAGTATATTTTTTTTTCAATCAAAACACCATCAGCATTATATATTGATGCATATACATTTGTGGTAGTTAGATAGGGTTTTTGTGTTTTTGTATTGTATATGTAACTTTTAAACCAAAGTTCTTCAGAATTCAGGTATTTTGATTTGTTTAATTGCGTATGAATAGTTTCAGGTTCTAGGCTGAAATATTCTAAATAATGACTTTCTGTGTAATCTGATTGTAAATTTTGACTAAAACTAACTGTTGTAAATAATATAAGGGAGAGTTGAGCAAATAAGGTTTTAATCATTATGTGTTTATATATGTATATTAATTGGTTTAAATATAGTGTTTTAGGTTTTAAGAGGAAATAAATGATTGAAAATTTTAGTTAAATTTTAGCCAATAAAAGTATCAGTGTATATGAGTGTGTATTATCTTTATTATAGTCTTAAAAACATATAGTATTATGGGACAAATAAAGTCAAAGAGCAAGTCGGCTTTACCAAAACAAGCGGTAAAAAAGGCTCCACAAGCTCCTGCTAAAAAGAAGTAGTTTGTGTATTGGTTTATTACGAATAAACCTAAAATCAAGAAAAACCCAAAAAAACAGCCACCTTTTTCAGGTGGCTTTATATTTTACTATAAAAAAACGCTTCAAATGTATTGAAGCGTTTTTTGTTTTATTCAGGTAATTGTGTGTTTTTTCAATTACATCATACCCGGCATTCCGCCACCACCCATTGGAGGCATTGCAGGAGCGTCTTCTTTAATGTCAATTAAAGCACACTCGGTAGTTAAAATCATACCAGCAACAGAGGCAGCATTTTCTAAAGCAATACGTGTTACTTTTTTAGGGTCAATAATACCAGCTTTAAGCATATCTACATATTCTTCAGATTTTGCATCGTAACCAAAGTCTTTTTTACCTTCAAGTACTTTGTTTATTACCACAGAGCCTTCGCCACCAGCATTTTCAACAATTGTACGTAAAGGTGCTTCAATAGCTTTGTTTACAATTTGTACACCAGTAGTTTCATCTAAATTAACAGTTTCAAGTTTTGCTAATACTGCTTTAGCTCTTACTAGTGCAACACCTCCACCGGCAACAATACCTTCTTCAACAGCAGCACGAGTTGCATGTAAAGCATCATCAACACGGTCTTTTTTCTCTTTCATTTCAACTTCAGAAGCAGCACCAACATAAAGTACTGCAACACCACCAGCTAATTTAGCTAAACGTTCTTGAAGTTTTTCTTTATCATAATCTGAAGTAGTGGTTTCTATTTGTGCCTTAATTTGATTTACACGTGCTTTAATAGCTTCGGCATCACCATTACCATTTACAATTGTAGTATTGTCTTTATCAACAGTTACTGTTTCAGCAGTTCCTAACATTGATAAATCAGCGTTTTCTAAAGTAAATCCTCTTTCTTCAGAAATTACTGTTCCGCCAGTTAAAATAGCTATATCTTCAAGCATAGCTTTACGTCTGTCTCCAAATCCTGGAGCTTTTACAGCAGCAATTTTTAAACCGCCACGTAATTTATTAACTACTAAAGTAGCTAAAGCTTGCCCATCAACATCTTCTGCAATGATTAATAACGGACGACCAGATTGTGCAACTGGCTCTAATATTGGAAGAATTTCTTGTAAGTTTGAAATCTTTTTATCAAATAATAAAATGTACGGATTTTCTAAATCTGCAATCATTTTATCAGAATCTGTTACAAAATAAGGTGATAAATACCCTCTGTCAAACTGCATACCTTCAACAACATCAACATAGGTATCCATGCCTTTGGCTTCTTCAACAGTAATAACACCTTCTTTACCAACTTTTTCAAAAGCTTGAGAGATTAATTCTCCAATAGTGTCATCATTATTTGCAGAAATTGCAGCAACTTGTTTTATTTTTTCAGAAGAGTTGCCAACTTTTTGGGCTTGATTTTCTAAATCTGCAGTAATCGCTTCAACAGCTTTATCAATACCGCGTTTTAAATCCATTGGGTTAGCACCAGAAGCTACGTTTTTTAAGCCTTCTTTAACAATAGCTTGAGCTAAAACGGTAGCAGTAGTTGTACCATCACCAGCTAAATCATTGGTTTTGCTTGCTACTTCTTTTACCATTTGCGCACCCATGTTTTCATGAGCATCTTCTAACTCAACTTCTTTTGCTACTGATACACCATCTTTAGTAATGTGAGGTGCGCCAAAGCTTTTAGAAATTATTACGTTACGCCCTTTTGGGCCTAATGTTACTTTTACTGCATTTGCTAATGCATCTACACCGCGTTTTAAACCATCGCGAGCTTCAATGTCAAATTTTATATCTTTTGCCATAATTGTTTTTTTATTTTTTTAGTTGAATTGTTATAATTCTAAATAGATTAATAATGAATTAAACGATTGCTAAAATATCACTCTCACGCATGATTAAGTAATCTTTGCCTTCAAGTTTTAGCTCTGTTCCAGAGTATTTTCCGTAAAGTACTTTGTCACCAACTTTTACAGTCATTGGTTCATCTTTAGTGCCCTTACCAATTGCCACCACATTTCCTTGTTGTGGTTTTTCTTTGGCGTTGTCAGGAATAATAATACCAGAAGCTGTTTTAGTTTCAGCTTCAATAGGTTCTATAAGAACTCTATCTGCTAAAGGTTTAATGTTTAATGCCATATTTTTAATGTTTTTAGTTTAATAATTATGTTTGCTTTTATGCTAAAAATGTGCCAATACATACCAACTGACAAATTTTCATTTGTTAGTTTTTGGGTACAAAAAAGGCCAACATATTGTTGGCCTTATAATGTTTTTTAGTAAAATGAAATTATTGAACAGAATCTGTAGTAGTTTCTGTTGTATTATCATTTGTTGTTGCGGCTGGAGCTGGTGTAACAGGTTGTTGTGTAGTAACATCTGAATCTAATACTTTAGACTCTGTGTTTCCAGGACCTCTGTTTATAGCAACATTTGAAAGTAAAATTAGGGCTAACATAATTGTAGCTAGCGTCCAAGTACTTTTGTCTAAAAAGTCGGTTGTTTTTTTAACACCACCTAATTGTTGTGTGCCGCCACCGCCAAATGATGATGATAACCCGCCACCTTTTGGATTTTGTACCATTATAACTACAACTAATAAAAATGCTACGACTATAATTAGCGCTAAAAATATTGTAAACGTACTCATTACTTTTTGTTATTTTGTTCTTGCAATTGTTTTATTGCTTTAATTTGGTCTGCAAAGAAACCACTTTTTTCTGGATATTTCAAACTTAAAATGTTGTAAGATTGAATTGCTTTTTTATAATTTTTTTGTTCTAGGTAAATTCTAGCTAACGTTTCGGTCATTAATGATTCTGGTTGAATCATTTGTTCTTCAGCTAAATTGGTGTTTTTGCCAGAACTTTTCTCCGGAACAAGCTTTGGGTTTTTGGAGATAAATTTTTCAATAAGATCAAACTTTTTCTTGCGTTCGTCTTGAGAATTATCTTTTGAAACATCTTGTGAGCTTGTGTCTTTTTGACTGCTCTCTCTGTCAATAGGTGTAAAGCGAGTTAATTTTAACCACTCATTAAAAGAGTGTGTTTCACTATTATTAAATTCTAGTGGAGCACCTAAATTTAAAACTGTTTCAGGGTTTTCAGTTTGAGTGGTATTGCTTTCAGTTTCAGTATTGCTGTCTGCAATATCAGATTGTTTAATTTTTGGTTGAAACAGTTTAGGATCTAAAACTCCTGTGGTGTCTTTTATTTGTTTTTTTAATGTGTCATCAATTGTAACACTTTTATTTACAGATAGGTCTTCAATATCAACGGTTATATCTTTAACGTGTTCAGAGTGTTGTTTTATATATTGTGATATTTCGTTTTGTAAAAAAGCATCTGATGTAATGAAATCAAACAAAATGCTTCTATCTGTGGTGTAAGCAGCCGTTGTTTTTAACGCTTGGTTGTACTTAAAGTTTTGATTGTTTTTTAGCCCTTTTAAAAAAATAGCTCTGGCAGATTGAAAATAAGGAAATGTATCAATGATATCTTTTAAGTCATTAGTTTGTTCACTATTGATGTCTCCTGGATTTTGTAAAATATGCGTAAAAACGTCTTTATTCATATGTTTACCATTTAGCTAATGAGGCGTTAAAAATATCTTGCGTAATGCGCTCAAATATTTCAGCATAAGCAGCATCTCTTTGAGTTCCTAATAATTGCTGGTTGCCATCATAATCAAAAAAATGAGAAAACTTTTGCTCAAAGTTGTCTTCGTCATTTTTAGTGTTATAGAACCTGACATTAATGCTTACGGTAAGTCTGTTTTGTGCAGCTGTATTGTTTGCAGTTGCTGTAGTGGGCGATATTCTATATTCAACAATTTCACCTTCATAAATGATATCACCGTTAGATTTTACTAAATCAAGATTGGTTTGATTTAGTAATAATTCTGTTAAGGCATTAGTAAAATCTCTGTCTAATCCTGGTTCAACTAAAATGGCATTATTTTGAAAATAATTGACTTGAAAAGTTTTTGTGTCTGGAGAAATAGAAGCTCCTGTAAAAGAATAAAAGCCACACGATACTACTGTGGTTAATACAATAATTGATAGGGCGTATTTTAATAGTTTCATAGTGTGATTATAAATCGTATTGCTTTATTTTTCTATATAAGGTTCTTTCGCTAATTCCTAATTCTTGTGCGGCTAGTTTTCGCTTTCCTTGATGACGTTCTAGTGATTTTTTTATTAGTTCTAATTCTTTGTCTTGTAAAGATAGTGTTTCTTCTTCTTCAATTTCTTCAGCAAAATGATACTTATCTTGCATGTTTTCAATAGGAAGCTCATCATTTGATGTTTTTTCAGGAATGGAAAGCACTTCTAAGTCTTCAATAGTAGCATCTTCTTCATCGTCGTTGCCGTATATTTTTTGAATTAAGCTTTCATTGTCTTTTGTAACTTCAGAAACGTTGCCGTTTTTCATTAACTCCATGGTGAGTTTTTTAAGGTCGTTTAAGTCACTTTTCATGTCAAATAATACCTTATATAAAATTTCACGTTCACTGCTAAAATCGCTATCAGATTTTGTATTGTTTACAATGGCAGGTAAATTGTTTCCTGTGTCTGGTAAATATTGACGTAATGTTTCCAGGGTAATAGTTCTGTTTTGTTCTAATACAGATATTTGCTCTGCAACGTTTCGTAGTTGACGAATATTACCATTCCAGCGATATTTTAATAAAAGATTAACGGCATCATCAGCTAGTTTGATGGTTGGCATCTTGTATTTTAAAGCAAAGTCACTTGAGAATTTTCTAAATAATAAGTGAATGTCTTCTTTTCTATCTCGTAATGGTGGAATGTTTATTTCTACCGTGCTTAATCTGTAATATAAATCTTCACGGAATTTTTCTTTTTTAATCGCTTCAAACATGTTTACGTTTGTAGCTGCTACAATACGTACATTGGTTTTTTGTACTTTACTACTTCCAACCTTTATGAATTCGCCATTTTCTAATACACGTAATAAACGTACTTGCGTTGTTAATGGTAATTCACCAACTTCATCTAAAAAAATGGTGCCGCCATCGGCTACTTCAAAATAGCCAGAACGCGTTTGTGTAGCACCTGTAAAAGCGCCTTTTTCATGACCAAATAATTCACTATCTATAGTGCCTTCTGGAATTGCACCACAGTTTACAGCAATATATTTTCCATGCTTTCTGTGTGATAACGAATGTATGATTTTAGGAATACTTTCTTTACCAACACCGCTTTCTCCAGTAACTAAAACAGAAATGTCTGTTGGAGCGACCTGAATGGCTTTTTCTAAAGCACGATTAAGTTTGGCATCATTACCAATAATTTCAAAACGTTGTTTTATAGCTTGAATGGATTCCATAAATTAATTTAATTATTGTTAGAATATCCTATGGCTTCACCTATAAGCGTTGCACTTGTACAGTCTGTAACTTTTACATTAACTAAATCGCCTACTTTGTAGTGTTCTTTAGGAAAAACAACTACGCTGTTTTGCTGATTTCTTCCAGACCATTGTTGATCTGATTTTTTTGAAGACTTTTCAATAAGTACTTCTACGGTTTTATTTAAAAACTCTTGCGTTCTTGTTTTACTGTGTTCTTGTTGTAGGGCAACAATTTCAGCAAGACGACGTTTTTTTACAGGCTCTGGAACATCATCTTCCATATTACGACCAGCCATAGTTCCAGGGCGTTCAGAGTACGTAAACATATAACCAAAATGATACTTTACATAGCTCATTAAGCTTAAAGTATCTTGGTGATCTTCTTCAGTTTCAGTTGGGAAACCTGCAATTAAATCTTGACTTATAGCACAATCTGGAATAATACGACGTATGTTATCTATTAATTCAAAATACTCTTCGCGAGTATGTAAACGATTCATTTCTTTTAGAATACGATTGCTACCGCTTTGCACTGGTAAATGAATATGATTACAAATATTATGATACGTAGCCATAGTTTCAATAACATCAAGCGTAAGATCTTGCGGATTTGATGTTGAAAAACGAATACGCATTTTAGGTTGTGCTTTAGCGCATAGCTCCAGTAATTGTGCAAAATTAACGGCAGTTGCTTTTTGAATGTCACTGGCTTTTTTGAAATCTTTTTTCAATCCGCCGCCATACCATAAATAGCTATCTACATTTTGACCAAGTAGAGTGATTTCTTTAAAACCACGGTTCCATAGGTCGTTTACTTCCTCAAGAATACTTTGTGGGTCACGACTTCGCTCTCTTCCTCTTGTAAATGGAACTACGCAAAACGTACACATGTTATCGCAACCACGCGTAATAGATACAAATGCAGTAACACCATTGGTGTTTAATCTTACCGGAGAAATATCACCATAAGTTTCTTCTTTAGATAGGATAACATTTATAGCATCTCTACCTTCTTCAACTTCAGCTAAAAGGTTTGGTAAATCTTTGTAGGCATCTGGCCCAACAACCAAGTCTACAATTTTTTCTTCTTCAAGAAATTTGCTTTTTAAACGTTCGGCCATACAGCCTAAAACACCAACTTTCATTTTTGGGTTGTGAGAACGTTTTACGGCATTATATTTTTCAAGACGTTTACGTACCGTTTGTTCGGCTTTATCGCGAATAGAGCAGGTGTTAACCAGAACTAAATCGGCATCTTCTAGGTTTTGCGTTGTATTAAAACCTTCATTCGCAAGGATTGAAGCAACAATTTCGCTGTCACTAAAATTCATAGAACATCCATAACTTTCTATAAAAAGTTTTCTTTTGTTACCTTCTTTTCCTTCAATAATTAGGTTTTCACCTTGTTTATTTTCGTCAATAATCTTTTCCATAAAATGTACTGAAAACAGTTAGTTGTCAATAAGTGTGCAAAGATACAATTTATTTGTGTTTAATGACAAAGTGACAGTTGATATTGTTTTTGAGTTTTAAAATAATATCTTCTATTTTTACGAAATCTAACCAAAACTAAAATATATATGTTGTCAGAAATTCAATCAAAAATTAATAATGCTCCAAGTTTAGACTTTGGCGATATTTTTAACGAGTCTATTCAGTTGTTTAAGAAAAGCTGGTTATATGGCTTTTTGCTGCAAATTTTTGTTATGATTTTAACAAGTCCCTTTATTATAATTATGTACATGCCAATGTTTGTAGCGGCAATGGCGAGTATTGAAAACGGAGAAACGTTTGATCCGGACTCTATGGATGCATTTTTTGCAGGGATGTCTGTTTTATATATGATAGGCTTTTTTGTAGGGATATTAATTATTGCTGTTTTATCGCTAGCATTAAATGCTGGATTGTATAAGGTGTTTAAGAAGCTAGATTACAATGAAGAAGTAAAAGTACGTGACTTATTTTACTTTTTTAAAGGAAACTATATAGGTAAACTTATTGTGATCATGTTAATTACTATGGGTATTTCAATAGTAGCAGCAATTTTATGTTATTTGCCGCTTATATATGCTATGGTTCCTTTGTCATTTTTTATGGTAATATTTGCTTTCAATCCTGATTTAAGTGTTGGGGATATAGTGAAGCTTAGCTTTATGTTAGGCAATAAAAAGTGGCTAATTACATTTGGGTTACTTGTGGTAAGTTATATTGTAGTTTTTATATTAACTATAGTTACTTGCGGATTAGGTTCTCTGTTTTTATCTGCATTTATGTATCATCCAGTTTATCTTATTTACAAAAAGGTAGTTGGGTTTGGTACAGAAACAGTAAATAATATTGAAGCATAAATTTAAAGTGAACATTAGTGATAAAGTCCCGTTTTTAGGGGCTTTATTTGTTTTATGAAAATGAGTTGTTTACCGTTGAAAAATCCTTAAAGAAGCTCCCAAAAAATTAAAAATTAGGAAGAATTCTTTTTTTTCAACTACATTTGTACCCTTAAAAAATCAAAAATGGCAAAGAATTTAGTAATTGTTGAGTCACCTGCAAAGGCCAAAACCATAGAGAAATTCCTTGGAAAAGACTTTAAGGTAGAGTCTAGTTTTGGACATATTGCGGACTTGCCATCAAAAGAGTTGGGAGTTGATGTTGATGGAGATTTTAAACCTAAATACGAAGTATCAAAAGATAAAAAAGCTGTTGTTAAAAAACTAAAAGAGTTAGCAGCAAAAGCTGAAATAGTTTGGCTAGCAAGTGATGAAGACCGTGAAGGAGAAGCTATCGCTTGGCATTTAGCAGAGTCTTTAAAATTAGATAAAGCAAAAACCAAACGTATCGTATTTCACGAAATAACAAAAGCAGCTATTCAAAAAGCTGTAGAAAATCCTAGAGGGATAGATTATGACTTGGTTGATGCTCAACAAGCACGCCGAATTTTAGATAGAATTGTAGGTTATGAATTGTCTCCTGTATTATGGAGAAAGGTAAAAGGAGGATTATCAGCAGGACGTGTACAATCGGTTTCTGTTAGATTAATTGTTGAAAGAGAACGAGAAATTCAAGAATTTACACCTGAAGCATCTTACAGAATAGATGCTGAATTTTCTAATGAAGACGGACAAACATTTAAAGCAAAACTTCCAAAAAACTTTTCTACTAAAGAGGAAGCTTACAAGTTTTTAGAAGATAATGTGTCGGCCGATTTTAAAGTTGCTGATTTACAAAAAAAGCCAGCAAAAAAATCACCAGCAGCTCCATTTACAACCTCTACATTACAACAAGAAGCAGCAAGAAAATTAGGTTTTTCAGTAAGTAGAACCATGACAAATGCACAGCGTTTGTATGAAGCAGGTTTAATTACTTACATGAGAACAGATAGTGTAAACTTATCTGATGAGGCAAGAAAAGGAGCCGAAGCCGAAATTAAAAATGCTTACGGTGCTGATTACAGTAAGCCTAGAAACTATAAAGGTAAAGCTAAAGGAGCGCAAGAAGCGCATGAGGCTATTAGACCTACAGATTTTTCTGCTCACGCAGTAAATGCCGATAGAGATCAAGCTAGATTGTATGAGCTTATATGGAAACGTGCAATTGCTTCGCAGATGAGTGAAGCGCAATTAGAACGTACCAATGTGAAAATAAGTGCGTCAACGCATAATGAAACGTTTACTGCAAACGGAGAAGTTATTACGTTTGAAGGGTTCTTAAAAGTATATCTTGAAGGCACAGATGATGAAGATACCGAGCAAGATGGTATGCTGCCTGCAATGAAGGTAAATGAAACACTTCTTAATAGCTACATAACAGCAACCGAACGCTATACAAGACCTCCTGCAAGATTTACAGAAGCGTCTTTAGTAAAAAAATTAGAAGAACTAGGTATAGGACGTCCGTCTACATATGCACCAACAATCTCTACCATTCAAAATAGAAATTATGTAGAAAAAGGTTCAGTTGAAGGACAGGAAAGAAACTATTCGCAATTAACATTGCAAGAAGGCGCTATCAAAGACAAGCAGCTTACTGAAAAAGTAGGTTCAGATAAAGGAAAGTTAGTGCCTACAGATATAGGAATGATTGTAACTGATTTTTTAGTAAATCATTTCGAACAAATTTTAGATTATAATTTTACCGCAAAAGTAGAAGAGGATTTTGATGACATTGCAGAAGGTAAGGTAGATTGGTCTAAAATGATGAAAGACTTTTACAAGGATTTTCATCCGGTTGTAGAAGATGTACAAGAAAATGCCGATAGAGAATCTGGAGAACGTGTTTTAGGAACAGATCCAGCAACAGGTAAGCAAGTAAGTGTGCGTTTAGGGAAGTTTGGACCAATGGTGCAAATAGGAACAGTTGATGACGAAGAAAAGCCACAATTTGCAAGTTTAGCACCAGATCAGCAATTAAATACCATTACATATGAAGAAGCTATGGATTTATTTCAGCTTCCAAAAGATTTAGGTGTTTATGAAGGCGAAGAAGTACAAGTTAATAATGGGCGTTTCGGACCTTATGTTAAATTTGGTAAAGCGTATGTTTCACTTCCTAAAGGAACAGATCCATTAAGTGTTGAGTTAGATGATGCTATTGTTTTAATAAAAGAAAAACAAAAAGCAGATGCGCCAATTTATCATTACCAAGATTTGCCAGTGCAAAAAGGTAAAGGCCGTTTTGGGCCATACATAAAATGGAATAACATGTTTATTAATGTCAATAAAAAGTATGACTGGGATAACTTGTCAGAAGATGATATCGTGACATTGATAGAAGAAAAAATACAAAAAGAAAAGGATAAGCTGATTCATTCTTGGGAAGATGAAGGTATTCGTGTAGAAAAAGCTCGTTGGGGAAGACACAATGTAATAAAAGGAAAAACAAAAGTTGAGCTTCCAAAAACAGTTGATGTGTCAGATATGACTTTAGAAGAAGCTAAAGCTATCATTGAGAAAAATGCACCAAAGAAAAAAACAACCAAGAAAAAAGCCGCTTCAAAAAAGAAATAATTTATGAACTTTAACTTTCTCTCTCCTGTTTCTGATACGGTATTAGCTCATAATGAGTTATTATCGCAGCAAGCACTGGGAAAAAAAATAAAGGTTCATTCCAAGCAACATGGTCTTCCTGATTTAGATAATGTAAAAATTGCACTAGTTGGTGTTCTAGAAAATAGAAACGACATTAACTATATAGGTGAAGATATTTATCTAGATGATATCAGAAAATCATTTTATTCGTTGTTCCCTGGTAATTGGTCGCCTTCCATTGCAGATTTGGGAGATATAAACAAAGGAGAAACGGTAGAGGATACTTACTTTGCTCTCAAAACGACTATTACCATTCTAGTTCAAAAAAACATTATACCAATTATATTAGGAGGAAGTCAAGACCTAACATATGCTTGTTATAGAGCTTATGATACAATTGCGCCAATGGTAAATATTGTAAATGTAGACTCTAAATTTGATTTAGGAGATTCAGCAAAACCTATTAAAAATGATAGTTTTGTTGGTAAAATTATTTTAGATCAACCTTACAATTTATTCAACTATGCAACGTTAGGCTATCAAACCTACTTTAATGCCCAAGAAGAGATAGACCTTATGGATAAGTTGTATTTCGAATCTTATAGATTAGGGCAAGTATCAAACGATATTACTATAGCAGAGCCTGTTATGAGAGATGCAAATATTGTAACAGTAGATATAGGATCGGTAAAAGCATCAGAATTGAGTAGTCATACCAGTGCTTCACCAAATGGTTTTGATGGAAAAGAGATTTGTGCAATTTCAAGATATGCAGGAATAAGTAATAAAGTTAGTTTATTTGGTATTTATGAATTTAAACCATCTGAAAATAACGAAGTTACGTCAATGTTGATTGCCCAGATGATTTGGTATTTTGTTGAGGGAGTGAGTTTTAGGGTAAAAGACGATGATTTTTTAAATGATAATAATTATCAGAAATTTATTACCTTAGCTGACCACCAAGAGTTGGTTTTTTATAAGAGCAAGAAAACACAGCGCTGGTGGATTGAAATTCCTTTTTTAGAAGAAGTAAATAATAAATTAAAAAGACATACGTTATTACCTTGCACACATCAAGATTATTTAGATGCATGTAACAATATAGTACCAGAGCGTTGGTATAAAGCGTTTCAGAAGAATTGTTTATAATGAATAATTCATAATTTTAACGTCTTTCATCGGTGAAATGCATAGTTTTTACGATGAAATGTATTTTTTTTTGATAAAAAAGTTGCTTATTAAAAAATATATAAATATGTTTACGCTCTTAAATTTTTAAGTATATAAATATTAACCTCGAGTTTTCTATGGATATGAAAAAGTTTGTATTATTAACCGCAGTATTAGCTATACTAACAAGTTGTGGATCTGGCGATAGAGGTCAGTTAGTAGGAGTTAAAGGAAAAAAATGGCACCCAGAAAAACCCTATGGTATGGAATTAGTACCAGGTGGCGCATTTATTATGGGTAAGGCAGATGATGACCTAGCAGGAATTCATGATGCACCTTCTAAAACAGTTACCGTTAGATCTTTCTATATGGATGCTACTGAAATTACAAACAGCGAGTACGGTCAATTTGTAGAATGGGTAAGAGACTCTACTATAAGAACAAGATTGGCGATCCTTGCTGATGAAATAGGAGAAACTCCAGGAAATGGTGGTATTGGTGAGTTTGCATTTAAAGATGCAGATACAGCTAATATGACTGTTTATGAAAAATATATGTATGATAACTATAGCGGTTTAGGTCCTACAGGATATGAAGGAAGAAAATTAAATAACGATATCGATTTAATTTTTGATACTGATGATTACCCAGATGAGTACTACGCAGAGGTTATGGATACAATGTACTTGCCTATGGAAGAGTCATATAATGGACAAAGAACTTGGGATGTTTCTAAATTCGTGTTCCATTACACACACATGGATATAGAAAAAGCAGCAAAAGCTTCAAATAAAGGAAAGAAACGTTCAGAATTTGTTATTCAAGAAGACGTAGCAATATATCCAGATACAACAGCTTGGATTCGTGATTTTGCATATTCTTATAATGAACCAATGCATAACGATTATTTCTGGCATGCAGCTTATGGAGATTATCCTGTAGTAGGTGTTTCTTGGAAACAAGCAAAAGCATTTTGCGAGTGGAGAACTTTATACCATAACGCATATAGAAAAGAAAAAGGAAAGCACTTTGTAAATAAATACCGTTTACCTTCAGAAGCAGAATGGGAATATGCAGCAAGAGGTGGACTACAAGCAGCAACATATCCTTGGGGTGGTTACTATACAAAAAATGATAGAGGTTGTTTTATGGCAAACTTCAAACCATTACGTGGAGATTATGCAGCAGATCAATCATTATATACTGTAGAAGCAAAATCTTACGAACCTAATGACTTTAACCTATACAATATGGCCGGTAATGTTTCTGAATGGGTAAGTGCTTCTTACGATCCGTCATCATACGAGTTTGTTTCAACAATAAACCCAAGTGTAAATGATGTTAATAACCAACGTAAAGTTGTTAGAGGTGGATCATGGAAAGATGTAGCATACTATTTACAAGTAAGTTCTAGAGATTACGAATACGCAGATTCAGCAAGAAGCTATATCGGATTCAGAACTGTTCAAGATTATATGGGAACTGATGTAACCCTAAACGCAAGAAACTAATCATCAAACAAACAAAAACTAAATAACTAAATTATTAATTAACTACCTAAGTATTAAAACTTAAAAAAAACAGAAATTATGGCAGCACAATCTTATGCATTCAAGAAATTTATGGCAATGGCTTATGGCCTAGGAGCATCAATTGTAATTATTGGAGCATTATTTAAGATAACACACTTTGAAATTGGACCATTAACAGGAAACGTAATGTTAACTATCGGATTAGTAACAGAAGCTTTCATTTTCGCAATATCTGCTTTTGAACCAGTAGATAACGAATTAGACTGGTCATTAGTATACCCAGAATTAGCTGGTGGAGAAGCAAAAACTAAAAAGAAAAAAGCTGAAGAGCCAAAAGATGCTGAAGGGTTATTATCTAAAAAACTTGATAACCTATTAAAAGAAGCTAAAATTGATGGTGAATTAATGAGCTCTTTAGGAAACAGTATCAAAAACTTTGAAGGAGCAGCTAAAGGAATTGCACCAACTGTTGATTCAATTGCAGCAACTAAAAAATATGGTGAAGAGCTTTCATTAGCAGCAGCACAAATGGAATCTTTAAACAGCTTATACAAAGTACAATTAGAAAGCGTTAATCGTCAAGCAGCAATCAACGAAGAGTCTGTAGAAAACGCAGCTAAATTAAAAGAGCAAATGCAATCTTTAGCATCTAACCTTTCATCATTAAATGGTGTTTACGGTGGTATGTTATCTGCTATGAACAAAAACTAATTAAGTTTAGTATATCAATTATTATTAATTAAAAACAAAACTAATTAGAAATGGCAGGAGGAAAATTATCTGCAAGGCAGAAAATGATTAACTTGATGTATTTAATATTCATTGCGATGTTAGCATTAAATATGTCAAAAGAGGTACTTTCAGCATTCGGACTAATGAACGAAAAACTGACTGAATCTAACGAAGCTGCAACGCAAAGAAACTCTGATTTCATGCAAGGTTTAGCTGAAAAAGTTTCAGAGCAACCAGCAAAGTACCAACCATTAAAGGCACAAGCTGATCAAATTGATGCATTAGCAACTGAATTTAATAGTTACCTAGAAGATTTAAAAGGTAAAATGACATCTACTGTTGATGATCCTCAAGATTATGAGATCATGGACAAAGGAGATTACCTAGATAATAACTTTTTTAAAGGTGATAAATTAGAGCCAGCTGGTGAAGAATTTTTAGCTCAAATTGCAAAGTTTAGAGATGGTGTATCTGCAATTTTAGCTTCTAACCCTGATTTAGCTTCTATGGCTGATGATGTTAAGAAGAAATTTAATACAGATCCTGTTACAAACAGAGATGGTATCACTGTAGATTGGTTAGATTACCACTACAAAGGTTTCCCACTTGTAGCGTCATTAACTAAAATGACACAATTACAAGCTGATGTTAAAACTACAGAGTCTGAAGTTTTATCTTCTATGTTAGCAGGAAAGCTTAAAGTAGAAGCTTCTTTAACAAACTTTGATGCTATTGTTGTACCAGACAAAACAGCTTTCTTTTCAGGAGAAAACTTTACAGGTCGTATTATTTTAGGTAAAAACGATAAAACATTAAAAGCTGACAAAGTAATCATTAATGGTCAAGAACTATCTGCAGAGTCTATGCAAGCTGGTCAAACATTATTAGATTTCCCAGCAGGTGCTGTAGGAGAAAGAGAAATTGAAGGAGAATTCCAATTTAAAGAAGGAGATTCTATCATTTCTATTCCAGTAAAAAGTACTTACGCTGTTGTACCAAAACCAAATTCAGCAACAATTTCAGCTGACAAAATGAATGTAGTTTACCGTGGTGTATCTAACCCAATGACTATATCATTTGCTGGAGTTTCAGATAACAATGTATCTGCAAGTGCTCCTGGTTTAAGTAAAGGTTCAGGAACAGGAAAATACATCATGAAGCCAGGTACTGGTAGAGAAGTTGTAATTAACGTTTCTGGAACATTACCAGATGGTACTAAAGTTAGTGATAGAGCAACATTCAGAATTAAAGATATTCCAAAACCAACAGGTACAATAAGCCGTCAATCTGGTATCGTAAAATTACCACGTAACAGTGTTGAGATTGCTACTGTAGGCGCTTTATTAGAAGATTTTGATTTTGAATTACCTATCCAAGTAACACAGTTTAAATTTAAAGTTCCTGGTCAACCAACAGTAACTGTAAATGGAACTAAATTAAATTCTCAAGCTAAAAACGCTTTACGTAAAGCTAGAAGAGGAGATCAAGTAGCAATATTTGATATTAAGGCACAGATTAGAGGAAATTCTTCTTACAAGTTAAAAGGAGTTTCTGCAGTAATTGTTGAAATTACAAACTAATAGAGGTTTTAATAAAGTATTAAGCCCTAATTAATAAAAATGAAACAGATGAATTTTAAAAGTTTTTTATTAACCGTTTTAAGCATATCTTTTGCAACATCATCATTTGCACAAGCAAATCTTTTAAGCGCTAAATCTCCAGAAGAGATAGGTGTGAGAACAGAAGCTCAAAAAGCAGTTGACAATGATAAACCGTTAGAATATGGGTATGTAGATGATAGAGATATCATGTTTGGAAAAATGACTTGGGAAAAAGTTGTTTTAGATGAGCGTGTTAATTTCCCGTTATACTATCCTATAGATACTAACAATATTGGTCCTGATAGAAGATCTTTATTTGATGTTCTTTGGAAAAGTATCAAAAAAGGAGACATAGAAAACATTTATGATGATTCTTACTTTACTGCAAAGCGTACTATGAAAGATTTACAGTCTGCTATGCATAAAGTTGATACACTTGATGTAGGTTATGAGCAATATAATGCTGATGGTTATATTGACCCAGAATATATTATTCCTACTGACATTACATCATACCATATTAGTGCTTATTTAATCAAAAAGTATTGGTATTTTGACAAACGTCAAGGTGAGTTAAAGTTTAGAATAATTGGTTTAGCTCCTGCTGCACCAGATGTAAACTTTTTAGACTCTGATGATGAAGCTAACAAAGAACCAATTCCTTTATTCTGGATATTCTACCCAGATGCAAGAGAGGTATTACATGAAGCTAAAGCATTTAATAATGAAAATAGCGCAGTGCCTTACTCGTTTGATCATATCCTAAATGCAGGTCGTTTTAATGGATATATCTATAAAGAGGAAAACGTATACGGTGACCGTAAAGTGACTGAATATGTATCTGAAAATGCATTAATGCAATTATTAGAATCTGATAGAATCAAAGAAAAGATTAGAAACTTTGAATTAGATATGTGGTCTTATTAAGAAGCACATAGTATAAATTAATAAAAAAACGCTCACTATTTAGTGAGCGTTTTTTGTTACAACTTGATTATTTTTGTGGCTATGAATTTAGATTATATAGTTGTTGGTTGTGGTTTATCAGGTATCGCATTTTGTGAACAATTAAAAGCTGCAAATAAACAGTTTGTAGTATTTGATAATCAGTCGCAACAATCTTCTCTTGTGGCTGCTGGTATGTATAATCCGGTAATTTTAAAACGGTTTTCAGAAGTCTGGAAAGCGCAAGAACAACTAAATCTAGCCTTGCCTTTTTATAAAAGAATAGAAGATAAACTAAATGTTACTATCAATTATCCGTTTCCTATATATAGAAAATTTGCATCTATTGAGGAACAAAATATGTGGTTTGAAGCTTCAGATAAACCTAAATTAGAACCATTTTTGTCACCAAAAATAGTCTCAAACCATAATGAAAATATAAATGCGCCTTTTGGGTTTGGTCAAGTACTTTCATCTGGTCGTATTGATACCAATGTATTAATTGCATCTTATAGAGCATATTTGAAGCAGAATAATCAACTTATTGAGAAGTCATTTCAGTATGACAAATTGCATATTCAAGAAACGTTAGCAACTTATGACACTATTTCTGCAAAACATATTGTTTTTTGTGAAGGTTTTGGGCTAAAACAAAATCCTTTTTTTAATGATTTACCTTTAAATGGTACCAAAGGAGAAGTAATTACTATAAAAGCACCAAAACTGGCTTGTGATGTTGCTTTAAAATCATCAGTATTTGTTATACCTGAAAGTGACGATTTGTACACCGTTGGTGCTACTTATAATTGGGAAGATAAAACCAACCTTATTACAGAAGATGCAAAACAAGAATTGGTTTCAAAATTAAAAACTTTGATAACTTGTGATTTTGAAGTTGTTAATCAAGTAGCTGGAATACGCCCAACAGTAAAAGACAGACGCCCATTAGTAGGAAGACATCCTAAACATAAAAACGTTTATATATGTAATGGTTTAGGAACTCGTGGTGTAATGATTGCTCCCTATATTTCAGAAAAACTATTTAATTTTATAGAAAATAATCAGGCGTTAGATGCCGAAATTTCAATTGATAGATTTTTTATTAGCCAGTGACTTATCATAATGAAGAAACATGTTTATCCAAATGTTTCTTGACAATCGCATTATAATAGGGCCAAAAACAACGAGTGTTATTATAATAGCAATAAAGGAAGTAACCAAACTTGTTCCTAAAAACAAATAGCTTATTACAAAAGCAGCAACCGCAAAGGCGATGCCAACAGCATAACTTACATACATAGAACCATAAAAGAAAGATGGCTCTATTCTGTATTTGGTATGACAGTGAGAGCAAGATTCATGAATCTTTAAAACTTCAGATAATACATATGGGTTTTTGTGCTCATACATAGATTCTTGGTGGCATTTAGGACATGCACCTGTAAAAATGCTATAAAGTTTAGTTCCTTTTTTTATCATGATTAAAACAATTACTTTTGCGACTTGTATTTATATACAAAAATACGACTTTATAAAAACAACTACTGTAACAAAAGTAACATAATGCTAAACATTCATAATCTTTCTATTTCTTTTCAAGGAGAATATCTTTTTGAAGACATTACCTTCAAATTAAGTCCTGGCGATCGTGTAGGACTTATAGGGAAAAATGGTGCGGGAAAGTCTACAATGCTAAAGATTCTTTCAAAAGAAATGCAACCTGATTCAGGACAAATAGCAGCGGATAAGAATTTGAGCATTGGGTTTTTAAAACAGGATATTGATTTTGAATTTGGTAAAACCGTTTTAGAGGAATCTTATGAAGCTTTTGAAGAAATAAAGGCACTAGAAGCTCAAATGGAGCATATCAACCAGCAACTGGTTGAACGTACCGATTATGAAAGTGAAGGTTATAATCAGTTAATGATAGACTTAAGCGATGTACAACACCAATATGAAATTTTAGGCGGTTACAATTATCAAGGAGAAACTGAAAAAATATTACAAGGATTAGGTTTTAAACGTAGCGATTTTGAAAAGCTTACAGATACATTTTCTGGTGGTTGGAGAATGCGTATAGAATTAGCTAAACTATTATTACAAAATAATGACGTATTGTTACTTGATGAGCCTACAAACCATTTAGATATTGAATCTATCATTTGGTTAGAAGGTTTTTTAAAAAATTACAACGGAGCTGTGGTAATAGTATCACATGATAAAATGTTTCTAGACAACGTTACAAATCGTACCATAGAAATATCATTAGGTCGTATTTATGATTATAATAAGCCTTATTCAAAGTTTTTAGTACTACGTAAAGAAATAAAAGAACAACAATTAGCTACACAAAAAAATCAACAAAAACAGATAGAGCAAACCGAAAAACTTATTGAAAAGTTTAGGGCAAAAGCGTCAAAAGCCTCAATGGCGCAATCCTTAATAAAAAAGTTAGACCGTATAGAACGTATTGAAGTAGATGAAGATGATAACAGCGTTATGACGCTTAATTTTCCTGTTTCTATAACACCAGGAAAAGTTGTTGTTGAAGCATTAGATATATCTAAAAGTTATGATGATATCAATGTATTACAGCATATAGATTTAACAATAGCACGCGATACAAAAACCGCTTTTGTTGGACAAAATGGACAAGGGAAATCTACATTAGCTAAAATTATAGTAGGAGAAATAAAGCATCAAGGCGAATTAAATCTAGGACATAATGTACAGATAGGATATTTTGCTCAAAACCAAGCCGAGTATTTAGACGGAAACAAAACCGTATTAGATACAATGATAGATGCGGCCAATGAAACTAACCGTAGTAAAGTTCGCGATATTTTAGGGGCTTTCTTATTTAGAGGGGATGAAGTAGATAAATACGTGAGAGTTTTATCAGGAGGAGAACGAAACCGATTGGCTTTAGCAAAGCTTATGTTACAGCCTTTTAACGTTTTGGTTATGGATGAACCTACAAACCATTTAGATATAAAATCTAAAAACGTATTAAAAGATGCACTTAAAAAGTTTGAAGGAACATTAATTCTTGTATCTCACGACCGTGATTTTCTTCAAGATCTTACAGATACCGTATATGAGTTTAAAGACCATAAAATAAAAGAATATTTAGGGAATATAGACTTTTACCTTCAGCAAAGAAACGTTGAAAATCTTCGCGAAGTAGAAAAACGCAATGTTGTAAAAGAAACGCCAAAAGAAAGTAAAAAGCAATCATATGATGATCAAAAAAAGCTAAAATCATTACAAAACAAGTTAAGTAATGTAGAAGCAAAAATAAGTCAGTTAGAAAAGGAAATAAAAACCATAGATGCTGAATTAGCAGCAAATTATGATGAGTTAGCTGCCAAGCCTAATTTTTTTGATAACTATCAATCAAAAAAAGATCGTTTAGAGAGTTTAATGACAGAATGGGAAACGGTTCATGAAAAAATTGAAGCTTTCTCTTAAAGAAAAAGAAAGCCTGAAGTGTATTTCATCGAATAAATTTGTTTTTTATCTATTAAGGTTTTAATATTGTTGTAAATTATTCCAAATCAGAACGATATGAAAGCTTTAAAAACCATTGTGTTATGCTTTTTTATAACAACAATAACCTTTGCAAACGTTGCTCAAAGTGAGAAAGAAGCTTTATTGGCTTTATACAACACAACACAAGGTGAAAACTGGACAAATACTTGGGATTTAGATAAGCCTATTGATTCTTGGTATGGCGTTACGTTAAAGAATAACAAGGTTGTAAGTCTTGATTTAGAATTCAATAACCTACAAGGTAACTTACCTCAAGAGATAGGAGATTTAATCCATATCCAAGAAATACGTTTGGGCTTTAATAAGCTTACAGGAACATTACCACAGAGTATTACAAAACTTAATAATTTATCAGTTTTAGAGCTGTATATGAATAGGTTAGAAGGAGAGCTTCCACAAGATATAGGAAACCTAACAAACCTAACTATTCTAAAATTATTCAGTAACAGTTTTACTGGAGAAATACCAACTTCAATTACACATTTAGAAAACCTTAAAGAATTATTGTTAGGAAGTAATTTTTTAACAGGAGAAATACCAGCAAGCATTGAGAATTTAAAGAATTTAGAAAAATTAAGTTTAATAGATAATAAGCTTGAAGGGTACATACCTGTTGAAATATCAGCGTTGAAAAACCTTGAAGAGTTGGTTTTATCAAGCAACAAATTAATAGGTAGTTTACCATATCAAATCACAGATTTAGAAAGTTTGAATGTCATAATGGTTAGCGACAATAATTTAGATACAGAGTATGTTACGGTAACTGATAAAAGCAATCAGCCAACAATTATGGGATTACCTATAGAAGAAGGTGTTGCCACAGACTTTGATGATGATTAGTAAGTAGTATATTTATAAAATAAATAAAAAAGATGTGTTTATGGCACATCTTTTTTTATGCTTAATATTTACTTTAAAGCGGTTGTGAATAAGGAGTATAACAGCAGAATGATAATTTTTTTTCATTTTATGCTTGGTAATCTTAAAAACCGTTGTATATTTGCAGTCCAATATCGCGGGATAGAGCAGTAGGTAGCTCGTCGGGCTCATAACCCGAAGGTCACTGGTTCGAGTCCAGTTCCCGCTACAAAGCTTAAGGCGAACTAAATCAATGGGTTGTGTATTCACAACCCATTTTTTTATGACTTCAGTTTTAAGTTTTATATTGCAGGTACATGATTCAGTACATGATTTTACTATGAAACCCAACTACAATGAACCTAAAATCTACACTGGTGGAGCGGATATTTCACAATGGTCTAAACTTTCCAAAAAGGAGCAGAACGATGCCCTAAAAAAGGATTGGTATGTCTATTATTCCTTCCGTAATCCCGATACGGGCTATATGGAACAGCAAAAGCGCATCAAGGGCGAAGCGAACAGACAAAGTACCAAGACTAAAAGGCTTGGGATACTCAAGCCCATTCAGAGACAGCTCATGACCATTCTTGAAGCTGGCTACAATCCATACAGCGAGGACAATTCCCATGTGAGAAGAAAGCTCATGGGTGAACAAGAGGTTGTAGTTGAGGAAATCGAGACTCCAAAAACGACTCCAACGATTAAAGAACCTGAAACCAAGATAGAGGAGGAGGAGGAAATAACGACCCTTAAAGAAGCCAAAAACCTTGTTTTGGAGACCAAGAAAAAGGTACTCAACGAAAACTCCTATCCAAAGTACAGGAGCAGGATAAATCAATTCTATGGATGGCTAAAGGAAAATGGGTTTAAAGAGGAGGATAGTATATCAAGGATTAAAAAACGAACTGTATTACAATATTTAAATTATGTATTACAGAAAACCAGTCCACGTAACAGGAACAATACACGGAACGACTTAAGTTCATTTTTCTCTACACTTTATGACAACGATCTGGTAGAGGATAATTTTGTGATGAAAATTTCCAAGCTAACTTCAAAGCCAAAACGCAATAAGTCCTATAGTACCGTTCAGTTAAAGGATTTAAAGGACTATATGAACAAGGAAGAGCCTATTCTTTCACTATTTGTGGATTTTGTTACTTATGGTCTTTTAAGACCAATGGAAGTTTGTAGGCTTAAAGTTGGCGATATTGACATTGTCGATAAGAAGATGCAAGTAGAAGCAAAGAACCAATTGGTCAAGGTGAAGATAATTCCACAAATACTGTTGGACAGAATACCTGATTTATCAAAATTCAATAATGGCGATGACCTTTTTACACCAACTGGTATAGGAGGTCAGTGGGACGTCAAAGAAGGGAGCAAACGAGACTATTTTTCCAGTAGGTTTAAAAGGGTTAAAGACCACTTTGGTCTTGGAAAAGATTTCGGGCTTTACAGTTTTAGGCACACAACGATTTCAAAAGCTTATAAAGAAATCCTTAAGGAACCAAATATGACCCCCATTGCTGCAAAGAGTAAACTCATGCTCATAACAGGACATACTTCTCTGAAAGGTCTCGAGAATTATCTCCGAAACACTGATGCGGTTCTTCCCGAAGATTTTTCCCATTTGTTAAAGGAGTAATAAATTATTTTCATAAGGCTATGTAATACAGTGCAATACATTTTTAGGATTTGTAATACACGTAATACGTTGTAATTTTACTACTGTAGGTTGCCATAAAAAAGTATTTTCGTGCTTCTTTATAATTTATCATGGCATGGAATATTTTGGCAAGCTTAACAGGGATATGTTTGAAACGGAAGCAACCTCACAACAAGATGAAATTCTCTTATCGCTTGATTATTTTGACGCTTTAATTAAGACAAGCGAGATACCGGTTACTCGTGAACTATATAATGGCGTTAAGGTGCAGACCAAACAAGAAGTTCGACCATGTAAGTTGCTTTTGGAAGAGTTTTATGATTTTTTGTTGATGCGTTATATTCATTATATAAATAATCCGTTCAGCCATTTTTTTAATGACTTTAACAATGATGTTTACGGTTTGTCCAGTCCTGATGCAAGAAACAAGGCTCTTGAACAATTTAACGCACATTTCAAGAATATTAAAGTTGAGGGTATGGATGTTCAAAATAGAACTGTTTCTGATAATGGTATCGAAAATATTTATCCCCAGCCCAAATTGGAATATCTGTGGAACAGAAGGCAGGGGTTAAAGCAATATGTCGGCAAAAGGGATTTCATATTGGAATACCTCTATGGTAACATGGATTTTTTTGACCATCAGCTGATGAATGACGACCAGACAATCAACGATTTTGTGTTCTTTGAATATAACCTCAAAATCATATTGAGCTTGAACGACAGATTTTCTTTTGAAGTGGATACCTTTTTTTCAAAAGCTGCCCAGCTTAAACCTGTTTTTGATAAGTATATCAGAATCTTCAAGTCCTTGGAGCCCTTTATAAGAGTCCATTTGACCATTGAATCTTTCAAAGAAAACATTTCTACGGAAGTAGACTGTTTATATCACGCATTAAGTGTTCTCAATCTTGTTCAGGGCAGTAAAAGTGATTTCAGTAAATATCTATTGAATGAACATCAAATAAGCAAGAGGAATATCCGAAAACTCGACCTTGAAACTCAACCAGAAAATCAAAAAAGAGTTGACATTTTTATGAAGATTTTTAGGGAATTTGCGTCTTAATTTCAATAAAATTTAAAAATCACCATTAATAGCTGGTTTGCACCATAACAAACCACTACTTCACCAGTTTTTGCACCATCCGTTTTCCTGATTTCGATGGTAACTTGCCTCTGTAATTTTTTAACAAAAAATAATATGCAAGAAAAACCTAAATTTTCAGAAGAAGAACTATTAAAAAGCATCAATGATTATATTGATGTTTTAGAGTTAAGAAGAAACATGCGTCAAGTTGAGTCTTGGAGTGTTTTTGACACAATCAATTTATGCCAACGTAAGGTCGTTTCAGCCTTTCGTTGGCTTTTTAATTTTATTAACCTAACAAAAACCAAAAAACCATGAAAAAAACTGGATTAACCATCCGTATCGAGGATGAACTTCGAGAAGCTCTTATCGAAAGGGCAAAGAGAAACAACAAACAACTCTCACAACATGTCAGGGACGTGCTTTGGGAAACCCATTTTATCATATTATAGCATGGGAGAAAGAAAACTAATAGACCATAGTAAATTGGAGCTTGTCAATAAAGATATTGACGAGCTCCAAGCTAATCCAACACAAGAAAGTGATACCAGTTGTTTTATAGTTAAAACCGCTAATCAATGGATAAATGAAGCCAAGTCAAGACCCATACCTAATATGTTATTTGATAAGCTTTGGTTTGAAGATGAGCTGTGTATACTTTTTGCTGATACTAATGTTGGTAAGTCCATTTTGGCAGTGCAAATTGCTGATAGTATCAGTAAGGGAAAACCAGTTGATGGATTTGAGATAGAGACTCATCCCAAAAAAGTAGCGTATTTGGATTTTGAGTTGTCTGACAAACAGTTTGAAAAGCGATACTCTGATAACTACAAAGACCATCATGTTTTTCATGAAAACTTCTTGAGAGTAGAGATTAACCCTGAATTAGAAGTTCCTAAAGACTTTAAGGACTTTGAGGATTTTCTGTGCCATTCAATAATTGGATTAATTGAAACACACGGAGCACGTGTCATTATAATAGATAACATTACCTATCTTAAAAATGACAATGAAAGGGCAAAGGATGCCTTGGGCTTGATGAAGCTTCTAAAAGGAATTAATAAAAAGTACAACGTTTCCATTTTAGTGTTGGCTCACACACCTAAAAGAGATGACTCAAAGCCTTTGTCCAAGAATGATTTGGCTGGGAGCAAAATGCTAATGAACTTTTGTGACAGTGCCTTTGCAATTGGGTCGAGTGCCTCGATGCCTTCTGTCCGCTACATTAAACAGATTAAACAACGTAATACGGAACAAGTTTTTCACCAAGAAAATGTTGCAGTCTGTAAGATTGAAAACCCACACAACTTCCTGAAGTTCATATTTGAAGATTTCGGTTCAGAAAGCGAACACCTGAAGCAATATAAGGCTTCAGATTTATCTGACAGAGACAACCAAATATTGGAGATGAAGGAAGAAGGACTTCCCAATACGCAAATAGCGGAAAGGTTGGGAGTAAGTGAAGGAACTGTAAGACTTGCCCTAAAACGATTAAACCAATAGAATAATAATGGATGCATCAGTAGCATATAGCGTAGCAATGGCACTTCCTCAAGAGGAAAGGGTCAAGCTATTTAATATGCTCAAAGCTGATGTTATGCCAAAAGCAAAGGTGAAATCAGGGAAAGATAAAACTCCGATTTTTTCGGATGATGAAGCCCTTGAGTACCTTTTTGACAAATTAGGATTATGAAAAAATCAATAGTCGTAGCATTCGTAGCGTTCGTAATATTCGTAGCCGCTACGAATCCTACGAGTTTTACGAATCCTACGATTAATAACTAACCAATTAACCCCCAGGCTATTATGAATTACAAGTACCATTTAGACAAATCAAGTAAAAAATTTCAATGCCCAAACTGTCAAAAAAAGACATTTGTTAGGTATGTTGATGCCGAACAAAACCAATATTTAGAAAGCCATATAGGACGTTGTGATAGGGAAAGCAAATGTGCTTATCATTTAACCCCTAAAGGTAACCAGCCAATAAATACAATCCCTGAAAATGTTGTGGCAGTTAAGCCTTCATTTCACGAACAAACTATTATTAAAATGATTGGCAAAGATTATATGAACAACAATTTTGTTAAGTATCTTTTAAAGAAGTTTGTTCCTGTAGATGTTAAAGAAGTAATACATAAGTATCGTATTGGCACATCAAAATTCTGGAAAGGAGCAACTGTCTTTCTGCAAATTGATGAAAATGTTGACATTCATTCAGGAAAAGTAATGTTGTATGACGCAAATACAGGTAAAAGAGTTAAGAAACCTTTCAATTGTATTACATGGTTACATCGTGTATTACAAATTAACGATTTTGTATTACAACAATGTTTATTTGGATTACACCTGCTAACAGATTGTAATACAAAAACAATAGGAATTGTTGAATCTGAAAAGACAGCTATTGAAATGAGTATCTATCGCAGAGATATTATTTGGATTGCAACTGGTAGTAAATCAAACTTTAAGGAAAAACTATTGATGCCATTAAATGGACGCAAAATAATTGCGTATCCGGATAAAACGGAATACGAAAGTTGGAATAAGACAGCTATCGAGTTAAGAAAAAAAGGATATGATATTACATGTAGCATGCTTTTAGAGAAACACGGATGTGAGGATGGTGATGATTTGGTGGACTTTCTATTTGGAAACGATAAGGTGGCTTAAAGAGATTTTAATAATTGCTGATAAATGGAGCTGATTCTTGTAAAAAGATTTATATTTTTATCCATCTGAATAACATAAAACAATAAATGACGAAAGAGCAACAAATAGAAAATGAATTAATTAGTCGATTAAGCGATTTAAAATACACCTATCGTTCTGATATTCGTGATAAAAACACTTTAGAACAAAACTTCAGAGAAAAATTTGAAAAGTTAAATAGGGTAAATTTAACAGATTCCGAGTTTAAAAAACTTAGAGAAGAAATAGTAAACCCTGATGTTTTCAAGGCTTCAAACTATTTAAGAAATACCAACACATTTTCAAGAGAAGATGGTACACCGTTACACTATACGCTTGTAAATATTAAAGATTGGTGCAAAAATGACTTTGAAGTTATTAATCAACTCAGAATAAACACAGATAACAGTAACCATCGTTATGATGTTATTTTATTAATCAATGGTGTTCCTGTTGTTCAAATAGAATTAAAAACATTAGAGGTTAGTCATAGAAAAGCAATGCAACAAATTGTTGATTATAAAACTGACCCTGGTAATGGTTATACGAACTCTTTAATGTGTTTTATTCAGTTATTTATAGTTAGTAATAAGTCCAAAACCATTTATTTCGCTAATAATAATAACCAACACTTTGCTTTTAATGCAGATGAACAATTTTTACCTGTTTATGAATTAGCGAGTGAAGACAATAAAAAAATAAGCCATTTAGACGATTTTACAGATAAGTTTTTATCAAAGTGTACCCTTGGTCAAATGATAAGCCGATATATGGTATTGGTGGCTAGTGAACAAAAAATGCTAGTAATGCGACCTTACCAAATTTATGCGGTTAAAGCAATTGTAGATTGTATAAACGAAAATAGAGGGAATGGCTATATATGGCATACTACAGGTAGTGGTAAAACATTAACATCCTTTAAAGCATCGACACTTTTAAAAGAAAACCCAAATATTGAAAAATGCTTTTTTGTAGTTGACAGAAAAGATTTAGATAGACAAACACGCGAAGAATTTAATAAATTCCAAGAAGGTAGTGTGGAAGAAAACACAAATACCGAAACATTGGTACGTCGTATGTTATCAACCGATTATGCCGATAAAGTAATTGTAACTACGATTCAAAAACTAGGTTTAGCACTCAATCAAAATAGTAGGCGTAATGTAAAACAAAGAGAAGATAATAAAGAAACCTATTACGATAGATTAGCACCTTTAAGAGATAAAAGAGTAGTCTTTATATTTGATGAGTGTCACCGCTCACAATTTGGCGACAATCACGATGCAATAAAAGAGTTCTTTCCAAAAGCACAATTATTTGGCTTTACAGGAACACCAATTTTTGAAGATAACGCTACTTATAAAACTATTGAAGGTAACGAAGCATCTTATAAAACAACTACAGATGTGTTTCAGCAAGAGTTACATTCTTACACCATTACGCACGCTATAGAAGATAAAAATGTATTACGTTTTCATATCGATTATTTTAAACCGGATGGCGTTGTAAATATTGGTAGCGATATACATAAGTTAGCAGTAGCTAACGCAGTAATTAATAAACACGATAAGGCTACAAACGATAGAAGATTCAATAGTATTTTAGCCACGGCTTCAATTAACGATGCAATTCAATATTATACTATTTTTAAAGAATTACAGGCTCAATTAATTGCAGAAAATGAAGACTATAAACCTTTAAATATTGCTTGTGTATTCTCACCACCTGCCGAGGGCAATAAAGATATTAAACAGTTACAAGAAGATTTAGAGCAAGAAAAGAAAGATAATGAGGTAGAACCGAATAAAAAGAAAGAAGCCTTAACAGAAATCATTACAGATTACAATACTCAATACGGTACAAATCATACCATAACAGAGTTCGATTTATATTATCAAGATGTGCAACAGCGCATAAAAGACCAAAAGTATTCTAACAAAGACTATCCGCATCAAAACAAAATTGATGTTATGATTGTCGTAGATATGCTCTTAACAGGTTTCGATTCTAAATATCTAAATACCTTATATGTAGATAAAAACTTAAAATACCACGGTTTAATTCAAGCCTTTTCACGTACAAACAGGGTAATTAACGATACCAAACCTTACGGTAATATTTTAGACTTTAGACACCAAGAAGAAAGCGTTGATAAAGCAATGGTATTATTCTCTGGCGAAAAGGTAGACAACCCTAAAGAAATCTGGTTAGTTGATGCAGCACCAAAGGTTATTGAAAAGTACGAAAAGGCAGTACAGAACTTAAACGAGTTTATGCAATCAAAAGGTTTAGACTGTACACCTTCAGAAGTTAGTAATTTACGTGGTGATGAAGCACGAGCAGAGTTTATCAACACCTTTAAGGAAGTACAGCGCTTAAAAACACAATTAGACCAATATACAGACTTAGAAGAACAGCAAACAGAAGCTATAGAAGCATTATTGCCTATTGACGATTTACGTTCCTTCAAATCGGTATATTTAGATACTGCTAAACGCTTAAAAGCACAACAAGATAAAGGTGGTGATAACGTACCACCAGAAGTTGAGCAATTAGATTTTGAGTTCGTATTGTTTTCTTCTGCGGTAATTGACTACGATTATATCATTGGTTTAATTGCCAAATACACGCAAGACAAACCGTCTAAACAAAAAATGACACGCCAGCAGCTAATTAATCTATTAAGCTCTAGTGCCAATTTAATTGAAGAACGTGATGATATTATAGAATACATTAACACGCTAGAAGTAGGCAATGGTTTAACCGAAAAAGACATACGACAAGGCTATCAAAAATATAAAGACGAAAAGGCAGAAAAAGAACTACGTACAATTGCTGAAAAGCACGGTATTACATCCGATAGCCTAAAAGCCTTTATTGCCGAAATTATGAACCGTATGCTATTTGATGGCGAAAAGTTAACCGACTTATTAGCACCGTTAGAATTAGGGTGGAAAGAACGTAGTCCAAGAGAAGAGGCACTAATGGAAGACTTAGTGCCATTATTAAATAAACTAGCCCAAGGGCGTGAAATAGCAGGGTTAAATGCTTATGAGTAAAGGACAAAATAGTATAGTGCCACAATTGCGGTTTCCTGAGTTTGAAAGTTATGGAGATTGGAATATTGATAAATTTTCAAGTTTCATAAAATTATATAGAGGTAGTTCACCGAGACCTATAAGTCAATTTTTGACTAAAGATGAAAATGGAGTTAATTGGATAAAGATAGGGGACACTAAAAATGCTGTAGGCTTTGAGATTTCAAAGGTGGAAGAAAAGATAACTACGGAAGGTTCTAAAAAATCCAGGAAAGTAAAAAAGGGAGAATTGATTTTAGCTAACTCTATGAGTTATGGTGCAACTTATGAATTAAAAATAGAAGGTTGTATTTATGACGGTTGGTTTGTGCTTAGGGAATATGAAGATAGTTTTGATAAGCAATTTTTACTTCAACTTTTAAATTCAGACTTTTTACAAATACAATACAAAAGGTTGGCAGCAGGAGGTATTGTTCAAAATATTAGTAGTGAAATAGTTTACAATACTTTATTACCAAAATTTTCAATAAAAGAACAACAAAAAATAGCCGCTTGTCTTTCTTCTTTAGATGAAGTCATTAATGCAGAAACCGAAAAGCTAGAGTTGTTACAAGACCATAAAAAAGGCTTATTACAACAGTTGTTTCCGCAAGAAGGAGAAACGCAACCTAAATACCGCTTTCCAGAGTTTATAAATGATGGGGATTGGGAGAAAAGGACTCTAGGTGATGAAGATTTTACAATCATCATAATGGGTTCTTCGCCAAAATCATCTTCCTACAATGAAAATAAAAAAGGTCTTCCTTTATTACAAGGAAATGCAGACATCAAAAATAGAAAGTCTAAACCAAGAATTTACACTACAGAAGTAACGAAAAAATGTGAAATTGATGATATATTATTAAGCGTTCGTGCGCCTGTAGGGACTGTTGCCAAATCCCTTCATAATGCTTGTATTGGTAGGGGTATTTCTGCAATTAGGGTTGTTAAGGGAAATTCACAAGAATTTCTCTATCAATGGTTAATTTCATTTGAACCTTATTGGGTAAACATTTCTCAAGGAGGTACATTTGATTCAGTAAACAGTAGTGATATAAAAAGTTTAAAAATATTTCTGCCTAAAAATCCAAAAGAACAACAAAAAATAGCCGATTGTTTGTCAGCAGCAGATGATTTAATAGAAGCCCAATCTCAAAAAATAGAAGATTTGCAGTTTCATAAAAAAGGCTTGTTGCAACAATTGTTTCCTAATGTAAATGAGGTAGCGGTATGAGTGTATTAACTAACTATAACAACTTAACAGAAGTAGCAGGTCACTACAGAAAAGTGTTAACAGGCGACCATACACCAGAAAAAGAACTTATCTTGTTTTTTGCGCATAATGGTACAGGAAAAACAAGGTTATCTATGGAGTTCAAAGAATTAGGTAAAACAGAAGATACTAGAGATACCTTATATTTTAATGCCTTTACAGAAGACCTTTTTACTTGGAATAACGATTTAGAGAATGACACCAATAGAGTGTTAATGTTCAATAAAGATTCTGCTTTTTTTGATGGTTTACAAGAATTGGAAATGGAAACACGTATTGGTGCATTGTTTCAAAACTATGTAAATCTCACTTTTTTTATCGATTACGATAATTATACGGTAACCTTTTCAAGAGACGTTATTGTAGAGGGTAATTCGCAAAAGGTTGATAATATTAAAATATCGAGAGGCGAAGAAAACCTTTTTATTTGGTGTTTTTTTATTGCGATATGCGAAATTGCTATTGACCAAGTAAATAGCGATGAAGATACAGGAGCTTACAATTGGGTTAAATACATTTATATAGACGACCCTATTTCTTCTTTAGACGAAAACAAAGCGGTAGCTGTAGCTTGCGATTTAGGGGCTTTAATAAAAAAAATAAAAGCGGATGGAAGTAAAATAAAAACTGTAGTATCAACCCATCATAGTTTATTTTTTAATGTAATGTATAATGAGTTAAGAAATAAAGTTAAAAATAAAAGCTACTATTTACATTCTAAAAATGATGATACATATACCCTACAGGATACAGGAGATGTGCCATTCTTTCATCATATAGCAATAATCAGTCAATTAAAACAAGTAGTGGATTCTGGTGATATTTATACGCACCATTTTAATACGTTAAGGAGTATATTAGAAAAAACAGCTAGTTTTTTTGGTTACGATAAAATAGATAAATGCATTCAGGGCTTAGAAGATGAAGTACTTTTTGAAAGGGCTTTAAATTTATTTAGTCACGGTAAGTATTCCATATACGACCCAAGGGAAATGGGTGCAGACAATAAAGAGTTATTTAAAAAAATATTCGATGGATTTCTTACTAAATATGAATTTTATTTACCAGAAATCTTTAACGAACAACAAGAAGCAGTACAAGAATGACAGCAAAACAAAAACAGGATAAATTAGGTCAAACACTTTGGGATATAGCAGATAGTTTAAGAGGAGCAATGAATGCGGATGATTTCCGTGATTATATGTTGTCATTTCTCTTTTTACGTTATTTATCAGACAACTACGAAACATCAGTTAAAAAAGAATTAGGGTCTGATTATCCAAAATTAGATGAAGAAGATAGTCGTACACCCTTATCGGTTTGGTATCAAGACAATCCAGAGTTTATTGCAGACTTTGAAAAGCAAATGCGTAGAAAAGTACACTACGTTATTGAGCCAGCATATTTATGGAATAGCATTGCAGAATTAGCAAGAACACAGAATAGCGAATTATTATTGACCTTACAAAAAGGGTTTAAATACATAGAAAACGAATCGTTTGATAATTCTTTCAAAGGGTTGTTTTCAGAAATCAATCTAGATTCAGAAAAGTTGGGTAAAAATTATGAAGCTAGAAACAAAAAGCTTTGTACTATCATCCAAAAAATCGCAGAGGGTATTGAGGAGTTTGATACAGATACCGATAGTTTAGGTAATGCTTACGAGTACTTAATTGGTCAGTTTGCAGCAGGTTCAGGTAAAAAGGCAGGAGAATTTTATACCCCACAAGAATTATCTACCGTACTTTCTGAAATAGTAAGTTTAGATAGTCAAAACCCAAAAGCAGGTAAAAAGAAAAAAATCAATAAGGTATTAGATTTTGCTTGTGGTTCGGGGTCATTACTATTAAATGTAAAGAATAAAATAGAAAAACAAGAAGGTGGCGGCACTATCAGTAGAATATATGGTCAAGAAAAGAATATAACCACCTACAACTTAGCACGTATGAATATGTTGTTGCACGGTGTTAAGGATTCTGAGTTTGAAATATTTCACGGTGATACCTTAAAAAATGATTGGGATATTTTAAATGAAATGAACCCTGCTAAAAAAGTAGAGTTTGATGCTATTGTAGCAAATCCACCATTTAGTTTACGTTGGAATCCAAGTGAAACCACAGCGGAAGATTTTAGATTTAAAAACTATGGTTTAGCACCTAAATCGGCAGCAGATTTTGCATTCTTATTACACGGTTTTCACTTTTTAAGTGATGAAGGAACGATGGCTATTATATTACCACACGGTGTGTTATTTAGAGGTGGTGCGGAACAACGTATTCGCACAAAATTATTGAAAGATGGTAATATTGACACAGTAATTGGTTTGCCTTCAAATTTATTCTTTTCAACTGGTATTCCTGTATGTATTCTAGTATTAAAAAAATGCAAAAAAGAAGACGATGTACTTTTTATAAATGCTAGTGATGAAGAAAATTTTGCAAAAGAAAAACGACAAAACTTTTTACGTAAAAAGGATATAAAGAGAATTGTTGATACTTACCAAAACAGACCAGAAATAGAAGAAAGATATGCACGTAGCGTATCAATGGAAGAAATAGAGAAAAACGATTTTAATCTTAATATCTCAAGATACGTTAGTACAGCAAAACCAGAACCAATTATCAACTTAAAAGAAGTTAATAGTAAGCTTGTTGATGTAGAGAAAAGAATAAAAGCAAGTACGGAAGAACATAATGCTTATTTAAAGGAATTAGGCTTGGACACCATATAAATGCAACGGTATCTGTCAAAAAGACTTATGGTAGGATAACTAGTGTTAATTACTAATTTTATTTTTATGACTAGAGAAGAGCTTTATAATTTAGTATGGTTTAAACCCATATCTGCTATCCTTAAAGAATATCCAATAAGTAATTCAGCCTTCAAAAATTTATGTAAAGAAAATGATATTCCATTACCAGAAAATGGATATTGGCAAAAGTTAAAACACAATAAAAAGGTAACTATCATTCCCTTACCTAAATGGGATAAAGAGATTAAAGATATTTCCTTAACGGAGAAGTTAGAAGGATTGTCAGAATTGAATGTGTTAATAAAGGAGATTAAAAATGACAAGTCCTTGCCATTAAAGGTTCCTGAAAATTTCACTAAAACGGATAAGATAATAGTTAGAACAAAGAAGTATTTCAGTGAATCGGCAAAAATCAAGTACCCTAAAAGAATTGATGAGCCTAAAGAAGGAGTTTTTTCTATATCTGTTTCAAAATCACTTGAAAGACGAGCATATTTGTTTGCAGATACATTAATAAAGTTAGTTAGGGCAAGAGGTCACGATGTGGCAATAGTGACAGATCATAAATATCATGATTATAATGGTACGAAACTTATAATATTTGGGGAGTATTTCAATATTCGAATACGAGAACCCGATAATAGAATAATGGAAAAACATGAGAGATCTGACTGGATGGAAGCTAAATATTATCCATCTGGTAAATTGACTCTTCAATATGATAGGCGCATTTATGGTAACACTTGGAGTGATACTAAAACAAAATTATTAGAAGACAAGTTGCCAAATATATTAGCCTTTTTTGAAATTCGAGCAAAACGCAAAAAGAAGAAGCGCATTGAGAGGGAGATTCGACATAAGGAGTATGAAAGAAAAAGAAAAATCGAGGAAGAATTAAAGGTAAATAGAAATAGGGAATTAGAAGCTTTTAAGGCTGTTATAAGCAATTCAAGTAGGTGGCAAAAATCAATGGATTTAAGAAATTATATAAAGACAGTTGAATCGAATGCTTTAGAAAATGACAAGCTGACTCAAGAATTAAAGGAATGGCTACAATGGGTTAAGGACAAAGCTGATTGGTATGACCCATTAATCGAGAAGGAGGATGAGTTGTTTGAAGAAGTGGATAGGGATACTTTGGAAGTAGGCAGACGATATTGGTAGAAAAGCACTATATTTGGTATAGAAATTAATATAAATCAGAGTACACGATTCAGTACATGATTTAGCTCAAAAAAGAGTGAAATAGCGGGTTTTTGGAAGATTTTCTCAAACTCATAACCCGAAGGTCACTGGTTCGAGTCCAGTTCCCGCTACTAATGACAAAGTCACGTATAATAACGGTTTGGTGTTGCCAAACCGTTTTTTTATGCTTAATTTTAACCTCCTAATTGAAAAAGAATACAAAAGTGCATACGAAAGTGCATACGATTTGTCATTGAAAAAAGAATATTCTACACCCAAAATCTACACTGCAAATAACGACTTATCGAAACGTTGGTATGTGTATTTTTCTTACCGAAATCCTGATACGGGAAAACTAAAGCGTCAAACACCAATTTATGGTGAAGCCAATAAATATAAAACCAAGGAAGAGCGATTGGCCGTTTTAACAATTTTAAGACAAACTTTAAATAAATTATTACGCCAAGGTTACAGTCCGTATAAAAACAATGATAGTGTATATCAGAAGCAACAGGAAACTCTAGAAAAGGAAGAAGCTATAGTTGAAACTCAAAAAACACAAAAAGTTAAGCTTGAGAAAGAGGTTGCTGTAACTGTTAAGAGAAAACCTAGAAAGTCAACCAAGAAAGAATTAGGAGCAACATTAAAAGAGGCTTTTGATTTTGATATGGTGCTTAAGGAAAAAACACTTCAAGCAAGTAGCTTACGCTCTTACAGTAGCCATATTAGAATTTTCAAAAAATGGCTTCAAGAGAACAAGAAACAAATCAAATACATAAAAGACGTTGATAAATCTATAGTGTCCGAGTTTTTGCTTCAAATTATGACAAAAACTTCTGCTAGAAACAGAAACAATTATAGAGCAAGTTTAAGTAGCTTCTTTTCTACTTTAGAAGACCACGAACTTGTAGCAGAAAATTTTGTAAAGAAAATTAAAAATCATAAAACGACAACGACAAGGAATAAGACCTATACGAAAGTACAGCAAAAAGAAATCTTCGATTATCTAGAGAAAGAAGATCCTACTTTATTACTCTTTATTCAGTTTGTGTCTTTCAATTTCTTAAGGCCTATAGAAGTTTGTAGACTTAAAGTAGGAGATATTAATACAGAAAATCGCACCTTAAGTTTTAAAGCAAAAAACAGTCCTTTAAAAACGAAGATTATTCCAGAGGTGTTATGGAAAGAGTTACCAGATTTATCAAAGTTTAAACATGATGATTTCCTTTTTACCTACAAAGGTATTGGCGGAGCTTGGGAAGGTACAGCAGATTACAAAAGAAATTATTTTTCTAGTCGCTTTAAAAAAGTTGTTAAAGATAAATTTGGATTAGGTGTTGATTATGGTATGTATAGTTTTAGGCATACTTTTATAACTAAATTGTATCGAGCTTTGGTTGAAGACTCATCGCCGCATGCAGCAAAGAGTAAGCTTATGCAAATTACAGGGCATTCTTCTATGACAGCTTTAGAGCAATATTTAAGAGACATTGATGCCGAGTTACCAGAAGACTATTCAAAATTTATTAAATAGGAATGACAGATAGTTTAAAAGAAGTATCCAAATTAACTTTTGCCAATTTAATAAAGGCTAGTGTGTTTTATTTACCAGAATCGGTTTTTGATTTATTAAAGATTACAAAAACCGAACCAGTACTTAAAGATATTAATACCATTTTTTTATTTGATAAAAATGGAAAGCTGATAAGAAATTACAAAGGATCTTTTGGGCAGTTTGTATTACCAAAAAAATCTTATTTAGAAGAGAATATATTTCTGTTATTTGAGTTTAAGGAGCAAAGTAGTAAAGGAGGTTTTGAATATGTGATAGAAAAATATAACGAGCTTGTTTTATCTCTACTTTACATGAGTGAGTTGTTTTGTAATGAAATTGAAAAGGATATAGCAGATTTAACAGATGATCAAAAAACTGCTTTTACACTGCAACATAATTTTTATATACAACACAAAGAAATATTCGAAGCTAAATTTAAAATACCTCCAAGAGTTTACAATTTTAATAAACAAACAACACAGACTGTTTTAAAAAAGATAAAACCGCTTGCAGTAAATTTAGATACACAAGAAGTAGAAAGTAGAAAACCTGATAAAAAACTTGAAAAGAAAAATCAATTAGAAAAACTTAAAAACGATACGAGAACAAATGCTGAAAGTTTTCTATTAAAAACTGTTTTTAAAGTTAATATTGATTAAAAATTAAAATTTAACGTAAATCGAACGTTTAATTTACGCATAATGAAAGATTCAAAATATTACACCTGTGACTATTGTTATGAAGAATTTTTACCTTCAAGACGTCGTGTGCAAAAGTTTTGTTGCAATAGTTGCCGTTCAAAAGCATATAGAGAAAGAAAGGAAGCTGATGTTGTAGTCAAACCAACTCCTGCATTACCAAAAAACTTTCTTCAAAATAAAAAAAATAAAAACTCATTAGAGAACACAAAAAGTAAAGTAGAACAAATGAGTTTTCAAGGTGTAGGAAATGCAGCTTTAGGAACATTAGCAGCTGATGGTCTAAAATCTCTACTTACAAAAAATGAAAATAAACCCTTGACCAAAGGAGATATTAAAAAGCTAGTTTCTGAAATAAACGGCCGTTTTCACGAAATTAAAAATATGGCTCCAAATAATATGGGGCAAAAACCTTTTTATGATATAGAAAGAAAAGAGGTGGTTTACAGGTGGACTAAATAAAAAAGGTGCTCGCTTTTATTTTAGAAAGCATTTATTAAGCATTCATTCTAAAGTTTTCTAATAGCTCTATTTATATACTTTAAATTTTTAATTAAAGTATGTGCATAGCCGCCATTACCTTTAGGAGATAAGTTTTTAGATTTTTTATAAAACACAACCGCATTTTGTTTAAAATCAAAAATTATAGTTTCAAGTTGTACTTTACTAATAGGTGTTGTTTCATGAGAAGTGCTACTTCTAGTTTCAACTAAAAAAAACATTCCGTAACGGTTATCTGTAGCTGTACTAATTTCCTTTAAACTATGTGGTAAGTCAGAGTCTGTGTAGTTCTTGTTTTTAGATTTAAATAGCGTAACTAGCTCGTTTTTATCAGTAGCTGTTAGATTAGCTTTGTATTTTTCTTTTACGTTATAAAGCGGTTTTTTTCTATTTATCACTGAATCTATAGCAATCACAGAAATTTCTTCAAATCGCTCATATAGCTTGTTTGGTTTATTAGGGCTTTTATGAACAAATATAGGTTCGTAATATGTGAAGTTACCTATGTTTTCTTGCTCATTAGATTTTTCTGTTTGAGCATTTGCTGAAAATGATAATGCTAAACTTAATACTGTAATAAAAAAATAGGCTTTCATGTTTTTAAATTTTTGTTTGTTTAAAGGTATACTTAACAAGTATATATCTTTTAAAGATGATATGGCGTAAAACTATTAAATAATTTTTTAAGCATACTATATAGAGATTTTCTAAATATATTCTATATTTATGCTTCTCCCTTAAAAGTACCAATAGCATTAATTGGCTAATATAAAATTTAGCTTTATTTTTTTATTAATCTTTTGTTTTATATCTAGAAATGAAAATTGTAATGCGAGAATATCCAAAAGTAATTTTGGTATTATGTCTATTAATCTCTTTTTCAGGTATGTATTCTCAAGTCTCTGATGTAACAGAAGCAATTGAAGAATCTTATGAGAACTATCAAGATGCTTTTAAGAAACTAAAGAATGCAAGATCATATATCTCTGATGCCTTTAATGCTGAATCTATTTCAGGTGTTCAATCATATGCTAATTACGCAGAAAGTGAAGTTTCTTCCGCTAAACGTTATTTAGGTTATGCTGAAGATGAAGCTGATGATGCAGAAACTGAAGCAGGGTATCTTAATTGTTATGATGCTGAAAATGCAGCTGAAGACGCTGAAGATTATTTTTATGATGCAAAAAGAAATCTATCTAATGCAGAAAGTAGTTTGTCTAGTGCGAGTTATACATCCGATGCCGACTATTTAAGTGATTATCTTAACGAAGCTAATAATTATATTAATCAGGCATTAAATAATATGGGGTATGCTGTTGATGAATTAAATAATACTTTGAAGTATATACGTAGTTGTGGAGTACCTACGAGTAATTCATATAGTGGTACATCGCAAACAGCGTCTTGTGAAGATTTATTAAGTTATATCCAAGACAATGGATACCGTAAAAGTAAGCTTTCGAGTTACACATTAGATTCTAGCTGGCTTTATGAAGTGACAGCTTACACCTATGATTATGACATTTATGTGATAGCAAAAATTAAAAAAAGCGAATATAGCTATCAAACTAATACGTATATATTTTGTGGGATTCCTTCAACAAATTGGTCTAATTTTAAAAATGGAGGTTATGGAGATTCTAATTCTTATGGTAAACGTTTCCACAAATATATTTTTGATTATAAATGTGATTGTTATTAGCCTAAAATTATAATTAATGTTAATTTTATTAGCCAAAAAATTGAAAGACTTTAATGAACAAACAAACCCACAATAAATTAGTATCCTTTATCTGGTCTATTGCAGACGATTGCCTGCGAGACGTTTACGTACGTGGTAAATACCGCGACGTAATTTTACCAATGATTGTTTTACGCCGTTTAGATGCACTTTTAGAACCTACCAAAGAAGCTGTTTTAGAAGAACTCGCTTTTCAGCGTGATGAAGCTGGCTTTACCGAATGGGATGAAAACGGACTACGAGATGCTTCTGGCTATGTGTTTTACAACACCAGTAAATGGACACTACAACAATTAAAAGATACCGCTACCAATAGCGCACAAATATTACAAGCCAATTTTGAAGATTACCTGAATGGTTTCAGTCCTAATGTGAAAGAAATCATCGAAAAATTCAAACTGCGTAGTCAAGTGCGCCATATGGCGAGCAAAGATGTATTGTTAGATGTATTGGAAAAATTTACCTCACCATACATCAACCTCACACCTTTTGAAAAAGAAGACCCAGAAGGTAGAAAATTACCGGCACTATCCAATTTAGGAATGGGATATGTTTTTGAAGAACTCATTAGAAAATTCAACGAAGAAAACAACGAAGAAGCCGGAGAGCACTTTACACCACGTGAGGTAATCGACCTAATGACGCACATCATTTTCGACCCGATTAAAGACAACCTACCGCCAGTAATGACCATTTACGACCCAGCTTGTGGTTCTGGAGGAATGTTGACCGAAAGCCAAAACTTTATCAAAGACGAAGAAGGCAGCATACGTGCTATGGGTGATGTGTATCTCTTCGGAAAAGAAATAAACGACGAAACCTACGCCATTTGTAAAAGTGATATGATGATTAAAGGCAACGACCCAGCCAACATACGTGTGGGTTCTACCTTATCTACCGACGAATTTGCAGGAAAAACATTCGATTTTATGCTTTCTAATCCGCCATACGGAAAATCGTGGGCGAGTGAGCAGAAATACATTAAGGATGGTAAAGATGTTATTGACGAACGTTTTAAAATTCAACTCAAAAATTATTGGAGCGTTTTAGAAGATGTAGATGCCGTACCACGTTCTAGCGATGGGCAATTACTGTTTCTTATGGAAATGGTCTCTAAAATGAAACCTCTACACCAAAGCGCAACAGGTACACGTATTGCTTCTGTACATAATGGCAGTAGCTTGTTTACGGGCGATGCTGGTGGTGGAGAAAGCAACATACGCCGTTACATTATAGAAAACGACTGGCTAGAAGCTATTGTGCAACTACCCAACAACCTATTTTACAACACTGGCATTACCACTTATGTCTGGATTTTAAGCAATAACAAAGCTGAACACCGTAAAGGTAAAGTACAACTCATTGACGCCAATGCTTTATACAAAAAGCTTCGTAAAAACCTTGGGAATAAAAACTGCGAACTCACACCAGAGCACATTACCGAAATTGTGAACTGCTATACCCATTTAGAAAATAAAGAAGCCGAAGGCGAAGAGAGTTTAGCTGCACAAGTTTTTGATAATACCGATTTTGGCTATTACAAAGCCACCATAGAACGCCCAAAACGTTTAAAAGCACAGTTTACCAACGAGCGTGTAGAAACTTTACGTTTTGATAGCCGTTTGCTAGAACCTATGCAATGGGCATACCAAGAATTTGGCGAGGCTATTTACAGCAATACGGCACAGTTCAAGGAGCAAATTTTAGAATGGTGCGAGGCACAGGACTTAAATCTGTCTTCTGCCAATAAAACCAAACTCACTAAAAAGGACACTTGGCAAAAACATTTGGCATTGGTAACCGCTGCCAAAGCCTTACAAAATGTATTTGGCGATAAAGAATACAACGACTTTAATGTATTTGTAGAAGACATTGATGCCGAACTCAAAGCCCAAAAGCTAAAACTAGGTACCAGCGAGAAAAAAGCCATTTTAAATGCGGTAAGTTGGTACGATGCCGAAGCCGAAAAAGTGATTAAAAAAACCGTAAAACTTACAGGCGATAAACTCACCCAACTTTTACAACATTTAGATTGCGAAGAAACCGACTTACCAGACTTTGGCTATTATCCTATTTGTCATTCAGAGCAAAGCGAAGAATCTCAAAAAAATAAGAAAGGAACTTACATCACCTACGAAACCGAAAGCGACCTACGCGACACCGAAAACGTACCGCTAAAAGACAACATACACAGCTACTTTAAACGCGAAGTACAGCCACACGTAACCGAAGCCTGGATAAACCTAGACACCACCAAAATTGGCTACGAAATTAGCTTTAACAAATACTTTTACAAGCATACACCTTTACGTAGTATAGAAGACGTAACTGCCGATATTTTGGAGCTAGAACAACAAAGCGATGGTTTAATTGCAGATATTTTAAACCTTGCTTAATATGAAAGTAACAGCAAATAAAAAAAATACGGTATCTGAGCGTAGCCGAAGATACGACAGCTATAAAGACTCTGGTGTAGAATGGTTAAGAGACATTCCTGAGCATTGGGAAATAAGAAAATTAAAGTCTTTTTTGGAAGTTTTTGGAAGAATAGGTTTCAGAGGATATACAACAAATGATTTAGTAGATGAAGGTAGTGGAGCAATTACCATAAGCCCTTCTAATTTTGGAGAATCCAATTTAGAATGGACCAAAAATTCTTATTTGTCTTGGGATAAATATTATGAATCACCGGAAATAATGGTAGAAGTTGGTGATTTGTTGATAGTAAAAACAGCATCTATTGGTAAAATTGCACACGTTAGAGAGTTACCTGAAAAGGCAACGGTAAACCCGCAGATTTTAGTTGTGAAAAATGTTAAGGCAGATAATAGGTTTTTATTTTATCAATTTCTTTCCATAGTATTTCAAACTCAATTAATGAAGGAAAAAATTGGAAGTACAATTTATACTATTTCTGAAAATAAGATATTGAATGGTTTTGCATTGCTTCCACCACTTCCAGAACAAACCGCCATTGCCCAATTTTTAGACGACAAAACCACCAAAATAGACCAAGCTATTGCCATAAAACAGCAACAAATAGCACTATTAAAAGAACGCAAACAAATCCTCATACACAAAGCAGTAACAAAAGGTGTCACATCGAGCGCAGTCGAGATGAAAGACTCTGGTGTAGAATGGATTGGCGAGATTCCGGAGCATTGGGAGGTGAAGAGGTTGAAGTTTGTAACAAAGTTAATTTCTGAAAAAATATTAAGTAAGGACAGCTCACTCAATTATATTGGTATGGAGAATATCGAATCTTGGAGTGGAAAATTCATTGAAAGTGATTCAGAAACAGAAGGACTTGCTAACTATTTTGAAAAAAGCGATATACTTTTTGGAAAATTAAGACCTTATTTGGCTAAAGTATATTTAGCTAAAAATAAAGGAATTTGTACTACTGAATTTTTGGTTTATCGAACAAGCGAGTCAATGAGTAATTTATATACTCACTTATTAATGCTATCTTTTGAGTTTATAAATCTTATTGATTCGTCAACTTATGGTTCTAAAATGCCAAGAGCTAATTCTGATTTTATCGGAAATCAATTAATTCCCATCCCACCACTTTCCGAGCAAAAGGAAATCGCCAACTACATAGAAACCGCATCGTCTAAAATAGAAACCGCCATTAGCCTAAAAGAGCAAGAAATAAGCAAGCTACAAGAGTATAAAAGTAGTTTAATTAATAGTGTGGTAACGGGTAAGGTTAGGGTTTGTTAGGGGTATGAAGTATACAGGAGGAGACATAAATAGGTTAGGTGAACGTTTAAGAAATTTAAAGGGAAAACATATCTCTGATGATGATTTAGATTTACTGCAGGCGCATAGACTTTCTTTTACAAACCCCTTGTTTAAAACTTTTAAAGAGCTTACCCAATATAAATCTACGGTTCAAAGATCGGCCATAATTGCTTTTAGATTAAAAAGGATTTCTACGATTATAAATAAGGTCATTCGTAAACCCAAAATGCAATTGAATAGAATGTGGGATATTGCTGGTATACGCATCATTTTTGATGATGAGGTATCAGCAAGAAAAATGGTTAATCTTATACTAGAGAAGTATCAGGTACGTGGTCAGGTAAGGAATTACTTTGAAAACCCTAAAAAGATTGGTTATCAAGCATTTCATGTTTATATTACAGAACCAGTATCTGGTAAAGTTGTAGAAGTTCAGATCAGAACAAAAAACACGCACAATTGGGCAACTTTAGTTGAAATTACCGATGTACTATATAATACAAGGCTGAAGGAAGAGGGCTATGAAAACAATGTTACATTGGGTAGGTTTCATCATTTAGTTTCAAGTGAAAAAGAATTAAATCCTGAAGAGGCCAGTTTTCTTTACAGGACATTAGATAAGTATGATTTTATATCTAAGCTGGCAGAAACCTTTAGAAAGAATTCTAACACTGTAAAAAAACAATGGCAAAATGTTGGACACAGGGATAAGTACTTCTTGATTGAATTGTCTTCAGATAGTGTGCCAAAGCTATCAAGTTACAGTGATTATGAAAAAGCTGAAGCTGATTATTTTAAAACTTATAAAAAAGACGAAGGTGCTTTAATTGTGCTAACATCTATTCATAAACCTTCATTTGATCAGATAAGTATTGCTTATGCCAACTATATATTGTCTTACCATAGATTTATTAAAGATGTCCAAGAAATTTTAAAAGAGCTTGCAAAAGAGAAACTAGAGGATAAGAGCTTTGGAGAGTTTAGAAAAATTTTCAGACTCTATGAAGATATTCAAGCCAATAACATTATTAATATTCTTATGGAACGTGATGATGTTATTGTAAATTTTGAAGATGAGTCGCTTCGTTTGGAGAGTAAATCTAAAATTAGTACAAAGAAGCGAAAAGAAATTAGGAGACAGATTAACGTTGGTATTCAAGATTTAGTTAAAAAACATTTATCATTTATAGATGAGATAAATAGTGTTGCCAAAACATTGCCAAGGTGGACATGGCAAACTAAATTCTTTCTTAACAGGCACGAAAAAAGAGTCAGTAAGCGATTAAAGTCAATAGATTTGAAATTTGATGAGAATTAAAAAGTTGAAGGTGTTGAATAAGTAATAAAACAAAAGAAAAAAAATGCAACAGTATAAAAGTAGTTTAATAAATAGTGTGGTAACGGGTAAGGTTAGGGTGTGTTAAAGATAGATTTATGAATGGGATAAAGTACATACAGTCAAAACAGCAAAATTGGGCAAAAAGGCAAGGTTTCCAATTAGTTGGTGGTACTAAACCAAATAGAGGAGAAAAGAATTATGTTCAGGATTTATCTTTAAATATTTTTAATAACAAGTTATCAGCAGAAACGCAAAAATGTTTTGATGAGGGTGATGGTGGTGAAACAAAAGACACTGCAACTAGATTGGCTAAAATGAAAGCGTTGCACTCCTCTTCGGCACTGCCTGTTAACGTGTTTCAATATTGGCAAGAAAAAGATGTAAGTCCTATACTTTCTGCATGTAAATTGATTAATAAAAGGCCATTTAATTCAAATATTCAGCCCAATGCCGTAACGTTTGAGCAAAAATTTGAAATAAGCGAAGACAAGAAAACCTTCCCACGTAAGCCTAATTTAGATGTTGTCATAGAACATAACAATATAGTTTATGCCATAGAGTCTAAATTTACAGAACCCTACAGTAAAAACATAAAAGGACTCAGTGAAAGATATAAAACCGAAAACTCATTCTGGAATGGATTAACTAATTTGAAAAAGCTAGCAAGTGAAATTTCCCAAAACAATAGTAAGTTTAAATATCTAGATGCTTCTCAACTCATTAAGCATATTCTGGGATTGAAAAAACAAAAAGGGAAAACAGGCTTCAAATTACTTTACCTATGGTATGATGTTGTTGGAATGGATGGAGCAGAACATAGAAAGGAAATAGAAGCATTTGCAGACATTGCCAAAGCAGACAGGATACACTTTAGGCATATTACCTACCAAGAGGTTATTATTAATTTGTCCAAGAACTTTTATAAAGGGAATGAGGACTATGTTGATTATTTAACAGATAGGTATTTGTAGAACAATATGAAAGAAAATAAAAGTAGTTTAATCTATAGCGTGGTAAACAAGTAAGTTAAAGGTTTGTTGGTATGAAAGGTAGGTCACAATTCACATTAGAAGAAGCTAAAGAAATTGAAAAGTTAATTGAATTAAAACTAAAAGCGGATTCGGTTAAACAAAAAGGTATTAGAAACAAAATAAGAAAACTTGGTTTTTATGCCTCAGATTTTGGTTTGCGTGGTGGTTATACTGTACAGGATTTTAGAAATACTATTACTATAAGTAGTGAAAGAACTTCAGCTAGTATATCTAAGCCTATCAACAATACTAAAGTAATTAAAAAACCAGTAAAAGATTCTAATACTTCAAAACCTAAAAAACAAAGTGATGAAGCTTATATTATTGACTTGTGTGATGAGGTTTTAAAATTAAAAGCATCAAGGCAACATCGCTTTGATTTTTTAAAAGGTGATACAGGAGTTAAATTACCTGTAGATGCCTATTACATAAGCTTAAATCTTGTTGTTGAATATTATGAGCGTCAGCATACAGAAGCTGTACTACATTTTGATAAGCGCATGACAGTTTCAGGAATGAGTAGAGGAGAACAACGAAAAAGATATGATGAACGCAGAAGAATTGAATTACCAAAAAAAGGTATTAAACTTATTATTTTCGATTATTCAGAGTTTGAACATTACAGTAATAAGCGGTTAGTTAGAAACAAGCTAGAGGATATAAAAGTGATTAAACAAAAGCTATTAAATAAATTATGAATCAGCAAGTAGTAAGGGCTTATATAGAAGCTTATAAAGAACAATTTGAAGAAATAAGCCAGCAAGAATTGTATAAATGGAAAGCTGTAAAGCATTTTCAAGACTATTGGGATATTGATGCAGAAGATTTTGCCTCAATGTTACAAGAAGCGTTAAGTCAGACTTTTAATTTATTAGATTCTGGTTTGTACTACCCCAAGAGAATGTTGTTAGAAAGTGCGCTGTCTGAACCAGAAGTAGTAAGAGCACTTTTTAAAGATTTGTATAATGAAGAAATGCATTTGTTTGATAGAATTGAAGATTTTAGGCTTGGCATAATACAAATTGTTAATGCAAATTTTGAGGTTAATAACCATTACCAAGATCATAGAGCGGTAATGGTATATTTGGTTTTAAAATATCCCGAACGCTATTTCTTATACAAGTTCGGTATGTTTAAAAAGTTTGCTACTCAAGTCGATTATCCTTACATACCTGTTAAGGGTAGAATAGAAAATATTTCTCATTTTGAAAACCTTTGTAAACAAATGAATCACATCGTATCTGTCGACCAAGAACTTTTAAGATTACATCATGGCAGACTAACAGAGGACTGTTACATAGATGAAGGTTACCATATTTTAACCCAAGATATAATATATTCTAGTGTACAGCATATTCAATTACTAGATAACGATGATGCTGAACAGGAAGATAACAATCAGGTAACCATTGAAATTAGAAGAACTAATCAAGTAACAGTAGAAAATACTAATGTAAACTTTACAGGTAGTATTACAAACCATTTACAAAATAACAAAGAAAACAAGCGTATTGGCGATTTAGGCGAGCTCTTTATAATTCAATTGGAAAAACAAAAATTGCTTAATGCAAATATGGAGAATTTGGCAAAAAGAGTAGCACATCACTCCAAAGAACAAGGTGACGGTTTAGGGTATGATGTCTTGTCTTTCGATATGGATGGTAACGAAATGTATATTGAGGTTAAAGCTACTAAGAGCAATAAAAACACACCTTTCTATATTACTAGAAACGAGATGGAGCGCAGCATACAAGAAAAGAATAATTATTACATATATCGTGTATATAATTTTAATGATGAAACTTTAAAAGGAGATGTTTTAATCTTACAAGGGGATGCCAGTAATTTATGTGTAGAGGCGGTTAACTATAAAGTTAAAATGATGTAGAGTATGACTAAAAATCCCCCAGCAATAAATACAAGAATAAAACCAGAAATAATTACCATTAAACAATTGGTAAATACTGGTAATGTAGAGATACCTAACTATCAACGTCCTTATAAATGGTCAATAAAAAATGTAAACCAATTATTAGACGATATTTTGGCGTTTAAACAAAAACCTGCTTATCGCATAGGGACTATTGTGTATCATTTAGATGAAAACCAAAAACTAAACATTGTAGATGGGCAGCAACGCACCATAACGGTTTTATTAATTGGCTTGGCTATTCAAAATAATAAGGCTTTAGTTTCAAAATTAAAAGCATCTAAAATTAGTTTACCAGATTTAAATATTACCAATAAACTTTCTTTTAAAAACGAGCAAAGTAAAAATAATATAAGAGATAATTATTTAGAAATACAACGCAGAATTGTAGATTTTGATGCAGAAACCGTACAGTTTTTTTATGAGCGTTGCGAAGTGGTAAAAGTTGTTTTAAAAGATATATCAGAAGCTTTTCAATTTTTCGATTCTCAAAACGCACGTGGTGTAGATTTAGCACCGCACGATTTGTTAAAGGCATTTCATTTACGTGAAATGATGGATAATACTTCTGAAATAGAACGTATTCATACCGTAGATAATTGGGAAGATATGCCATTAGAAGAATTAAAAAACACCTTTGCTAATTATCTATATCGTATTAAAAATTGGGCAAATTCAAAAATAGCAAGAAGGTTTACCAAAAATGATGTCGATATTTTTAAAGGCATTAGTCCAAGTGTAAAAGAACCTTATCCTTTTGCAAGTATATATCGCATTAGTCATTTTTATGTAGAGGGCTATAATCAAGATTTTAATAGAAAAATAGATGGTAATACTATGTCATATCCGTTTCAGTTAGACCAAGTGGTTATTAACGGAAAACGTTTTTTTGAAATGATTAACCATTATGTAACAGTAATAAAACAACTAAAAGTTACAGCACAAGACAACAGTTTAGCTCAACAAATTTTACATACTATAGATAATTATGCAGGTAAAAACAGAACAGGAGATAAGTATGTTCGCAATTTGTTTGATTGTGCTTTAATTTACTATATAGATAAATTTGGTGTTGTAGAAATAGAACGCGCTATAGAACGTATTTTTATTTGGGCATATACAGTACGTTTAACTTACCATAGTGTGCAATTAGCATCTATAGATAATTATGCGTTGTCTTACCCTTTTGTTTTTAAAACTATAAAAGATGCACTAAAACCAAGTGATTTTTTAAATACTCAAATTCAGATACTAGATCAATCTAGTTTAGTTTCTTCAGCTAAAACAGAAGATATTAAAAACATCTTTTCTAAAATGAATTATATTTATGCGTAAAGAAATTCCATCCTTCTCTATAAAAGATTTATTTGAAAGAAAAGAATCTTATGTAATACCAATCTACCAAAGAAATTATACTTGGGGATTAGGAGAAATAACACAATTAATACAAGATGTATGTGATTATGCTTTTGATGATGAAAAAACTAAAACCAATTATTATATAGGTACATTGGTAGTATATGAACGTCATTTAGATGGAGAAATTACGTATGAAACCATAGATGGTCAACAGCGTTTAACCACTTTGAATATTTTATTAAATGCCTTACATCGTAAATATAAGATTGAGCTAAGTTCTAAAATTAACTATAAATTAAACTTAACTTTTGATAGTCGAAAAAAATCTACTGAAACTTTAGCAGTTATTAATAATCATCAAAATACAGAAGCTACATTTATACCAAATAAAGACTACAATGTAAATATAAAACAACGCTATTTTGATGCGGAAAAAGTACTAACACGTTTTTTAGATACATCAGATAAAATAGAAAAGTTTTATAACTATTTAACCAATAAGGTACATTTGGTACGTGTATCTGTGCCCGAAGAAACAGATTTGAATCATTATTTTGAAATAATGAACAATCGTGGCGAGCAATTAGAAAAACACGAGATATTAAAAGCAAATATGCTTGAAGTATTAAAAGATAATGAAAAATTAAGCTATACATTTAATACGGTTTGGGAAGCTTGTGCAGATATGGAACGCTACGTGCAATACGGTTTCACTACAAAACAAAGAGATGCTGTTTTTACAGCGGGTAATTGGAACAAACTAAGTGTAACTTCTTTAGACACTTTGGCAGATTGTATTTTTAATGATACAAAAGATACCACCGAAACAGATTTTACAATGCAAGAAATTATTGCATTTAAAGGTTCTTTTGAAAATAATACAGGAGAAAACGAAGATGCACCCGAGCGGTTTAATTCGGTTATTAATTTTTCTAACTTTTTATTACACGTTTTACGGGTACAAACAAAAACCAATATAGCCTTAGATGATAAAAGATTAATTTATGCTTTTGATGGTTTTCTTAAAAATACAGATAAAGAAAAGCAATTGCAGTTTGTTAAAGATTTTGGGTTTAGTTTGCTAAAAGCAAAACATCTATTTGATCAATACATTATTAAGCGAGAGTTTATTAGAGAAAAAGATCAGTGGAGTTTAAAAAAGCTAAAATGGTATAACGGAAATAAAGTTAGTTATGTAAATGTTTTTGAAAATGACGAAGCTTTAAATAGAGATATATTAATGCTGTTAGCTATGTTTCACGTTTCAACACCAACATTAGTATACAAACATTGGTTAAATGCAGCTTTATATTATTTGTTTTATCAAGAAGAAATAAATGCAATTGAATATCAATCGTATTTACAAAATTTAGCAGAATGCTATTTGTATGATAGATACATAGCAGTAGAAGAACCTATAGATTATTTTGATATTATTTATAAAAACAATGCAATAGCTACTAATAAAGTTATTTTAAAATATAACTTTGATAAGTTAGATAACGGAACAGCTGTAGAAAACTTTGTTTTTAATTACTTAGATTATATTTTATGGAAAGAAAAAAATGTAAATTTTGAATTTACATTTAGAAGTTCTGTAGAACATTATTATCCTCAAAATCCTATATCAAAAGAACATAAAATTGAATCTGATATCTACGATTTATTTGGGAACTTATGTTTGATTAGCAGCAGTAAAAACTCTAGATTGAGTAATCATATGCCTTCAGCAAAAAAAGATTATTACTATAAAGTTGGGGCAGATAGTTTAAAGCAACAATTAATGATGGAAGAGGGTAATTGGGAAGAAAAAGAAATAAGAATTCATACAGAAATGATGAAGGACAAACTAAAAAACTTTAGCAATGCATAGCCAAACCAACGAACAAGCATTAGAAGCAGCTATAGAAAAACACTTAACTGGCACTTGTTTAGAAGATCTAAAACAACAAGGTCTTCCTATAGATGCTGTAAACGAAGATGCAGAAATCTACCAAACAGGTAAAGGCTATTACATTGGGCAACCGAGCAATTTCAATGCCCAATTTGCCATAGACGAGCAGTTCTTTTGGGATTTTTTACAAAGCACCCAAAAAGAAGAGCTAGAAAAACTACAAAAACAAACCGATTGGAAACTTAAAATCCTAAATCGTTTTGACCGTATGATAAAAAAATACGGGGTATTGCATTTGCTAAAAAAAGGTTTGGAAGTAGATGATGCGCATTTTACCTTGTTTTACGAGTCGCCATTGGCTAGTAGCAGCCAACAAGTAAAAGACAATTTTGAGAGTAATAAATTTAGTGTAACCAGACAATTACGCTACAGCACAGACAACCCAAGAGAAGAAATAGACTTGGTGTTGTTTGTCAATGGCTTGCCATTAGTCACTATGGAGCTTAAAAATGCGTGGACAGGGCAAAACGCTCGTGTTCACGGTCAGCACCAATACAAAACGCAACGCGATACTAAACAACCGTTGTTGCAGTTTGCACGTTGCATTGTACACTTTGCAGTCGATACCGATGAAGCCTATATGACGACTAAACTCGATGGGAAGTCCACTTTCTTTTTACCGTTCAATAAAGGCAACAAAAACGGAAAAGGAAATCCTGAATTACCCGCAGATGCTACCGGTCACAGAACCCAATATTTATGGGATGAGGTATTTACAAGAGAAAGTTTAGCCAATATTATTCAGCATTTTGTACGATTAGATGGTAAGAAAAAAGACCCACTAAACACCAAAACCTTGTTTTTTCCACGATACCACCAAATGGATGTGGTACGTAAAATTATTGCAGACGCTAGCGAAAAAGGAGTCGGACAAACCTATTTAATTCAGCATTCTGCTGGTTCTGGTAAATCCAATTCCATTACTTGGGCAGCCTATCAACTGATTGAGACTTATCCAGTAAATGAAAATGTACCAGGAGCAAAAAGTGTAGAACAACCCTTGTTCGATTCGGTGATTGTGGTAACAGATAGACGTTTGTTAGACAAACAAATCCGCGATAATATTGCCAATTTTTCGGAAGTAAAAAATATCATTGCACCAGCCTATTCATCTAAAGAGTTGAGAGATAGCTTAGAACAGGGCAAAAAGATTATCATTACTACTATTCAGAAATTTCCGTTTATCATTGAGGGTATTTCCGATTTAAGCGAAAAGCGTTTTGCTGTGGTCATTGATGAAGCACACTCTAGCCAAAGTGGTTCGGCACACGATAATATGAATCGTGCGATGGGTAAACAAATAGCAGAAGAGGAAGAAGATGATGCCCAAGATAAAATCATCAAAGCAATGCAATCGCGTAAAATGCGTGGCAATGCTAGTTATTTAGCCTTTACCGCAACTCCAAAACCAATTACACTAGAAAAGTTTGGTACCGTCAAAGAAGATGGCGTAGGACGAAAGCCATTTCATCTATATTCAATGAAACAAGCCATAGAAGAAGGTTTTATTCTAGATGTTTTGGCGAATTATACCACCTTAAAGAGCTACTATGAAATTTCAAAATCTATAGAAGACAATCCCTTGTTTGATTCCACCAAAGCGCAGAAAAAGTTACGTGCCTATGTAGAGCAAGACCAACAAACCATTAATACCAAAGCAGAAATTATCCTAGACCATTTTATTCCCAACATCGTGAACAAAAAACGATTAAAAGGGAAAGGAAAGGCAATGGTAGTAACACAAAGTATTGTTTCCGCTATTAAGTATTACAAAGCTTTAAAAAGAATTATAGCCGATAAAGGCAATCCGTTTAAAATCGCAATCGCCTTTTCAGGAACCAAAAAAGTAGATGGAATAGAATACACAGAAGCCGAAATGAATGGCTTTGCAGAAAAAGATACCAGACATAAATTTGATGAAGACGACTATCGCATTTTAGTAGTTGCCAATAAATACCTAACAGGTTTTGATCAACCAAAGCTTTGTGCGATGTATGTCGATAAAAAGTTACAAGGTGTATTGGCAGTGCAAGCCCTATCTCGATTAAACCGTGCAGCACTTAAGTATAACAAACGTACCGAAGATGTGTTTGTGTTAGACTTCTTCAATAGTACCGATGATATTAAAAATTCATTCGACCCGTTCTATACCGCAACTTCTTTAACCGATACCACAGATGTTAATGTACTACACGAATTAAAAGATGTATTGGACGATGTTGGTGTGTATGAATGGAGTGAAGTAGAAGATTTTAACGAGAAGTTTTTCAATAAAGAAGATGCACAAGTATTAAGTCCGATAATTGAAAAAGCATCCGAACGGTTTATTCACGAGTTGGAATTAGAAGACGATGAAAAAGCCGATTTTAAAATAAAGGCAAAACAATTCGTCAAGATTTATGGACAAATGGCATCCATTCTTCCCTTTGAAATTTTGAACTGGGAAAAGCTGTTTTGGTTCTTAAAGTTCCTAATTCCTAAGCTACCAGTTAAAAATAAAGATATTGAAGGTTTAGACGAATTGTTAGAATCTATTGATTTATCCACATACGGTTTAGAACGCGTAAAATTGAATACAAGTATTGAGCTAGATGCTTCAGAAACCGAAGTAGATCCTCAAAACCCAAATCCAAGAGGTGCGCACGGTACCGATGAGGAAAAAGACCCTTTAGATTTGATTATTCAATCTTTTAATGAACGTTGGTTTCAAGGTTGGGAGGCTACACCAGACGACCAACGTGTAAAGTTTATAAGTTTAACTAAATCCGTACAAGCGCATCCTGATTTTGAAGAGAAAGTGGTGAGCAATTCCGACCAACAAAACAGTGATTTGGCTTTTAAGAAAATTCTTGATGAAGTAATGCGTCAGCAACGTAAACAAGAACTAGAATTGTATAAATTGTATGCTAAAGATGATGCATTTTATCGCGCCTTTTTTGATACTATGAAGCGAATGTCTTCTATTAATAAGTAAATATGGTCTTTGGTTTGATGAAAAATGTTATATTTGTGACAGTGATAAACAAGCACTATTACGTATAGTCAACTTTAAACTTGTTTATCATGAAACAATTAGACTACAAACGAGAGGCTCAAAATCTTTATAGTAATAAAGATTTTTATGAGGCTTATGAAGCTGCATGGAATTTATCTTTTAATGAATTTGTAAAATGGTATACAGATTCAAAAGGTAAGCGAAAACGAAACAAAAGGAATTATAAAAACCCATTCTTCTACGATTCTTTTTTTTATAACAATTTTCTTATAACAAAACGGACAGATTGGCTTAATCAAAAATATGCTTTAAATCTGTGGCGATTTTATTTGAGAACTCAAAAAGAACCTTTAAAAGAGTTTGAGTTATACGTAGCTCATAACAACCCTAAACTTTTTTGTTTAGGTTATAAGTATGAAAAAGTATTTTTAAATAAAGAGAGACTCGACTTTATTCAGAGCAATGATTTTCCTAGCTCTATTAAAAAAGAATTAGAAATATGGAATAATATTTTTAATCGTTTTGAAGCTTCTTTAGAAGCTATTAAAAGAGAGTTTACAAATATTGAATCCAAACCTCAAGAGGTATTAATGACTCTTTTAGCTTCATTTGAAACTTTTATTTTCAAAAATCCTAATGATAATTTAAGATGGCAGTTTGCAGGTGAAACTTTAAGCTGGTTGGTCGCTATAACTCAAGAAAAACACGATTTAAAATCAGTTAAAGTTACACATGAAGAATTATTTAAAATATATTTTGACTGTGTAATATTTGATAGAGGTCAAAAGTTATTCTCTTGCGCATACCAACATATTCTGTTATTAGACTATATTAATAGATATGTATTTGAACCTGGTTTAAAAGTAACCATTGATTCTAAAAACAATCTAATATTTAGTGGAAGTAAAGAGTTTAATGAGCAATGGAGCAATGATGAATTAAGATATAAAGTAAATGAGCAAACATATTATAACTATGGAGAACTACAGTTTGCTGAACTTAAAAATGAAAACGAAATCAAATTTGTTAATGATAATATAAGTACAAATAACCAACTTGGAAACTCAAGACAGTTAGCCATAAAACAAGCTGTTTATGATTTAGGGATTCGAGATGAGGACTTAATGCATAACGCTTTACCAACGCTTGATGTTATAATTTCATTTCTTCATGGTATAGCTTGGCGGAAATTAGAAACCTTCGAGAACCCTTTACGAGAGCTAACAAAAAAAGGATTAAATACTTATGGTGAAGCAATAATGAGACTCATAGCCAAAAGAAAAGTTGCAGAATTAGTACTTATTTCTAGAAAAGATGAGCTGTTTAACTCTGCTATTAATGCTGGTGTAAAATGTGATGAGCAAGAGTTTTTTAGATTTCTTGATTTATTTTCATATGAAGGAAGTAAAAATATATTAGGTAGGTTAAGCCAAAAAGTAAGTTTATGGCAGAAGCCATTCATTCAAATTGGAGACTTTGTTATTTCCCCTTTTAGTGTATTGACAAGTTTTACTGGTTTATATACCATTTCGGAATCTATTTTAAGAAATTTTCAACCTCAAAATGGTAGCAGAATAGAAACTCAACTAGTTGAAATGTATAAAGGTGAAAATTGGAAAACCTACGAAAAATCCAATAATCAAAAGCATGGAGATGTAGATGTAGTAATGGAGGATGATTGGAATATTATTTTAATACAATTAAAACGTACTACTCAAAAAACAAATACACTAGAGTTGCATAATCAAACTAGCCAAGATAGAACAGCAATACGTCAACTTACGGAGGCAAAAGAGAATATTAATACGGGTAAAAAAATACATTTATGGTATGTGACGACTGCATTTGAAAAAATTAATACTATCGAGGAAGGAGTATTTCGAGTTAGTTATCAAGATTTGGTCAATACCAAGCGTTATATGGCATTAGAGAATTTAAAATTTAATTCATTGTCAGATTTTACACAGTTTGTTACAGAAGATACATTCTATAATATAGGAAAGCTAAATTTAAATAATTAGAGTGCAATTTATGAAATAGTCTGCTTTACGTAAGCTCAACTTTAAACTATTTCATATGAACACTCAATTAGTTATCCCAAGCATCAATTTTCATTTATGGGAACCTTGTGACATGCGTTGTAAATTTTGCTTTGCAACCTTTCAAGATGTCAAACAAACTATTTTGCCAAAAGGGCATTTACCAAAAGAAGAAGCTTTAAAAGTGGTAAGAGAAATTGCTAAAGCTGGTTTTGAAAAAATAACCTTTGCAGGAGGAGAGCCAACATTATGTCCATGGTTGCCCGAGTTGATTCGAGAAGCTAAAAACAAAGGATTAACCACTATGATTGTTAGTAACGGAAGCAGGTTAACTAATCAGTTTTTAGCTCAGAATAAACAATATTTAGATTGGATTGCTATAAGTATTGATAGTTTGGATTCTAGAACAAATTTAAAAATAGGAAGAGCTATAACAGGTAAAAAGCCCTTAACAAAAGCGTATTATATCAATTTAATCAAGAAAATTGAGGAGTACGGTTATGGACTAAAAATAAATACAGTTGTAAACGCTTATAATTATAAAGAAGATTTCAATGTATTTATTAATCAAACAAACCCTAAACGTTGGAAAGTATTACAAGTATTGCCAATAGAAGGACAGAATGATGACAAAGTTGATGAATTTAAAATTTCTGAAACTCAATTTTCAGAGTTCATAAGTAGGCATAAGAATATTCAAAGTATTGTGCCAGAATGTAATGATGATATTACCAATAGCTATGTAATGATAGATCCTGCAGGTCGTTTTTTTAGTAATGAGAAAGGTAAGCATGAATATAGCGAACCTATATTAGATGTAGGAATTAAGGAAGCATTTGCATCCAGAAATTATAATTATTCAAAATTCATATCTAGAAAAGGACTATATAATTGGACTGATTAATTTTCTAATGAAAAGCGACACCAAAAGGCGTCGCTTTTTTATTTAGCTCAATTATTTTCAACCCTAAAATTCCCAGGTGTAAACCCAAAGGTTTTCATGAGTCTTGTCCAAGTATTAATTTGTGATATTGCCAGTGTAAGTTGTGCAATTTCTGCTTTAGTAAAATGCTCTAGTAAAGGGTTAAAAACACTATCAGAAATAGGTTGTCTTTCTAGTCTGGTGAGTACATCAGTAAACTTTAAAACAGCACATTCTTTTTCACTAAAGTAATTCGTTTCTTCCCACACGCAAAGCGATGAAAGTCTTAAATCGGTTTCATTGTGTTTTTTAAGTTGTTAACTCATGTTTTATGAGAAGGTTAAAGCTTTAGTTTGTCAATTAGTTATAAAAAGAAACGATTTACCATTTCCTCAAAAACAGCAACAGGGATTCTATGTTCTAAATCAGGTAAAATAGTTAGCTTATAAAGCTGCTTTTGTGAAAAGCCATTACCTAAAAAAGACAGTGTGTCTTTGGGGTTGATAACAGTGTCTTTCGCTCCTAATACAATTTCTATACTAGTATTGTTGTTTTGAGGAGTTTCAATTATATGTTGAGGTACACTTCTTTTAGCTAAAGCTGGATTAAACAACAATGCAGGCACTTGAAATAACTTACTTAAGTGAAATCCTGCAAATCCACCCATGCTGCTACCTATAACAACATCAATACTTTTGTCTGCATATGAGTCGTAAAGCCATGAAATAGCATTAGAGTTATTCTGATAATCAATAGAAGGCGCAATAACAGTTCCGTAAGCTTCAAGTATGTTGCGTTTTTTTGGTTTTAAACTGCCATTTAATCCGTGTAGGTATAAGATATTCATTTGTTTGTATACTTTTTATAAATCTGTTCAACTTCTTTTTTGATGCGTTCTCTAAACCATTGTGGCTCTAATACTTCAGTTTCTATACTCATTTTTAATATTTCAATTATAAACTCATAGTTTGGAATTAAGTCATAAGTAACAATAGCAAAGCCATCATCAGTATGCGGTTTTGATTTTTGGGAATGGTGTAATGGTAAACTTTCTAAATATTTTAAATGTAAATCTGAAACTTTCAGTACAATGTGTTCAGGTTTATCGTCAGTATATCGTAATCCAATGATATTTTTAAAACGGTTGGTTTGTTCAAGATACGGAGCGCGTTCAATGGTAGATAATTTTCCAAGCTTTATATTAAAAATACGTTCTATGCCATAGGTTCTAATCTCATATTCACCTTTGGGAACTCCAATAACAAACCATCGGTTTATGTATTCTTTAACGATAATTGGAGTGATAACTTTCTCTTTGTAGGTTTTAAAGTAAAAATTATGATGTGTAAACTCTAAATCACGTTCTTGTTTAATGGCCATTAATATTGTCTCAAGGTTATTTAGTCCTTTTAAGTTTGATGAGTCGTCAAATTGCACATAATCTAAAGTACTGGTGTTGTTTTTTAAACCATCAGCAAATACATCAGCCAATGATACTAACTCTAAAAACTTAAAGAACGATGCAACTTTTACACTTTTTTCTTTATCAACATAATAGCCGTTGTGTTGTTTGTTATAAGTAAGTTCAATGCCAAAATCGGATTTTATTTTTTCGAAATCACGTTCTAATGTACGTGACGATATGTTAAAATCTTTATCGTTTAAAAACTCTAAAATACGCTCTTTAGAAGCATAAGTTTCATCATAGATAAATTGAATAATAAACTGTAGTCGTCTTGAAATATGATATTTGGACATAGTAGCAAATGTATTTAGTGTGTTCGTCAATTGATGACGATGTACTAAATATAGTGTAAAATAATTAGTACGACATGTTTTGACGAACATAGATTGTTCTTTTGGGTATCATTTTAAAACAAATCAAAATATGAGCGAAAAATTAAACACACTACGAGAAGAGTTTGTAAAAAAGCAAAACCAATTAGAAACAGTTAGAATACAGTTAAAACAAGAGTTTTTTGGGATTGATAAAGCCATTGATCAGCTTATAGATAATACACGCTCATGGTACATGCTAAATGATTACCAAGAACGTCCTTTGATTGTAAACCTTTGGGGATTAACAGGGGTAGGGAAAACATCTTTAATCCAGCGTATGGCAGAACTAATAGATTATAGTGACTTGCTTTTTAGGTTTGATTTAGGAGACAAAAGCAACAGAGCTTTTAATAGCGGGTTGGATGATTTATGTGAGAAAAATGAAGATAAACCTGTTATTGTTGTTTTAGATGAGTTTCAGCATACACGAACACTAAAAGGCCCTATGAGAGAAGAGGTCAATGCTGACGTAAACCGTAAGGTTTGGGATTTAATAGATTCTGGTAAAATTGAATATTATCAATGGAAACGTGGTCTTCTTGACTTTAGAGACCATGTAAAATTATTGAAAAAATTACTTCAAGTAGGTGTGCGAGTTGAGAATGGAATCGTGACTAAAAACTTTAAGTTATATCATTTGGAAATGGAAAGAGCAGAATTTTGGTCAGATGATGATAATGATGAATTAAAAAAGATTGATGAACGTTCTAGAAAGTTTATAAAACCTGAATATTATAGTGATATTATTGATTATGGAGGGAATCAATTGGGGTTTACGCTTCAAAATGATTTGAGCGACTATCTGTTAACCTTAAACGGAGAAGAATCTATTGCTTTTTTAGATCGTATCATTAGAATTGCCCAAAAACCAGACATTAAAATATTTACTAAAGCATTAATTTTTGTTGTTGGAAATCTAGATGAGGCTTATGATATAAGCGGAAATTTAAATGCAGATATTCATGCAGATGTGTTTTATGAGAGCACTTTAAAAATTACATTGCCAAAAATAAAAAGTGCTTTAGCAAATAGATTCCGACTTGAACAAATCGCTAGGTTAGGTAATAACCATATTATTTATCCGTCGTTAAGCTCAAAAGCTTATTATGCAATTATTACTAAAGAGTTGAAAGACATTTCTAGTAAAGTTCTAAAGGGCTTTGGTTTAAAGTTAGATTTCGCTGAATCACTATTACATGTAATTTACAAGGAAGGTGTGTTTCCAACACAAGGAGCTAGACCAGTAAAAACCACTGTGAACTATATGTTACAATCCAATCTGCCAAAACTCATTTCAGAAATCATTCTTAAAAATATTCATGTAAATACAGTGAGGTTATCATATAGCAAAGGATATTTAGAAGTCTTTTATGATATGAATGAGAATGAAGTACATTTTAAAAAGATAAAAGTAGAGACACCTCTTGAAACAATGCGTAAACCAAAAAGTGATGATATTCAGGCTATAACAGCCGTCCATGAAAGTGGGCATGCTACATTATCTGCAATTTTACTAAAAGTAGTTCCAGAAAATATTCGTTCTGTGACATCCGATCCTGATAGTTTAGGCTTTGTTTATGCTAAATGGCCATGGAAGTATATTGCAAAACATGAAATAGAGAAACGGGTAGCTGTCTTTTTAGGAGGTATTGCTGCTGAAGAGCTTGTTTTTGGTAAAGATTACATTACAGCTGGAGCTTCTTCAGATATTAAGCAAGCAACAAACTTTGTGAGTAAAATGTTTAAGTTTAACGGTATGGGAAACAATGTTCTAGGGTATTCAACAGATGCATCAGATAATTTTCTGTGTCATGATGTGTCCGAAATAGAATTAGAAATAAAACAAATGGTAACAAATGGTTTGAAGCTAGCAAAAGAAACCCTACAAACAGAAATGAAGCTTTTATTAAAACTTTCAGATTACTTAAGTGATAATACCTCTATAAACAAAACAGATTTAGAACAGTTTATTACAGCGTATAAAGTAACTGATGTGAAATTTATAGAACAAGCAGATCATTTGTATTACCGTAAGGTTTTAAAAGATAAAGCAAACAATAAATTAAATGAAATATCTAAAAACCAATTTGAAACAATAACGCTAAATAAAAAGAGATAGAGGCTTATCTCGTAGCATATTGTTTAGCAGCTTTATTAAGTTTTTGTTTAATACGATTGCGCAAACTATTAGGTTCTAAAACCTCAATGCTTTCTCCAAATCCAAGAATTAGACGCTCTAACTCATAATTGATGTGTACATCAATAGAAAATATCACGCTTCCTTTTTTGCTTTTCTCAACTAACTTTTGAGAACTATGAAAAGGCTTGGTTATGACATAAGGAGCATTTTTTGAATCAATTTTGAAGACCACAGTTTTTAGATGTGTTTCAGGCATTACAGTTACACCAATGGTGTTTTTGTAATAAGAATTTGCGTCTAAAAACTTTGGTTGATAGTTGAGTTTAAAATTGTAATCTAATGCTAATATTCTGTCTAAAGCCAGAGTAAGCAATTTGTCTTCAGCATGAGGTTTGCCAATAACAAACCAACGATTATTATACTCCTTCAAAAGGTAAGGGTGAAAAACAATAATGTTAGGGTGTCTAGCTTTAAATGATTTATATGTAATAATTAAGACAACTTCCTTTAAAATCGCTTGGTAAAGTTCGTCAAGAAATTTTAAGCCTTTTAGGTTGTCATTTTTATCTAAATGAATAATTGCTGGTTTGTTATTTTTTTGTGTGTGTATTTGGTCTTCTAGTTTATTAAATAATCCGCTTAATTCACTAAACAGTGAAAAATCTTGAAACTGCTTAAGCATTTCTATGGTTTCAGAAAGTACTTGCATATCAGCATTAGTGATTGGTGTATTTTTTATACTGTAGTCAGATTCAGCATATCGGTAATACTTTTTGTCATATACTTCAATAGGAGCGTTATAACCTAACTTATCACTTCTCATAAGCTGAATATCTAATTGTATTGTGCGCTTACTCACATTAATATTTCTGCCCTCAAAATCATAAAGCGCATTTGAGCAGGCTGCTATTAAGTCATCTAAAGTCCACTTTTTAAAGTGATTTTGTAGGCACTTGTCAATGGTTTTGTATCTAATAAGGGCATTTTTAGTGGTAGCCATAATAAGCGATTTTCAATAAAAATACTATTAATTTTAAACTACGCAAAAAGATTGCGTAGTTTAATGTGATGTTTGTACTGTAATTAAATAAAGGTTGTGGAATTGCCTTTTTAAGTAGTGCTCCGTAATGCAGTTTTGGACATTACGGAGCTTAAATAAAACATTAAATTATGAATGAAGAAACAAAAATTACAGGAAAAGATATAAGAGCTTTAGGATTCCCTCCAGGCGCTTGGTATAAAGAAGCTTTGCAGCACATTAATGACAATAGCCTACAAGGAGAAGCTCTACATAATTATTTAGAACAATTTAAATTGCCAGACCCAATAGCATTATTTGATGTTCCTAAAAAGTTTGCAAAAAATATTGAGGCAGAACATATATTAGAAGAAGACAATGTAGAAAAAGTTGTTGCCACGATGAACGCAGTTATGAGAACACCAACTGTTGTTGATGGAGCAATAATGCCTGATGCTTGTCCTGCTGGACCTTTAGGTACAATTCCTGTTGGAGGTGTAGTTGCAACTAAAAATGCAATTCATCCAGGAATGCATAGTGCTGATATTTGTTGTTCTGTGATGTTGTCTGATTTTGGAAATGTTTCACCAAAGGCAATATTAGATGCAGCTCATGCAAGTACGCATTTTGGTCCTGGTGGTAGAGCAAGAGGAGAACAGTTTAAGATGCCTGAAAGCTTAAAAACTGCTTTTGAAAATAATCCATATTTAGGATATCAAAAGAGTATGTCTATGGCACAAGAACATTTAGGAACTCAAGGCGATGGAAATCATTTTTTATACGTAGGTAAATCAAAAAATACAGGACACACAGTTATGGTAACACATCATGGTTCTCGTGGCCCAGGCGCTTTACTTTATAAAAAAGGAATGACCATAGCAAACAAGTTTAAGAATCATTTGTCACCTGATACGTTATCTCAAAATGCTTGGATTCCTTTTGAATCTGAAGAAGGTAAACAGTACTGGGAAGCTTTGCAGCTTATTAGAGAGTGGACAAAACTGAATCATGAGATAATTCATAAGTCTACATCAGATTTAGTGGGTGAAAAAATCATAAACAGATTTTGGAATGAGCATAATTTTGTTTTTAAAGATGGAGATATTTTTTACCATGCAAAAGGAGCTACGCCACTTGATCCCAAATATATGCCTGATATTACAGGGCCAAGAATTATCCCTTTAAATATGGCAGAACCTATTTTGATTGTAGAAGGCGAAACAACAAAAACTAATTTAGGTTTTGCGCCACACGGTGCTGGTCGTAACATGAGTAGGTCACAACATAAGCGAAATAATGAGCATATAGCTGATGATATTATTTTTAAGCAAGAAACAGAAGGTTTAGATATTCGTTTCTTTTCAAATGAAATTGATATTTCCGAGTTACCTAGTGCTTATAAGTCAGCAGCATCTGTTCGTTCTCAAATAGAACAATTTGGATTAGGTGAAATTGTTGATGAGATTCTGCCTTACGGATGTATTATGGCAGGAGATTGGCAAGTGAATGCACCATGGAGAAAAAAAAAGAAGAAGAAGGAATAAATAACAGAAACTCATTTTGTGGTTGAAAAGACTGCAAAATGAGTTGTTTAATTATGATCAATAAATATTTCCTTGTATAGTTTTTCTATTGATTCAATTTCATTTTCTGTCAGTAAAGAAAATTCTTTTTGCCTAGCTCTTTTGGATAGTGAGCCGTTATTCTGACCTAAAAAATTGATTAACAAGGCTACAAGTTTATCAGGCATCTCATATGCTTCGTCAAGATTTTTTTTAAACAAATCATATTGTGTTAAATATAAAAACTCATCAGGAATTATATGTTTTATTGTATCAAATACACAATCATATAAAAACTCAGCTTGTAAAGTTAAGTCATAATACCTGTAGTAATTTATTGTATCGTTTAGAACACTTATATTGTGATCATTTGTTTCTTCCCATTCTATAAAATCAAGTAACTTATGTGAATAACTTTCAAGTATTTGCCTGTAACTATCAATATGGTTTAATATTGAAGCAGAAATAGGAAATACTATGCCTTGTTCGGAGAACTTCTTTTTTGCTAAAACATGATGAATAAGGTATCTATGGATTCTTCCGTTTCCATCTTCAAAAGGGTGGATAAAAATAAATCCAAAAGCAATTATTGTAGCAGCAATGACAGGATCAATATTACTTTTTCCTAACAACTTGTTCGTTGCAATAAGACCATTCATTAAATTAGGTAAATCTTGCCATTTAGCAGATATATGATCTGGAATAGGCTCACCTGTTATACGATCATGTTCGCCAACAAAACCACCTTTTTTTCGAAAGCCCATTTCTATAAAACGAGAGTTTTCAATAACAACTTGTTGTAGTCTCATTAACTCTTTTTCATTTAAGTTATTAACTCCAGCTTGTCCTATGGCTTGTCCCCATCTAAATGCTCGTTTGCTTTTTGGGCTCTCACCTTCAATTGAAAAAGAGGCTTTAGAATCTTTTAATAATAAAAAAGAAGAAGCTCTTTGGATGATTTCTTTTCTTATACCAGTAAGGTATTTTTTATTTTCGTTAGATAGATTACTTTTTATATATTCTTCTAATTTTTGAGTTTTTTTAATTAATGGGCAAAAGTCTGGGGTGCCAGGTAGGTTATTTATTACTAATTGTCTACGAGATTTTATGCCTTCTATTGCATATTGGTGACGCTCATCAACTACAGCTACGTAGCTTTTTTTATTAAGAGGCTCCATGCCTTTTAGTTCTTTTTTTCTTAACCACTCTATAATAAACCAAATTCTTCTACTGTATTGTCCTGTAGGTTCTATACTTACTAAAGATGTTAAATCCTCTTCTGAGTAATGTTCTATTAGGAAGCTGAAAAATAATAGGTTTATTCCTTCATACTTAAGAGCAAAAACTAAGTGTTTATATATTGCTTCTATTTCATTTAGATTAGTATTGTCTTCTGGTATATAACTAGAAGGTAAGACTATCCATTCATTATTTTGGTACTTCTTATTTTGATCACAAATTAATGCTATTGGTGTAACCATAGGCATTTGCAGTTTTAACTTATGGATTATTGCTGCATACCCTACTATTATACCTTCTTCTGGTGTTTGTTTTCCATGAAAAACAGGTGCTGAAAAATAAAAATGAGCGCTTTTTTGCATAATTTGTAAATTATAGGTGCAATATAATAAAAAAATAAGCGCTATTTAAAGAAAATAAGCGCTAAACATGTCTTTGTTAAAAAAATGGGCGCAATTAAAGACTGGGTATTTGAAAACAAGCTTTTTTAATAACTGTTATTAGTATCTTTTTTCAGCAGATAAATCCGTATAAGAATCTTTTTATATGCTTGTGAAAAATCAAATTTTGAAAACCATTTTTAATTAAAAATTAATACTATATTGAGGTCTCAATTTTATTGTTTAATTGCAGCTCCAAACTGCATATGATTTTGCATACGAAAGTGCATACGGTTTTGAAAATTAAATTTTATAAGTATTTGATTTTTAAGTTTTTAAAAATTCAAATCTCAAACTCATAACCCGAAGGTCACTGGTTCTAAATTGAGATGTTTTGTAAAAAATCATTTCTATATTGAATAAAAAAAATTATTGTTTGTTAGTTAAAAAGTTTTAGTAATAAGGCTTTAATTAAGTTAAAGAGTGTCAAAATATTTGAAGGCTAATAAATCCATAGCAGTTTTACCTTTTGTCAATATGAGTAATGATGTTGATAATGAGTTTTTTAGTGATGGTATAACCGAAGAAATTATTAACGCTTTATCTAATATTAAGGCTTTAAAAGTTATAGCGAGAACATCGTCTTTTGCCTTTAAAGGAAAACAAGTTGATGTTAGAGAAGTTGGAAAAGAGCTCAATGTTTCAACCATTCTAGAAGGTAGTGTTAGAAAGGCGAATAACAGAGTGCGTATTTCTGCACAATTAATTGACACATCAGATGGCGCGCATTATTGGTCTAAAAACTTTGATCGTGAACTTAATGATATTTTTAAACTTCAGGATGAAATAAGCCTTTTGATTGCAGATAAAATTAGAGAAAATTTTGGACACTTTAATGTTGATGATTCTCTAGTAACACATCATAAAATTTCTACAGAAGCCTATCACGACTACTTAAAAGCTAAAAAGCTTGTTTCGCGTTTTAATAAGAGTGATGCTGTAGAAGGTATTTCAATATTAAAAAACATACTTGAGCAGTATCCAACATTTGCGTTGGCTCATGTTCATATTCATTACGCATACAATATTTTAGCAGCAGCAGGATTAATGCCTGTAAAAGAAGCATTTGAAATTGGTGAGGATTATCTTAATTCAGCGCATAAACTAAAAGTAGATTTACCAGAGGTTCATCATTCCTTAGGTTGGGATGCGCTCAATAAAAAATGGGACTTTAAAGCGGCTGCTTGCCATCTTAAAAAAGCTTTAGAGTTAAAACCAGGCTATGCTGATGCACATCAAAAACTCTTTATTACGTTAATTTTAGAAGGTAATTTAGAGGAAGCCAATACACATATAAATACTGCCTATTCACTAGATCCGCTTAACGATTTAAACAACTATTTTATGGGCTATAATGCCTATATTAATAAAGATGTAAAAGGAGCAAAAAGACATTTTAAACGATGTTTTGAAATTAACAATAAGTTTATAGTTGGCTATGGCATTTATGCATTGTCTCTAGCTTATCAAAATCAACCTAAACACATCATTGAAGTTGCCAAAAGTATTCCAGAAATAAATGGCTCTAAAACAGAGCAACTAATAATGACTACTTTGGCGTATGCGGTAATGCAAGATAAAGTAAAAGTTGAGGTTTACATAAGTAAGCTACAGCCTTTGCTCAACACCGATAGCCGTGAGCGTGTGCGCTTTTTTTTGATTTATATTTATACGATTTTGAAGCAGTACGATAACGCTTTAGATTTAATTGATGAAGGTGTTACTCACAAAGAGCCTTTAATGACGTTAGTAAAAGTAGATCCGTTATTAGAACCTTTGCACAATCTTGAACGCTTCAACAAACAACTTGATGTTATTTTTGCCTTATCTAACGAAAGTAAACCACAAACAAAAACTATTGAAAAACAACTCCTTTCTAAAGCTCAAATAGCGCATTATAAAACCGCTATTTTAGATTTAATGGACAATGAAGAATGTTTTTTAGATACAACATTATCATTACGTGCGTTAGCAGATAAAGTCAATATACATCCAAATCATTTATCGTGGTTGCTTAATGCGAGTTTCAAGAAAAACTTCAACGATTTTATCAATACGTACCGTTTAGAATATTTTAAAACCATTGCAGTAAAACCAGAATTTAAACACATCACTATTCTTGGTTTAGCTTACGATAGTGGCTTTAATTCTAAAAGCGTGTTTAATACTTTTTTCAAAAAAACAGAAGGTATTACACCTAGTAAATGGGTGCAACAGCATTCTAAGTAAAACTTTCTTCTTATAAATTCCGAACGTTCTAAATTATAATTTAGCACGACGCATAACTGTTTGTACTTCAATTTTGCAGTATCAAATAATCAATTAAAAACGAACAGTTATGACAATTTTACACAAACTTTTAATGGCATTTATAATAGCTATTGTAATGCTTTTTACATCATGTTCAACAGATGATGACAACAACACAGCTTCCATTAATTACACAACCGCTAAAAATTTATTAACCGATCTCAACTTTCAAGGTTATGCCATTATCACAAAAAATGGAAGCGATTTAGTCCGACAAGGATTTGGTTTAGCTAATAAAAACACAGCACTTCCTCAAGATTACCAATTAGCTTACCGCATTGGCTCGGTTTCCAAAACATTAACTGCAGCAGCAATTATTCAGCTAAAACGCGATGGTTATATTTCTAATTATAATCAAACTTTAGATGAATTTGACCCTGAGTTTCCAAACGGAAATCAAATTAGTATTGCACAACTGTTATCGCATCAATCCGGTATTCCAGATTACCAATTTGTGGTTGAAGACGCTACAGAACAAGGCTACTTTTTTGATGAAGAAGACATCTATGAAGTTATTATGGAACTAATTTCAGAAAACGGACTCAACTTTACACCTGGTGCCGGAAAACAATACAGTAACTCTAACTACCTTATTGCGGCTTTGCTGGTTGAAGAACTTACTGATATGGCTTATCACGAGTACATTCAGCAGAATATTTTTAATCCTTTGCAAATGACAAACACATACAGAGGTGCGGATATCATTGACCAAAACACACATGCCGAAGGCTATAAAAATGGTAGTGCAAATAGTGTTTACCCTATGAATTTAGCGTTTGGCGCTGGCGATTTTAGTAGCACACCAAAAGATATGGAAACGTGGACGAATGCTGTAAAAACAAACTGGTTTTCAGCTACAGAAAAAGAAGACATATTCGCGCAAGATGTACCAAGCGGCTATGTAGATTTTGGTTTAGGTTGGTTTACCACACAAGAAGGCAACACCACACTTTACTGGCATGGTGGCGATATAGACGGTTACTGGAGCATGATTGGTTTTGTGCCAGAATGCAACGCAACTATTGTATTATTAAGCAATCAACAAGACGATTCTGGCGAACAACGCAATACCATAATTCAGCAACTGTTAACTAATGAGTTTAACCAATAAATTACAGCCATGCAACATACCAACATTTTATTGGCAGGTGCTACTGGTTATCTTGGTAGACATTTATTAAAGGTTTTAATAGAAAAACAAAATCAGGTGGTTGCTATTGTCCGTAAGCCAAATCAGATAGATAATCCTAATGAAAATTATTTAGAAATTAAGCAAGCCGAAGTCACCAAACCCGAAACCTTAAGAGACATTTGTAAAGGGATAGATACCGTAATTTCAACCGTTGGTATTACGAGACAAAAGGATGGTTTAACCTATATGGATGTCGATTATCAAGCGAATATGAATCTACTTGCTGAAGCAAAAAAGTCTGGTGTAAGCCACTTTGTTTATGTGTCTGCTATTAATGGTGATAAACATAGACATTTGAAGATTTTTGAAGCCAAAGAAAAGTTTGTTGATGCTTTAAAAACATCAGGATTAAACTATACCATTGTAAGGCCTAACGGTTTTTTCTCTGATATGAAAGACTTTTTACAAATGGCAAAATCGGGTCGTGTATATTTATTTGGATCTGGAAATCAAAAATTTAATCCAATTCATGGTGAAGATTTAGCTAATGCCATTGTGGAGAATTTGAGCGATTACAACAAAACAATAACCATTGGCGGTCCTGATGTTTTAAGTCTTAATGATATTAGTAAACTCGCATTATCATCATTAAACAAACCGATTAAAATTACACACTTACCAGATTGTTTAAGACGATTCACTATTTGGACGTTAAGAACATTTACAAGTGTTAAAACCTATGGACCAATTGAGTTTTTCCTAACTTTAATGGCAGAAGATAATATCGCACCAACCTATGGAAAACACCATTTAAAAGACTATTTTAGAGAAGAAGCTAATACACTAAAGAGATGAACATTATAGATCCAAGTAGCGTTTTTCCGTTAGCTAATTATGATAAGTTGTGTTTTTTGAAAAACTACATCAACAATCCTAATATTGAGGTTGGTGATTATACCTATTACGATGATTTTGAAACGGTTTCAAATTTTGAAAAAAACGTAAAATACCATTTTGATTTTATAGGTGATAAACTCATCATTGGTAAGTTTTGCATGATTGCATCTGGCGCAACTTTTATCATGAATGGTGGTAATCATTTAACCGAAGCCACATCAGCCTATCCGTTTGCCATATTTGGTAGTGCATGGCAACATGCTATGGATGGTAAAAGCTATCCAACCAAAGGGAATACTATAATTGGTAATGATGTGTGGATTGGTCATGATGCTACCATTATGCCTGGTGTAGCCATTGGTGATGGAGCCATTATAGCCACAAAAGCAGTAGTTACAAAAGATGTTGCACCTTACACTATTGTTGGCGGAAATCCTGCAAAACCTATTAAAAAACGTTTTTCTGAAGATATCATCTCTAAACTATTGGAACTTAAATGGTGGGATTGGGAGATTGAAAAAATCACTAAAAATGTAGACAAACTCACATCGCATCCTGAAACGCTATTTTAAAATAATATTCTAAAAATTAATTAAAGGTTTAGCACTAATTGTGTTAAGCCTTTTTTTGTTTATAAAAACTTGATGGATAGACTAAATAGGTACTGAATTATAATCTAAAACGAAAAAAAATACTTTTCAAAGCACCTTTGTATCAATAAACTAAAAACAATTAAAAATGAATTTTAAAACAAATATCTTAATAATTATAAGTGTGTTTATCTATAAAATGAATGCACAAAATATACAAAACGTTCATCAAAAAATAGACACATCCTACTTTGTAAAGATTGGAGGCATAGACCAATACGTTAGTCTTAAGGGGATTAAGAACAAACCAGTAGTATTGTATTTACATGGAGGTCCTGGTGCAGCGGCATCTGCTCATAGTGAAAAAATAACAGCATCATTAGAACAAGATTTTTTAGTGATTCATTGGGATCAAAGAGGCGCAGGCAAAACCTTAAAACAAAACAATATAAAACAAAGACCAACATTAGCATTAATGCAATCAGATGCTGAAGAGTTACTCAATTATATTTTAAATACGTTTCATCGTCAACAAATTATTTTAGTGGCAAATTCTTGGGGTACTTCATTAGCTTTTCATTTATCAGAAACACATCCTGACAAAATTTCAACATTGGTTGCCATAAGCCCCATTGTAAATCTTTTGTCAAGTCAAAAAAGTCTGAATAAGATGCTTATTAGACATTTTAGGAAATCTAAAAACCAAAAAGCAGTTACACAACTAAAAACTATTAATATACCTTATCATAATGCAAAAGATATGGCTATTCAGTTCAAATGGTTCTCTGAATACCAAGGCGAATCAATTAATGATACGCTCTACAGTCAATACTCACAGTTTTTCGAACAATGGTACACCAAATGGGGTCTATTATACAGCCAACTTTATAAAGTAAACAGACTAAAAATTAGACCTTTATTACAATGTAGAACGATTGTTTTTTATGGTGATAAAGACTACACAGCTTATTATAAGTTATCCAAAAAGTTCTTTAAGGGTATAAAATCTAAAGAAAAGGAAATTTATAGGTTCAATGATGTAGGTCATCAAATACCAATGGAAGCATCTAATAGAATGCAGGAGTTACTACTTAAAGTTCTACTTAAAGGAAACTACAACTAAATATTTAAAAGGTTTCAAATCATAATTCAGGACGATTGGCATTCACTTCTTTAACATCTTTGTCACATCAAATAATCAAACAAAAAACGAACAATTTAAACATCAATCACAATGAAAAAATTAGTAATTATCTGCTTAACATTTTTCACGTTTCATGGTTTTGCTCAACAGATTTCAGAATCATCAAAACTTGTTAATCACGACTTGAAATACAGAGTTAGTTTTCCTGCTATTATTTTAGGAAATATTGGAAAAGGTGGCGAAAGAACCAACACACAACACATTGAATTACATATAAAACGTGAGCTTGACGCTAAAAACATTGTTGGTGTTAAATTTGCCACTTGGCGTTTGTTTCAACCTATGGGCATTCAATGGTGGGACGGACTAAAAGATAAAATAGACTCTGAAACCGAATTTTATCCTGGTTATTTACGCGAAACAGGTATTGGTATCTCATATCAACGTATGCTCTGGAAAGGGTTATTTGCTTCAGTTGAAGTGTTGCCGTTATACAAAACCTATTTAGATCTTGATGACAAAAAAATAGCCAACGGATTTAAGCTCTACAATTCGTATCATATTGGTTATCACTTTGCTTTTGGTAAAAAGAAACAGTTTTTTGTAGAACCACAATTTCATTGTAATGTTTGGCACTTTGACACCAATACGCCTAAACAATTTAAGCAACTCGACAATAAATGGGATTCTTACTTTCTGTTTGAACCTAACCTTTATGTTGGTATAAAATTTTAACTTACAAAACCATCATTCAACAAATTACTAATATTATGAAACATCTATTTCTAGGTTTAATATTTTTAGTTGGATTATCAGCTATTGCACAGCAAACAACAGAAACAACAATTAAACAACGATTTAAAACTGAATTAGAAATAGAAAATATAAAAAGCGGTTTACTACATGTATATTCTGAATCTCGTGATATCGATATTCAGTTAGCTAAAAGTAAAGAAGATTCCATTTCAATAAATCATCCATTTTACACAGCTAGCATCACCAAAATGTTTACCGCAACAGCAATTGGTATTTTAAAGGATCTGAACAAATTAAAGTTTGAAGACAAAATTGCTCAATACTTACCAGATTCATTGATGAATAACCTTCATATTTTAGATGGTAAAGACTATTCACAAGATTTAACCATTGCACATTTACTGCAACATACCTCTGGTTTACCTGATTATTTTACAGATTCAACCAATGATGAAAGTCAAAATATCATTAGTCAACTATTAATGAACCCTAACAAAATGTGGTCTGCAGAAGAACTGATACAATTTTCTAAAGAAAAAATGACACCTCATTTTGTTCCTGGTGAAGGTTATCATTATACCGATACCGAATATGTGCTTTTAGCTTTGATAATTGAAAATGTAAGTGGTTTATCGTTAGATAAGTTCTTTAAGCAGCATATTTTTCAACCTTTAAACATGAATAGTTCGTATATCAACTTAAAATCTAAAGCCATAAATAATAAACTTCCTGTGGTTAAGTTCTATGCAAGTCAATACGAGCTCTTGTCTTTTAATAGCTTAAGTGCAGATTGGGGCGGCGGCGGTTTAGTCTCAACCACTCATGATTTAATAGCATTTTTAAAAGCCTTTAATACCGATAAAATTGTAAAGAAAGACACACGTTTAGCCATGCAAAATTGGATAACTGAAACAAAAGGAATGGAATACGGTTTTGGGATAAGAAAAGTGTCTATTGATGAATTAACAAACACAGAATCTGACTTGCAACTCGTTGGTCATTCTGGATCTACAGCGTCGTTTTTATGGTATTGCCCACAATTAGACATTTATATTTCAGGGACTTTAAATCAACTTGAAGCTTCTAAAAGTGCCATGATTTTGGTTTATGAAATACTAAAAATATTAGTAAACAAATAAGACTATGGATTTATTAAGAAAAAAAATAATTTATTTATCAATTTTTATCGTTTCGGTTTTTAATCCACTATTCGCACAATCATTAAAAAAAATGCATTGGAAAGAAGACCTTGAAATCTATAAAGCATCTTTAGAACTAAACCATATAAATTTATATCATTCAATTACTAAAGCAGATTTTACAAAAGAATGGAATAAAATTTATAATAATATTGAGTCATTAAATGATTTTGAAATCATTTTAAAATTAATGCATTTAACAAGACTCATTAATGATGGACATACGGCGGTATCCTTGAGAGATATATCAACACATCGCTTTCCTTTTGAAGTTAAATGGATCGAAAATCGATGGTATGTTGTAAAAACATTGAATAAGGATAAACATATTCTCAAGGCTTCATTAGAGACTATTAATGGGATGCCGATTGATACAGTTACTCAAAAAATTTCAAAAATCGCTCAATTTGTTGAAAATGAATATTCTTTAAAAGATAGAACAGGTAGTTATTTAACAATAGCAGAATTACTTTTCAATATTAATTTGATTGATTCAATTAATGAAGCCACATTTAGTTTTCGCAACAATAATAATGAATTAATACATCTGAAATTGAACACAATTACTAATGACATTTGGGAGAAAAGTAATCTTTCAATGGTAACTTTATCTGTACCAGAAATAACAATACCCAATAGTAGTAATCCTGATTTATGGTTTACATCAATTTCTGACACAAAAGCGGTATATATAAATTTTGAAAGTTACCCAACCTTTGAAGAGATGCAAGTGTTTGGCGAACAATTAGTCTCTTATATTCAAGAAAACCAAATGAAAAAGGTAATTATTGATATGCGTAAAAATGGTGGTGGTGATTTGTATGTAGGTACAGTTTTAGCGTATGCTCTTAACCTTGCTGATTCTATAGACTGGAAAAATGGTGTATTTGTATTAACAAGTAATAAAACCTTTTCAGCGGCTACAAGTAACGCAGCCCTCTTTAAGCAATTGTTAAATGCAAAAATTGTTGGTCAACCCACAGGTTCAAACCCAAATGGGTATCAAGATATGGATAGCTTTATCTTACCAAATTCAAAACTTGTAATATCCTATTCTAAAAGATTATTTCGATTGTCGAATCAAGAAAATACGGCACTTAACCCCGATATAATTATAAACCAAAAATATAGCGATCTATTTAATAATGTAGATACAGTTTTGATGAAATTAATAAACATACTGTAAAAGTATTTGATAAGGTTTTTTAGTTGTTCTATTATGCTCTATAAAGTATCATCACAAAGCTGATTACTTGATATCACAAACATTACAAGAGTAGCGTGTTTATCAATTAGAGGCTTTTAAAAGTGCCGTAATTTTTAGCTTATGCCATTCTTAAAAACAATAGATAAGAAATACATGATTAGTATGTGATAAATATTAATGAGAAAATTGATATGAAAATCCACAGAATTAATGCTAATATGATGGGTTTTATTCCGATAGATTTTAAATCTTTAATAGAAATGGTTGAGCCTACTAAAAATAATGTTATTATTAATAAACGTTTAGCCATTAATACAATAAAATTAGTCGCTGTTTCTGGTAATATATGGTAGCTGTTAATTATTATTGCAATAATAAATAAAACGATAAAGTAAGGGATTTTTATGCGTTCTCCTTTTGTTTTAAATAAAAACATTGAAAAAATAGATAAAGGAATAATCCATAAAGTTCTAGATAGTTTTACTGTGGTTGCAATTCTTAATGCTTCGTCTCCATAGCTTAAAGCAGCTCCTACAACCGAACTTGTATCGTGTATAGCAATGGCACACCATAAACCAAATTGTTCTTGTGTTAAATCTAGCAGATGTCCAACAGCAGGAAATATAAGTAAAGCAATAGAGTTTAATAAGAATACGATACCTAAAGCAATGCTTATTGTTTTACTTTTTGCTTTAATGACAGGAGAAATAGCTGCAATAGCACTTCCTCCACAAATAGCTGTTCCTGAAGTTATTAAATGGCCTAGTTTTAAATCAAGTTTTAAAAGTCTTGTTAGGAGTAAGCCTAAAGATACAGTTGAAACAATGGAGAGTACTGTTAGGCTTAATCCTTCTTTACCTGTTTCGAGGGTTTCTTTTAAGAACATTCCAAACCCAAGGCCTACAACTGATATTTTTAAAAAATAATGAATAGCTTTATGACTGTATGCCTTAAAAGGGTTGTGGAATATAACTGTAAATAAAAAACCAAGCAGTAAGGCCGTAGCGCTGTTTATAATTCCCAAAAGTGAAAGCAGAATTACAAGAAAGTAAACTGCTTTAGAGATGATGTTTTTCATGTTAAATAATTTTGTTTAACACAAAACTAGAGGATATGTATAACTAAAAAGGAAACGAATTAATTATTAGCGATAACTAAAAGTTATGGTTTAGTTTAATGAATTTTTCAAACTTTTCTAAAGAATTAGAAATGTAACCTGTTCTTTTTACAAAGTAAAACCATCGTTCAATTATCAACCCTTTTATATCTATAATTTTAAGCTTGTTGTTTATTAAGTCTTCATTTATAGCATTTATAGAAATTAGAGCAAAATCGTTAGAGCTGTATAAATAATTTTTAATTGCTTCGGTACTGTTTAGGGTTACTACAGTGTTTAACTTAGAGATATTATGGTGTTGCAAAAAAGTGTAAATCATGTCTCTTGTTCCAGAGCCTTTTTCACGTTCTATTATTGGAATTTTTTGCAGTGTTTTTATATCAATATGTCCTTTTTTAAATAAAGGATTTCTAACATTGGTTACCAGTACAATTTCGTCCTTTATAAATTTTTCAAAGTGTAGTTTAGGATTAGAAAAATTCCCTTCTGTAATTCCAAAATCGATTTCCTCATTTAAAATTAAATTTTCAATATTTTCTGAATTATTACTAACTATATCAAATTTTGTTTGAGGGAATTGCATTCTAAACTTTGCAATTACTTTTGGAATGACATAATTAGATAAAGTTGTACTTACTCCAAAGTTTATAAACTTTGGAAAGGTTTTATTTTTATGTAAAAATTGCTCGTCCATTTCAGAATAGATCGCTAATACTTTATTTACATATATAAGGAATGATTTTCCTTCTATTGTTAATTCAATAGAGTTCCTTTTTCTAATAAAAAACGTTGTTTCATATTCTTGTTCTAAATTCTTAATTGCTTTGGATATGGCAGGCTGTGAAATATATAATTGCTCGGCAGCTTTTGTGAAACTTAAATGTTTAGCAACAGTTTTGAATATGTGTAACTTTGTTTTCATTTGTTTATTTTTCACCTTGGAATATGTATAAATCGTTAGTTGCGAATTTAAAGTTAATAATTTTCGGTTTAGCACTGATGTTAGCAAACTTTTAGGTTCAGCGTAGCTAAATTGACGATTAGTGCAGCTAAATTAAAAAAATAGCGTAGCTAATTCCGAGTGATTTTGCTTTAGCCTGTCATGTACTTGATACAGGGTAGGTGAATCCGCCAACCAAGCGCAGCGACTGATAAATTCTTTTTTTATTAAAATATACAACAATAGCATAAAGTTAATAGGTATACTCGTTTTAATTTTTTATAAATTGGCAATATGTTAGATAACTTTGAAAATGAGTTTTTTGGAATAGGTATCCAAAATGGGAAAACCCCTGAAAATCTGGGTGTTTTATGGCGTTCTGCCCAAAATTTAGGAGCAAGTTTTATATTCACAATAGGCAATCGTTATGCTAAACAAGCATGTGATACACATAATGCAGTAAAATCAATGCCGTATTTTCACTATGAAACTTTTGATGATTTTTATAATAACCTGCCTAAAGGTGCTAGAATTGTTGGTGTCGAACTTACCAATGAAGCTGAAGATCTAGAGACCTTTCATCACCCTAGACGTTGTGTGTATTTGTTAGGTGCAGAAGATCATGGCTTATCAAAACAAGCTATAGAAAAAAGTCACTTTTTGGTGAAGTTTAAATCGCAATTAAGCCTTAACGTATCTGTTGCAGGTAGTATTGTTTTGTATGATAGAGGTATTAACAAACCTAGATCGTAAGTACTTTTTTTAATAATCGTGTTATTGAAAAATAACAAGTAGTATCTTTGCATAAAATATAAAAGAATGCACAAAGCTGGTTTTGTAAATATTATAGGAAACCCTAATGTAGGTAAGTCAACCTTAATGAATGCTTTTGTTGGTGAAAAATTATCTATCATCACCTCAAAAGCACAAACAACGCGTCATAGAATACTTGGTATTGTAAATGGTGAGAATTTTCAAATGGTTTTAAGTGATACACCAGGGATTATTAAACCAGCTTACGAGTTACAAGAATCTATGATGGATTTTGTAAAGTCTGCTTTTGATGATGCAGATGTGCTAATCTACATGGTTGAGATTGGTGAAAAAGAATTAAAAGATGACGCTTTTTTTAATAAAATAACCAACTCAAAAATACCTGTTTTACTACTTTTAAATAAGATTGATACGTCCAATCAAGAACAACTTGAAGAACAAGTGCAAGCCTGGTCTGAAAAAGTTCCGAATGCCGAGATTTTTGCTATTTCAGCTTTAGAAGGTTTTCAGGTGCAAGAGGTTTTCACCAGAATTATAGAGTTGCTTCCTGACTCACCGCCATTTTATCCAAAAGATCAGTTAACAGATAAGCCTGAACGTTTTTTTGTAAATGAAACCATTAGAGAAAAAATACTATTGCATTATAAAAAAGAGATTCCTTATGCCGTAGAAATTGATACTGAAGAGTTTCTTGAAGAAGATGATATAATTCGCATGCGCTCTGTAATTATGGTAGAGCGAGATACCCAAAAAGGCATTATAATAGGGCACAAAGGATCTGCTTTAAAACGTGTTGGTATTGAAGCCAGAAAAGATTTAGAAAAATTCTTCGGAAAACAAATTCACCTAGAACTTTACGTGAAAGTGAATAAAAATTGGCGCTCTAATACCAATCAATTAAAGCGTTTTGGTTACAATCAAAAATAGTAAGTTAATTGGCTTCGTAATCTAGTTTCATAGTGATAGAAGCTGTTTTTTCTTTTGAAGACGTATTGTAAGTTCCGCCCCAAGAATAATCTTCGTTAGAGTTTTGACCAGTAATTTGAAACACGCCAAGTTTAGCAGATATCAAGCTACCTAATTTGCCGCCCGAGTTTTTTGCTATAGTTTCAGCACGCATTTTAGCATCTGCGGTTGCTTTAGAAATCATTTCAATTTTTAAATCAGCTAGTTTTGTGTAGTAATATCGCGGTGCTTGAGAGTAAAACTGAATTCCTTTGTTAAGAAGCTCGGTAATTTCTCGAGAAATTTTTTCAACCTTTTCAACATCATTAGAATCTATTTGTAATGATTGCGTTAAAACATAACCTAAAAATTCCTCGCCAACGTATTTTCCATCAGTCGTATATTTTGCTCGCGAATTTTTACGACTATTTACAGCGTTAAAAACAAGCTCTTTTTCCGTAATACCTTTTGATAGTAAGTAGTCGGTAATTATTTTTTTGTCTTTTTCTAAATCATTAAATGCTTGCTGTAAATTAGAACTTTCTTTTGCAAAAGAACCTTCCCAAACAATTAAATCTGAAGTAAAATCAGTTTTCCCTAATCCGTTTACAGATATTGTACCATCAGCTTTGTTTCTATTCATAAAAGCATTTCCTAATAAAAATGCAGAAATGACAATGGCTAAAGAGAATATTATAGCAGTGATATTATTTTTCATGATAAAATTATTATTTTGAGTACCACAAAATACAACGAAATCATAAGCATATCATTATATTTGCACCAAAATTTTATTTAAAATGGGTAACATTGTTGCTATTGTAGGAAGACCAAATGTAGGAAAATCGACATTCTTTAATCGCTTGATTCAGCGTAGAGAGGCAATTGTTGATGCTGTTAGTGGAGTGACAAGAGATCGCCATTACGGTAAGAGTGACTGGAATGGTAAAGAATTTTCTTTAATAGATACAGGCGGATATGTGTTAGGAAGTGACGATATTTTTGAGGCCGAGATTGATAAACAAGTAGAATTAGCTATTGATGAAGCTGATGCTATTATATTTATGGTTGATGTTGAAGCTGGTGTAACTGGTATGGATGAAGATGTTGCCAAATTATTAAGAAAGGTTGATAAACCAGTATTTCTGGCTGTAAATAAAGTTGATAATAATAAACGTGCCGAAGATGCTGTAGAGTTTTATGCGCTTGGGTTAGGTGAGTATTATACCATAGCTAGTATAAATGGTAGTGGTACAGGAGATTTACTTGATGCATTAGTAGAGGCACTTCCAGATGTTGAAGAAGAAGAAAAAGAAGAGCTACCTAGATTTGCAGTGGTTGGTCGTCCTAATGCTGGGAAATCATCTTTTATAAATGCATTAATAGGTGAAGACCGATACATTGTTACAAATATAGCTGGAACTACCAGAGACTCGATAGATACAAAGTATAACCGATTTGGGTTTGAATTTAACTTGGTTGATACGGCCGGAATTAGACGTAAAGCTAAAGTAAAAGAAGATTTAGAATTTTACTCTGTAATGCGAAGCGTTAGAGCCATAGAGCATTGTGATGTGTGTTTACTTGTTATGGATGCAACACGCGGTTTTGATGGTCAAGTACAAAATATTTTTTGGTTAGCAGAGCGCAACAGAAAAGGGATTGTAATTCTTGTTAATAAATGGGATTTAGTAGATAAAGACAATAAAACCATAAAAGAATATGAGCGTGTAATAAGACGTGAAATAGAACCTTTTACAGATGTGCCAATTGTTTTTATTTCTGTATTAAACAAACAGCGAATTTTTAAAGCTATAGAAACGGCTGTTGAAGTTTATCAAAACAGAACCAAACGAATAAAAACAAGCCAGCTTAACGAAATTCTTTTACCAATCATAGAGCAAAATCCGCCGCCCGCATATAAAGGAAAATATGTGAAAATTAAATATATCATGCAGTTGCCAACACCGCAACCACAGTTTGCATTTTTCTGTAATTTACCACAATATGTAAAAGAACCTTATAAGCGATTTTTAGAAAATAAACTGCGCGAACATTTTGATTTTCATGGAGTTCCTGTAAGTGTCTACATGCGTAAAAAATAACATAATTTTATAGTTTTTTTAAGAAATTTCATACGAAAAAGGCAATATCTTCGTTTTTAAGTTAACAAAACGCTAAACATCAATCAAAAAAATGAAGAAATCACTTGTCTTCCTGGCATTTCTTTGTGTCAGTGTGTCCTTTTCTCAATCAAAATCATTTGAGATTTCAGGAACCCTAGTTGCAGAAGACGATCAATCACCTTTAGAGTCTGCTACAATCTATTTAGAACGCGAAAAAGATAGTTCATTAATAACCTATACCATTTCTGATAAAAATGGAAACTTCACCTTACAAGAGCGGAGTAGTGATAAGGCGGCAAATATGTATGTCTCTTTTGTTGGTTATAAAACGTATTATCAACGTATTTTATTAGACAAAGAAAAAATAAACTTAAGTAAAATTGCCTTGGCGGTAAGTGATAATGCTCTAGATGAAGTCGTTATTAAATCAGCTGCGCCAGTTACCATAAAGAAGGATACGTTAGAGTTTAATGTAAGTTCTTTTAAAACAAAAAAAGATGCCACTGTTGAAGATTTACTAAAGCAATTACCAGGTGTTGAGGTTGATGAAGAAGGAAAAATAAAAGTAAATGGTAAAGAGGTAAATAAAATATTAGTTAACGGAAAACCATTTTTTGGAGACGATCCAACAATCACTACAAAAAACTTAACTAAAGAGCTTATTGAGAAAATACAAGTTGTTGATACTAAAACAAAATCAGAAGCTTTTACTGGCGAAGTTACCGATGGCGAAAACAAAACCATAAACCTAACCATTAGTGAAGAGAAAAATAAAGGTGTTTTTGGTAGAATAGCCGCTGGAGCTGGAACAGATGAGCGTTATGAAGGTGCAGGAATGCTTAATTATTTTAATAATGATAGGCGTATAAGTGTGCTTTTAGGAGGTAACAATATTAATTCTCCAGGCTTTAGTTTTGGAGAGATAAGAAAAATGTTTGGCGGAGCTAATAGTATGTCTATGTCTAGCAACGGAACATTTACCATAGATGGCCGTACATTTGGTGGCGGACAAGGAATAACAAAATCCCAGAATGCTGGATTTAATTATGCAGATGTAATAGGTGAAAAAACAGATATCTCTGCCGATTATTTCTTTTCTGGAAGCAGCTCTGAAAACGAATCATCGTCAGAGCGAGAAAATATCCTGCCTGACTCAAGATATTTTACCACATCGCACTCTAAATCTATAAGTGATAGTGATAGTCATAGTGCAAATCTTGGCTTTGATATAGAAGTAGATTCTACTTTTTTAATCAATATAGATCCGTCTTTTAGGTATTCAAATAGTAAAACAAGTTTTTTTAGAGATGAAACATCTAGTGAAGAAGAGAATGTTTTAACCAACGAATCTAATACATCGTCATTTGTGGAAAATGAAGCAAGGAATTTTAGAAACAGATTGAATGTTACAAAACGATTTGGAAATAAAGGCGCTTTTTTAAGATTTAATATCACAAATGAAATTAATAAAAGTTCAAGTGATGATTATTTAAAATCTCAAACCAATGTTTATGGTGAAGATGTTACAGATCCAAGTAATCCAGATTATGTGCTAACAGATCAAATAATAAGAGATCAATATACCGATGGGAGCGGAGAAAGAAACAATTTATACTCTTCCATTGCATATAGATTGCCAATCATAGCAAAAGAACTATTCCTAAATTTTGAATACGAGTATCAAAGGAATAAAACTATAGATACTAAAACAACGCGAGATCGTGATTTAGCAACAGGTCAATATTCAGACTTTAATACTGATTTAAGTACAGACTTTGAATATATTGATGAACAAAGTTCCCCAGGAATGTCTATTAGTTACAGAAAAAAAAGATTTTCATCAAGAATAGGAGCGCAATACCTTTTTAGAACATTAGAAAACATAGATCATTTAAGGCCACAACTTACCATAAAGCGCGATTTTAAAACGATACAATTAAGTTCATATGCTAATTACAGATTTAATGATAAAGCTTCGTTTTATTTCAATTACCGTTTAAGAAATGATCCGCCACAATTGTCGCAACTACAAGCGTTTAATGATGTGTCTAATCCATTAAACACAGTAGTTGGTAACCCTAATTTAGAGCCAGAAAGTAATCATCGTATTTATGCTGGTTTCAATTCTTATGATTTTCAAAATAGAACAGGGTTTTATAGTTACTTTGGAGCCACATTTACCAATAATAAAATAGTATCTAAAACAACCATAGACGAAGATTTAGTGAGACAAACAACCTATGCTAATGTAAATGGAAGTTATAATGTTTATGGAGGCTTTGATTATGATAAGCGGGTAAAAGTAGATTCTTTAAGATCAATAAGCGCAGGTATTGGTGTTTACGGAAACTTTTCTAGAGATATAAACTTTAATAACGGAGTTCAATATGCGAGTCGTGTTAGGTCGTTATCACCTGAAGTTAGTGCCAAGTTTGAGTGGAAAGATGTTTTAGAAATAAGACCTAGATATAGTATAAACTTTAGTAAAAACTCGTACAATATTGCAGCCTTTGAAGACAGAGACTTTTTATATCATGAGTTAAGAATAGGAACAGCACTCTTTTTACCTAAAAAGTTTGAGTGGCGAAACGATATACGCTATAACTACAACCCAAACATAGCTGATGGTTTTCAAAAAAGCGCATGGTTTTGGAATGCAACCCTCGCTTATTCTGTTTTAAAAGATAAAGGTACAATAACCTTAAAGGCTTATGATTTGCTAAACCAAAACACCAACGCAAGAAGAAGTGCTACTCAAAACTACATAGAGGATTCTCAAAGTACAGTTTTAGAACGTTACTTTATGTTGAGCTTTAGCTGGAAGTTTAATAGTCTTGGCAAAAAAGGAGAGACTAATGATGGCGGAGGTTTTTACTTTGACTAAAAAATAATCAAGCAACTACAAACAAAAAAGAGCACTATAACAGTGCTCTTTTTTGTTTTTTTAATGTTTTTATTACCAACTTCCGCCAGCGCCACCTCCGGAAAAACCGCCGCCACCAAAGCCGCCGCCAAAACCACCTCCGGAAAAACCGCCGCCACCAAAGCCGCCGCCAAAACCACCTCCGGAAAAGCCGCCGCCGCTTCCAAAGCCACCAGAAGAACCACCGTAACTGCCACGTCCCATATTGCTTAATATAATCGCATCAAGAATACTGAATCCTTCATTTTTTCTGCCGCCAGAACCACCGTTTCCGCCGCCGCCACGTCTACCTTTTGAGATAGAAATTATTATGATTATAAATATGATAAACATAAAAAAGAAACCAATCGGAAATCCGTTAGAAGAGTTTGATGATTTTCTAGAGCCTTTATATTCGCCTAGTAAAACTTGAAAAATAGCATCAGTGCCTTTGTCTAGACCAGCATAATAATCATTACGTCTAAACTCTGGGATAATAATATTTCTAACAAGTTCTCCTGTTATTCCTGCGGTTAATTTATGCTCTACGCCATAACCTGGAGCAATCCATATTTTTCTGTCATCTCGAGCAAGTAAAATAAAAACACCATTGTCTTCTTTTGCTTGACCAATACCCCAATCGTGTGCCCATCTAGGAGCTAGTAATCCAATATTTTCTCCTTGAGTACTCGCAATAATAGCAATAACAATTTGTGTTGAGGTTGTATCAGAGTACTTTATGAGTTTTTGCTCTAAATGGTTTTTCTCTGTACTTGATAATAAAGAAACATAATCGTAAACACTTGTTTGTTCTTTTGGAACTTTAGGGATATCAAACTGACCAAAAGAAGGGTTGAAATAAAATATAGCTATAAGTAAAATCGTGAAAAGTTTTAGGCGCTTTACACGTTTGATACTGTTTGTTAAAAAATCCATATAAAATTTATCCTTTAGATATTTCGTTTGAAAGTTCGTTAGTATCTGTATGATCCCAAGGAAAAAATGTTTCTAGTTCTTTACCTGCTTTTAAGATACCGTCAACAAGTCCTTGTTTAAAATTTCCTTGTTTAAAATGAGCTTGGATAATGTCTTTGGTTGTGTCCCAAAAATCATTGGCTACAACATCGTTAATACCTTTGTCACCATAAATAACAAATGCTTTGTCTTCTACAGCTACATAAATAAGAACACCGTTTTGTTGTTTTGTGTTGTCCATTTTTAAGAAATGAAACACTTCCATAGCGCGTTCAAAAACATCTTTTTTAGCGCTTTTTTCTAAATGAACTCGTATTTCACCTGATGTGTTTTTCTCGGCAACTCGAATAGCATTTATAATATCTTGCTCTTCTTCTGCTGATAAAAAATCTTCAATTTTAGACATGATTAAGAACTGAAATCAAATTCAACATCTACAGGTTTTTCAGCTCCAGCTTCAGCATCAAAGTATGGTTTTCCTTCAAAATTAAACATACCTGCAAGAAGTGAGTTAGGGAACTTTTTAACGTGATTGTTGTAAGGTTTTATAGCTTCGTTATAACGTGTTCTAGCTGTTTGAATGGTGTTTTCTGTGCTAGTTAATTCGTCTTGAAGTTTTAAAAAATTTTGATTTGCTTTTAATTCAGGATATTTTTCAACGGTAACAAGTAATCTAGACAGTGCGCTACTTAATCCGCCTTGCGCTTGGTTAAATTGTGCTAACTGTTCTGGTGTGATGTTAGAAGGGTCAATGGTTGTTTGTGTTGCTTTAGATCTAGCTTCAATAACATCTGTTAAAGTTTTACGTTCAAAATCTGCAGCGCCTTTTACAGTGTTTACAAGGTTTCCAATTAAGTCGTTACGACGTTGGTAAGATGTTTGAACATTTCCCCAAGCTTCGCTAACATTTTCGTTTAGTTCTACAGCTGTGTTATTAAAACCTACAGCCCAATTGTAAATTCCAAATCCAATTACGGCAAGAATAATTACTGGAATAAGCCATTTTTTCATGATAAGTGATTTTTGTTTTATTAGTGTTTATAGATTAGTTGTAACTTTTTGCAAAATGTTACAACTGCTCTTTTATTTTGATAAGTTGCGCCTTAACATCTTCTAATTTACTGATTATTTCATAATTAGTAAGTGATTTTTTCTTTTCTTCTTTAAGATGTGTTTTGGCACCATCAAGTGTAAAACCGCGTTCTTTTACTAGGTGGTAAATGAATTTAAGGTTTTTTATGTCTTCTGGAGTGAATTTTCTATTGCCTTTGGCATTTTTTTTAGGCTTAAGCTCGTCGAATTCCTTTTCCCAAAAGCGAATAAGAGATGTGTTTACATCAAAAGCTTTGGCGACTTCACCAATGGTATAATAGCGTTTTTCAGGTAATTCTATATGCATTAGTCTAATGATTGATTTTCCATAGAAGCGTGCTCTAATAATTCATTAAATTCTTCTGCAGTTAAACTTCCGTAGTAAAAATTAATAGGGTTTATACGCTGTTCGTCTTTAAATACTTCGTAATGTAAATGTGGTGCTTCAGATCGGCCTGTGCTACCTACAAATCCTATTAAGTCGCCACGTTTTACTTTTTGATTTTTACGTACATTGTATTTGTATAAATGTGCATAAAGAGACACATAGCCATAACCATGGTCTATTCTTATGTGATTTCCGTAGCCTGTAGATCGGTTGTCGGCTCTAATCACAACGCCATCTCCGGTAGCATAAATAGGTGTTCCGCGAGGTGCTGTGAAATCCATGCCCCAATGCATTTTTCTTGCTTTAGTAAAAGGGTCTATTCTGGTTCCGTAACCAGAAGCCATTCGTGTTAAATCCTCGTTTCTTACTGGTTGAATGGCAGGAATAGCCGCAAGTAATTTTTCTTTTTCTTTTGCTAATTCTGCAATTTCATCAAGTGATTTAGATTGTACTACAATTTGTTTTTGTAAAATATCAATGCGCTTGTTGCTTTCTATAATCAATTTTGAGTTATCAAAGCCTTCCAGATTTTTATATCGGTTTACACCACCAAATCCAGCTTTTCTTTGTTCTTCAGGAATTGGGTTTGCTTCAAAATATAAGCGGTATATGTTATTATCGCGATCTTCTATGCTTGATAAAACGGTTTGCGCTTCGTCCATTTTTTTGTTCAGTAACTGATATTGTAACTGCATGTTTGCTAGTTCTCGTTTTAAAGCGCGTTCTTTAGGGGATTCAACATATTGACTTGCGATAAACACAAACAAAAAACCAAATAATGCGGCTGCCAAAATAAACATAGCGGCAAACTTAAATGTGCGTCTTTTTTTTCGCTCAATTTTGCGGTAAGAAAGTGTTTCTGAATCGTAATAATATTTTACCTTACTCATTTCTTTATTTATACTATTTTTGCAATGAACAAAATCACTTTTTAAGTTGAATTTTTATTACAAACGAGTAAAGATAAAAATTGTTTCGCAATTAATAAGAATTTAACGTTTTATAAGCAATTAAACCATTACATGAAATCTCAAGATATCCGTTCTAAATTTTTAAAGTTTTTTGAAGATAAAAAGCATGCTATTGTACCATCTGCACCTATGGTGTTAAAAGATGATCCAACCTTAATGTTTGTTAACTCTGGTATGGCGCCTTTTAAAGAATATTTTTTGGGCAATGCCGAGCCTAAAAGCAATCGTATTGCCGACTCGCAAAAATGCTTGCGTGTTTCTGGAAAACATAACGATTTAGAAGAAGTTGGTTATGATACATATCATCATACATTGTTTGAAATGTTGGGTAACTGGAGTTTTGGTGATTACTTTAAAAAAGAAGCGATTGCTTGGGCTTGGGAATTATTGACAGAGGTTTATAAAATAGACAAAGACATTTTATATGTAACCGTTTTTGAAGGTGACGAAGAAGATGGTACACCATTAGATACTGAAGCTTACGATATTTGGAAGCAGTATATTGCAGAAGACCGAATTTTAAAAGGCAATAAAAAAGATAATTTCTGGGAAATGGGAGATCAAGGTCCTTGTGGTCCTTGTAGTGAGATTCATGTTGATATTCGTTCTGCCGAAGAAAAAGCAAAGGTTTCTGGTAAGGAATTAGTAAATATGGATCATCCGCAAGTGGTGGAGATATGGAACCTGGTTTTTATGCAATACAATCGTAAAGCTAATGGTTCACTTGAAAACTTACCAAACAAACATATAGATACCGGAATGGGCTTTGAGCGTTTGTGTATGGTATTACAAAATGTGCAAAGTAACTATGATACTGATGTTTTTACACCGATAATTCGTGAAATTGAAACCATCGCAGATAAAGATTACGGTAAAAACGAAAAGATAGATGTTGCTATTCGAGTTATCTCTGATCACGTTCGTGCGGTAGCATTCTCTATTGCTGACGGACAATTACCAAGTAATACAGGAGCTGGTTATGTAATTCGTAGAATTTTACGTCGTGCTATTCGTTACGGATTTACGTTTTTAGACCAAAAAGAGCCGTTTATTTACCGTTTGGTTGATGTGCTTATCAAAAAAATGGGAGAAGCTTTCCCTGAATTAAAAGAGCAAAGGCAACTTATTGAAAATGTTATAAAAGAAGAAGAAGCTTCTTTCTTAAGAACATTAGATCAAGGGTTATTATTGCTTGATAGAATTATAACACATTCTAATACCAAAGAAATTTCAGGAAATAAAGTTTTCGAGCTTAAAGATACTTATGGTTTTCCAGAAGATTTAACCGATTTAATTCTTCGTGAAAACGGATTTACCTATAACCACGAAGAGTTTGATAAAAAACTAAAAGAACAACAAGAACGTGGTAAGCAAGCTTCTCAATTAAAATCAGACGATTGGACAATTGTTCTTGAAGATGATGAGCAAGAGTTTATTGGTTATGATGTTACTGAAGCTAATGTTAAGCTTACAAAATACCGAAAAGTAACCTCAAAAAAGGATGGTGAAATGTACCAGTTGGTGTTTAATTTAACACCGTTTTATGCTGAAGGTGGTGGACAAGTTGGTGATAAAGGCTATCTAGAAGATGCTTCTGGTGATGTTGTATATATTGTTGATACCAAAAAGGAAAACAATGTTATTATTCACTTTGCAAAGAGTCTTCCTAAAAATGTACAAGGCACTTTTAAAGCAACTGTAGATGCAAAACAACGTTACAGAACGGAATGTAACCATACAGCAACACACTTATTACATCAGGCATTACGCGAGATTTTAGGAACGCATGTTGAGCAAAAAGGAAGTGCGGTACATAGTAAGTATTTACGTTTTGACTTTTCGCATTTCTCTAAACTAACCGTTGATGAATTACGTGATGTAGAAAACTTTGTAAATGCCAGAATTGAAGGTAAATTACCATTGCAAGAACAACGCAATATTCCAATGCAACAAGCTATTGACGAAGGTGCAATGGCGTTGTTTGGGGAAAAATATGGCGATACTGTACGTACTATAAAATTCGGTAAGTCTATCGAGCTTTGTGGTGGAACTCACGTAAAAAACACTGCAGATATTTGGCATTTTAAAATTGTATCTGAAGGCGCAGTTGCTGCTGGAATTCGTCGTATTGAAGCTATCACAAACGATGCTGTAAAAGATTTCTATTTTGAAAACAATCGTGCGTATTTTGAAATGAAAGATTTACTTAATAATGCTAAAGAGCCAGTAAAAGCATTACAGAATCTTCAAGAGGAAAATACAAACCTAAAAAAGCAAATTGAACAGCTTTTAAAAGATAAAGCTAAAAACCTAAAAGGTGAACTTAAAAATGAATTGACCGAAGTTAATGGCATCACATTTCTAGCAAAACAAGTTGATTTAGATGCAGCAGGAATAAAAGATTTATGCTTTGAGTTAGGAAGTCAATATGATAACCTATTCCTACTTTTTGGTGCTGAAAATGATGGTAAGGCATTATTGTCTTGTTATATCTCAAAAGAATTGGTTGCTGAAAAAAGCTTGAATGCAGGGCAAATTGTTAGAGAATTAGGAAAACACATCCAAGGTGGTGGAGGCGGACAACCGTTTTTTGCAACTGCTGGAGGAAAAAATCCTAGTGGTATAAAAGACGCTTTGGAAGCAGTGAAAAGTTATATCGCATAAATTATCATTCTGTTTTTGAGCAGAATCCACTATGAAACTACAAACCCAAATACCGTTACAATCAGAGCCGCATAATCAAATAGGTTATCATTCTAAAATAGCGCTGTTTGGGTCTTGTTTTGTTGAGAATATAGGAGAAAAGTTTAACTATTTTAAGCTTCAGAGTTTTCAAAATCCATTTGGTATTTTATTTCATCCGCTAGCCATTGAAAGTTTGGTTGCTAATGCGATTAATTCTAAAACGTACACCGAAGAAGATATCTTTTTTCATAACGAACAATGGCATTGTTATGAAGCGCATTCCAAGTTAAGTAATGATAATAAAGATGATTTGTTACATGCATTAAACAATGCTGTTCAGTCAACAAATCAGCAAATACACCAAGCAACACATGTTATTATAACATTAGGAACCGCTTGGGTTTATAGGCATATAGCATCAGATGTTATTGTTGCCAATTGCCATAAAGTACCACAAAAACAATTTACAAAAGAGTTGCTAACGGTTGGTGAAATTTCAGAATCATTACAAGCTATAGTGGCTTTAATAAAAAGCGTTAATCCTAAAGCGTCAGTAATTTTTACAGTATCTCCTGTGCGACATATTAAAGATGGTTTTGTAGAGAACACGCAAAGCAAAGCGCATTTAGTTGCAGCTATTCATCAAGTTATTGAACCAAGAAATCAGCAGTATTATTTCCCTTCGTATGAAATTATGCTGGACGAGCTTCGCGACTATCGTTTTTATAAAGCCGATATGTTACATCCAAACGATGTAGCAGTAAATTACATTTGGGAAAAATTTAAACAGGTTTGGATTTCAGAAAAGGCTCATAAAACATTAAACGAGGTTGATGTGATACAAAAAGGACTTCAGCATAGACCGTTTAATCCAAACTCTACTAGCCATAAGGCATTTCTTCAATCATTAAAAGACAAGCAAAACCAGTTGCAGCAGTCTTTTTCGCATATCGTATTTTAAAAATACGTAATTCATCGTATTGTCTACGGCTTTATTTTGTGCCAACTTTGCTTCAAGTTAAAAAAGCCTAAAACAATTCAAAATGAAAAAATTAAAAAAAATTATGTTACTGGTAATGACGTTTTCATTATCAATTTTCTCATCATGTTCAAGTGATGATGATGCCACGCCAATTGTTCCAATAGGATCAAACTCAAGTGCAGGACAAGGAATTATAGTAGCTAAAGTTGATGGTGTAGATTTTTCGTCTTTAGAGATTACTTCTTATGCTAGTAAATCAACTGGTGGCGGACAAACAACATTGGTTATGCAGGGAAATACGCAATCTCAAGCTATTAATATGATTATTAATGCTTATGATGGTGTAGGAACTTATGAGCTTTCTGATGATAATGTTTTTAGATCAGCTAGTTACATTGAGCCAAATATTAGTGATCCTTTTAATTCACAAACTTGGAATGCACCTTACCAGGATTCAGGACTTGTTGGTGAAATTGTAATAACTGAAGATTCTGATACAAAAGTTATTGGTACTTTTTACTTTACATGTAAAAACGCAAATGATGATTCTATTAAGAATATCACAGATGGTGCATTTGATTTAAACTATCAGTAATCAAGACGTTTTAAGTAATACGTTTAATCTTTTTTTAATAGGATTATATCGAAAAATTATTTTGTATTACAACTTAAATTGTAAGTTTATAACGCTATTAATAAAATTATAAAAAAGCACCAAACACCTTTATGTTTCTTTGTGAAAATTAGGTTTTGGTGTTTTTTGTTTTTCTTTCAAAATAATGATTTTTTCAATTTTTATATACAGTTTAGTGTTTCTTTTGATAGTTTGCTCTGTAAAGGTTGTGGTAATAACTGTTACTGAAAATAAGTTAGCCGAAGAGAATAATCAGCTTATCAGTCGTAAAATAGAAGTAGAGTTAATAGAAGCAGAAACAAATAAGCAACATATTAAATTGGTAAATGATTTAAATGAGTCACTTAACTGGCGCATTTTTAAAGTGTTTGAAGAAATGATTTTGTTGCAAGAATTTGTTTTTAAGAAACATTTCAATTAATCTTATACTTCCAATTCACTTTTTAAAATTTACTTATGAAGCATATTTTAACGTTGCTTTTATTGTTTGTTTCAGTAGCTGTATTTTCTCAAGAGCAGGCTCTCAAGTTAAATGATTCTGCTATGAGTTTCTATAAAACCGATTCTAAACTAGCAATAGCACTTTTAGAAGAAAGTTTAACTAAAGCAAGCAATGATAAAGATATTGCTATTATTAAAAATAATTTAGGAATTGTTTATAGAGATTTAGGAGAATTTGAGAAATCAAAGGCGCTTTCTAGTGAGGCTATTTTAAAAACGCAAGATTCTATAACATTAGCTTCAGCCTATAATAATATTGGTGTTACAAATAGAAATTTAGGGCTTTATGACGCGTCTCTTGAATACTACTTAAAAGCTTTAGCTATTTATGAGGAAAAGAAAATGGCTAAAGAGATTGCTACAGCAAGTAATAATATAGGTTTAGTTTATAGTTATAGCGGTATTAATGATAAGGCAATTACATATCATTTGAAAGCTAAAGCTGTGTTTGAAAAGCTGGATGATAAAAAAGGCATTTCTGAAGTTTATAATAACATAGCAATTATATATGCTAACGACGGAAACTTAAAAGAAGCGTTAGATTATTTTAAGCATTCTTTAAATATAGAATATGCTTTACAAGACAAAAAAGGTATAGCAGAATCTACAAATAATGTTGGAGCGGTTTATTATTATTTAGAAGAAATTGATTCAGCTTTGGTGTATTTTCAAAAATCTGTAACAGTAGAAAAATCTATAGGAAATTTTGTTGGAGTAGGAGCATCATACAATAATATCGCACAAGTTTTAATAGAGAAAAACAGAACTTCGGAAGCCAAAAAATATATAGATAGCGCTTACCTGTATTCAAGAAAATATAAAACGGTTTCAGATATTGAAGCCTCTTTGATGAATTACTCTGACTATTATGAAGCTAAAAGTGACTCAAAAAAAGCATTAGAGTATTATAAAAAATATACTGCTTTCAAGGATAGTATCTTAAATTTAGATACAAATAGTAAAATATCAGAGCTGGAAATTCAATATCAAACAGAAAAGAAAGAAAAAGAGATTTTACAACAGCGAGCAGATTTAGCAGAGAAAGAGCTGCATATAAATACAAAAAACACACAAATTATAGGTTTGGCTATTTTAGCTGTAGTGCTATCTGTTCTAGGATATTTGCTGTATAAGCAGCAAAAATTAAGAAACAAACAACTGCAAAAAGAAAGTGAACTAAAAGAAGCTTTAACTAAAATAGAAACCCAAAATCGTTTGCAAGAACAACGATTAACAATAAGTCGAGATTTACATGATAATATTGGGGCCCAACTTACATTTATTATATCGTCTTTAGATAATTTAAAGTACGGTTTTACGCTTCCGGAAAAGCTAGGCTCTAAACTAAAAACAATTAGTGAGTTTACTACAGCAACTATTTATGAGTTAAGAGACACAATTTGGGCAATGAATAAAAGTGAAATATCTTTTGAGGATTTACAGTCTCGAATTTCAAATTTTATAGATAAGGCTAATCATGCTTCAGATGTAGTTAATTTTAGTTTTAAGGTAGATGAAAGCCTGTCTAATACATTGGTTTTTTCATCTGTTGAAGGAATGAATATTTACAGAATCATTCAAGAAGCTGTTAATAATGCCTTGAAATATGCGCATGCAAAAAATATTCAAATAAGCTTTCAAAAGGAAAATAAAAATTTAGTACTTACAGTAAAAGATGACGGCGTTGGTTTTGATCAAAATACAATAGAATTAGGAAACGGTTTAAACAATATGAAAAAGCGAGCTCACGAAATTCAAGCAAGCTTTACATTAAAAGCAAGCCCGCAACAAGGCGCCACCATAGTAATACAAAAAGAAATAAATACGTAATTTGACGTATGTGGTATTTTGGTTTTAATATCTATTTTTAGAAAAAATATTTATAAATGAAAGTGAAAATAGCCATTGTAGATGATAATTCTTTTTTAATAAATACAGTAAAAGAGAAGTTATCCTTTTTTGATGACCTTAAATTCAAGTTTTCAGCAACAAATGGGTCTGATTTACTAACTAAAATAGAAGAAGATCGCCATGTAGATTTAATACTAATGGATATTGAAATGCCAGTGCTTAATGGAATAGAAACTACAGAAATCATCAAGCAAAAATATCCGCATATTAAAATCATAATGCTCACAGTTTTTGATAACGACGAAAACATTTTTAATGCTATAAAAGCAGGTGCAGATGGTTATTTGCTTAAAGAAATAAACGCTAAAGATCTTCACGACGGAATTTTAGAAACTCTTAATGGAGGCGCAGCAATGAACCCATCTATTGCTATGAAAACACTTAAGCTGTTAAGAAACCCTATAGAAATTGAAAATAAAAACGACCAAGACGATATCAAGTTAACTCAACGTGAAGTAGAAGTGTTAGAGCAATTAAGTAAAGGGTTGAGTTATAATTTAATTGCAGAAAACCTAATCTTATCACCAGGAACTGTTAGGAAACATATTGAGAACATTTATAAAAAGCTACAAGTTCATAATAAGTTAGAAGCTGTTCAAAAAGCCAAAAAAAACAAGATTATATAAATTTAATATATAGCTAACATGTAATTAAACTGTGTTTTACTTTAAAACCATACCTTTGATTTGCTGCTAAATATCAAGGAATTTTAAGCATTGGTTAGGCTTCATTGTCGAAGCAACCAGTGCTTTTTTGTATTTTAGAGGTATGAGAAAAATTCTATTCGGAATCATAGTCACATTAATAGTACTTTTTACATTTAAGTATTGTGGAGAAAAGCGCGATAGCAAACTTGTACTTCAGGAAAACACTGCGCTTATTCAAGAACAGATAAAAAATGTAGGAAAACTAGTCGTTACAGAAGGGCATTTTAGTCAAGTGTTTACTTATGAAAATTCTAAACAAATTTTCGGTGACCTAATTCAAGTTGAAAAAAAGGCGCTAGTTGTTGTTAATGCTGATGTAACAATTGCTTATGATTTGTCAAAAATTGAATATACCATTGACGCATCAACAAAAACATTACAAATATTAGATATACCTAAAGAAGAAATAAAAATCAATCCAGATTTTGAATATTACGATATACAAGCTGACTACCTCAATCCTTTTGAAGCAAAAGATTATAACGAAATTAAAAAAACAGTAAATAAGCAGTTGATGAAAAAAATAGAAGCTTCAGACTTAAAAACCAATGCACAAAATAGATTGCTAAGTGAGCTTTCTAAATTTTATATTTTAACTAACTCTTTAGGTTGGACTTTAGAGTATAGTCAAACACCAATTGAAAGTTTAGAAGTCTTCAATAATCTTAAATTATAGCTTGCTTTTCAAAGAAATCCAACCACCACCATTGGTTGCATCAATGTTATTAAGGTTTAAAAATTTAGCAGCTTTAGCAGAACGAACGCCACTTTTACAACAAACAACAAGAGGTTTGTTTAATGTTTTTAATTCATCAACATGATTTTTTAAGTCGTCTAAAGGTATGTGTCTAGAACCTTCAATGTGACCAGAGTCCCATTCACGTTGTGTTCTTACATCAATAATTTCAGCGCCGTTTTGCATGTAAAGTTGAACTTGTCTTTTTTTTGCTCCAAAAATAAAATCAAAAAAACCCATAGTTTTACTTTTTCATAAATTTACAATAAAATATATAAATACATAAAAATTGAAACAGGAAACCCGTAAAGACGAAATAATAAGAACAGCTGCAAAGCTTTTTAAAGAAAAAGGATACAGCGCTGTTACTATGCGAGATTTGGCTACAGAAATGGGCATGAAAGCAGCAAGTCTTTACAACCATATAAACTCTAAACAAGAAATTCTTAAGGAGATTATAATTTCTTTAGCCGAAGAGTTTACTTCTGGATTGCAGGAAATTCAAAAATCAAACAAATCAAATATAGATAAGCTAAAAGATGTTATAGAATTACATGTCAATATAACGTCTAAAAACACTTATGGCATGGCTTCTCTTAATAACAATTGGATGCATCTTAAAGAAAAGTTGGAGTATTACTTGCAACTACGCTCTAATTATGAAGATGAATTTAGAAATGTTCTTCAACAAGGTGTTAAAAATAACGAGATTATAAATGGTAATATTGAAGTGATGCTCTTTTCAATTTTATCAACCTTACGCTCTTTATATCTCTGGATTCCTAAAAAAGAAGACTTAAACCCAGAAGAGCTCTCTCAAAAATTAAGCGAAGTGTTAATTAACGGCATTAACAAAAAAATAGATTAATTTTTTGTAAATTTGTCAAGTAAACTAACGCTTGTTAGTTTTTTTAATTCGTAAAACGAAAACGTTTTCGGTTTAAGATTACTAACAATTTAGAATAGATAATTACTGTTGATGGCAGATTTTCATAAATTAAGAATAAAAGATATTTACAAGGAAACAAAAGATACATCAGTTGTAACTTTTGATATTCCTGAAGCATTGCAAGACGAATTTAAATTCTCGCAAGGTCAACATTTAACGCTTAAGGCATTAATTAATGGCGAGGACGTACGTCGTTCATATTCATTGTGTTCTAGTCCATTTGATAGCGAGTGGAAAGTGGCTGTAAAAGAAATTCCAGGAGGAAAATTCTCAACCTTTGTCAATAACATTTTAAAAGCAGGAGACGAGCTAGAGGTAATGCCACCCAGCGGAACATTTGGTGTAGAATGCAATCCTAATGAAGCAAAAAATTACCTCTTTTTTGCAGCAGGAAGTGGTATTACGCCAATCCTTTCAATGATTAAAGCGCATTTGGAAGCAGAACCAAATTCAACGTGTAAGTTGTTTTATGTCAATAGAACAGCAAAATCCATTATCTTTAAGGAAGCTTTAGAGCAATTAAGAAACACCTATTTCGGTCGTTTGGAAATCTATTATTTCCTAACCAAAGAAAAGCGCGATATTGAGTTGTTCAATGGTCGTTTTGATGATGAAAAAATGAAAGTTCTCACCAAAACCTTTATTGACATTCCAGATACAAGCGAAGTGTTTTTGTGCGGACCAGAAGATATGGTCAATTATGTGAGTAATTATCTGGCTGAAGCAGGTTTACCAAAAGATTTAATTCATTTCGAATTATTTGTAAAAGGCTTAACTGAAGAAGATAAAAAACGTGTTGAGCGTTTATCAGAACAAAAAATCGACGGAGTCGAAGTTGTTATTATCGATGGCGGAAAAGAATTCCGTTTCACAATGCAGCAAGACGATGATAATATTTTAGATGGCGCACTAACTGCCGGAGCAGATTTGCCATTTGCATGCAAAGGAGGCGTTTGCAGTACCTGTAAGTGTCAAGTAATGGAAGGCGAAGTTGAAATGAAAATCAACTATGCTCTTGAAGAGGATGAAGTCGCACAAAACTATGTGTTAAGCTGTCAAGCCGTTCCAACTACTAAAAAAGTGGTGGTCGATTTCGATGTATAAATAGAATTTGTCATTCCGCACTTGATGCGGAATCCACTAAACATTAAAAACTATTCACTAAATACTAAATTATGAGTGAAGAACAAATAAAAAACCTGGAAGAGCAATTTGAAGCGCGTATCGCTCGCGACGAAAAAATTGAACCTAAAGACTGGATGCCAGAAAAATATCGTCAAACGCATATTAGGCAAATCAGTCAGCACGCACATTCCGAAATTGTAGGAATGTTACCAGAAGGTAACTGGATTACGCGAGCACCATCCTTACGTCGTAAAGTAGCCTTATTGGCAAAAGTACAAGACGAAGCTGGTCACGGATTATACCTATACAGTGCTTGCGAAACATTAGGCATCTCGCGAGACGAGTTATATGAGCAATTGCATTCAGGTAAAGCAAAATATTCTTCCATATTTAATTACCCAACTGTGACTTGGGCAGATATGGGAGCTATCGGTTGGTTGGTAGATGGTGCAGCCATTATCAATCAAGTGCCACTTTGTAGCACCTCTTTTGGTCCTTATGCAAGAGCTATGGTGCGCGTGTGTAAAGAAGAAAGTTTTCACCAACGTCAAGGCTACGAAATAATGCTAAAGCTTTGTAATGGAACACCAGAACAAAAGGAAATGGCGCAAGATGCACTCAACCGTTGGTGGTGGCCAAGTTTAATGATGTTAGGACCAACTGATGATATGTCAGTTCACACCGAACAATCAATGAAATGGAAATTAAAACGAAAAACCAATGACGAATTGCGTCAGCAGTTTATTGACCAAACCGTGCCACAAGCTGATATTTTAGGATTAACAATTCCAGACCCAGATTTAAAATGGAACGAAGAGCGTCAGAGTTATGATTTTGGAGAAATTGATTGGGATGAATTCTGGCAAGTTGTAAAAGGTCACGGACCAATGAACAAAGCAAGAATGAAAGCTAGAGTTGGTGCTTGGGAACGTGGCGAATGGGTTAGAGACGCAGCAATGGCTCATGCTGAAAAACAACAAGAAAGAAAAGAAAAAGAAGCAGTATAATATTAACGATTGAAGATTTATGATTAACGAATTCAGATTAAAAAAGTTCAACAATCAACAATCAACAATCAACAATCATAAATAAAATGTCAGGAAAAAAAGATTGGCTACTTTGGGAGGTTTTCGTAAGAAGTAAAAACGGATTAGAACATCGTCATTTCGGAAGTCTTCACGCAGCAGATGCAGAAATGGCTTTAGAAAATGCACGAGACGTTTACACAAGACGTAACGAAGGTGTAAGCATATGGGTTGTAGAAAGTAAGCATATTACAGCATCAAATCCAGAGCATAATGGCGAATTATTTGAACCAGCACAAGACAAGGTGTATCGTCATCCAACATTTTATGATTTACCAGACGACGTAAAACATATGTAGGGTGAAGATGAAGACGAAGTAGAAACTGAAGATGAAAAATGTTTTTTATGAAAAAGTATGATTTGGATAGTAGGCTTGAAGATTTTGCCGCTTCAATTATTCTTTTTTATGACAAAAAGCCATTTAGTTATTCAGCTGATTATTTAGCGAAACAACTCATTCGGTCTTCGTGCTCATCTGCTTTAAATTTTGGAGAATATCTTGGAGCAGCATCAGATAAAGATAAAGCCAATAAGTTAAGAATAACACTAAAAGAATTAAGAGAATGTTTACGGAATATAAATATTCAAATTAAAGCAAACATTTTCAGTATTGAAGAATTAGAACCATTACAAAAAGAAAATGACGAACTGATAAGAATTGTAGTAACGATTTTAAAACGCTATTAATTTCGTCTTCAAAAAAAAGAATATGAACAATTGATTTGAGTTAAAGATTTGAATTTAAAGTACAGTTAATTTCGTCTTCAACTTCATCTTCAACTTCGTCTTCAAAAAAAAGAATATGAATCAAAACCTATACAACTACATCCTAGGAATCGCAGACAACAGCCTAATTCTCGGTCAGAGATTAGGAGAGCTTTGCGGTCACGGACCAAGTTTAGAAACCGATATCGCGTGCACCAATATGTCATTAGATTTATTAGGACAAGTGCGTAGTTATTATCAATATGCAGCAAAGATTGCAGGCGATGGCAGAGCAGAAGATGATATCGCGATGCTTCGTAAAGAACGCGAATATTTCAATGTGTTATTGGTAGAACAGCCAAATACCGATTTTGGATACACAATGGCAAGACAATTCTTATTCGATGTATATCATTTTTTAATGCTAACAGAATTAGAAAAAAGTACCGATTTAAATCTGTCTGCAATTGCAAAAAAATCCATCAAGGAAGTGAGTTACCACAAGCGTTTCTCAAGTGATTGGATAAAGCGATTAGGAGATGGTACTGAAGAAAGCCACAAGCGTATTCAAACCGCAATAAATGATTTATGGACGTATACCGATGAATTATTTCATCAAACCGAAGCTGATAAAGCTATGGTAGCTGAAGGCGTTGGAGTAGATGTCAGTAAATTAAAAGACGCTTATTACGACGAAGTAAATGCAGTTTTAGAAGAAGCAACCTTAAGCGTTCCAGAAAGCAAATATTTTCAAAAAGGAGGAAAGCAAGGCATTCATACCGAACATATGGGTTACTTGCTAGCCGATTTACAATATATGCAACGTACCTATCCAAATATGGAATGGTAGAATGAAGTTGAAGATGAAGATGAAACTGAAGACGAAATCGAAATCGAAACTGAAGTTGAAACCGAATTTAAAATAGTATGTTACCTCGAGCATTAGTTGAAATCAAAATATATTTTGATTGAAAGCACATTGTTAAACAAAGCGAGAGGTCTCAAAATGGTAACAGAACAACAACATATCAACCCGAGACTGGTAAAGATTTTAGAGTCTATTTCAGATCCAGAAATCCCAGTGTTATCCATTATGGATATGGGTGTCGTGCGTTCTGCTGTTATTGAAAATGACGTTGTAAAAATTGAAATCACACCAACTTACAGTGGCTGTCCTGCAATGGATGTTATCGGAGATGATATCAAGCGCGCAATGCAAAAAGCAGGTTATAAAGCTGAAGTAGATTTGATTTTACATCCAGCTTGGACAACCGATTGGATTACACCAAGAGGCAGAAAGGCACTCGAAGATTATGGTATCGCAGCACCATTAAATGAAGAAGCTGACAAGTCGGTGTTGCTGGAAGGAAAACAATTAGTAAAATGTCCGCAATGCGGAAGCACAAATACAAAAATGATAAGTCAATTTGGTTCAACAGCTTGCAAAGCGCAATTTCAGTGCAACGACTGCCAAGAACCATTTGATTATTTTAAATGTTTGAAGTGATTTGTCATTCCGCACTTGATGCGGAATCCAATATAAAAGAAAAAAATATGGAAAGCATTCAGCTTAAAATAGAAAACAACATAGCCTACATCACACTAAATCGACCAGAAGTCTTTAACAGCTTCAATCGTGAAATGGCATTAAACCTACAGCAAGTTTTTGACGATTGCGAAAGTAATTCTGAAGTAAGAGCAATTGTGCTAACCGGAAACGGAAAAGCATTTTGTGCAGGTCAAGACTTAAAAGAAGTAACAAGTCCGGAGTTAAACCCAGGATTCAAGAAAATTCTAGAAGAGCATTACAATCCAATCATCACCAGAATTAGAACTATTAAAAAACCAATTATTGGTGCGATAAATGGTGTAGCAGCAGGAGCAGGAGCAAACATCGCATTGGCTTGTGATATCGTTGTAGCTCACGAAAAAGTAAGTTTCATTCAAGCATTTAGTTTAATAGGGTTGATTCCTGATAGCGCAGGAACGTTCTTTTTACCTCGCTTAATAGGTTTTCAAAAAGCATCAGCATTAGCGATGTTAGGAGATAAAGTGTCTGCCGATGAAGCCGAAAAAATGGGAATGATTTACAAAGTGTTGCCATTAGAAAGTTTTGAAGAAGAAGTGAATAAATTAGCCTTAAAACTCGCTAATATGCCAACATTAGCTTTAGGGAAAATTAAGGAAGCGTTTAATCAATCTTTAACCAATAATTTAGAAGAGCAATTAGCATTAGAATCAAAATTACAAATCGAAGCAGCTCAAACTAAAGATTACGAAGAAGGCGTTTCAGCTTTTGTAGAAAAACGTAAACCAACTTTTAAAGGAAAATAAATGATTTTAAGGGGGCTTTTTAAAGACGATTTGTTTTATGTTAAGATTTGGAAAAATAGAATTGAAATAATTGATGTTGAGAAGGGAAATAGTATTTGTGATAAATCAAACATCTCTTTTTCTAATGATAGATTGTTAATTTCTGATTTTGATATAGCGGAGAAGTTTTTTAAAAAGCAAGTTGAAAAACTTAAAAAGGACTATAAAGTTAAAAGATACAATTCTTTTATTGTGCAACCAATGGAATTAAATGAAGGAGGGATATCTGAAGTGGAGAAGAGGATTTTTTTAGAATCTTTCGAAAGAGTTAATGGTAGGAAAGTGAAAATATGGGATGGTGCTGAATTAACAAATAAAGAAGTAATTGACAAGTTAAGAAGTTAGAGAAATATGAACGTAGGAATCATCGGTTCAGGAACAATGGGAAGCGGTATTGCTCAAGTAGCGGCAACTGCTGGTTGTTCCGTGAAATTATATGATACAAATCAAGCGGCTTTAGACAAAGCTAAAGCAAGCCTTGAAAAAATATTAAATAGACTCATTGAAAAAGGTCGAATAGATGCTGAAGAAAAAAATAGAATTCAGTCAAATATCAGGTATGTCGATAGCCTGAAAGCATTAGCAGATTCAAATCTTACGATTGAAGCTATCGTCGAAAATATCGATATCAAGAAAAAAGTCTTTTCAGAATTGGAAAGCTATGTTGTGGATGATTGTATCATTGCATCAAACACATCGAGTTTATCCATAGCATCCATAGCATCATCATTGCAAAAGCCGGAGCGTTGCATTGGAATACACTTTTTCAATCCAGCACCATTAATGAAATTGGTTGAGGTCATTCCAGCAGTGCAAACCTCAAAAGCGGTTTTAAACAAATCTGTTGAAACTATAAAAAGTTGGAAAAAAACAGTAGCTGTTGCCAAGGATACACCTGGTTTTATCGTCAACCGTGTAGCGCGACCATTTTACGGAGAAGCTTTAAGAATATATGAAGAAGGCATTGCTGATTTTGAAACCATTGACCATAGCTTGAAAACATTGGGAGGTTTCAGAATGGGACCATTCGAATTAATGGATTTCATAGGTAACGATGTCAATTACACAGTAACGGAAACCGTATTTACAGCCTTTTATTTCGACCCAAGGTACAAACCAAGTTTCACTCAAAAGCGTTTAAGTGAAGCAGGCTATTTAGGAAGAAAAACAGGAAAAGGTTACTATGATTACGACCAAAAAGGAAAAATTATAAATACTTGTCATCCTGAACTAGATTCAGGATCTCATCAAGAATTAGCACAAACCATTTTCGACCGTGTTTTAGTTATGCTCATTAATGAAGCAGCAGACGCTTTGTTTTTAAACATCGCATCAGCAGAAGATATAGACAACGCCATGACTAAAGGCGTTAATTACCCAAAAGGATTATTGGCTTGGGCAGATGAAAAAGGTATCGATTGGTGTGTGTCTAAATTAGACGAATTGTACAACGAGTACCACGAAGATCGTTACCGTTGCAGTCCGTTGTTGCGTAAAATGAATAAAGAAAATAAAACATTTTTTAATTAGAATGTCATTCAGAGCGAAGCGAAGAATCTGTTGATGAGATTGCCGCGTCCTTTGTCCTCGCAATGACAAATTATAATATGAAAGGAGAACAAATTCCACATAAAATGATAAGTCAAGATGCATTCAGCACTTGGTTAGGCATCGAAATTTTGGAATGCGAAATCGGTCGTTGTCGTGTAGCAATGACGGTTCGCAAGGATATGCTAAACAGCATGAACAAAGCACACGGCGGAATTAGTTATGCATTGGCAGATACCGCTTTTGGTTTTGCGGCAAATACACACGGAAAATTTGCTGTGTCCATAGAAACCAGCATCAACCATATTGAGGCTTTAGAAGAAGGAGATTATCTAGTAGCAGAATCTGTGATAGAAAACGTGAAAAACAGACTCGGATTTAATATAGTAGAAGTAAAACGAGGGGATGAACTCGTAGCACTTTTTAAAGGTGTGGTTTACAGAACAAGTAAATCTTGGGAAGAATAAATAGGAACTATTTGTCATTCCGCACTTGATGCGGAATCTATGAATTTATAAAAACAGTAAATAAAGAAGTTCGACTTCAATTTCGATTTCGGCTTCAATTTCAAAATAATATGGAAGCATACATAATAGACGGTATTAGAACACCAATAGGAAATTACAAAGGCACATTATCAGCTGTACGTACAGACGATTTAGCAGCTTTAGTAATCAAAGAAATCGTAAAACGAAACCCAAGCATTCCAAAAGAAGCATACGACGATGTTATTCTTGGTTGTGCTAACCAAGCAGGAGAAGACAATCGTAACGTGGCACGAATGGCATCACTTCTCGCAGGATTACCATTTACAGTTCCAGGTGAAACTGTAAACAGACTATGTAGTTCAGGTTTGTCAGCAATTATTCACGCAAACAGAGCGATAAAAGCAGGAGATGGCGACGTGTTCATTTCAGGAGGTGTTGAGAATATGACACGCGGACCTTATGTTATAGCAAAACCGTCCAGCGCATTTGGTACCGATGCTAAAATGTACGATAGTAGTTTTGGATGGCGTTTTGTAAACCAGAAAATGCACGAAATGTATGGCTCAGACGGAATGGGAATGACAGCCGAAAATCTTGTCGAAAAATATAATATCTCACGAGAAGACCAAGATGCATTCGCGTACTGGAGTCAGATGAAAGCGACTAAAGCACAAGAAAACGGACGATTAGAAAAAGAGATTCTACCTGTTGAAATTCCGCAACGCAAAAAAGACCCAATCGTTTTTGCAAAAGACGAGTTTGTAAAACCAACAACATCAAAAGAGATTTTAGCCAAATTACGACCAGCCTTTAAAAAAGAAGGCGGAAGCGTAACCGCAGGAAACGCATCAGGTTTAAACGACGGAGCAGCTGCAACCATTATCGCTAGTGAAGAGGCTGTAAAAAAATACAATTTAAAGCTTTTAGCGCGCATCGTGAGTTCGGCTGTCGTAGGTGTAGAACCTCGAATTATGGGCATTGGTCCAGTTGAGGCGTCCAACAAAGCTTTGGCAAAAGCCGGATTAACAATGGACGATATCGACATCATTGAGCTCAACGAAGCCTTTGCTGCACAAGCATTGGCGTGCACCAGAGCTTGGGGATTGGCAGACAATGACCCAAGAATCAACCCAAATGGAGGCTCTATCGCAATAGGCCATCCGCTTGGCGTTACAGGCACCAGAATCGCCTATTCAGCGGCTTTAGAGCTCAAAGAGCAAAACAAGCGTTACGCATTGGTAACAATGTGTATTGGCGTGGGGCAAGGCTATGCCGCTGTGATTGAAAACGTGAATGTTTAAAATAATTTGGGCGTTACCACAAGGGTCGCGCTTTCGGCAGTCGCTCTCTGCGAGGAGCTTCAACAAAGCCTCAATCGCTAACGCACCAGCCAGAGATGGTCAGTGATTAATAAATGATTTATCATTCCTGCGAAATCGAAGATTCACGAATTCAATTAAGTGAATTAAGAATCGATGAGTAAAGTAGGAATCCAGAATAAAGTATAAAGTAAGATGAAGAATAAAATTCAGCACTACGTCCAAGGACAATGGACCACAGGAAAAGAAGAAGGAGCACCAATTTACGACGCTATAACAGGCGAACACTTCACAAATTGGGCTGTTGAAGGATTAGATATTCCTGAAGTTCTTAATTACGGACGCACAAAAGGAGGCGAAGTACTTCGTAAAATGACCTTTCAAGAGCGCGGTAATATGCTCAAAAAATTAGCACTTTACCTAACAAAACGCAAAGAACAATTTTACGATTTAAGTTACAGAACTGGCGCAACACGTGTAGATAGTTGGATTGATATTGAAGGTGGTTTTGGTAACCTGTTTGCCAATGCATCATTACGAAAATTGTTTCCAAACAAACCATTCCACGTAGAAGGTGACCCAATCGATTTGTCTCGTGGTGGACGCTTTATGGCACATCATATTATGGTGCCTAAAAAAGGTGTTGCGGTTCATATCAACGCATTTAATTTTCCGGTTTGGGGAATGTTAGAAAAATGTGCTGTCAACTGGATGGCAGGTGTACCAGCAGTAGTTTTACCAGCACCATCATCAGCTTATTTGGCCGAAGCTGTAGCGAGAGAAATTATCAATTCTGGTATTTTACCAGAAGGCGCACTTCAAATCATAAACGGAACCGTAAAAACTGTTTTAGATACTGTTGAGTCTCAAGATGTCGTAACTTTTACAGGTTCGGCAGCAACAGGTCGTTTGTTAAAAGCACACCCAAGATTAATTGAAGAGTCTGTGCCTTTCACTATGGAAGCCGATTCGCTTAACGCCTCTATTTTAGGGGAAGATGCAGTTCCTGGAACACCAGAATTCAACTTGTTTGTTAAGGAAGTCCGTAAGGAAATGACCGTAAAAGCTGGACAAAAATGTACAGCCATCCGCCGAATCATTGTGCCAGAAAATTTAGTTGAGGATGTTCAAATTGCATTAGCAGAAGAACTCGATAAAGTTACCATTGGTGACCCAAGACTTAAAGAAGTAAGAATGGGCGCATTGGTAAGTAAACAACAAGTTGAAGCAGTTAAAAGTTCCATTGCAGATATCAGCAAAGAAGCTGAAATGGTCTATGGCAATCTCGATAATATCGAAACCATTGGTGTGGATGCTAATAAAGGTGCATTCATAAGTCCAGTGGTGTTTAGAACTGATAATCCTTTCCAAAATAATGTTGTTCACGAGCGCGAAGCTTTTGGACCAGTAAGTACCATTATGCCTTACAAGTCAATGGACGAAGCTGTGCAATTAGCGCAAATGGGTAAAGGCTCGCTAGTATCTTCTATTGCAACTTACGATGATAACATTGCAACTGATTATGTAGTAAATGCAGCAAGTCATCACGGAAGAATATTGGTGATTAATCGCGAAATGGCAAAACAAAGTACAGGTCACGGTTCGCCATTGCCTTACTTGGTTCACGGAGGTCCAGGACGTGCTGGTGGTGGCGAAGAAATGGGTGGAATGCGTGGTATTAAACATTATTTGCAACGAACAGCGATTCAAGGAACACCATCAACAATTACTGAAATTACTGGTATTTATCAGCAAAATGCAAAATATAAGGAGGCCGAAGAGCATCCGTTTAAGTACCATTGGGAAGATATTCAACCAGGAATATCTTTAAAAACGCATAAGCGTACACTTACGGATACTGATATTCAGAATTTTGCCAATTTAACTTGGGACCATTTTTATGCACATACAGATATTACCTCTTTAGATGGAAGTATTTTCGAAAAACGAACAGCGCACGGTTATTTTATAATTTCGGCTGCGGCTGGGTTGTTTGTGTATCCTAATAAAGGTCCTGTAGCAGCAAATTACGGTTTGGATTCTATCCGATTTTTAAGACCGTTATACCACAATGATACCATTTATGTGCGTTTAACCTGTAAGGAAAAAGTGGACAGAGATGTGTCATCAACAGAGCATCCAAGTGGTATTGTAAAATGGCACGTTGAGGTTTTTGATGCTAATTTTGAAAACCGTCCAGAAAGTCAAAAAACAGACAAAGACAGTCCGTTGGTTGCCGTGGCTACCATCTTAACAATGGTCCAAAAAAAGCAAGAAACCTTTGTTGAAATGACCGAGGAGAAAATCAACGAATGTTTATCGAAGTTAAAAGCAGACGCTAAACCAAAATGGGGAATTATGACGCCTCAACATATGATTGAGCATTTAGAATACACTTATAAAATTGCGTCTGGCGAAATTCAAGATTTTGAAATTTCTACACCTTCAACCATTTTAGACAAGGTGCACGCAAGCTTGTATAACTATAAAAAGTTTCCACAAAACTCTCAATTTCCGCAGTTAGAAAAAGACACGCTAGACGATTTAAAACATGAAGATTTAGAAATAGCGATTGAGAAGTTTAAGGAACAACGCAAAAAATACATCGAGTTTTTCAAGGAAAATCCAGATGCTAAATTGAAGAATTTAGTATTTGGCGAGTTGAATCGTTATGAATCATACTTACTCGAAAGAAAACATTTAAACCATCATTTTGAGCAGTTCGATTTGCTTTAAATTGAACTGCTCGAAACACCCGAGAAATCGGGTGTCTAAAAGAGAAATAGAATTGAAATACTATGTTTATATAATAACGAATAAACCAAAAGGTGTTCTATATTTAGGCATGACAAAAAGATTAAAAACAAGAATATATCAACATAAAACCAAAGTTCATCCAAATACGTTTTCAGGAAGATATAATTTAGATAAGCTAGTGTATTTTGAAGAGTATCAACATAAGGAAGAAGCTCTTTTGAAAGAGAAGCAAATGAAAAAATGGGATAGAGCTTGGAAAATAGAATTAATAGAAAAATCAAATCCTAATTGGATGGATTTGTATGAAGATTTATAATTAGAATTTAATTAGAAGATTCCGATTTTTGTGGGAAATAAATATGAAAAAAATAGTTTACATAATAGTATGTCTAACCATTATTTTTGGGTGCGAAAACAATGAAGAAACCCAAAAAGCTGTAGCTGTTGAGGACGATAATTTTTCACAACTTACCTCACTTATAGATCATTTTGCTGAAGAAAATCTTTCAAAAGGTAATGCCAATTCTTTTGCAGTCGCAGTATACAGAGATGGTAAAATGTACCAGAATTATTATGGCACTATTAATGGTAATCAAACAAATAAGCCAAACGACAGTTCACTTTACGAGATTGCTTCCATAACAAAAACATTTACAGGTTCTTTAGTGGCGAAAGCGGTTTTAGCAGGTAAACTGAATTTAGATGATGATATAAGAAATTATTTAGAAGGTGATTACCCAAACCTCGAGTTTGAAGGTCAACCGATAACTATTCAACATCTATTAACTCATAGTTTAGGCTTCAAAACAAAAACACCACCAAAGTTAGAAGCGTTTAATAAAAGAATGAATTCTGGTGAAAATATAGATTCAATAAAACCATACACTATACAAGATTTGTTAGAAGAGCTCAAAACCGTTGAGTTAAATAAAAAACCAGGAACTCATTATGCATACACTTCGGTTGGACCAGAACTATTAGCCTACATTTTGGAGAAAGTCAATACGAAACCATTTAAAGAACAATTGAAAATATTTCTTGATGACATAGGAATGCACAATACCTACTTAAATGAATCTGAAAAGCATCTTAACAATTTAGTAAGAGGTTATGATGGCGAAGAATTGGCACCTGTAGATTATTGCCCAATTTATGGAGCAGCAGGTGGTGCTATTTCTACACTTCCAGACTTATCAATCTATATGAAATACCTGATAGACAACAAAGAATTGCCTTGGGTAAAAGAAGCATCTAGACAGTTGTTTGAGGATACAGAAGAAGATGAAACCGTTGGTTACCTTTGGCAAAACATTGGCTTTGCAAAAGAAGAAGGTTATTACTACTCTAAAACAGGAACCTCAAATGGTATACAAAGTGTAGTATTAATTTGCCCAGATTCAAATTATGGTATGATAGTTTTCGTTAATAATACATCAGACGAAGCTTTCAATGTTTGGGTAAATTTAACTTATAGAGATATTGAGCCCTTGCTAATTAAGTATCCAAAATTAAACCTTACTTCCATATTTAGAAAAGACTTTAGTGACAACCCAAGTATAGCTTTTCAAAACTTTAGAGAACTTAAAAATGATACAATTAATTATAGCTTTTCAATAAGGGAATTAAATAATTTTGGTTATGATTTGTTAAATGAAAAACAGAATGAAAAGGCCATTAAAGTATTTCAGTTTTTAACAAAAGAGTTTCCTGATAATGCAAACCTTTATGACAGTTTAGGCGAAGCCTTTTTTATATCAGAAGAATACGACAATGCATTACAAAATTTTAAAAAAGCATTGCAGATAAACCCAGATATGAAATCGTCCAAAGATTACATAAAGAAAATCGAAGAAAAAAAATCAAAATAATAATGAGTCAACCATACGTAAAATTAGAAATAGAAAATCAAGTAGGATACATCGAATTTTTTCATCCTGCGCATAATTCATTACCAGGAAATATTCTGGCTGAACTAGCACAAACTATTACCGATGCTGGCAATAATGAGGACATTAAAGTTATCGTTTTAAAAAGTGGAGGCGACAGAACGTTTTGTGCTGGCGCAAGTTTTAACGAGCTTATCAATATTAATGATGAAGCTACAGGAAAAGTTTTCTTTTCAGGATTTGCTAACGTGATTAATGCAATGCGCAAATGTCCAAAATTTATCATTGGTCGCGTGCAAGGAAAAACCGTTGGTGGCGGCGTAGGAGTAGCATCGGCAACTGATTATTGTATGGCAACAAAATTTGCAGCTATAAAGTTAAGCGAGTTAAACGTTGGTATCGGTCCGTTTGTGGTTGGTCCTGCTGTAGAACGAAAGTTAGGTTTAAGCGGAATGTCACAAATCGCCATTGATGCCAATACATTTTATCCAGCAGAATGGGCAAAGCAAAAAGGCTTATTTACGCAAGTATTTGAAACTACAGACGAATTAGACGAAGCAGTTAAAACCTTTGCCGAAAATCTTTGCAATTACAATCCAGAAGCAATGAAAGAAATGAAGAAAATCTTCTGGCAAGGTACCGAAAATTGGGACACGCTTCTAGCCGAAAGAGCAGCCATTAGTGGTCGTCTAGTATTAAGTGATTTTACAAAAGAAACATTAAAACGATTTAAATAGAAGATAGAAAATAGACCGCTACGCTGTTAGAGGTTAGATTGAAGATAGCAAGTAGTAACCGTTGAAATGCAGAATAAAAAAATGAAATCGTTAAGAATTTTTGAAGCCTTGGAAAAAAATTAGATTTCATTTTGAGGTTTCAAAACTGTAAAACGAGTTTTGAAAATTCCTCATTTCAACTTGAATTTTTGGTTCGTTTTGTTTCAAGACAAAATGAACATAAAAGAAAAATAATGATATACGAGTTTAAAGGTTTTATTCCAGTAGTTCACAAAAGCAGTTTCGTGCACCCATTGGCTGCAGTCACTGGCAATGTCATCATTGGCAAAAACTGTTACATCGGTCCAGGTGCAGCCATTCGAGGAGATTGGGGACAAATCATTTTAGAGGATGGCGTTAACGTGCAAGAAAACTGTACAGTGCATATGTTTCCGGGTAAATCTATTACCTTAAAGGGAAGTGCACACGTTGGTCACGGAGCCATCATTCACGGAGCCAATTTAGGCCGTAATTGCCTCATTGGTATGAATACCGTAATTATGGATGATGCCGAAATTGGAGATGAAAGTATCGTTGGAGCCATGGCATTTGTTAAGGCCGAAACTAAAATTCCACCACGTAGTTTGGTGGTTGGTAATCCAGCAAAAGTCATCAAGCAAGTAAGTGATGAGATGATTGCTTGGAAAACTAAAGGAACGCAGTTATATCAGCAGTTACCGCAAGATTGTCACAACAGTCTAAAAGCCGTTGAGCCATTACGCGAAGTTCCTGAAAATATGAAAATCCAAGAAGGAGCTTATGACACCTTAAGGGAACATTTCCTGCGAAGGCAGGAATCTCATAACAAAAAGGAATGAAAGTTTGGTATGTCTATATGATGGCTAATAAGCCAAATGGAGTAATTTATATTGGAATTACTGACGATATAGAAGAACGAGTGAAAGAACATAAGTTAAAGGTCAGACCTGAATCTTTTACAGCAAAATATAATTGTGATAAGCTAGTATATTTTGAAGAATGCTTTAGTGATGAAGAAGCTATAGCTAGAGAAAAAAGGATGAAAAAGTGGAAAAGAAACTGGAAAATAGACCTAATTGAAGAGATGAATCCAAATTGGATGGATATAAGTATAAATTGGAATTTAAACTTAAATAAGTTTAGAAATGGAAGATAAAGAGATTCCTGCTTTCGCAGGAAGTTATGAACTAAAAATGCCCAAAATGGGCGAGAGCATCACAGAAGGAACCATCATTAATTGGTTAATAAATGAAGGCGATTCTTTTGATGAAGGCGATATCATATTAGAAGTAGCCACAGATAAAGTAGATAACGAAGTGCCAGCGCCAGCAGCAGGAACATTGCTAGAAACCAAATACCAAGCAAAAGATGTGGTAAAAGTTGGCGAAGTTATCGCTATTCTAGAAATAGAAAAATCGAAATCGAAACCGAAATCGAAAGATGATGTAACGTCGCGCGCAGTCGAGACTTCGAAAAAGAAAACCAAAAAGAGTCGTCCAGTAGCATCCAGTTCTAGTAAGGAAGCTCTTTCGGTTTCAACTTCAGCTTCAACTTCGAATTCAAAGTTCTTCTCACCATTAATCATTTCCATTGCAAAGGAGCATCACATTAGTTTTGAAGAACTAGCAAGAATTCCAGCAACCGGAAACGAAGGACGATTAAGAAAAAGCGATGTATTCAATTATATCGAAGAGGGCAGACCATACAAGTTCGCGCAGCCAGTGGTTCAAGATCCAACGGCTTATCGTATTCCGCAATTAACGTTTGATAAAGGCAAAGGAAAGCTAATAGAAATGGATCGTATGCGCCAAATGATTGCAGATCATATGGTGTATTCCAAGCATACGTCACCGCACGTAACGGCTTATGTTGAAGCCGACTTAACCAATATGGTAAATTGGCGAAATGAGAATAAAGTTGCTTTTCAAGAAAAATATGGCGAAAAACTAACCTTTACACCATTGTTTGTAGAAGCCGTAGCTAAAGCGGTCAAAGATTTTCCTAACATCAATGCGTCTGTTGATGGTAATAATATCATTGTAAAAGAAGATATTAACATTGGTATGGCAACAGCATTACCAAGTGGAAACTTAATTGTGCCAGTGGTTAAAAACGCTGATACTAAAGACTTAAAAACGTTAGCCGAAAACGTAAACGAGCTTGCAGGAAAAGCAAGAGAAAATAAATTGAGTGGCGACGATATAAAAGGAAGCACGTTCACTATTTCTAACGTTGGAACGTTTGGAAGCGTAATGGGAACACCAATTATCAACCAACCAGAAGTTGCCATTTTAGCATTAGGAATCATTAAAAAACGTGCCGAAGTCATCGAAACTGAAAAAGGCGACGAAATCGCTATTAGAAGTATGATGTACCTATCGCTGTCTTTCGATCATCGTGTCGTTGATGGGTATTTAGGCGGAAGCTTTGTACGTCGCGTAGCCGATTATTTAGAACAATTTGATACGAATAGAAAAATATAGTTAACTGTCATCCTGAACTTGATTCAGGATCTCATCATTTATAAAAATTATGTCTTACAACATAGCAATCAAAAAAATAGAAAAATCAAAAGTCGATACTATCGACTTCAACAACATACCATTAGGGACCTCTTTCACAGATCATATGTTTATCTGCGATTATAAAGATGGTGAATGGCAAAACCCAAGAATTGAACCTTTAGCTTTAATTCCAACGCATCCAGCAGCAATGGCGTTGCATTACGGACAAGCCATTTTTGAAGGTATGAAAGCTAATGTAGATGAAGACGGAACACCAATGCTATTCCGTGCCGATAAAAATGCAGCGCGTTTAAACTTTAGTGCAGACCGAATGGGAATGCCAAATGTTCCAGAAGCGTTGTTTGTAGAAGGTTTAAAACAGCTTGTAGCTATGGATAAAGCGTGGATTCCACCACAAGACGGTAGTGCCTTGTACTTGCGTCCGTTTATGTATGCCGATGAAGCCTTTATCGGTATGCGTGCAGCCACAAGTTACAAGTTTATCATTATGGCATCACCAGCAGGACCGTTTTTCAGCAAGCGCATAAAATTGTGGGCCGAAAAGAAATTCGTTCGTGCCGTAGATGGTGGTACAGGCGAAGCAAAAGCGGCCGGAAATTACGCAGCTGCAATTCGTCCTACAGAACTAGCAAAAGCAAAAGGTTACGACCAAGTATTGTGGTTAGATGCTGTTGAGCACGAGTACATTCAAGAGGTGGGAACAATGAATATTTTCTTCAAAATTGATGGAAAATTCATCACACCACGTCGCGATGGCGCCATTCTCGATGGCATTACCAGAATGAGCGTTATCGATATTTTAAAAGATAAAGGTTTTGAAGTTATTGAGCGTCCAATCACGCTTACCGAAATCCGAGAAGCATCAGAAAAAGGCCTTTTAGAGGAAGCTTTCGGAACAGGAACAGCCGTTGGTATTGCTTACATTCAGAGCATTGGCACAGAAAATGGTGACATTCACGTCTCTGACGAAAGTCCGGTAGGATTAGAGGTTAACGACACGCTAAATGCCATAAAAACCGGAAAAATTGAAGATAAATTCAACTGGATGATAAAGGTTGAAGAAGAGCTAGCTTAAAATAATTTGGGCGTTACCAAAAGGGGCGGGCTTTACGCTATATCTTTTTTGCTTTTAAAGGCAAAAAAGGATGCCGCTGCAATTGCGAAGCACTCACGAATTCCATTTTATTAAAATAGAATGAATGAGTAATCCCTAACGCAAAAATAAGTTCAGAAAACAATGAATAAAGACATATTAAAAAAAGGATTTACCAATTTAGTAACTGCCAAAACAATGGCAGAATTGTATGAAGCCAACTTCAAAGTAGTTTCAAAATACGTGCACGCCACATCACGTGGTCACGAAGCTATTCAGACTGCTATAGGAATGCAATTGTTATCTCAAGATTATGCATTTCCGTATTATAGAGACGATGCCATGTTGTTAGCTTTTGGTATGACGCCTTACGATCTAATGCTTCAGGTGTTAGCTAAAAAAGACGATCCATTTTCTGGTGGAAGAACCTATTATTCACATCCAAGTTTAAAAGATGCTGATAAACCTAAAATACCACATCAATCTTCAGCAACAGGTATGCAAGCCATTCCTGCAACTGGTGTCGCAATGGGAATGCAATATTTGGAAAAGCAAGGACTTCAAAATTCAAATGTTGTTCAGAAGGATAGCAAAGAATCGCAATTAAATCCAATCACGGTTTGTAGTTTAGGTGACGCATCAGTAACCGAAGGCGAAATTGCAGAAGCCTTTCAGATGGCAGCGTTAAAGCAAATGCCAATTTTATATTTGGTGCAAGACAACGGTTGGGATATTTCAGCCAATGAAGCTGAAACCAGAGCTCAAAATGCTGCAGAATATGCAAAAGGTTTTCACGGTTTGGAAGCCATTTCTATTGATGGTGCTAACTTTATTGAAAGCTACCAAGCTCTAGAAAAAGTAATAAAAACCATCCGAGACGAGCGTCGACCATTTTTGGTACACGCTAAAGTACCGTTGTTAAATCATCATACGTCTGGTGTGCGTATGGAATGGTATAGAGATGACTTGGAAGAAGCAAAGTCTCGTGATCCTTATCCTGTTTTAAAACAGCAAATGTTAGATAATGGTTTCACTCAAAAGGATATAGATGCTATTGAAGCGGAAATAAAAGCGTTGGTTGAAAATGATTTTCAAAAAGCTTTAAAAGCTGAAGATCCAACACCAGAAGATTTATTTACCCACGATTTTGCACCAACACCAATTACCGAGGAAAAGGGTGAGCGTTCGCCTGAAGGTGCGGAAAAAGTAGTGATGGTAGATTGTGCTTTATTCGCTGTGGAAGAATTGATGCGGAAGCATCCAGAATGTCTGCTTTATGGACAAGATGTTGGTGGACGACTTGGTGGTGTATTTAGAGAAGCCGCGACATTAGCACAGAAATTTGGTGACGACCGCGTTTTTAATACACCAATCCAAGAAGCATTTATTGTGGGCTCTACAGTTGGTATGAGTGCGGTAGGCTTAAAGCCCATTGTTGAGGTTCAGTTTGCAGATTACATTTGGCCAGGACTCAATCAATTATTTACCGAAGTGAGTCGTAGCTGTTATTTAAGTAATGGAAAATGGCCAGTAAGTATGATTTTGCGTGTGCCAATTGGTGCTTATGGTAGTGGTGGACCTTATCATTCGTCTTCTGTGGAAAGTGTTGTTACTAATATTCGAGGTATTAAAATTGCTTATCCAAGTAATGGAGCTGATTTAAAAGGTTTAATGAAAGCCGCATATCACGACCCAAATCCAGTAGTTATTTTTGAGCATAAAGGTTTGTATTGGTCTAAAGTACCAGGAACACAAGGCGCAACCTCTGTAGAACCTGCTGAAGATTACGTGTTGCCTTTTGGGAAAGCTTGGGTATTACAAGAAATCTGGAAGCAAGATGATGTTGAAACCATGACCATTGTTACGTATGGAATGGGTGTACATTGGGCAATGAATGCTTCAGAAGAATTGGGTTTAAAAGATCAAATAGAAGTCATCGATTTAAGAACATTGTATCCTCTAGATGAAGCAACTATAATGAAATCGGTTAAGAAAACAGGTAAGTGTTTAGTAGTAACCGAAGAGCCGAGTAATAATAGTTTTGCAAGAGCATTATCTGGGAAAATTCAAGAAGAATGCTTCAAATATTTAGATGCACCAGTAATGACGATTGGTAGTGAAAATATGCCTGCAATTCCATTGAATTCAACATTAGAGCAAACAATGATTCCTTCAACTGAAAAGGTGAAAATGAAGGTTAAGGAATTATTGAATTATTAAGTTTTCACTGAGTTTATAAGAGCATAGTGAAAATAGGAAGTAATTTAATCAGTCTTATTTATTATTGATATTTCAATTTTAATGAGCATTGTATGCTTCATATTTGGTAGGAAACAGTTTTGCAGACCAGTAATATTTAATTAAGTTTACTATAAGAGCGGTATTTTATACCGCTTTTTATTTTTATTTAATAAATTATAGATATATTTTGTATATTTAGCCTTTAATCAACAAGTAAATATTAATATAAAATTATTATGAAAAAGTATATATCACTTTTTAGCTTTATAGCATTGTTTTTTTTAGGGATGCAATTTTCTAGCGCACAGGCATCAAGAACACCTGAAGCGATTGCTAAGCAGAAAACATATAAAATTCATGAGTTAGTTGTTCTAACAGGAGAGCAACAAAGTGGTGTTTTTAGAGCTTTGGTAGATGCTGAAGAAAATATAAAAGCATTAAATGAAAAGAGCGATATTGAAGCTATTCAAAAATATAAAGCAGAGATTTTAAGTCGTTTAAATGATAAGATTAAAGGAATTCTAACTCCAGATCAATACAAGACTTATTTAGCATCTTTAGAAGAAAAAAATAAAAAGTAATTGTTTAATAAAGCAATCACTAAAAAAGCGACTCATTTGAGTCGCTTTTTTTATAGGTCATTATTTTTTTCCTTCAGGAGGATATTTTTCTAGTATTTTAAAAACAAATTCTTTAATACGTTCATCTTTTTCTTCCATATTATGTGTAAGGTATCCAACTCCTTGTCCTTGCCATACAAGTTCTTTTCTTTTAGCATCAATAAGATCTATATAAAGAATGCCTTCAGTAGTAGTTGAGACAGAATTGTAGCTACTCCAATACCAAGGGCTCCATCCCCAGCCATAACCATAAGGGCCAAAACCGTTATTGTACACATTTACTTGTTCACGTTCTTTAGTAAATATACTAACTAACATATCAGGGGTTTCAGATTTTGTCATTCCTTTGGCTAGTAATTCGGCTTCAATCGCTCTTAAAATTCTTCTTTTATCTAAATCGCTAATTTCGGCTTTATCAATCCCGGGCTTAAAAAAAGCAAAGGATTTGTATTGATTGAAATTTACTTCTTTGTCATAGTCAGCTGCAACCCTAACTGAACTACAAGAAGATAATAGTATAGCGAGAATTAAAACAGGTGATAATTTTAGTAGCTTTTTCATAGTTCTTTTTTTTATTGTTATTCCAATAGTTTCTCATCTACAAAATTAGGAACCGTAACTTTTAGATTAGGTTCTTGTTCCATAGCGCGTTTTATAGCAAAAACAGCACCTTCATTTCTTGCCCAACTTCTTCTGGAAATACCATTGTTTACATCCCAAAAAAGCATTGATTTTAAGCGTGTTTCTGCTTCATTAGTACCATCAAGAACCATACCAAATCCACCATTGATAACTTCTCCCCAGCCAACGCCACCACCATTGTGGATGCTTACCCAAGTCGCGCCTCTAAAACTATCACCTATAACATTATGTATAGCCATATCTGAAGTGAAACGAGAACCATCGTAAATATTGCTGGTTTCACGATAAGGTGAATCTGTACCTGATACATCATGGTGATCACGACCTAGAACGACGTAACCTATTTCGCCTTTTGCAATGGCATCGTTGAATGCTTTAGCAATTTTCATTCGACCTTCGGCATCTGCATAAAGAATTCTGGCTTGTGAGCCTACGACTAATTTGTTTTCTTGAGCACCTTTAATCCACTGAATATTATCAGCCATTTGCTGTTGGATTTCTTCAGGTGAGTTTTTCATGATTTCTTCTAAAACTTCACAAGCAATAGCATCTGTTTTTGCTAGATCTTCTGGTTTACCCGAAGTACAAACCCAACGGAATGGTCCAAATCCGTAATCAAAACACATAGGACCCATAATATCTTGTACGTAGCTTGGATACTTAAATTCGCGACCTATAGTTGGGTTTTCAGACATAACATCAGCACCAGCACGAGAGGCTTCGAGCAAGAAGGCATTTCCGTAATCAAAGAAATAAGTGCCTTTCTCTGTGTGTTTATTAATTGCAGTTGCATGGCGACGTAAACTTTCCTGAACTTTGGTTTTGAATAGGTCAGGATTATTTGCCATCATATTGTTAGCTTCCTCAAAAGATAATCCAACAGGATAATAACCTCCTGCCCAAGGGTTATGCAATGAGGTTTGGTCACTTCCTAAATCAATATGAATATTAGATTCATCAAATTTTTCCCAGACTTCAACAACATTTCCTAGGTATGCGATTGATATTGTTTCTTTGTTTGTTTGCGCTTTTTGTACTCGTGCTACTAATTCATCTAAATCGGTGATTTTTTCATCAATCCAACCTTGATCTAATCGAATTTGAGTGATTTTAGGATTCACTTCTGCACAAACCGTAATACAGCCAGCAATGTTGCCTGCTTTTGGTTGCGCACCCGACATTCCACCTAAACCAGAGGTGACAAAAATATGTCCTTTAGGAGATTTGTTTATTTTTCTAAATCCGTTTAGAACGGTAATTGTTGTGCCATGTACAATACCTTGTGGTCCAATATACATGTAGCTTCCGGCTGTCATTTGTCCGTATTGTGTAACGCCAAGAGCGTTGAATTTTTCCCAATCATCTGGTTTGGAATAATTAGGAATCATCATGCCGTTGGTGACAACTACACGAGGCGCGTTTTTATGTGATGGAAATAAACCCATGGGATGACCAGAATACATAACAAGCGTTTGTTCATCTGTCATGGTTGCTAAATATTGCATAGTTAATAAATACTGCGCCCAGTTAGAAAACACAGCGCCATTGCCACCATACGTAATTAGTTCATGCGGATGTTGCGCAACAGCATAATCCAAATTGTTTTGAATCATTAACATGATAGCTGCAGCTTGCTTTGATTTGGCAGGATATTCATTAATTGGTCTCGCATACATTTTGTAATCAGGTCTAAAACGATACATGTAAATGCGTCCATAAGTCTCTAATTCTTCTTTGAATTCAGGAAGAAGTGTTGCGTGGTGTTGCGGTTCAAAGTAGCGCAACGCATTTTGAAGCGCTAATTTTTTTTCTTCATCAGAAAGAATCTCCTTACGTTTAGGTGCATGATTAATAGAAGCTTCATAAGGTTTAGGATTAGGTAATGTGTTTGGTATTCCTTGTAGTATTTGTTCTTTAAAAGATATGTTAGTTGTTGTTGACATTAGTTTCTTTTTAATTGCTTTTTATTGAATCCGTATGGGCAGTGTCTGCATCCGCTTTCGCAGCAATAGCCACGTTTTAGGTGGTATTGCTCTGTGAAACAGCGATAGCCTTCAGGAGTTAAGTAATAATCTCCTTCTTCAATAGGAATGATTTTTTTCATAATCTAACAAAGATAATGTAATTTGGATTGATTTTTGAAGTTTCAAGAGGATGATATTGGTTTCAAAATATATAGTGCCAAAAGGTTATGTGGGAATTACAATTTATCCCTTTGTGTTTTTAAAGTATAAAGCTTTGAAGAAAGATGCCGTGCTTTTAAATCATGAAAAAATTCATTTAAAGCAGCAGTTGGAGTTGTTGATTATTCCGTTTTATTTATTGTATCTAATTGAGTTTTTTGTAAGATTAGTTCAATATAAGAATATGTATGCTGCGTATAAAAATATCTCTTTTGAGCGTGAGGCTTATGTAAATGAAAAAGACCTCGATTATTTAAAAACGAGGCCTTTTTATACTTTTGTTAGTTATTATTAGTTATTGTCTTAAAACTACTTTTTGAGTTTTTTGTATTCCATTTTTAAGTGTAGCTTGAACAATATAAGCACCATCGGAGTACGGTAAGTTCTCAATAGTTGTTTCTGATGAATTAATCTCACTTTTGTTTATTAATGTGCGCCCTAATAAATCATATACAATAACAGAGTTTATATTGCTTGTTGCGGATTTTACTTTGATGTACTTACTATTTGGTGCTGATATAGTAAATCCAGTATTACTATCAAACTCGTGAGTAGATAATGTGTTATTAGTATATCTTAATATAAAACGATTGTTATGAGTGCCATTTTCAATATTAAAAGTATATGGAGAAACTCTTAAATCATGAATAATGTTTAAGTGAGTGTCTTCAAGGTATATGTTTTGATTTGTTGAAAGAAACAAGCCGTCTAAAGTGTTTAAACCAATAGAATGAGTACCGCTTTCAGGAGTTTTAAAGCCTAAAGGAACAAGGTCTGTGTCTGTAAAAGGTAAAGTTCTTCCTTGAATAGACATTTTGTCTTCTCCAATAAGAGAGTAAAAGCTTGTTGGGTTTCCTTCAAATTCAAAACCGTCATATAATCTGTCAGTGTCATTTGTGGCACCATCAATATAACCTACTAAAATAGATGCAGCTGTATTGCTTGGAGTCACAAGGTCTAGCCAAAGTCTGTGACGTTCAATAGTGTTTCTTGATTCTGAAATGGTACCTCTGTAGAACTGATCATTAGGAATTGTAGCACTTCTCATACTGTTATTGAAAACAACTTGTTCTGATGTTGAAGCATTGTCAAGCATTAGAACAAAGAAAGCTTGTCCTGAAGCTATGCTACCGTTGAAGCCTGGAGGATTGGATCCAGTATAATTGTTGTCAATATAATCATCACTGTAATTGTATACAAAATCTTCATAAAAAGGGCTAGCAATTGCGGCAGGAGTGTTTTCATGTGTCCATAAATAAATAGTGCCATCAATATAAGGATTAGCAGAAATGAAGTCTGTATACGAAATTCCTGAAGGGTATGGATTACCTATTAGGTTCCAATTATCATCTTGAGGAGTAGTGCCATTAGCGACACCATTATCGCCTTGATAGTTTCCTGTTGTATGGGTGCCTCGTGTTATATTAACGCTAACATTACCATTGTTTGGTCTACCTATAAACTCCGCAGTTGCATTAGGAACAGCCGGTGTGTCTGGATAAGGAGTTGTTCCTGTTAGGTTTCTAACTATGTAGCCTGTGCCTAGACTCATAAGTTCATTAGGGGCTGGATGTCTCCAGTCTCCGTGGTTTCCAATACCACCTCCTGTAGCTTGAGTTGGAAGCCATTTCCAAATTAAGTTAGGGTTTGTGTTAGGGGAAATATTTTCAACATCAAAACTTTCTACAGGGGATGACCAATAAATGTAGTCATAAGGATCATCAAGGTTGTTTACACTTCGCTGTGCAGAAATTTCACCAATGTTATTATTTGTAGTTTCTGTGGGGTCTTGAATTAAGCTTGCGCTATCACGTAAAAGAAAGAAACCGTCATTGTCTACATTAACCCATTCAGTGATTTCAATGACACTGTTGTTTTCAATCTCTAAAAAGCCATTAGCAAGTATTGTTAAGTTTCTTCCTAACGCAGGTAATGGAGGTGTTGGTGGTGTGAAAATAGAATAGTCAGCTATAGGAGATCTGTTATTACTAGTTGCAACATCAGGAATAATTACACAGTCTGAAGCCGTTGGAATACCTGTAGGTACCCAGTTGTTATCATTATACCAGTTAGTGTCTACAGAACCGTTCCATACTTTACCAATAATGTAGTCTGCTTGAAATCTGGTTCCTGGTGAGTCAGGGCATGCTCCCCAAAAAGAGTAAATTCCTGGTGTATTGGTATTTGATAAAGGAGAGCCAGTAACTCCGACAGGGTCAAAAGAAGATCCAGAGCCAATAGGAGAGCCTCCAGTTGCAGTAGTATACCAATCTATGTCTCTTGGTGGGCCTGAAACGTTCCATGTGAAAGGTCCAGTGTGTGTGGTGCTACTAAAATCAAATATAGTTGTTACCAATGTGTATGTTACTCCGGTAGTTAGGTTTGCTGTAATTAAAGGGTCTAAATTAGGGCCATCATCATCATCGCCAGCAATATATCCTGTAGAACAAGTTCCGGGAGTAAAACCAGACGCTGTTTCATAAATATATCCCATAGCGTCAAAATATGGAGTAGGAGTTTCAGCTGCAAAAGTGTAAACTCCAGATGTGTCAACAGTGAAATTAACAGATGTGTAATTTGCGGTGTCAGTAGTATCAAATTGACAAGGGTCTGAACTGGATATAAAAATTATAGGTTGCAAAGCAACATTGTCAGTAACAGCATTTAGGTTTCCATTAATGGTGTTGCCAATACTCAAAGAGCCTTGACAACCTATGGTTGATGTTAAAGGTTGGCTAGGTTCTCCTGGGCAAGGTAAGTATACACCGTATACATCAGGCGGTATTGGTGAAGTAGCACATATTCCAAAGGTGCCTTGATTGTTGTTTCCATATTCCCAAAAACGAATATAAATGGTTTCACCTGGAGTTCTACCGGTTAAAGTTATTGAAGACATTAAGGCATTAGCGCTATCATCATCATCACATTCAATTAAAGATAAGGATCCGCATGTTCCAGAGTAAGCTGCAATTCCACTATCAGTTAAAGCTGCAGATTGTGTATCTATAGTTACTTCTCCAGTAGAATCTATTACTACTGAAAACCAAACATCGCCGCCAGAATAGCTAGCGCAACCAGGAGCTGGTACTCCGGTGCTAGCTGTAGCAGCTTCATTGGTGTAAAATGAGTAATTACATATAGAATTTGATGATAAAGGAATAGCTCCTGAACAATCGTCATTAATCGGAGGAGCAGGAGGTTCAGAAGCACAAATGCTAAAAGTACCTTGGTTATCATTTCCATATTCCCAAAAACGGATATATAAGGTTTCACCTGGAGTTCTACCGGTTAAGGTTATTGAAGACATTAATCCATTATCACTATCATCATCATCGCATTCAATTAAGGTTAAACTAGAACATGTTCCTCCAGAGTAAACAGCCATTCCACTATCTGTAAGACTTCCTGAATTGGAATCTATGATAATAGCTCCGCTTGTAGGAACAGTAACTGAAAACCAGACATCACCACCAGAGTAGTTTGCGCAGCCAGGAGCCGGAATTCCAGAGCTATTTGTTGCGCCTGCATTGGTAAAACTAGTGTATATGCATCCAGTGTTAACATTTAAGTTTGTTGCGTTGCATGGGTTGTCATTTGGCAATGACGCAACTGAAGAATCAAAAACACAAATAGTTCCGTTCATGCTTCTGTTTCCGCCAGCTCGCTGAATGCGTACTCTGTAGCGTTGACCAACAGTTGTGTTGTAGGTTATAGTCTCCTCATTGCCTGCGTCAGGAGCTCCATTGTCGTTTGCACACGAAACAGGTGACATATTTGTATTGCAAGCTCCTTCGAAGAGTGTTAAAATTACGTTGCCGTTTTGTATTGGGTTGTACGTAATGGTTGTAGATGTACTGATAGCATCAAACCAACCCCAAGCATCGTCTCTTGGGTTTTCTCCGCAACTAGCGCCATTGTAATTCCATGAGTTGTCTGTGTTGCTTGTATTGTTCCAATTTTGTGTATTGCATGTGGTGTTTACAATCAATTCAGCGCTAGCAATATTACCGCAATCATCAGATTGACTGAATCCATAAAAAAAAGAAAGAAAAGTATATCCAGAAAAGAGTAGTTTTTTTATCATAAAGTCTATTTTAATCTATTAAGCAGAGTATCCTTAAATACAACGTGAGCAGGTTAATAAGGGTAGACTTGGGTGGTCTTTATTGTTTTGATTATTATTCAATGAATTGTGTTAAAAATCAATATATAATTTAATTTAAATGATTTAATTATGGTTATATTTCTTTAAAATTTAGTTTTTATTGAATAATCGTCAATATAAATTTAATATTTTTTTTTGTGTAAAAAAGAGGGTGTTAGGTTTTTCGATGAAACACATTGTTTTATAGATGAATAAGTTTGTTTTACTGAATTTTAGTGTGTTGGATAAAAACAGATTTTGATTAAGGGCTTGCTATTCTGAGTGTTATAAATGAGTTTTTTTAATTGTATTTTTGTGCTTCTATAATTATAAAGAATGGCATCAGTATTTAGTCTAAATAATGTTTTAAACGAAGATGTGATATCGTCAAGTTTGAAAAATGTTTCGTTGTCTTTGAAACGAGAGGATGTTATTCATGAATATGTTTCAGGTAACAAATACCGAAAATTAAAATACAACATACAACAAGCGCAAAAAGAAAAAAAAGAGATTCTTTTAACATTTGGAGGAGCTTTTTCTAACCATCTTGCTGCAGTTTCAGCAATAGGTGGTTTGTTTGGTTTAAAAACGATAGGAGTTGTTAGGGGTGAAGAACTTAAAGACTCGTATGCTTCAAATGCCACATTGCTATTCGCAAAAAGTCAAGGCATGCAATTTGAATTTGTTTCTAGGAGTGTTTACAGAGAAAAAAATACCGAGTCATTTGTAAGAAAACTAAAGGAAAAGTTTGGAGATTTTTATTTAATCCCGGAAGGAGGAACAAACAATTTAGCAGTTAAGGGCTGTGAGGAGATTCTAACCGATAATGATGATAGCTTTGATTTTATTTGTTGCCCTGTAGGAACAGGAGGAACCATTTCAGGTTTGATTAATTCTAGCTTATCTCATCAAAAAATAATTGGTTTTCCTGCTTTAAAAGGTGATTTTTTACGAAAAGATATTAGTAAATTTGCAAATAAATCAAATTGGGAGCTAATTTCGGATTATCATTTTGGTGGGTATGCTAAAATAAATATCGAATTAATAAGTTTTATTAATCAATTTAAAGTTGAAAATAATATACAGCTAGATCCTGTTTATACAGGTAAAATGATGTTTGGCATTTTTGATTTAATTAAAAAAGAATATTTCCCAAAAGACTCAAAAATTTTGGCAATTCATACAGGTGGATTGCAAGGAATAGAAGGTATGAATGCTAGGCTTAAACGTAAAGGAATGCCATTAATACAATTATAAAAATGATATATAGATTATTGATTACATGTTTGTTTGTTTTTACAATAATGAGTTGCGGTTCCCGTAAGCGTGTTACCACAAAAAAAACAAGCAAGCCAAGAACAGAGCGTGTTACTAGAACAGTGCCTCCTAAAACACATGTGCCCGAAACACCATCTGAACCAACAACACCAACAGTACCTGTAAAAACTTACGCCAATAGTACAGAACAGTATATAGCAAATTATGCAGCTATAGCTCAAGAAGAAATGCGGCTCTATAAAATTCCAGCAAGTATTACTTTGGCTCAAGGGATTTTAGAATCAGGTTCAGGAAAAGGGAGATTGTCGGTAGAGGCTAATAATCATTTTGGAATAAAATGTCATGAATGGACAGGAGCAAGGATTTATCACGATGATGATAAAGCTCAAGAGTGTTTTAGAAAGTATAAAGACCCAAAATATTCATTCAGAGACCATTCGCTGTTTTTAAAAGAAAGAAAACGTTATTATAAATTATTTGATTTAAAAATTAACGACTACAAAGGCTGGGCAAGAGAGTTACGAGCAGCAGGTTATGCAACCGATAAGAAATATCCAGACAAGTTAATAAGTCTTATAGAACGTTACCAATTATACAAATATGATGATATTGCTTCTGGAAATACTCCGCAAGTAACAATATCAAACAATATATCACATCAAGTAGTAAAAGGAGATACGTTATACTCCATTTCAAAAAGGTACAATACAACTGTTGATGTTTTAAAAAGACTTAATGGGTTAAAAAATAATAATTTAAGCATCGGTCAGGTGCTAATTGTAAAAACAAAATAATACATGCTGTATAAAAGAAGTAGTGCTTTATTTGTAAAGGCAGAAAAGGTTATTCCAGGTGGAGTAAACTCTCCAGTTCGTGCTTTTAAAGCAGTAGGAGGAACTCCTATCTTTGCTAAAAGTGCAAAAGGAGCCTATGTTTATGATGAAGATAACCGTAGATATATAGATTATATAAATTCTTGGGGCCCAATGATTCTTGGCCATGCATTTGAGCCTGTGGTAAATGCGGTTATTGAAAAAACAAAGCTTGGAACTTCCTTTGGAATGCCTACAGAAATAGAGACTAAAATAGCTGAATTAGCTGTTTCTATGGTTCCTAATATAGATAAGATAAGGTTTGTTAATTCAGGTACAGAAGCTTGTATGAGTGCTGTGCGATTAGCTAGAGGATATACTTCAAAAGATAAAATAATTAAATTTTCTGGATGTTATCATGGGCATAGTGATGCTTTTTTAATTCAAGCGGGTAGTGGAGCTGTTACATTTGGTAGTCCAAATAGTCCTGGAGTAACATCAGGTACTGCAAAAGATACACTTTTAGCAGCATACAATGATTTGGAAAATGTAAAAGCACTTTTTGAAGCAAACAAAAATGAGATTGCCTGTGTGATTTTAGAGCCAGTAGCAGGAAATATGGGGTGTATTCCTCCTAAAGAAGGCTTTTTAGAAGGATTAAGAGCACTATGTGATGAACATAACGCACTTTTAGTTTTTGATGAAGTAATGACTGGTTTTAGGCTAGCAAAAGGAGGAGCTCAAGAGTTGTTTAATATTAAAGCAGATATTGTTTGTTTTGGTAAAGTTGTTGGTGGCGGATTGCCGGTAGGAGCTTTTGCTTCTCGTAACGAAATAATGAATCACCTAGCACCTTTAGGAGCCGTTTATCAAGCAGGTACTTTAAGTGGAAATCCTCTGGCAATGGCTGCTGGATTGGCTATGCTTTTAGAGTTAAGTACTGATGAAGCTATTTATAAAAGGCTAGAAGAGAAAACGGCTTATTTACATAAGGGAATAGAGGATGTTTTGGTAAAGCATCATATTGTACATACGATAAATAGAATAGGCTCAATGATTTCTGTGCATTTTTCTGATAATAGTGTTCAGGATTTTGATTCGGCTACAAAAGGCAATAATGATACTTTTAAAAAGTTTTTTCATGGCATGTTAGAGCAAGGTGTTTATATAGCACCTAGTGCCTTTGAAACATGGTTTATTTCTGATGCTTTGACTTATGAAGACTTGGATGAAACAATAAAAGCAGTGGAAAAAGTTGCTGTAAATCTTTAAAAAAAACAAAAGGGCTTTTGAAATTATTTCAAAAGCCCTTTTTAATTAACAAAAACTAAACTAATTCAATTCTTTTCTGGCCATTTTTCTTTGACCTTTTCTTTTGTACATGCTTCGCTTTTCTAAACTTTTTTCCCATTTGCTATATTGTTCTTCGTTTAGAATATCTTTCATTTTTCGTTTTGTAGCTATTTGCTGATCAAGCTTATCGTTTTTATACTTTAGCATAGCTTCTTTAGACGGTCTTTCTGCATTATTTTCTTTCATTTCGCGTCTTTTATCCATGGCTTGTTTGCGTAGTTGGGCGTTTTCTAAATTTATTTTCTGAACATCTTTTTGTTGAGCATCACTTAAATCTAATTCTAAAGTCATTTGTTTAGTTTGTAGTTCTGCAATTTGTTCAGGAGTATATTGTGCCATCTTATCTTGTCTATCTCCTTTTTTGTGTTTTCTGTCTTGAGCCATAGCTTGTACACTTACAAAAGCTAAAGCGATAATTACTAATTTTTTCATATCTGTTTATTTAAGATTATTTGCTATTAGGACTTCAGGTATTACTAAAGGTTTAATTGTAAAATACTTTTTAACAACATCTTAGTTATAAATGATTAGTAATAAAAAAAGGCTTTAGTTCAACTAAAGCCTTTGTGATGTGAGTTTTTAAGAGTTATAAGGTGTCAATATAATCTTCGATTAGTGTGTAGCCTTCAGGATGTAAAATAGTTGTTCCTATCAATGGCATTGAATAATCTTGAATTAACGATTGTGTTCTGGTTTTTATAGAAGGACCATGTTCTGTGATATGACTATTTCTTATGCTGGTTTCGTACCTTAAATCTAAATTAGACTCTGGGTAGCAATCGCCTCCAGGTGAATGGCAATGTGCGCAGTTTATATCAAAATAAGCTCTAGCTCGTTCTTCTAAAGTATAGCTTGTGTCTTCCCAGTTTGGCAATACAGAAACAGTTGAAGGGTTTGATAGATTAGTTAATAGGTTTTGATCTATCATATTTTGAAGTTGATTACTCATATTCATAGTTCGCAATTTTGGACCAATTGGAGTAGCAACATCATTACTATTATGGCATTGTAAGCACTGTGTGCTAGTAGGAATTTTGTAATCTAAATTTTGAGTGCTGCCAGAATTGTCAATGTAACTGAAAGTGCTGGTGCCTCCATCTCCAGAGCTGTCTAAAGTAGCTTCGGTTTGACTGTCATTCCAAATGTAATTACCAAACTCCCAAGAGCCATTTTTCTTTATTAAAATGCGAGTTTCAATGATCTTTTTTCCTAATGATGTGTCTCGCTCATCATTGTTGTAGTAAAATGTTTTTGATATTAAAGTGTTATCAGGAAAATCAGGTAAACCATCATTTACGTAGGTCATTGAAGTACCTGGAGGTAATACAATAAGACGCTGTTTGTGCGCGTAATCTGTAAATAACGGTGTGTTTAGTTCGTATTCAAAAGCATAAACACTAGGTGTTAGGTTTTCTAAATCTCCAGCAAATAAATTGAAATCAGATAGATTTGGTAAAAAATCTGTGGCAACCAAAGGAGCGATTGTTGTGAAGCTTGTAACATCAGAAAAAACACTAACGTTAGTTGAGCTACAAACAGATTGAATATAAACATCGTAGCTTGTGTTAGATGCTAGGTTTTCAAGTGTTATTGTGGTATTTGAGTTTGTTATGCTTGTACCATTGCCTTGAGAAAAACCAGAAACACCATATTCTATTGTGTAATTAGCAGATGTGTTTGTGGCTTCCCATGAAATAATTGCACTGTCAGAGGTGACATCACTAACTTGAATATTTTCAGGTGTATTACAAGTTGGAATTGTTATTATACCGCCTTCATCGTCTTTAGAGCAGGATATAGTTAATAGTAATAAAACAATTGGAAATAGTATTTTTTTCATAAGATCTGATTATAGCTGAGTGAAAAATAGTAATTTTAATTTGTTAGATGCAAAAAAAATCGATAAAAATCTGATTATCATATGCTTTTAACGATGCTTTTTTAAAAATGTATTCTTAAACTTACATTTGGTGTTATACCTAAAGAAGTGTTCTCTATTTTATTTAAACCGCCAGAGGTATTATTTGTGTAATATGTGTTTATGATATTTTTTTTATCTAACAAGTTCCAAATGGATGCGCCTAAAATTGCTTTCTTGTTTTTAAAAATAGTGCAAGTGTAAGTTGCAGAAATATCGGTACGTAAATAATCATTTAGATTATTGCCATTGGGTGATAGGTATTGAATTATAGGCTCTTGAGTATTTTGTGATTCACTAGGAGATGTATAAGGTTTTCCGGAATGCCAGTTTACTCCTAAAGCCAGTTTTAAATTACTTATGCTATAAGATCCAGCAAAAGTTAATTGATGCCTGATGTCAGCATTATTAGGGAAACTCTTCTTGTTATTAAGAGTTTCAAAAGTATAATCGTTTTTGCTATAGCTATAACTTAACCAAGTGCTTAAATTGTTGAAGTGCTTGTTTATTAAAAAGTCAATACCATAGGTTTTGTAGTTGCCTATGGCGTTTATAAATTGAAACTGATTTTGAAACCCTTGACTTCGGGTAGTAATGCCGTCAACCTGTTTTATAAATGCTTCGGTACTTATTAAAAGCTCATTTTGATTAAAATGAATACCAAGTGAAGCTTGCTTACTTTTTATGATAGGAATGGTGCTATTGTTAGACAAAACCCAACGGCGCTTTTCTATACCTAGAAAATCCTTTTGTAAATCAATAATTTGAGAGGTTGTTTGACTTTTTAATTCCCCTAAAAGTTCTACTTTAAAATTCTTTAAAAATGTTTGATTAAAACGTATTCTTGGTTCAATAAGTAACGTGTTAAATTTTGGAATGTAGTTAGCGCGTGCGCCAATTTTTAAAAGTGTTTGCTCGTTTTTTGATGAAAATTGTCCTTCAATATATCCTGAATGCGTTCTAATAACTTCTTTTATATAACTACTAAATGTTGGGTTATTCACGTCTTCTAAATTACTAATACCTACTTCAAAAAATTGATAGCCAGATTCCAGTTTTAGACTTTTTGAGATACGGTAATCTGTATGCAGTTTTATGGTGTTTTCAAATACTTCGTTCTCTTGTTTTAGTTGCTGTTTGTTAATTAAATCAACATTATTAGCGTTTAGGTTATAGTGTGAAATGTAGCCTTGAATAGATGTTGTGATTTTGTTGTTCCAGGCTCTGCTATAATGAATGCCTCCTGCGATATTTTCCTGTTTTAAAAAGCTGTTAGAGGCTGATGTTGTTTCGTTTATTATAGCGTGTTCTTTGTAGTTTAGAGAATTCTCTGTAGTTAACCCATAAACTCTAATCTTGTCTTTACTAGATATGTCGTATAAAAATTTGGCTGAAATATCATAAAAGTAAAATGTTTCGTCACTAGCAATACTGTTGCTATTAGATAAATCGGAGTCCTGAAAAACACGTTTAAAATATTGATTATAAGTTGGTGTGCTAGCAATGTCTGTAAGAGAACGTCTGGCAGATATTTGAATTTCAGATTTTTTTGAAATAGGTGTTTTTATAAAACCGTCAGCGTTTATTAAATTAACTCCAAAACCATAGTTGGTTTCGTTTTTGACACTATCAGATAGTTGCATATCTATAACGCTTGAAATTCCGTCACCATATTTAGCGCTACTACCATTTTTTGAAACTTGAATATTTTCAGTTAAATAAGGGTTGAAGGCAGAGATTAATCCAAAGAAATGTCCGGATTGATACATCTTTATTCCTTCCCAAAGTATTAGATTTTGATCGTGAGTGCCGCCTCTTATGTTTATGTTAGATACGGTTTCATCTACACTTAAAACTCCAGGAAGCGCTTGTATGGTTTGTAGTACGTCAGGTTCAATTAAACCGGGAAGTATTCCGAATTTTTCAGGGTTTATTAATACATCGCCTTGTTTTGCAATGGATAATCCAGAGGTTAAATAATTTGTGATAAAAACTTCGTCAAGCTGTTGTAGCGATTCATTGTCTGGTTGTTGTAATGTGTTTTTAATTACAATAAATCTATCATTTAAAATGTCAAAATTTAATGAGGTGTTTTTTTCTAAAACTGCTAATGATTCTTCAAGAGATAGTTCTTGATTAGGTGCTAGAGAGAATATGTTTTTTATAGTATTGTCAGCATAAGAAAAACTTATGTTGTAGCGAGACTCTAGAGTTTTTAAAATAGAAACAAGCGGTTTCTGTTCTTGTTGAGTGTTTTGAGAAAATCCGCAAAAACTATGCAACAAAAATAGATACGTAAAAAGAAAAAACGCCTTTGCTTTACTCACGTTTTAGCGTAATTGTATCATTGGTTTTACTATAAGATAAATGCATTGGTTGCGTGATAGATTTTAAGGCAATTTCTAAATCGGTATGAGTAAAATTACCTGTAAAAAGAGCATTCACATCTATCTCATTGGTTATTATTTTTACTTGATATTGACGCTCAAATTCTCGAATAACGTTTTTTAAAGGCATGCTTTTAAAAGCACTTTCGTTATTAAGCCATTCAGGAATTTGAGCAGTTTCTTTTTCAGTAGCAATGTAATTCCCATCAAGTATTAAAAAGCGATCACCCGCTTGTAATTTTGTTTGTTTCAATTTATGAGTCACACTAACAGAACCTTCGTAGCAAGTAACTTCAAAATAGTTTTCACGTGCTTTAACATTAAATTGAGTTCCAAGTACGGTTATGGTTCCAGCGCTTGTGATAACGTCAAATTGTGAACCTTTAGTAACTTTAAAAAAGGCTTCTCCTTCTAGAAAAACATCTCTGTTGTCACTCCAAGAATGCTTGTTGTACTTTACAGAAGAATAGGCATTTAGTGTGGTTTCAGAATTGTCTGGTAATAGTATTTCTTGTTTTTCAGCAAGGTATGTATTGTATGTTTTATCTAATGTTGTTGTATAAAAATATGCGCAAAAACAAATGGCAAGTAATGCCGCTATACGTAATAAAGGCTTTAGCCATTGGTTTTTTTGTTTGTGAGTATTTCTGTTTTTTAGAGCTGTTTCTAAAGCTTGATTTGTATTAAATTCAGGAGCTTTAAACTGTTTTAAAGAGTTAGATAAACGTACAAGACTCGTGTAGTCTTCACGCTGTTTAAAAGCCTGAAGTTCTTCTGGAGAAAGCTCGTGATTGAGCCATTTTTTTAATAATTCGTCTCTTTCCATAATATATCTAACATGTATATAACAGTTAAGGTTTAATATTTCCTACCTTGTTTTTAATTTTTTTTAAAAAATTATAATTCATCAATCTCTTCCCGTAATTTTTTGAGAGCTCCATAAATACGTTTTTCTACAGCTTTTGTTGATATATCTAAAATAGAAGCAATCTCTTTAAATGTTTTTCCTTCAACTCTATTTAATAAAAAAGCAACACGTTGAGCTTCGGTTAAGTGAGATATAGCAATTTCTAACGTGTTTAAATATTCTTTTTCCTGCAATAAAAATTCAGGAGATTCATTGGTGTGTGTTTTGGGTTTTTCCTGTTGGTGTTTCCAAACAATTTTTTGATGAGCAACTTCATTAAGCATTAAGTTGTTTGCAACTGTAAACAAAAAACTTTTAGCTTTTTGAGGTGGTACTTTTGCACAGTTTTGCCATAGTTTAATAAAAGCTTCCTGTACTTTGTCTTGCGGATTTAATTGCGAACCATATTTATAAAACAAAAAGTCATGTAAGTTCTTTGCATGCGTTTTAAAGGCTTTAGAAAACAAAGTCTCATTACAAATATTATTGTCTAAATTTTTTGGCATTTTAGCATTTTAGGAATGTAAATGTAAAAAAAAATGAATACCAAGGTAGGAGTTTTTATCTTTTAGCTGTTTCATTAATAAATCATGTTTAATTAAAATTACCAACTATGAAACCACTTTTTAAATACTCATTCATTATGGCATTTTTTGCACTATTTATGGTGTCTTGTCAAGATGAAGAAGTTCGTATTAATAATCCTTCAACAGATGAAGTTGTAGATTCAAACTCGTCATTAGCAAGTTTAATGCGCTCTACCGTGACTTATGATGGGTCAAGAGATAATATTTTAGATAACGCAAGTTGTATAGGTGTTAATTTACCAGTAACTGTTACTGCAAATGACACAACAATTACTATAGAAACCCTAGATGATTTAGACTTAATTCAAGAAATTTTTGATGCGTTTAATAATGATGAAGATGTTTTAGAATTTCTTTTTCCAATAACAATCACGTTAAGTAATCATACAGAAGTTGTTATTGAAGACGCTGAAGCTTTAGAGACTTTTGTTGATGCCTGTGTTGAAGAACCAAATATAATTGAGTGTGTAGATTTTGTTTATCCAATTGTATTTTCTATTTACAATACAAACTTTCAAATTATAGATACGGTACAAATAGAAAGCGACCTTGAGATGTATGTGTTTTTAGAAGGTTTAGAAACAGGAAATCAAGGAGCGGTTTTAGCTAGTATAAATTTCCCTATAAGTTTGGTTTATGCTAACGGCAACACAATAGAGGTATTAAGTAATCAGGAACTACAAGAAGCTATTAATGCAGCAGATGAAGATTGTAATTATATTGAATGTGAAGAAGAAGAGATACATGTTTCTTTAAAGGAGTGTCATTGGACTATTGCAGAGTACACAGCTAATGGTGATTATTTGGGATTTGATTTCTATTTTGATGAAAATAATAATTTGCAAATTATTTATGGTACAGGAGCATTAACAGTAAGTGGTAATTGGGATGTTTCAGAAGTAGATGGACGTGTCATAGTCGAAATAAGTGAGTTAAGTGATTTTAATGCTTTAGAAGGAAATTGGATTGTACAAGCTTGCGAAAATGATCGTTTAGTACTATCTCAAGCGTCTAATTCAAGTGTCGTTGAAATGGTTTTAGAGCAAGACTGTAGTATGCAGCCAAGCCCATTTAACTGTTTTGAAAACTATGAAATAGAAGCTTGTGAATTAGATATAACTACACCTGTCCAAGATGCCGTATTTAACTTAAATGCAGGAACTGTTGATTTGGTTGATTGTGATGTTGAGTTTGCCGCATCATTTTACGTAAGCATTACTGATGCAGAAAATCAAACAAATCCAATAGCAAATACAGAGACTTACCAGTCTGTTTCTACAACAGTTTATTTACGTGTTGAGAGCTTGGGTGGAGACTTTCAAGTTTTTGACGTTCAGTTACAGGTTCAAGAATGTGTGCCAAATTGTTCGGAGTCTGATATTGATACGTATTTACAAGAATGTGTTTGGAATGTAGTAAGATTTAATAACGATGATCATTTAATATCATATGATTTTGAATTCTCATCAAATACAGATCTTGTCATAACAGGAGCAGGCTTAACTATCAATGCAAATTGGTCTACATCTGTTGTGGCAAACGGAACTATTTTGGAATTATATAATGTGTCAGGACCAAATATTCAAGCTGTAAATGACTATTGGTTAATTCAAGAATGTGAACCAGGAAGGCTTCAAATGATAAGTGGGAATAATATAACCATGGTTATGGAGCGTACATGTCAGTCATGTGATAATCCGGGCTTTTTAACTAACGATTTAGTGGTATACGTTCCTTTTTCTAATGAAACAGTAGATCTAATGAACGATTCTGCTCAAACAATACAAGGTACAGGTAGTTATGTAGAAGATAGAGCAGGAAATGCGTCTTGTGCAACAGCATTCAATGGGAGTCAATCAGTATCAATACCTGTGTCAGTTTCTAACCAAATAATACAAGGTGATAACTTTTCTGTAAGTCTTTGGTTCAAAATGCAAAATGATAATTTAGGTAATCTAGAAATATTATTTCAAAAAGGCGAAGTAAATTCAGAAGGTTTTCAACTAGCTGTTTATGATGGTAACACGCCGTTGGTGAGTGATACCACAAATGGTTATGGATTATGGGATAATGATTGGAATCAAGAAGTTGATGTACAATGGGAGAATACAGATTGGCATCATCTAGTAGTTACAAGAGATTCAAATAATACAATTCGTCTTTATAGAGATGGTCAATTACGTAATACCGAAGAAAACTACAATTTTGATGTAGATTCAGAGCCGTTATATAATTACATTTTAGGTCAAGGTTTTACAGGACATCTTGATGACTTAAGAGTTTATAAGCGTACATTGAGCTCTAATGAAGTTGGTGATTTATACCAATTAGAAGCCGATTGCAATACCTGCTTATAATAGCCGATTTCTAGTTTAATTAATAAAAAGAGCTACCATTTTTACGGTAGCTCTTTTTTAATATGTATTTTATTACATGAAACTTTATAAATAGGTGACAAATCATTAAATTTGCATTTCTTAAAATTCAAAGAATCTTATGTTTAATAATTTAAGTGATAAGTTAGATAAAGCGCTACACGTATTAAAAGGTCATGGTAGTATAACTGAAGTTAACGTTGCTGAAACCCTTAAAGAAGTACGAAGAGCACTTTTAGATGCCGATGTTAATTTTAAAATTGCTAAAGAATTTACAAATAGAGTAAAGGAAAAAGCATTAGGTCAAGACGTATTAACAACGTTACAACCAGGACAGTTAATGGTTAAAATCGTTAAAGACGAATTAACCGAACTTATGGGTGGAGATGCCGAAGGTATTAACCTTTCAGGAACACCAAGCGTTATATTAATGTCAGGTTTACAGGGTTCTGGTAAAACAACTTTCTCTGGTAAACTAGCCAATTATTTAAAAAACAAAAAAACCAAAAAACCTTTATTGGTAGCCTGTGACGTGTATCGTCCTGCAGCGGTAGATCAGTTGCATGTAGTTGGTGAACAAATAAACGTTGAGGTATATAGTGATAAAGGTAACCAAGATCCTGTGGCTATTGCGCAAGCTGGTATTGCTCACGCAAAAGCTAATGGGCATAATGTGGTTATTATAGATACTGCTGGTCGTTTAGCTGTAGATGAAGCGATGATGACCGAAATATCAAACATTCACAAAGCCATTCAGCCACAAGAAACATTATTTGTTGTAGATTCTATGACAGGTCAAGACGCTGTTAACACAGCAAAAGCCTTTAATGATGTTTTAAATTTTGATGGTGTCATTCTTACCAAGTTAGATGGTGATACTCGTGGTGGAGCAGCAATTTCAATTAAGTCTGTAGTAAATAAACCAATTAAATTTATTGGTACAGGTGAGAAAATGGAAGCGATTGATGTGTTCTATCCTTCTCGTATGGCAGATCGTATTCTAGGAATGGGAGACGTTGTATCTTTAGTTGAAAGAGCTCAAGAGCAGTATGACGAAGAGGAAGCTAGAAAACTTCAAAAGAAAATTGCAAAAAACCAATTTGGCTTTGATGATTTCTTAAAGCAAATTCAGCAAATCAAGAAAATGGGTAACATGAAAGACCTTATCGGAATGATTCCTGGAGCAGGAAAAATGATGAAAGGTATTGATATAGATGATGATGCTTTCAAAGGTATTGAAGCAATTATTCATTCTATGACTCCAAAAGAGCGTGCTAACCCAGCTATTATAAACGCCAGTAGAAAAAAACGTATAGGAAAAGGTTCAGGAACTTCTGTTCAGGAAGTGAATCAACTGCTTAAGCAATTTGATCAAATGAGTAAGATGATGAAAATGATGCAAGGCGGCGGCGGAAAACGTATGATGCAAGCTATGAAAAACATGAGGTAACTCATGTTTTTTTATTTCAAATAATGATTCAACATAACTAACAACAACATGACTATTTTAGACGGAAAAAAAATCAGTAATGACATTAAAGATGAAATTGCTGAAGAAGTAAAAAAAATGAAAGACAAAGGTGAAAAAGTACCGCATTTAGCAGCAGTTATTGTTGGTAATGATGGCGCTAGTCTAACCTATGTTGCTAGTAAAGTTAGAGCTTGTGAGCGTGTTGGGTTTGAGTCTACAATGGTTAGAATGTCAAACACCACAAGTGAAATTGAATTGTTAGATAAAATTGAAGAATTAAATGAAAATCCTGAAATAGATGGGTTTATTATTCAGTTGCCATTGCCCAAACAAATAGATACTCAAAAAGTATTACTAGCAGTAAACCCAGATAAAGATGTTGATGGTTTTCATCCTATGAATTTTGGTAGAATGGCTTTAGATATGAGTACTTTTATTCCAGCAACCCCATTTGGTATTCTAGAGCTTTTAGATAGATATGGAGTTGATACAAAAGGAAAGCATACTGTGGTAATAGGTCGTAGTCATATAGTTGGTAGGCCAATGAGTATTTTAATGGGGCGTAAAGGTTTTCCTGGTAACTCAACTGTAACATTAACGCACAGTCACACAAAAAACATAACTCAAATAACTTCTCAAGCAGATATTATTATATCGGCACTTGGTGTGCCTAATTTCTTAAAAGCTGAAATGGTTAAAGATGATGCTGTTATTATTGATGTAGGTATCACTAGAGTTCCAGATGATAGTACCGAAAAGGGCTATAGAATTACAGGTGATGTTGATTTTGAAAATGTTAGTAAAAAAGCAAGTTTTATTACACCAGTTCCTGGAGGTGTTGGGCCAATGACTATAGCAATGTTGCTTAAAAACACATTGTTGGCAAGAGAACGTCATATGTAATAAAATATTAATGTAAACAAAAAAAGCCCTTAATTTTAATTAAGGGCTTTTTTGTTATTTATTAGTCTATACCAAAACAGTATATCCTTACATTGTTGTTTGTTGCTAAAATATTAGCGGCTTGTTGTCCTTTGTAAATAGGTTGAAAAGCGTATTCACCAGGAACTAGTGGCTTTTTAAAAACCATCTCGTAAAGGTTTTCTTGTCCTTCAATAGGCTTTAATTCTGGAATGGTTAAATGTTCGCTCAAATCTTTTGCACCACCCATATTATGACCTTGTTGTACAAATCTTCGGTATGTTTTTCTTTTTTTAACAACATCAGCTTTAGATATAATTACTAAATCTAACGGATCAATTCCTGGGTCTAATTTCATTAAGAATTTAGGAAGACTTCCCGATTTAAATCTTATAGGAGAGTTTTTACTATTAAAAACAGTTAGATATTGGTTAACGCCACCATAACCAAACCCAATGGCTTTAGCTTCAATTTTTGAGCTTACTCGTTCAAACTCTTGTGTGCCATCTTCAGTTTGATAATATGGTACAAAAGTTTTTTCAATTTCTTGACACATAGAAACTACAGAGTAACTTGCCAGTAGAATAAAAAGTAATAAGTTTTTCATGACTATTTAAGATTAGTTATTTAATACACCAAACTTAAATAATAACGAAACTCAATAAAATACCTAATGTAAGGTATTTTTTACTTTTTAGAGTGTTTAGATTTTGGTACGTAGTTTTTGGTAGAGTCCTCAAGAAGGTTGTTTAATTCTTCCATTTCGGTTTTTGTTAGCTCTCGGTATTTGCCTATAGGAACATCAAGGTTTATGTTCATTATACGAACACGTTTTAGCGTTTGTACTTCGTAATTTAAATACTCACACATTCTGCGTATTTGGCGGTTTAATCCTTGAGTTAAAACAATTTTAAACTCATAAGTGCTTAATTTTGTAACACGACATTTTTTTGTAACCGTATCTAGAATAGGAATGCCGTTTGACATTCGCTCAATAAATGTTTGTGATATAGGTTTGTCTACACTTACTATATATTCTTTTTCGTGATTGTTGCTGGCACGCAAAATTTTATTTACAATATCACCATCATCAGTTAGAAGTATGAGTCCTTCACTCGGTTTGTCAAGTCTACCGATTGGGAAAATGCGCTTGTGATACCCAATATAGTCTATAATGTTGTCTTTTTCAACGCGTGTATCTGTTGTGCATACAATGCCAACAGGCTTATTGAATGCTAAATACGTGAAAGATTTTTTTGTATTAATTACTTCTTTCCCATCTACGCAAACAATATCGGTTTTAGCGATTTTAGTTCCCATTTCAGGAACTTCACCGTTTATAGTAACGCGTCCAGCATCTATAAGTTTGTCTGCTTCACGACGTGAGCAATAACCAACTTCACTTAAGTATTTATTAATACGTTTTAATGTCTCTTCCATGTTGCAAAGATAATAACTTTAGCTGGCTAAAAAGCTATAAATATGATTTGCTACAACGTCGCCTTTTAAAGAGTGACCTAAACCTTTGGTTGTGATTAATGTGCTGTTTTTGAAATATCTTTTTATAAGAAGAGCATCATTGTAAGGAATGATTTTATCATCTTCATCATGTATAATAAGGCCTTGTTGTGTGATTTTTTTTATAGATGATGCTGTAGAGAATTTTTCAGGGCTAGCTCCAAAACGTTTTACTATTGTTGAGTTTATTGAGTTAATAGTTCGTTTGTTATAGCCTAGCATGTTTGTGTATCGCTTTAAGACATCTTTAAATTCTGATGGCGCTCCTAATAGGATTAACTTTTTTATGCTGCTATTTTGATATTTATGTTGGTAAAAAACTGAAGCCATACCGCCTACCGAATGGCCAATTATGATTTCAGGATTATAACGTTTGGCAACCACGTTTATAAATTCTGAATAGAGCAAGGCGTTAAATCTATCTCCACCGGAATACCCATGGGCAGGAGCATCTAGCGCAACAATATTATGTCCGACTTTTTTTAAATTTAGTATTAAGTCTTTCCATCGGGCCGAGTTGCTTTCCCAGCCATGAACAAGTAAGATGGTAGGTTTGTTTCCTAGCCATCTATATGTCATTATAGATGAGTTGTTATATGTTAATTCGTCTTTAAAGGCTGTGTCTAAAAAATCGGCTTGTTTTTCAGATACTTTGCCTCGCATAGGTTTTGTAAATAAAAATAAAGCAATACGAGCTGATAGTTTTGGGGAAACCAAACTTAATGTGTTAATACTAAATCCAATAAGTTTATGTGTAATCATGGTTATTATTCTCTGTTTACAGAATCTATTGAAAAAGCAGGCAGGCAAATTGCCAGGTAAACACAAGGCTCTGTAAACGGGTTTGAGTATTGAACACGTGTGTTTTTGTTTATTTTTATAGATTGACCAGCTTCAAGAACAATGGTTTCATTTTCTATAATAAACTGTTTTTTGCCTTTTATTATAAATGTATACTCGTCAAATTCTGGAGTTTGAAAAGGTTCGCTCCAACCAGGAGGCGCTATCATGTGAGCAATACTTATTTCAGAATTGCCATCGCTGGCTAACCCAAAATGCTCTTTAATGGTTTTTCCGTCTGTTGTAGGAACGATAAATGGATTATCTTGAATTTTAAATTTTTTCATTTTTTCTCTAATGGTTTGCGTTTTATCATGCCTCCTTTAAGGTCTTTAACAAGCCCCATGACAATGAATGCTTTGTTGTCTATTTTGTCAATTTCTGTATGGAGTTTTGCTAGTTCTAAACGGGTAACAATGGTGTAAATAATATCTTTGTCATAGGCTGATTTGTGTTCGCCGTATCCGCCTTTTCCGGCATATATAGTACAAGCTCTACGTAGTTTTTCAGTAATCATAACTCGTAAAGCTTCGTGTTCTTTTGATATAATAGTTACGCCTACATATTCTTCAACGCCATCAACTACAAAATCTACAGTTTTAGCAGCGGCTAAATAGGTTAGTATAGCATAAAGTGCTGTTTCTATTGATAGTATATAAGCGCCAAAAGAAAAAATGATAATATTTATAAGGAGAAGTACATCACCAACAGTAAGTGAAAATTTTCGGCTTAAATAAATGGCTAGAACTTCAGTGCCATCAATAACACTTCCACCTCTCATAGACATGCCTATTCCTAACCCTAAAAAGAAACCACCAAATACAGCAATTAATAATTTATCATTTGTAATGGTTGGATAGTCTACATAATGTACAACAAAGCCTAAAAAGGCTATAGCGACGATGCTTTTTAGAGCAAATTTCACACTAAATGTTTTAGCTCCTAATATTAAAAAAGGAAGGTTGACTAAAATTAAAAGAAAGCTTAATTGAATAGAGGTAATGTTTTCTAATAGTAATGAAATACCAGTAGCTCCACCATCAATAAATCTGTTAGGTAATAAAAATCCTTTTAGTCCAAAACCAGCAGAAATAACTCCAATAAAAATTAAGAAGTATTCTTTTATAGCATGAGTTGCTTCAATTTGTAAGTTTCTTACAAGCGGAACAAGTTGTTTTTTTGATATAGGAGCATTTGGAGCCGCAGCTTTTAGTTTTTTGCGCGCTATATCAACAAGTATTTTAGAAAAAAAAGGGTTCATGCGTTTACCAGCCTATCATAAAGTATTTTATTTTCGCTTTGTCAGGGATTTGAATAGCTTCTATTTTAGCATTGATGTCAAATCGTAATTCAGCAGGAAGCTCTTCTTTATCAATGGTAAAGAACGCATTGATTTCGTTTACAAAAACTACCACATTTTTTAGAGTGTTTTGTATGCTTGATATTTTATAGTTGTTTTTAATGTCAGCAAAAGTACTAGCTGTTGAAATACCTTTTTCAGTTTTAAATCTTGAGTCTAATATTTTTACCGTTTCTATAGTAGAAAGAGAATCTAGCATTCTTTTAGGACTCAATACAAGTAGCTCGTTACCTGCTTTGTCATATATTTCTATATCGTAGTTGGCTCTCATAAAAGCGCCTTGATTTGTTTGGCGTACAATAGAGTCGTTACTGTATATGGTTTTAAGGTCTTTTACTTGAGTTGAATCGGTAAGTAAGCCTATATGTTGTTTGCTTATTTGAAAAGGGTCTTGTTCTTTTTTGCAACTTACTGCTGCTATTGCTATTATAAAAAGACTTAATAGGGTTTTATTCATAAGTGTGTAATCTAAAAAATTAATGGTTTTGTTATTTTAACATTTTTGTAAGTATACCTAAAACGCTTCTAATAACAGTAGGACTTGTCAATACTTTAACAATTGGATTTTGTCTGGTGCTTTTTCTTGATGATTTTCTTGAAGCAGCTTTTTTTATAGCTTCTTTTTCTTCTCGAGCTTTTTCTCTGGCTTCTTCAGCATTGGCCAACTCAATTTTTTTATTAAGCAATTCATAAGCACTTTCTCTGTCTATTGTTTCATTGTATTTTTTTACAAGTTTAGAGTTTGCTAATAAATTACGTAATTCGGTGTCCGTTAAAATATCCATACGACTCATAGGAGCTCGCATCATAGTAGCAGCTAAAGGAGTTGGTCTTCCTTTTTCATTAAGCGCAGATACTAATGCTTCTCCAGTTCCTAAAGATGTTAAAACATCAGCAGTATCATAATATTCAGTATCAGGATAGTTTTGAGCCGTTAGTTTTATGGCTTTTCGGTCTTTTGCAGTAAAAGCTCGTAAGGCATGTTGAACTTTCAGGCCTAGTTGACTTAAAACGGCTTCAGGAACATCGGTAGGATTTTGAGTAACAAAATACAAGCCAACACCTTTACTTCTGATGAGTTTAACAATGCTCTCTATTTGATTTAAAAGCGCTTTTGAAGCTTCGTTAAAAATTAAGTGAGCTTCATCAATAAACATAATTAATTCTGGTCGCCCAGTGTCACCTTGTTCTGGAAAAGTAGAATAGATTTCTGCTAGTAAGCTCAACATGAACGTGGAGAATAGTTTAGGTTTATCCTGAATGTCTGTTAGTCTTATGATGTTGATGTACCCTTTTCCATTTTCGTCTACACGAAGTAAATCTTCTGTGTCAAATGATTTTTCTCCAAAAAATAGGTCGCCGCCTTGTTGCTCTAGTTCTATAATTTTACGCAATATAGCACCTGTTGAAGCTGTTGATATACGTCCATAGGCTTCTTGGAACTCCGCTTTGCCTTCGTCTGTAGCATATTGAAGAATTTTCTTGAAATCTTTTAAGTCTAAAAGCGGAAGCTTATTATCATCACAATATTTAAAAATAACAGCAATAATACCGGCTTGTGTTTCTGTAACATCTAATATTCTAGATATTAAAACAGGTCCAAATTCACTTATTGTTGCTCTTAATCTTACACCATCTTGTTCTGATAAAGACATAACTTCAACAGGAAAAGACTTTGGATTAAAAGGGAGGCCTATTTGTTCGTGGCGCTCATCAATTTTTACATGACCAGGACTAGGTTGTGCTAAACCGCTTAAATCACCTTTTATGTCCATTAATAACACAGGAACTCCTTTTTCGCTTAAATTTTCAGCTAATACTTGTAGTGTTTTGGTTTTTCCTGTTCCTGTTGCTCCAGCTATCAAGCCATGACGATTCATGGTTTTTAGAGGGACGTTTACAAAAGCCTCTTTTACTGTTTTGCCACCAAGCATAGCAGCACCTAGTGTGATGTACTCGCCTTTATTGGTGTTGCCTTCAGTAATATGTTTAAAAAAGGACGCTTCTTTATTCATGGGTTGATAATTTTAGTAAAAATACTGCAAATAAAAAGAAGAAAAAAATGTCCTTTTTCAACAAAAAACTTTAATTGAGTTGTGTAATGCCTATGTTAATGAACTTTGCGCTCAATGGTGTGTTAGCATTATTTAAAACGTATTCTAGCTTTATATTGTCACCAGCATTTACAGGATACATAATATTGCCGCTTGTACCCCAATAATCTTGATTAGGCAGGCTAGAAAATCCTCTGCTTAGGTAACCTACAAGCTGATTGTTTATTGTAAGAGCTAAAATATACTTTTTATTTCCACTAGGCATATTACTGGTTGATAATGATGCACTAAAAAGATAATTTCCAGTTTGATTTATAGTTATTGCTCCGTTGCCTGTGACATTAAATATGTTTGTATTTGTTACAATGACGTCGTTAATCCCTATGGGAAAATTAACATAGGTGTTGTCTGGTGTGCTTAAAGCAGTGTTTCCGTTGTTGTAGCTTTTGTTAATTATTAAAGTGTTGTTTTTTAAGCTAGTCCAACGATTGTTCTGAAAAACACAATGAGATTTTGTTGTTGTGTTGTAAACCATAGCTCCTTCAAGTGGAGTTGGTATGTTTAGCATTTGGTTGTTTGTCATTCTTGGGGGAATAAAAGCTCCAGTAGTGCTATCAATTTGTAAAGACGAACCATCATCAGGGTTGGTAGTTCCAATTCCAACTTGACTATAATTATTATAAACGACAAGCAACATCAATAAGGCTATTAACTTTTTCATAGTAGGGAGAATAAAAAGTGATGTGTTATTGCTGTTATGTGCGAAAATACATATAAAAAATACAAGTCCAAAACGTTTAATAATCACTTAACTATTGTTTATCTTTGCAGGCTATGAAGAAAGATATTCAATCATTAGTTGATAAAGGTGAGATGCTGCCTTTGATGGAAGAGTTTTACACCATTCAAGGAGAAGGCTATCATAAAGGAACTGCTGCTTATTTTATAAGAGTTGGCGGTTGTGATGTAGGTTGTCATTGGTGCGATGTAAAAGAAAGTTGGAATGCAGATATTCATCCGCCAACAGAAATATCAAAGATTGTTGATAATGCCGCTAAATATAGTGACACTATAGTTATTACAGGTGGAGAGCCATTAACTTGGGATATGACATTGCTAACAAAGCAATTAAAAGATAAAGGACTTAAGGTTCATATAGAAACTTCAGGAGCTTATAAGCTAACAGGTACTTGGGATTGGATTTGTTTGTCTCCTAAAAAATTGAAATTGCCAACTCAAGAAGTGTATGATAATGCTAATGAGTTAAAGGTGATTGTTTATAATAAAGACGATTTTCGTTTTGCTGAAGAGCAAGCAGCAAAAGTAAATAAAGATTGTATTTTATACTTACAACCTGAGTGGAGCAAACGTGATAAAGTTGTTCCTGAAATTGTTGATTATGTAATGAAAAATCCTAAATGGAAAGTGTCGTTACAAACACATAAATATTTAAATATACCATAAAAAAAGCCTTGATTTCTCAAGGCTTTTTTTTGTGTTTAGAACAGTTGATTAACTATTGTTTTTTTATAGGAACGGCAATGCGTAAAGTGTCCCAAGCTAAATACATTGTAGCGTTTTCATCAAAAGCGATAGAGAAAGCCTCTAGAGATTCTTTTCCTTCGGTAACAGGAACTTTTACTCTAGCAACATCATTGGCTTCATCGTATGAATAAGCGCCCCACATATCTGTATCATAGTTTAAAATGATTGTCCACTCTTTTTCTCCAGGAATGGTAAATAAAGAATAGGTTCCAGCCTTAACTTTTTTGTCGCCAAATAAGACATGAGAAAAGAAAGTGATTTCTGAAGCCTCATTGGCACCTGTTCTCCAAACTTTTCCATTAGGAGTTAGAGATTCTATGGTTCTACCTCGAAGTTGAGGTCTGCTGTAAGTTACTTTTACAAGTTTGTAAAATTCGTTATGACTGCTAGGGTATGCTGCTGCATCCATAGGGCTAACATCAAGTTTTTTGAAATCTTGAGCAAAACTATTTGTGGTAAAAAATAAAATGCAAATTATTGTCAGTGTTAATAGGTAAGATATTTTCTTCATAAATTTTTATTTGATTTTAAATATAGTAGAATTTAATAAAACAAGATTATTGCTTTACAAATTTTAACGATTTACGTTGAAAATTATTATGAAAATTAACAAAGTAAACACCAGAATTTAACTCGTATACAGGAAAAGAATATGCTTTTGTTATATCATTTTTTAGGATGCGTTCTCTGCAAAGTTTTTTTACAAAGCGTCCTTTACTATCATAAAGTTCAATAAGAATATTGTCACTAGTAGGATAGTAAATACTAAATGCTAAATTATCTTTTACAGGATTGTTTTTCAATTGAATATTTAGTGATTTTGAAGGACTGTTTACCGAGCTTTTAATACTTAAAGTTTCATCAGTGAATTTGTAAATTGATGTGCCTGCGGCATAAGCTAAACTAGAGTTTATAACAAAAATTCTATTTAAGTTAGAGCCTGTGTTTAAGTTTGTCCAGGTTTGTCCACCATCATTGGTTTGATGAAGTCCAGTTGTGTGACCGCCCATCCAGCCAGTATTTTCATTAATAAATCCAACAGCTTGTATTGATGTTTCTGGAGCGTTATTACTTGACCAACTAATGCCGCCATTTGTTGTTTTTATTAGTTTGCCAGGGTTTGGGGCTACAGACTCTATAGCGCCAAATAAAACATCGGTATTGCTATCAAGTACTTGAAACTTCCATACATACTCACCAGCTATATTAGAGTTGTATATTTCTGTCCAGGTTTGTCCGCCATCAATAGTTTTTAGAATAGTAGCGCCAGAGTTGTTATTGCCAGCAGCAAATCCTATGTTTTCAGTAATAAATTTTATTTCAACAAGCGCATCGGCATAAGCAGACATGTCAATGTAATCCCAGGATAATCCGCTATCAGTGGATTTTATAATGTAAGCAGGAGTAAAATAGGCTCCACAACCATAAATTGTTGAACTACCTACAGCATTCAAACCACAAATAGCTTGAGGGTTTGGAGAGATATTGGAGACTTCAGTCCAAGTTGTTCCACCATCATTTGTTGAGAAAAATTTACCATTTAAAGTCCCTAAAAAACCAATATTTTCATTAATGAATTCAATATTTCTAAAGTAGTAGCTGCCACCTAAATCACTAGAGCTAACTTGTTCTGTCCAAGTGTTGCCGCCATCAGTAGTTTTAAAAACTGCTGCATAATAACCATTCGCAGCCCAACCAATATTGTCGTTTATAAAGAAAACATCGTCAAAACGTTGTCCGTTTGTGTTAGGAGTGATTGAAGTAGGTTGCCATGTTTGACTAAATAGTACAAAAGGCAAAAGGTAAACGAGTAGGCTTAAGTGTTTCATTTTGCAAATATAAATAACAAAATACAGTTGAATAACTTCTTTAATGATATTAATTTTTATTTTTTAGTTTTAATTTGTAATTTAAATGCTGATTATGCTTTTTATTTTGTAATGTTAAATGAATATTTGCTTCATAATATGTGACAATTGATATAAAAAGAGAAATTATGTGTGGAATTGTATGTGCATTTGATTTAAAGCAGAAAACAGAAGATTTAAGACCTCAAATATTAGAAATGTCAAAAAGAATCCGTCATCGTGGTCCAGACTGGAGCGGAATTTTTGATAATGACAAAGCGATTATGGCACATGAGCGTTTAGCAATTGTTGATCCTGCTTCAGGAAAACAACCTTTGTTTTCGGAAGATAAGAGGTTTGTTTTAGCGGCTAATGGTGAAATATATAACCACAGAGAGTTGCGTAAACAATTTCCTGATTACAAGTTTCAAACTGAAAGTGATTGTGAAGTTATTTTGGCGTTGTATCAAGAAAAAGGAACTGATTTTGTCGATGAACTTAATGGTATTTTTGGGTTTGCGATTTATGATGTTGAAAAAGACGAATATTTTGTAGCTAGAGACCACATGGGAATCATTCCATTATACATTGGATGGGATCAAAACGGAACCTTTTATGTAGCATCAGAATTGAAAGCACTTGAAGGTGTTTGTACAAAAATTGAGCTATTTCCTCCAGGTCATTATATGTCTAGTAAAGATGGTGAATTTGTGCAATGGCATAAGCGTGAGTGGACTGATTATGATACAGTAAAAGACAACGAGACAAGCATTGCAAAAATAAAAGAAGCGCTTGAAGCAGCTGTTCACAGGCAGTTAATGAGTGATGTACCTTATGGTGTGTTGCTTTCAGGAGGGTTAGATTCTTCGGTGACTTCAGCAATTGCAAAAAAATATGCTCAAAAACGTATTGAAAGTGATGATAATTCTGATGCTTGGTGGCCTCAATTACATAGCTTTTCAGTAGGACTTGAAGGGTCTCCAGATTTGGCTGCAGCACAAAAAGTGGCAGACCATATTGGAACTGTTCACCACGAAATAAAGTTTACCATTCAAGAAGGGTTAGATGCGGTAAGAGACGTAATTTATCAGCTAGAAACCTATGATATTACAACTATTCGCGCGAGTACACCTATGTATTTAATGGCAAGAGTTATTAAGTCTATGGGAATAAAAATGGTGTTGTCTGGTGAAGGTGCTGACGAATTATTTGGCGGTTATCTTTACTTTCATAAAGCACCAAATGCCAAAGAGTTTCATGAAGAAACGGTTCGTAAATTAAGTAAACTGCATATGTATGATTGTTTAAGAGCAAATAAAAGTTTAGCAGCTTGGGGAATCGAAGGTCGTGTGCCATTTTTAGATAAGGAATTCATGGATGTGGCAATGAGTATCAACCCGCAAGATAAAATGATAACACCAGAGCGTATGGAAAAATGGGTAGTGAGAAAAGCTTTTGAAGACATGCTGCCAGAAAGCGTAGCTTGGAGACAAAAAGAACAGTTTAGTGATGGTGTTGGTTACAGTTGGATTGACACTTTGAAAGAAGTTGTAAATGAAGAAGTAACCGATGAGCAAATGAAAAATGCGCATTTTAGGTTCCCGATACAAACACCTCAAAATAAAGAAGAGTTTTATTATCGCTCTATTTTTGAAGAGCATTTTCCAAGCGATGCAGCTGCATTAAGCGTACCACAAGAACCTAGTGTAGCATGCAGTACAAAAATTGCTTTAGAGTGGGATGAAGCATTCAAAAACATGAATGACCCAAGTGGAAGAGCAGTTTCAAAAGTACATACTGATGCATATTAATTTTAATAATCTATAAGAAGGAAAGCCGGTTAAAAACCGGCTTTTTTTATTTTAAAAATAATTACCTTTAAAGACTAGACTAACCCAATGTATTATTTTGAGTTTTCAAGTAAGTTTGCTTAATGAAGGCTTAAAACCCTTATAAAATCTAATAATGACATATAGGTGACATTTAAATGTCGTGTTAAAATCCAATAACCTGAAGTAGATTTGCATCAGAAATAATAATCAAAATGAATAAAAATTCTTTAAGCGAAAATTTAACCTATCAGCGAAAGCTAAAAGGGTATACGCAAGAGCAACTTTCTGATAAAACTACTGTTACGGTTAGAACCATTCAGCGTATAGAAAAAGGTGATGTACAGCCACATCTTCAAACGGTAAAACTGTTGGCAGCAGGTCTTGAAATAGAGATTGACGAATTACTGATTCTTGAAGACCCAAAGGAGGAAGTCATACAACGCAAATGGATGTTGTTGCTTCATGGTTCTCCTTTTTTAGGATTGATTATTCCATTTGGAAGTATTTTATTTCCACTGTTTATTTGGATTCATAAAGCTGAAGATAGTAAGGTGTATGATGCACATGGTAGGGCTGTTGTAAACTTTCATGGAACAATTACCTTGCTGTTCTTTTTGTCATTACTATCATTTTTTATTATTCCAGGTTATAATTTTTTTATTTCAGGAGCGATTGTTCTTTTTGCTATTATCACTACGATATATAATATTTCAAGATCACTGCAAACAGGAACTTTTAAGTATCCATTTTCAATCCCATTTTTGAAACCAAAAGAGGTGTAACTTTAATTTAAAACGTATTTCAAATGTTAGGATTATTAATAATACTAGTAATCTCATGGGCACTCTTACGCTTTGTTGAGAAAAAAAATATCGATGTTTTAGGTGTTATTCTATACCCAAAACGATTAACCCAATTTATACTTGGATTTATATTTATCGTGCTAGTTACTCTTGTAAATATAGGTGTTGAAACTTTTGTTTTAAAAGTAGAATGGGAATTACAATCAACATTTAATTACAAGCTGTTTTTTGGCGCAGTTGTTTACCATTTAAAGTCAGCTCTAACCGAAGATTTAGTTTTTAGAGGTGCTCTTTTATATATACTAATACATAAGTTAGGTGCAAAGTGGGCCATTTTAATTTCTGCCTTGTTTTTTGGAGTGTATCATGTGTTTTCCTATGGCATGATTGGAGATAGATGGATTGCTGTCGTATATGTGATTTTGGTAACAGGTTTTACAGGTTATGTTTGGGCTTATACATTTTATAAAACAAAATCCATAATGATGGGTTTAGGGTTTCATTTAGGTGTGAATTTAATGAACGCCTGTTTTTTTGAATCGCAACCTTATGGTGAAATTTTCTTTCAGAAAGTATCAAGTATAGACATCAACGATTGGAATTGGTTGTTTTTTAATTTGTTTAAAGGCTTGTTTCCTTCTTTAGCTACTTTGGTTTGTTTAAAGTTGTTGTTAAAATCAAAGTTGTATTCCAAAATAGAAAAGAAATAAAAGGAGTGTCAACCAGGACTTGTTTTAGGTTCTTGTAGAAAAAAATCAATCATGACAACTGCTTTTGAGTAGGGTAAAAGCATTTAAAAACATGAAGGATTTCTAGGTATGATGTGGTAAACATATATACAAATGCTTATAGAAGTGAGTGAAGTCTAATCTTAAAAAACTGTAATTTCCCCAAGATATTTCATTTGTAAAAAGTAATATTAATCTTACATTTATATTGATTGAATATGTATTTTATCGATTAAATGTATTTTTTTTTAGTTTATTAGTGTGTTTTTTTAGTATATTTAAGTACTCCCATAGAACTTTAAAGATGCAATACTATGTTTGTGAAATTAAAGTTTGTACTTATTTTTGTTTTTTCAATGCCTGTATTTTCTCAAGTTGGGATTAATACAACATCACCTACTGCATCATTAGATGTTAACGGGGATTTGAGAATTAGAACCATAGAAGAAGAAACCAACCCTTTAACTAAATCTATAATAGCTAAAGACTCTGTGCTAGTTACTTCTGGAGAGATTGTAAAATCAATACCCTCAAAAGAGATTATAAATTCAGTTCTTTTGTCAGCAGTAAAAGGTGGTTTTTCAGGGCCTGCAGCTTCAAGCATTACGTTGGGCTCTTTGTATGAAGACCTTGTTTTTGATAGTGAAGAATTTGATTTAAATGATGAGTTTAATGTTTCTACAGGAGTCTTTACAGCCAAACAAGATGGTATTTATCAAGTCACTGTACAGATTAATTCAAGCAGTGCTATTGCAGTCTCAACAGATTATGGTGTCTGTATTTTAAAAAACAATGCGTTGGTTGCAAGAGAAAATTTTGCAAACATAAGTTTGCTTGGGCTTAACTTAACACCGCCTATTCGTAAAACTCAAGCGTTACTACAGTTAAGTGCTAATGATACTATATCGTTTCAAATTTTTTCAAACTTGCTATCTGTAAATTTACTTTCTAATTCAATTGATACTTTTTTTACTATTGTTCAAATAAGATAGTTGATACTTTTACAAGTAAAATAGCGCATATAAGAGCTTGTTTTTGTTTTCTGGTTTTTATAATGCTTTAAAAATATTCGAAATCTAATTTAAGGTGCTTTTTAAGCGTTTTAAGAAACTTTTTTAGAAATTAACAAATGTTGATAATTTCTTCGTTAACTCGTTAAAATACTTTTAAAAGGCTTAATAATTTGTTATCTTTGTTAGAATCTCATAAGAGACGCAACAGGCGTCTTTTTTTCTGTAAAATAAGAACTAAATCATATTAAAATAAAAATGAGCGAAGAAAACAAAAAACAGTATGGTGCAGACAGTATCCAAGCCCTTGAGGGAATGGAGCACGTGCGTATGCGTCCATCGATGTATATTGGAGACGTAGGTGTAAGAGGTTTACACCATTTGGTTTATGAAGTAGTTGATAACTCCATTGATGAAGCTTTAGCAGGACATTGTGATAATATCACAGTAACTATAAATGAGGATAACTCAATTACCACAGAAGATGACGGTCGTGGTATTCCAGTTGGATTACATAAAAAAGAAGGTGTTTCAGCGCTAGAGGTTGTAATGACTAAAATTGGTGCAGGAGGTAAGTTTGATAAAGATTCTTATAAAGTATCAGGTGGACTTCATGGTGTTGGTGTAAGTTGTGTTAATGCTCTATCAGAAAACCTGAAAGCTACAGTATACAGAGAAGGTAAAATATGGGAGCAAGAATACGAAAGAGGTAAAACCTTATATCCTGTAAAAACTGTTGGCGATACAGACAAAACAGGAACCATTGTAACTTTTAAACCAGATCCACAAATATTTCAACAAACTTTAGAGTATAATTATGATACTTTAGCAAGTAGAATGCGTGAGTTGGCATACCTTAATAAGGGTATCACGGTACATTTAGTTGATAAACGTCACAAAAAAGAAGACGGAAGTTTTGAAGGAGAAACATTCCATTCAGAAGAAGGACTTTCTGAATTTGTGAAGTTTTTAGATGGTAACAGAGAGCCTTTAATGAACGATGTTATTTCTTTTGAAGGAGAGAAGAACGGAGTGCCTGTTGAGGTTGCTATGGTTTACAATACGTCATATGCAGAAAACTTACATTCTTATGTAAACAACATTAACACACACGAAGGTGGAACCCATCTTTCAGGTTTCCGTCGTGGTTTGACGCATACCTTAAAAAAGTATGCTGACGAATCAGGAATGTTAGATAAGCTGAAATTTGATATTGCAGGAGATGATTTCCGTGAAGGATTAACAGCTATCGTATCAGTAAAAGTTGCCGAGCCTCAATTTGAAGGACAAACTAAAACAAAGTTAGGAAACAGAGAAGTATCTGCTTCTGTAAGTCAGGCAGTTTCTGAAATGCTTGCAGACTACCTTGAAGAGCATCCTGATGAAGCAAAAACCATTGTTCAAAAAGTAATACTTGCAGCGCAAGCACGTCATGCAGCTCAAAAAGCGCGTGAAATGGTACAGCGTAAAACAGTGATGAGTATTGGTGGCTTGCCAGGTAAATTAAGTGACTGTTCAGAGCAAGATCCAGAAAAATGTGAAGTATTCCTAGTAGAGGGAGATTCGGCAGGTGGAACTGCAAAACAAGGCCGTGATAGAGCATTTCAAGCTATTCTTCCACTACGTGGTAAGATATTGAATGTTGAAAAAGCAATGACACATAAAGTGTTTGAAAACGAAGAAATTAAAAATATTTTCACAGCACTTGGTGTAACTATTGGTACAGAAGAAGATAGTAAGGCATTAAACTTATCTAAATTACGTTATCACAAAGTCGTTATTATGTGTGATGCCGATATTGATGGTAGTCACATTGCTACACTTATTTTGACATTCTTCTTTAGGTACATGAAAGAACTAATAGAAAACGGTCATATATACATAGCAACACCTCCTTTATATTTAGTTAAAAAAGGACAAAAGAAACGTTATGCATGGTCAGACAAAGAGCGAGATGATATCGCTGAAGAGTTTGGAGGCAGTGTAAGTGTTCAACGTTATAAGGGTCTTGGAGAGATGAATGCTGAACAATTATGGGATACTACAATGAACCCAGAGTTTAGAACACTTCGTCAAGTAAATATTGATAACGGTGGTGAAGCAGATCGTATTTTCTCAATGCTTATGGGAGATGAAGTGCCTCCTCGTAGAGAATTTATTGAGAAAAATGCCATATACGCAAATATTGATGCGTAAAACAAACTAAAAAGCGAAAGATTAACCTTTCGCTTTTTTAATTACATGATAAATAATTTGTAATTTCGTAATCTTAAAAATCAACACATTAAATACAAATAAACAATAAAAAAATATGAAAGTAACAGTAGTTGGAGCAGGAGCAGTAGGTGCAAGTTGTGCAGAGTATATAGCAATTAAAAATTTTGCTTCAGAAGTCGTTTTATTAGACATTAAAGAAGGTTTTGCTGAAGGTAAAGCAATGGATTTAATGCAAACAGCTTCATTAAATGGTTTTGACACTAAAATAACAGGAGTAACTAACGATTATACTAAAACAGCAAACAGTGATATCTGTGTAATTACATCAGGAATTCCTCGTAAACCAGGAATGACTCGTGAGGAATTAATAGGTATCAATGCAGGTATTGTAAAAACAGTATCAGCTAGTCTTATTGAAAACTCTCCTAACACAATTATAATTGTAGTTAGTAACCCAATGGATACCATGACGTATTTAGTTCACAAAACAACAGGGTTACCTAAGCATAGAATAATAGGTATGGGTGGCGCATTAGATTCTGCACGTTTCAAATACAGATTGGCAGAAGCTTTAGAAGCGCCTATAAGCGATGTAGATGGTATGGTTATTGGTGGTCATAGTGACGTAGGTATGGTGCCTCTAACACGTTTAGCAACTCGTAATTCAGTTCCTGTATCTAAATTTTTATCAGATGATAGATTAAATCAAGTAAAAGAAGATACTAAAGTAGGTGGAGCTACATTAACAAAATTATTAGGAACATCAGCTTGGTATGCGCCAGGAGCTGCTGTAAGCGGATTGGTTCAAGCTATTGCTTGTGATCAGAAAAAAATGTTCCCATGTTCAGCATTATTACAAGGAGAGTATGGCTTAAACGATTTATGTATTGGTGCTCCAGTAATTTTAGGTAGAAAAGGTATCGAGAAAGTTGTAGAAATAGAACTAACTGATGCAGAAAAAGAACACTTACACACAAGTGCTGAAGGTGTTATGAAAACAAATGGGTTATTAGAACTATAATAACTTAATTATTAACCTTAAAACAATCACAATGAAAAAAATATTCTTATTATTAGTTTTAGCCATCAGTTCGTCTGTTTTTTCTCAAGAAGAACTAACAGAAGGTGTTGTGACTTCAAAAATGACACTATCTAGCGAAAATGAGCAAATGAAAGCTCAATTTGCAATGATTGGTGATATCATGTCTACAACATACTTTAAAAACCAGATGTCGCGTTCAGAATCTGATAATCCAATGTCAGGAAAACAAACCGTTATCATTGATAATGATAAAAAAGAGATGTTGATGTTAATGGACAATCCTATGGCGGGAAAAATGTACATGAAACAAAACATTGAGCCATCAGAAGAAGATTTAGAAGGAACAACAATTACAGAAGGAACCGAAACTAAAAAAGTTTTAGGGTATGACTGTAAGCAGTATTTTATTGAAACAGAAAAAGATGGAAATAAAGCAAAAATTGAATTTTTTGTAACAGATAAGTTAACAGCTGTATCTCAACAAACTGCTAGTTTTGGTGATAAAATAAAAGGATTTCCTCTTTACATGAAAATGGATATGACTCAAATGGGAATGGATATGACAATGACTTATGAAGTGACTGAAATAAAAAAAGAATCAGTTGCTGATGATAAATTTGACATGACACCACCAGAAGGTTATACAGAGGCTCAAGCCGGAATGGGAGGTAATTAAAATATAATACCATTATAAAACAAAAAACAGCTCTATTGAGCTGTTTTTTTGTTGCATATCTTTTAGAAACTACCAAAACCTTTTGCTAAATCAGTATAGAAAATATATATTTGCTCGTTTTTAAAAATATGAACAAATAAACTAATTAATTTAACACATAATGCAAAATAAAGGATTAGTAAAACTATTTGCAATTTTGTTTGGTTTGGTAAGTATTTATCAACTATCATTTACGTTTAAGGCAAATCAAATTGAAGATGAGGCAAAAGAAGTTGCTATTAGTAAGGTTTCTACAACAGATGAAAATTATATAGAGAAAAGGAGCGCTGCCGAAAATGAGTATTTAGAATCAATTTCTAACGATACAGTTTACAATATTGGTATTGCTAAATATACTTACAATGAGGTTAAGGAAAACGCCATGAATTTAGGTTTAGACCTTAAAGGTGGTGTAAATGTTATTTTGCAAGTTTCTGTAAAAGACATATTAAAAGGTCTTGCAGCTTACAGTAAAAATCCAGTATTTAACAAAGCGTTAGACGACGCGTCTGAATTACAAAAAAACAGTCAGAATACATATTTAGAGGATTTCTTTATTGCTTTTGATAAAATTAAAGGAGATACAAAATTAGCTTCTCCAGAGATTTTTGCAAACAGAGCTTTAAGTGATGAGATAACATTTGATATGTCTGATGATGAGGTGAAGCCTATCATAGATAGAAAAATAGACGAATCTATTGTTTCTGCATTTGAAGTATTACGTAAGCGTATTGATGAGTTTGGTGTAACATCTCCAAACATTCAACGTTTAGAATCTTCAGGACGTATTTTAGTAGAATTACCAGGAGTTAAAGATGCAGAGCGAGCTACAAAATTATTACAAAGTACTGCGCAATTAGAATTCTGGTATGCTTATAAAGGAGAGCAATTCTATAACTTTATCAATCAAGCAAACGAATTGCTAAAAGAGATTGTTGTTACAGAAGAAGATAAAACAGAAGAAGTAGCTGAAGCTCCTCAAGATGCTGAAGAAGATAAAATTGCTGACTTATTAGGTGATGACCCAGATTCTACGGATGTAGCTCAAAATAATCCTTTAGCTAAATTGATACAAGGATTAGGTTATCAAGGTGGGCCTATTATAGCTAGATTTGCTTCTGCAGATAAGCAAACAGTGCTTGACTACTTAAACATGCCTCAAGTACGTGCATTATTACCAGCAGAACAACGTAACGTAAAGTTTGTTTTTGGTAAGCCAGAGAAAAACAGTGAGATAGTTGACCTTTATGCATTAGAAGGTAACAGAGATAATATACCACCATTAAGCGGTGCTGTAATTACAGATGCTAGACAAGAGTATGGACCAACAGGAAAACCTATGGTAACCATGCAAATGAACGGAAAAGGAGCTAAAATCTGGGAAGAAATGACTGGGAGAGCTTTTGCTGAAGGAAGTGAAATTGCTATCGTACTTGATAATGTTGTTTATTCAGCACCAGGAGTAACTACTGGCGCAATTTCAGGCGGGAATTCTCAAATTTCTGGAAGCTTTACACTTAATGAAGCTACAGATTTAGCAAACGTATTAAGAGCTGGTAAATTACCTGCATCTGCAGATATTATTCAAAGTGACGTCATTGGGCCATCATTAGGTCATGAAGCTATTCAAAGTGGTCAAATGTCATTCTTAATAGCATTAGCACTTGTGCTTTTATGGATGGTTTTTTATTACGGTAAAGCAGGTTTATTTGCTGATATCGCAATGTTATTAAACATATTATTAATCTTTGGTGTGTTATCAGGATTAGGAGCAGTATTAACACTTCCTGGTATTGCAGGTATTGTTCTTACTATAGGTATGTCAGTTGATGCAAACGTACTTATATTTGAAAGAATTAGGGAAGAACTAGATAAAGGAAAATCTCAAAAAGAAGCTATTCAAGATGGGTTCAGTAATGCGTTATCATCAATTCTTGATGCAAACATTACTACAGGTTTAACAGCATTAATCTTATTCATTTTTGGAACAGGTCCAATTAAAGGTTTTGCGACTACGTTATTAATAGGTATTGCTACATCATTATTTACAGCAATCTTTATCACTAGATTAATTGTAGATTGGTACGTAAATAGAGGTGGTCAATTAACATTCTCTACAGGAATTACTAAAAACCTATTCAGAGGTATTAATATTAATTTCTTAAAGAAAAGAAAAACAGCTTACATATTCTCTGCTGTACTTATTGTTTTAAGTTTAGGATCATTATTTACCAACGGATTAGATCAAGGTGTAGATTTTGTTGGGGGTAGAACATACCAAGTGCGTTTCTCTGAAGATGTAAGCGCATCTGAAGTAACAGCAACATTATCTGATGTGTTTGGTAGTGCCGATGCTAAACTAATTGGTAATACAAATCGAGAACTTAAAATTACTACAAAGTTTAAAGTTGATGAAACTAGCGCTGAAGTAGATGAAGAAATTAGACAAACATTATTCAACAGTTTACAACCACAATTAAATATTAGCTACGAAGATTTTATAGCTAATGATGAAGGTAAACAAGTAGGTTTAATGAAATACTATAAGGTAAGTCCAACTATTGCTGATGATATCAAAAAAGAATCTTTCTGGGCAATTTTAGGATCACTTATAGTTGTATTCCTTTACATCTTATCGCGTTTTAAAAGATGGCAATTCTCTCTTGGAGCTGTTGCGGCAGTTTTCCATGATGTTGTAATCGTGTTAGGAGTATTCTCATTAACGTACAAGTTTATGCCTTTTACAATGGAGATTGATCAAGCGTTTATTGCTGCGATATTAACCGTTATTGGTTACTCATTAAACGATACCGTGGTTGTATTTGATAGAATTCGTGAATTCTTCAATGAGCACACAGGTTGGGATTTTGATAAGGTTATAAATGCATCTTTAAGTAGTACATTAAGTAGAACATTAAATACGTCTTTAACAACATTAGTTGTGCTATTAGCTATCTTCATTTTTGGTGGGGATTCTATTAGAGGCTTCATGTTTGCTTTAATTGTAGGTGTTATAGTAGGTACTTATTCATCGTTATTTATAGCGACTCCTATTATGTATGACACTGTTAAAAAAGGTGATGCAAAAGACGCTTTAAAAAATAAAGCTAAAGAAGAAGAGGAAGAAGCTCAAGCTTAATTCTCTTATAACATACAATACATAAAAAAATCCCTTTCAAATATTTTGAAAGGGATTTTTTATTGAGTGATTTTTAATGTGTATAACACTTTAAACGGAATGTAGTTTAAGCATTATAATAGCTTTAAAAAGGTTTATTCTTTTGTTCTTGTAAATTGCATGTAGTCGCCAACTTCAAGTTGCCATTGACGCGCTAAACCACCATTAACTTCTAGTACATATTTAGCAGCAGCTTGTGATGGTAAAGAACTTTCATCTAGAGGCTTTGCATTTTCTTGAAAACTCACAATAGTATACTTGTCATCAAGATAAATAATATCTAAAGGGATTTTTGTGTTTTTCATATAAAAAGAACGAGGGCGCATATCAGGGAAAATAAATAGCATTCCACGGTTGTCCTGCATAGAGTTTCTATTCATCATGCCTGTTTGTCGTTCGTAGTCAGAGTCAGCAATTTCAATATCTAATTGCTTTATAATAGAGTCTGTTTGCTTTTTTAATAAGGTTAATTCTCCCTCTTTCTTAAAAGTAGCTATCGTTTGTTTAATGTCTTTTTTTTCTTCCTTACAAGACACCATAGTGGCTGTTAGAGTAGATGCAGATAATAATAAAACACCAACTTTTTTAGAAATCATATTATTTTACAGTGTTTTTAGGTTTGTAAGCAAGCATAAAATACAAGCCTAGTATTATAAAAGGAATGCTTAACCATTGTCCGGTATTTAAAAACCATGTTGCGCGTTCATCTACTTGAGCCTCTTTTACAAACTCAACAAAGAAGCGTATGGTCCATAATAACACTAAAAACAAACCAAAAAGAAAACCAGTTTGCTCGCTTTTTGTTGTTTTGGTATAAATATACCATAGTATTAAAAAGACAAATACATAGGCAAATGATTCGTAAAGCTGTGCAGGATGTCTGTATGGTACAGCGTCTAATAAGTTTTGAAACTGCGGATTATTTGCTATGGCATTATAAGCTTCTTTAGGAGTTTGTAATCCTGTAAGTTGCATAGCTTCTCGCTTTGTGTATTCTTCTTGAATAAAACGAACACCTAATGGCGAATTAGTTACTTTTCCTATTATTTCAGAGTTTATAAAATTTCCTAGTCTAATAAAAATAGCGCCTGAAGCTACTGTAATAACAACACGGTCTAAAATCCACATAAGTGATTTATACTTGTATTTTCTTCGGTATAAATACATTCCTATAATGATTCCTATGGCAGCACCATGACTGGCTAAACCTTGAAATCCTGTAAATTCAAATTCAGGTTTAAACCTAAAAGGTAAAAAGATGCTAAAGAAATCTTGAGTGATTAACTCTGATTGATAAAAGATAACATGTCCTAAACGAGCACCTAAAAGCGTTGCTATAACCGTATACAAAAACAATGGATCTAAATAATCTTGATTTACTTTTTCTCTTTTAAAAATCCATTTCATTATGTACCAACCTAATAAAAAGGCTATAATCCACATAACGCTATAAAAATGAAGTTTAAAATTTCCAATAATATCAATACCAGAAACAGGATTCCAGTCAAATTGTAATAACAACATATGTTTTTGTATTTATAAGTGTAAATATAGACAAATGAAAACGGACAGAAAAGGAATGCTAGGTAAGGAAATGTTATTTTTTATCTAATTTTTCAGGAACTGGGTCATAGCCAGAACCGCCCCAAGGATGGCAGCTAAAAATTCGTTTTAAAGCTAATTTACCGCCTTTGAAAAAGCCGTGTTTTTCTAAAGCTTCTTTAGTGTAATGAGAACAAGTAGGCTGGTACCTACAAGTAGCCGGTGTAAGAGGAGAAATAGCAACTTGATATATTTTTATTAAAAACAAAAAAGGTGCTATTATAATTTTTTTCATGACTAGTTTGTCGTAAAAGTAGTGCCGTCTTTACCGTCGTTTAATTGAATCCCAGCTTCAGCTAAATCATCTCTAATTTTATCTGATGTAGCAAAGTCTTTGTTTAGTCTTGCTTCTTGACGTAGCTGAATTAAAAGCTCAACAGCACTAGAAAGCTTGTCTGTACCTGTTTCAGATTTAGAAACATTAACAAGGCCTAAAATGTCAAATACAAATGTTTGTATTGTAGCTTTAAGTGTTTCTAAATCACTTTCAGAAATGCTTGCTTTTCCTTCTTTTAGCTGATTGATGTATTTAACAGCTTCAAATAAGTTTGCAATTAGAATAGGTGAATTAAAATCATCATTCATTGCATCATAGCATTTTTGCTTCCATGTATCAATGTCTATATTAGAACTCGCTGAAGTTTTTATGTCGTCTAATGAATCTATTGCATCCATTAATCTGTAGAATCCTTTTTCACTAGCTAATAAACCATCGTTTGTAAAGTCTAAAACACTCCTGTAATGGGCTTGTAGCATAAAAAATCTAGCAACACTTGGAGCAAAAGCTTTGGTGATATGCGGGTTGTCTCCTGTAAAAATCTCGGTTGGTAAAATGAAGTTTCCAGTAGATTTGGCCATTTTCTTACCATTCATAATAAGCATATTGGCGTGCATCCAATAATTAACAGGCGATTTTCCTTTTGATGCTTGGTTTTGAGCAATTTCGCATTCGTGATGCGGGAATTTTAAATCCATTCCGCCACCGTGAATATCAAACTGTTCTCCCAAATATTTTGTACTCATTGCAGTACATTCTAAATGCCAACCAGGAAACCCATCGCTCCAAGGAGAAGGCCAACGCATAATATGTGTAGGTTCGGCTTTTTTCCAAAGAGCAAAATCTTGAGGATTTTTTTTGTCGCTTTGTCCGTCAAGCTCACGTGTGTTATGAATTAAATCTTCAAGTTTTCTACGACTCAAGATATCATATTCGTTGCTTTCATTGTATTTATGAACATCAAAATAAACAGAACCATTTACTTCGTAAGCAAACCCGTTGTCAATAATGGTTTTAATAAGTTCAATTTGCTCTATAATATGTCCTGTCGCTGTTGGCTCTATACTAGGTGGTAAGAAATTGAAAGTGTTTAAGATATTGTGAAAATCTACAGTGTAGCGTTGCACAACTTCCATAGGTTCAATTTCTTCTAGACGTGCTTTTTTAGCAATACGGTCTTCACCAACGTCAGCATCATTTTCAAGATGTCCAGCATCAGTAATATTTCTTACATAACGCACTTTATAGCCTAGATGTTTAAGGTATCTAAAAACCATATCAAAAGACATAAAAGTTCTTACATTGCCTAAATGCACATTGCTGTAAACTGTTGGGCCGCATACATACATGCCAACATAGCCGTCATTAATAGGTGTAAAAAGTTCTTTTTCTCCAGTTAAGGAGTTATATATTTTTATCTCTTGATTGTTGAATAATTGCATGGTTAGGCTATAAAATCTTAAAGTTTACTAAAATTGCGTGTCTAATTTTATGTAGTCTAAAAACTCTCTACGAGTTTCTTTTTCTTTGAATTTGCCGCCAAATTCAGATGTTACTGTGCTGCTTTCAATATCTCTAATACCGCGAGAATTTACGCATAAATGTTTTGCATCTATAACACAAGCAACGTCTTCTGTTCCTAAAACATCTTGTAGTTCCTTTACAATCTGAATAGTTAAGCGTTCTTGCACTTGAGGACGTTTTGCGTAATAATCTACAATACGATTCATTTTTGATAAACCTACAACACTACCATTAGATATATAAGCAACGTGAGCACGTCCTACAATAGGTAGTAAATGGTGTTCGCAAGTAGAATATACTGTAATATTTTTTTCTACAAGCATTTCACCATATTGGTATTTATTATCAAAAGTTGATGCTTTAGGTTTTTTATCTGGGTGTAAACCTCCAAAGATTTCATTTACAAACATTTTAGCAACTCTATTAGGAGTGCCTTTTAAACTATCGTCTGTTAAATCTAAACCTAAAGTGTTCATAATATTAGTAACATCTTTTTTGATGCGTTCTATTTTTTCTTGATTAGATAAATCAAAAGCATCTTTACGTAAAGGTGTATCTTGACTAGTGCCTATGTGGTTGTCTCCAATAGGATCGTTATTTTCAATATTTTCTAAAGAATTGTCAATCTTCATTTATTTTTAAAATGTCATGTTAGAAATAGTTTGCAAAGATAAGAAAATCCCAGTTTACAGGGCTTTTATTAACACAGAATTAATTTCCTGTTAATTTTAACTTAAGTTTTGCTAAAAATTTCTTAATTTCCCCCATTATTTTTAATGATTAACCCTTATTTAGCTAATACTAATTGTTTAGTTAAACAAAAACATTTACACATAAATTCATCCCTATGAAAAAGATAATTACGCTGTGCATTATTTTGTTTGTTAATTTTTCTTTTGCTCAACTCATCGCCATTGATGATGTGGTTATTGGAAGAGCAGATAACCCAAATGCAGCCACATCAAGTGGTGATCGTGTTTTTTTAAACGATTATTTTAATGGTACAGCTATAAATTTTGGAACTTATAGTAACTTTACAATAACAGAAACTATTCCTGATCCTAGCGGATTTACAACACTTAATCCTTTAGGTTTTGTAAATATTGCAGCAAATACACCTCAAGGTATTTATTATATTACTTATGAAATTTGTGAAAATGCAAATCCAACAAATTGTGATACAGCAGAAGTTGAAATACGAGTTTTTCCTACAACCTCTAGTTCAGGTTCTGGTTCTGCAGAGATGAGTATTTCTGTAGATAGTGGCTCTATTTCGTGTAGTGGTAATGTATGTATTACAACAGCACCTTGTGTAGATTTAAATACAGGAACCATACCACCATTAACGCTTTCAGCAGATTATACAGAAGTAGGACACTCTACAGGTTATGATGTGCGTTCTATACCGTTTAATCCACCATTCTCATTTGGTGAAACAGCAACAGGTACAACTTTAACCGCTGATGATGTTTGGAGTGCGCCTATTAATTTTGCCTTTGATTTTGAATTTTATAATAATGACTACACACAATGTGCTTTATCAACAAATGGTGCAGTAGGTTTTAATTTATCAGATGCAGTAGGTGCTCATTATTGGACACCTGCAGCTGGAGCATTAATACCAAACAATACAGATGCAGCTTTAATGGATGGGAATATTTTTGGGGCAATTCATGATACAGACCCTAGTGCTTCGGGTACGTTAGGAGTTGATTACAATATTACTTATAGTGTAAAAGGTGAAGCACCATTTAGAGTATTTGTGTTTAGTTTTTTCAATGTAGCGCAATTTAGTGCGGCTTGTAATAGTTTGAAAACAAATCAAATGATTATGTTTTATGAAACAACCAACATCATAGAAACATACATTTTTCAAAAACCTATATGTCCAGGTTGGGCTGGAGGTCGTGCGGCTATTGGTATTCAAAATGATGCTGGTACAGATGGCGTATCGCCTCCAGGAAGAAATACAGGTGTTTGGGATGTCTCACCAACAGGCCCTGAAGCGTGGCAGTTTTATCCAAATGGGGGTGCGCCAATTACGTCTTTTGAGTGGTTGGATGACGCTGGAACAGTATTAGGGACTGATCCAAATGCTTTGGTAGTAACACCTAGCGAAACAACAACCTATATTGCACAAGTAACTTATACCGATGCATTAACAGGAGTAGAAAGAGTCGCTTACAGACCAATTACGGTTGTAGTACCACCAACACCAGTAGTAACACTTTCAGATAGTCCAGATGTTTGTGGTAGTGGTGACGCTATATTCACAATTACAGGTTCTGAAAATGATGTGGTAGAATATAACGTTAATGGAGGTGCTACTCAAACAGTAACACTTGACGCTACAGGAGAGCATATTATTACTATTACAGGTGCTACATCAGATCAAATAGTTAATTTAGAATCAGTAGATAACTTGAACTCTGTTTGTGGAGGTCCTTTAGCAATTTCTGAAACAGTACAAGTGTTTACACAACCAAATGTTGATACGCCTTCTGATGTAACTGCATGTAACGATTATACTTTACCTGCTTTAACGGAAGGTGATTATTATACAGGTTCAGGCGGAACTGGAACCATGCTAAACGCTGGAGATGTTATTACAACAACACAAACTATTTATGTATATGCAGAATCAGGAACAACACCTAATTGTGTTGATGAGCATAGCTTTATTGTAACTATAGATTCATGTACACTATCAGTAACAGCAGTTGCTGATATGCCTTCAATTTGTAATGATGCAGGTGCCGATGTCACATTAACAGCTACTCCAAGTCCAGGCACTGCTGTAGGTGCGTATAGTTATAGTTGGACAGAGCAAGGTGATGCAACTGTTTTAGGAACAGCATCAACATTGGTTTTATCGCCACCACCGGCAGTAACAACAACGTATGAAGTTACTTTGACAGATAGTGGTTTAACAGCACCTAATGACACAGCAACAAATACGGTAACAGTAACAGTAAACAATACACCAACAGTAGACGCTCCAGGAGATGTAACAATGTGTGACACTTATACCTTACCAGCCTTAACAAGTGGTGATTATTACACAGGAGCCGGCGGAACAGGAACATTATTGGCAGCTGGAGACGATATTACAACAACACAGACTATTTATGTGTATGGAGAAACTGGTACAACACCTAATTGTTTTGACGAGAACAGTTTTGTTGTAACCATTAATGATACGCCAGTAGTAGATACACCATCAGATGTAACAATATGTGATAGTTACACATTACCAGCCTTAACAGCAGGAACATATTATGATGCTGCAGGCGGAACAGGAGCTGTGTTAAATGCAGGAGATACAATTTTAACGACACAAACAATATATATTTATGCAGAAACAGGAACAACACCAAACTGTACAGCAGAACACAGTTTTACAGTTACTGTAAATACAACACCAGCAGTTGATGCACCTGTTGATGTTACACAATGCAATGAATATGTTTTACCTGCACTAGTAAACGGTAATTATTATACAGGTTCAGGCGGAACAGGTACCATGCTAAACGCTGGAGATGTTATTACAACAACACAAACTATTTATGTATATGCAGAATCAGGAACAACACCTAATTGTTTTGACGAAAATAGTTTTGAAGTGACCATAGATATATGTAATATCTCTGTAACAGCAGTTGCTGATATGCCTTCAATTTGTAATGATGCAGGTGCCGATGTCACGTTAACAGCTACTCCAAACCCAGCAACACCAATAGGCGCGTATAGTTATAGTTGGACAGAGCAAGGTGATGCAACTGTTTTAGGAACAGCATCAACATTAGTTTTATCGCCACCACCGGCAGTAACAACAACGTATGAAGTCACTTTGATAGATAGTGGTTTAACAGCACCTAATGACACAGCAACAAATACAGTAACTGTAACAGTAAACAATACACCATCAGTTACAGCGCCAGCAGATGTTGAAATCTGTGATAGCTACACATTACCAGCTTTAACAGAAGGTAACTATTATACAGGAACAGGCGGAACAGGCACCATGTTAAGTGCAGGAGATTCTGTAACAACAACGCAAACCATTTATGTATATGCAGAAACAGGGACAACACCAAACTGTTCAGACGAAGATAGTTTTGTTGTAACCATTAATGACACGCCAGTAGTAGATACACCATCAGATGTAACAATATGTGATAGTTACACATTACCAGCCTTAACAGCAGGAACATATTATGATGCTGCAGGCGGAACAGGAGCTGTGTTAAATGCAGGAGATACAATTTTAACGACACAAACAATATATATTTATGCAGAAACAGGAACAACACCAAACTGTACAGCAGAACATAGTTTTACAGTTACTATAAATACAACACCAGTAGTTGATGCGCCAGTAGATGTTGAGATTTGTGATAGCTACACATTGCCAGCTTTAGGAAATGGTGATTATTATACAGGTTCAGGCGGAACAGGGACCATGTTAAATGCAGGAGATTCTGTAACCACAACGCAAACTATTTATGTATATGCTGATACAGGAACAACACCAAATTGTTTTGATGAAAATAGCTTTGTGGTAACTATAAATAACACACCGGTAGCTGATGCGCCTACAGATGTAATTGCATGTGATTCTTATGTCTTGCCTGCATTGACTGTAGGTAACTATTATACAGGTTCAGGCGGAACAGGGACCATGTTAAATGCAGGAGATTCTGTAACCACAACGCAAACTATTTATGTATATGCAGAAACAGGAACAACACCAAACTGTTCTGATGAAAATAGTTTTGAAGTTACTATTAACACGACGCCTTTAGCTGATGCACCTGCTGACGTAACAGAATGTGTGACCTATACTTTGCCTGCATTAATTAATGGTGCTTATTATACAGGAGCAGGCGGAACTGGAACTATGTTAAATGCGGGAGATTCTATTACTTCTACACAAACAATTTATGTGTATGCAGAATCAGGGACTTCACCTAATTGTATAAATGAAAATAGCTTTATAGTTACTATAAATTCATTGCCTTCGGTTGTAGTGCCAACACCATTAGTGGTTTGTGATGATACAACAATTGATGGTGTAACTGAAATGGATTTAACTGTAAAGAATGACGAAATTACCGGAAATAATAGTAATTACAATGTTACATATTATAACAGTTCTGTGGCAGCACAAAATGGTGCGCCACAAGTAGCGCCTTCTGATACAGCGTACATTGGTACTGATGGTGAAGTTGTTTACGTTAGAGTAGAAGATGTTAATACAGGATGTATTAACTTTACAACATTAACATTAAATGTTACAAACGGACCAACAGTAGCAGCACCAGCTGATTTATATTATTGTGATCCTGATAATGATAATTTAGGTATTTTCGATTTATCAGTAGTAAGAGATGATATTTTAGCGGTAGACCCGACATTAAATGTGTCTTTCCATCTAACGTATCAAAATGCAATTGACGGTGTGAATGCTCAAGGAGACACACTTTCAAATGTTGCAGGACAAACAGTTTATGTTAGAGTGGATTATGGAACAAATTCTAACTGTCCTACAGTAGTTTCTGTTAATTTAATTGTCAATCCAACACCTATTGTTCCGTCAACTATTGATGATTATGCAATTTGTGACGATGATGATGATGGTATCGGATCATTTAATTTGACTACAATGAATGGTGACATTTTAGGTTCACAAAACCCTAGTGACTTTACATTAACATATCATGAAACTTTGGCAGACGCTGAAGCAGAGCCAGCAGTAAACCCAATAACAGGATCTGATCTTACAAATTATCAATCAGGAAATACAACAATATATGTGCGTCTTGAAAATAATAATACACAATGTGTTACTGTAGGAGAGTTTAATTTAGTTGTTAATCCGTTGCCTGTAATTCCAGTTGATGCAGAAGATGCAATTTTTGAAATTTGTGATGACAGTAGTGATAATGATGGATATGCAATATTTGATTTAACAACTAGAAATAGTGGCTTAACTGGAGGAAATGCATCGTATGTGGTTGACTATTATGAGACAATGGCAGATATACCAAATAATCCAATACCTAATTATTCAGCTTACGCTAATACATCTTTAGGAGGATTACCTCATAACCCTCAAACAATTTTTGCAACAGTAACAGAAACAACAAGTGGTAGTAACTGTTATGCTTTAACAACAGTAACACTTGTAGTAAATACGTTACCAACACCTAATGATGCGTTACCAGACTTAGTAGCTTGTGATGATAATAATCCTGGAGATATGCAGGAAGAATTCGTTTTAGATCAAAATGAAGCATTAATGTTAAATGATTTTGATGAAACAGTAACATATCACGAGTCATTATCAGATGCAGAATTGGGAGATAATGAAATTACTAATCTTGGAAACTACACAAATACGAGTGCAGTGCAAACTATTTATGTTAGAGTAACTGATACTGGAGATCCAAATGATGCTAATGATGACGGAACAGGTTGCTATACAATTGTAACGTTTGATTTAATAGTAAATCCATTACCTGAGTTTACACCTGATAATCCTTATATTATCTGTGTAGATACCAATGGAACAGAAGTTATAGGTTTACCAACAATAGATACAGGATTAAATCCTTTAGATTATACTTTTGAATGGTTGGATGAAAATGGTGTTATTGTTAGTATTGATTCAAGTTATACACCAAATTTAGCAGGTCTTTACACTGTAGAGATTACAAATTCGGCTACAGGATGTTCTAATATATTCACAGCTGAAGTTGAAGAGAGTGCGCCACCTGTTTTATCTGCTGAAGTGTCAACACAGGCATTTTCTGATCCTAATGTTGTTGTGGCTACAGTTACAGGAACAGGAGATTATGAGTTTAGTATAGATAACGGTCCGTGGTTAGGTAATGGTTCAAATTCATATACTTTTACTGATGTTAGATTTGGAGAGCACCTAATTATGGCAAGAGATGCTAATGGATGTGGAATTTCTACAGATACAGTATTTGTTCTAGATTACCCATTATTTTTTACACCAAATAACGATGGAGATAATGATACATGGCAAATATCTGGAATTGATAATCAGCCTGATGCCAAAATATATATCTTTGACAGATACGGTAAACTTTTAAAACAGTTAAACCCTACAGGATCAGGATGGGATGGAACATTAAATGGAAAACCTTTACCATCTAGTGACTATTGGTTTACCATAGAATACAGAGAGCCATCTGATGATAGTAGAAAACAATTTCAAGCTCACTTCACTTTAAAACGATAGAGAAGTAGAAGTAGTAGTTGAAAAACTAATAAATGGTAAAAGCCCAAACATTAATTGTTTGGGCTTTTTGTTTTTTCTCAAAGTCTCTTATTGTGTGTTTCAGAATATGTTTAATCAATCAATTAATTAAAGCTAAGCTGTTTACTTGCGTATAAAATGAGTTGATAAGGTTTATTACTAAATGACTGTGTTTGTGTTCAGGGAATAGAGGTAAAAGGATATTTGTGTAAAAGTAAAAAGGCTCTAAAATTACTTTTAGAGCCTTTTTAAGTGAGTTTTTATTAATTATAGCTATTGTATCGTTAATTAGAATTTTAGACTATAAATTAAAGCTTAAAGATAATGATACGTTTGATGTTTTATTGTCTACAAAAGCAGCATCGGTTAGTCCAACACTATAAAGACTGTTAGCATCTTCTCTTTGGAATTGGTCAAAAGTTAGGTCTAGTTTAACCAAGCTTCCAAAGCTATAACCTAACCCAAAAGAGTAACCTTTAAGTTCACCAATGTTTGTTTCGTTTTTATACGGGCTTTCTTCAAAACGATAACCAGCTCTAAAACTCAACTGTCTAAATCTGTATTCGCCACCAATTTTGTAAGTTGAAGCTGTTGTTAAGCTATTTTGAATAATAGCATTTTGTCTAGAAAAATACTCGTCAGATTTAGGCCTAAACTTTGTGTTACTGTAGTCTTTTATAGAATAGTCAAAACTAATAAGGCCATGGTTCCCAAAAATATAAGCTAAACTACCAGTAAATTTACCCGGGTTTGTAAGTTTGTAATTTGGGAAAATGTTTATTGTTTGTGGGTTAATGATTTGGCTAACATTAGACCCTGAATCATCTCTTATGGTTGATATATATTGAGAACCTTCTTCATCAATACTATACCACGTAGGAGAATTGTAAGTTAACCCAGCTCTTAAGCCTTTAGTTACTTTCATGATACCGCCTATTTGAAATGAAAAACCAGAACCTGTGGTGATAAGATTATTGCCAAAATTTACTTGGCTCACGGTACCTGAATTGGCATTGGTTTCATATAAATTAGTAAAGCGCTCATAGTTTATAAAGTGAGAATTTAGGTTAACTCCTAAATAAAACTTATCTCCAATTTGCGTTGCAGTATTTATTGTAAACTTTCCGTTATATCCTGTAGCAGCATATGAGTATTCATGGTAATAATCACCATTACCTATATTTGAGCCATAAACAGTATTATCATTATTACCTGAAGCTGGCTCTAATATGTAAGATTCATAGCCTAAATAAGCTTGTTGGTTACTGTAGCCATATATGCTTCCAATTTCAGCATAAGCATCAGAGAAACTTTCTCCTGGAAGAGCGGAGATTTCATCTAGTCTTAATCCGTTTGCATAGCCTAAAAAATAACTGTCAATAGAATTATTAGTGTTAACACCATTAGCAAACCAATCATCATCATAGTCTTTAAGTTTGTCATAAGCAACGCCAAGTGTAAATTTTTTCATTACAGCATTTGGGTTTCTGTTGTCAAACACAAAAACAGCTCCTGTTTGGTTTAAATCTATAACAGAGCTAGACGAGTTGTCTAGTCCGTTAAAATAGCTTGTTTTGTTTTTTAAATTAGCATAAGAAAGTGTTAATGAAATATGACTTGTGTTAAATATAGCTGAACCAGCTGGATTGATACTCATAGCACTTACATCACCACCTAAAGCTCCAAAAGCACCGCTTAAAGCTCTATATCTAGCAGAGCCTTGAATGTTGTCTTGTGAGTATCTTAAAGCGTCTGATATGTCTTGCGCAAAAACGATAGGCGCACAAAGTACGCCTGCAATGAATAATAATTTCTTCATAATGATTCGTAGGTTTTTTAATTTTATTTTGATGTCTATCTTCCTCCTCTTCTTCCACCACGGCTCATAGAACCAGAAGATCTTGTTCTAGAAGGTGCAGAGTTTATTGTGCTGCTTCTTCTTGGTGCTGAAGATCTAGTTCTAACTTGAGGAGTTGTAGTTCTTGTTCTTACTCTAGGAGTTGTTGTACGAGTTCTTACACTGTTTGTATTAGATCTTGTTCTTGGAGTTGTTCTTATACTACGAGACGTATTGTTTGATGATCTTACACTACGAGACGTATTGTTTGATGATCTTACACGTGTGGAGTTATTATATGTTCTTCGTGTGTTATTTAATACAGAACTACGTCTTACAGTTCTTGTGTTTCGAGTGTTAGTGTCGTATTGACGAGCTATAGAGCCTCGTGAATATAAGTTACCACGTCTTCCAGGTTGATAAACAATGCCTCTTCTTGAGTAAGCATAAGGAGCATAATAATTATAGTTATGGTAACCGTATCCATAGCCATACCAGTGGTAAGGATAGTAGGCGCCATAGTAACCGCCGTAGAAAAAAGGTGAGTAACCATAATAATCCCAGCCAATACTCCAGTAAGGAGAATATCCCCAACCAAAACCAGTTCTGTAAGGATTATACCAGCCAAAATTATTGAACCCAGAATTATATACATTTACAGTTACATCTTCTGTGTTGTTTCCCCAACCAGCATAGCCTGTTGTGTATTCAGGTTCGTTAGAATTTTCAGTAGCATAATTTCCTTCATAAGAGTCTGCATCGGTAAAAACGTCTCCTTCTTCTTCAGGCATTTCATATTCTAATGATTTCTCTTTAAAATAATTTTCGTAAAAACCACCGTTATTTGAGGTTTGAGTAACTTCACGTTCGTATTCAACAGTGTTGCTATCTGAATTATAAATACCATCATTGTCCTGACCAGCATACTGATAGGAGCCACAAGATGTCAAAACAATAGATAGACTAAAGAGTGTTAATAGAGGGATTTTTCTTAATATGTAGTTATTATATTGCATATCTCATAGTTTTTTATTGTTGAACATAACAAAAATAGTTAGTTTTGCCGAACTATTTTCTATATTTAACATAGTCACAATATTTGTGCCAAAACCCTGTATATGAGCAAAAAATTAACTAGTAGATCAGAAGACTATTCTAAATGGTATAATGAATTGGTTGTTAAAGCAGATTTAGCAGAAAATTCAGCAGTAAGAGGTTGTATGGTTATAAAACCATATGGCTATGCAATTTGGGAAAAAATGCAAGCAGAATTAGATAGAATGTTTAAAGAAACAGGACATCAAAATGCTTATTTCCCCTTATTTGTACCAAAGAGTTTATTTGAAGCTGAAGAGAAAAATGCCGAAGGGTTTGCTAAAGAATGCGCAGTAGTTACCCATTATAGATTACAGAATGATCCAGATAAACCAGGAAAACTGCGTGTAGATCCAGAAGCAAAACTTGAAGAAGAGCTTGTAGTAAGACCAACTAGTGAAGCGATTATTTGGAATACTTACAAAAATTGGATTCAATCATACAGAGATTTACCAATATTAGTAAACCAATGGGCCAATGTAGTGCGTTGGGAAATGCGTACGCGTTTATTTTTACGTACAGCAGAGTTTTTATGGCAAGAAGGACATACAGCTCATGAGACAGAAGCAGAGGCAATTGCAGAAGCGAAGCAAATGAATGAAGTTTACGCAACTTTTGCTGAAAACTTTATGGCAATTCCAGTAATTCAAGGAGTAAAAACAGAAAGTGAGCGTTTTGCAGGAGCTGTTGAGACATTTTGTATTGAAGCGTTAATGCAAGATGGTAAAGCATTGCAAGCCGGAACGTCGCATTTCCTTGGTCAGAACTTCGCAAAAGCTTTTGATGTTAAATATGCTAATAAAGAAGGTAAACAAGATTATGTTTGGGCAACTTCTTGGGGAGTTTCTACGAGATTAATGGGGGCACTTATTATGACACATAGTGATGATAACGGATTGGTGTTACCACCAAATTTAGCGCCAAACCAAGTTGTAATTGTTCCTATATATAAAAATGAAGAGCAATTAGAAGCCATTACAGAGGTTGTAAACGGAATTGTTAAAGATTTACGCAGTAAACATATAACAGTTAAATACGACCGTAGAGATACATTGCGCCCAGGAGCTAAATTTGCACAGCATGAACTACAAGGAGTGCCATTACGAATTGCAATAGGAGCAAGAGATTTAGAAAACGGAACTGTTGAGTTAGCAAGACGTGATACGTTAACAAAAGAAGTGGTGTCATTAGACGGCTTAACTGATAAGGTAGAAGGGTTAATGACAGAGATTCAAGAATCATTGTTTAAAAAAGCATTAGACTTTAGAGATTCTCACATTACCGAAGTAAATTCTTTTGAAGAGTTTAAAGATGTTTTAGAAAAGAAAACAGGATTTATCTCGGCGCATTGGGATGGAACTCCAGAAACAGAAAATAAAATAAAAGAACTTACAAAAGCCACTATTAGATGTGTGCCTTTTGTAAATAATGAAGAATCAGGTGTTTGTGTGTATACTGGAGCGCCTTCAAAAGGAAGAGTTTTATTCGCAAAAGCGTATTAAATAAAATTTTTTTGAAAAAAAATTAAATAAGTGTTGTAGCATTCAAAAAGAGTTGTATATTTGCATCCGCAATCACGAATTGCACAGTTCATTAAATAATGAAACAACCTTAATGGCCCGTTCGTCTATCGGCTAGGACGCCAGGTTTTCATCCTGGTAAGAGGGGTTCGATTCCCCTACGGGCTACAATTTTTTTCAATAAAAAAATATTAGTAATAAAATGGCAAATCATAAGTCAGCATTAAAAAGAATCAGAAGCAACGAAGCTAAACGCTTAAGAAATAAGTATCAGCACAAAACTACGCGTAATGCTATAAAGAAATTACGTGATTTAAGTTCTAAGAAAGAAGCTGAAGCGTTAATGCCTTCTGTGTTTTCTATGATTGATAAGCTAGCAAAAAAGAATATTATTCACGCTAATAAAGCGGCGAATCTTAAATCTGGTTTAGCTTCTCACATAGCTACGCTTTAAGATATTAAAATAATATAATAATGAAGCTTCTCATTATGAGAAGCTTTTTTTTTATTATAAATTTAGTTTTGTTTGTAGTAAAAGCCTTGGTTTAAATCAAGGCTTTTTTTTGTCTCTTTATGCGAATTAATTTGGCTAGTTTTAGTTTGTAATATAATATTCAAATAAAATGATAGTAAATGACATTGCTTATAGTAAAGAAAGCTAAAGCCTTGTTTGTCATTAAGAGCAATAGTAACCTCAAATCCTTTTTTAGAATGTCCTTTGTTTATAAAGGAGTCAACATTATTATCATCTTAAATTAACAAGGTTTTTAATAAGAGTTTGAGATGATCATATGTGAGATAAAAAAATGCTTTCAAAAAAATGAATTCTTGAAAGCATTAGTTTAATCTTTTTTTAGATTTTTTACTATCCGTTCATAGAGATCAGAAACTCTTCGTTGTTTCTTGTTTGTTTAAAACGTTCGTTAATGAATTCCATAGCTTCAACAGGGTTCATATCTGCAAGGTATTTTCGCATTACCCACATACGCTGAATTGTGTTGTCGTCAAGTAAAATATCATCGCGACGAGTGCTTGATGAAGTAAGGTCTATGGCAGGGAAAATACGACGGTTAGATATTTTTCTATCTAACTGTAGCTCCATGTTACCTGTTCCTTTAAATTCTTCAAAAATTACTTCATCCATTTTTGAACCAGTTTCTGTAAGTGCTGTAGCTATAATGGTTAATGAGCCTCCGTTTTCAATGTTTCTTGCTGCACCAAAAAAGCGTTTAGGTCTGTGTAATGCATTCGCGTCAACACCACCACTTAAAATTTTACCTGAAGCAGGTTGTACAGTGTTATATGCTCTAGCTAAACGCGTAATAGAGTCAAGAAGTATTACAACATCATGACCGCACTCAACTAGGCGTTTCGCTTTTTCTAATACAATATCAGCTATTTTAACGTGTTCGTGAGCTTCTTTATCAAAAGTAGAAGCAATAACTTCACCACGTACATTACGCTGCATATCTGTTACTTCTTCAGGACGTTCGTCTATTAACAAAATCATTTGATATACTTCAGGATGATTTGCAGCAATAGCGTTTGCAACGTCTTTAAGTAGCATTGTTTTACCTGTTTTAGGTTGCGAAACAATCATACCACGTTGGCCTTTTCCTATAGGAGAAAACAAGTCCATAATTCGAGTAGAAATAGTACTTTGTCTTTCAGCAATATTAAATTTTTCTTGAGGAAAAAGCGGTGTTAAGTGCTCAAATGAAACACGGTCACGCACTACATTAGGATCTTGGCCGTTTATTTTATTTACTTTGATAAGCGGGAAGTATTTTTCGCCTTCTTTTGGAGGGCGTACGTTACCTAAAACAGTATCTCCTTTTTTAAGACCAAATAATCTTATTTGTGATTGTGATACATATATGTCGTCAGGTGAAGATAGATAGTTATAATCTGAAGATCTTAAAAATCCGTATCCATCTTGCATGATGTCTAAAACACCTTCGCTTTCTATAATAGCGTCAAATTCAAAATCAGGCTCACGATAGCGGTTTCTATTGTCTTTGTTACCGTTGTTTCCTTTGTTGTTATTGTTGTTGTCTCTTTTGTTAGAGCGGTTATTGTCTTTTCTTTGAGGCTTATTGTTTGTGTTTTGTGGGGTGTCTTCTTTTTTGGTAGAAGCTGTGTTGTTGTCTTTAGCTGCTGGTTTGTTTTGCGTTTTAGCTTCGTGGTTCGTAGCTTGAGACTTGTTGTCATTTTGAGGTTTATCGTCGCTTTTTTCTTGTTGCGGCTTATTCTCTTTATTTGTTTGAGGTGCTTTTTTTGCAGCAGGTTTTTGTACGCGTTGTCTTGGAGCTCTTTTAGGCTTTTCCTTTTCCTGTTCTTGTTTGCTGTCATCTTGTTTAGCAACTTCTTTTACTGCTTTAGGGTTTGCAGCTTGATGATCTAATATTTGATAAACAAGATCTAATTTTTTTAACGAACGGTATTTAGAAACGTTCAGTTTTTTAGCTATTTCCTGTAATTCAGGAAGCTTCATTTCTTTTAATTGCGTGATTTCAAACATTGATGTTGAATTGTGAATATTTGAGTTAAATATTAAATTAGAATTTTTCTGAAAAAAATGATTTTATTCTGAAGAATTAACAACTTACAACTCTGATAGTTGGTGATTGTTACTGCAATTATACAACATTTATTTTAATAATTTCACGTATTTTTTAAAAAGAAACTATTATTTTTGTGCCATAATTAAAGAAAATTAATGCTTCAAAGAGTACAAACCATATACTTATTATTATCTGTAATAGTGTCTGCAGGATTAACTTTTGTATTTCATTTATGGACAACAAATGATGATGTTATGGTTTTTGCTAAAGATCATGTGGTATATTTTGCTATGTTTTTAGCATCAGCAATATTATCTTTAATTTCTATATTTATGTTTAAAAACAGGAAGTCTCAATTTGTTTTGGGGCGTCTTAACATCATATTAAACTTTATTTTACTAGGATTATTTGTGTATCAATCTCTAAATTTATCTGGAGAAACAAATGTTTCAGAGAAAGGTATTGGGATTTTTCTTCCTATTGTTTCTATCGTATTATTGGCCTTGGCCAATAAAGCCATTAAAAAGGATGAAGATCTTGTAAAATCTGTAGATCGATTACGATAAACCTATCATCTTAGTAGTATTAGTGCGTGAGCCCAAGGTGAAGATCTTGGGCTTTTTTTTGTTTTGAAAATTTGTTTATTATTATTGAGTATATTAACCAAAAAGATACTAATTATGAGAAAAAATAATTCATTACTAATAGTAGTTGTTTTAGTTTTAACTCTTTTTTCTTGTAGTAAAGATGATGCTGATTTTGTGGTTGGACAAGAATCTTTAAAAATTGAAGATATCTCAAATGTTAATATAGTTGATGTTGTAAGTGATGTTGAAATTGTAGTAACTACAGCTTATATTAAAGAAAAATGGGAGTCTAATTTTAATGATAAATTTTCTTTAAAAAAAGTAGCGTTTAATTCATTTAAAATTATAGAAACAGATGAAAATCAAACAGGAAAAAAAGTTTACTTTTTAAAAGCAATAAGTGATGATAGGACTATCGAAACAGGTGTTTTTTTAAAAAAAACAGACGATACACATTACTCTCTACAATAAGAATGATTTATTTTTTAAATTCAATAACTTCTAAATCTTTAATAGTTCCATTATCTACAATAAACCGTAGCATGGTTCGCACTTTATGAAATCCGTGTTTTCCAACAGCACCAGGATTCATATGTAATAAATTTAGTTTTTTATCAGGCATCACTTTCAAAATATGAGAGTGACCAGAAATAAAAAGTTTTGGTGGGTTTTTTGTAATAGCTTCTTTAACACGAATATTATATTTGGGAGGATAACCACCAATGTGTGTTATCCAAACATCAACACCTTCACAAGTAAACCGATTATGTTCCGGAAACTCTTGTCTGGCCTTATCGTCATCTATATTGCCATATACGGCGTGTAGTGGTTTTAAAGCTTTTATGGCATCAGTAACTTTTAGATTGCCAATATCTCCTGCGTGCCATACTTCATCAGCGTGTTTTACATGTTTTAAAATGACATCATCAATGTAACTATGGGTATCTGAAAGTAGGAGAATTTTTTTCATTATAATAAATACAGAAATCTTAAGTTTTTATTAGCGTTTTATTTAAAAATTAAAGAGAGATAAAATTCTATCTTTGTAGCTTCAGAAACAAAAGTAGCAATTCAATTTGAGATATTTTATTAAGCTTTCGTATAACGGAAAAGCGTATCATGGTTGGCAAAATCAGCCTAACGCAATTTCAGTACAAGAGGTTTTAGAAAAAGCGTTATCTACGTTACTTCAGCAACCAATAGCTATAGTAGGTGCCGGACGTACAGATGCCGGAGTACATGCTTCTCAAATGTTTGCACATTTTGATACAGAGCAAGAGTTTTCAGAAGAACAGCTTGTGTTTAAGATGAATTCATTTTTGCCAAAAGATATTGCAATACAAGATATTTTTAAGGTACAGCCAGAGGCTCATGCAAGATTTGATGCCTTAAGTAGAGAGTATGTTTATAGAATTTCGTTAGAAAAGGATGTTTTTAATTTTAATCAAACATACTATATGAAAATGATGCTGGATGTTGATAAGATGAATGAAGCATCAAATATTTTATTTGAGTATAAAGATTTTCAATGTTTTTCTAAAAGCAATACCGATGTAAAAACGTATAATTGTGAGATTATGAAAGCGCAATGGCAATATGTTGATGGAGAGTTACAATTTACAGTAAAAGCTGATCGTTTTTTGAGAAACATGGTAAGAGCTATTGTAGGAACAATGATTAATATAGGTTTAAGTAAAATTAAAGTTGCTGACTTACATGAGATTATAAAGTCTAAAAGTAGAAGTGAAGCCGGATATTCTGTTCCAGGACATGCGCTGTATTTGACAAAAATTGAATATCCAGATTCGATTATGTTTCAAGAGTAATTTTTTAAAACGTTTCTATTTGTATAGAAAATATTATGAGTAAAAAGAAAGAACAGGTACTTGATGTTAATTTATTTAAACGATTAACAGTTTATATAAAACCTTATAAAGGTGTGTTTTTTGGTGTGCTCATTGCTGTTATTTTATTAGCAATTTTTACAGCGGCAATTCCTTATATCACCCAGCAAGCAATAGATCAGAACATAGCCCAACAAAAGGAGCAGGATTTTCTGTATTATATTATTGCTATGTTGGTGCTTTTGCTTTTTCAAACAGTTTGTCAACTGCTATTCATTTATTATGCTGGATGGCTAGGTCAAAGTGTTGTAAAAGATGTAAGAGTGAGGTTGTTTAACCATATTCTTGGTTTCAAAATGAAGTACTATGATAACTCTTCTGTAGGTGTTTTAATTACTAGGGCAGTTACAGATATGGAGCGTATTGCAGATATTTTTGGCGAAGGATTATTTATGATTTTTAGAGACTTACTTACCATGTTAGTAGTGTCGTCTGTAATGGTTTATATGAACTGGAAATTAAGCTTGATAGTGTTTTTAATGCTTCCTTTAGTATTGTATGCAACACGCTTATTTCAAAAATATATGAAACGCGCTTTTGAAGAAGTACGTACTGAAGTTTCAAACTTAAATTCATTTGTTCAAGAGCGTTTAACTGGAATGAAAATCTTACAGTTATTTACTAGAGAAGATACCGAGTACAAAAAGTTTAAAGAAATAAATGAACGCCATAAAAAGGGTTGGCTAAAAACAGTTTGGTATAACTCAATTTTCTTTCCAATAGCAGAATTGTCTTCTTCTATAACTATAGGATTGATTGCTTGGTATGGCGGACTTAATGCTGTAATGAATGACACAGCTTCTTTGGGAGATTTAACAGCATTTATTATGATGATTCCTATGTTGTTCAGACCATTACGTCAAATAGCAGATAAGTTTAATACGTTTCAGATGGGAATGGTTGCGGCCAATCGTGTTTTTAAAGTGCTTGATACAACATCTCAAATTGATAATTCAGGAACAGAAGAAGCTACTAATTTTAAAGGAGATATAGCTTTTGAAAAAGTGCATTTTAGTTATGTAGATAACGAAGAAGTATTAAAAGGTATATCGCTTAATGTTAAAGCTGGTCAAACCGTTGCAATAGTTGGAGCTACAGGAGCAGGAAAATCAACCATCATTAATTTATTAAATAGATTTTATGATATAAATAGTGGTGTTATAAAAGTTGATGGTATAGATATAAAGACACTTACATTGCAATCTTTAAGAAAGCAAATAGCTGTTGTTCTTCAAGATGTGTTTCTATTTGCAGATACCATACTAAACAACATCACCTTAAACGATACTAATATTACTCAAAGCCAAGTTGAACAGGCAGCAAAAGATATTGGTATACATGAGTTTATAATGAGCTTGCCTAATGGATATCAATATAATGTAAAAGAGCGTGGTGTTATGTTATCTTCTGGTCAGCGTCAGTTAATTTCATTTTTAAGGGCTTACGTTACAAATCCTAGTATACTTGTTTTAGATGAAGCAACATCCTCTATAGACTCACATTCTGAACAATTAATACAAACAGCTACAGATAAGATCACTCAAAACCGAACATCAATAATAATAGCGCATAGGCTAGCAACAATAAAAAAAGCAGATACTATTATTGTTATGGATGCAGGTGAAATTGTAGAACAAGGCACACACGAAGAGCTACTTGCTAAACAGAGTGGTTATTACAAAAACCTATATGAAGTGCAATTCTTAAAAAAGGAAGAACTGGCTTGATAATTGAGAGGCTTCTTTAGCAGATTTTTTCACTTCAATCATTTTTTGTAAATCTCCGTTTAAGTACATGAATGCTCCCATAGCGATTGTAACTACAAACATTATAAAAATTAAAATAAGGATAAACAAAAAGGTTTTTAGTGCAATTTCACTTGTTTTAATTTGATATAAACGTTTAAAGCAGTAAGCTGTAAATAGAATTTGAAATATAATAGCGATACTACTTGTTATTGAAAAGTGAATATCAAACAGTGATGTTATTATAATAAACAAAGAACTTATAATAGAAAAATGTGCTGAAGTATACATGTTAATTACCAAATGCTCGGTATAGTTGTATTTTTTATGATTAGAGAAAACAACTTTAGAAATTAAAGCATAAATAGGAACAGCAAGCATAAAAATAAGCCCCTGATAGTCTTTGCTAAAATCCATGTTTTTTTGCTGAAAACCTTCCATGCCTTCTTGGTCAAGAAAATCCATGTTTAATAATTCAGGGAAAAACTTATTTAAAATAAACATTTGAAAACCAGCAATTGTTAGCGCTATGGCAAAGTAACTTACAACGTTAACATACTTTTTCCTTGTGCCGCTTATATAGTTGTCTATTACGATTTCTGGTTTTGAAAAAAGACTAGTAAATGTTTTGAAAAATTTATTGTCAACATTAAAATATTGTTGGGTAACGTCAATAAATAGGTTGTTTAGAGTCAGTCGGTTTCTTATAACTTTTGCACCACACTTATTGCAGTAATCATCATTGTTGTGCAGAGCGTTTTTGCAATTTTTACAAGTCATTTTTATGGTTTCGTTATTTAACCTAAATCTTGTTTTATTAAGTCAACAAGCTCATGAGTGTCTTTAAACATAATAAACTCACCGTCTTTAAAGTAAGATATTTGTCCGGTTTCTTCACTCACTGCAATAGCTAAAGCATCAGTCTTTTCACATATTCCAACAGCAGCTCTATGGCGTAAACCAAATCTGTTAGGAAGGTTTTTTTCATTGTTTACAGGTAAAATTACACGCGTTGCTTTTACAATGTTATCTGCAATAATGATAGCGCCATCATGTAGCGGACTGTTTTTGAAAAAAATGCTTTCAATGATAGGCTGTGTGACTTTAATATTCATTTCGTCACCTGTGTTGGTCAGGAAATCTAGGTTGTTATTGCGCTCTAAAACAATAAGAGCACCTGTTTTTGTTACGCTCATTTTATTGCAAGCGTTTACAATAGCTTCAACGTCAGTTTCTGTGTTAGTTTCATTTTTTAAAAACTTAAGTTGCTTAAAAAACTTCCCACGTTTACTAAAATTTGTAGAGCCAATCATAAGAAGAAACTTTCTTATTTCTTGCTGAAAAACAACAATTAACGCAATAAGCCCAACACTCATAAAGCCACCTAGAATTTTGCTTAACATTTTCATTTGTAAAGCTTCTGTGATAACATAGATAAAGTAAATAATTACAATACCTATAAAGATGTTTATAGCAACAGTACCTTTTACTAACTTGTATACATAGTAGAGTAGTAGTGCTACAAGAACAACATCTATAATGTCTATAATGGTAAATTTTAATAGGTCGTCAAAGATTTCCAATTGGATGGCTTTTTGGTAAATTTAAAAAAATTAAAAAGAGTCTGTAGGTAATTCAGAAAATAATTTTACGCATTCCATAGCTTCTTTTACATCGTGTACTCTTAAGATAGAAGCGCCTTTTTGCAATGCCATAGTGTTAATAATCGTGGTTCCATTTAGTGCTTCTTTAGGTGTGATATTTAGAGTTTTATATATCATAGATTTTCTTGAAACACCAGCAAGTATGGGTTTTTCAATATGTTTAAAAAGCTCTAAATTATTTAAGAGTTCAAAGTTTTGTTCGCGTGTTTTTGCAAATCCAAAACCAGGATCTACAATAATATCTATAATACCAAGGGCTTTTGCTTCTGTAATTTTCTCTGAAAAATAAAGCAAAATATCTTTTGTAAGATTGTTGTAAGAGGTTAGTTGTTGCATAGTTTTAGGAGTTCCGCGCATATGCATCATAATATACGGCACTTGCAGTTTTGCAACGGTTTCAAGCATTTTGTTATCAAGTTGTCCTGCTGAAATATCATTAATTATTGCAGCACCTGCGTGAATAGCTTGTTTGGCTACTTCACTTCTAAAAGTATCTATAGATATACATATATCGGGAAATGTTTTAGTGAGCAAAGTAATTATAGGCAATAAACGCTTAAGCTCATCAGCTTCAGAAACAAAATCAGCATTAGGCCTTGAGCTGTAAGCTCCAATATCAATAAAAGTAGCGCCTTCTTCTAGCATGAGAGCTACTTGTTCTGTAATGCTTTTTTTACTTTTATATTGTCCGCCATCAAAAAAAGAATCGGGTGTAAGGTTTAAAATCCCCATCACTTTTGGGGTAGATAAATCTATGAGTTTGCCTTTGCAATTTATGGTCATTTGATAATTGTTTGTTATTCTAAATTTTTGTTAAGAAAACTTTAAACCTGAAACTTTTGAAGGTTAAATATTTTATGCGAAATTTACGCAAAATTGATTTTAATTTATGCAAGATACTTCAAAACTATACGATGATGTGATTACAAACTGTAGGAGTTTGTTTATAAATAAAATGAAAGATTATGGAAGCGCTTGGAGAATATTACGTTTGCCGTCACTTACAGATCAAATATTTATAAAAGCACAGCGTATTCGTGGTCTTCAAGAAAATGATGTAAGAAAAGTAGATGAAGATGAATCTAGTGAGTTTATAGGTATTGTAAATTATTCAATTATGGCTTTAATTCAGCTAGAAAAAGGTGTAGCTAACAAGCCAGATTTATCTGTAGAAGATGCAATTGCACAATATGACGAAAAAATAGCGATTACTAAAAAGCTAATGATGGACAAAAATCACGATTACGGAGAAGCCTGGCGTGATATGCGTGTAAGTTCATTGACAGATTTAATTCTTCAAAAGCTATTGCGCGTAAAACAAATAGAAGATAATAAAGGTGAAACACTAGTAAGCGAAGGCATTGATGCTAATTATCAAGATATGATAAACTATGCCGTTTTTGCAATGATTCATTTAAACAAATAAAAAGAACAAATGAGATTTTTAGTTAATATTAGTAGAGTGTTGGTTGGTGTTTTGTTCATCATATCAGGGTTTATAAAGCTTAATGACCCACTAGGGTTTTCATATAAACTTCAAGAGTATTTTAGTGTAGAAGTTTTAAACCTGCCTTTTTTAGAACCTTATGCATTGATTATTTCTGTATTAGTCGTCGTTTTTGAGGTTGTTTTAGGAATATTTTTACTTATAGGTTATAAGCCCAAGTTTACAGTTTGGAGCTTGTTGTTAATGATTATCTTCTTTACATTCCTAACATTTTATTCAGCTTATTTTGATAAAGTAAAAGATTGCGGATGCTTTGGAGATGCATTAAAACTTACACCTTGGGAAACATTCTCAAAAGATGTAGCCTTACTTATTTTAATTCTTATTCTATTCTATGGAATAAAGCATATAAAACCCTTGTTCAATAAATTAGGCCTTTCAGTGGCAGCATTGTTTAGTTTTATAGCCTGTCTTGCTTTTGCTTATCACGTACTTATGCATTTACCTTCTATAGATTTTAGACCTTACAACGTTGGAGCTAATATTACAGATAATATGACAGTGCCTGATGATGCGCCTAAAGCAGATATAAACTATAATTGGGTTTTTGAAATAAATGGAAAACAAGAGATTATAACGACAAAAGGAGACTACCCTAATGTAGATGGAAAATATATTGATGTAACTACAGAAGTTTTAGACCCAGGTTACGAAGCGCCTATTCATGATTTTACTATAGAAAAAGATGGGCAAGATTTTGCTGAAGACATGCTATCAGAAGATAACCTAATTATGATTGTTGCTTACAATCTGTCTAATTCAGAACCAGATGGTTTAAGTGCATTAAAAGAAATGACAATGCAAGCATCAAAAAAAGGATATCGAGTTATAGGAATGACAGCTAGTGGTCCAGATGTACAAGAACAAATAAAAACGACTTATGGGTTAGACTTTGATTTTTATTTCTGTGATGAAACAGCATTAAAAACCATTGTAAGATCAAGTCCAGGTATTTTAAAGCTTAAAAAAGGAACTATCATTCAAAAATTACATTGGAATGATATTGATGAATTAGAGTTGTAATTGTTTGATAAGCTATTTTTTAAATAAAACATTTTATGCCTTACTTACATTATTTGGAGTAGTAACTGTTATTTTCTTCCTATTTAATGTTTTGCCAGGAGATCCTGCGCAAATGATGTTAGGTCAAAATGAAAATAGCGAGCAATTGGCTATAGTAAAAGCAAAGTATGGTTTTGATAAGCCTGTAAGCGCGCAGTATTTTTATTACCTAAATGATTTGTCTCCCATATCGTTTCATTCTAACACAGAAACTGATTATACGTATTTAAGAGAAGGTAAGTATTCGGCAATATCATTATTTACAATAGGAAATACTACAACGGCTTTAAAATTTCCATACTTAAGAGAATCTTTTACAAAACAAGGAAAAAAAGTGAGTCATGTTTTAGCTGAAACTCTACCTAATACATTCGTTTTGGCTGTTAGTGCAATAACTATTGCCTTATTTTTAGGTATGCTTTTAGGGGTTTTATCTGCATTACAAAAAGATACGGTCATTGATAAAACAATTCAGATATTGAGTACTTTAGGAATGAGTGTGCCTTCCTTTTTTAGTGCTATTTTATTCGCATGGTTATTTGGTTTTGTATTACATAATTATACAAATTTAGAGATGACAGGAAGTTTGTATGAGTTAGACGATTTTGGTGAGGCTATGCACATTCAATGGAAAAACTTATTGCTGCCGGCAATAGTTTTAGGTATTCGCCCGCTTGCAGTCGTTATTCAGCTTATGAGAAACTCATTATTAGAGGTTTTTAATCAAGATTATATTCGTACAGCAAGAGCAAAAGGTTTAAGTGAGTTTCAAATCATAAAAAAGCATGCTATAAAAAATGCTTTAAATCCTGTAGTTACTGCTGTTTCGGGTTGGTTTGCATCCATGTTAGCAGGAGCTGTTTTTGTGGAGTATATTTTTGGCTGGAATGGTTTAGGAAAAGAGATAGTAAATGCTTTAAACACACTAGATTTACCAGTAATAATGGGATCAGTATTAATTATTGCTTTGCTTTTTGTAATTATCAATATTTTTGTCGACATAATTTATACATGGTTAGACCCAAAAGTTAAATTAGAATGAAAAACATGAAAAACGTATTAAAAGCACTCATCGTTAGCTTATTTTTTATAAGTTGTAAAGCACAAGAACCTACAGAGTTTTCAGAGAAAGCGTTGCAGGACACATTTATTACACTCAAAGGAGAATCAGTAACTTTTCAAAGTATATTAGATGCTCATAAAGGAAAAACGGTATTAATAGATGTTTGGGCATCATGGTGTGGTGATTGTATAAAAGGAATGCCAAAAGTAAAAGCATTACAAGCAAATTACCCAGATGTATCTTATGTGTTTTTGTCTTTAGATAAAGGTGTTGATAACTGGAAAAAAGGAATAAAAAAGTTTGAAGTCGAAGGCTCTCATTACTTTATGCAATCAGGTTGGAAAGGTGATTTTGGCACTTTTGTAAATTTAGATTGGATTCCAAGGTATATAGTTGTTGATAAACAAGGAACTATAAAAGTATTTAAAGCTGTAAAAGCAAACGACAAACAAATAAAACAAGCATTACAATGAGAAAACATATTGTAGCAGGAAATTGGAAAATGAATAATGATTTAGCTCAAACCGAATCATTAATAACAGACTTAAAATCACAAACAAGAACTTCAGATGCAGAGGTTATGATTGCGCCAACATTTACAAACGTTTGGCAAGCATACCAAACCCTAAAAGATAGCTATATTGAAGTTGTTGCACAAAACATGCACTTTGCTGAAAATGGGGCTTACACAGGAGAAGTTAGTGCTTCTATGTTAAAAAGTGTTGGTGTAAAAACGGTTATTTTAGGACACAGTGAGCGTCGTGCTTATTTCAATGAGACAGATGAATTACTTGCTAAAAAAGTAGATGCAGCTTTAGCTAATGATATGCGTGTTATTTTTTGTTTTGGAGAAGAATTAAGTGATAGAAAATCAAATAATCAAGAAACTATTGTTGCTAGCCAAATAAAGAACGCATTGTTTCATTTAGATGCAGCGGCATTTCAAAGTATAGTTTTAGCTTATGAGCCTGTTTGGGCAATAGGAACTGGAGAAACAGCAAGTCCAGAACAAGCTCAAGAAATGCATGCTTTTATTAGAAAAACCCTAGCAGATACTTATGGAGAGTCTGTAGCAAATGATGTGTCTATTTTATATGGAGGTAGCGTAAAACCAAATAACGCTAAAGAAATATTCTCTAAACCCGATGTAGATGGTGGTTTAATAGGAGGCGCTTCTTTAAAAGCTGAAGATTTTTATGCTATTGTAAACGCATTTTAACATCACATAACTTATAAAAAAAAAGGCTTACTGTTTAGTAAGCCTTTTTTTGTTTATATACCTATCTCAACTTGAAAACGGACATACCAATTATTATCAGTTGTATTATTTAAATAATTGAGTTCGCTTTTTGTGACTTCAGCTTGTAACTTTAGTGCATGTTCCCAGATGTATTTGGTAACACCAAAACTATATTGGTTTGTTTGTGGTGTAAGCATTTCTATATCACTATGAGGTTTTTGGTGAGAATACCTACCAATTAATTCATAATTGTTTTCAAATAAATAACTTAATTGGGCATCATAACCTTCTCCAGCAAAAACATATCGTATGTCAGTTGCATCATCCGGATTGTATGTTAGCGGATTTTTTGATGTTCTATTCATGTACGCCGTTTGAAAAGCCCAACCATTATACTTTAAAATAGCGTCAAATAAAAGCGATTGCATATCACGTTTTTCAAACAAATCATCACCTAAAGTTCCGCGCGTTCTTCTTGCATTATTATTAAAGTGGTACACACCAGAAAGCATTAGTTTAGGAGTCGCTTCGCGTTTTATATCACCTTCAAATAAGGTTCCGTTGTTTTGAAATGCTCCAAAAGGAAAAAGTTCTAATCGCCCTGTAAATGCCAAACCGTTGTCAGGACTTTCAGTCCAGTTTCTACCTTCTCCAGTACTTATTGCTGATTTAAAGTTGTAAGAAAACTTGTCATTCAATTCATTTAGGTAATAAACTTGTAAACCAAAATCTCTGTCTATATTAAAACGGGCATTGTTTATAGAGCGGTCAGTTAGTTGCAAAGCACCTGACGAATTAATACGTTGTCTGTTTCCTGGTAATTTTGTTTGTCCAAAACCAATGTTCCAATGATTGTTAGGTCTGTAAAAAACAATAGCGTCTCTTATTATATTTAGGTTGTCACCATCTTCAATCGCACCAACATCATTGGGAGAAAATGATAATTGAATCACATAAATAATACGAGGGTCACCAACGTAACCGTCAAAACGTAAACGTAAACGACGTATCATAGCTTCATACGAAGAGGGTTCATCTTCGTTGTCTATAAAGGTGACACGGTTTTGCATTCTAAAACGAATATTTAATTTAAAAATACTGTCAGGAGATGTAATTCCTAATCCTTTTCCGTAGCTGTAGTAAGGAAGTGCAGATAGCTTAATGTCGTTATTATCTTTGCTTATAGTAATTTGAGCATTTACTGAAAATGATGCCAAAGCAAAAAATAATAAAACAAGTGTTTTTTTCATGATAAGTTGTGTTATAATAATTGCAAAAATACAGTTAACTTGAAAACGATTGCTAAATTTGCAAAATAAATATTCCAATCTATGATTTATATATCCTATAGCTTTGAGGTAAAACCACTACAACCTGCTGTTGAAATTTTAATTGCTGAATTAGGTTTCGCTGGCTTTGAAAGCTTTGTTGAAACAGAAGAAGGCGTAACGGCTTATATTCAAAAAGAAGCGTGGAGCGCAGATATTCTTGATGACATACAAATTTTAAATTCTAGCGAATTTGAAATCTCTCATACATTTGAAGAAATAGAGCAAACAAATTGGAATGAAGAATGGGAAAAAAACTTTAGTCCAATAGTTGTAGATGATGTTTGTGCTGTAAGAGCGCCATTTCATGAAAAGTTTAACACGGATTATGATATTGTAATTGAACCAAAAATGAGCTTTGGAACTGGTCATCATGAAACCACGCACATGATGATACAGCATATCTTAAAAAATGATTTTACAAATAAATCTGTATTAGATATGGGTTGCGGAACTGGAGTATTGGCAATTTTAGCTGAAATGAAAGGCGCAAAACCTATAGATGCTATAGATATAGATAATTGGTGCTATTTAAATAGCTTAGAAAATGTTGAAAGAAATAACTGTGAGCACATCACTGTTATAGAAGGTGATGCAGGTTTGTTAGTCAACAAAAGTTATGACATAATCATAGCCAATATAAACCGAAATATCTTACTTAATGATTTAAAAAAGTATGCAACTTGCTTAAAACCAAAAGGATTGTTATTTTTAAGTGGTTTTTACAAGGATGATATTTCTGTTATAGAAGAAACATGTAATAAACTAGGCTTAAATCACGTTGAAACATTAGAAAAAAACCAATGGGTTGCCTTAAAATTTATTAACTAATCTTTGGTTTTTTCGTACCCCTTAATTATAAAAATACTTGAATAGCTATGAGTACTAGAGAAAAAACATTAGAAGACGTTTTATTAAAAGAAGATGTTTTAAAAAATAATGAAATTGTATTGTATAATGATGATGTAAATACTTTTGATCATGTTATTGATACACTTATATATGCTTGCGATCATATGCCAGAGCAAGCAGAGCAATGTGCTATTATTGTACATTACAAAGGTAAATGCACGGTAAAAACGGGAGCTTATGATGATTTAAAGCCACGTTGCTCAATGTTGCTTGAAGCAGGTTTAAGTGCAGAAATTATATAAATATCAACATTTTTTTAAAATAACTTTTGCAATATAAATTAATGCCCTATATTTGCACTCTCAAAAAAACGGCCTCGTAGCATAACTGAATAGTGCACTTGATTACGGCTCAAGAGGTTGCAGGTTTGAATCCTGCCGAGGTCACAAAAAAACCTGCTTTTTTAAGCGGGTTTTTTTATTTAACACATTTTTAGAATGTTTCTTTTTAATCTAATGCATTCTTTGTCACAAAAACACGCCAGCCAATTATTACAAGTTGAATTTTTGAAGCTTTACTTAAGTCTAATTGCTGTTTTGAATAGCTTGGTAAAAGATGTTTATTAACTCTTGCTAAAAATTTAAAAAACTTTTTTTTCATTGTCATTGCCATCTTAATTATTACAAAGATAAAGTCTTTGGTTTTAAATCAAAGTAAAACGTATTCTAGACTACGCTTCACAAGATTGTTTTTTTTAGAATAAGGATAAAATCCATTCTATTAAATAAATGGCAAAAGCAATCATAATTTTGGTTTTTTAGTGGTTAATAAATTCTTGTTTTTTTGATTGAGTTTTCAATATATATTTTAGCAATTCTATCTTCCAAATAAAACAGGTAAAATCTGTGAAATTGACTTTTGTTTTATAAGTAAAAAAATGATTTGTATTTCATTTTAAAATACATTTGTCTTTATTCTTGTTTTAAAGTGTAGTGTTTTGTGTTGTTTAGTGTTTTAAAGTGTAATAGTTTAAGGCGTTTTTTTGATGTGCTTTGTTCTTTCAAGGGAATAAAACCTTAAAAAGTAAGCTTTTTTTATGATTTCATCTTTTTTTTTAAGTATGAGGTTGTGTTAAAGTTAACCATTTAGTTACTTGGAAATGAAGCTCGAGAAAATAGGATGTTTACATTTGCAAAAAATATCCCTAATGAAAAAAATTACTTATTTAATAGTATGTGTTCTTTTTACACAAATTCTTGTTGCTCAAGATTTGTTTATAAATGAACTAGATTGTGATACACCAGGAGTAGATGATAAAGAGTTTCTGGAGTTAAAGTCTACGATACCAAATTTTAGTTTAGACGGTTACGTTGTTGTTTTTTTTAATGGCTCAACATCTGGAAATAATTCAAGTTATTTTTTAATTGATTTAGACGGTTATTCTACAGACGGTAACGGTTTGTTTTTAATAGGTAGTGAGTCGGTAACACCATTTCCACAGCTATTAATTTCAGCAAATACAATTCAAAATGGCGCTGATGCTGTTGCAATTTATCAAGCAAGTGATGTTGATTTTCCTGATGGAACAGTAGCAACAATAGATAATTTAGTTGATGTCTTACTGTATGATACTTCAGATAGTGATGATGCTGATATGATAGCAATTTTTAGTGCGCATCCTAACTTTACAGATATTCAGCAAATAAATGAAGGGTCAGGAAATAATACAAATTCTATTCAGCGTTTAGATGATGGTTCTTATGTGTCAACAACACCAACGCCAAGAGCGCTTAACGAAAACGGAGGTTCAGGTATAGATTTTAACGCAATAAGCATCTCTACATCACAAACACAATATACAGAGGGCGAATCATTTGATATTGTTTTTACAGCTCAAGAAAATGTAGTGGTAGATTATCAGTTTTCTTTTACGTTAAACAATTACGGTTTTAATACATCAGATTTTACAGGAAACACTACTGTAACAATTCCTGCCGGAAGCAATACAGTAACAACAACAATCACGCTGGTAGATGATGACATAGATGAAGGAGATGAAGAACCGCTTATACGATTTGTAAATATTGAAGAGCCATTTATACCATTCAATAACTTTGTAAAGCTACGAGCTATTGATAATGATTTTACGGTTGCTCCTTTTGGTACACCAATAAACCCTACTTATGGTGTTGTTGCAAGTACACAACCAAGTGGTTACTATGATGCTTTAGACGGGTTATCTGATGATGCATTAAAACAAGCTTTACAAGATATAGTTGCAGATCCAACCGTGGTGAGAACTCAAACCTATGCAGATGTTATAGATATTTTAAAAGAAGCCGATCAAAATCCGGAAAACAGTAACGAAGTTTGGTTGGTGTATTTAGAGCAAGGTATGCCAAAGCTAGATTTTCAAACAACTTCAAATAATGTAGGAAGTTGGAATAGAGAACATACGTTTCCTAGATCTAGAGGAGGTTTTTATAGTATAGATGATGATGATATTGCAAATGGCATAGATGCTTATTGGACAACAAATGCAGATTCTTTACGTCATGGAAACTCTGATGCTCATGCCTTAAGAGCTGTTGATGGTCCTGAAAACAGTTCTCGTGGAAACCAGTTTTATGGTGAGTATAATGGTCCGTCAGGAACATTGGGAGGCTTTAAAGGTGATGTAGCAAGAAGTGTTTTTTATATGGCTGTTCGTTATAACGGGTTAAGTATTGTAAATGGCTTTCCAGAAGGAAATGTTGGGCAGTTTGGAGATTTACAAACTCTTTTAGAGTGGCATCGTAATGACCCGCCAGATGATTTTGAAATGAATAGAAACAATGTTGTTTATAATTGGCAATTTAATAGAAACCCATTTATTGATCAGCCAGATATGATAGAGTATATTTGGGGGAATATGATTGGAGAAACTTGGCAACAAAACTTAAGCGTATCTGATAATGTGTTAAATGAGGTTGTTGTTTATCCCAACCCAACAAAAGGAAAAATTTCTTTTAGAGGTTTTGATACTTCAATAGAAGCAACATTGTTTTCAGTTGATGGAAGACAATTGTCTACAAGTTTAGTAGAGCCTAATACTTATATAAATTTAAACGTGTCTAGCGGGATGTATTTATTAAAGTTGTCATCAGAAAAAAAATCTATTATTAAGAAAATTATTGTTGAATAATATTTTAAGTGTTTATCATAAAAAAAAGCCCAAGTTTTGAACTTGGGCTTTTTTATTAATAGTATAGTTTGTTGTGTATATTTATGATTGACTAAAACTGTATATCATAACTAAATATTATCTTCGCAAAAAAAAGATTTATGAGTGTTTTGTGGGTTGTTTTAGGGTTGATATTATTGGTAGTTGGTGGTGAGTTTTTGGTAAGGTCGTCTGTGGCTTTGTCTTTTAAGTTTAATATTTCCAAACTGGTAATAGGTATGACGGTTGTTTCTTTTGCAACATCAGCGCCAGAATTATTGGTGAGTTTACAAGCGGCTTTAGATGGTGTTTCTGATATTGCTTTAGGAAATGTTATAGGTTCTAATGTAGCAAATATAGGATTGGTTTTAGGGATTACGGCGTTGATATCTCCTTTGGCAATAGATAAAGATTTTTATAAATTGAATTGGCCAATGATGATGATGGTCTCTTTTGCTTTATACTTTTGTTTGAGAAATGATAATGTTTTAACAGCTTTAGAAGGAGGTCTATTCTTTTTAGTATTAATTATTTTTCTCTTTATTTTAATAAAAAAATCAAGGAAATCAGTTGCAGTTGCTATAGAAGAGGTTGATGATACTTTAGCAGTTGTGTCAAACTTCAAGATAACTATTTGGTTATTAATAGGTGCGGCAGGTTTGTATTTCGGTTCAGAATGGTTGGTGCAAGGCGCTAAAGAGTTGGCTAAAGCTGTTGGTATTAGTGATTATGCTATTTCGGTGACAGTAATTGCTATAGGTACAAGTGTACCAGAGTTGGCAGCATCTGTAATTGCAGCTTTAAAAAAGGAAAAAGCTATTTCGTTAGGGAATTTGATAGGTTCAAATATATTTAATATAGCATCTGTATTAGGTTTAACAGCTATTGTAAAGCCTATTGTTGTTAATCCAGATACACCAGAAATCCTATCGACTAATATTTTTTGGATGATAGCATTTGCTGGGATACTTGTGCCTTTGGCTTTTTTACCAAAAAGGTTTGAATTAGGAAGATATAAAGGTATGTTGCTTTTAGGGGCATATTTGGTGTTTGTTTATATCTCTTTGTAAAAAAGATGGTTATAGGCATTTTTTTCTTATAATAAAATACTCTTCCTTAAATTTAAGTAAGAAAACATTGTTTATAGCCACTTTGCTATTAGAAATATGTGAAGTTTTGTTTAGGCTAATATTCAGATTATTATTAAATATTCGCCGTTTCTAGTCCTGCTATGGTTGGTATGTAGACTTAATAAGATAATCAAATGAGTTTCTTTTAGATTGTTTTTTTGTGCTACTTTATAACGCTCAAATTTAGGAGTTTTCTTAAAAGGACTCTCAATTTTAGTTTTGCTTCTTGTGTTTTGTGTTAGGGGTTAGTCATTCAGCAAAATGTACTCAAAATCTATATTTACTCATGATTTGATTATTTTAAGTTAAAGATAAAATGTTGTTTTTTTGTTTAAAAGGTATTAAAAAATAGGGGTGTTTAACTTAAATTTAATTTAATAAAGATTTAACCCGTAAAATTTAAAGGGTTGTTTGTGTAAAATTAATTATTTTGTAAATTTGGAGCGTTAAATTTATAAACCAATAATTATGTCTACATTGAGATTTCATGCCATTAAAGAATCCCTTAACAGAAAACCAATTAAAATAGAGGAGTTAGAACGTCGTTCGGCTTTATTTGGTCAAAATGTTTTTAACGAAGATACTATGCGCCAGTTTCTTACCAAAGAAGCTTTTAATAGTGTTATGGATGCTATACAAAATGGTTCTAAAATAGATCGCGTTGTTGCAGATCATATTTCTACAGGTATGAAAGAGTGGGCAATTTCTAAAGGAGCAACACACTATACGCATTGGTTTCAACCGTTAACAGGCGCAACAGCAGAAAAACATGATGCATTTTTTGAACCAATAGGTAGTGGCAGAGCGATTGAAAAATTTGGTGGCGGACAGCTCGTTCAGCAAGAGCCAGATGCTTCAAGTTTTCCTAATGGAGGTATAAGAAACACTTTTGAGGCTCGTGGTTATACAGCTTGGGACCCAACGTCGCCTGCATTTATTTATGGAACAACACTTTGTATTCCTACAGTGTTTGTAGCTTATACAGGAGAAGCCTTAGATTATAAAACACCTTTATTAAGAGCTTTACAAGCTGTTGATAGCGCAGCAGTTGATGTTTGTAAGTATTTTGATAAAAATGTGAAAAAAGTAAATGCATCTTTAGGTTGGGAGCAAGAGTACTTTTTGATTGATAGAGCCTTGGCAACATCAAGACCAGATATTTTAATGACAGGAAGAACTTTGTTAGGTCATTCATCTGCAAAAGGACAGCAATTAGATGATCACTATTTCGGAACTATCCCTAATAGAGCTATGGCATATATGAGAGATTTAGAAACTGAATGTATGTTGTTAGGAATACCTGTAAAAACAAGACATAATGAGGTTGCTCCAAATCAGTTTGAGTTAGCGCCAATTTATGATGAAGCTAACCTTGCGGTAGATCATAACTCCTTATTAATGGATGTAATGGATAAAATAGCAGAGCGTCATAACTTTAAAGTTTTATTCCATGAGAAACCGTTTGCAGGTGTAAATGGTTCAGGAAAACACAATAACTGGAGTTTAAGTACAGATACAGGTGTTAATTTATTAGGGCCAGGAAAAACTCCTATGAGTAATTTACAGTTCTTAACCTTTTTTATAAATACTATAAAAGCGGTAAACGATAACGAAGAACTATTAAGAGCTACTATTGCATCTGCTAGTAATGATCATCGTTTAGGTGCAAATGAAGCGCCGCCAGCAATTATTTCTGTATTCATAGGTGAGCAACTTACCAAAGTGTTGAACGAACTGGAAAATGTTACTACAGGAAAATTATCGCCAGAAGAAAAAACAGACTTAAAGCTAAATGTTGTAGGTAAAATTCCTGAAATTTTATTAGATAACACAGATAGAAACAGAACATCTCCTTTTGCCTTTACAGGAAACAAATTTGAGTTTAGAGCAGTAGGGTCAAAAGCCAATTGTGCAAGCCCTATGACAGTTTTAAACTCAATCATGGCAAAGCAGCTTATTGACTTTAAAGCAGAAGTTGATGCGCTTATAGAAAAGAAAAACCTGAAAAAGGATGAAGCTATTTTTAACGTATTGAGAGAGTATATCAAAAAATCAAAAAATATTCTTTTTGAAGGAAACGGTTATAGTGAAGCATGGGAAAAAGAAGCAGAGAAAAGAGGTTTAAGTAATAATAAAACAACGCCAGAAGCCTTAAAAGTAAAAGTGTCTAAAAAGGCTATTAAACTTTTTGAAGAGCTTGGCGTTATGAATAAAATAGAATCTGAAGCTCGCTATGAAATAGAAGTAGAGGAGTATGTGTTACATATTCAAATAGAAGGTCGTGTTTTAGGTGATATAGCTAGAAATCATGTGGTGCCAACAGCTGTGAGATATCAAAATATCTTAATTGAGAACGTAAAAGGGTTAAAAGAAATATATGGTTCAGACTTTAAGAAATTTGCAAAAGAGCAACTTAACCTTATAGAAGATATTTCAGGGCACATTGAAGCAATAAACTCTAATGTTACAAAAATGACAGATGAACGAAGAAGTGCCAATAATGTATCTGATGTAGAAAAGAAAGCGCACGCATATTGCTTTAAGGTAAAACCTCTATTTGATGAAATTAGATACCACTGTGACAAACTAGAGCTTTTAGTTGATGATGAGCTATGGCCGCTAACAAAATATAGAGAATTGTTATTCACTAAATAGTTTCATAATAATCTTAAAAAAAGAGCTTTACTAACTGTAAAGCTCTTTTTTTTAGCTAGATAAAGGGCTTGAGATGTATTTGGTCTGATTAAAAATGTAGGTTATCGAAAAGTTGGTTTTAAGTAGCAAAAATCTCACTTCAGCCAAGAAGATGGAGTAGAAAAATCATTAAATTTGTCTTGCTATTAATCAATGATTCAATTTTTAAATTATGAAAAAGCTAATCATCAGTATGCTATTGCTTTTGGCTGCTACATTCATTTTTTCTCAGGGAAACAACGAAAACAAGAAAAACACCAGTAAAGACGTTGCTAAGTACGAACAGGTTACTCCATTACATTAATTAATGTATCAATAGTCCTTTTTTAAGTGCTTATAAATGTCATTATTATGTTGAGTTCTTAAAGTGTGTTTTTATGTTTGTATGCCTAGTTGGGTGTGCATATTACAGTTCTTTGTATGATATATAAATTTAAGTTTATAAGTATCTTCTGTCTTTTTTATATCTCTGTTTGTAGCTATTCACAAACAGATACTTCTGCAAATAACCAAACGTCTCAATTTCCCAATATAGATTTTTATAGATATAGAGGTACCAATGTTTTAGACATTGGATTAGGAACTTCTATTATGAATGGAGATTTCATGCATCCTATACTCGAAATTTCTTCTCATGTAGGGTATAAGCGTTTTATTAAACCATATCTCAATATCAATGTAGGTTACAATAAGTTTAATTTAGCTTACAGAAACATTTTTAATAATGGCTATATGTCTTTTGATTTAAATGTTGAAACCGTTATTTTTCCTAATAATCGTTTTTCTCCTTATGCTTTTGCTGGAGCAGGAATTCATGCTTCAAATTATTTTAAGCAAGTAGATTCAAAGCTACAAGGCGGTTTGGGAATAGAGTATATTGTATTTGAGAATTTAGGAGTAAAACTGTTTTCAGATTACAACCATGTTTTTAGTGATGAAGTAGATGGAAAAATTTTTGGAGTTTCAGATGATATTTATTGGCGAATTGCCTGTGGTGTAAATTATTATTTTGGAGGAAAAAAGCAGTTAGAAAAACTACTAAAACGTTATCCAAGCGTTATTAAAACAAATCAATTATAGCCCATAAATAGATTACAATTCTTATTTTTGTGATTCTAAACTAACACAATGAGTCAAGAAATAAGTAAGCGCTACATGCAACGAGGTGTATCTGCCTCAAAAGAAGATGTTCACAATGCTATAAAAAATATTGATAAAGGGCTTTTTCCTAAAGCTTTTTGTAAAATAGTTCCAGATTACCTTACAAATGATGATGAATATTGTTTAGTTATGCATGCCGATGGCGCCGGTACAAAAAGTTCGTTGGCTTACATGTACTGGAAAGAAACTGGAGATTTATCAGTGTGGAAAGGTATTGCTCAAGATGCGCTTATAATGAATGTAGATGATCTTTTATGTGTAGGAGCTACTGATAATATCATGCTGTCATCAACTATAGGAAGAAACAAAAATGTAATTCCAGGAGATGTTATTTCAGCAATTATTAACGGAACAGAATCACTCATTTCAGAGTTAAAAGATTTTGGAGTAACAATTCATTCTACAGGAGGCGAAACAGCTGATGTTGGTGATTTAGTACGTACCATAATTGTAGATTCTACGGTGACAGCTAGAATGAAACGTAGTAATGTTATAGATAATGCAAATATTAAAGCAGGAGATGTAATTGTTGGTTTAGAATCGTTTGGTCAGGCTTCATATGAGAAAGATTATAATGGAGGTATGGGAAGCAATGGGTTGACATCAGCTAGACATGATGTGTTTCATAATTATTTAGCAGAAAAATATCCGGAAAGTTATGACGCAGCTGTTCCTGAAGACTTGGTTTATTCTGGACAAGTAAAACTTACTGATTCTGTAGAAAACTCTCCAATAGACGCAGGAAAACTTGTTTTGTCGCCAACACGAACTTATGCGCCAATTATAAAAAATATTTTATCAAAATATAAAAGTGATACCATTCACGGTATGATACATTGTAGTGGTGGTGCGCAAACAAAAATTCTCCATTTTGTGGAAAATCTTCATATCATAAAAGATAATATGTTTCCAGTACCTCCGTTATTTAAATTAATTCAGGAGCAATCTAAAACAAATTGGAAAGAAATGTATCAAGTCTTCAATTGTGGACACCGTATGGAATTGTATGTTTCTCCTGAAGTAGCAGATGATATTATAAATATCTCAAAATCATTTCAAGTAGATGCAAAAATTGTAGGCCGTGTTGAAGTATCAGACACAAAAAAACTTACAATAAAAAGCGATTTTGGAACATTTGAGTATTAAGTAACCCCTTTTTTTTAGCTTATATAATGAGACAAATTATTATTGTAATTGTATTATTTTTTAGTATTCAGTTTTCATGGTCACAACCCGACTCTTTGTATTTTAAACCAGAAATAGTTAAACCAGCAATTCCCGTTTGGGAATTAAAAAATCAAGCAGGTTTAGATATTAGTGAAGTAGCGTTTGTTAATTGGAATGCTGGTGGTAGTAACTCTATTTCTGCATTAGTAGGTGTTGTAACCGAATTAAAATACCGCTACAAAAATTTTATATGGAATAATGTTTTTCAAGCTAGATACGGTATTAATAGTCAACAAGGACAAAAACCTCGTAAAACAGATGACCTCATGGATATCAGTTCTACGCTTGGCTTTAGAAAAGATACATTAACAAACTGGTATTATTCAGCAAGGTTTAATTTTAAATCTCAATTTTCTAACGGATATAATTACCCAAACACATCTAAAGAAATATCAAAATTCATGGCTCCTGGATATTTATTTGTCGGTGGAGGAATTGAGTATGGTAAAAACATAGAAACTTTTTCTATGTACTTTTCTCCATTAACACTTAAATCTACATTTGTGTTAGATAAGGAGCTGGCTAATGCAGGTGCTTTTGGAGTAGAAGGCGCTGTTTATGATGATGATGGAAATATGCTAACCGAAGGTGAACAGTTGCGAATGGAGTTTGGAATATTGTTTACCAGTGCTTTTGAAAAAGAAGTTTTCAAGAATATTCATTTAATGAACTTTGTTAGTTTCTATACAGATTACCTTAATAACTTTGGAAACGTAGATGTAGATTGGCAAGTAAACTTTAATTTCAAAGTAAATGATTTTATAAAAGCAACATTAGGATCTCACTTAAAGTATGACGATGATGTAAAAACACTAGAGCCTATTAATGCAGAAGAAACAGAATTTGTTGAGGCAGGCGCTAAAGTACAATGGAAACAAATGCTTGGTGTTGGTGTTGTTGTAGATTTTTAAAGTATTGTATTTTCACTCACATACTTATAAAACTTTAAATCTTCCAAATCGTTTATCTCTCTAGAGTATCCGTTTTCTAATAAATATAGTTTATCACTAATGTTAATAATATGCTGATAAATATGATCTGTAAGTATAATTATTTTAGATGATTTTATCGTGTTTATAAGGTTGATAAAGCATTCAATATAATGTGGTGATAGATGAGAAAAAGGTTCGTCTAATAAAACTATTTTATGAGGCCCTTTTAGAACTAAATATGTTTCAATAACGCGCTGTTCGCCTCCTGAAAGTTTATTGATTTTGCTGTTGTGATATTTTGAAAAACCACTAAATAAAGAAGAAAATTCCTGCCAATCAACTTTTAAAAATTTAAAAAGCTTTTTAATCTTGAGGTTTTTAGGAAAGAAATGCTGTTGTGGTAAATAGGCAACAAGTTTTGTTTTGTAAAAAGCTTTAGTTATCGGTTTATTGTCAATTCTAATAAGCTTGTATTTTGGTGTCAAGTGCCCAAAAATAATTTTTAATAAGCAACTTTTTCCCGAGCCATTACTGCCTAAAATCCCTGTTACTTCTCCTTTTTTAGCCTTTAAATAGATGCCGTGTAATATGCGTTTATCCTTAAACCATAACTCTACATTATCTATTTCTAAAATCATACAAACTCCTTTAAGAATTGAAGGAAGGTAACTGTAATAAAGGTATCAATTAAAAAGAAAATAGAAAATAATTTAAAAGAAGAGATTCCTAAATTTTTATAAAAAATGAGTTTCTGTTTATGCTGTGTTTCAGATATAGCATACCATAAAAATAAGATTAAAATTAATTTAATAATAACCGCAGGAATTAACTCGTAACTTAAACCTAAAAGTAATAAGTCAACACCAATAGACCATAAAAAATATGGCTTATAAAATATTAGTATGGCTTGAAACTGTTGCATAATCTTCAATAAAACGAAAAAAAACAACAATTATTTTTTGAGACTATAATTTGAATAAATGATTTGATTTAAAATTTATCAATCAATAAAATATCGTATTTTTGAACTCGAAATTATAAAAGGCAGATGTTAGAGAAATTAGAAATAATAAAACAGCGTTTTGATGAAGTGAGTGATTTAATCATTCAACCTGATATTATATCAGATCAAAAACGTTATGTAGAACTAAATAAAGAATATAAGGATTTACGTTTATTAATGGATAAGCGCGAAGCTTATATTGAGTTTACCAACAACCTTAAAGAAGCTGAAGAAATTATTGCTGATGGCAGTGATGCTGAAATGGTTGAAATGGCAAAAATGCAATATGACGAAGCCAAAGAAGGTATTCCAAAGTTAGAAGACGAAATTAGGTTTTTACTTATTCCAAAAGATCCTGAAGATTCTAAAAATGCCGTTGTTGAATTACGTGCTGGAACTGGTGGAGATGAAGCAAGTATTTTTGCAGGCGATTTATTTAGAATGTATACGAAATACTGTGAGAGTAAAGGCTGGAAAGTTGATACAGTAGATTTTAGTGAAGGAACCAATGGTGGATTTAAAGAAATCCAGTTTGAAGTAAGCGGTGAAGATGTATACGGAACTCTAAAGTTTGAAGCAGGTGTTCATCGTGTGCAACGTGTGCCTCAAACAGAAACACAAGGGCGTGTTCACACAAGTGCAGCAACTTGTATGGTGTTTCCAGAAGCCGAAGAGTTTGATGTAGAAATAGATCCAAAAGAAGTTCGTATTGATTATTTCTGTTCTTCAGGTCCTGGAGGTCAGTCTGTAAATACAACCTATTCTGCCGTGCGTTTAACACACATTCCAACAGGTTTAGTGGCGCAATGTCAGGATCAAAAATCTCAACATAAAAACAAAGAGAAAGCGTTTAGAGTATTACGTTCTCGTTTATATGATTTAGAGTTAGCTAAAAAACAAGAAGAAGATGCTGCAAAGCGTGGTAGCATGGTAACTTCTGGAGATAGAAGTGCTAAAATTAGAACCTATAACTATCCGCAAGGCCGTGTAACAGATCATAGAATAGGATTAACTCTGTATGATTTGCAAAATATTGTAAACGGAGATATTCAAAAAATTATAGATGAATTAATGCTTGCAGAAAATACTGAAAAGCTAAAAGCAAGCGACGAACATATTTAATAACAAGCCTCTTTTTTGAGGCTTTTTTTTAACCATGACAACACAACAACTCACACAACAAATCCAGAAAAAAAAATCCTTTCTATGCATAGGATTAGACGTTGATTTAAATAAAATACCACAACATTTACTGCAGGAAGAGGATCCTATTTTTGCATTCAATAAAGCTATTATAGATGCAACACACCACTTATGTGTGGCATACAAACCTAATACAGCGTTTTATGAAGCATACGGATTAAAAGGCTGGAAAGCACTTGAAAAAACCATAAACTACATAAATAAAAATCACCCTGAAATATTCACAATAGCTGATGCTAAACGTGGTGATATAGGAAATACAAGCAGTATGTATGCCAAAGCTTTTTTTGAAGATTTAGCTTTTGATAGTGTTACTGTAGCGCCATATATGGGTAAAGATTCCGTTGAGCCTTTTTTAGCATTTGAGAATAAGCACACCATTCTTTTGGCGTTAACATCAAATCAAGGAGCGTTTGATTTTCAAACTAAAATGATAGATGAAAAAGAAGTTTATAAACATGTTTTAGAAACTTCAAAAACTTGGCAAAACTCTGAAAACCTTATGTATGTTGTTGGTGCAACAAAAGCTGAATTTTTAGCAGATATAAGACAAATCATTCCAAATAGTTTTTTACTAGTGCCAGGAGTTGGTGCACAAGGCGGAAATTTACAAGATGTTTGTAAGTACGGTATGAATGATCATGTTGGTTTACTAATCAACTCATCAAGAGGCATTATTTATGCATCAAATCAAGACGATTTTGCACAGGCAGCAGCAAAGAAAGCTGAAGCTTTACAGCAAGAGATGAAAGTTATTCTGAAATAAGTTTGTGATGGTATTTCAAGACCAATTGCAGAGATCTATTCAATTACAAGGCGTGCCTAAACGTATTGTTTCTTTGGTGCCAAGCCAAACGGAGTTGTTATGTGATTTGGGTTTAGAACAATCTATAGTTGGTGTTACCAAGTTTTGTGTTCATCCTAATCATCTTATAAAAGAAAAAACAATTGTAGGCGGAACAAAGCAAGTTCATTTAGATAGAATAGCAGCGTTGCAGCCTGATATTATTTTATGCAATAAAGAAGAAAATACCCAAGAGATTGTAGAGGCTTGCAAAGCCATAGCTGCTGTTCATGTTAGTGATATTTTTACCATAAATGATACGTTAGAGCTCGTAAAAATGTATGGAGATATATTTTCGGTAAAAGAAAAAGCTACTGCTATATCTCAAGCTATACAAGTTGAAGCTACTGGTTTTAAAGAATGGGTTCAAAATAAACCTGTTAAAAATGTAGTGTATTTTATCTGGAAAAAACCGTGGATGGTTGCTGCGAATAATACGTTTATTAACTACTTACTTTCTATTAATAATTTTAAAAACAGCTTTGGTGACTTAAGTCGTTATCCAGAAATAGCCTTGGATAATGACGATGTAACTGTTGATTATGTGTTGCTGTCTAGCGAGCCTTATCCGTTTAAAGAAAAGCATAAGAAAGACTTAAAGAACTTTTTTCCAAATGCTAAAATATGTTTAGTAGATGGTGAAATGTTCTCTTGGTATGGTTCAAGACTTATAAAAGCGTTTCGTTATTTTAAAACGCTGCATCAAGATTATTTGCATTAGCCTTAATACTTAATAGCTGACGCTTTATTTTTTGCGCTTCATGATATAAGGTGTCACTCAAGCTGGCATCAGTTTGTTTTACATTGTAAGCCTCTTCAATTTGATTGCTGTAAGCTTTTTCTAATTTTGATGTGTCCTTTTTTGGCTCGTTGTTGGTCTTGTTGGAAACGTTTCTTACTTTTCCAACCTTGCAAAAATGTGTGTTCATAAACGTGTTTTTAAATTATACTATAAATACGTGTTTATGATGCTTTTAGACGTGTTAATAACGTTAAATTTATGTAAAGATTAAAATTGTGTTTTTACAGGTTTCAACCGTTAGTTAATAAGCTTCAACATTTGTATGTAGCACTTTATGGATGGTAGCTTTGCTAATAGGTTTTACGAGATAATCTTTAACAAAAGGAATGTTGTTTGCGGTTTCAATATCTTTTGTGTCTATAGATGATGTTAGGATGTAAATTACAGGTTTGTAATTAGAGTTTTCTAATAGGTTGTATAAGAGCTTTAAAAACTTCCAACCGTTCATGATTGGCATGTTTAAATCTAAAAAAAGTATTTCAGGAAGAAACTTTACGTTGTTTATGTTGCTGTAAATAAATTCAAATGCTTCTTTTCCGTTGCTAAATAAATGTATGTTACTCTCTTGTATACCAGAGTTCTTAACAAGAATTTTAGTGAGTTTCCTGAAAAGTAAATTGTCATCTATTATAGCTATTTGCTTGTTCATTTAAGTTGCTATTTTAATTTTAAAAGCAGTTCCTTTATCAACTTTGCTAAAAAGACGAACCTTACCATTCAATTTGTTAACATATAGATTTAAGTAGTATAACCCATAACCGTTTGAAGAACCACTTTCCTTATGAAATCTTGCTCCTTTTTTAAAGAGTTCTTCTTTATTTGTTTCTACATCCAAGCCTATGCCATTGTCTTTGTAATAAATTGTGTAATAATCTTTTGTTTTGTAAGCTGTTATTTCAATGTTTAGCTTTTCGTTTTCCTTTTTAAATTTGAAAGAATTAGTAAACAAGTTATGAAAAATATTATCAATATGACTTTTAGGAAAGCTAGAGTTGTCATCTATTTTAGATTTTAACGTGGTTCCTTTTGGTTTTAAATACTCTAATTGAGTAAATGTATTGTCTATGCTTTCGCTTATTAAACTTTCTTTGGGGTGTTTGTTATTAATGTCTTTTATAAAGTTATGATATTGTATTAAAGCATTCAACCCAAGATTAAGATTCTGAATATTGGTTTGAAACATATCTTTTACTTCATCTATTGAAGCAAGGTCTTTTTTTACGGTTTCTTCATAATACACACATAGTTGGTTTAATGCTATAATAGGTTCCCTTAAATTATGAGATGTAATACTTGCAAAATCTTCAAGATAATAATTGGCCTCGTTAAGCTCTTTATTCAGGGCTTTGAATCTGTCGTTTATAACTTCTAGTGTTTTAGATTTGTTTGAGATTTCAGTGTAGAAATTCATAAACTTATACGAGTATAAAAACATACTTATTAAAACTGTAATGTTTAAAAAGAGAATGATTATAAATATACTTTGAGCTTTATTTATAAAACCTAAATGCATAAGTATTGAAGACGACACAATGAAAATGATTGGGAATAAGAAAAATACCGGAAAAAAATAACTTGGGTGCGTTTTGTTTTTTCCAAGAATTCTATAATAAAACCGACTTACTTTACCTATAAGTTGGTATTCAAATAATGATATGCTGTTTATAAAAAACAACATAGATGTATTCCAGCTTAACGTTTCAAAACCTAAAATAGCGTTTAGGGTGCTAGCATCAAGAAGGTAATATGTTATGGCAAAAATAGAAATAATGTATACAATGGAGTTTGATACAATAAGGATTTGCTTGTTCTTATTAAACTTTATAGCATAAAAAGCTATAGAAGTAAGAACGAACATAACAATAGTTATTTTAGAACTGGCAGCAAAAAAGCCTGTTGTAGAATCAGAACTTAAAAAGATATAAATACTTTGAAAAAACTGAATAATAATATTGGTAATAAGTAACCGATATACATGTTTTTTGTTTTTAGTAAAATAAATACAAGCAAGTATAATAAAACTAATGCTAGTTAAGGGTTTCATAGTAGCATTAGGATTTATTATATAGCCTGTGAAAAAAACATCTATATTGTTTTTAAGCCAAAAATAAATGTTTAAAAAAGCAACTAATAAAGTTACAAAACCAGTAAACTTATACGAAAAAAGAAAATTGGTTTTAATTACGTTGTTATTGTTGGTTGCCATACTATACCATACATATTTTGTGTGAAACATTGTTTTGCGCGCTATTAAATTGCTTCTTGATAAGAAAAATATGTTACAAAGGGAGTGTTTGCTGGTTGTATTTTATGCCATATAGTTGTTTTTTGAGATTTATATTGTTAGTTGAGAGTCTAAACTTACAATCTTAAGCTGTTTCTGATTTTCTCTCTCTATAAAGATACTTGAGTTTGTTTATTTTGTTAAGTAGCTTTATGGCATTAAACTCTGATATGTCGCTTTCAGCACAATCAGTTTGGCGTAAGTTATAGGCTTGCTCTACAAGACGCTTGTAACGCTTTTGTAGTTTAAACTCTCGCTTTTTTATTTTAGATACATTATTCATTACAAGAAAGTAAAAAGTAATCTATTAGCTAATAAATATATTCAAAATATTGCAAAAGAGCAACTTGTGAAATGCTTTTATAAAAAAAATCGATCTAATTATCTAGACCGATTTTTTCAACTAACTAACTCGTAACTAATTCAAACGTGATTGAATTCAATGTTTTTATCACTGCAAAGATGCGATAGAAATCAAAACCCAATGTTATGTAAACATTAGGTTTTGATTATGAATAATTTAAGAATTTATATCTTGATTGTCAAGATGTTATTGTGTGTAGGTGTTTGTTTATATTAATCTTGTAAAGCAAAAACACGTCTCAATAAGTCGGTTGTTCTTGAGCCTACTTTATTCCTGATTTCTTTTTCCTCAACAGCTATCATTTTGTAAACACCATTTAAGGCTTCAGAAGTAACATAATCTGTTAAATCAGGGTTTACATCACTTGTAAAAGGAATGGCATTGTATTTATTTATGAGGTTAGACCAAATTTGATCAGCACCAACTTTAGCAAATGAATTATTAATTACAGGATGAAATTTATCATACAAAGCAGTTTTTGTTCTTGTAGATAAGTATTGTGTCGCAGCGTCATCAGTACCTAACAGTATATTTTTAGCATCAGCAAACGTAATACCTTTTACAGCGTCAACAAAAATAGGTGTCGCTTGGCTTACAGCATCTTCAGCAGCACGATTAAGTACTTTTAATCCTTCATCAGCCAGATTACCTAACCCTATGTCACGTAAACCTTTATCAACTTTTTTTAATTCTTCCGGTAGTAAAATTTTAACTAACTCATTTCTGTAGAAACCATCTTTTTGTGTAAGCTTGGTTACCTGTTTGTCTATTCCCATGTCTAATGCTTGGCGTAATCCAGCAGCAATATCTGTGTTGCTTAAGCCAGGTGTGTTCTCTGGTAATTGATCAATAACTTGCTGTAATTCGGCACAAGCTGTAAGATTGAATACTAAAAGTCCTATCAGTAATTTTCGTAACATAATTTTTATTTGTTTTTTTAGATAAGCAAATATAAGTCAACGTACTAAAATAAACCTTTGCTTTGTTTAATTTAAATATGTTACAAGTCTGTTTAAACTATTTTGTTTTCTGTTTTTTATTATTGATTATATAATAAAAGGACTTTTATAAACTAAAGCGTTAATCATTTTTAAATAATACAATAATATTTTTGAATATTCCGTAAATTTGCAACTCTTAAAATTTGAATTTTTTATCAATGAAGCAAGTAGCACCTTATAAACCAAAGTACAAAGTAAGAATTGTAACCGCAGCATCGCTGTTTGATGGCCATGATGCCTCAATAAATATAATGCGTCGTATTATTCAATCTACTGGCGTTGAGGTTATTCATCTTGGGCATGACAGAAGTGTTGAAGAAGTTGTAAACACAGCCATTCAAGAAGATGCCAATGCCATCTGTTTAACATCATATCAAGGTGGTCATAATGAGTATTTTAAATACATGTATGACTTACTTAAAGAGCGTGGTGCTGGACATATTAAAATCTTTGGCGGCGGCGGCGGCGTTATTCTTCCTTCAGAGATTAAGGAATTAATGGATTATGGCATTTCCAGAATCTACTCGCCTGATGATGGTCGTGAAATGGGACTTCAAGGGATGATTAATGATTTAGTACAACAATCAGACTTTGCTATTGGTGATCAACTTAATGGTGAAGTAGCGACTTTAGAAGAGAAAAATCCAAAAGCTATTGCACGTGTGATTTCATCTGCTGAAAATTTTCCAGAAGTAGCTAAAGAAGCTTTAGATGACATTCATGAGAAAAATAAAACGTCTAAAACGCCTGTATTAGGAATTACAGGAACTGGTGGCGCCGGAAAATCTAGTTTGGTAGATGAGTTGGTGCGTCGTTTTTTAATCGACTTCCCAGAAAAAACCATAGGTATTGTTTCGGTTGATCCATCAAAACGTAAAACAGGTGGCGCGCTTTTAGGTGATAGAATTCGTATGAATGCTATTAATTCACCACGTGTATACATGCGTAGTTTGGCAACGCGTCAATCTAATTTAGCCTTGTCAAAATATGTTAATGAAGCTGTTGAAGTGTTGAAAGCTGCTAAATATGACATCATCATTTTAGAAACCTCTGGTATTGGGCAAAGTGATACTGAAATTTTAGAGCATAGTGATGTGTCCTTATATGTGATGACACCAGAATTTGGTGCAGCTACACAGTTGGAAAAAATTGATATGTTAGACTTTGCAGACTTGGTTGCGATTAACAAATTTGATAAGCGTGGTGCATTGGATGCGCTTCGCGATGTAAAAAAACAGTACATGCGTAACCACCAATTGTGGGATACTAATCAAGATGATTTACCTGTTTTTGGAACGATTGCTTCGCAGTTTAACGATCCAGGAATGAACACGCTTTACAAAGCGATAATGGATAAGGTCGTTGAAAAAACGGATGCTGACCTGAACTCAACTTTTGAAATTTCAAAAGAAATGAGTGAGAAAATCTTTGTAATTCCACCAAACAGAACACGTTATTTATCAGAGATTGCAGAAAACAATCGTGCGTATGATAAAACTGCTAACGAGCAAGTTGAGGTAGCTCAAAAACTATATGGTATTTATAAAACTATTGGTTCGGTAGCAGGAATTTCAAACGAAAAGGAATACGCATTTTTAGATAACAAAGGCATTAATCAGGATGGGATTCTTGAATTGGTTAAGAGTGATAACGATAAAGCGTTTTTAGACTTATTAATCAAAGAGTTTGACCGTGTGAAAATGAATTTAGATCCTTATAACTGGGAAGTTGTAATAGGTTGGAATGAGAAGGTCAACAAATACAAGAACCCTGTTTACACATTTAAAGTAAGAGACAAAGAAATTAAAATAGACACGCATACCGAGTCTTTATCACATACACAAATTCCAAAAGTCGCTTTGCCAAAGTATCAAGCTTGGGGCGATATTTTACGATGGACACTTCAAGAGAATGTACCTGGAGAGTTTCCGTATACATCAGGACTGTATCCTTTTAAACGAACAGGAGAAGATCCTGCGCGTATGTTTGCAGGAGAAGGTGGTCCAGAGCGTACCAACAAACGTTTTCATTATGTGAGTCAAGGTATGCCAGCAAAACGACTATCAACAGCTTTTGATAGTGTAACACTTTACGGTAATGATCCAGACTTACGTCCGGATATTTATGGTAAAATAGGAAACGCAGGTGTATCTATATGCTGTTTGGACGATGCTAAAAAACTTTATTCTGGTTTTAACCTAGCAGATGTGATGACTTCGGTAAGTATGACTATTAATGGTCCTGCGCCAATGTTGTTAGGGTTCTTTATGAATGCTGCTATAGATCAACAATGTGAGCTTTACATCAAAGAAAACGGTCTAGAGAAAGAAGTTGAAGCAAAGATTGCCAAAATATACAAGGAAAAAGGCGTAGAGCGTCCTAAATATAATGGTGAGCTACCAGAAGGAAATGATGGTTTAGGCTTGTTTTTATTGGGCGTTACTGGTGATCAAGTATTGCCACAGGATGTTTACCATGATATAAAAACACGTACCATTGCACAAGTTCGTGGTACTGTACAAGCTGATATTTTAAAAGAAGATCAAGCGCAAAATACCTGTATTTTCTCTACGGAATTTGCACTGCGTTTAATGGGAGATGTACAAGAGTATTTTATTGAAAATAATGTGCGTAACTTCTATTCGGTGTCTATTTCTGGGTATCATATTGCAGAAGCAGGAGCCAACCCTATTACGCAATTGGCATTGACTTTATCTAACGGTTTCACTTATGTAGAATATTACTTAAGCCGAGGAATGGATATCAATAAATTCGGTCCAAACTTATCGTTCTTTTTCTCTAACGGTATCGATCCTGAATATGCTGTTATTGGTCGTGTGGCACGTAAAATTTGGGCAAAAGCCTTAAAGCATAAGTATGGTGCCAACCCAAGAGCACAGATGTTGAAATACCATATACAAACTTCGGGTCGTAGTTTGCATGCCCAAGAAATTGACTTTAACGATATTCGTACGACACTTCAAGCATTATATGCTATTTATGATAACTGTAACTCGTTGCATACAAATGCGTATGACGAAGCAATTACTACGCCAACCGAAGAGAGTGTGCGTCGCGCAATGGCTATTCAGTTGATTATTAATAAGGAGTTAGGACTTGCTAAAAACGAAAACCCAATACAAGGGTCGTTTATTATAGAAGAGCTTACCGATTTGGTTGAAGAAGCGGTATTACTAGAGTTTGATAGAATTACTGAACGTGGTGGTGTACTTGGTGCTATGGAAACCATGTACCAACGTAGTAAAATTCAGGAGGAAAGCTTGTATTATGAAACTTTAAAGCACAATGGTGATTTTCCAATTATTGGTGTAAACACCTTCTTGAGTAGTAAAGGATCACCAACGGTACAGCCTGCTGAAGTTATAAGAGCTACAGAAGAGGAGAAGCAATACCAAATACAAACTCTTGAGAATTTACATAAGAGTAATGATACCAAGGAATTGCTAAAAGCGCTTCAGCATAAAGCGATTAATAACGAAAACATTTTTGAAGCCTTAATGGATGTTTGTAAAGTGTGTTCTTTAGGGCAAATTACTGAAGCTTTATTTGAAGTAGGCGGACAGTATAGACGTAATATGTAGTGTGTTTTTACACCTTAAGCTATAAGAATCCCGAGTATTTGCTCGGGATTTTTTATGGAGTTAACCTAGATTTAAGTCGGTATAAAGTCGGCATATAGTTAGTGTGAATACAACCTAAAATTGACTTATGTGCCTATTTTTTATTGATGTTATGGCAAAAACAACGAGGTATTATATTTTTTGAGAGCACTTTGGGGGTATTAATTTTTATTTTCTAAGAGGAAAACCTAAAGCGCGAGAAGCTGGAGATGGCTTTACTCGGGAAGCGATAAAGAAAAGTCCGCGTATGGTTTGTGTACATGAGAATAATAGTAAATTTGGGGAAGCTTCGCAGGTAAATAAGTTTTTTTAAGCGCACTATTATCCCTTTTTTGTAGGTTATAAGGATGGCATGCTGCATAGTAGATTGATGCAGTTGTTTTTAAAAATTTCTTGCTGTATGTGGTGGCTGTTTAAGTTTAAAAACATGCCGTTGGGTAAATGTTGCGTATTGCATATTATAACAGCAGCATTATTATTTACTAGTAAATTAAAAGCTGTAATACTTACGTAGGTTGCTGGATTGTCAATTACAATAAATCCAATATCTTCAATAGGGATAGTGGCTTCTCTAAAATCATTTTTTATAATTAGTTGAGAGTGCTTACTTGTTACTTTACTTTTCCTTTCAATAAGAATTGATTTTTTTAACATTTAATACAGTGTTTTAAAAACTCTAGTTAAGAAAATTCTTAAAGTATGTAAAATTAAATAGCTAAAAGGTTGTATTTTAGGTTGTTTTGTTACGAGGTTAATATGTGTATTATATAAAGAAACGGATTATAAGCGTATAATTTCAGTCTTTGTTTTTAGCTATTTGTTTATTCCTGCGGGTATTCCATAATCCAAGCAGGAGCATGTTCCCAGGTTTTTAAAACGCTGTCTCCGTAATTACTATCAAAACATATTTTTGTTCCATCAGGATTTACGCAGGCTCTAGCGCCATGATAATAGGCGTTTTTGCTATTGTGTTTATCAGAGTGATGTTTGCCAAATCGCTGTACAATGTTATTGTTTGAGTAGTCGAGTTTTATAGCAAATATTTCATTGGCCATAACATCATCAGAAGCTCTGTCTTCACTAATGTATGCCCAACCATCACGTTTGGTGTTTTGACAGCTTACCCAACCGCCCCAAATACCTCTAGGTTTTGTAGGTTCGTCATAAAATAAAGGTTTTAATAAGCCGTCTTTAAGACGTATCATTGCTATATAGTGGTTGGTTTTCCAGACTGTTTTGTTACCAATAGCCACAAGGACTTCATCACCATTTACATCAATGCCTATATCGCTATGTTGTGTTTCGGTATAAAGGTGTTTTTCGTTAGTTAAATTGCTATTAAAAATACGGTATCCTTCTTTTTTGCCTGTTCCATTTTTATGCCAAGCGGCGATAACGTAATTTCCTAATGGGCTTACAGACGCCCAGTCTAAATCAGAGCTATCACCAATATTTTTTGTAGCTATAACGGTATTGGTTTTTATGTTATAAACAATCAGATGTCCAACGTCATTTTGATCTTCAGCAACTAAACAAATAAGAGTGTCTGACCTGTCTTGACGACCTTCACCTTTCCCAATTGATAACTTTGTGTAGTTGTGAAATGTATGCAAAACTGTTCGCTTATCATTGGTAACATTATAACTAACAAATTGGTTGCCGTTTTGTGTTCCATACATGATATACGGATTTGTATACGACCAACAAGACCAGCTAGGAAGGTTACGTGTGTAGGCAACAGTATAATTACTATCATAAAGGATTTTAGCAGGCTTTACATTAAGTTTTAATAATGACCCATCGCTATTCCAAACAGCGTTTGTGGCATAATTATGACCAACTTGTTGACCTGTTTCTCCAAATGCTTTTTGATCGCCTATGCGGATGACGTTTACACAATCTTCAGTAAAATATTTCAGATAGCTGCTGGGCTCTTTTGTGGGTTGATTGTAAGGTTTCCAAGTTACAGTATTTACATCAATACTAGGCGGGTAGCGCTTGTTGTCCTGACTAAATATCAAGATGTTACCAATAAAAAAGAAAATTATAAGCCACAGCTTTGCCATAAAACATTAATACTTTTTAATGTAAAGTGCTAAAATACAAAAGACAAGGCTATTTTTACAGCGATTTTGGAGAAAGCGTATGTGTTTATGAATTACTTACAGTGTAAGTGTCCAAGTATGTTGCAGTTTTTTAAAAGCTCTGATTTCACGACGCAATAATGGGATGTAATCTTTACCGTTGCTATTACATTTTTCAAGGCGCCTACAATTTGAATACAAGCGGTTTGTAAGTTTTCTTAAAGAGGCGACATGTTTATGTTTTTTATCAGAATGTCGAGCTTGTTCAGCTTTTAAAATTTCAGGAGCTAAAGAAACAGACTGTTGCACAATATCTCCAGAGAAATAGATGTGGCTATCTTCATGCCCATTAGGGTGTAAATAAGACAAATCTTGATTTAGGTATGTAGAAATACTTCGGGATAGGATAAAAATATCCATAGCCTTTTGATATATAGGCAGTTCTGATAAATTTTGTGGCAAATGAGGTAACATATTTTTTATAGCAATTTTATCAAAAATAGTGACAAGTTTTGATATTTTGCTTTAATAATTAAGGTAAATATGTATATTTGGTTTAATTATTAATTAATTTTTTGTTTTTACTTTAAATGAGTATAGATTCTTTAAATTGGAAAATTTTAAAGCTTTTACAAAGCCATGCGCGTTTGTCTAATGCCGAAATAGGAAGGCGTGTGGGCATTAGTTCTCCAGCTGTGTCAGAGCGTATTAAAAAAATGGAAGATCTTGGTGTTATTCAGGATTATCACACTTCGGTATCACCTTTTGAGGCGGGTTACCAATTAAAAGCTTTAATTACATTGCGAGCGTTTATGGGAAAACTAAAGCCTTTTTTAGAAAAGGTAAAAACGTATGATGAAGTAGTAAATTGTTATAGGATTACAGGTAATGAAAATATAGTGATGGAAGTGGTGCTAAAAAATCAAAAGCATTTAGAAGCATTTATAGATCAGCTTATAGTTTATGGGGAAACCAAAACCCAGATAGTATTATCTCGTGTTGTAAAAAACAATCCGATAAAGCCATTAAAATAAATCATCATCGCTGTCGTCAAAATCAAAAGGTAAGTCGTCGTCGTCAAGATCATCATCATCAAAGTCAATATTAGGTGGATTAAAAAGGCCCCAATTATCGGACACATAGTTCCAAGGATCAAAGGTGTCAATCCATTCTAAAAAAAGAACTCTAAAGGTTTCAATCTCGGTACGTAATACATCTAGATACTCTGTTTCTTTAAACCCGAAATCTTGAAGTGTTCTAGCATCAGCAAGTAGTTCTTTAGCAGCTTTTCTGATGAGTGTAGCGCTTTCCATTTGTTGGTCATACAGTGCGTCATCATGAGATGCTTCGGCAATTTTTGCCGGTATAAGAATTGAGTTGTCAACGAGATAGTTTATACTATCGTCAATCATTTTTCCTTCTTCTTCTGTGCTATAGTTCATAATAGATTCTATGGTTATTTCAACAACAGAGTCAACAAGTGTTCTTATTTCGTCAGCCTTTTTGTATATAGGTAAATGCTCCCAAGGTTTGCTCATAATAATTGTGTTTAAAGTTGGCTTTCTAAATGCTTGGTAATTTGTTTTGCGTGAATTCTAGAGTTTTCAATAAACCATTTGTGGGTTTCCATGCCACCACAAATTACACCAGCAAGATATAGGCCTTTAATGTTTGTTTCCATAGTCTCCGGATTATGAGTTGGTATTTGTTTACCATCATTAGAAGTTGTGATTCCGATGTTTTCTAAAAACTGAAAGTTGGGTTGGTATCCTGTTAAAGCAACAACATAATCGTTTTTTAATGTTTTTAATCCGTTAGGTGTTTTTATTGTTACATTGTCAGTTTTTATATCCGTAATTTCAGAATTATAATATGCTGTTATACTTCCTTCTTCAATGCGATTTATAATATCTGGTTTAACCCAATATTTAACACGCTCACCTATGCTGTTTCCACGAATTACCATAGTAACATGACCGCCTTTTCTCCAAATTTCTAGTGCGGCATCAACAGATGAATTACTAGCGCCAACTACTATTACATGCTGCATACTAAACGGATGCGCTTCTTTGTAATAATGGCTAACTTTAGGTAGGTTTTCTCCAGGAACTTTCATCAGGTTTGGGATATCATAAAACCCAGTTGCTATGATAACTTTTTTTGTATGATAAGTTTTTTTTGATGAGGTTACTGTAAATGTATTGTTGTCTTTATTTATGCTGGTTACCGTTTCGTACAAGTTAATGTTTAAATTGTTTGATACAGCAACACGGCGGTAATATTCTAAAGCTTCATCGCGGTTTGGTTTTGGATTGTTGCTAATGAAAGGAATTTGATCTATTTCAAGTCGCTCTGATGTTGAAAAAAACGTCATGTTTAATGGGTAATTAAACAGCGAGTTGGTTAAGGCGCCTTTTTCAAGCACAATATAATTCCAGTTTCTTTTTTTACATTCTAGTGCACACGCAATACCAATAGGACCGGCTCCAACTATAACGATGTCTGTTTGATTGTTCATGTTTAAACTATAGGGTTTCTTGTTTGAGATAATTGTTTTCTTTTTTCAGTTTTAAGAGCGTGTTTTAAAATCATTAATAAAAATACACATATCAAGGCAAGTAATGTAATTACTATCCAAGTATTATCAAACCCAATAGTGCCACTCATTTGTAACCCAGCATTGTGTCCGAAAATATGAGAAAGAGAAAAGGCAATACTATATAAAGCCATGTACTCGCCTTGTGAGCCTCGTTTTGCTCTTTCTAATGCAAATGCATTTGAAAAAGGAAATGTTATCATTTCTCCAACAGTCATAAGCATCATACCAATAATTAAAACACCAGACCAAGAAAATATATTTAAAATTATAAAACTTAAGCCTGTTAATATAGCACCAAAAGTCATTAATCCTGTTTTGGTGTATTTTGAATTTTCTAACCACTTAATAAGTGGCATTTCTAGTATAAAAATAACAAATCCGTTGAGTCCTAATAAAACGCCTATTTCAAATTCTGTAAGAAAATGACGTTCTTTATAATAAATAGGCATGGTAGAAAAGTATTGTAAGAAAACAACACCAAACAATACCATGGCTATAGCAAATATTATAAAAGGAACATCTGTATAAGCAGATTTAGGATTAAGATTCTTGTAGCTATCTAATACTTTTACTTTTTTAGGGTTTAGTACGTTTGTTAGTAAAACTCCAGCAGCAATACACGTAATACCATCAACCCAAAAGAGGCCGTCATAACTCATAGATGTTATGATGAGTCCGCCAATAGCAGGTCCAGCTGAAAAGCCAAGATTAATAGCAAGCCTAATAAGCGTAAGAGAACGCGTTTTATTTTCAGCTTTGCTATAAGTGTTTAAGGCAACAAACATTGCAGGACGAAACATGTCTGCAACAGTCATAACAATGAAAATCCCTAAACAGATAAGTTGAAATGTTTTTAGGTATTGTAATCCTATAAATAAAAATCCAGTAGCTATAAGGCTAAACACCATTACTTTGTAAAACCCTATTTTGTCTGTAAGTTTTCCTCCAAGCCAAGAACCTAGTACAGAACCAACACCAAAAGCAGACATAACCCAGCCAACATCACTCATGCTAAAATTAAGATCAGTAATTAGATAAAGTGATAAAAAAGGAATTACCATTGTTCCAGCTCTATTTATCAATGTGATTAAAGCCAGCCACCAAACTTCTTGAGAAAGTCCGGAGAATGTGTTCAGGTAGTTTTTAAGTAATGATTTCATGATTTTTTGATTGATAGACTAAAAATAAAAAGCCCGACGATATCGTCGGGCTTTAGTATATTGATAAAAATTATATTAACATCAGTTTAATACATAATACGCCCAACTCTTTGTCTTGCAAGAGGTATATTGCTTTTTCAAAATTGAGACTGTATGACGCATGGTATTTTTATTTGATAAATCAAAACTACACAAAAAACTTTAATGTTGTATTTTTGAAAAGCAAAAAAAGTAACATGAAACACATATTAAGTTTTTTTATACTGATTTTAGTTTTGGGATGTTCAGATGGTAAACATCCTATTTTAGGTGCTACTGAATGGCAAAAAAAAATGAATAGTGATTTTAAAGATGCTTCAAAATCACCGTTAAAAGAGAAAGATAGAAAATCTTTTAAGAGCTTGGATTTTTTTGAAGTAGATTCAACCTATGTTGTGTTGGCTGATTTGGAACGTACACCAAATACAGAGCCATTTAAAATGAAAACAACGACAGATAGAATGCCGCTGTTTAAGCAATACGGTATTGTTACTTTTGATTTAAAAGGGCAGACTTTTCAGCTTAATATTTACCAAGATTTAGAATTGATGCACGAAAAGGGTTATGAAGACTATTTGTTTTTACCTTTTTTAGATGATACTAACGGAGATAGTACTTATGGAGGCGGACGCTATGTAGAATGCAGGATGCCAGAAGATGATAAGTTAGCCATAAACTTTAATGAAGCTTATAACCCGTATTGTGTATATAATGAAAAGTATTCTTGTCCTATTGTACCCAGAGCAAATTATATAGCAACAAAAGTAGAAGCAGGTATTAAGAATTTTAAAAAATAGAAAAGCGCCTAACAAGAGTATTAGACGCTAAACCAACTATCTAAATTAAAAAACTTAATTCTTAATAACACGCTTTGAAAGACTGCCAGCGTTTGTAATAATTTGTAATAAATACACACCTTGCTGTAACGATGTAATGTTTATTCTATTTATATTTTGATTTATAGAAAGCACGACTTTTCCTTGAATATCTACTAATTGAGCAGATTTTATTTCTGCGTTATTTGGTGTTGCAATGTTTATAAAATCAGAAGACGGGATTGGATAAATTTTAGTTTCTGTCAATATGTTTGAAGCAATGCCTAACGTACCACTTACTTCAAAGTATTGCTTATCGTAAAGTGACCAAGTGCCATTTGCATTTTGTACTCTTATATACAGATAATGATCACCTTGAGCTAAACTACCAGATGTAGCCACAATAACATTTTCGTCAATACTATCACCAGATGTTGTGATTGGGTTTCCGTTGCTTTCTCCTGGGTCTACGTCAATAAAATATTCAGCAGCTACAATAGATGCGTTATTGAAAAACGTAGGTGTTCTTACAGAAAATACCGTATGTGTGTAAACACTGTAGTTGCCAGCAGTGTTACCAACACGTATAAATAATCTGTGGCTTCCTGTAGGTAAACCTGTTGTAGGAATAGCAAGATTTTGGTCTACGGTTTCAGTATCAGTGATTGTTACTTGATTGCCTAAACCTATACCAGGATCAGCGTCAAAATAATATTCTATACTGTTAATATCTGCTATATTAATCTCTGCTAGTGGTACAACAGAAAATACTATATGGTCATATAAAGACCATACATCGTTTGCATTTTTTACTCTTACAAAGGCTCTATGGCTACCTTGCGGTAATGTGTTTGTAAGAAATGCTAAATTCTCATCCAGGGTTTCGCCTGTAGGTATTGTAATTGCTGTTGCATTTCCAGTTCCTGGGTCAGTACCAAAATAGTATTCAGCAGCTGTAATATCATAATTGTTAAATACAGCAGGACTATGATTAATACTAAAAGCTACATTATCATATGCGCCATAAGTTCCATCATTATTTTTTGCTCTAATGAATAATTTATGACTACCAGAACTTAAAGCAGCTGTTGGAATATTGAACGATTGGTCAATAGTCTCCATAGCAGCTACAGATAATTGTGTGCCGTTGCCAATACCAGGATCTGTATCAACATAATATTCAAAACCATCAATATTTGCTGTATTAAACGTTGCATTAGCTGCTTTAACACTAAAGCTTTGCGAATAGTAATAGCTAGTGCTGCCATCATCTTTTACAGCGCGTACAAATAGCTTGTGGTTGCCAGCAGATAATCCTGTTGTAGGAATACTGAAGTTTTGATTAAGTACTTCAGCATATGGGTCAATATTTATACTTGTGCCATTGCCAATACCTGGATCGGTGTCAAAGTAATATTCTATTTCAGAAATATCACCTTGAGCAAACGATAGGTAAGCGGTAAGCAAAAAAGTTATGTGAATAAGTCGTTTCATAATCAGTTTATTTTTTGATTATTAATTAGACTTATTAGCATTTGCCTTTACGTTTACGTTGATGTTTTCACCAGCTTCAATTAAGTTGTTGCTGATAGTAAAGCTTGTTAAGTATGGTAATTCGGTTGGGTAACCACGCATATCAAAATCATAATCGCCATTGTAAATACCTATGTCGTTTCCGTCAGAACCAGCGTTAAGCCCAACTGAACTTGGAGAAAGCGTGAAATCATCTTCAGGAGCCATATCAAAAGCCGATGATGCTACACTGGTAAAAAATGGATTTTGGTTGTCAAAATTACCTGTTCCAGGCATTGCAAGTGAAAGTGTTCCGCCAGTTGACATGTAGCTAATAGAGTTGTTAAGAGTTAGTGTTCTGCCTGTAGTTGGTGTAAATAAAGTGTTTATTCCGTTTGAGATAAATATATTATTGAAAGCAGTAACATCACCAGTCATGTTTGGGAAAATATTTGTGTTTCCCCAAGTATGGTTAATTCTAACAACGTTATTGTTAAAAATGGTTGTGTCATTAAAATAGCGTAAGGCATAGGATGCTGAAGTGCTACCATTTAATAGTGTAATATGGTTATTGGTAATTACGGTGTTTACACATTTTGTTGGGTCTGCATGTAGTGTAATACCGTAATTAATGATATTCCCTCTAATAATCCAGTTGTTGTTGGTAGTGGCATGACCAGCATTTGTAGAGCCTACAAAAATAGTTTGGTTAACAAAGTTATCTTCAATAATGATATTATCAGATGTAGATGTGCTTGAGTTGTAAGTAATGTAAGTACTGATGTAAAACCCACTAATTTTAATGTTATCAGCATCAATTCTTACGCTGGATAATTCGGTTCTTCTACCATCGTTTAATTCTGGTGCATAACCTGAACCAAAAAGAGTAATTTCTTTGTTGATAGTAACAGCTCCATAACTTGTTAAAGACGGTTGTACGTAAATAATATCTCCGTTATTTGCGGCAGCAATCGCATCAGTAATGTTGTTAAACATATGAGCAGGAGATGTGTCAATAACAGGGTCGTTGTCAACAATAAAAATGTTTTGAGCTTGGGTGTAGCTTATAATAAATAAGGCTACAAGGCATAATAAATTTTTCATCATAACTAGGTTTTATTGATTAATGGTTCAAAAATCCTAATTAATTGAATGCTAAAACATACGTAGAATGTCGTATATTTTTATTTAGTGAGGAACATGCCAAAAAATACTGCTAGGAAACCTAAAATGAAACTGCTAATAGTATAAATGGCAAAACTAGCAAAGTCTCCAGATTTTAAAAACACATGATTTTCATACGCAAAGGTTGAAAATGTGGTGAAGCCTCCACAAAATCCAGTAGCTAATAGAAGTGTGCTACCTTGAGAGAGAGTATTATTTTTTGCAGCAAGCCCTAAAATAATACCAATAAGTAAACTACCTAAAATATTTGCGGCAAACGTGCCATAAGGAATTCCTGTTTCAGAGCTATTAAGGAATTTGCCTAAAACAAACCGTAATACACTGCCTAAACCACCACCAATAAATACGAGTATAATATTTTTCATTTATTCTTTTATGGCAATGTATATATCTGTAACCCAGTTTGCAGGATTAGGTTCATTTGTAGGTTCTGTTATATAGGTTTCTAGCATAGGGCCATTTTCAGAAAATTCAAAAGCATTTTTTGTAATGTAATTCATGGTTTTGTCCCATGCTTCTTTTAAATTAGAGTAATCACCTTTAAGAGTTGTTTTTACAGCTTTAAAAGGTTCTAATTGTCCTGTAAGAATATCACTTTCGGTAGTGATTACTTGCGCTGTAGTAGGAACACAACAAGAGAACATAACTGCGTTATTGGTCTCATCCCATTTATGATAATATACAAAAGGAGCTCCAGCAATGCTTATATTGTTCTTTTTAGCGTAAGCAATAACTTCAGGTAGCATTTCCTGCATTTTATTTTCTAAATCGCTTATTTTACAAGATGTCGTATTGTATATGTAAAATCCACCACTATGTGTGGTAGTACCTTTGGTTTTTATTGAGTATACTTTCATAGATTCGGTAACAATACTATCTAATTTTTCTAAACCTCTTTCAAAATCAGGGCCAATCATATTATCAAATCCGCCAGAAACTAAAGCAAATGCTTTGAACATAAATGGGACATTGTCACTATTCATTTTCCAAGTAACATTAGTATTGCCGTCAGAAGTAGGAGAGAATTCCCAATGTATTTTTGATGGCTCATAATCTCCAAATTGTAACTCTTGATCTATGGATGTGTATGGAGTTGTGGCAATTGTTTTCATAGCGCCTTTTCCGTCTTTGTCTGTCCATGAATAGGCTCCGCCAATCCCTTTGGTTTTTTCGCTTAATGTAATTTTTGTTGTAGAATCTTTTTCAACCCAAGAAGACCAAGCTTCCCAGTTTTTAAAATCAATAACATTATTATAAATCACGGCATTAGGAGCATTGATAGTACGTTCTCTTTTTACCTCAAAACTGTTAGGTTGAACAGCAATGTATACAGATAATCCAATAACTATGATTAACAATAAGAATAGAAGGTATTTAAAAACTTTCATTTTTTTTGGTTAAAGGTTGTATAATCAAAGATAATCAATTTTAAACTATCTTTTATATATGTTACATTTGTATAACAATAATTAAAACTATTTATAATGAAGTTTACACATGTTTTAGGTTTTGCTTTAGCATTATCAACCTTTGTGTCTTGTAATGAAGATAAAAAGGAGCCTGTAGTAGAAACTACAGACACTCAAGAGGAAGCAGTTTTTGATTTTAATGTTGAGCAATTTGCGGATATTAAAATATTACGCTATCAAATTCCAGGGTGGGAAAATTTAACTCTAAAAGAGCAAAAACTAGTTTATTACTTAACTCAAGCTGGATTATCAGGAAGAGATATTACTTGGGATCAAAATTATCGTCATAATTTAACTATAAGAAAAGCTCTTGAAAATGTTTATACAAACTTTAAAGGAGATAAAACAACCAGTGATTGGTCAGCTTTTGAAACATACTTGAAAAGAGTTTGGTTTAGTAACGGAATACATCATCATTATTCTAACGATAAATTAAAACCAGAATTCTCTGAAGCGTATTTCAAAACATTATTAGCAGTAACAAACACAACGTTAGAAGGAGAAGCTTTTGATGTTATTTTTAACGATAAAGACGCTAAAAAAGTAAACCAAGCAAAAGGTGTAGATAACGTGGCGCTTTCAGCCGTAAACTTTTATGGACCAAATGTAACTAATACTGATGTAGAGACGTTTTACAAAAATAAAAAATCACCAAACCCAGAGAAACCATTGTCATTTGGTTTAAACTCTAAATTGGTTAAAGAAGGTGGAGAATTAAAAGAATTAGTCTATAAATCTGGAGGCTTATATGGAACGGCCATAGATGAAATAATTAAATGGTTAGAATTAGCAAAAGGTGTTGCAGAAAACCAAGCGCAAGGAGATGCTATAGGTTTGTTAATTGAATACTATAAAACAGGAGATCTTCAAACTTGGGATGACTACAATGTGGCTTGGACAGCCGCAACTGAAGGTAATGTAGATTATATAAACAGTTTTATAGAGGTTTATAATGATCCGTTAGGATATAGAGGAAGTTATGAAACGATTGTACAGATCAAAGACTTTGATATGTCTCAAAAAATGGCTGTATTATCAGAAAATGCACAGTGGTTTGAAGATAACTCTCCATTAATGGATGCGCATAAAAAGAAAAACGTAGTTGGCGTAACTTACAAAGTTGTTAATGTTGCAGGAGAAGCTGGAGATGCATCACCAAGCACTCCTATTGGTGTAAACTTACCAAATGCTAACTGGATTCGTGCTGCTGTTGGAAGTAAATCGGTGTCTTTAGGAAACATCATTAATGCATATAATAACGCAGGAAGTACAGGACGATTAAAAGAGTTTGTAAACGATGAAGAAGAGTTACAGCTAGAAGAAAAATATGGGCAACTTGCAGATAAGTTACACACAGCATTGCATGAGGTGATTGGTCACGCATCAGGACAATTAAATCCTGGAGTAGGAGAGACTAAAGAAACGCTTAAAAACTATGCATCTACACTTGAAGAAGGTCGTGCAGATTTAGTAGGGCTTTACTATTTATACAATCCAAAATTACAAGAATTAGGTTTGGTTGACGATTGGAAATCTGTAGGAAAAGCAGCTTACGACGGTTACATCCGTAATGGATTAATGACACAACTTATTCGTTTAAATTTAGGTGATGATGTAGAAGAAGCACACATGCGTAATAGGCAATGGGTAAGTGCTTGGGTTTTTGAAAAAGGACAAGCAGATAACGTGATAGAGAAAGTAACTCGTGATGGTAAAACATACTTTAACATCAATGATTATGAAAAATTACATGAGTTATTTGGACAGTTATTAAGAGAAACACAACGTATAAAGTCTGAAGGAGATTTTAAAGCCGTAGAACATCTAGTGGAAACATATGGTGTAAAAGTAGACCAAGATATTCATGCTGAGGTATTAGAGCGTAATAAGCAGTTTACTTCTGCGCCTTATAGTGGTTTTGTAAATCCTGTATTAGTTCCTGAAATGGATGCTAACGGAAATATTACAGCTATTAAGGTAACACAGCCTGAAACATTTTCTGGACAAATGTTAGACTATAGTGAGGCATATAATTTTCTACCAGAGAAGAATTAAAAACAAAGTTCATATAGCAACAACAAAAAAGCCTTAATGATTATCATTAAGGCTTTTTTTCTTAATTAAAACTAAAATAAAAATTAACTACTTTTTAATTATTTTCTTGATATATGTGTTGTTGTTATTTGTTATTGAAACTAAATAAATGCCTTGACTATAGTGCGATACGTTTAGTTTTATTTGGTTGGTTGTTGTGTCCAGTTCTGTTACTTTTTTACCAAGAATATTATGAATACTTATATGTGTGTTAGTGTTGTTTTTAGGTAATTCTATATAGATGTAATCACTTGTCGGATTCGGAAAAATACTCACAGAATTATTAAAAGTAGCTTCATCAACACTTAAAAAACCACCAACATCAAGCGTTATGTTTGATCTTTTAACAACATAACCAGGTAAATCAGGGTTTGTGATTTCGCAATAATAAATACCGCTATCAGGGCCTTGAGCATTTGTAATGACGTAAGTTGTAGCATTTGTATCAGGAATAGCAACATCGTCTTTAAACCATTGGTAATTATTAGTAGAAAGGCTTCTTGATGCATTTCTGTTTGTACTAGGCGTATCAGTGATTGATAGTGTGATATTTTCACCAACATCAATAGATGGTTCTTCTGGCGGATCTAGTGTGAATTGAGGGTTAAATTGAAAATCAGGAATGTTTGCTACATACGTATCATATTCATCAGCTATATCATTAAATGTGAAAAAATTATCTTGAATACGTAAAATCTCTAAAGGTGCTGCGGTTAAATCAGGAAAATCGCCACTGTATGAACTGCTACTCCATTCAGATGAGTTACCAACTGCTCCAATTAGATAAAGCTCTCTTAAGTTTATCAGATTTTCAAATGATGACGGAATACTGCCTGTTAGTCCGTTGTGGTTTAACCAAAGAATTTGAAGGTTTACGAGGTTTCCAATTTCCTCGGGTATTGTTCCAGAAAATGTGTTTGGAGATAGGTCAAGTCCAGTTAAACTTGTAAGGTTTCCAATTTCTGGTGGAACTTCTCCTGAAATTTGATTACCCCAAAGACCGAGCCATGTTAATTCAGGAAAGTTTCCAATTTCAGATGGTAATGTACCTGTTAAATTATTGCCTCCTAGGTCTATTGAAGTTACATGTGTTGTGCCATTAATATTAGATGTTGTAACGCCATACCATGTTCCTACTGGGTTTGTACTGTTCCAATTTGTGTTAGTATTCCAATCTGAACCATTAGTGCTGTTATAAATAGCGATAAGAGCATTTCTCTCTGTTGAAGGAATAGGTGTTATTGTCTCTTGCTGAAAAATAATATTTGACGTCTCATTAGCATCGCCTCGGTGTACTAATACATAATAGTTTTGTCCTGCTATTGTGGTAAATGATGTGTTAGCTCCAAAACTACAAGCAGTAACTATAGTTAACTCGGAATCATCAGTAATATTTAAGTTAGGTGCTGTAAATATGATTACAAAAGAAGTTATAATGTCATTGTTATTTGCGTCTTCTAGGGTTACTTCAAATTCTGAAGATTCTTCTGCAGTAAATTTATAATAGACTAGATTGTAGTTTCCAACAGGACAGATATTTGGAGATATTGAACTAGAAGTCGCTAAATCTAATCTCAAATTATTATGGTTATAAGGAAAGGCATTGAGAGTGATAGCATTTTCTAACAAATCATTTTCAGGAACTTGACAGAAAGCTGAAAAAGTAAGTAGTGCGATAAAACAAGTAATTATTTTTTTCATGATTATATAGATTTTTAATTTTTTGATTAAAAAAAATCCCCTTTTACAGGGGATTTTTATGTAGCTGTACTTTAATATATCCCTACAACAATTAATAGCGCTTGCAGCTACATTTTTTTTTAAAATTAGTTACAGCTTACACTTCCGTTTAAATTGTAAGAAGAGCCTGTGTTGTTAGCATAACTATCTATATCTTTTACAGATACATTAAAAGAGAATGTATTTCCGCTCCAAGAAGCAGAACCGCTTACAGCAATGTAGGCTGTTCCGTTATCGTCGGTAATTTGTATAGCAGCACATGATGAGCATCCATCATAATAATCAGCATCAATGCTAAAAGATCCGCTAGATCCAACATTTACAATAGATAATGTCCAAGTGTCGCTAACAACACCTACCGTTCCGCCACTACAAGCAGCAAAACCAGATTGATTACCGCTTATTGAAGAGTTAAAGCTACCATAAGCAGTTCCTGGAGGATAGCAGTCGCTAGGATCTACGAACTCTTGACATGAAGGTTCATTACAATTTCCGCAAAGCATAGCTACATCTCTAATGTTAGCTTGTGATATGTTTCCGGCACTTGTTTTGGCAAACTCATAACACTTTATGTCATGGCATATTTTTGAAAGATTGTTACATATTTCAGCAGGTAAAGAAAATTGAAATGATCCAACCCCTGAATTTGAGCCATTTGTATTTATAGGAACAAAGTATATGGGACCACTAGTTCCAAATCGCATCCCTACACCATCAACGTTGCCATTTGATGCAGAGAAAGAAATATTGTTATCCATAGTTTGTCCTCCGCTAATAGGAACCACATCATTTCCAAACGAGTTTATTTGTACACTGTTGTCTATTTCTACGTCTTCAGGATTAATAGTAAATGCACTTGACGGTAATATTAAATTGGCATTCATGTATTCTGAAACAGCTTGCGGATCGCTAATTCCAAAATCTAAAATAGTTTGTTCGTCTTCTTCATCACAAGCTGTGTTTAGAAATAACGTTAAAACTAATAGTGATAATAATTTTAGTTTTTTCATGGGAGTAAATTTGTTGGTTAATTAATAGCTTTAATAACAGGTTGTTTTTTATTTGTTAACCACTAAATAGTACGTTGGGTTATCTAGTGATTAGACTTTCAGTCTGTTACTACAAATTTAACTCTGGGTAAGATGGTGTTCAATACCTAATAATGGGTATTTATTGTTTTATTGAAAAGAAATAGACTTTTTTTAAAACTTATATTTTTTATCTAAAGCATAGCGCATTAACTCGCCTTTACCTTGTAAGCCTAATATTTTAATCATATTTTTTCTGTGTGTATCTACGGTATGTACTCCTATAAAAAGCTCATCTGCTATTTCTCTAGAAGTTTTGCCATGTGCTATGAGTTTTAAAATCTCATTTTGGCGTTTGGTAAGAAGCCCTTTATTATTGCTCTTGTTTGTTTTTGTATTGATGTTAAGCTTGGCGTCATAGTAATTATCACCTTTAGCGACAGTTTCTACAGCATTTTGAATAACATCTAAAGCTGAATTTTTTAATATGTATCCGGAGGCGCCAGCATTAATCATTTGATCTACAGCTTCACTTTGATCAAACATGGTAAAGGCGATAACTTTAATGTTTGGAAATAGTTTTTTTATTTCTTTTGTAGCTGTGATACCATCTACTTTTGGCATACGAATATCTGTTATTACAATATCAGGTTGTTTGCTTTTTACTATTTCTAATAGTGCTTCTCCGTCATTGGCAGTGCCAATAATAGATATGTTCTCTTCGTACTCTAAAAGTAATTTAATGCCATCTATAAGTGATTGATGGTCTTCGGCAATGGCTATTCGTATCATATCGGGATGTCTATTATTACGGTTGCTCCTTTATTAGGCTCACTTTCTATGGTCATTTTTCCATGTAAATGTTCTATACGTTTATCTATACTGCTTATGCCCATGCCTTTTTTGGTTTTTGTTATTTGACTAGGATTGAAACCAATACCGTTGTCTTCTACCATAATGTTTAATGAATCATCATGGTTTGTAATATGAATGTTTACTTCGGTAGCTTGAGCATGTTTTATAATATTTGTAATTAATTCTTGAATGATTCTAAAAATAGTAAGCTCTAAACTATTCTCAAGTTGGTTCTCTAGGCCATGATCTATAACACTTATTTGTAGTTTGTTGTTTATTGATATGGTATCGGCCATATTTTGTACAGCCTTAAGTAATCCTTGCTTTGCTATAACACCGGAGTTTTTAGCGTGAGCAATACTTCTTATTTTCTGGTAAGCTTCATCAAGAAGTAGGTTTGTTTTTTCTAGAATTTCAGGAGATTTTCTTTCTTCAAGTGTGTTGAAATGCCATTTTATGGTAGTCATTAAACCGCCTAAATCATCGTGTAAATCATTGGCAATGCGTTGGCGTTCTTTTTCTTGACCTTCTATCATTGCGTCTATAGAGAGAAGTTCTTGTTCTTTTAATGCTGCGGTAAGTTTTTGAGTTTCTAATTCTTTTTCTTGTTTGATTAACTGTTGCTTTCTTTTGCTGTTTTTGTATTGTTGAAATATAAAAATGCTTCCAGCAAAAATTATAAAAAGTGCCCCAATAAGAAAGTTTCTGTTTTGCTTTCGTTGTGCTTCAATCTCTAAATTATCAGCACGTAACTTTTCGTTATCATACTGCTCTTTTATTTTTGATATCTCAATATTTTGATTGGTAATATTTATGCTGTCTCTGGCTGTATTGTATTTGTTATAGTAGTTAAAGGCATTTTCAAAATCTCCTAAATTTTGAAAAGCATTAGAAAATTTACTGAATAATATTTTTTGCAAATTTAGTTTATGTTTTTCGGGCGTAATGCGTTCAGCTTTTTTTAAATACTCAATAGATTTTTTGTAGTTATGTTCTTTCTCAAAAGCGTTGGCGTAATTTATGTAAGTTATAAAACGCTCGTACATGTTATTTTTAGGATATATTTTTAGAGCATTTTCAAAAAATATTTTAGCCGAGTCTTGGTCTTTAATAAAGCCAGAATAAAGCAAGCCTAAGTTGGTGTTTATTTTAGCTATACCAAGAGAATCATTTGTTTTTTTTGATAATGATAAAGCTTCAGAATAATAAGATTGCGCTTTGCGGTAATTTGTTTTATTAAAATTATAGTTGCCGTAATTGAGTAAAGCAATAAACATTTTCTCTTCTTTTTGAGAATACAAAGCGGCTTTGTAGTATTTGTCCAGATAGGGAAGCGCTTCTATTTTTATATTGTTTTGAGAGTCTAAAAGCGAAAAGATTGATAGGTTACAATCCATTTCTTTTTCTTTAAGATTCAGTTTTTCAAAAATTGTTAAAGCTTTTGTATAGTTGCTAAAAGCTAGATTTTCTTTATTTATTTTTGAATAATAATTACCTAATTTAAAATGGATATCTGCTTTTTTAGCTGGGTCTTTGGTTTGTTTTAGCTCATTATTATAAAGCTTTAAAACCGAATCGTTTTTTATCAGATTAACAAATGAAAATGTTTTGGCGGTAAACATAACCACCAAAACAAAAAAGAATAAAATTGAATGTTTTCTATACATTGGTTAGTTACCAACTATTATTCCACCGCATTGCTCTTTAGGTTCTGGCAAAAAAGATTTTGTTTGTAGGCAAGCTATTGAAGATACGTTTCCATTGGCAACTAAATCTGTATAATATTTAACAATTGTTTTTTCGTCTTTATCAAAATCTTTTGGCGCATCATTAAAAGTGAAAATATATAGTTTGTTGTTTTTTACGTGATTGCCGTCTAGAAAGTTCGCCATAGAAAACGTATCTTCTATAATATGAGTTTTTTTATTAGACAGAATAGGGCTATCTGTATTGTCTGTAACAACATAAAGTATGGCGCTTTTTGTACTTGAAGATATATCAAACTTCTTGTAAAAGCTGAAATTAGCATTTGAAACAGGAATTTCAAGCGTTATTGTTTTACTAGTATTGTCATAATTACTCTCTGTTTTACCATCAATAATTTGTAGGTTATTAGTATACAAGCTGTTTTCAGAAGTACTTATAGGTCTAATGTTTGAATAAGTGCCTTTAGAAGCGGGAGTTGTGTTTTGTTGAGTAGACTTTGTTTTTACTTCGGTGTTTACTTCAGGCTGCTTTTTTTCTTCTTTACAAGAAAAAACACATAGTAATAAAACAATAAAAAAAAAGTGATAAGATTTCATACGGGTTGGTTTTAGCTGTTTTTAATATCCAAATATCTCTATAAAGGAGTGTTTTAAAAATCCCCAATAAAGGGTATATTGTTTATGTTAAACGGTATGTAACCTATTTAAACAATGATATTTAGTTAAAACTAAAACTTTTCTTACATAAAAACAAACTTAATAGCGGCAATAAACGCTATAAAAGAAACAAACGCAATAAGCACCCAAATTGTACCTTTGTAATAACGCCTGTGAAGCTTTAAATCTTTACGGTAAGTATAAGCTATTATTAGGACAAACGCTATAAAAAATAAAATCCCGAAAATCAATTGTCCCTTAGTAAACATATTGTTATTTTTATGCAAAAATAAGGAAAGAATTCAACTGCACTTTGTTTAAATAGTTAAAATTATAATATTCTAAATGAAAGATAAAATAGAAGCTGTAAAAGCATTTCATACAGCATTTAAAATTGGCCATAGAGAAACACCAAAAGCAGATTTAGGTATAGATAAAAACATGTTGCGTTACAAGCTTATGCGCGAAGAGAATGAAGAGTACCTTGAAGCAGCAAATAATAATGATTTGATTGAGGTTGCTGATGCTTTAGGAGATATGCTTTATATACTTTGTGGTACCATAATAGAGCACGGTTTACAGCACAAAATAGAAGAGGTTTTTAGTGAAATACAAAGAAGTAACATGAGTAAATTAGGAGACGATGGTGAACCTATTTACAGAGAAGATGGTAAAGTGCTAAAAGGACCAAATTATTTTAAACCCGATATTGAATCTATTTTAAACAAATAAAAAAAGAAGCCATTTGGCTTCTTTTTTTTATTACTTAACTTCTTGCCTCCAATTATGAAGGTCTTCAGATAAGTTATGTTGTATATTTAGTAATTTCTCTTTGAAAATAGAAGCAAAAGAATCTTCAATATTAGGAAGCTCAAAAACTTCTTCAGCATGTTCAAATGCAGAAATAGGACTTATCACAGCGGCTGTTCCTGCTCCAAAAATCTCTTTAAGAGAACCATTTCTAGCAGCATCTTTTATTTCCTTAACACTTACACGACGAACTTCAACATCAATATGGTTGTCTTTAGCAAGTTGAATAATACTTTTTCTAGTAATTCCGTCTAAAATTCTATCATTTGTTGGCGCCGTAATAAGCGTGTCATTAACTCTAAAAAACACATTCATTGTTCCTGCTTCTTCAAGATATTCATGCGTATTAGCATCTGTCCAAACAACTTGTTGATATCCTTGTTCTTTAGCTAAATTAGTTGGGTGAAATTGCGCAGCATAATTTCCAGCGGCTTTAGCAAAACCAACGCCTCCATCAGCAGAACGACTAAACTTTTCGGCAAATAATACACGTACTTTTCCAGAATAGTAAGCTTTGGCAGGTGAACAAATAATCATAAAACGGTATTCACTAGCAGGAGATGCAGAAATAGCAGGCTCTGTAGCAATTACAAAAGGCCTAATGTATAATGAGTTTCCCATACCTGGTTTAACCCAGTCTTTATCTAGATTTAGTAGCGTATGAAGTCCGTTAAAAAAATAATCTTTTGGGAATTCAGGAATAGCTAACCTAGCTGCAGATTTGTTTATTCTTGCATGGTTTTCCTCTGGTCTAAATAGCCAAACTTTACCAGCTTCATCCTTATAAGCTTTCATACCTTCAAAGACAGCTTGACCATAATGAAATACTCTAGCAGATGGGTCAATAGTCATAGGTTGGTAAGGCATTATTTTTGGCGTTTGCCACTTACCATCCTTAAAATCACATACAAACATATGGTCTGTAAAAATACGACCAAAATCGATGTTGTTAAAATCTACTTGATCTATTTTAGTTGTTTTAGCCCTTTCTATTTGAATTTCTTTAGATGAAATACTACTCATTTTTTGGTTTTTTAGATGGTGCAAAAATACAGAATTAAACCTTATGATTATATATAAAGTTTACTTAAAAAAGGTGTATATTTGAAGTCAAAATTTTTAATTAACATCAAGATTATGAAGAATATATTATACGTGTTTTTATTAGCATTACTAGTTGTTTCATGTAAAAATGAAAACAAAGAAGAAGTAAGTGTTGAAGAAGAAGTTACTACAGAAGTGACTTATGTGCCTTTTGGAGATAAAATTGAAGCTGATAACGCATTGAGTGCTCAAGACATGGCAGCAAAATACGGAGCTATGAAAGTTGGTGACTCTATAAGTACAAAAATGACTGCTAAAGTAAATAGTGTTTGCCAAGTAAAAGGATGTTGGATGCGTTTAGATTTAGGTAATGACGAAGAAGTTATGGTTAAATTTAAAGACTATGCGTTTTTCATGCCAAAAAACATTTCAGGTAAAGATGTTATTATAGACGGAAATGCTTACGTAAATGAGATATCTGTTGAAGATTTAAAGCACTATGCTGAAGATGCAGGAAAAACAGAAGAAGAAATAGCAGCAATTACAGAGCCTAGAAAGACTTATACTTTTATGGCAGATGGCGTATTGCTTGTAGAAGAATAAAATAGATGAGAGTTTTATTATTAAGTTTTCTTGCGTGTTTGTTTATTTTGAGTTGTAATGATTCAAAAAAAGATAATGAAACAACACAAAATAAAAAAGAACCTATTGTTTATGATATGTATGAGCCTTCAGAAATGGCTTTACTTATGAACGAGATGTATGCTCATAATTTAAAAATAAAACAAGATATCCTTGATGGAAAAATGCCTGCTGAATTTCCGTTAGAGTTTTTAAAAATACATTCAGCAGAATTGACCAAAGCAAAAGATAGAAACGCTACGTTTGAAAGTTTCTCTAAATTATTTATTCAAACAGAAAAAGAAATTTTTAACCAAGCGTCTACACAACCTATAGAAGAGCGATTTAACAATGCTGTTAACGTTTGTATATCTTGTCATCAAACCAATTGTACTGGGCCAATACCACGTATTAAAAAACTATTAATTAAATAGTTTGAAACGTCAAGTAATAACAACTGGAGATGGTTCAAAAACCATTCAAATACAAGATTGGAACGAGCAATATCACTCTATTCACGGAGCCATACAAGAAGCAAACCATGTTTTTATAAAACATGGTTTGCTATATAAAACAACCTCTCAACATAACAATTCTGAAAAAATATCATTACTAGAAATTGGTTTTGGTACAGGTCTTAATGCTTTTATTACCTTGATACAGCAAAGTCATTTGCCTGTAGTTATTGATTATGTGGGCGTAGAGGCTTATCCTGTAAAACAAGAAGAAATAGCTTTATTAAATTATACAGAACAATTAAATGCCGCTGATTTTGAAAAGTATTATACTAAAATGCATGCATGTTCTTGGGAAGAATCTCACCAAATAACAGATGATTTTACATTAACCAAACAGCAAAAATTCTTCAAAGATATTCAGGATGTATCTCAATATGATTTAATATACTTTGATGCATTTGGAGCTAGAGTTCAACCTGAATTATGGACGCCTTCTATATTTCAAATTATGTATAATGCTTTAAAATTAGAAGGTGTTTTAGTGACGTATTCTGCAAAAGGAAGTGTAAGGCGTGCAATGCAAGAGGTTGGCTTTACTGTAGAACGATTGCCAGGTCCGCCAGGTAAACGAGAAATGCTTAGGGCAACGAAGTGTTCATCATCTTCAAGTTAAGTTAATATCTAAAGTAATATGATGAGAGCTTTGAATTAAGCTTTATTCTGTATGCTTTTTTGCTTCAATTTTTAAAATTACGTTAAATCTGTTAAAGCTTATATAAATAGACATCTTTTAGATTTTTAAATTCGTAAATTTAATAAAAAGCACGTATGACAGTTTTAATTACAGGAGCAACAGGATTAGTTGGTAAAGCTATAGTGAAACAATGTCATGAAAATAGCATTACGGTTCACTATTTAACAACATCTAAAAACAAAATACAGAACAAAGAAAACTATAAAGGATTTTATTGGAATCCTGAAAAAGAAGAAATAGATTCAAATTGTTTTAAAGATGTTGATACTATAATTAATTTGGCCGGTGCTACTATCTCAAAACGATGGACAAAACAATACAAGAAGCAAATTATAAATAGCAGAATAAATACATTAAAGCTGCTTAAAACGGCTCTGTTAAAGGAGCAATTACAAATACCTCATATAATATCAGCAAGTGCTATTGGAGTTTATCCTAGTTCTCTTACGAATTATTACAATGAAGATTCTGAACAAATTTCTCCAAGCTTTTTAGGATCAGTTGTAAAAAAATGGGAAGCTGCTACAGATGAGTTTTCGCAATTAGGAATGCGAGTTTCTAAAGTAAGAATAGGTTTAGTATTAGATAGTAAAGAAGGCGCTTTGCCTCAAATAGTAAAACCTATTACATTTGGATTTGGGGCTACTTTTGGAAGTGGAAATCAATGGCAATCATGGATTCATATAAACGATTTGGCAAGGTTGTTTGTATATGTTATGGAAGAGCGTTTAGGAGGAACTTTCAATGCCGTTGCACCTAACCCTGTAACCAATACTGATTTAACTAAAACGGCAGCAAAAATCCTAAATAAACCATTATGGTTGCCCAATATACCTAAATCAATAATGAAACTGATTTTAGGAGAAATGCATATACTGTTATTTGAAAGTCAACGAGTAAGTTCAAAAAAAATAGAAACACATGCCTTTAATTTTAAATATCCAAATTTATTACCAGCATTAGAAAATCTATTGTTAAAATAAAAAAAGCCACTTGTGTAAGTGACTTTTTTATTATGCTATATCTGAAACATTAAGCTTTCTTAAAGGCAACAATATTGATTTTTAATTCAATATCATCATTAATAAACTTATCTCCTAAATCGTCAAAAACAGATTTAGAACCATAGTTAATGTTCCATTTAGTTCTATCAATAGTAAAAGCTTCACTAGAAATAGTCATTTTATCGCCTTCATTAGTAATAGTTACAGGAAAAGAAATATTGTGTTTCATTCCTTTAAGAGATAAATTTCCAGAAAGGTTAGTTTTACCAGCAGCCATAGACTCTACACCAGTAATTTCAAAAGCACCAGTAGGGAATTGATTTACATTAAAGAAATGATCTTTCTTGTCTTCAACTGTTCCTTTTAAGTGGCTTTCAAGGCTTGCTTGCATTTTTTCGTCACCATCAAGAACTTTAATAGTATTCATGTCAATTAAAAAAGTTCCACTTTGTAATTGTCCATCATTTGTTTGAAAAACTCCAGTGTCAATACTTACAGTTCCGTTATGTGTTCCTGTAGGCTTAAACCCTTTCCATTCTATTGAAGATTGAGCAACATCAGTAACGTATTTTTGAGAAACGCTTTCGCTAACAGCAGCTGGTTCAGCTTCGCTAGTATTAGCTTCTTGAGCTTTGTCTTTACAACTAGTTAAACCAAAAGCAATAGAGGCAATAGTGAAAACAGTTAAAAATTTTCTTTTCATGAGTTATATGTGTTTTAGTGTTATCTAACAAAAATAATGAATTGACAATTAAAACACTTATAAAAACTCCTAAAAATATTTTATGACATTATGGCATTTTAATAATAATGGCAGTACTTTTGCCAATTAAAGTTTTAGTATTTATTATAACAATTTAAGTACACAATGAGCAAGAAAGATAAAAAAGAAGATATTGCTGTAGAGCAAGCAGAAGAACAAGTAGTAAATCAAGAAAATGAACAAACTACTGAAGAAAAACTTCAAGAAGAGTTGAATAAAGAAAAAGATAAATTTTTAAGACTCTTTGCTGAGTTTGAAAACTACAAGAAACGTACATCAAAAGAGCGCGTAGAGTTATTTAAAACAGCAAGCCAAGAAGTTATGTTGGCTCTTTTACCTGTTATAGATGACTTTGATAGAGCATATGTTGAAATAGCAAAAACAGAAGAAAAGGAATTGCTAAAAGGTGTTGAGCTAATAAGCAATAAATTAAAAACAACTTTAAAAGCAAAAGGACTTGAAGAAATAGAACTTAATCAAGGTGATGTTTTTAATGCAGATATTCATGAAGCAATAACACAAATACCAGCGCCAAATGATGATTTAAAAGGAAAAATTATAGACGTTATAGAAAAAGGTTACAAACTAGGCGATAAAATTATAAGATTTCCAAAAGTAGTTACAGGACAATAAAATACACACATGGCAAAACGAGATTATTACGAAATATTAGGAGTAGATAAAAGTGCATCAGCTACAGAGATCAAAAAGGCATATAGAAAATTAGCGCTAAAATATCATCCTGATAAAAACCCAGACGACGCAGAGGCTGAAACAAAATTTAAAGAAGCTGCCGAGGCATATGAAGTTTTAAGTAATGCAGATAAAAAAGCCCGTTATGACCAATTTGGACATCAAGCTTTTGAAGGCGCAGGAGGCTTTGGCGGTGGCGGCATGAATATGGATGACATATTTAGCCAGTTTGGTGATATTTTTGGCGGTGCTTTTGGTGGCGGCGGTTTTTCTGGTTTTGGCGGCGGTTTTGGCGGTGGTCAACGTCGAGTAAAAGGTAGTAACCTTCGTATTCGAGTTAAACTTACTCTAGACGAAATAGCAAACGGTGTAGAAAAGAAAATTAAAGTTCGCCGTAAAGTTCAAGCAAGTGGAACAACATACAAAACCTGTACAACATGTAATGGCTCTGGTCAAGTTACACGTGTTACCAATACCATTTTAGGTAGAATGCAAACAGCTACTACTTGTAACGTTTGTGGTGGATCAGGACAAATTATAGATAAAAAACCAGACGAGGCAGATGCTAATGGCTTATTATCAAAAGAAGAAACAGTATCAATAAAAATACCGGCAGGTGTTGTAGATGGTATGCAACTTAAAGTTTCAGGTAAAGGAAATGAAGCCCCAGGAAACGGTGTTTCAGGAGACCTACTAGTGGCAATTGAAGAAGAGCCACACGAAACATTACAGCGAGAAGGTGATAACTTACATTACGATTTATACGTTAGCCTTCCTGATGCTGTTCTAGGTACATCAAAAGAAATAGATACTGTTACAGGGAAAGTGCGTATAAAAATTGAAGCAGGTGTTCAGTCTGGTAAAATTTTACGCTTACGCGGAAAAGGTATTCCATCAATAAACGGTTATGGTAAAGGAGATTTACTAGTTCATGTAAATGTTTGGACACCAAAAACGCTTAACAAACAGCAAAAAGAATTTTTTGAGTCTATGAGAGAAGATGAGCACTTTTCTCCTAAACCAGAAAAAAGCGATAAATCATTTTTTGAGAAAGTAAAAGATATGTTTTCTTAAAAATTAAAATGAATTTTTATTTAAAAAAACCCACTAATTTAGTGGGTTTTTGTTGTTTATGATAAACCTTTTTTAGCAAGGTCTCTGTTTATTTAGGAAAAAACACTATATTTGATTTATCACTATTTATTTAATAGTGGTAATTTTTCTTTTTCATAGCAATTTTTTCCCATCCTTTAAATGAAAGTTTTAAGGATGGGTTTTGTTTTATATTAATTGATAGTTTATTATACTACCTTTCCAACATTTAATATATTTACCTCAATTAAAAATTAATTAATCGTCGTTTATGAGCAACTTATTAGAAGCACATTCAGTTTCTAAAAAATTTGGAGATTTTACAGCTTTAAATAATGCTTCAATTACAGTGCCTAAAGGCAGTATTTTTGGGCTTTTAGGACCTAACGGAGCAGGAAAAACTACACTTATTAGAATCATTAACCAAATAACTATGCCTGATACTGGGCAAGTTTTGCTAGATGGAGAACCTTTAGCAACTCATCATATTAAAGATATTGGATACTTACCAGAAGAACGTGGGTTGTATAAATCTATGAAAGTGGGTGAACAAGCATTGTATTTAGCTCAACTAAAGGGATTAAGTAAAGCAGAGGCAAAAAAACGACTTAAATACTGGTTTGATCGTTTAGAGATAGGAGACTGGTGGAATAAAAAAATACAAGAGCTATCTAAAGGAATGGCCCAAAAAATTCAATTTATAGTTACAGTGCTTCATGAACCTAAATTGTTAATTTTTGATGAGCCTTTCTCTGGTTTTGACCCTATAAATGCTAATTTAATTAAAGACGAGATATTACGTTTAAAAGATAATGGAGCAACAGTTATTTTTTCTACACATAGAATGGAATCTGTAGAAGAACTTTGTGATCATATTGCTTTGATACATAAATCAAACAAAATTCTTGATGGACGATTAGATGACATTAAGCAGCAATACAAAACCAATACGTTTGAAATAGCTGTGAAAACAAATGACAAATTCTTATTAGAAAAAGAGCTGGCTCAAAACTTTATTGTTTCTCCAGCAAGTTTTAAAACACTAGGAGATGTACTTAAACTTAATGTAAAAATTACTGATCAACAAACGCCAAACAATTTATTAAGCTACTTAACATCAAAAGGAGAAGTTTCTCATTTTGTAGAGCTTATACCAAGCGCCAATGATATTTTTATTCAAGCCGTAAAGAATAACTAGTTATGAACCATTTATCACTAATAATAAAACGTGAGTATTTAACAAAAGTAAAAAACAAGTCATTTTTAATTATGACAATCTTAAGTCCCATAATTATGATTGTTTTAATTGCTGTTGTGGCCTATTTATCACAGTTAAATAATAATACAGAACGTACCATTTCAATTTTAGACGAGTCAGGTATTATAGAATCGTCTTTTACAGATACAGAAACAACAAAATACAATATACTTAAAAACGTATCACTTGCTGAAGCCAAAAAACAAGCAGAAGAAAAGGATCATTACGGATTACTTTATATTGAGAATTACAGTGATGTAAATACGCTGTCAAAGCATATAAAATTTTATTCAGAAGAAGCACCATCACTTACCTTAATGAGTGATTTAGAAAGTAAATTAGAAAAGCAACTTACTGACTTGAAACTAGCCGATGAAGGTGTTGATATAGAAATGATAAAGTCTTCAAAAGTGCGCGTAGATATTGCTCAAGAAAGTTTTGTTGGCGAAAAAACTTCAAAAATAGATAGTGTTGTAAAATTAGCTTTTGGTTGTGCTGCGGGATATTTACTATTTATGTTTATTATCATTTATGGTAACATGATTATGCGTAGCGTGATTGAAGAAAAAACAAGTCGTATTATAGAAGTCATAATATCTTCTGTAAAACCAATACAGTTAATGTTAGGTAAAATTATAGGAACATCTTTAGCTGGGATTACTCAATTTGTAATTTGGTTAATATTAGGGAGTTTTTTAATGGTTATAGTTTCTGCAATTTTCGGAATAGACTTTGCTCAATCTCATTCAGCACAACAAGAACTCGTGAACCAAGCGGTAAATAACTCTGATTCTACAGCTATGGTGCAGAATATTATGAATGCATTTTATAATTTACCAATTACCAATTTAATTTTTGCCTTTGTATTATTTTTTATTGCAGGATATCTATTATATAGTTCTTTGTATGCAGCAATAGGTGCCGCTGTAGATAATGAAACAGATACGCAGCAGTTTTTGTTTCCAATACTTATGCCGTTAATCCTAGCTGTATATATTGGTATTTTTACTGTTATTGAAGATCCGCACGGAACCGTTTCTACCGTGTTTTCTTTCATACCATTTACATCGCCAGTAGTTATGTTAATGCGAATTCCTTTTGGTGTACCAGTATGGCAACAGTTAGTATCATTAGTATTGCTAGTAGGAACATTTATGTTTACCGTATGGTTTGCAGCAAAAATTTATAGAGTAGGAATTTTAATGTATGGAAAAAAGCCTAGCTATAAAGAACTTATTAAATGGATTAAATATTAATAGGAAAATCAATGGAAGAGAAACTAGATAATATTGAAGAAGTAGTTACAGAAAGTGGCATTTGGGAAACAATTATAGATTTTTTAGGTACGATTTTATATCAAAACGAAGAAAAAACTATAAAGATTACAATAGGCCTAATATTACTAGTTGGCGTTATATATATTATAACAACCGTTGTACTGAACTTTATAAAAAGACTTTACGTAAAGCGATTGCCTTTAGAGGATAAAGCAAAATTTAATACCGTATTTTCATTTGCAAGATGGCTTGTGTATTTAGTGGTTTTAATAATTGTTTTTGATGCTGTTGGAGTAAATGTTACAGCCATTTTTGCTGCTTCAGCAGCCTTATTAATAGGTATTGGTTTAGCATTGCAAACCTTATTTCAAGATATTATCTCTGGTGTTTTTATTTTAATAGATCAAAGTTTACGCGTAGGAGATATTATTGAAATTGAAGATAAAATAGGACGTGTTGAAGAAATTAAACTACGAACAACCAGAGCCGTTACAATAGACAATAAAGTACTCGTAATACCTAACCATTTGTATTTAACAAATAGCTTATATAACTGGACACAAAACGGAACAACCACACGAGAAAGTGTTTCAGTAGGTGTGGCTTATGGAAGCGATGTTCAATTAGTAAAGCAATTATTACTACAGGCTGTAAATGACCACCCTAACGTATTAGATGACCCAGAACCGACAGTTTTGTTTACAGATTTTGCAGATAGTTCATTAAACTTTAAAGTAGTTTTTACACTTAATGACAGTTTTAAATCTAACTTCCCAAAAAGTGATATTCGTTTTGAAATAGATAAATTATTTAGAGCAAATAATGTTTCTATACCATTCCCACAAAGAGACATTCATATTATAGATCCAAAAAAATAGCATGTGAGTTTAAGTAAGGCATATAAAAACGTTTTAATTCTTTTTACCCTGCTACTTTGTTCTACTTTACAAGCACAATTAAGTAATTTAGCTAGGTTAGAATATTCTTTTATACCCAAAAAAAACTCCGAAGACAGCTATAGTAGGTTTCGAGGTTTTTTTAATATTCCTATTGAAATTTCTGAAGATGATTATCTTGTTTTTGGTGCCGAATACAATAATGTAGCTATAGACCTTGAAGACCATTATCCTTTTAATCGAAGTCTAATAAACCAAGTACATGTTATAGATGCTACCATTGGCTACACCTTTAAGCATAATGAAAAATGGCGATTTGGAGCCAAAGTAACACCTAGAATCGCATCAACATTAAAATCAAAAATAACCGGGTCTGATTTTTTTATAAACGGAGGCGTTTACGCTATTAATGATAAAACAAAAGACGAAACAGCAAAAAAACCAAACAGATTAATAATTGGTTTAACCTACAATAGTACATCAGGATTGCCTTTCCCATTACCTTTTGTAAGTTATTTTAGAAAGCTTAATTCACATTGGGCATATACATTGGGAGTTCCTAAAGCCAATATAGAATATTATTTTAACGAAAAAAATGTACTACAATCATTCATAAGTTTAGATGGTTATTATGCGCATGTACAAGATAAAATAACTGTCAATAATCAAGTTGTAGAAAACGTTTCTTTACGCGTTATAGTATTAGGATTAGGATATGAATATTATTTTACAAAGCACTTTGCTTTTTACATGTATTCAGGCTATACTTTAGATCAAAAAAACATACTACGTAATAAAGACAAAGACAAAGTATTTACTTTAGATGACGTAAATACCTTATATTTAAGAACCGGATTAAAATACAAGATATAATATGCCAAAAATATTAGTAATAGAAGATGAAGCAGCAATAAGACGTGTACTTGTAAAAATTCTTTCAGAAGAAAATGATAAATATATCGTAGAAGAAGCTGAAGATGGTTTAAAAGGAGTTGAAGCCATTAAGAAGGACGATTTTGATTTGGTGCTTTGTGATATAAAAATGCCAAAAATGGATGGTGTTGAAGTTCTTGAAGCCGTAAAGAAAATAAAACCAGAAACACCAATGGTTATGATTTCTGGACACGGAGATTTAGATACAGCTGTAAACACAATGCGTTTAGGTGCTTTTGATTATATATCGAAACCGCCAGATTTAAACAGATTGTTAAACACTGTGAGAATCGCGCTAAACAGCAAGGAACTTGTTGTAGAAAATAAGCGATTAAAAAAGAAAGTGAGCAAAAACTATGAAATGATTGGCAAAAGTGAAGCCATAGCTCACATAAAAGAGATGATTGAAAAAGTATCTGTAACAGATGCTAGGGTGCTTATTACTGGACCAAACGGAACAGGGAAAGAGTTAGTAGCCCATTGGTTGCATGAAAAAAGTAACCGCTCAAAAGGTCCATTAGTAGAAGTTAACTGTGCCGCAATTCCTTCAGAACTTATAGAAAGTGAGTTGTTTGGGCATGTAAAAGGAGCCTTTACTAGTGCTGTAAAAGATAGAGCTGGAAAGTTTGAAGCTGCAAACGGAGGAACCATTTTTCTTGATGAAATAGGCGATATGAGTCTTTCTGCGCAAGCAAAAGTATTACGTGCTTTACAAGAAAATAAAATTCAACGTGTTGGTAATGATAAAGACATTAAAGTAGATGTACGCGTTGTGGCAGCAACCAATAAAGATTTAAAAAAAGAAATTGCAGATGGTAAGTTTAGAGAAGATTTATATCACCGTTTAGCGGTTATTTTGATCAAAGTTCCTGCATTAAATGATAGGCGCGAAGATATACCTCTTTTAGTTGATTTTTTCGCAAACAAAATAGCAGAAGAACAAGGAAATGCAAAAAAAGAGTTTTCTTCAAAAGCTATTAAATTACTGCAAGAGTACGATTGGACAGGAAATATTCGTGAATTAAGAAATGTTGTAGAACGCCTAATAATTTTAGGTGAAAAAGAAGTAAGCGAAAGTGATGTAAAACTTTTTGCTTCAAAATAACATACACGTTATGAAAAAGAATATAAACATCAACGATTTTAAAGTTAGCCAAAATATCCATCTTAAAGATATTAGCACAAACTACGATTTAGATGCTGATAAAGATAAAATTGAAGATGCACTAGAAGATGTATGTAAAGATTTAGCAAAAATTCAAAACACCATGTATGCTCATGGTAAGTATGCTGTTTTAATTTGCATTCAAGGTATGGATACAGCAGGTAAAGACAGTATGATCCGAGAAGTTTTTAAAGAGCTTAATGCTCGTGGAGTGGTAGTTCATAGCTTTAAAGTACCAACCGAGTTAGAGTTAAAGCATGATTATTTATGGCGTCATTATATTGCACTTCCTGCGCGCGGAAAGTTTGGAGTTTTTAATAGAACACATTATGAAAATGTATTAGTAACAAGAGTGCATCCAGAATATATTTTGGGAGAAAACTTACCTAATATACATACTGTTGAAGATGTAAACGATGCTTTTTGGCATGAACGTTTTCAGCAAATAAATAATTTTGAAAAGCACATTGCTGATAATGGTACAATTATCTTTAAGTTCTTTTTACACTTATCAAAAGATGAGCAACGCGATAGGCTTTTACGTCGTTTAGAAAAGGAAGAGAAAAACTGGAAATTTTCACCAGGAGATTTAAAAGAACGCAAGCTATGGGATCAATATCAAGAATGTTATCAAGATGCTATAAATAGAACATCAAAACCACATGCGCCTTGGTATACAATTCCAGCTGATGATAAACCTACAGCTAGATATATAGTCGCAAAAATTTTACTAGATACACTAAAAACATACAAAGATATTGTAGAGCCAGAGCTAGATGATGCTATTAAAGAAAAACTACATATCTACAAAGAGCAATTAAAAAGTGAATGATATTGCAAATCCTGTTTCTATAAACAGGATTTTTTTATAATTTATTTTAGAATTTCGTACATCATAAATAGTATCTTTAAAACTTAAATTTTATTTAATGAAACGCTTTTTATTACTCCTACTTATTCTTTTTACAATAAACATATCAGCGCAAACCGATGCTGAAACCTTAAAAACTATTTATACAACATCATTAACAAATGGTAAAAGTTATGAATGGCTTGATTATTTGTCAAACCAAATAGGTGGTCGTTTGTCAGGATCGCTAAATGCTGAAAAAGCAGTAGCTTATACTAAAGAAGAGCTAGAAAAATTAGGATTAGATAAAGTATGGTTACAACCTGTTATGGTGCCTAAATGGGTGCGTGGCGCTCCAGAATATGCTTACATAGAAACAGGTCCTGGAAAAACAACAACGGTAAATATATGTGCGTTAGGCGGCTCAATCGCGACACCTTATGGCGGATTAAAAGCAAATGTTGTTGAGGTTCAAGGAATAGAAGAACTTAAAAAGCTAGGAGAAGCTAATATTAAAGGCAAAATAGTGTTTTACAATAGGCCAATGCAAGCCGATTTAATACAAACTTTTGAAGCTTATGGTGGTTGTGTAGATCAGCGTTATGCAGGTGCTATGGAAGCTGCAAAACTTGGAGCTGTTGGTGTTATTGTGCGCTCTATGAATTTACGTTTAGATGATTTTCCACATACAGGAAGTATGACTTACGGCGATTTGCCAAACTCTAAACGTATTCCATCTGCTGCAATTAGTACAAATGATGCCGAAACATTAAGTACCATGTTAGCATTAGATAAAAATGTGAAGTTTTTCTTTAGTCAATCATGTCGCCAATTAGCAGATGTACAATCATATAATGTTATAGGTGAAATTACAGGAAGTCAATACCCTAATGAGTATATTATTGTTGGAGGTCATCTTGATTCTTGGGATTTAGGAGATGGCTCACATGATGATGGTGCTGGCGTAGTGCAATCTATGGATGTATTAAGATTGCTAAAAGAAAGTGGTATTAAACCAAAACGAAGCATTAGAGTCGTGTTATTTATGAATGAAGAAAACGGACTTCGTGGAGCAACAAAATATGCTGAAGTAGCAAAGCAAAAAGGAGAAAATCATATTTTTTCTTTAGAAAGTGATGCTGGAGGATTTACTCCAAGAGGCTTTAGTTTTGATTGTAGTGATGCTGTTTTTTCAAAAATTGAAAGTTGGAAACCATTGTTTAAACCGTATTTAATTCACTATTTTGAACAAGGAGGAAGCGGAGCAGATGTAGGCCCATTAAAAACAGAAACCAATGTGTTGGCTGGTTTGCGTCCAGATTCGCAACGCTATTTTGATCATCATCATGCAGCAAATGATACATTTGAACATGTAAACAAACGAGAGCTAGAGCTAGGAGCGGCAACAATGACAGCTTTGGTGTATTTATTTGATACTTATGGAATCGCACCGATTTCTAATTCAAACCAAATCAAAGATTAAAAAATGAGAAATTTAATACCAGCAATGATTTTGCTAACATGTTTAGCTACTAATGCTCAAGAAGCGTTACCATACCATGAAATACCAGAAGCTTCCAATAGTTTTACAGCAGGAACAGTAGCTGCCAGACAAATTGAAGGTCTTGGTTTTAGATTTTATTGGGCAACTGAAGGTTTAAAGGATAAAGATTTTTCTTATAAAATTGATGCAGAATCACGCTCAACAGGAGAAACACTTACTCATATTTTTGATTTATCTCAAGTGATTTTAAGTGCGGCATTAAAACAAGAGCATAAAAAAGTAGATAACTCTAATAACGCTTATGCTGATATTAGAAAGCAAACGCTTTTAAATCTTAAAAAAGCAGCAGATATACTACGAGAAGCTGATGACTTATCAGATTACAATATTAACTTTGGTAAAGGAAAAGTTTTTCCTTACTGGAATGCTATTAATGGTCCAATATCTGACGCTATTTGGCATTGCGGACAAATAGCATCATTTAGGCGTGCATCTGGAAACCCTATAAGTTCTTCTATTAATCACTTTACAGGAAAATTAAAAACAAAGTAATAAATAAGTGTTTTTAATTAGAGATTTGCTGCTTCATTTCGTCAGAAATGTGCTTTATTTTTTCTCTAGTAATTGGTTTTATTACATAGTTTGAAACCTCTTGATATGTTTTTGCCTTTTCAATATCTGCAGGATCTATAGAAGAGCTTACAATGTAAATTGTAATTTTTTTAGTGGTTTTTATTTTTATAAATTCATCTAAAAATTGCCAACCATCCATAATAGGCATATTTAAATCTAATAGAATAAGATCAGGAAGATCTGTGTTGGCTTTCATTAATGGAGCTAAATGATTTATAGCATCTTCGCCATTATGAAACACTGAAAAGTTATAGCAAAAATCTTCAAATTTCAACATTTTTTGTGCCGTAAACACAAAAATAGGATCATCATCAATGATGTATGTAATATTAACTTTTTTCATACCTTAAATGTAATGAAAAAATAGTGCCAATTCCTACTTTACTTTTCACAAAAACTTTGCCGCCAATGGCTTCTATTTGGTTTTTAGTAATAAATAAGCCTAATCCTCTTGAGTCTTTGTGCTTGTGAAAGGTTTTGTACATGCCAAAAAGTTTTTTGCCATGCTTGTCTAAATCTATCCCAACACCATTGTCTTCTATGTCTAGAATTAAAATAGGATTGTTATCACTGTCTTTTGACGTGTCGGCTTTAAATGTAATAATTGGGTCTACGTTCTCTTTTCTATATTTTAAACTGTTAGTTAAAAAGTTTAGTAAAATACTATCAAGATAAGCAGGTATTGTGTGTATAATTTGATTTGGATTTACCAAATTATTAATTTTTGCATTATTCTCAATAATTAAAGCGTTTACGCTGTTTGCTGTTTTGTTTACTACATCATGAAGGTTTATAGGTGTTAGGTCTTCATGAATTTTTGTGTTTAAAATAGCAACTTGGTTTAAGTTTTCTACAGTTTCGCTTAAGTGATCTACGGCTGTGTTTATTAATGGGAAATAGCTGTTATCTGTAGCTTCTGGCTCTTCAAACTTCATTAAATCTAATAGCATTTCTAAATTCCCTGAATGCGAACGAAGATTGTGAGAGACAATATGTGCAAAATTTAATAGTCTTGAATTTTGGTCTTTTGTAATATCTAATAACGATTTTACCTTTCTCTCTGATTGTTTTCTTTGTGTGATATCATTTATTTGAGCCACCAAATGTAAAGGAATACCATCGTCATTACTCACAAGGGATACACTTAAAGATACACAAATCACATCATTGTTTTTATGGATGTATCTTTTTTCAATTTTAAAACTAGAAATTTCTTTTTGAAGTAATTGTTTCAGTTCTTTTTGCCCTAATTCTAAATCGTTTTTGTGAGTTAAATCCTTAAATGTTCGAGATGTAAACTCTTCGTTAGTGTAACCTAACATTTTTTTTAAGCTTTCATTGACTTTTAGCCACCTGCCATCAAGACTTACAATAGCCATACCAATAGCGGTACTTTCAAATGTTTTCCTAAACTGCTCTTCTTTTAAGGCTAATTTTTTTAGTATTTTGTTTTTTTCGGTTATATCTTGAAATAGTCCCTGTACTTTTATACAATTGTCGTTTTCTACTACTGGAAAACCTATCGCTCTAACCCATTTTTCTCTTCCTTTGGCACTTACTATTTCAAGCTCTACATCAAAGGGTTTTTTTTCTGTGATACAGCAATTAAAACAATATGTTATTTTGTCTCTAGAGAAACCTTCTTTATAATAACTTATAGCAGTGTCAATATTTACGCTATGATCATCACTTACATCGTGAATTTGTTTGGTGAGTTTACTCCATGAAACCTCATTGTTTTCTAGGTTTACATGCCAAGTACCAATTTTTGCGGCTTTTTGTATAAAATCAAGGACTTGAATAGAGTCATTTACATCAAAGTTTTGAATATTCATTTAAGCTATTAATTTAGGGCAAATAATTTAATAAGGTAGGAATATCAAAACTATTAATAAATTATCAATTATCCAAGATAAAAAAATAATACATGAGTAATAAGTACAATAGGTTTTTATGTTTTTTGTGAGAGTAAAATGTGTTTTGTACTTGAGGCTGATACGAGTATGCTGTTCATCGTCAATTTATTACGATGGTCTTTTTTTTTGTAATACACATATTGTTTTCTATAGCTTTGATTAAAACTATTATTATGAAAACAAAACTACTTATTGCCTTTTTCTTAATTTCAATTTATGGCTTTTCTCAAGCTCCTATCAATAATTTTAACAGTGCAAATGGATTAAGATTTGCTGTTGTGACATCAAGTGGAGCCGTAAATCAGAGCGCTTCTGGAGCTGGATTAACCTGGAATTTTAACGACCTTGCAACTGCAGGAACTGTAAATGAAGATACTTATGTAACTCCAACAACTTCAGAGCTTTCTTTTTATCCAGGAACAACAAGTGTTTTAACAATTACAGATGTGAGTAATGCTGCAAATACAAATAAAATTTTTCAAAAAATAGAAACAGGTGCAGTTTCTCTTACAGGAGTAGAAAGAGATGATTTAGTATTAAATTACACAGATAATGCTTTAGTCGGTACATTTCCTATGAGTTATAATGCATCTAATTCAGATTTTGTTTCAGGGTCATTTACATACACAACATTTTCAGGTGCCTTTACAGGAACGCTGCAAGTAAGTGTTGATGCCTATGGCACATTAAATATGAATGATATAGGAGAAGGTGCTTATAGTGGTAGTGTTACAAGATTAAAAATAGAACAGAACTTAACGCTAGTTGTACCGTTTTTTGGAAGTGTTCCTGCAACACAAACTTCATACTACTATTATGATAATAACGATGATAATTTAGTGTTTAGAACCAATAACTTTGTTGTTAATTTGCTTAGTGTCAATGAGACTATAATGGAAGCCTATTTACCATTAAGTTTAAGTACTCACAAACCTTCTATTGTTTCAGATCAAGTAAGAATTATTCCTAGTATAGTTACTGATGTTTTACAAGTTAAATCACAAGAGGCCATTCAAGTTATTACGGTTACTGATTTAAATGGAAGAGTTGTTTTAATATCTGAAAACAGTGAGACACTATCAGTAAATCATTTAGAAACAGGAGTATATGTGGCTTCAATTAAAACTCGAAGTGCAGAACATGTTCAAAAATTCATAAAAAAATAATTTTCAAAACATTTACTAAAACAAAAAAGCGTTTCTATAGAGGGAACGCTTTTTTGTTTTCTCATGGATTAAAATATTTTAATCTAAAACAATTTCAATTTGATTGTTTATGATATCGTCAAAAGTTTCTCTTTTTCTAATTAAGTGAGCTTTGTCTTTGTACCAAAGTACTTCAGCAGGTCGATAGCGAGAGTTATAGTTTGAAGCCATAGAATAACAATAAGCACCAGCATTTTTAAAAGCAAGAATATCACCTTCATTTATTTCAGAAATACGTCTGTTATTAGCAAAAGTGTCTGTCTCGCATATGTAGCCAACAACGCTATAAAAACGCTCTCTGCCATTAGGGTTTGATATGTTTACTATATCATGTTGAGCACCATAAAGCATAGGTCTTATTAAATGATTAAACCCACTATCTACTTGGGCAAAAACGGTTGATGTTGTTTGTTTTATAACATTTACATGTACAAGAAATTGTCCAGCTTCACTAACCAAGAATTTACCGGGCTCAAAAGCAAGAGTTAACTCACGGCCATATGCTTTACAAAAAGCATTAAAACGTTTGGTTAATTTTACACCAAGCTCTTCAATGTTTGTTTCAATGTCTCCTTGTTTGTAAGGAACCTTAAATCCCGAGCCAAAATCAATAAACTCTAATGTTTTAAAGTTTTTTGCAGTTTCAAAAAGAATCTCACTGGCATATAAAAACACATCAATATCAAGAATATCGCTGCCAGTATGCATGTGAATGCCGTTAATATGCATGTTTGTGTTTTCAACAATACGTAATATGTGTGGTATTTGGTGAATTGAAATACCAAACTTACTATCAATATGTCCCACAGATATATTGGTGTTTCCACCTGCCATAACATGCGGATTTATCCTAATGCAAACAGGTGTTTTAGGGTAAGCTGTACCAAACTGTTCTAAAATTGATAAGTTATCAATGTTAATTTGCACACCCAGTTTTGCCACGGTTTCAATCTCTTGCAAAGAAACGCCATTAGGTGTAAAAATTATCTGTTCTGGTTCAAAGCCTGCTTTTAGTCCTAATTGAACTTCTTGAATAGAAACTGTATCAATATTTGAACCTAGTTTTTTCATGAATTTCAATACAGAAACATTAGATAAAGCCTTAACAGCATAATTAATACGTAAATTCTTAACACCTTTAAAAGCACTCGTTAATCTTTTATATTGATAGCTTATTGTTTCAGCATTGTATACATATAATGGGCTGCCAAATTCCTTGGCTATTTCTAGTAATTGATTGTTTTGCATGAAAAATCTTTTTGTCAAAGATATTTTATAATAACCTATTAAAAAGTAATGTTGCTAAATATTACAAAATTAAAACATCTTGTTAATTATTTAACAAGAGCAATGATATTTAAAATATTTTTAGTTGTCAAATATTAGGGTAAGTAAATGTGATTATTTACTTTTGTTGAACAAAAATTTTACTTTAAACAAGATGAATTTACACGAATATCAAGGAAAAGAATTATTAAGCAGTTTTGGCGTACGTATTCAACGTGGATTAGTTGCCCAAACAGCAGACGAAGCAGTTGAAAAAGCTAAACAATTAACTGAAGAAACAGGTACAGGATGGCACGTTATTAAAGCCCAAGTTCATGCAGGTGGACGTGGTAAAGGAGGCGGAGTTAAACTTGCTAAAAACCTAGACGAAGTTAAAGATATTGCTGGTCAAATTATAGGGATGGACCTTGTAACACCTCAAACTTCTGCTGAAGGTAAACGTGTACACCAAGTTTTAGTTGCTGAAGATGTTTATTATCCTGGCGATTCAGAACCTAATGAATTTTACATGTCTGTATTATTAAACAGAGGTAATGGTCGTAATATGATTATGTATTCTACAGAAGGAGGAATGGATATTGAAGAAGTTGCTGAAAAAACACCTCATTTAATTTTTACAGAAGAAATAGATCCTGCAACAGGAATTTTACCTTTTCAAGCACGTCGTGTAGCATTTAATTTAGGTTTAAGTGGTACAGCTTTTAAAGAAATGACAAAGTTTGTTACGGCATTATATACAGCATATGATAAATCTGATGCTTCTTTATTTGAAATCAACCCAGTTTTAAAAACTAGTGATGATAAAATAATGGCAGTAGACGCTAAAGTAACTTTAGATGATAACGCATTATACAGACATAAAGATTTAGCTGAATTACGTGACTTACGTGAAGAAAGCCCTATTGAAGTTGAAGCAGGTCAATTAGGATTAAACTATGTTGATCTTGATGGAAACGTTGGTTGTATGGTAAACGGAGCTGGATTAGCAATGGCTACTATGGATTTAATTAAGCAAGCAGGTGGTGAGCCAGCTAACTTTTTAGATGTTGGTGGTACTGCAGATGCTGCTCGTGTTGAGGCTGCTTTTAGAATTATTTTAAAAGACCCTAACGTAAAAGCTATTTTAATTAACATATTTGGTGGTATTGTACGCTGTGATCGTGTAGCACAAGGTGTTGTAGATGCTTACAAGAATATGGGAGATGCTATACAAGTTCCAATTATTGTACGTTTACAAGGTACAAATGCAGATATAGCTAAAGAATTAATTGATAATTCTGGACTTGATGTATTAAGTGCAACAGAGTTTCAAGAAGCTGCAGATAAAGTACAAGATGTATTGTCTTAATACATAGATAATCTTAATATAATTAAAAAAAGAGCAACTTAAATAGTTGCTCTTTTTTTTATAAAGCACTCTGTTATAGTGTTTTTTGGTGTAATTATAATATTTAAACTATTTTAGAAGCACTAAACAACCAACTATTATGAAGAAGATTGCTTTTATATTATTATTTGCTACAACATCTGTTTTTTCTCAAGTTGATTCTTTACTGTTAGAGCTTAAAACTATTAAGGATGATACGAGTAAAGTAAAGTTGCTAAATGAAATAGGAAGAAAATCTTTCAACACAAATATAGCATTAGCTTTTAAACATCTTCAAGACGCTATTATTTTAAGTGAAAAGCTTAATTATAAATCAGGGTTAGCAGACTCTTATAAAAATCTTGGAACTGCTTATTTTTATATTAGAGCATACGATAGTACCAGAACTTATTGGCAAAAATCACTACAAAGTATTCCTACTTCAGATTCAAGAAAAAAAGGCGATGCATACAATAATATGGGTGTGCTTTTTCAACGATTGGGAATTGTAGACTCTAGTTTATATAACTATAAAAAATCGCTTGTTTATAGATTAAAACTTAAAGACTCTTCATTTGCGGCACGATCTTATAATAATATAGCAGCATTAAATAGGCAAAAAGGTAATTACCAAGAGGCGTTGGATTATTATTTTAAAGCATTACCTATTTACCGTAGCTATAGTTTAAAAAAGGAAACATCAGATGCTTTAAACGGTATTGGGTTACTTTATAAAGATTTAGAAAGTTTTGATAAAGCATTAGCTTACTTACAAGAAGCTTATGATTTACGAAAAGAAATAAAGAACCCAAGATTGATAGCTAGTTCAATTAATAATTTAGCAACACTTTATTATGAAATAGGTGATTATAAAAAATCAAAATCATATTATTTAGAGTATTTAGATTTTGCCGAAAAAATGAATGATAAACGTTCTTTAGCAGGTATTTATTCTAATTTAGGTAATATAAGCAAGAGTGAAAACCTCATTGATCAAGCAATGGTTTATTACTTAAAAGCAAATAAGTTGTTTTCTGATATTAAGGATACAGAAAATTCAGCCCTAACAGAAATCAATTTAGCAACATTATTATTTAATCAAAAAAAATATAGCGAAGCAAATCGTTTTTACAGTCAAGCCTTAATCAATGCAAAATTATCTGGTTCATTACCATATCAGGTAGATGCATATAAAGGGCTTACTGATAGTTATCATCAATTGAATGAATACAAAAAATCGTATCATAATTTTAAACTTTATACGGCATCTCGAGATAGCTTATTTAAAAATGACTTAACAAAAAAAGTCGCTTTTTACCAAGAGCAATATGAAGCAGAGAAAAAAGCTAAAGAAATTCAAATTTTAAAAACAGATTCTATACAAAAAGATAAAGAAGTAGCGTTGTTTAAGCTTTATAGAAACTGGGCCATTGTATTCTCATTGTTATTAGTTGTTACAGTTATCCTTTTATACAATCGTTATAAAATAAGGAGAAAATCATTTCAGCTAAAAGAAGCTCTTTTAATAAAAGAAAAAAAAGCATCAGAGCTTGAAGCGCAACTTCAGAAAAAAGAACTAGAGTTAAAGTCGGTAGAGTTAAGCTCATTAACAATGAGTTCGTTACAAAAAAATAAACTGTTAGAAGATTTAAGCGATAAAGTAAAAGCATTTGGCGATAATGAAGCCTCAAAGTCTAGTTTTATAAAAGAATTGAATAGTATTATAAAACAAGGTTTAAATTTTGATGATAATTGGGCTACTTTTCAAAAACACTTTAATAATGTTCATCCCAAATTTTTCAAAACATTAAACTTAAAATATCCCAATCTTACCAATAACGACCTAAAAGCCTGCGCATATATTCGTATGAATTTATCAACAAAAGAAGTTGCTACACTAACAAACGTTACTCCTAAAAGTGTAAAAATGAGCAGATATCGATTAAAAAAGAAACTAAATCTTGGAAAAGAAGATGATCTAAAGAACTTCTTATACCAAATGTAGTAAGGTGTTTTTTTGTTTTTAACTAATTGTTTTACAGTAGCTTATTTTTGTTGTAGCCCATTTGTAGACCCCAAAAATTTCTCAATAGTTTGATTTTAACATTGATTTGCACAACCTGCTAGTAGTATAAAAAAAACTGCTAGTAGGTAACTATTAATCAATAAATCAAACTTTTATGAAAACAAAATTATTCTTTTATGCCTTGATGCTGCCACTTTTTATTTATTCACAAGAATTTACAACTTATAGGGAAGATGTTTTTGACCCTGACGGAATAGAGGGAGATTACTTCGGAAATAAATTTGCAGTAAGCTCTGATGGAAACACCATTGTAATAAGCTCACCAAGATATGATGGCGTTACGGGAACCGATGCTAATATTGGAAAAGTTTCAGTTTATCAGTATAATAATAGTAGTTGGGAGAAAATAGGAAATGATATTGTTGGTCTTCAGGCTGGCGATTATTTTGGAGACACTATTGATATTAATGCTTCAGGAAACATTATAGTAGTTGGAGCTCCTTCAGGAAGTCCTAACGGCAATACTTATTCAGGGTATGTACGTGTTTTTCAAAATGTTTCTGGCACTTGGACACAATTAGGATCAGACTTTGTTGGAGGATCTACTAGTATGAGTTTAGGAAGAAGTATAAGCTTAAATGCAGACGGAACAAGACTAGCTGTAGGAATACCTGGAGCCAATACTGGAACTGGTGAAGTAAAAGTATACGAGTACAACTCTGGCAATTGGCTTCAATTAGGAAGCACTTTAGAAGGTCTTGTTACTGGAGAGAATTTTGGTAGCACATTAGATTTTAATAATGATGGTGATTATTTAGCTGTAGGAGCCCCTTATCATAACATTAACGCTACAACTAGCGGACAGAGTAGAGGACAGATATCCGTTTATCAGTATTCGAGTGGCTGGAACCGAGTTTTTAATGCTGAAGGATCCCAAGCGAATGATAGACTTGGTAATACTATAGCATTAAGCGGTAACAGAGGTATACTGGCAGCTGGAACTAGGCTAGCAACAGGTGTTCCTGGCTACGTGAAAACATACTATTCTAGTGGAACAAGTTATACATTTTTTAGAAATATTTTTGGATTAACTAATGGTGATAGGTTTGGTAGTTCTTTATCTCTGAATAATGATGGGTTATTTATGGCCATTGGTGCACGTTTTTTTAATTCTAGTTCGTCGCCAAGAGTTTACCTATACAAACGCGGGCAAATTGAAGGCGTTAACCATTGGGTTATTCAATCTGGTGAATACGATGATAGTGTTGATGCTGGTAGTGGCCAATCAGTTGCTTTAAATAGTGAAGGAAACGTGTTATTTACAAGTTCTGATGCTCAAAACCCTAATGGTATTACAGGTGTCATAAAAACCTATGCAGACCATTCTACATTATCAGTAGAGAACAATGTTTTACAAAATCAATTAGCAGTTTATCCAAACCCAGCAACTCATAGCTTATTTATAAAGAGCGTGTCTCATTCAAAAATTAATTCAGTACGTGTTTTTGATATCACAGGAAGGTTGTGTGTAGATAAACAAATAAATACTCTCAAAGAAGTACGTATTGATATGAATCATTTATCAAAAGGTAGTTATTTAGTTAAAGTGCAAGTTGAGAATGCTACAAAAACTTTTAAGGTGCTTAAAAATTAAGCAGTTTAATACTTAAAGTAGTTATTTAATTAAAAGAGCAACTTAATCGTTGCTCTTTTTTGGTGGTGTAAGTTTTGGTTTTTTATCAGGTTTAGGACCTCGTAAATGTATTACAAGTTCATTTAAAAAATTTCTTAAAATTGGATCACCGCATTCCTTGTATTTTGGATTGTTTTCTCGTCTAAAAAATGCATTTAGTTCACTTTTAGAAACTCTAAAATCTACAAGCTCTAAAATTTTAATAATATCGTTATTAGCAATGATTTCTTGTATTTAATGCTCTGTAAATACATTATATTTTATAAAACATTTATTTAATAATTTTAAGTTTACTCTCTATTTTATCTTGTTCAAGAGAATGAGAGGAAGAGGTGAAAAAAGAATTTCAATACTTTTATGAAACTGAAAGTGTAGTTTTTATAAACGATTCAAATAACAAAACTTCAAGAGAATCAGAATATGAAATAAAAACTGAAATTTCCTCAAACAAACCTTTTGATTTGGGATCTGATTTTAATACATTTATAAAATATATAGAACAAACTAAACCAGATATTGAGATTAATATATTGTTAAATGATGCTTCTGTATTATTAATAAATGTGGAAAACGGAATGCTTACGAAGCAAGATCCTAATTACCCAAATTCAGGTCTTTGCCCTGAATGTAATCACGATTCTAACGGTAATATATCTGATAGTACTGAATGTAGTCAACAAGGTGTAAAGCACTGCGCATATGCAGTTTATCAGCAATGGTCAACAGCACAAATAATATACGAATCAATAACTGGTGGCGCTCAACAAGTTTTATTGGATTGTGGGATTAGAAACTGTTTAGGTTGGGGTTAAATATAGAACTTATGATGAAAGATATAGTGAAAATTTTTAAACAAACCTTTAATTATAAAGGAAAGACTGGAAGAAAAGAATATTGGACCTATTTTATTTTAATTTTTGTTGTGTTTAATATTTTTATACTTTCAATACCTTTTGGGTTACTAGAAGCTTGGTATTTAAAAGCTAATAATATAAAACCTAACGGATTAAATTTTAGAGGGACAAGGAGCGTTATTAACTTAATATTTTTTATACCATTAATAAGTGCTACTGTTAGAAGGTTAAGAGATGCTGGAGTTTCTGTTTGGTTTACATTAATACCAGTATTAAATCTTATTCTTTGTATGAAAACTAGTGAAAATGAGTAACACTATAGTATAACTTATATTTTTGGTCTAAATAAAATATTAAATTATATATAAAAAGAGCAACTTAATCGTTGCTCTTTTTTGGTGGTGTAAGTTTTGGTTTTTTGTCAGGTTTAGGACCTCGTAAATGTATTACAAGTCCATTTAAAAAATTTCTTAAAATTTGATCACCGCATTCCTTGTATTTAGGGTGATCTTCTTTTCTAAAAAAAGCCCCTAATTCACTTTTAGAAATTCTGAAATCTACCAGTTCTAAAATCTTTACAATTTCGTCATCTCGCAGCTGTAAAGCAACTCGTAGTTTCTTAAAAATATCATTGTTTGTCATAATTATAATTTAAAGCTATTATAATGAGTAAATTACCGTGAGCATTTCATCGAAAATGACATGTTTATGAAATGAAAGTCGATAAAATACATTTTTGTTTTAAATAATTAAAAATCAGTGTTTTAAATGTTGTTTTTAATTTAAAGTAAAAAAACAACGATGAAATACCATGTAATTTTCGACAAGTTACAATTTATAAGGGATTATCAAATATTCTATCTCTGTATCTTTATAAAAAAGTAATAGCAATCCTTTGTTTAGTATGATTAATAGGGTAGAAAAGTTAAGTTTATTGTCTGAAATGATTTCATTTGCAAAAAATGAAAGCGATTTAAAACCTATTGAATATAATTTTTTATTGGCGATAGCAAGACAATTAGAAATAACTCGAGAAGACTTTGATTATCTCATTGAAAATCCAATAAATTATATTCATTTAAACTCTCATAGTGAACGTATTGTTCAGTTTCACAGGTTGGTTTTATTGATGAATATTGATAATGAAAAATCTCATAAGGAAATAACAAAGCTTTTTAATTATGGTTTGCGCATGGGGTTAAGCCATGAGTCAATAAACAAGGTGCTTTATTTAATGGATAGTTTTCCTAATAAAGTTGTGCCACCAGATGTTTTAATTGATATTTTTAAGGTGCAATACAACTAGTTAGCTTTTAGCGCGTCTAGTTTTTCCTGATAGTTTTTTATTTTGTCTCTAAATTTTGCTGCTTCCATAAAATCTAGGTTTTTGGCAGCGTTTTCCATATGCTTTCTATTTTCACGAATTTTCTTTTCTAACTCACTTTTAGATAAATATTCGCTTTCGGGTTCTGCAGCTTTTGCAGCTTCTAATTCATAACTGTAAGTACTAACAGAATTTTTAGATAAAGCACTGTCTAAACTTTTGTTGAGAGCTTTAGGAACTAGGTTATGTTTTGTGTTATAGTTTATTTGCTTTTCACGTCTATAGTTGGTTTCATCTATAGTTTTTTGCATGCTGTTTGTAATTTTATCAGCATACATAATGGCTTTACCATTTAGGTTTCTAGCAGCTCTACCAACAGTTTGGGTTAATGAGCGTGCTGAACGTAAAAAACCTTCTTTATCAGCATCTAAAATGGCTACCAACGAAACCTCGGGTAAATCTAAACCTTCTCGAAGTAAATTAACACCAACTAATACATCAAACAATCCTTTTCTTAAGTCTTGCATAATTTCTACACGCTCAAGTGTATCAACATCACTATGTATATAACGACAACGAATTTGAATTCTGTCAAGATACTTGGTAAGTTCTTCTGCCATACGTTTGGTAAGTGTTGTAACCAACGTACGCTCATCTTTTTCAACACGTTGCTGTATTTCTTCTATTAAATCATCAATTTGATTGAGACTTGGTCTAACGTCTATAATAGGATCTAATAAACCAGTAGGTCTAATAACTTGCTCAACATAAACGCCATCGGTTTTTTGTAATTCATAGTCGGCTGGAGTTGCACTTACATATATCACTTGATTTTGTAAGGCTTCAAATTCTTCAAACTTTAGCGGTCTATTATCCATAGCAGCAGGAAGTCTAAAACCATATTCTACTAGGTTTTCTTTTCGGCTTCTATCGCCGCCATACATAGCATGAACTTGAGAGATGGTCACATGACTTTCGTCAACAACCATTAGGTAATCATCAGGAAAATAATCTAATAGACAGAAAGGTCTTGTGCCTGGTTGCCTGCCGTCTAGATAGCGCGAATAGTTTTCAATACCAGAGCAATAACCTAATTCTCTAATCATTTCTAGGTCAAACTCGGTACGCTCTTTAAGGCGTTTTGCTTCTAGATGTTTACCTATTTCTTTAAAATAATCATGTTGCTTAACTAAATCGTCTTGAATGTCTTTTATAGCATTTTGTAATACTTCGGGAGAAGTAACAAACATATTTGCTGGGTAAATATTTAAACGGTCATATCTCTCAATGACTTCATTGGTTTGTACATTAAAGGCTTCAATGTCTTCAATTTCATCACCAAAAAAGTGAATGCGAAAAGCATGATCGTCATAACTAGGGAAAATATCTACAGTATCACCTTTTATCCTAAAGTTCCCATGGTTGAAATCGGCTTCTGTTCTAGAATATAAACTTTGAACCAGTCTATGAAGAAGTTTCGTTCGTGATATTACTTGATCACGCTCAATAGAAATAACATTTTTTTGAAATTCTACAGGGTTACCAATACCATATAGGCAAGATACAGATGCAACCACCAGAACATCTCGTCGCCCTGAAAGTAGCGAAGATGTTGTGCTTAATCGCATTTTTTCTATCTCTTCGTTTATAGATAAATCTTTTTCAATATAAACGCCAGATACCGGAATGTAAGCTTCTGGTTGATAATAATCATAGTATGACACAAAGTATTCAACCGCATTATCAGGAAAAAACTGTTTAAATTCAGAATATAATTGTGCAGCAAGTGTTTTGTTATGAGCTAAAACAAGCGTAGGTCGCTGTACTTCTTGAACAACATTAGCAACAGTAAATGTTTTTCCAGAACCAGTAACACCTAAAAGTGTTTGGTATTGCTCGCTAGATTCAATACCATTAACTAGTTTTTTTATGGCTTGAGGCTGATCTCCTGTTGGACTAAATTCTGATTTTATCTTGAATTTCATACAACAAAATTACATAAAAATAAATGCGTTGCCTACTTAATTATGATTAACGTTTTAGAGTAAAATGACCATTAAGCTGTTCTCCAGTTTTTAGAGTAATAAGATACCAATAGTCATTTGTTTCCATAGGGTATCCATTGTAATTACCATCCCAACGTTTAAGTCTTGGAGAAACCTGTTTTAAAAGTTTTCCGTATCTATCAAAAATGTAAATTTCTTTTATCGTGTTTTTGTTGTCTGTTATTTGCCAAACATCATTTTGACCATCAAAATTTGGTGTAAAAAACAACGGAATGTGAATGTCATTAGATTCCTTAATTTCAAAATTTAAGGATTTTATGATACAACCGTTACTGTCTTGAACATAAAGCGTATGAGTTCCAGGTGAAAGGTTGTAAAAAGATGCGCTTGTCTGAAAGTTAGAATTATCAACTGCATATTCATAACTAATGCTTGTATTAGACATGTTTACAATAAGGTTGTTGTCATTTATTGAAATATTAGAATCGTTTAAGCTAAAATCAACCGAATTATAAATGGTTACCGTAAAGTTACTTTCACTAGAACATGTATTTGGTGCTGTACCGACCTCATTAAAAATGTAAATGGTTTGCGTAGAAGAAATCACATCACCAGCATTAAGTTGAGTACCATTACCATTTGCTTGGGTAAAGTAATTACCATTTGTAAGTGTAGGTAAGGTATAGCTAGAGCAATCCGAATAATCAGCAAGTGTATCCACAGGCGGATTTCCAGAAATGGTTACCGTAAAGCTAGTTTCATTAGAACACGTATTAGGTGCCGTACCAACTTCATTAAAAATATAAATAGTTTGCGTAGAAGAAATCACATCACCAGCATTAAGTTGAGTACCATTACCGTTTGCTTGGGTAAAGTAATTACCATTTGTAAGTGTAGGTAAGGTATAGCTAGAACAATCCGAATAATCAGCAAGTGTATCCACAGGCGGATTTCCAGAGATAGTTACCGTAAAGCTACTTTCATTAGAACACGTATTAGGTGCCGTACCAACTTCATTAAAAATATAAATAGTTTGCGTAGAAGAAATCACATCACCAGCATTAAGTTGAGTACCATTACCATTTGCTTGTGTAAAGTAATTACCATTTGTAAGTGTAGGTAAGGTATAGCTAGAACAATCCGAATAATCAGCAAGTGTATCCACAGGCGGATTTCCAGAGATAGTTACCGTAAAGCTACTTTCACTAGAACACGTATTTGGTGCTGTACCAACTTCATTAAAAATGTAAATGGTTTGTGTAGAAGAAATCACATCACCAGCATTAAGTTGAGTACCATTACCATTTGCTTGGGTAAAGTAATTACCATTTGTAAGTGTAGGTAAGGTATAGCTAGAACAATCCGAATAATCAGCAAGTGTATCCACAGGCGGATTTCCAGAGATAGTTACCGTAAAGCTACTTTCACTAGAACACGTATTTGGTGCCGTACCAACTTCATTAAAAATATAAATAGTTTGCGTAGAAGAAATCACATCACCAGCATTAAGCTGTGTCCCATTACCGTTTGCTTGGGTAAAGTAATTACCGTTTGTAAGCGTAGGTAAGGTATAGCTAGAACAATCCGAATAATCAGAGAGTGTATCCACAGGCGGATTTCCAGAAATGGTTACCGTAAAGCTACTTTCACTAGAACACGTATTAGGTGCCGTACCAACTTCATTAAAAATATAAATAGTTTGCGTAGAAGAAATCACATCACCAGCATTAAGTTGAGTACCATTACCATTTGCTTGTGTAAAGTAATTACCGTTTGTAAGCGTAGGTAAGGTATAGCTAGAACAATCCGAATAATCAGCAAGTGTATCCACAGGCGGATTTCCAGAAATGGTTACCGTAAAGCTACTTTCATTAGAACACGTATTTGGTGCCGTACCAACTTCATTAAAAATATAAATAGTTTGCGTAGAAGAAATCACATCACCAGCATTAAGCTGTGTCCCATTACCGTTTGCTTGGGTAAAGTAATTACCGTTTGTAAGCGTAGGTAAGGTATAGCTAGAACAATCCGAATAATCAGAGAGTGTATCAACTTGAGGATTATTTACATTAAGTTGTACGGCGATGCTTACCAAGTCACATGTTGCAGATGTCATTTCACAATAGTATTGATTTCCATCAAAACTTGTAGGTGCATTATTTACAGTTAGTGTGCTGGTGTTGGCTCCAGAATAATTAGCATTATTTGTAACGTTAACCCAGTTGCCAGCAGTATTTAAAACCATCCATTGATACGTATATGTTTCTGTTCCTGATATTGAAATAGAATAAGTTGCTGTGCCATTTTCACAAATGGTTTGAGTGTTTGGTTGAGTAATTGTTGGCGTATTATCTGGAATAGGATCAGCAGTGTGCGAATCTAAATCAGAGCAATCTTCTTCAGAATTTATAGTCCAATCACTACCGTTAAAAGTGGTTTGACTAACAGCTGCATCAGGGTTTCTAATAATACTGTAACCTCTTTCTCCTGGAGCATTAACAATGTCAATTAGTACACCATTTTTTAAAAGTTTAAATTCATCGTTATCATTAATTCCAGTGGAAACAGTAAAATCAGCAGTTAGCGATGGGCAATTAGAACCACTACCTAGTATGATAATGAAAGTATCTAATGGTTGGATAGTACCTGAAACATTGTAGGTATGGCTTGGAGTAGCGTTTCCAATATCCCCATAACGTTCAATGACATAAACTCCGTCTAATACTATTGGTGAACTTGTTGGGTTGTAAAGCTCAATGACAGCATAACTTCCTGATAAGGCATCATAAATTTCAGAAATATAAGCATCAGCAGTACTACATTGAGAATCTAGAAAGTTAAAGTCTGTTGCAGCATTTCCTGTACAGCCTCCTGAACTTGTAATTGTAATTGTTGAGGAGCTACTGATTCCTGCAGGAACATAAGCTTCTATAACATTATCATTTATAATAGAGAAAGAAGTAGAAATTCCATCGAAAAAAACAGAAGCTGCATCATTAAAGTTTGATCCGTTTATTGTAACTAATGTGTTTTCTGGACCTTGAGTTGGTGAAAAGTTAGTTACTATAGGAGCTGGACAAATGTTTGATTTAGCAAAATTTAAGTTTGTGTATAAAACTGAAAAAATAATTGCAGATAAGAAGGCGATTCGTTTCATTAAAAAAATAATTGGCAGGCAAAAATAGGAAATATTTTAGGGAGTTTGTGTTAAGCCTGTGTTACTTTCACTATCGCACTAAAGAGAAATGACCAAAATATTCTTTACCGTTTTGAAAAACAGCGTGGTACCAGTAATCATCACTAGCCATATTTTGACCATTGAAAACGCCATTCCATCCATTTTCAGAAGCATTTAACTCTTTAATTAGTTTGCCATAACGATCAAATATTTTGATAGTTAATTGGTTTGAAGTGATTCCTATAGGTTTCCAGGTATCATTATCGCCATCACCATTTGGGGTGAAAAATTTAGGAAAACCAAGCACAGATATATCTTTTGAAATAAGACCACAACCGTTTTTATCTCTTACAAAAATGGTATATAAACCAGCAGATACGTTTGTGAATGTATTACTGTCTTGAAAAGAGTTATTATCTAATGCATATTCATAATCACCTTCTCCAGATGCATATATGGTTATTGAATTGTTTGAAGAAGCTTCAATAATAGAAACATCATCAATGGTTGCAATGTTAGATGGTCTGACAGTTATAGTCCTGATTGCCGAACATCCATTAGCGTTGGTAACCGTTACAGTGTAGATACCTGTTTCGTTAATTGCAATTTGTGACGTATTGGTGTTCAGGTCAGTTCCGTCTTTCTCCCAGGTAAATGTATAGTTATTAATAGATCCGTTGGTGATTCCTGCGTCTAAATAGGTGAATGTAGGGAAATCATTTAAACAATATAAAGTCGTTTCATCAGGTAATAAGTCAGGATTTTCATTAATATGTATCACAACTTCACTCACAGAGTAACAGGCATTGTTATTTGTAATTTTTACATACAGAGTTTCGCTGTAAGGATTACTATTGGTGTATGAGTTGCTTAATGAATTTTGATTAACGTAGGCATCATTTTCGTTTGAATAAAAGACAATAGAAGCGCCATTAGGAACCAAAGGTTCAATGGTGTTTTGAACCTCATTTAAATTAAAACTGGTAATACCATCAGCAGTTTCGTCGTCACAAGTGTTATAATCAGGAATAACTACGGTGTTATTTGAAGTGTCTAAAGTTACTTCTGCAATAGCAAAACAACCATATCTATTTTCAATACGCGCATAAACTGTTTGCAAAATTTGCGTATTTTCATAAGCAGTAGGGTTCGTAATATTATCTGTATTTTGTATGGCGTTATTTCTATCTGTAAAGAAACCTGTTATAGATCCGTCTTGAGATTGAATAGTGGTTCTTGATGCGTCAAATAAGTTATAAATTGTAAAGCCATTTTGATCTGCATCGCAATTTATTAATGTGGTATTATTTACTACTGGAGGTTGGCTATATTCAACAGTTATAGATCCATAAGCGATACAGTTGTTTTGTAGTGTAACTTCAACATCATAAACACCTTCTTGTGTTATTGTGTAAGTTGCATTTGTTTCACCAACGATTTCTGTGTTATTTCTAAACCATCTGTAAGTATTGTTACCAGGCATTTGTGCATCAACGTCCAAGGTTTCATTATCACAAAGTGGGTTTCCTGTAGCAATAAGTCTATCTGGACCTAAATCTGTTCCTAATCTAAAGCTTCCGGCTTCTAAAAATACAGCCGAGTCATAACGATAGTTTTGTTCGTCAGCAATAACAAGTTTTACATGATAAGCTTGATTAGGAATAATATTAGCCGTTGCTGTTAAAACTGCTGTTTGTCCGTTAAAATTTATAGGAGCATTAGCATTGTTCCAACCTCCAAAATAAACTTCGTTTATTGGGTCACAACCATTAGGGATTCCTGAATGTACAGTTGTAACTTTAACTGGAGTTTGCGTATTTGGAACTAAAGCAATATTAGTATACTCTTGTTGGTTTACGGGACGAATTAAAAATCCAAATAAGTCAGAGTATCTACAGGTGTTGCTGTCTCCTTCTTGATATTCTTCGGAAGCAAATAAGTAGCGAAAATTTATTTGATCAGCATTTGAAGTAAAATTAAACTCTAAAATTGTAGCGTTTAAGGTATTTGATTCATTTAATGCGTTTTCTAAATCATTGTCTCCTGTCCAATTAGGGGCGTCATCATCGCTTATATAAGTGTTTGGTCCAGGTACATTGGATAATCTGCCAGTACTTAAAACAATACCTCTTTGAAAAGGAAACCCAGTTCCTGTGGCATCAAAATAACCATAACTTTGGTCGGTGTCATTAAAGTTTCCACCTACGACACCTGTAACAGTAACATTTGTGATACAATCACTATCAATCAAAACATCCTCAATGAGTTGTTGCGGTGTATATGTTTGACTGTCTACTTGTACATTTTGAGACCTTGTGTAAGCAGATAATAAAAATATAAGGATGTATATGCCTTTTTTCATTACTTTTTATTGGGGTGCAAATATAACCAATAATAGCGTTTTTCTCTTGGTTAAGAATGTTAAAGCCGTAATAAAAAAAGAGTTATCTTTTTAATGTAAAGTGACCTTTTACTTCAAATTCACTTTCATCTTTTTTTACTTTTGCTAAAAACCAATAATCACTTGTAGGCATAGGACTATTATTGTAAGTACCATCCCAGCCTATTGATGTATGACTTAATGTTTTAAGTAGTTTGCCATATCTATCAAAAATATAAACGATTGTCCCTTCTAGTTTTTCTATTCCTGTAATTTGCCAAACGTCATTTTGTCCGTCATTATTTGGGGTGAAAAATAAAGGCGCATCAACCACAACAATTTCTTTTATTGCAGAAGCACATCCGTTTAAATCATACACTTCAATAGTGTGTGGTCCTAACGTTACATTGTAAAAAGTATTAGATTCTTGAGGAGCGCCTCCGTCTAAAATGTATACATAATCTCCAATGCCGCTTATTGTAACAGTAATGTTATTAGGGTCTGAAAAGTCTACAGTTTCAGTAAACTCAATGGTTGCTTGCTCTGATTCAATAACGTTAAATGTTGTTGATGTTGAACAACCATATGGTGTGGTAACTGTTACAGAGTAGGTGCCTACTTGTGTGATATCAATTGTAGGTGTTGTAGCATTTGTAGACCATTGATAGGAATCTGAGGCAAAGCCTGTATCGGCTGAAACCACTAAAGGTAAACTATTTAAACAAACTGTTTGGTCTGGAATATTTAATTCTGGTTTTCTGTGTACAAAAATGTCAAAAGATGTTATGCTAAAACAATTTGTTGTATTGTTTTCTATTCTTGCATACAGTGTTTGATTATCATAAGCAACATAATTTAAATCTTGAATAGTGTTTACATTATCTATAGCTTCTTCTTCTAGTTCAAAATAAGAAACGGTGTATTGATTTGCACTTTGATTGCCTAATATAATAGGTGTTTGATCTGATAAATCAAATAGGTGCATAGCATCAAAATCATCATCGCAGGTTTCAAGGTTAGGAGTAGAATGTGCTACTGGAGTAGGGTTGATTATTAAGTTAAATGATGAAATTTGTACACAATTTGTTAATGTGTTTTCAGCCCTAACATAGATTGTGTCATTATAAGAAGTATAAGTGTAATTAGTATCTAATGCATTTGATTCATTTTCTGCATTTGTTAGGTTTGCGTAAAATGTGGTTTCTATATTTTGCTGGTTTCCTATTAAAGTAGGTAAGGCATCAGACAGATTATATGTTAGGTTATCTGGCTCACAAACTTGAACTAAAGGAGCTAATATTTGAGGAGGTATATTAACATGTAAGTCAATAGGAACTGAAACATAGCATAAAGATATCGTGTTGGTAATTTTTATATACACTGTTTGCGGATTGCTAGTGTTATTATAGGCGTTTGGATTTTGAATTTCTATATGGTTCTCAACATCATTTAAATCGGCATGGTAACTAATAGCAATATCATCTTGTCTTATATTTAAAACTTCAGATTCAGAAACAGTTAAGTCAAAAGTTGTTATTTCGTCATAATCGTCATCACATAATACAATTTCTGGAGCTGAATTTACTATAGGAACTTGTATCACTTGTAGACCAAATTCTGCAATACCGAAGCAATGAGTTCCGTTGTCTATACGCGCATATATTTGTTGAGGGTTTTCTTCGTTAGCAAAGTCAAGAGGCAAACTGTTTTGTGCGTTATTGGCTTCGTTTAGTGTTCTATGGTATGTGATAGTTAGGTTTTCTGGACTGTTAAGAGATATTTGGTTTGTAACAATAGAAAGGTCAAATATTTCTTGGCCATCATTAGAAATATCGTCACAAACAGCTTGGTCTAAAGGTGTATTGTAAATGGGGTTAGAACCAACATCTATAGAGAAAGAAGCTGTGTTATAGCATGAAACATCACTAATGTTTTCAGTTCTTACATAAATGGTTTGTGGGTTTGATGTGTTTGTGTAAGCTACTGTTTTGTCAATAATATTGGTTCTGTTTATGGCGTGGTTTTCTTCAGTAAAGTATAAAACACGTTTTCCTGTTTGTCCGTCTAATATTTCTTCATCTTTATTGATAAATACAAATTCAGCAGTTTGGTTTCCGTCAGATTCACAATTACTGTAATTGCTTATTTCAGGAAAATAGGGTTCAGTGTTTATTATAATATCAAATACAGCTACAGCGTAACAACTTGTAATATCACTTTCAATTCTAGAGTATATGGTTTGTGTATTTGCATTGTATGTATCAGTGTTTTCAATTGCGTCAATGTTGTTGTTGGCATCATTTAAAGAGGTGAAAAATGAGATGTTTAAGTTTGTAGTATCACTTATCATTTCAGAAATTTTATCATCTAGATTTACTATATAAAAACCATCTTGATTGTCATCACAAATTATAATATCACTAGGTTGTATAACTGTTGGGGCAGGGATGACATTAATTTGTATTTCGGCAGTATCTCTGCATCCGGTAGAACCGTTTCTGACACTAATATATAATGTCTGAGGGTTTGATATATTGGTATAAAACGGCGGCAGTTCACCTTCTAGATCATCAGCATTTTGTTGAGTTAAATAATAACTTACTTGAGGGTCAGTAATACCTTCACCAAAATAAGTGTCAAAAGTACTTAAGTCAATAGATGTAAATCCATCATCATCTGTGTCACAGTAATCAACAGGACTTAAGGGTTGTATGATAACTGGCGGATTTATAATTAGATTTATACTGCTTAAGTGTGTACAGTCATCGTTTGATATGGTTATATATAATGTATGAGGTGATGAAGTAACTTGATAAGGTGTGTTTTGATCTATAGCATTGGTTTCGTTAAGTTGGTCTTGCTCATTTTCATAAAACGCGACTGTTGTGTTTGGAAGCCCGTTTATAATAGTATTTGCTATGTTTGTTAGATTAAAGTTGCTAATGCCATCATTACTAGCATCATCACATCTATAAAAATTTCTAATATTGGTTTCAGACTCTAATATATTAGAATAAAGAGTCACGGTAGATATAGCAGGACAGTCATTGTCATCACTTACAACTCTAACATAAACTACTTGAACATTTGGCGTGGTGTTTTCATAATTGGTAATATCTTGTATAGGATTGTCTCCTGTTTGAGCATCTTGGTTTGTTGTGTGGAAAGTAACGGTTACATTTGTTAAACCTTGTAAGACATCATTTATAACAGTTGATAAATCAAAGGTTTCAAAGCCATCATCATCATCTTCACATGCATTAATAGTTTGAGGGTCTGAATTTATTTGAGGTGTTTCTAAAAGTGTTATACTTACAGATGTTGTATCAGAACAACCTGTATCAGGGTTTGTTACTCTTATAAAAACGTTTTGATTAGAGTTTGTGTTGACAAAGATTGAATTTATTGGGTTGTCGCCAGTATTAGCATCAGTTTGAGAGTAGTGATACGTTATTATAACATCAGGATTGTTATTAGAAACTTCATCATTGAGTTGTGTTAAATCTACTTGAGTAGCTCCATTTGCAGCATCAGGGTCACAAATTATTAAAGGTTCAGGTTCTACAATTTCAGGAGAAGGATTTACAATTAAGTCAAATTGAGCATACGTTAAGCACCCATTATCAATATCTTCAATTCTAACAAAAAGTGTTTGTGGATTGTTTGAGTTTTGTATTAATGAAGATAGAGAATTGTTGTTTGTTATAGCATCATTTTCAGATAGGTGATAGCTTATGCTATAGTTGCTTGGTGCTAATAATGCCAGTATTTCAGGCGTTTTTGTGTCAAGGTTAAAAACTCTTATACCATCATTCTCGGCAGTATCACAAAGTGTAAAGTTTGTTATGCCGCTTAAGGTTTGTGCATCGTTAAGGTTTACTTGAACGGAGTCTTCAATTTCGCAAAAATCATTATTTAGTGGAATACGAATTAATACACGGTATTCTCCTGATTCAGTTACATTAAGAGAAGGTGTAGTTTCTCCGTTAATTACCCCATTGTTAAAATACCATTCATAACTAGCATTATTGTTATCAATTTCGGCATTTAGTGTTGTATTATTGGCGCATGTTGATATGTCTGATCCTAAATCAACTGAGGAGTTAAAGCTGTTTCCTTCTATAAATACAGCTGAGTCATAACTTTCATCAGACTGGTCAGCTACAATCAGTTTAATGTGATATTCTACATAGGGTTCTATGTTAGCAGTAGCTGTCATAACTGTAGTTCGCCCATTAAAGTTTGTGTCACCAATATTATAACCCTCAAAATAAGCTTCGTTTTGAGCTGGACAAATTCCAACTATTTCTTCATGAATAGTATTGGTATTAACAGATGTATTGGTGCCAGGAATTATGGCTATATTGGTATAGGGCATTGTAGAGCCGGCTTCTTTAATTAGAAACGCAAATCCGTCAGAGTAATCACATGGAAAATTTGCATAATACTCTTCTGAAGCCAATATGTAATTAAACTGTATTTGATTTGTAACAGAAGTAAAGTTGAACTCTATAGAGGTCGCATTAAGTGTGTTTGTTATTCCAAGAGCATTTTCTAAATCGCTGTCAGTTCCCCAATTTGTATCGCCTTCGTTAAGAGTAATTGTATTTTGTGTATTACCTGCAGATATAGCAGATCCTGTTGTTAGTACAATTCCGTTTTCAAAAGGAAAGTTTGATGAGCCTCTTTCAAAATAGCCATAGCTATTTATTTGGTTTACGCTACCGTTTATACTAGATGTAATATCAGATACTTCTACACATCCAATAGCTAGGTGTTCTTCAATTAATTGTGAAGGAGATAAATTGTCAACAATCTGAATTTGTTGAGCATAAAATACGTGACTAATTAATGCTGTAATAACTACGTATATGTAGCGTAAGCTTTTGAATGACGCACTCTCTGTTCTATCTAGATTTGTCAACTTTAGTTAAATTTATGTTTAAACACGCGACAAAATAACTAAAATATAGATAAAACGCAAAAAAATACGATTAAATGCATTTAGTTATTTGTTTAAATAAACCCATCCGGTTATAGGTTTGTAGTTTGAATCGTTAAGGTATAATATGTAATAATAGGTTCCTACAGGTAAAATTTTTCCTTTGTTGTTAATTCCTTTATTAGCTTTTCCTTGCCAAGGCAAGTTGTTATTACCTTCAAAGATTAATGTTCCGTATCTGTTATATATTAATAGTTTATGATTCTCAAAAATGTTATAAAGACCTTGTATGTTAAACCAATCATTATAGCCATCATTGTTTGGGGTAAAAACTTCGGGGATGTATGGCGGACAATTTTTTACAATTAATTTACTCCTAAAGATATCAAAACAAATTGAATTTTCTATTTTAATGTATATATATTGTTGATTTTGAGTGTTTTTGTGGTTTGTTGGTGTTAGAACTTCATTGTCATCATTATATAAATCCTCTAAAGTCGTATAGTAACTAACATTAAAGTTTGGGTCATAATTTATATTGTTTAATAAGTGTGTTAAATCAAAATGAGCACTATCAAAGCCTTCATCACAATTACTCAAGTCAGGTAAATCAATAACTTCAGGAAATGGAATTAATGAGACATCGTTTTGAGATGTGTTGTTCAGTTCATTAAGTTCTGTAATTATACCAACTCCAGTCCCATCATCATCTACAACAGCGGTTAATGTAAAGTCTAACGGAATATTTTCAGGAATAGTTATCTGTATGGTGTTACTTTCTGAAGCTCCAACATTAAGCGTGTTTTGAGTATACGATTGCGCAATTAATTCGTTATTTGCATAGAAAGCAATTGGCGTATTGCTAGGTAATATATCTGTGCTATTAAAATTTGAAACCGTATAGTCAACTTCAACATTTCTGTTGTTACAAAAAACAGTTGTATCGTTTATAGAAATGATTGCATCTGGTAACTGTATGTTTAATACAGTAATAATATTGTTTAAGATAATTAAATCTGCTTGAAAAATACCATTAGAATCAAAACCTCCAGTGGTGAGTTTGATTTCAACTGATGTATCTCCAATAGCAATATTATTTTGAATATTATAAACATCTAAATCACAATTATAAAGCGTGTTAGAGTTCGTGAAACTATTTGTACCGTTAAATGCATTATCAGATGGGTTTAAAGGAGGATTAGAAAGTAGATTGTTATTAATTAATAACGATTCGCCATAATTTAAAAGAGAATCACCTTCCCAAGCTAGAAACCCTATTTTAGCACCAATATTATCTAAAACATTAATGTCTTCTAGCAAGATTACTTTTTCCTGAATGTTTCTATTTATAATTTCTAATCCTTGAAAAATATTTATCTGATTTATGGGTAAGCTGCTATCTTCATAAATAACATACAAACTCCAACCTGCAAAATTTGTTCTATTATTACAATATCCAGAATTTGATGATAATGTGTCTGAAATATCTAATCCTGAAAATTCATAGATTCCGTTTCCTTGTGATATTACGTAGTTAGAAACATTGGCAACACACGAAAAATAGGTTAGGGTACCATAATTAGGGTCTTCATAGTCAATAGTGTAGGTTTCTTCGGCGTTTATGGTTTGGTTATTGAAATTAACTTCTAAATCGCCAGCGCCTGAACCAGCCCAATATAAATATGCAGCAACAATGGTGTGGCTACTGTTTATGGTTAATTGTGCTTCAGACTCCGGAAGAATTTCACAAAAATCTCTAACAATATTATTCTCTTCGGGGTTTAGGGTGTTACCTATGGCAGTATAATCATAGCGTCCATTGAATTGTTGAAAGAGATCGATGTCTTGGCACAATCCATTGTTTATGCAAACAAAGAATAAAAAGGCAAAGATTGTGTTGTTACGATACATTAATAATTAGAAACTATATTTCTAAATAAATGTACAAATTTTAAAGCTTATCGTTTTAAAGTAAAGTGATTATTGTAAACTCTTCCATCTTGTAAAGTTACAGAAAACCAATAATCGCTAACAGGTAAAACGTTTCCATTGTAAATTCCATCCCAACCAGGCCCAAGAGGATCTAATTGTTTTAAAAGTTTGCCATATCTATCAAAAATCAGAATTTTAGAATTAGGCTGAAACATAGATGAAATACCTTGCACTTGCCAAGTATCGTTGGTGCCATCACCATTTGGTGTGAAAAATTTAGGAAACCCAATAACAGAAACACTGTTTTCTACAATACCACAATCATTTTTAACATCTTTTACACTTACGGTATAGATACCAGGATAAACGTTAGTAAAGGTATTGTTGGTTTGGTAATTAGTGACAATTCCGTTTTGATCAAAAAGAGCATATTCATAATCACCTTCTCCAGAAACAAGTACTGTAATAGTATTGTTTTCAGAAGCATCGATAACCTCAATAGAGTCAAATGTAGCAATGTTTGATGGATTTACAGTAATATTTCTAGATTTAGAACAACCTGTATTTATGTTGGTAGCCGTTACGGTGTAAGTTCCAACGGTATTTACCATAATTTCATAAGTGTTTTCTCCAGAAGACCAGTTATATGAATAGTTATTAGGATTATCGTTAACAATTCCAGCATCTATAGGTATGCTTGATGGGAAATTATTAAGGCAATACAAAACGGTTTCGTCGTCTTCAAATTGAGGAAGCTCATTGATTGTTAATAAAGCTTCACCTATACCAAAACAGGCATTAGCATTTTCTACTCTAAAATAAATAGTTTCATTATAAGGTTGCGTGTTGGTATAAGGAGATGTTAACTCGTTTTGCTCAAGTAAAGCATCATTATATGAGCTGTAATAAGTAACAGGAAATGAGATATTGTTTTGAGTTTGTATATCTGTGGTAAAATCATCTAGGTTAAAGGAGTTAATACCATCTTCAGAATTAAGTTCGTCACATACAGGATTAGCAACATAGTCGTTAACTTGTGTGGTGCTAACTTGTAGCGTTATATTAGCAATATTGAAGCAGCCTGTATTGTCGTCTTTTACTCTGGCGTAAATAATTTGAGGATTAGCATTATTAGTAAAAGCATCAGCATTTACTGAAGTAGCAGATATGTCTTGGGCATCTGTCAAACTTTCGTAAAAAGTTGTAGATAAATTTGTGTTTCCACCTGTTATATCATCAATTATTTGGTTTAGATTAAAGGTTGTTATTTCGTCGTTAATGCCATCTTCATCACATTGTATTAGCGATGTGTTAACAACAACAGGTAATGGGTTTACAATAATGTTAAATGAATTTGTATCAAAGCAGTCATCATTTTCTTTATTTTCTATTCTAGCAAAAATAGTTTCAGAAAAAGGAGTTTGATTATAGTAAGTAAAAGGTAAATCAGAAAAGCCATTTATAGCATCGTTTAATGACGAATGATATGTTATGTTGTAATCTGCGGCATTTTGACCATTTAAGATGTCGTCATTAAAGTTTGTTAGATTAATTTCAACTTGTCCGTTTACATCATCTCCATCAGTATCATCATCACAAACTGCTTGATCTTGCATATCATTGGCAGTTGGTGTGTTTAAAACACTAATGGTAAAAGATTTTAAGTCATAGCAATTAGGGTTTCCATCGTTATGGACTCTGTACCAAATAGTTTGTGGGTTTGATGTGTTTTCATAAGCGCCTATAATTTCGTTGTCATTGTTATTAGCGTCAACTTCAGATTCAAAATAATGAACGCTATAAATTGAAGCGTCTTGAGTGCCTAAAGCATCAATATCTAGACTTGTAAAATCAAAAGACCAAGTATCGTCGTTGTTATCGTCACAAATAGAAATGTCGTCTATTAAGTTAGCAGTTGGATAATCAAAATACTCAACGATAGCCTTCCCTTCTAAAATTTCACATCCACCATCATTAAGGTTTATAGTAACTTCATAAATACCGTTTTGAGATACGACTAAATCATAATCATTTTCACTAATTATATTACCATCAAAAGTCCATTCATAGGTAGCGTCAGGAATATTGTCAGCTTCTAAAGTGTATGTGTCTCCCGTGCATAAAGGTAAAAATGTAGTTTCGCTACCATTTCTGATAATATCTATATCTTCAGCAAAAAAAGAAGCTATAAAAGGCGGTAAGCCTTGTGTTGAATTATTAGTGCCTAAATCTATAGCATTGTTTTGATAATCACATCCAACTCCTATAGTATTAGGATTGTTTATAACACTCAAGTAAGGAGTTCCTGTGCTGTAAGTTAAAGACATAGTCCTATAAATTTTACCATCGGGACCTAATTGTAATGCACTTCTATATAAATCTTGTCTGTCTAAAGGGAACTCTGAAGCTTGTATATCGGTTGCTTCAAGATTAAATTGAGTAAGTACTGAATGGTGGTTTCTAGGATTAGTGTCACCACTACCAAAAAAATCGTTAGAGGATGTTGCGTATAATAAGCTACTATTTGGAGAAAATTCAATACCGTAAGGTTTATTGTTTGTCCCCGAAATATTTAATCTAAAGGGATTATTTACAGTCCCTGAATCTTTGTCAAAGTCAAATAGGAACAAGCCGTTGTTGGTGTTCGCACAAGCAAGTTTTTCACCATTAGGAGATAATTTTAAATAGCCACGAGAGTCAGTAATATTTAAAGTATTAATTGTTGACGATACAGGAATTGGGTTTACACCAGTGGTTGTAACTTCAAAAGCATGAAATGTATTCATAGAGGCTACGCTGTTTCCATTTGAATTCGATAAGGCAATAACCCAAATAGAGCCTGATTCACAGTCTTTTAATACGGCTGATATTTTTTCAGAACATCTTTCAAGAAGCTCTGTTTCAGCTCCAACCATACCTCCAAGTCCACCGTTAAGTGTCATGTCTACAGTGTAATAATTCAAACCATTTGTGGTTTGATTAGAGCCAACAGTAAATATATAATAAATATCAGGGTCGTTAGGTTTTGGAACAACAATAGCAGATTGCGTGCTAGATTCATCTCCTAACAAAAGAAAAGGACTCATTTCTAGATGATTCCTGTTGTAAACTCTTTGACCGTCTGTATAAAAAAGGAGGTTGCCGCTAGCATCAGATATAGATGAGCAACCCTCAACAGTATTTAACTGACCATCATTTAAAACTGTAATACTCCCATCTGGACCAAAGTTAATTCCTGCATTTTCTCCAAAATACCAGTTAGCCGCTTCTTGTTGAGCATAGGTGTAAGTACATACAGTTAACAGTATGTATAATAATTTTTTTTTCATTTTTTTTGATAGCAATTGCTATCAAAGATATCACAAATCTCGCTTTTTTAATAATCTAAACGATAAAAAGATAAATACAGCAGTCCAACCTAACACAATGGCTATTTCTTGCCAATGTACGGCGTAGTCGTAAGTTAAGTCTACTTTATCAGGATATTTAGTCATTATGATACGTTGTATAGGTTGATCTATCAACTTGTACATGGACTCTAAAGGCATAAAACCTTTAACTTTAAAAGCTGTTTCAGAATTACCAAAAATCTCATATGAACCCCAAAAAACTAGCCACTCTACGATATATAAAATAAATAGAAAAGCAAGCGCAAAAGCTGAACGCTTTACAAGCATACCAAAAAACAAACACAAGCTAAAGAACCCAACAAGCTTTATGAAATATGCTAAAATAAACTCGGTTTCTCTAAAAATAATAGCAGCTTCTGTATAACTAGAATAGTATAAGCCAATAAAAAATGAAGCAACGCTTATCAGGATTGTTGCTAAAAGTGAAAAGAATACAATGGTGTAAAATTTTGACAAGATAAATTCTTTCTTGCTTAAACCATCAATTAAGTTTTGCTTTAGTGTTTTATTACTGTATTCATTGCCTATCATACTTACAACAACAATAGCAAAGAAGAATTTGAAATAAGAAGCAAAAAACGTTGTTATATGCCAGATTATAGGAAAGTTGAAAATACCCAATTCGCCTAGTTCTAGTGTGAAAAATCCGAAAAAATTTATTTTTATTGAAGATAAGATTAATACTGTAAATGGTAAAATGAACGATACAAAAATGAGTATTTTACTGGTTCTGTTAAGTAAAAGTTTTTGTAATTCTAAATTTATAAGTCGTAACATGTGATTGGTTTTTTGATTGGAATTAAACGTTGTCTGTTAGTTTTAAGAACTGCTCTTCAAGGCTTTCTTTTCGTTTAACAAGGTGTGATAGTGTAATGCCGTTTTCAAACATAAGTTTATTTACAGCCTTTGCATCCATAGGCTGATCCAAGAACGCAGTAACCAAATCATCTTCTACTTTAATTTTTCCAAACATTTTTTTGTCGTCAAGAAATTTTAATAGTTGTTCTTGGTTTTCTGCTTTAAGCTCTAAAAATCCGTGACTACTTATCATTTCGTCCACACGACCAGAATATAGTTTTTCACCCTTTCTTAAAACAACTACATGGCTACATACTTTTTCAACTTCATCGAGTAGGTGAGAGGCTAACAAAATTGTAGTGCCATCGCTGGCAATTTTCTTTATAAGTTCACGTATTTGATGAATTCCCTGCGGGTCTAATCCGTTAGTAGGTTCGTCTAATATTAATATTTCTGGGTCGTTTAAAAGCGCAGAAGCAATAGCTAAACGTTGTTTCATTCCCAGAGAATAGGTTTTAAATTTATGGTCTTTTCTATCTAGTAAATCTACCACTTGAAGTTTTTCTTCAATTTTACTGTAAGGAACGCCTTTTATCTTGCAAACAAGTTTCAGGTTTTGATAGGCAGTCATATATGGGTAAAAGTTAGGGCGCTCTATAATAGCTCCTACTTTTTTTAACGCATTGTGTGTTGAGACATTACCATCAAACCAATGAAAACTTCCTTCGGTTTTGTTTACCACGTTAAGTACAATACCCAATGTGGTAGATTTTCCGCTGCCGTTAGGGCCTAAAATTCCATATACGTTGCCTTTGTTTATAGTGAATGATAGGTCTTTTACAGCTGTGAGATAGCCGAATTTTTTTGTAAGATTTTTGATTGTTAATACGGTCTCCAAAATGTGTGGTTTTTGTTTACTGATATAAAAGTCAGTAATGTTGGTTATTTATGTGACGATTAAATTAGTGAATTGTTACAAAATAAAAAATGCATTCTAAAGGTAGAATGCATTTTTAAGTTTTTATAAAAAGAAAAGTCGATTAATTCCAATTTTCATCAAAATCTAAATTATCATAGTCTTCAATGTCAAGATCGTCATCAAACTCATTGAAATCATCGTCTAAATCATCAGATTCAAAAGCTTTTTCTGGTGCCTGATCAGGAATTTGCCCATGTACAAACATAAGGTTTGGGTAATCGGTACCTTCAACTTCTTCAACAATTTCAGCAAGTTCTACATAAAATGTCCACATGCTTAAAAAATCATAAACATAAATAAGCTTTGTTTGTGCTTCATGAACTACATCATTAATAGTGGTTTCGTTCATTAGTTTTACAGAGTTTACGCCTTCGCTCATGTCAAACAGCGAAATTTCTTCTCCTTGTTCCCAAGCATCATTACTCATGTAAAATGAAGCCATTTCCATGCCGTCAAACCCAAAGGATTGCGTAATGATGTTGTGTAAATCTTCAAGGGTATCTGTTTCACGAATTTCTAAATCGCGAAAAACATCATCTTCTGTATCGTTGTCAAGAATAACTCTAAATCTATAAACCATAATTTTTTAAAATAAGCGTGCAAAGTTACGAAGTTTGTAGTTTGTTTTTAGCGTTAAATGCTTCTAAAATTAAGTAATATTGAATTCCGAACAAAATACTAGCTAAAACAAGGTGTAAACTTTGCGAACCAAACGGAAAATTAAAATTAGCCATGGCAATTCCTGAAAGTACTTCTATGATGAGAATGCCCATAACCCAGTTTAATTTTTTATGGTTGAGTTTTTGTTTTTTTAATAAGTAATATAGGTAACCATTTACCAGTAGGACTATAATAGAGAATGATCTATGTACGTAAAAAGAAACGGTTGGATTGTTTAGCCATAAGTTTGTATTTTCATCTCCTAGCAGTTTACTTTGCTCATCAATAAATTGTCTTACTTGCGTACCTAACACAATTTGAATAAGTGTTAGTATAGAAGCAATTACTAGTACGTTTTTAAATACATTGTGTTGCTTAAAAGCCTTTTTATTAGGGCTTGTTTTGTAAATAACATATAAAATGGCAGCAACTATTACCAGTGCCATAACCATATGAACTGTTATTTTAAAAGGCGCTAAATGAGAGTCTACTACGGTTTTTCCTAACCAAGCTTGAAATCCCATGCCAAAAACTATTGCAAACGATAGCAGCGTAATGGTTTTGTTTTCTTTCCAGAGCTTTACTGATGCAAAAGCCATTAATAATGTCGCGAAACCTGCTAGAGCACCAAATAGTCGGTTTATATATTCTACCCAAGTATGTGTTGGGTTAAAAACAGCATAATCATGTTTTGTATAGGTTTCCCAATGTGATTTTATAAATGTATCTGCAGTTGTAAAATCTGATTTGGCTACTTGTAGTGTTTTATTTACAATAATAACTTGCCCTTTTTTGTAGGTTTTATTAGCATGCCATTCTAACTGTTCGTGTTCAGTAGGCGGAATATAGTAGCCAAAACATTTAGGCCAGTCTGGGCAACCCATGCCGCTACCTGTCATTCTTACCACAGCACCAGCAATAATAACCAAATATGTTAAAACAAGCGTTACTTTGGCAATGGTGTGAAAATGCTTTTTCATATGTTTTTTAGTTTTGTATGGTCAAGCCTAATCGCTTACCTTCTTTAAGCATAAGTTCATAGGCAGCTTCATGTTCGTTAGGGATATCACCTTCTAGAATAGCTTCTTTAATCGTTTCTTTTATGATACCTATTTCTTTTGAAGGTTTTAAATTGAAAGTATTCATAATTTCTTCACCAGAAATTGGTGGTTGAAAATTACGCACATGATCACGTGCTTCAACTTCAACTATTTTTTCACGAACTATCTTAAAGTTGTTGTGATATTTTTTGAATTTTTTCGGGTTTTTTGTAGTAATGTCAGCTTCACAAAGTGTCATTAAATCATCCACATAATCACCTGCATCAAAAACTAATCTACGAACAGCAGAGTCTGTAACTTCATCATTTGCTAGTACAATAGGTCTTGAGCTCATAAATACCATTTTCTGTACAAATTTCATTTTGTCATTAAGTGGCATTTTAAGGCGCTTAAAAAGATGATAGACCATTTTTGAACCTTCAAATTCATGACCGTGAAAGGTCCAGCCTGTTCTTTTATAAAAACGTTTGGTTGGTGCTTTGCCAATATCATGAAGCAAGGCGGCCCAGCGTAACCACAAGTTATCTGTGTTTTCAGAAATATTATCAACGACTTCAAGCGTGTGATAAAAATTGTCTTTATGGCGTTGGCCTTCTATCTCGTCAATACCTTTTAAGGCAGTAAGCTCTGGTAAAATACGATTAAGTAGTCCTGTTTTTTCAAGTAATAAAAACCCTGTAGAAGGTTTTTTGCTTTCTAAAATTTTGTTTAGTTCTACAACAATGCGTTCGTTGGTAATTATTTTTATGCGTTCGCTATTTCTTGAAATAGCGTTAAGAGATTCTTCTTCAATTTTAAATCCTAATTGTGTTGCAAAACGAATAGCACGCATCATTCGTAAAGGATCGTCGCTATAAGTAATATCAGGATCTAAAGGTGTTTTTATTAGTTTGTTTTCTAAATCTTGAATACCTCCAAACGGATCTAATAGTTCTCCAAAGTTGGTTTCAGATAAATTAAGAGCTAATGCATTTATGGTAAAATCTCTTCGGTTTTGATCATCTTGAAGTGAGCCGTTTTCAACAATAGGGTTGCGGCTATTTTCCTGATAACTTTCTTTTCTAGCGCCTACAAATTCAACTTCAATATCATCATAGCGAAGCATTGCTGTTCCATAAGTTTTAAAAACTTGAACTTTAGGGTTGTTTGGTAAATTTTTTGCGACTTGTTTTGCTAAAGCGATACCGCTGCCAATGGCAACAATATCAATGTCTTTTGCAGTGCCTCTTTTTAAAATAAAATCGCGAACAAATCCGCCTATAACGTAACTGTCTATGTTAAGTTCTTTGGCTGATTGAGAAACAGTCTTGAATATAGGGTGTTGCAGTGCTTTTTTATAATTCATGAGCTTCTAATGCCAAGTTTCGAGTAGGACTAATTATTGAGAGTTATTTTCTTATTATTTGCACACTGCCATCGTCGTGTAATTTTATGATTGAGGATGGTTTTGTGGCTGTTTTTTTGTCAGGCAAATTTACAACATAGTCTACACCTTTTAAAATGTCAGAAGATATTTCTTTAAATGAATTTGGCGTTGGTTCACCGCTAATATTTGCAGATGTAGAAACAATAGCGCCATTAAATTTATTAAGAAGTTGTAGACAAAAATCATGATTAGGGATTCTAATAGCTAATGTATTGTCGTTGGCAATTAAGTTTGAAGCTAAATGTTGCGGATTGTTGTAAATTATTGTCGTAGGTTTTTCGTTATTATTAAAGTAGCTATAAGCAACCTCAGGAACGTTTTTTATATACGTTTTTAGCATAACATCATTGGCGACCAGGCAAATAAGCGCTTTGCTTTCAGCACGTTGTTTTAGTTTGTAAATTTTTTCAACAGCATGACTATTTGAAGCATCGCAACCAATACCCCAAACAGTATCTGTAGGATATAGTATAAGCCCTCCTTTTTTTAAGGTTTCAAAGGCTTTATTAATTATATCTTGCATGGTGATAATATCAAAAAAATATTACAGCAAAAATAAGAAAAGTTGTAATATTGCTTAAATAATTAATGTTTTTCAACAAATACGTTTAAAATGACGTGTTTAAAAGATTTGTACAAGTATGGTTATTGTTAGATTGCGTGGTGGATTAGGAAATCAAATGTTTCAGTATGCTTTAGGAAAAAGAATTTCAGAGCAATTAAACACGCCATTAAAGCTAGATTTAACAACCATTTTAAGGGTAAAAAAGAAAGAAGGGTTTACTTATAGGCCTTATCAACTTCATATATTTAATGTTGAAGAAAGTTACCTAATAAACCCAAAAACAATTCGTTTTTTTAATAAACTCCATCTGCATTTTATAGTTGAAATAATTAAAGGAATAAAGTTATTAGGTAAGAAAAAAGTAAAGGAAAAAACCTTTACGGTTGATGATAACCTGATAAATTCGCCATTAAACAATGCGTTATATAGTGGTTACTGGCAAAGCGAAAAATATTTTAGTGATGCTGAAGCTTCATTAAGACTTGATTTTTCTTTTAAAGAATCTTTATCACCACAAGCAACAAATATTCTTGAAAAAATACAACAAACCAACAGTGTTTGTGTACATATGAGGCGTGGCGATTATGTACAGAATAATTATTTTGTACCTATGAGTTCTGATTATTTTGAGAAAGCTTCTACATATATTAACGACCATATAAAGGATCCTCATTTTTTTATATTTTCAGATGAACCTCAATGGTGTATTGATAATATAAAAATGGATGCTAACTTTACAGTTGTAGATTTTGAAACAGAAAAAATTAAATACAAAGAAGATTTGCAGTTAATGGCTTCTTGTCAACATTTCATTATGTCTGCAAGTAGTTTTTCTTGGTGGGCTGTTTGGTTAAGCGGTGTTAAAAACAAAATAACAATAGCACCAAAACAATGGTTTGCTGATCAAAGTATTGATGTGAGCGATTTGGTTGGAAGCGATTGGATAAGACTGTAATTAAGACACTATAAAATAATTAATAAAACACATGGACATTAAAATTTCTGATAAGTTTTTAGCTTTTAAAGATGATATTGAAAATTGTATTAATAATTTTTCAGTTTCAGGAACTTTACTGTCAGGTGGTGATAGGAATTCTCTTAAAACCTTTAAGGTTAAGGGTAAGGTTTTAAACATAAAATCGTTTAAAATACCAAACCTTGTTAATCAAGTAGTCTATAAGTTTTTTAGAAAAAGTAAAGCACAACGCTCTTTTGAATATGCTAGTAAATTAATGGCATTAAATGTAGGCACGCCACAGCCAATAGCTTATTATGAGAAAACAACCTCTTTTCTTTTTAAAAATAGTTACTACGTAAGCGAGCATTTAGATTATGATATTACGTATAGAGAGTTGATGTTAAATTTAGATTACCCAAATAACGAAAAGATTTTACGAGCATTTACAAGGTTTACATACAATCTACATAAAAAAGGTATTAATTTTTTAGATCACTCACCAGGAAATACCCTAATTCAGATAAACAATGGTGATTATAAATTTTATTTGGTTGATTTAAACCGAATGGAGTTTAAGCATATGTCTTTTAATACACGCATCAGGAATTTTGAGCGCTTAAGTGTTCATGAATCTGTGGTGAGAATAATGAGTGATGAGTATGCTAAATGTTCTGGAGAAGATTTTCAAAAAATCTTTAATTTGATGTGGTCTTCTACTCAAAAGTTTCAAGATAAATTTTACAGGAAAATTCGCTTAAAAAAGAAACTGCTTTTTTGGCGTAAAAAATAGTTATTTCCTGTTTTTGCGTAACAACCATAATTTTACGTAGCGCATAAAAACTACATAACCTTGAAGATATCCTATGGTTAAACCTACAACGCCATCTCTAAAGCCGCTTTGTACTATGTAGTGTTTAAAAAAACCCCAAAAAGGCTTTATTACAAAATGGTAAGGCGTTAAAGTTCCTGTTTTTTTGTCGTAATCTTTTGCTTGCCATGTAGCATATTTGTTTAGCTTTTCAATGTATGCGTCGAGTGTTGTATATGTGTTATGATAAAGCTTGTTTTTTAATTTACTTACAGGACCATTTGCTATTATTTCCTCATGCACAAATTTATCTTCGTATTTACAGGAATCTCTTTTAAAAAAGCGAATAACTTTATCATTTCTCCAGCCACTAAAATGTACGCGTTTACCCATAAAATGATTCATTCTACCTATCCAATAAGCAACAATATCTGCTTTAGGATTTTTCAATAAATCAATAATTTCGGCTTGTAGTTCAGGAGTTACACGTTCGTCAGCATCAACAAGTAAAACCCAATCATATTTAGCTTGAGGAATTGCCCAATTTTTCTGGTCTGCAGCATATTTAAACTCTCGTTGTAACACTGTGACACCAAGACTTTTTGCTTTTTCATAAGTGCCATCGTTAGTAAAACTATCTACAACAATAATTTCATTGGCAAACCTTACTGAATCTATGACAGCTTCAATATTGTGTATTTCGTTACCAACAGGAATTATGGCAGTTAGTTTTTGCATTTAGTATATGTGCTTTAAAAAAGATATGAGTTGTTTTTCAAAGAAATCAGGGTTAAATTCTTGATAAAGTGACATGGCTTGAGGTTTCATTTCTTTTTCAGTTTTATTAGCATATAAATCAGGTTTATAGTCTTTTAAATGTACTGAAACATTGTTAGAATCATCTTCAAAAACACTCCAAGTATCTTTGTCTATCCATGGTGAAAATATGGTAAACGTTTTAATATTCAAAGCCTTTGCCATATTTACTGCGCCACCTTCGTTGCCAATTAGCGCGTTACAGTGTGTTGTTATAGCCAAGAAATCACGTAAGCTTTTACCGTATACATTAAAGTATATATGATTTTGCGTGTTGGTTTTACATAAATCAAAAATAGCTTTGGCTTCAGGTTCTTGTTTTGGAATGTAGTTAAATAAAATTTGGCCTTGAGTTTGTGAAACAATAAGATCTATCACCTTTGCCATATGATGAAACGGGTAGGTTTTATTTTCTCCACTACCTAAAACACTAATCATAAAAAGGGGCTTTTTAAAATCTATGTTATAAGATTTCAAAAATGCTTTACTAGTTTCTTTTTCTTGTTGAGTGATATAAATTTTAGGCTTTATGTTTTCTATATCAATGCCTAGAGGTTCTAATAATTGTAGCCTGTTTACAATAGCTAAACCAGCAGGATTGCTAGTGCTAGTTAAACGTTTTATATTGTGAGTATAAACAAAAGTTGTATAGGATTTGTGGTACGAAATTTTTGTTTTTGCTCCAGAAAATAAAGTTATGATGTTGCTAGAGAGTTTGGAATACACATCAATAACAACATCATACTTGTTCTTTTTTATACTTTTTGCTAGTTTAAAAAGTTTTCGTTTGCTTTTTTCAACTTCAGGTGAGAAATGAATAAAATTAGTAATAAAAGGGTTGTTTTCAACGACAGGAAAGGTGTGCGAATTTATTAAATAATCTAATTGGGCATTAGGATATTTTTCACGTAATGCTTCAAACAGAATACTGCTTGTAAGCACATCACCAATCATTTTTTGTTGAATAACTAAAATCTTCATTTATACAGCAACATCATATTCTCTTAAAGCATCATTAAGAGATGTTTTTTTGTTTGTACTTTCTTTTCGTTTACCAATAATTAAAGCACAAGGAACATTGTAAGTTCCAGAAGGAAACTCTTTAGCGTAACTTCCTGGAATTACAACAGATCGTGCAGGAACAATGCCTTTCATTTCAACAGGTTGATCTCCTGTTACATCAATAATTTTTGTAGAGGCTGTTAGTACTACGTTTGCACCAAGAACAGCTTCGGTTTCTACTTTTACACCTTCAACAACAATACATCTTGATCCTATAAACGCATTGTCTTCAATAATTACAGGAGCTGCTTGTAAAGGTTCTAAAACACCACCAATACCAACACCACCAGATAGGTGCACATTTTTGCCTATTTGCGCACAACTTCCTACTGTTGCCCAAGTATCAACCATAGTACTTTCATCTACATAGGCACCAATGTTTACATAGCTAGGCATCATAATAACACCGCTAGAAATATAAGCGCCATGACGTGCTACTGCATGAGGTACTACACGAATACCTTTGTCTTTATAACCCGTTTTTAAAGGAATTTTATCATGATATTCAAAAATACCAACTTCAAAAGTTTCCATTTTTTGAATTGGGAAATATAAAACGACAGCTTTTTTAACCCATTCGTTAACTTGCCAGCCGTTTTCTGTAGGTTCAGCAACGCGTAAAGTTCCAGCGTCAAGTAAATCTATAACGTTTCTTATGCTATCAATGGTTACTTTGTCTTTAAGTAGCTCTCTGTTTTCCCAAGCTTCTTCTATTATGTGTTGTAGTTGTTTCATTGTAAAAAAAATGGTTTTCGCAAAGATAACCCTATAAAATTGTATAGCTAAAAAACATTAAAAAAAATGTGACCTATCAAATAAAAGAGCGTCTTAATAATAAGTTGCACTTTAATTATAATGGGAAATAATTAGTTTTGCAATGTGCTCTCCGCTTTTTTAGTGGAGAGTTTTTTTATTATGTTACCTTTGCAAAGGTATGGGAAGATTACTCGCTATAGATTTTGGAAAAGTAAGAACAGGTATTGCTGTAACAGATGAGTTACAACTAATAGCTTCAGGGCTTACTACGGTTCAAACAAAAGACTTATTAACTTTTCTTAAAGACTACACAGATAAAGAAGCTGTAGAGCTGTTTTTGGTGGGAGAACCAAAACAAATGAATAATGAACCATCAGAAAGCGAAGCTTTAATCTCAAACTTTCTTAAAAAACTAGAAAAAGCTATTCCTGCCATTCCTATAAAACGTGTCGATGAGCGCTTTACTTCAAAAATGGCTTTTCAAACAATGATAGATAGTGGTTTGTCAAAAAAGCAACGTAAAAACAAAGCACTTGTTGATGAAATTAGTGCGACTTTAATTCTTCAAAACTACTTACATTATAAATAGTCAGATTATTGCGTTTTAAGTATGTTTTAACGTAATAAATTGATTGTTTTTATGTGAATACTAAAGAAGTGTTGTATTTTTGCAGTCAATTCTTTAAAAACAAAAAATGATATTACCAATAGTAGCTTATGGCGATCCTGTATTAAAAGTCAAAGCAAAGGATATTGCTAAAGATTACCCAAAACTAGATGAGCTTATAGCAAATATGAACGAGACTATGTACAATGCTTATGGTGTTGGACTCGCTGCACCTCAAATAGGTTTGCCTATACGTTTATTTATTGTTGACACATCACCTTTTGCAGAAGACGAAGGTATGCCAGAAGAAGCGCGTGAGTTTTTAAAAGATTTTAAGCGTGTGTTTATCAATGCTAAAATAGTAAAAGAAGAAGGTGACGAATGGGCTTTTAACGAAGGGTGTTTGAGTATACCAGATGTAAGAGAAGATGTTTTTAGACAACCTAAAATCACCATTGAGTACTATGATGAAAATTTTGAAAAGCACACCGAAGTTTTTGATGGATTAGCCGCAAGAGTTATTCAACATGAATATGATCATATAGAAGGAGTTTTATTTACAGACAAACTGTCTAGTTTAAAAAAACGTCTTATAAAAGGTAAGCTAAATAATATTTCTAAAGGAAAGATAAACATTGATTATAGAATGCGTTTTCCTAATCAAAAAAAGAAACGATAATATTTGAATAACAGTTGCAAAAATATATATTTGCCCACCTTAAAAATAGTATATGAGTTTAGATAAAGTATTAGCAATAGCGGGAAAACCAGGATTATATAAAATGGTAGCACAAACCAGAACAGGTTTTGTTGCAGAGTCGTTAATAGATAAAAGAAAATTATCTGTAGGTATTCATCACAATGTGAGTATTTTAAGCGAAATAGCAATTTATACACTTACTGAAGAAGTGCCGTTACGTGATGTATTTACTAAAATAAAAGAAAAAGAAAACGCAAATGCAACCTCTATAAGTCATAAAGACAGTAAAGATAAATTAGAAGAATACTTTTTTGAAGTGCTTCCTGATTATGATGAAGACAGAGTATATGCAAGCGACATAAAAAAAGTTGTACAATGGTATAACTTACTTCATAAACATGATATGTTAGATTTTGATGTTGAAGAATCAACAACAGATGAAGAAGAATAAAATACTTTTTAGATAAAAAAAAATCCAGCAATAAAGCTGGATTTTTTTATTTAAAGCAAATACTTAACTTCATAATAATTGTACTTTTACTATATAAACAACACGATAATTTAAAAAAAAATAACTTAAAACATCTATATGAATTCAAGAGCCAATCAACTAAAAGCATTTGACCGTTTACTTACTATTATGGATGAACTTAGGGAACAATGTCCATGGGATAAAAAACAAACCATGGAAACCTTAAGACATCTTACCATAGAAGAAACTTATGAGCTTGGCGATGCCATATTAGATAATGATCTACAAGAAATAAAAAAGGAATTAGGCGATGTGCTACTGCATATCGTATTTTATTCTAAAATAGGTAGTGAAACTAATGATTTTGATATAGCCGATGTTTGCCATAGTATCTGTGATAAGTTAGTACACAGGCATCCGCATATTTATGGTGATGTTAAAGTAACTGATGAAGCAGATGTAAAACGTAATTGGGAGCAAATAAAACTAAAAGAAGGAAAAGGGAAAACAAGTGTTTTAGAAGGCGTGCCAAAGAGTTTGCCTGCATTGGTAAAGGCTAATAGAATTCAAGATAAGGTAGCAGGAGTTGGTTTTGACTGGGAGCAACCACATCAAGTTTGGGAAAAAGTAGAAGAGGAGTTGGCAGAATTTAAGCATGAAGTTGATCAAGGTAATACCGATGCTATGGAAAATGAATTTGGAGACGTTTTATTCTCAATGGTAAACTATGCCAGATTTTTAAAAATAAACCCAGAGAATGCATTAGAGAGAACAAACAAAAAATTCACAAAAAGGTTCCAATATTTAGAGTCAAAAGCAAGAAGTTTAAACAAATCTTTAAAAGACATGACCCTAGAAGAAATGGACGTTTTTTGGGAAGAAGCAAAAAAACTTTAATTTTTTTAATCTAAAAAGATCCAAACGTAAACTTAACGCGTATATATAAAACAATGACACAAATTCATAAGTAGATTAATAGCATAATCAAAAATTACCTTACGTGTCATTGATACATTTAGTTATTTTTTGTTGGGAAAAAATAACTGTTTAGTTAGTTTAGTTAGGAACCGAAATCCTGTTTGAAGATTATTAATCAACAAGCAGGATTTGGTTATTTAATAAGGAATATTTTTTAATAGAGTTCTTTTATTTTACTCAATTTGGTTTTCCATAATTTCAGCGATTCTTTATGCTGATTTATGTTATTGTGTACTTCTTTAACTAGTGGATTACTGTCATCAACATTGGTGAAAAACTGAAGATTATTTTCAAGTTGATTTATTTCAGACTTTATCTCATTTATTTTTTTACGAATAAAAGTACGTTCATTATCTAAATGTCTTGAGTCTTGAGCATTGTTTAGTATTTCTAGTTTTGTGTCAAACTTAATAAGCTCTGCTTCATTCTTGTTTAAATTCAATTTGCTAAACAGCTCGTCTAATACGCTATTTAATTTTCCTTCTATATAGCGTTTGTTAGATGGAACATTTCCAAGGTTTTTCCATGTTTCAATATGCGATTTTATAAGTGTAATATCAGCATCTTTATCACCAGAAAGTTCTATGGATTTTATAGTGTCTAATAACTCACTTTTTTTAGCATAAGCTTCATTTCCTTCAGCGTTTGCTGCATTTTTAGCAGCGTGTAAGCGGTCAAAATAATGGTTACATGCTGCTTTGAATTGCAGCCATATTTTATCACTGTTTTTTCTAGGAACATGACCTATTTTTTTCCAATCACTTTGAATTTTTTTCATCAAAGGTGTTGCTGTTTCAAAATCGTCACTGTCTTTATTATCTTCAGCAATTTTTATTAAATCTAGCTTTTTTTGCAGGTTATCGTATTGATCTTTCTTTAGGTCTTTATAAAATGCGTTTTTCTTTCTATTAAAATTTCTTACAACATCTTTAAATTTTGCCCATGTAGCCTCATTTACTTTGATAGGAACTTTACCGGCGTTAAAGAATTCGTTTCTTAAAGCTTCAACATCTTTTATAGCTGCTTGCCACTCTTTGTGTGAGTTTGCGCCTTTTTCAGCAATGGCATTAATTTTGTCAATTATTGCGTGTTTTACTTTAAGGTTGTCTTCATAAACTTTGTCTAGTTCAGCAAAATATAATTGGCGCTTGTCATGTATGGTTTTTGTTGCCGCTTTAAATCGGTTCCAGATTTCTTCACGATGTTCTTTTCCAACTGGGCCAAGTTCTTCTTTCCACATTTTATGTAAAACTTGAAGCTCTCTAAAAGCACGATTTAAGTTGTCGTCTTTGGCAAGTTCTTCAGCGCGGTCTATTATTTTTAGCTTTTGCTCCAGATTGTGTTTAAAATCTAAATCGCGTAGGTCCCTATTTAAATGTAAAAAGTCGTAAAAAATCTCAACATGATGATGATAGCTGTTCCAGGCATTATTGTATTTATCTCTAGGGATTGGTCCAGCATTTTTCCAGCGGTCTTGTAGCTCTTTGAAATGTTTGTAGGTTGTGTTAATGTTTTCTTCTACGTTAATCAATCCTTTTATTTCTTCAATAATCTCAAGACGTTCAGAAAGGTTGTTTTTTAGACTGGATTGTATGTTGTTGTAATGGGTATTAAGCTTGTTTCTATAGTCTTTGTATGTGTCTTTAAAGCGTTTTTGTAACGGGCTTGAGAAGTAAAAATCAATTTCGTTGCCTCCTTCATTTAAAAACTCTTCTTTTTTCTCATCAAGAAAGGCATTGAATTTTGATTTGAATTCTGTGCGTATGTTTTCAACATGAGTTTTTATAGCTTGAACCTTTTCGTTTTTTACAAGCTTATCAAGTTCATCAACAAGGTCTTCCATAGACATTTTTTCATACTCTTTTTCTTCAATAGTATGACGGTCTTTAGAACCTTCATCTTCTGCATCTTCAGCGTTAGATTCGTCTATTTCATTTATAACAGCATCATCATCTTGAGGTGCTTCAGATTGTGGCGTTTGTGCTGTATCATTTACAGTTTCTTGCTCTTTGTTTCCATCTGCTTCTTGCAGGTTATCTTGCTCTGACATCTTAAAAAAGTTTAAGGTTCTTAAATTCGCTTTAGCGTTAAAGATACTAACAAGTTAAATATTTACAAAAGGTTCCTAGTTTTTTAATAGATTTTAAAAATACGTGTTTAAGAATTCCAGATTTTCCAAGATTTTTCGGCTTGTAGTTTTAGCATTTCGTAACCGTTTATTATGGTGGCCTTTTGCTGTTTTCCTTTTTTTAGAAATAAGGTTTCTTCAGGGTTGTAAATTAAATCAAAAAGGATGTGTTTTTCTGTGATTGCCTTATAGGGTATGTTAGGACAATGATCTATATCTGGAAAGGTTCCTAATGGTGTACAATTTATTATTATCTCATGTGTACTTAAAATATCTTCAGTAAGGCTATTGTAGGTTAGAGGCGCTTTCTTTTTAGAGGCTTCTCGAGATACAAAGGTGTAAGGAATATCAAGTCTTTTTAAGCTAAAAGCAACAGCTTTACTGGCGCCACCTGTGCCTAATATTAAAGCGCGTTTGTGATGCGATTTTAAAAATGGTTTTAATGATTTTTTAAACCCATAAAAATCTGTGTTATAGCCTTTTATTTTTCCTTTTTTAGTGATTTTGATGGTGTTTACAGCGCCTATTTTTTCAGCTTTTTTATCTATTTTATCCAAAAATGGAATAACGGCTTCTTTATAAGGGATGGTAACATTAAGCCCTTTTAAATTAGCGTTGTTTTTTAATATAGAAGGAAATTCTGCAATCGATTTTATATCAAAATTTTTATAAGAGGTGTCTTTAATGTTTTCGTCTTCAAATTTTATTTTAAAATAGCTTTCAGAAAAGGAATACGATATGTTTTTTCCTAATAATCCAAAATCAGTCATGAACTTTTCGTGTTTTTTGTCCGTAAATTTCTAATGCTAAAACAATAATTATTCCTAAAAGAATATAACCAATAGCATAGTAAGTTTCGGTATGTAAATCTGGAATGAAACGTTGGTAATTTTCAATAATTTTTTTTCCAGAAGAGTCTAGAATTATTGTTCCAGAATTAGATGATTTATAAATAGTTTTTTTCCACGGCCAAACAACACCAAGTGAGCCAATAATAAACCCAATAATTGAAGCCGTTGTTATGTTTTTATAATGTTTTAAAATGTAATTTAATAAATGAGAAAAGGTTACTAATCCGGCAATAGAACCTAATGTAAATACGGCCAGAACTTTTAGCATTCTTATGCGTTCAGGATCTTTTGTGAAGCTGAAATCCCAACTTAAAATATTGGCAAATGTATCATACAAAGCATTTACGGAGTCTACGAGTAGTAGTACGTAATTTCCTAATAAAATAAGTATGAAAGACCCTGAAAAACCAGGTAATGTCATCCCCGAAACACTTATTATACCACAGAAAAAAACAAACCAAAGATTATCGTTTTCTTTTGCTGGGTCTAAAAAACTTATGCTTAATCCTATAGAAATACCAATAATTAAAGATAAGCCTGTTTTGTAATTCCAGCTTTTAAAATCTTTGCTTATGTAATAAATAGAGCCTATAATCATTCCAAAAAACACACTCCAAACATAGAGCTCGTAATGAATAATTAAATAATCTAATATTTTTGAAACGCTGAAATAACTTATAAGCATTCCAAAAAATAACAGGCTTAAAAATCTTCCATTAATATATCTGAAAAAGCTTTTAAATCTTCCGTTTATAAGTAGCTTAAAGGCTTTACCATTTACTTTTTGAAGCGAGTAGATAAATTCTTCATAAAAGCCAGCAACAAATGCTACAACACCACCGGATACACCAGGAACTTTATTGGCAGCACCCATTCCTAATCCTTTTAATACTAAAAAGATTTTGTCTGTTAGTGTTCTAGTACTTTGCATTATTGGTTTCTTTTACCTAGGCGTTCTAATATAAAAATAGTTAAAAATCCGGTAATCATTAATATTATAGCTGGTACTAATTGATCTTGAGCAGCGTATTTATTTAATTCAGAATAGTGAATTGGCGAAATGCTTTTTTCTAAAATAGTTTTATAGGTTTCAAAATCATTACTTTGTATTTGTTGTACAGATAGTGTTGCAAATTCTGAAACTTTAGAAAATGAAACTATTTCTCCTGTTTCTTCAACCATAACTGATATGGTTTTTTTCCAAGGCCAAACTTTGTTTAGTGAGCCAATAATAAACCCTGTAAGTAACGCTAATGTCAGGTTGTGATACTTTTTAAATAACCATTTTAAAATATGGCTAAAGCTTAACAAACCTACAAGAGCACCTAAAGCAAATATGAATATTTTTTTTAAATCAAAGTCATGAAAGGCATTGCTCAACGTTTTATAAGCTCCAAGAATAAGCAAGATAAACGACCCTGAAATACCAGGTAAAATCATGGCGCAAATAGCAACAGCTCCAGCAAAAAATAAAAAATAAGGGCTGTGATTTACAGGAGAAGCAGGAATGGTTGTAATGTAATAAGCTAAAACAGCTCCAGAAATAACACCTAAAAAAGTGGTTAAATTCCATTTTTGTATTTGTTTTCCAACAAAATAAATACTGGCTACAATTAGTCCAAAAAAGAATGACCAGATTAAAACAGGATGATATTCTATTAAGTATTTAGCTAGTCGCATAAACGACACAAAACTTATAACGATACCTATTAAAAGCGCAGTGATAAAATTGCCATTTGCTGCTTTCCAAAAAGCACTAAAACCTTTTTGTTTTAAGGTTTTAAAAAGAGATAAGTTTATATTACTTATAGTCGCAATGAGCTCTTCATAAATACCAGATATAAAAGCAATAGTACCACCAGAAACTCCAGGAACGGCATCGGCAGCACCCATAGCTAAACCTTTTAGTGTGATGATTGTATAGTCTAAAAAGCGTCGTTGCATAGTTTGATTTTTAAGAAAATCAAAGGTATGTATTTTTAGTTAGACGATTAGACTTATTAATCTGTTTTTAATAAGGATTTAACTTGCTGTTTGTTATAAACTTTTGGGAAAAGTTCTTTTAGGATAAAAGCATATTCAGGGTTAAAATGTAGGCCGTTTTTTAAATGAAATGAGCCTTTTTCTGTTTCGTTTAGCGTATAGTATAATCCAGCCAATCGGTATTCTATTTCTGCATTTTCAGGATAAAATTCAGAAGCTTGTAAAAAATTATATACTGCGGCTTCGGTTTCACCTAACTGTAATAAAATATCACCTCTGGTTAGCCAAGTGTCAATCTCATAGTTGCCAAGTTCTAATGCTTTTTTAAAGCCTCGTTCAGCTTCTTCTAGAAAATTTAAACGCTGGTTTATTTTAGCATATAATTTCCAGTAAGTCACATTTTCAGCATCTATATTAATCGCTTTATTAATGTAGTAAAGTGATTTTTGAAAATTACGCTGTTTGGTATAGAATTTTGTTATGGCGATCCAACCTTTATCTAATAAAGGGTCTTCGTGTACTGTTTTGTAGTAATATTGAACGGCTAATTCTTGATTTCCTAATTTCTCATAACATGAGCCAATACGCAAAAGAGCAAAAGATGTTGGGTCATCAAGTTTTAGAGTGATAGAATAATTTTCAATTGCTTCTTGATATTTTTTTAGCTTTTCTAATACTTTTCCCTTTTCTATATAAGCACCAATAAACGTGTCATCAGAAATAATTGCAAAATCAAAAGCTGCTAGTGCTTTTTTATAATCTTGTAAGTCGTAATATTGTTTTCCTAATTGGTGCCAAGCAACTTCACAATATGGGTTGTTGTTAAGGTATGTATTTAGGTATTCTATGGCTTCTTCGGTTTGTTCTAGAAAATCAAAGCAATACATCATGTTGTAAAGTGCTGAATAGTCTTCTAAATCAGCTTCTAAACACTTCATGAAATATGATTTAGCATCTTCAAACTTATCTAGAAACAAGTATTCCATACCAATTAGAGAATAAATATCAGACACATCTTCAGTAAGTTCTAATGATTTTTTTAAGACGTTTATAGCCTTTTCATGGTCATCTTTTTTAGATAGAATATTAGCCTTCTGAATGTATATTTCTTCGTTTTGAGGTTCTAAATCATGCAAGCTGTTAAGTATTTTATCAGCTTGATTTAATTTGTTTTCAAACACAAGAACTTCTACTTGAAACAATTTTAAATTAGTTGATGTAGGATGTTGTTCTAATCCTAATTTAATGGCTTTTTTAGCTAAAGCTACTTTGCCTTGTGTAAGGTAGTGATGAATTATGTTCTCAAATTCTTCAGAGTCAAAAAACAAAATATTATTTGTTTTTAGCATTGACTCAAATTTAGTAAGTGGTAAGTTGTTGTTGTCGTTAGGACTAAACTCCATAAGCACATTTGTATGGTTTACGTATTAAATTTAGTGTTCTAAATGAGTTAAAAACAGCGATTACGGCAAATGTTTTTAACAAAGTAATCAACAGGTTTGATGTGTCAGGGTGTTGTTTGTTGATTTTCAGTGGTTTCTGGTTTAAAAATAGCTTAAAGCGTGTCTAATATATCGGTAATGATTTTGCAACCTTCTATAAGTTCTTCGTTTGAAATGGTTAGCGGTGGCGTTATTCGTATGGCTTTAGGTTCAAAAAGAAGCCAAAAAAGAATCAATCCGTTGTCTTGAGCTTTTAATACCACGTTGTTAGTTATATCAGCTGAAGGTGTTAAAGCAGCAAGCATTAATCCTTTTCCTCGTATTTCTGTAATCAATGGATGTTTAAGGTGTTTTCGTACTAAAGCTTCTTTCTCAATAGCTTGTTGCATTAAATCACTTTCAACAACTTCTTTTAGCGTAGCATAAGCCGCAGCAGCAATAACAGGATGTCCGCCAAAGGTTGTTATATGACCAAACTTTGGGTTGTCTTGTAGTAAGTCCATAAGTTTTGTAGAGGCTGTAAACGCACCAATAGGCATACCGCCTCCAAGTCCTTTACCTGAAACTAAAATATCTGGTATGCAGTTGTAGTTTTCAAAACCAAAAAGCTTGCCTGTTCTTCCTACGCCTGGTTGGATTTCATCTAAAATTAATAGCGCACCAACTTGGTCACAACGTTTTCTAACATTTTCTAGGTAGTTGTTTTTTGGTTCTATAAAACCTGCTCCACCTTGTATGGTTTCTAAAATAACACAAGCTGTTTTTGTGGTGATGTTTTTTAAATCACTATTATCATTGAAAGTAATAAAAGAGACATCAGGCAAAAGAGGTCTAAAAGCTTGTTTTCGTTCTTCAAAGCCCATAATACTCATAGAACCCATAGTATTGCCATGATAAGCATGCTTTGCGGCAATGATTTGAGAGCGACCTGTAGCTCTTTTTGCAAGCTTTAAAGCGCCTTCTATAGCTTCTGTGCCAGAGTTTGTTAAGTAGGTTTTATTTAATGATTCTGGTAGGTGTTTAGCTAATAACTTGGCTAGGTTTACAGCAGGTTCTTGTATGTATTCACCATATACCATGACATGTAAATAGCGGTCTAGTTGCTCTTTTATAGCCGAAACAACTTTAGGGTGTTTATGGCCTAATGTGCATGCAGATACACCAGCAACAAAATCTAAATAAGCTTTGTTTTTACTGTCGTAAATATAAGATCCGTTTGCGTGAGAGACTTCCATAGCAAGAGGATTCTCTGATGTTTGCGCTTGGTATGAGAAAAAATCTGATGTCATTGTAATTAATTGTCTCCTTGTTTTTTAGGAGCTTGTTTTGGAGGATTTACTAATACACCAGAATTTTTTAAAGAATCTTCTTGAACGCGTTGTTTTTGAATCTCTTTAGGGAGGTTTCTAGAAACTTTATAAGCTTTCTTTTTCTTTTTCTTTTCTTTTAAGCCCTGTTGCTGTTTTTTGTCTTCCTTTTCGTCTTCATCTTTTTCAGCTTGATCAATACGCTCTATCATAGCCTTGTCAAAGAATTCTTCTTGAGGAACATAGTCGTCTAGCCCTTTTATGGTAGGAAGGTTTAGAGGTGGGTCATCGCTAAATAAGTCTTCTATACTTTTAGGTCGTTCTTCTTCTCGCCAAACAAAGCCACGTAGCTTTCTAGCGTTTTTAGGAAGTTCAGATTCTGGATATGTTTTTGCTTCGGCTTCTTTATATCTGTTATATTGATCTATTTCTCCTTCTTCAAAAAATATCGTAATACTTCCTGATTTTGCTTTGTCTATACCAAATAGTTCTTGCTCATCATTACGAGCATAAAAAATAGATTCGGCATTTTTGATGATATCAACCTGGTTTAAATTATTTTGGTCATCAAACAAGCCTGTAAGACTTTGACCTTTTACTTGATTGTAGCCATCTTCACTAATGGTATCTCTACTAACTATAAATGCATTTTCAAAAACAAAAAGGGAATCAATTTTTTCTGTTTCAGGATTAGATTTTATGTGAATAGTGTCTCCAGTCATTTGGTTTTGTAAATTCCATAATACCGGTGTTCTTTTTTGAGCAAAAGGGTCATTGGATGATAATCGAGCTAGATTAATCATTTGTGTTAAACCGTTTAAGTGATCTACATGCACAGAATCTGCTTTGCCACTCATGTCAGATTTATACATTTTTACATTTCTAAAAGCTCTTGTGATACGGTGTTCAGGTTTTCCTGTAACCATAAGTGTATCAGCATGCATATAGATGGAGTCCTTTTCTTGTACGGTAATTGCTAAGGCACGTTTTGTAATAAAAACAGAATCTCGTTCTTTATAAACTTCAGCATAATGTCCTTTTATGACACTATTATTAGCTGTGTCTGTTACTTTAATATTGTTTGTGGCCGAAGCAAAACTTCGGTTATTGTCAAAGTACATGCTATCTCCTTCAAAGATGCGGTTGTCATAATCTATGCGTGTTTTCTTGATGCCATAACCTATTTTGTTTTCGGTATCATAAAAACCTCGCTCGCAGTAGGTTGTGCTCTCGTCTGTGGTGATTGTAGAAGGGCCATATAAATATGCATAACCGCTTTCTGAATAAAAATCTAATTGGTTTGTATTTATTCTATAATCTGGGTGCACAAGTACAACATCATTTACGAATTGGTATTTTTTAGCATCCATGTAGTAACGTCCTATGGTACTTGTTATCGTTCCAGAAGAATCTCTAACTACACGACCACCACTTTTGTAAAAAGATTGTTGCTTGACACGGTCAAAGTAGAGTGTGTCTGTGGTTAAAGTGGAGTTGGGTTCTGTTAAAACAACATCACCACTTGCAAATGCTAATTGTGTTTTTCCGCTATATTCAGCATACTTTGCGGTCATGTTTATGGTATCTCCTTGTTTCATACTTACATTACCGTATGCTTCAATAAAGTCTTCGTTTGTGTAGAGTAGGGCTTGATCGCACCACATGTCTACGCCTTCATGCACCACGTGAATTTGACCAGAATCATCTCTTGTCATGGTTTTTATTCCTGGGTTTTTAGCATCATTAAACTCTAAAAATCCTGAATATTTTACCTCAATGCGTTTTTGTTCTTGCGCATTAGTCATGGTTGTGAACCATATTAAACAAAGAATACTGTATATGCGTAACTGTTTCAATAGATGTTGATTTTCAGCAAAAATAATGATTATAATAATCTTTGATTATGGATTATGATTTTTTTAATAGAAAAGCTTATGCGATTGTTGTTAAGGAGCTGTTTAAGTTTTAGAGAAATACAATTGATTTTCTAGGAGTTTCATGTAAATTTTTGTTGGATATAAATCAAATAATGTATTATATGATTTTGTTTTAAAGTTTATTTAAGTGAACAAGATTAGGGTTGTGAGATGTTGTATTTAGGGCTTATATAGACAAACCCTGTCATAATATTTTCATGACAGGGTTTGTGTTATATTGTAATTATGTGATCCCAATCGTTGTTGGGATGCTATAATAGTAGAACTACCTAAAAATAGTTTGTTTTCTATCAGGGCCAACAGACACTATGGTGATAGGAGTTTCAAGTTCTTTTTCTAAAAATGCGATATAATCATTTAATTCTTTAGGCATTTTTGAAGCATCAGACATTTCTGTAAGATCTTCTGACCAGCCTTTAAAATCAGTGTAAATTGGTTCTACATTTTCAGGCTCGATGTTGTATGGTAAATGTGTGATAGTTTCACCTTTGTATTTATAGGCTGTACATACTTTTAGGGTTTCGAAACCAGAAAGTACATCAGCTTTCATCATCATTAATTGTGTAACACCATTTACTTGGCAAGCATACTTTAAAGCTACTAAATCTAACCAACCACAACGACGTGGACGTCCTGTTGTTGCTCCAAATTCGTGACCAACTTTTGCCATAGTAGCACCGTCTTCATCAAATAGTTCTGTTGGGAACGGCCCAGAACCAACACGTGTTGTGTATGCTTTGAAAATACCAAAAACATCACCAATTCTGTTTGGAGCAATACCTAAACCTGTGCATGCTCCGGCTGCTGTTGTATTGCTTGATGTTACAAATGGATATGTACCGAAGTCTATGTCTAATAATGAGCCCTGAGCGCCTTCAGCCAAAATGGTTTTTTTGTCTTTTTGAGCTTGAAAGATATATGCTTCAGAGTCTATAAGTTTTAATGATTTTAAGACTTTAACAGCTTCAAAGAATTCTTTCTCTAACTCGGCTAAATCATACTGTACATCTACATCATAGAACGCAATCATGGATTCATGTTTGTCTGCAAGAGCGCGGTATTTTTCTTTCCAGTCAGCCAATTCTAAATCACCTACACGAATACCGTTTCTTCCGGTTTTATCCATGTAAGTTGGTCCGATACCTTTTAGAGTTGAACCTATTTTTGCTTTTCCTTTTGAAGCCTCACTAGCAGCGTCTAGTAAGCGGTGTGTAGGTAGTATGATGTGCGCTTTTCTAGAGATAAAAAGGTTTTTTTTGTAATCAACGCCTTGTGCTTCTAGGTTGTCTAGTTCTTTTTTGAAAATGACAGGATCTATAACAACACCATTTCCTACTAAATTGACTGCGTCGTCATGAAAAATTCCTGAAGGAATGGTATGTAAAACGTGTTTTTTACCATTAAATACTAGTGTGTGACCAGCGTTAGGCCCACCTTGAAATCTAGCAATAATGTTGTATTTGGAGGTAAGAACATCAACAATTTTTCCTTTGCCTTCGTCTCCCCATTGTAATCCTAGTAGTAAATCTACTGCCATTATAAAATATGTTATTTAGTTGTTTTTTTGTTGCCGTAAAAGTAAAGTGAGTGGTTTGTGATTTCAATATCAAAAACTTCTTCAATTGTTTTTTTGATAGATTGTATGCGAGGGTCGCAAAATTCTATCACTTCACCAGTATCAGTTAGAATTACATGGTCGTGTTGTTTGTCAAAGTAAGATTTCTCATAATGAGCTTGGTTTTGACCAAACTGATGCTTCCTAACTAATCCGCACTCTAAAAGTAGTTCTATAGTATTGTAAAGTGTGGCTCTACTAACGCGATACTTTTTGTTTTTCATGTTGAGGTATAATGATTCTATATCAAAATGCTCCTCACTATCATAAATTTCTTGAAGAATAGCGTAGCGTTCCGGTGTTTTTCTATGTCCATTTTCCTCTAGGTAGGCTGTAAAGACATTTTTAACAATTTCCTGGTTTTTTATATCTGTTTTTACACTCATAATTTCAATGCAAATTTACACTTATTTTTAAACTCTGTATACTTTATCTATACCATTAATTTTTTTTAGATTATCCATAAGTTTTTTTAACATGGTATTGTTTTGTACAACTACGTTAATTTTACCAGAGAAAACGCCATCATCACTTTCAAAACTGATGCTTTTCATATTGACATGCATGTTTGATGATATGACTTGTGTAATGTTGTTTACGAGTCCTAAATTATCTATACCAGAGAGTTTTATTTGTGTTGCAAATTCTTGTTGCGAAGAATCAATCCATTTTGCAGTCATGATTCTGTATGCATAGTTTGATTGTAAACTTACAGCATTAGGGCAGTTTTTTTTATGCACTTTTAGGCCATCGTTTATGGTAAGGAAACCGAATACAGGATCTCCTGGAATTGGATTACAGCAATTTGCAAATTTGTAATCTAATTTTTCTTCTTCTTTACCAAAAACTAATTGATCATATTTTGATGTTATTTCATCTTTTTCTAGTTCTTCTTTTGGAATGGAAGGTTTTCTAGAGATTTTGTTTTTTAAGTAGCTCATAAAGGCATTGCTTCTGGATGAGGCAAAGTCTTTAAGCATGGCATTGTCTATTGTGCCAACACCAACACGATAAAATAAGTCTAGACTGGTTTTTAGTTTAAAATGATTAACGAGTTGGTTAATAGATTTTTCATCTAAATTTATTTTGAGCTGTTTTAGTTTACGGCGTAAAATTTCTTTTCCGTCTTCAGCAATTTCTTTTTTATCTTCTTTAAGAGCTGATTTAATTTTGCTTCTAGCACGAGCTGTTGTGGCATAATCTAGCCAGTTAGGGTTAGGTTTTGCACTTTCAGAGGTTAACACATCAACACGGTCACCGCTTTTTAGAGTATGGCTTAAAGGGACTAGTTTACCGTTTACTTTAACGCCACGAGTTTTCATGCCTACTTCTGTGTGGATACTAAAAGCAAAATCAAGAGGTGTTGCGCCTTTAGGTAATGATTTTAAATCGCCTTTTGGGGTGAAAACAAAAATTTCTTTAGAGTAAAGATTTAGTTTGAACTGCTCTACAAAGTCTACAGCATTAGTTTCAGGGCTTTCTAAAGCTTCTTGAAGTTTTGATATCCAGGAGTCTAAACTGTCGTCATTGTCATTGCCTTCTTTGTATTTGTAGTGTGCTGCATAGCCTTTTTCAGCAATTTCATTCATACGTTCACTACGAATTTGTACTTCTACCCAGCGTCCTTTAGGGCCTACAACGGTAATATGAAGAGCCTCGTAGCCTGTTGACTTTGGAGAGGATATCCAATCACGAAGCCTTGTTGGGTTTGGTCTAAAATGATCTGTAACAATAGAGTAAATTTTCCAAGCAAGGAACTTTTCATTATCAAGATCACTGTTGTAAATAATTCTTACCGCAAACTTGTCATATACTTCATCAAAGGTGACACCTTGATTAAGCATTTTTCTGCGTATAGAAAATATAGATTTAGGGCGTCCTTTGATTTCGTAATTCAGCCTCTCTTTATCTAGAGAGGTTCTGATAACATCACTAAACTCTTTTATATAAGCATCTTGTTCTTCTTTACTTTCTTTAATTTTTGTTAGGATGTCATTGTATACTTCAGGTTCTGTGTATTTTAGGCCTAAATCTTCTAGTTCGGTTTTTATATTGTATAAACCTATTCTATGAGCTAATGGTGCATAAATGTAAAGGGTTTCAGATGCGATTTTTACTTGTTTGTCAGCACGCATAGAGTCCATAGTTTGCATGTTGTGCAACCTGTCAGCAATTTTTATGATTATAACTCTTACATCATCATTGAGTGTAAGTAGCATTTTTCTAAAATTTTCTGCTTGTAGAGAAATATCGGTAGATTTGTTTAGAGAGGAAATTTTTGTAAGTCCATCAACAATACGCGCTACAGTTTCACCAAAAAGTTGTTCAATGTCAGAAATAGCATAGTTTTCGTTGTCTTCAACAACATCGTGTAGTAATGCAGCGGCAATAGATGTTGCGTCAAGTCCAATTTCTTGAGCTACAATTTTAGCCACAGCAATAGGATGGAAAATGTATGCTTCTCCAGATTTTCTTCGTTGTTCGCTGTGTGCATCTAAAGCGACTTCAAAGGCTTTTCTTATTAGTTTTTTGTCGTCATCAGAAAGCGTTCTATAACTTACTCTAAGGAGCTCTTTGTAGGCTTTGGCAATGGCAGCGTTCTCTTTTTCTATATCAATTTCTGTCATATAACTAAAATAAGATAAAGAAACTTAATGAGCAATAGTTTGTTTTGGTTTTTATAGGACTTTTGTAGAAAATACGTTCCGCATTTATCAGAGAAGTATGTATTAAGCTTTCATAAATTACTTGTTTTTTTACGAAGTATTTTTCTTTGAATTGTATTTGACCATTTTTTTCAAATAGCTTACTTCTTTAAGTTTTGAACTCGCTTTAATAATGAAGGATGCGAATAGTGCATAAAAACATAAGCAGGATGCGGTGTAAGGTTGCTTAAGCTGTTTTTAGATAGTTTTTTTAAGGCAGAAATTAGCGGTTGAGCTTTGTAAGTGTGCTTTGCATAATCATCAGCTTGGTATTCAAATTTTCTTGAGAACCAGTTCATAATTAAACCTGTGATTTCAGAAATAGGCGCATACAGCATTCCAAAAGCTATTAAGCCAATATGAAAGCTTGGTGTTTTTACACCAATGGCTTGTGATAATATAGGGTTTGAAATAAATATAGAAAGGATGTATAGTGTAATACCTGTTAAGATAACCGATGCAACAAGGTTAAAAATAATGTGTTTCTTTTTGTAATGTCCAACTTCATGCGCTAATACAGCCACAATTTCTTCATCATTTAAATCATTGATTAAGGTGTCATAAAGTGTAACACGTTTTTCGCTGCCAAACCCAGAGAAATAAGCATTGGCTTTTGTACTACGTTTAGAACCATCAATTACAAATATTTTATCTAGTTTAAAACCAACGGTATTTGCGTAAGCTGATATTTTATCACGTAATGTACCAGGTTCAAGAGGTGTTTGTTTGTTGAATATAGGTACTATTAATTTAGAGTAAAACATATTCATAAACACTGTAAAAGCAGTTATTAAAGCCCAAGTATAAAGCCAAAAGTTTGTTTTTGTAGCTTGATAAAACCAGATGATTAAGGCTAAAATGCCACCACCAACTATAGCCATCATTACCCAGCTTTTTATCTTATCTAAGAAGAATATTTGTTTGGTAGTTTTATTAAATCCAAATCGTTCTTCTATTACAAAGGTTTTATAGTAAGAAAATGGCGTTGTGATGATGTCACTGCCTATCATAATAATGCCAAAGAAAACTAACGCTATAACTATCGCGTTGTCACTAAATTCTCTTGCTATATTGTCAATGTATTCAAAACCGTCAAACACTAAAAAAACCAATGTAAGCAGAAGCGAAAAGGAGCTTGTAATAACACCAAACTTATAATTTGTTGTTTTGTAAGCTTGTGATTTTTTATAATCAGCTTCGTCATAAACATCTTTTAAGGTTTCAGGAATTGTATCATTAAAATGTTTTGCGTTGAGGGCATCTAAAACTTTGTCAACAATAAAGTTGATAATAATAATGGCTATGATGATGTAGAAAAGCGTAGTAGCTGTCATTTAAAATTGCGTTGTCGTTTTGTTTCAAAAATAAGTATTCCTGCAGCAACAGAGACATTCATAGAGTCTATTTCGCCTTGCATAGGGATAATGATATTTTGGGTAGAAGCTGTAAGCCATTCATCACTTAAGCCTGTAGCTTCAGTGCCAACAACAATGGCTGTAGGCTTTGTGTAGTCTTGTGTGTGGTAGTTTACCGAAGCCTGTAAAGCTGCACAGTAAATATGTATGCTGTTAGCTTTTAGGTAGGTTATAATTTGTGTTGTGGTTCCTGTGGCAATAGGTTTTGTAAACACACAACCCACGCTAGAACGAATAATATTGGGGTTGTACAAATCGGTTTTAGGATTAGCAATTATAACAGCGTCAACATTAGCAGCATCGGCAGTACGTAAAATAGCACCTATATTGCCTGGCTTTTCAGGAGCTTCAGCAACTAAAATTAGTGGGTTTGTAGAGCTTAACTGAATATCGTTAAGGCTGTGTTGTTTTGATTTTGCAACAGCAAGAACGCCTTCGGTAGTGTCTCTATGTGCTAGCTTTTGATAGACCTCTTTAGATATTTCTATGATATTGTATGGTGTATCTATTAGACTTTTTAGTTCTGATTCAGAAATTAACTCTGAATAAAATAAAACCGTTTCAATAGTATAGTCTCCTTTTATAGCTAATGATAATTCGCGTTTACCTTCAATTAAAAAATTTCCCGTTTTTTTACGAGCTCGAGATTTTTCCTTGAGTTGGAATAGGTCTTTTATAAAAGCGTTTTGAACGCTTGTAATTTGCTTTGTCATAATGAATAGCAAAAGTAAGGTTTTTGTTTAAACTATAATTTAAAAAAAAGCGAGTCTATCAGACCCGCTTTTTATATTATTGATTTTTGTATTTATTTGAATAACGTTGCCAGAGTTCGGTTTGGTGAGTTTCTAAACTTATATCGCGTCCTTGAATAAAAGCTTTTATTAACTGGTTGGTTCGCATATCAAGAGCATCACCTTCACTAATGAATAGTGTAGCATCTTTACCTACTTCTAGTGAACCACAAATCTCATCAACGCCTAATATTTTTGCTGTATTAGAGGTGATAAGTTTTAGAGCTTCTTCCTTATCAAGTCCGTAAGCTGCGCAAGTTCCAGCATAAAAAGGCAAGTTTCTTGAGTTCATACGTTCCATATCACCGTTTGCTTGTAGAGCAACCAGAATACCTTTGTCTACTAATAGTTTTGCAGCTTTAAAAGGTAGGTCATAGTCTTCATCATCAGTATTAGGTCGACTATGCACACGGTTCAATATAACAGCAATGTTATGCTGTTTTAGTAAATCGGTTACTTTGTAAGCTTCGTATCCACCAACTATAACTGTGTTTTTTACACCTGTATCTTTGGCAAACATAATAGCGTCTGTTATGCTTTTTTCATCATTGGCATGAATATATAGCGTTTTACTTCCAGTAAAAACAGGTTTCAAAGCATTAAAAGGAAGATGTTTTGTATTATTATCTCCGTTATTATAAGCTTTGCTTTGTGTAATGTAAGATGTTAGTGCTTCAATTTGCTTTCCGTAATTATCATTAGGCTTTAATGTTGCCGGTTCTCCAAGCCACCAGCGACCTCTTGAGTAAGGATTTGGCCAGTTTAAATGAATGCCATCATCTGTTTTTATTGAAGCGTCTTCCCAGTTCCAAGCATCAAACTGTACAACTGATGATGTGCCAGAAATACGACCGCCTTGCGGTGTGATTTGCCCCATTAAAACGCCATTAGGACGCATACTTTCTATGATTTTAGATTCGGTGTTGTAAGCAATCAAACTACGGATGTGTGGATTCATTTGCCCTACTTCTCGGTTGTCTTGCGTGGCTCTTACGGCATCAATTTCTACCAAACCTAATGTTGAGTTAGGAATGATAAACCCTGGATATATATGCTTGCCTTTAGCATTGATTATAGTTCCTTTTCTTGCAATTTTTGCCATAGCACTACCGACAAATGTAAGCTTACCGTTTTCAAACATGATTAATGAGTTTTCAATAACATCACCAGTTCCGAGGTGTGCGGTAGCGCCTTCAATAGTTATAGCTTGCACTTGTTTTGATGCAGGTGTTTGTTGTGCTGTTATTGTTGATACACACAACAATAAAACGAATACAGTAAATAGTTTTAAAATTTTCATAGTGTTTTAGTTTTGGTGATCAACAGTGTCACAGTGTAATATGTGCTTTTCTTTGTTTTTAATTGGTTGTGTTTTTAAGCCTTTATTTTTTGCTTGAAGCATCATAGTAATAAGCTCGTTCTTTTCTTTTTTCATATCGGCGCGCATGGCTTTATCTTTTTCTATATCAAAATAGACAGCGCCTTCAATAATGGTTTTTTCGGCTTTAGCGTATATTGATAATGGGTTGTTAGACCATAGAACCACATCGGCATCTTTACCAATTTTAATACTTCCTACACGGTTATCAATATGTAAAAGTTTTGCAGGGTTTAGTGTTACAAATTTCCAAGCATCTTCTTCAGTCATGCCTCCGTATTTAACAGTTTTTGCGGCTTCTTGATTTAAACGTCTAGACATTTCGGCGTCGTCACTATTTATAGCAACAGTAACGCCTTGATTGTGCATGATTGCCGCATTGTAAGGAATTGCATCGTTGACTTCATATTTGTAAGCCCACCAATCACTAAAGGTTGAGCCACCAACGCCATGAGCTTTCATTTTATCAGCTAGTTTGTAGCCTTCTAAAATGTGCGTAAAGGTGTTGATGTTAAAATTGAATTGTTCTGCCACTTTCATAAGCATATTTATTTCGCTTTGCACATAGGAGTGACAAGAAATAAATCGTTCTTTATTTAGAATTTCAGCGAGTGTTTCTAATTCTAAATCTTTGCGATACGGTTTCCCGCTTTTTTTAAGAGCGTCATACTCTTGTGCTCTGGTAAAATAATCGATATATACTTGTTCTACACCCATTCTTGTTTGTGGGAATCGGGTTCTTGCATTATCACCCCAATTAGATTGTTTAACATTTTCACCCAAAGCAAATTTTATAAATTTTGGCGTGTTGTTGTAAATAAGTTGATTGGCAGACTCTCCCCATTTTAGTTTGATGATAGCCGAACGGCCACCAATAGGATTTGCTGATCCATGTAGAATTTGGATTGATGTAACGCCACCTGCTAAATTGCGATAAATATCAATGTCTTCAGGGTTTACAACATCTTCAATAGTAACTTCGGCTGAAGAGTTTTGACCGGCTTCATTTACGGCGTCAGTAGCAATATGCGAATGCTCATCTATAATACCAGCAGTTAGGTGTTTTCCTGTGGCATCAATTACTTGTGCATTGCTGGTAGATAAGTTTGTGCCTATTTTAGCAATTTTTCCATCTTTGATTAAAACGTCTGTTTGCTTGAGGATGCCTTCGTTTTCGTTTGTCCAAACAGTAGCGTTTTTAAATAAAATAGTTTCTTGTTGAGGTAGTGTTTTAGAGCCAAAAGCTTCGTTAGGATATGTTACAGGAAATAGTTTAACAGTATCGTCATTCTTTTTATCATTGTCATTTTTTGTTTCATCAGCTTTTTCAATTTTTGTAGCATAAAATGATGTTTCATTTCCGTTTGGTAAAATAGCTTTTCCGTTTAGGTTTTTTGAGGCTGTTACTCTTGATGATAACCTAATGTAGTCTTGTTTTGTAGTATCAATACTAGAGAATGTTATGTTTACCCAATCATCTTTATACGTTATTTTAGAGCCTAAATTGTTGTCGTCTGTTTTTATGCTAGATTTAAGCTTGCTTAACTCTCCAGAAATTGAAAGTTCGTAATCGGTGCCAGCTATAGACAGTTTGTAGTCGCCACGAATATCTGTAGTATTCATAGGTACAATTTCATGTTTTTTTCCTTTTACCCAATTTTCATAAAGCGTTGTTTCTTTTTCAAAAACATCACCCGAAGTAATTAAAAAGTTTGCGTATGCGCCATTTTTAAGAGTTCCTAAAGTGTTTTCTTTGCCTAGTATTTTTGCAGGAACAGTTGTTAGAGCCTCAAGAGCTTTGGTTTTGTCTAGACCGTATTCAATGGCCTTTTGAATGTTAGGCATGAAATCTTTAGGAGCTTTAAGTCCGTGAAGTGTTAATGTAAATGGCACGTTTTTTTCTGCTAAAAATTTTGGGTTTGCAGGTTTTTGGTTCCATTCACGTAAGTCTGATAAACTTGCAGCTTGAGCTAAAAGCGGATCTTCAACATCATAAGCATCAGGGAAATCTAATGGGATAATAAATGTAGCATTGGTAGCCTTGATAGCATCTATGCGCTCGTATTCATCGCCACCACCTACAATAACATATTGTGTGTTAAATTCATCACCTAGTTTATCTAATCGGAGCGCATTCATTTTATTTCCAGCATGAATAACCTGTACTAGGGATTTATTTTTGTTAAATGCCTCTAAAGAGCGATCGGTAGTTTTAGCAAGGCCTTTTGCATACCAATCAGCATCATAATTTACTTGTCTTAAAAGTGCCATTGTACCCATTAATGATGTAGGATAGGCTTGCCTTGAAGCCACACTTTTTCTTAATGATAAATATTGTATTGAATTGTTATCTAATATTCTGTCAGCATCGCTTCCTTGAGGAATTAAGGCAATTAAGCTTCCTGTTCCCTGAATAATACCATCAGGAATGTGAGTGTTAACAACACCAAAGCCGGCTTTTCGTAAGTCTTCAGCAGTTTTATCATTAAAGTTGAAATGATCAATAGCCTTTTGTTCAGGTCTGATATGATCATTCCAGTAGTAGCCTTCACGGTTAGAGTCGTATTGTGGTGACCTAGAACTTGCAGCAGCTTTGGGTTTGCTTACACCAAAAGCAGAATAGATATCAATAAATGAAGGGTATATTGTTTTGCCTTCAATATTAATTATCACTGTGTTTTTTGGAATTGAAACTGATGAGCCAGAAGCCACTACTTTGCCATCTTTTATAAGAAGTGTTCCTTTTTCAATAATTTGTGTTGGCGAGGTGTAAATTTTAGCATTTGTAAATGCTGTGAAGTTTGAATTGGTTGTTTTTACACCATCGTTTTTTGGAAAATAGTCTTGTGCAGATAATGAAAAAGTACACAAAACCATTACGATAACTAAATATTTTTTTATCATTTGGTATGGGTTAGAAATTTTAAGCTTAAATATAGTTAATATGTGTTGTTTAAGATTTCTATTTTATTTTTTTAACATTTACAAGTCATGTTTTTCAAAGTAATTCACTACAAGTGCTACCACATAGCTATAGCTTTTCATACCGTCTTTTTGATTATTGGCTTGAAGGTATGAGTTATAGGTTTTTTTAAACAAAGGTTCAGTTGGATTTTTGTAGCTATCCCAAAACAGTTGTACTTCTTTATAATTTTTTAAAATACCTATGTTGATGTTTTCTGCGATACAAATATATAATTCAGGATCCCTTAAATAAACTTCATTAAGGCAATGACGTAGTGCAAATGTGTAGCCAGAATATTTAAAGTAGATATCGGGATGATTTATAGCTGCCAAACTTCCAATAAAGTTAGCTTCATTTTCAGCAGCATAACCAAGTTGGTGAGCAACTTCATGAGACGCTGTTGTAGGAAATTTGTAAGACGGAATTAAACCATCTACTTGCGCTTCGTTTGTTAATGGGTTTAAATAACCGCTAAAACCCATGTAGGTTAGCGGTAAGCTAAATAGAGATTTTTTAATACTAATCGGTTTGTATTCTAAATGCGGATACGTTTCTTTTAAAACATCATAGCCTTTAGGAATAAGATTTAAAATGTCTCTTTTAGAATAGGGGAATACCACTTTTAAAGTGTCGTTTTTTGTAATGTCAAACTGTATTGAATTAGATTTTTCTATTAGCTTTTTTGAGACACTAACTAATTGTTCTGTGGTGTAATCTGCATCTAGATGTAAATTTGTATGAAGAGGTTTTCTATAATAATTTAATGCCCAAAACACATGAAATGCAGAATAGATAACAGAAATGGTAGAAAATACATCAATAAACCACTGCTTTGTGTTTTTCCTCAAGCGTTGCTTGTTAATAATAAACCATCTAAAAATGTAAATGATGGCAAGCGCATAAAAAATATCGCCAAAAGAAAACGGAAGCCAGCCAAAAACGTATCGTAATACTTTAGAAATAATAGGGTAAATACCGTTACTGTAATAAGTTTCTATAAATTCAGGGAATCTAGAAAGAGCTTTTACAATAACGTATAGCGGAATTATAGCAAACGCTAAATAAGGTTTTGGGTGTTTCAGCATCTTTCAAAAATAAGGAAATGTTTGTAATACTCTATGAGTTATAACTACCTTTGTGAAAGTAAAAAAAACAGACACAATGAATTCAGAAATAAGAGAATTAGAACCAAAACAACTTTGGAATAAGTTTGCCGATTTAAATGCTGTACCAAGAGCTTCTAAAAAAGAAGAACAGGTTATTGCGTTTATGAAAGACTTTGGTAAAAATCTAGGACTAGAAACTATAGAAGATGAAGTAGGAAATGTTATCATTAAGAAGCCAGCAACCGCAGGTATGGAAGACAGAACAACTGTGGTTATGCAATCGCATTTAGATATGGTACATCAAAAAAATGCAGATACCAATTTTGATTTTGCTACACAAGGTATTGCAATGTATGTAGATGGAGATTGGGTTCGTGCAAAAGGTACTACGCTTGGAGCAGACAATGGTTTAGGTGTTGCGACAATTATGGCTATTTTAGAAAGCACTGACATAGCACATCCTGCAATAGAAGCTTTATTTACCATTGATGAAGAAACAGGTATGACAGGCGCTATGGGACTTAAAGGAGGTTTGCTAGAAGGCGGTATTCTTTTAAATCTTGATACCGAAGAAGATGACGAAATAGGTGTTGGTTGTGCTGGTGGAGTAGATGTTACAGCAAGACGTAGCTATAAAGAGGAAGAGACACCAGAGTTTAAAACTGGATTTACTGTAACAGTAAAAGGTTTACAAGGTGGACATTCAGGAATGCAAATTCATGAAGGATTAGGAAATGCAAATAAAATAATGAACCGTTTATTGTTTGATGGTTTTGAGAATTTTGGATTGCGTATTTCTGAAATAGACGGAGGAAGTCTTCGTAATGCAATACCTAGAGAGAGTAAAGCCATTGTAGCTATAGATAGTATGCATGAAGATGCTTTTATTATGGAAATGGCTCAAATGGCACAAGTCATTAAAACAGAGCTGAAAACTATGGAGCCAGATTTAGAAATAGAGGTTTCAAAATCTGAAACACCAAAAATGATTATGGATTTAGGTGTTCAAGAAGGGCTTACACGTGCGCTTTATGCCGCTCTAAATGGTGTTTATAGAATGAGTGCCGATATTCCTGATTTAGTAGAAACATCAAATAACATAGCGCGAGTTATTGTAAAAGATGGTGAGATAAAAATAGGCTGTTTAACACGTTCTTCAGTTGAAAGTTCTAAATGGGATTTGGCTAATACATTACGCGCAACGTTTGAATTGACTGGTTGTGAAGTGGCGTTTTCAGGTGATTATCCTGGTTGGGCTCCAAATATGGACTCACCAATCCTTAAAGTACTTGATGCTTTATATGAAGAAATGAATGGAGAAAAAGCACATGTAGCTGCTTGTCACGCTGGTTTAGAGTGTGGTATTTTAGGACAAAATTATCCAGATATGGATATGATAAGTTTTGGGCCAACTATAAAAGGAGCGCACTCTCCTGATGAACGAGCAAGTATAAGTTCAGCACAAAAATATTGGAAGTTTGTTCTTGAGATTTTAAAACAAATTCCTAAAAAATAACCCCAAAAAAAAGCAGCTTTAAAAGCTGCTTTTTTTATCTATATTAGGTATTATTATTTATCTATACCAACAAGCTCAATATCAAAAATTAGGTTTGTGTTTGGTGGAATCATAGGTGCTCTACCGCTAGCACCATAACCTAAATAAGACGGAATAAAAGCTTTTACTTTATCACCTATGTTCATATTTAACATAGATTCTCTAAAACCTGGTACTAACTGTGCAGTTTCGTTATAAGGCATTGCAAAAGGTTTGTACATTCCTGCTTCATCTTGCTGCTCATTGTATTGGTTGTTAGCTTGAGCTACGTCTTTTTTTGTGGTGTAGAATAAACGACCATCTACAAAGTAACCAGCGCAATCAATCAGTGCTTTTTGTTGAGATGTAGGTTTTTTATCAGTGCCTTTTTCAGTAAAAATCATTACTAAACCAGTTTCAGTACGTTTTACAGTTCCTAAATCACCATATTTTTTTATAAAAGAATCTGCGGCTACAGCAGCACTTTCTTTAATTTTCTTTTCAGCTTCTTCCTTGATAGCTGCTATTTTATCGCCTAAATTTGGGTATTCATCAGAAAAAACTTTTGCAGCATCAAATGCTTTTGCATCAGCACCTTTTCTTATGATGTTTACCTCTGTCATAATAACATCTTCTAGAGGCTTATTTAGGGTTTGTCTATCTTTAGATACTGCTACATTTGAAATGGTATCTTGTACATCAAGACCTATAACTAATTCACCAAAAACACCATGACAACTTACTCTTGGGTTTTCGCAAGGCTTTAAGTTTCCATTTGCATCAAAAGCATCTAAACTTGGGTAAGGAACTTCAGTGATAAAAAATTGACTTCCGTTAGTGTCTAAACCACCAGAGTTAGCCATTGATAATATACCTGGTTTATCGTGTCTTAAGTTAACGTCAAACTCACTTGTGAATTTGTATCCAGGTCCGCCCATTCCGTTTCCATCAGGATCTCCACCTTGTATCATGAACTTATCCATAACTCTATGGAAGGTAAGTCCGTTGAAATATTTTTTGTTTTTAAATTTTTCATCAGCCATAGGATGTGTTCCTTCAGCAAGAGCGACAAAATTTGCTACAGTAGCAGGTACTTCTTTATAAAATAATTTAGCTACCATTGTGCCTTTGTTTGTTACAAATTCAGCATACAATCCATCTTCTAAATCTGGATATTTTTGCTGACTACATGAGGTAAAACTTATAAGTAACGAAAGTGCTAAAAGCTTGATACTATTTTTTAAGATTTTCATTTTTATGTGTTTATTGTTTGATTGTTAATTTGATTCACTTGTTTTTATTGAGTTTACTGTAACCTCACACATGAGTGGTGCATTGGTGCCTATTTTGTTTTCATCGCCATAATACCCATAAGCCTTTTGTGATGGAAATAAAAATGTAACGGTTTCTCCCGCTTTCATAAGTTTTAGACCTTCGCGAAGTCCAGAAAAAAGCTCTTGTTTATCCATAACATAATTTTGAGTTTTTATCTCATCTTTAGAATAAACAAGTTGGCCGCTTAAGGTTTTTACATTATAGGTGTAATTTATAATATCTCCAAAACCAGGTGTTTTTGTAGTGTCGGCAATTTTTGTGTTATAATAATACCAAAAGCCATTTTGAGATGCTATATAATTGTTTTGAGGATTGTTTTTAATGATTTCTTCAATGCGTTTATATTCACTTTCGTTTAGCTTTATATTTCTGGCAACCGACTTGTCAATAAAAGATCCAGATTTAGCAGATATAGGTCGCCTAGCTTCAGGAGACTTGCAAGCTAAAACTATAGTCAAAAAGGCGCATATAACTATAATGTTACGCATGATTTAGGGTGTTTTTATAGTCAGGTAATATACTAATAAATTTATCAACAGTAGCTTTCATATTTAAATCGCTTTTTCCGCCAGCAGCATTAGTGTGTCCGCCACCTTGAAAATGAGCTCTTGAAAATTCATTTACAGAGAAATCTCCTTTAGAGCGTAATGATATTTTAATTATATCATTCTGCTTATCTTCAATAAAAATGGCTGCAAAAATGATACCATCTAAAGATAGGGCATAATTTACAAAGCCTTCGGTGTCACCTTTTTTAAAATTAAAGGTATTTAGCTCTTCTTGAGTAAGTGTTATGTAAGCCGTTTTATAATCGTTAAGTACTTTTAGGTTGCTTAAGGCGCGTCCTAAAAGCTGTAACCTGTCATAACTGTTGGTGTCATATATGGCGTTATGAATTTCAGAGTTTTTAGCACCTTTATCTATAAGGTTTGCAATAATTCTATGCGTGTTACTTGTGGTAGATGAAAACCTGAAAGAACCCGTATCTGTCATTATTCCTGTATAAAGACACGTGGCAATGTCTGCATCAATTAGTGTGTTGTCGCCAAGCATATCGATAAAATTGTAAACCATTTCGCATGTTGAGCTCATGGTAACATCCGAGTAAGTGTACAATGCATAATCATCAGGTTGTTGATGATGATCAATCATTATTTTAGTACCCTGACAAGCTGCTAAGGCGGTTTCCATATCTCCAGTTCTATTTAGAGCATTAAAGTCTAACGTAAACAGTATTTCGGCTTCATGAATTAGTTTTTCGCACATTTCTGTTTGGGTATCATACTTTAAAATAGTGCTTTCTTGAGGCATCCATTTTAAAAAATCAGGATATGCATTAGGAGCAACAACGGCTGCTTGATGATTAAATTTTAAGAGATATAGATATAGTCCTAATGTAGATCCAATGGCATCTCCATCAGGGTTTTTGTGAGGCACAATAACAATTTTTTTTGGAGATTTTAAAAGTTGCTTTATGCTGTTGATGTCTTCATTTGTCATAGAAAGCGAAGATACAATTTTTTAAAAATGTATCGTCTTGTTTTTATAAAGAAATATAGTACTTTTGCAGCAAATTAAAATAAACAAATGGCAACAAATAGAACATTTACAATGCTTAAGCCAGATGCTGTTGAAAAGGGGCATATTGGCGCAATTTTAGAGAAAATTACTGCTTCAGGTTTTAGAATTGTAGCAATGAAATTAACTCAAATGACAAAAAAAGACGCAGAAACATTTTATGCTATTCATAATGAGCGTCCATTTTTTGGAGAATTAGTAGAATATATGACTCGAGGTCCTATAGTTGCTGCTATTCTAGAAAAAGACAATGCTGTTGAAGATTTTAGAACTTTAATAGGTGCTACAAATCCAGCAGAAGCAGCAGAAGGAACTATACGTAAATTGTATGCTGCTTCAATAGGAGAAAATGCAGTACATGGTAGTGATAGTGATGAAAATGCAGCAATAGAAGGTGCATTCCATTTTTCTGGAAGAGAAATGTTCTAGAGATCTAAAAAATAAATACTTAAAAAGCCTAAAATGTTAATGTTTTAGGCTTTTTTCGTATATATGTGGTAAATTCGCATAATTCAAAAAAAATATTATGAAAAAATCTACAGTTTTATCTTTTATTGCGATGATATTGTGCGTTTTTGTAAATGCCCAAGACAAACAAAAAGCATTAAGAGATTTTGAGAAACAAACTCATGCAACCGTTTCTCTAAACTATGCCTCAGACATTGAGTTTATTAGATTTCCAGCTGATAAACCAATGAAAATTGCAGGTGCTTCATTGGAAGCAAAAGTTCAAACATTTCTTGAAAACCATAAAGAAATATTTGGTTTAAGTACAGTGCAAGAGGCTTTTAAGGTCTTGCCAGTTAAAACAGATAAACATGGACTAAACCATGTCGTTTTAAAACAACAACATCAAGGTGTGACAGTATTTTCAGGGCAATTGCGTTTTCATTTTAATAAATCAAATGCGCTTACAGCTATAAACGGTAATGTTATTACTGTTGATAAAAAAATAAAAACAGAGCCAACATTAACCAGCAGTCAGGCAAAAGCTATAGCCTTACAAACTGTCGCAGAACAAGGTATTAACTATTCTGGATACTCTACATTCGTTTTTAATACAGATATGTTTATTTTTCAAAAAGGATTAATTCAAAATACCTTTGGTTCTCAATATTTAGTATATGAAGTTGAGGTGAGAAATGACAAAGATGTTCGTGAATTCTTATACATAAACGCTCATACAGGAGAACTTGTAGAGCAATTTACTGGAATGGCTCATGCTATAGATCGTGTGGTGCATGAATCTAGTATAGGAAATATTGTATGGGAAGAAGGCGATGTTTTTCCTGGTGCTTTATCTGTTTGGCAACAAAACGAAGTAGTTGCATCAGAGCATGTTTACAACTTTTTTAACAATGCATTTGGTTATGTTTCTTTTGATGGTGCCGATGGTCAAATGGTAACATTAAACAACAGTACAAACTTTTCATGCCCTAATGCGCGATGGAATGGTAGTTTTGCAGAATATTGTGATGGAACAGCTGCAGATGATGTTATTGCTCATGAATGGGGACATGCTTACACGCAATATACAAGCGGATTAATTTATGCATATCAATCTGGAGCAATAAACGAATCTTACTCTGACATATGGGGAGAAACCATTGACATATTAAATAACTTTAATGACTTTGGCGAAGATTTAGGTCTTCGTTCTGATACTTGTAGAAGTACTGATAGATGGATAATAGCAGAGGACGCCACATCAATAAATGGAGGAAATGGTTTGAGAGATATGTGGAACCCTACGTGTTATGGAAATCCAGGGAAAGTATCTGACGAAATACAATATTCTTGTGGTGATTTTGATAATGGAGGCGTGCATATTAACTCTGGAATACCAAATCATGCCTATGCATTATTGGTAGATGGAGGAACATATAATGGACAAACAGTAACCGGAATAGGTTTTACTAAAGCAGCACATATATTTTGGAGAGCTCAAAGTGAATACTTAACTCCAACAAGTGACTTTTTAAACCTAGCAGACGCACTAGAAGCTTCATGTACTGATTTAATAGGTGTAAATTTAGAAGGATTAACAACAAATGAAACTGCAGCAGGTTTATCAGGTGAAATAATAACAGTGTCAGATTACAACCAACTAGTAAATGCTTTATTGGCTGTAGAGATAAGGATGGAGCCAGCATCTTGTGATTATGAGCCTATTTTAGCAACAACATCTAATCCTTGTGATGCAGCTACAGATAATGCTATATTTTTTGAAGATTGGGAAAGTGGTATCGGAACATGGACTGTAGAACAGTTACCAGAAAATGCATTGACTTGGGAGTCTAGAGACTGGGAAGTTGTAACAGGTTTACCAGATAATAGAGCAGGACAAGCTGCGTTTGGTGTAGATCCTGTTAATGGAAATTGTAGTACGTCGTTTCAAAATGGTATTATTCGTTTGCAAAGCCCTGTAATAACAATGCCTGACTACACTGATGGTGATTTTGAGATGAGCTTTATGCACTACATAGCAACAGAATCTAAATGGGATGGTGCTAACATCAAGTATAGCTTGAATGGCGGCTTATGGACATTAGTACCCTTAAGTGCATTTACCCAAAATGGTTATAACGATTTTATAAATCCGCAAGGTCAGGGTAATGATAACCCTATGGCAGGTGAAGCAGCATTTACAGGAGCTGACCAAGGTTCGTTATCTGGAAGTTGGGGACGTAGTTTTATTAACTTATCGTCTATTGGTGTTGAAGAAAATGCAACCATTCAATTTAGATTTGAAGTTGGTACAGATGGTTGTAATGGTGTGACTGGCTGGTTTGTTGACGATTTAGCAATCTATAACTGTAACTATCCGTTATCTGTAGCCGAGTATAATGTTTTAGATAATAGTATTAAAGTGTATCCGAACCCTTCTAATGGAATATTTACATTGAATAATACAGGAAATATAACTTTAATTCAAGCTAGTGTTTATGATATTAATGGGCGTATTATTAAAACAGTCAAATTAAATAATAACAGTAAATCTCAACAATTAGACTTGACTGGTGTTGCTTCTGGTATGTATTTTATGAAAGTAAAATCTAGTAATGCTGAAAAGGTTATCAAGTTAATTAAAGAATAAACTTTGTAATTATAAATAAAAAAAGCCTGTAGAAATACAGGCTTTTTTTATGATTTATAGTTGTGTAATGGTTTATCTCAAAATAAGTGTTTTAACAAGTTCTTTTCCTAAATTCTCGTTAAGCATACTTATTATTTTTTCTTTGCCGTAGCTTAATTCTTCACGTAAAACACTTGAGCTTAATTGTACATATAATGTATCTCCCTTTAGGGAAATTGCCGTTGTATAATTATTTACTCCATTTCCCATCATATCTTTCCAGGCATCAGCAACATTAATTCGGTTTAAACCGCGTTCAAGTTTGTTGGTTTCAACAAATTCTTTTAATGCATCAGATATAGATATGTTTTCGTTATTACGTTTGGCCATGTTTTATTTTAAAAAAGATTAAAGGTGATTTAATTAGTGATTTCTATTGGTTCAAAACGTTTATATACAAATACTGCTTTGTTCTTATTTACCACTTTTAATTGCGATTCTGTAGCTAATAAAATGGTTTCTTTCCAGGTATCAAAATGTGTTTTGTAATATAAATTTAAACTGTCGTTTTCTATTTTTATTTCAAAGTTTTCAATAATATTTGATGTCTCAAATGTATTATTGAGTGTTGGTTTTAGTTTTTTTCTAATACCATTTAAGCTATCAGTTATTTCTAGGTAATCTATGGTGTTGTTGTAAGCATACTCTTTTACAGTGCCATCAGGTAGAGTGACTTTTTTAATTTCCCAATAACCAGATATATTAGGTATGTAGTTTTCTACATGCTTACTGCAACTTGTAATAAAGGTAATACATATAGCTATAATGATAAGCTGTTTCATAAATTATATATTTCATAAGATTGATGCACTTGTTTTATAGCTTTTTCAGTTCTGTCAGCATGTGTATCGCTAATAAACAATTGACCAAAGTTTTCATCATCTACAAGCTTGATTATTTTAGATACACGTTGTTCATCAAGTTTATCAAAAATATCATCCAGAAGAAGAATAGGACTAACACCACTTTGCGCTTTAATAAAATCAAACTGTGCTAATTTTAAGGCAATTAAAAAAGATTTTTGTTGTCCTTGACTTCCAAATTTCTTGATAGGGTGCGATTCTATTGTAAACTCTAAATCGTCTTTATGCGTTCCTACGCTTGTGTATTGTAAAGCTTTGTCTTTGTTAATACAGTTTTTTAAAAGTGCCTCTAAAGTATTTTCTAGTAAATCACTTTTGTATAGCAAATCAACAGTTTCATCTCCGCTACTTATAGCTTTGTATCTTGCTTTAAATATAGGAACAAATACTTCTAGAAAAGCTTGGCGTTTTTCAAAAATACGATGCCCAAAAGTGTGTAGTTGACTATCATAAACCTCAAGCGTGTCTTTATTAAACGTATTATTTAGTGCAAAATATTTAAGTAATGAATTTCTTTGAGTAACTATCTTGTTGTAATTTATAACATCTTCAAGATAGGCTTTGTCGCTTTGAGAAATAACACTGTCAATAAATTTTCTACGTGTTGAGCTGCCTTCAATAATTAAATCTCTATCAGCAGGAGAAATAATAACAAGAGGCAAAAAACCTATATGATCACTAAATTTTTCATAGGCTTTACCATTTCGTTTTATTACTTTTTTTTGTCCCTTTTTTAAGCTAACAACAATTTTTTCAGAATTATCAAGCTTATCGTATTCGCCATTTACAACAAAAAATTGTTCACCATGCTTAATATTTTGAGACGCAATAGGATTAAAATAACTTTTACCAAAAGATAAATGATAAATAGCATCTAGAACATTGGTCTTGCCAACACCATTATTTCCTACAAAACAATTTATTTTATCATTAAAAGTAAATGACTGACTTTCAAAATTTTTATAATTAAGTAATGAAAGTGATTTTAATATCATAAAAAATTAACTTAGGGTCGTTTTAGTGTATTCTTGAAAAGATGTGCAAATTATTGAAAAATAACAAATAAATACACTTTTATTTATGAAGAAAAATCATATTTTTGCGGCGCATTAATTTAGAAATATATGGCAACTTATAAGAAAAGAGGTTATAAACCAAAGACGAAAGAAGAAGTAGTACAGGTTGAAGAAGAACAATCAACAACAGCTGAAGTTTTTAATACATTAGATGAAACAGCATCTAAAACCGAAGATTGGGTTATTAAAAACCAAAAGTACATTTTCGTTATAATTGGTGTTGTAGCCGCTGTGGTTTTAGGCTATTTAGGTTACAATGAGTTTGTAGCAAAGCCAAAACAAACCGAAGCTATGAATGATATGTACCAAGCTAAAAAGTATTACAACGAAGCAGTAAATGGTACTTCAAAAGATTCTTTATATACATTAGCTCTTAACGGAGGTGAAGGTAAATTAGGAATGCTTGATATTGTTTCTGAATATAGCGGAAGCCAAGCAGCTAACCTAGCAAACTATTATGCTGGTATGGCTTACTTAAACCTTAAAGACTATAAAAATGCCGTTACTTATTTAAGTGATTTTTCTAGTGATGATGAAATTTTAGCTCCTATGGCAAAAGGTGCAATTGGTGATGCTTTTGTACAATTAAACCAAAAAGAAGATGCTTTAAGTTACTATGAAGAGGCAGCTAAAATGCGTACGAATGAGTTTACAACACCTATGTATGTATTTAAAGCAGGTGTTATAGCTTTAGAGTTAGGAAAAGCAGATAAAGCATTAACTTACTTTAAAGACATAAAAGATAACTATGCAAACTCTAATGAGGCAGCAAATATTGATGTCTTCATAGGAAAAGCACAAGTGTTGGCAAATAAATAATTTACCGATTAATTCGGAAAAAAACATGGCAACAGCAAATAATAATTTATCAGATTACGATAAAGCTACAATCCCAAGCGCGAAAGATTTTCGGTTTGGGATTGTTGTTTCTGAATGGAATGATACCATTACAGAAGGACTTTTTAATGGCGCTTACCAAACGCTATTAGACCACGATGTAGCAGCAGAAAACATAATAAGATGGAATGTTCCTGGAAGTTATGAGCTTATTTATGGTAGTAAAAAAATGCAGCAACAAGGTGTAGATGCTGTGATTGCTATAGGTAGTGTGATACAAGGAGAAACAAAACATTTTGATTTTGTTTGTGAAGCTGTTTCTCAAGGTATTAAAGACTTAAACATACTACACGACATACCGGTTATATTTTGTGTTCTAACAGACAATAATCTGCAACAAGCCATAGACCGTTCAGGTGGTAAACATGGTAATAAAGGAACCGAAGCTGCCATAGCTGCCATAAAAATGGTGCATTTAGGTAAGTAATGTCGCCTTTATATAATAGCGAAAGCTAATTTAACCTCTGTTTTTTAGTAAGGCACAGTTCTTGCTTCTATACATTTGCACAAAAGATTTGTATTTTAAAACATTGCTTGTTAACAATTTTTGGCATTCTAAACCCAATATTTCTTGGTATTTTAAGTACATTTGAAGTATAATAAAGGAAGTAAGAAGCGTGATTTTTAAACAACGTAAAAACAAGCAGTTTAATTACAAACCAAGACATTCTCAAGATAAAGAAGCCGATTCTAAACCTAATTTTGAATTGAATTGGGTTGAAGAGTCTCGAAAGCGTAAGCAAAAAACTGGCAAACTTTTATCTCTTCCTTATCTTATAGTGTTCTTAATTATGGTCATTGTTCTTTGGTGCATATTAAGTAATTATGAAACAAACCTTGGTGGTTAGTACAATAAAAAATCATTTTAATTTAGTTTCATAAGCATTTAAAAAAACTTGTTTGCAGCAAGTATGATTATTGAAGTAGAACAAAAGAATAATACGTAACAGTATGGGAATTTTTAAAACACGACAAAATAAAAAGTATAGCTATACACCAAGACACTACAAAGGTGAAGGAAGTCCTTACGAAATAAAACATAAGTTTGACGATTTTAGAACCACTGTAGGTACAACAAAAGGTCTTAAAGGAAAGCTAAACAATGCTCTTGAAGATTATAAAAACAATACAGATGAAAAGGCTAATAAACGTGTTTTAATTATTATAGGTGTCTTAATATTGCTATTCCTTATTTTTATCGAGTTTGATTTATCCATTTTTTTCCCTAAAAACTAATGGCAGATATCATTCAGTTATTACCAGATCATGTAGCTAATCAAATTGCTGCAGGAGAAGTTGTACAAAGACCAGCCTCTGTAGTAAAAGAGCTTTTAGAAAACGCTATAGATGCACAAGCAACAAGCATAAAATTACTTATAAAAGAAGCAGGAAAAACACTGGTTCAAGTTATTGATAACGGTAGCGGAATGAGTGCTACAGATGCGCGTTTAAGTTTTGAGCGCCATGCAACATCAAAAATTCGTTCAGCTGATGACTTGTTTCAATTACATACCAAAGGTTTTCGTGGAGAAGCATTAGCTAGTATAGCTGCCATTGCTCATGTAGAGTTAAAAACCAAACAAGAAGATGACGAAGTAGGTACAAACCTAATAATAGAAGGTAGCGAGATTGTATCACAAGAGATTGTAGTAACTCCAAAAGGAACCTCAATTGCGGTAAAAAACCTTTTCTTTAATATTCCTGCAAGACGAAATTTTTTAAAATCTAATCAAGTTGAATTACGTCATATCATAGATGAATTTCACCGTGTAACATTGGCTCATCCTGGGATTCATTTTATGATGTATCATAATGGAAACGAATTGTTTAATCTGCCAGAAAGTAATTACAGGCAGCGCATTGTAAATATATTTGGAAATAAAACCAACGAAAAATTAGTTCCAGTAAATGAAGATACCGAAGTACTTAAAATTTCTGGATTTGTTGGAAAACCTGAATATGCCAAGAAAACACGAGGCGAACAATTCTTTTTTGTAAATGATAGATTTATAAAAAATGCCTATTTAAATCACGCTATAAATTCGGCTTTTGACGGACTTTTAAAAGACGGAACTCATGCTAGTTATTTTCTGAATCTTACTGTAGATCCGCAAACAATAGATATCAATATTCATCCTACAAAAACTGAAATAAAGTTTGATGATGAGCACACGCTTTATGCGATTTTAAGAGCATCTGTAAAGCATAGTTTGGGGCAATTTAATATTGCCCCTGTTTTAGATTTTGATCGCGATGCACAATTAGATACGCCTTATAACTACAAAGATAAAGGAGTAAGTACACCACAAATAGAAGTTGATAGAGATTTTAATCCTTTTCAAGAACAAAATAATTTTAAAGAGCAACGATCAAGCAAACAGGCTACCGCATTCAAAAAACAAACACCATCAAGTTGGGATAGCTTGTATGTAGGCTTGGAATCTAAAGGAACACAAAGTCAGCAAGAGTTTACGAGTGTTCAGTTTGAAACAGAAGAAAAAACAGCCTCTATTTTTAATGATGATAAGGCTTTGGAAAACTCTAAAAGCACTTATCAGCTTCATAATAAATATATTGTAAGTACCATAAAATCTGGTATGTTGGTTTTAGATCAGCACCGCTCTCATCAACGTGTTTTATACGAAGATTTTTTACAACACATTACTGTTAAAGAAAGTGTAAGTCAGCAGTTATTATTTCCTATTGAATTACATTTTTCTACACAAGAGATTGATATCATAAATCAAGTAAAAGAAGATTTAGAACATACCGGTTTTGTATTTTCAAACGTTACTAAAGAAAGTGTTGAAATATCAGGAGTGCCTGTAAGTGTTCCTGCTAGTGAGGTGTCAGTGGTATTAGAGCAACTTATTAGTGATATAGAAAACGAAGTGCCAGATAGTCATTTTAGTTCAGCTGATTTATTAGCAAAATCTATGGCAAAAAGTTTGGCTGTAAAAACCGGGCAAACACTAACAGTTCCAGAGCAAGAACATTTAGTAAATAGCTTGTTTGGATGTAAGGAACCTAATATGTCACCGTTTAATAAAACAACATTTATTACATTATCGGTTGACGAATTAGATAAAAAATTTGTTTAAAAGTATAGCCTTATGATGAATAGAATAACAGATACTGTAAAGCATTTAATAATTATTAATGTACTTATGTTTATTGGTACTATGACCGTTGGAGGTGGTACGTTGTTTTATGATTGGTTTGCGGTACATTTTCCTAAAAATCTAGCTTTTCAACCTTGGCAGATAATAACACACATGTTTATGCATGGAGGTTTTATGCATATTTTATTTAACATGTTTGCTTTGTGGATGTTTGGTACAGCTGTTGAACAACGCTTTGGAGCTAAAAAGTTTTTGTTTTTTTATGTTTCATCAGGGTTAGGCGCAGTACTATTAATGATAGGGTATTATTATTTCAAATTCTATTCAGGCATGTCTTTGCTTAACGAAGCAGGTTTTGACCAGACACAGGTTTACGAAACACTAAAATCTGGTTATAATGTTTATGATACACGTTGGTTGAATCATATGACTCAAGAGCAGCTAGGTAATTTTGTAGGTGTTTTCAATAGTACAATGGTAGGAGCATCTGGTGCTATTATGGGCGTTTTAGTTGCTTTTGGTATGTTGTATCCAGAAGCCAAATTAATGCTGATTTTTTTACCAGTTCCTATTAAGGCAAAGTATTTTATTCCTGGAATAATTGCTTTAGATTTAATATCAGCATTAACAGGACAATCATTTTTTAGTCCAAGCAACACAGCTTATGTAGCACACATTGGTGGCGCATTAACTGGTTTTTTAATTATGTGGTATTGGAAAAAAACACAGTTTAATAAAAATCGTTGGAATTAATATATGACTTCCTTAAATCAAGATATACAAGATAAATTACAGCGACTTAATGTTTTTGAGAAAATCATTGGTGTTAATGTTGTAGTGTTTCTTTTAGGCTTAATTTTAAGAGCCGTTCTTAATCAAGGTTCTAGTTTAGCTTGGTTAGAATTACCAAGTGATTTTTTTGATTTTCTATTACAGCCTTGGTCTATAATTACCTATGCTTTTGCGCATTATGATTTTTGGCACATCGTTTTTAACATGCTTTGGCTATACTTTATAGGTCGTATGTTTACAAATCTATTTAGTGTTAAAATAGCACTTAATGTCTATTTTTTAGGAGCCATAGCTGGTGGATTATTATTCATGGTTGGCTATAATGTTTTTCCTGATTTTTTTGTGGGTAAAAGCAGGTTAGTTGGTGCATCTGCAGCTGTTAGGGCTTTACTTATATTTTTATGCGCTTACATGCCAACTACTGAAGTGCGAGTTTTTACATTTAATTTAAAACTTTGGTATCTTGGTGCTGCTATTGTAGTGCTTGATGTTTTAGGCTTATTTGGTTTAAATGCAGGCGGTAACCTAGCGCATTTAGGAGGTGCATTATTAGGTTATTTCTATGCAACACAATTACATAAAGGACAAGATATAGGATCTGGTTTTGAGCGTTTCATGGATACCATTGCTAGTATGTTTAAGAAAACAAAAACGTCACCACTTAAAACAGTACATAAAAATAAGTCAGGTAAGGTTGCTGGTTATACTAAAGAAGAATTTAGTGAGTTTAATAAGCAAAAGAAAATAGATATTATTTTAGATAAAATAAGTAAAAGCGGTTACGATAGTTTAACCAAAGAAGAAAAAGAATTCTTGTTTAGAGCAGGAAAATAAGTGTAGCACCAACTATGAAAGGACTAAAGTTTATTGATAAATTAATTTACCTTGTTAATGCTTTAGTGGCTACCATGCTCTTATTATCTTATATATTGCCTTTTTTTCCACCTAAAACATTTGCCGTTTTATCAGTGTTAAGTTTGGGAGTGCCTTTTCTTATCTTGGTAAACGTTTTGTTTTTTTTATACTGGCTTGTAAAACTAAAAAAGCAACTCATGCTATCACTTGTGGTTTTAGTTATTGGATATTTTAGTTTTGGCTCGCTTTATAAATTTTCTACATCTGAAGACAATACCAAAGACCAATCAACATTATTGTCTGTTATGAATTATAATGTGCGTTTATTTAATGTATATGATTGGATACCTGAAAATGGCATAGAGACTAAAATGGTTGACTTAATTAAGAAAAGTTCACCAGATGTATTAAGTATGCAGGAGTATCATCCTCATAAAAATATTGATTTATCGTTTTTTAAGTACAAATACGAAAAACTCTCTGGGAATAAAACCAAATACGGACAAGCTATTTTTTCGCAATATCCTATTATAAATTCTGGCTCAATAGAGTTTCCTAATACATCTAATAATGCTGTTTTTGTAGATATTGTAAAAAAGCAAGATACAATAAGAGTATATAATGTGCATTTACAATCTTTAAAAATTGATGCTGATGTAAATAAGCTTAAAGAAGAAGATTCTGAACGCTTATTGAAAAGGGTAGGACAAACATTTAAAATGCAACAATTTCAAACCGAATTATTTTTGCTTCATAAAAAACAATGTCATTACAAAATGATTATTTGTGGCGATTTCAACAACACAGCATTTTCTTATGTTTATAAAGAGATAAAAGGCGATTTAAAAGATACTTTTAAACATGCTGGTAATGGTTTTGGAAGAACTCATAATTTTAAGTTTTTCCCTATTAGGATTGATTTTATCCTAGCTGATAAAACTTTTGAAGTAACAGATTTTAAAACTTTTGATGATGATTATTCAGATCATTATCCCATTTTGGCTAATTTAAAATTGCATTAAAAAACAATCTGTAGTATCTGCAACTATATGGGAAACTAATCCTAATCCAAAAAGTCTCGTTTTTTTAGGAAAAAGTAAAAATATGTAGCACCCAATAGCAACATAACTATGTAGTGGATGAAAATTGATACTACATCTATTAGGAGCAAAAATAGGTGAGGCCAGAAGGTGATCTAAATCAATAATAAAAGCACTCATCATGATTAAGTAAGCTTTTAGCCAATTGTTTTTAAACCAAACTAAAGCAATAAATAGCGGTAAAAGAAAATGAATTCCGTAATGAACAATAGCTTGAATCATTACCAAGGAAATGATTGAGATTCTAAATAATTGACCGCATTTGGACCTTCATTAAATAGCAAATCAAGAATGTTTAGGTTGTTTATAAAGCCATGTTTATCATCAAAAACTTGCGTGTAATTTTCAAAAATAGGTGGCGTTTCTTTTTTTGCATTTACCAAGTATCTAAAATCTGTCATATCTGCTACATCTTTATGGTAAACGTTTGTTTCAGATATATGTAAATCCAATTGTAAACAGTCACAAACTGTATGAAAGCACTTTAAATTAAAATCTAATAAGTTAGTTACTTCCTCTTGAAACAATGGTTCAAACTCATCTTCGTAAAACTCAAAAAAAGGTGATGTTCTGTAAGCAGATTCTAATGATTTCCAATGCTGTATTTGCCATTTTTCTTCATTGTAAACTTGTACATCACGATATTTTTGACGTGTTTTTTGAGTATGAACAACAGGAATATTTAAAAGCAACTTTCCGTTAGCGCCATAAATATAGGTGCGGTTTCTATAGGTTTGCTTTTGAAAGTTATCATCCATTTCAAAAATGACATTTTCAGCATTTACAATGGCTACAAAGTGCGCAATTGTAGGAAAATAAGTTGGATGAATAAGAATGTTCATTGATACACTGGTTTATTATAACTTAAGCAGCGTTTTCTTTTTTCTTTTTGCGCCATGTATTAAACCCGAACCAACCAGCTAATAATACTAAAAATGGAATGAAATAAGAAACAGGTTCGCCACTTCCGTGTACGGTTGTAAATAGACGTTCCCAACGAATTTTTTCTTTTATACCTTTTCCGTTTGCATTATAACTCATCCAGATAAATACTGGTTTTCCTACAACATGGTCAAATGGCACAAACCCCCAAGAACGAGCATCAAGAGAGTTGTGACGATTGTCTCCCATCATCCAATAATAATCTTTTTTAAATGTATAAGATGTTGCGAGTTCGCCATTAATGTATATTTGATTACCCTTAACCTGTAAGGTGTTATTTTCATATTCTACTATAGCACGTTTATAAAGCGGTAGAGCATCTAAATCAAGGTTTACGGTTGCTCCTGCTTTTGGGATATAAAGTGGTCCAAAAAAGTCATTGTTCCAGTTGTAATTAGGATCATGAGGAAATACACTAGGTTCACGCTCACCATCTTCACGTTTTAAAGGTTCAATACTTTTTACATTAGGATGTGCTTTAAACTTTTCAAGAGTTTCTTTAGTTATAGCTGGGAAATAGCAAACAGAATAATCTTGATTATATCTTGGGAAATCTGTTATGCCATAACGTTCAGATAACAAGTAATTGTTAAAAGGGCCGTTTTTTGTTTCTACTCTATATGAAAACTGAAGTTTTGCTCTATCAGGTAATTCATTTTGTTTTCCGTTGATGTATACATATCCGTTACGAACCTCTAGTGAATCTCCTGGTAAACCTACACAACGTTTTACATAGTTGGTTTCTTTATCTATAGGTTTATGGTATGCTCTGTCAGCTGGCTTATACATATTGTAAAGTGTGTCAACAGGCCAGTTAAAAACAACAATATCATTGCGTTTTATGTCTTGAAACCCAGGAATTCTTAAATAAGGCAGTGTAAGTTTGTTCATCCAAGAATCACTTTTGTTGCCTTTTACATCATCATATAAATAAGATTTTTTATTTAAAACAGGAATGGTATCATGTACCATAGGCGCGGCTACGGTTGTCATTGGTATTCTTGCTCCGTAATGAAACTTACTAACAAAAAGAAAATCACCTACAAGTAAAGATTTTTCTAATGATGAAGTAGGAATGGTATACGGCTGAATAAAATAAGTGTGTACAATGGTTGCTGCGACAATAGCAAATAAAATAGAACTAACCCAATCTCCAAAACCGGTTCTTGGTTGTAGGCTACGATCTTTAATATGTTCTAAATCAGTAGCGTAATTTAGGTAATAATTGTAAAAGCCTAATGAAAAAATAGCTAAAGCGGTATCAGTACTTGAGTTTTTACCAAAACTTCTTGCGGTTTCAACCCAGACTACAGGAAACATAATTAGGTTTACAATAGGAAGAAATAAAAGAATTGTCCAGTACCAAGGCCTGTTTATAATCTTCATTAAAATTACCGCATTGTAAATAGGAGCAAAGGCTTCCCAAGCTTGTCTTCCTGCTTTTGTATATAGTTTCCAAGTTCCTAATCCATGAATAACTTGAATTACTAGGAAGAAAATTAACCATTGCGTAAGTGTCATAATCTTTATTTTTTCTAATTACAAGATGTAATTATTTGTTTTTATTTTAATAGTTGGTGTTAAAACGTTAAGTATTGTTACTAATAGTAATGAGTTTAACCAATATTTAACACGTCTTTCATAGCGAATACTCCCGTTTTTCCTAAAATCCATTCGGCAGCTATAACAGCACCTAAAGCAAACCCTTCTCGGTTATGAGCTGTATGCGTAATAGAAATAGTATCTGTATGACTACCATAATCTATACGATGAGTTCCTGGTACATTTTCAATACGTTTTGCTGTTATAGGTATTGTTTTGTTTGTCTCTTCATTACCTAATTTCCAGTTGGTATATTCAGGATGTTCTTTAATGATACCTTCGGCAAGAGATATAGCAGTCCCGCTAGGCGCATCAAGTTTTTGTGTATGATGTATCTCTTCCATAGACACTTCATATTGCTTTAATTGTCCCATCATTTTGGCCAGGTAATTATTCAATTCGAAAAAAATATTTACTCCTAAACTAAAATTTGAAGCATAAATAAAAGCCCCTTTTTCTTCTTCACAAATAGCAATAGCTTTATTGTAGTTGTCTAGCCAGCCTGTAGTTCCAGAAATAACAGGAACTTGGTGCTTAAAGCAGTTTACAATATTAAAAAAAGCAGCATTAGGTACGCTAAAGTCTATAGCAACATCTGCTTTTGTAATATCATAGCCATCTTCGTCAGATGTTTTAATAACAATTTCATGACCACGATCTATGGCAATTTTTTCAATGGTTTTTCCCATTTTTCCGTAGCCTAATAATGCAATTTTCATAGCTAAAATTTGAAATTAAGAGTTAGCCCTAAATCACCGGTATTGTCAAACTCATTAATCTTATAATGTGGTTTTAGTGTTAACCTGTCATCAACATTATACTGTAATAAATGTGCGCTTACATTGGCATCAATAATATTTAAAGCATATAAACCTATGGTAACAAGTAATGATATTTCTTTGTTTCTTCGTAGGGTATTTTGCGCCTCAATTAAACCAGCGTTTGTAACTGTTGGGAATTCATCATCTGAAAAACCAGCAAGACGTCTTTTGTAAGCATCGCGATAGCGACTGTATTCTTTATGATTGTCTAAATAAAAATACATACTTATACCTAAACCAGCATAAACAATAGGGATTTTCCAGTATTTTTTATTGTAAGCTTGCCCTAAACCAGGCAAAACGGCAGAATAAAATGCCGCTCGAGCAGGAGATAAAGGATCTATAGGTTCTCTAATAGGATCTCCAGCTTGTACTACTAACTCTTCTGTAGGTGTAATAGTTGATTTCTTGCCTTTATTTTTATCATCTTGAGCAAAAGAATTAAAACAGAGGAAAATAGAAAAAAATAGTGTTGCAATAAATCTAATTGTCACGTTTTACAAGTTTAATGATACGATTAAAATCTTCTTCAGAATGAAAAGGAATGGTAATGTTTCCTTTACCATTTTTTGAAACTTTAACGTTTATTTTATGACCAAAGTATTCAGAAAAGTCTTTAACTCCTTTTTTTATGTACTTTGGAAGTTCTTGCTTCTCTGCCGGAGTTTTTACTTTTTTATCAGTTTGATATGATCTTACTAAAGCTTCAGTATCTCTAACAGATAGTTTATTGGTGATTATTTTTTCGTAGATATCTAATTGCGTGTTTTGGTCTTCTATATTTATTATGGCACGTCCATGTCCCATTGATATAAAACCATCTCGCATACCTGTTTGAATAATAGGATCTAATTTAAGTAAGCGTAAATAATTAGCAATTGTAGAACGTTTTTTTCCTACACGTTCACTCATTTGTTCTTGAGTGAGGTTAATCTCATCAATTAAACGTTGGTATGATAAAGCAATTTCAATAGGGTCTAAATCTTGACGTTGTATGTTTTCAACAAGAGCCATTTCTAACGATTCTTGATCGTTAGCGATACGAATGTAGGCAGGAATAGTTTCTAATCCTATAAGTTTTGATGCTCTAAAACGACGTTCTCCAGATACTAATTGAAATTTATTAAAGTCTAGTTTTCTTACAGTTATTGGTTGAATAACACCTAATTCTTTAATAGAAGAAGCTAATTCACGAAGCATTTCTTCGTTGAAGTTTGTTCTAGGTTGAAAAGGGTTTATTTCAATAGCATCTATTTCAAGCTCTACAATATTACCAATTACCTTGTCTGCGTTTTTGTCTTGAACCGATGAAATATCGTTTGATGGATCTTTTAAAAGCGCTGATAGTCCTCTTCCTAAAGCCTGTTTCTTGGTTGCCTTCGCCATAAATTAGGAGTTTTTATTAATAAGTTCTTTTGCTAAACTTAAGTAGTTGCTAGCGCCTTTACTACCTGCATCGTAATTAATAATGCTTTCACCGTAGCTAGGAGCTTCACTTAAACGTACATTTCGCTGTATAATGGTTTGAAATACCATATCATTAAAATGTTTTTGTACTTCTTCTACAACTTGATTTGATAACCTTAAGCGAGAATCATACATGGTTAGCAATAAACCTTCAATATCTAATGTTTTGTTATGTATTTTCTGAACACTCTTTACAGTGTTTAATAATTTGCCTAGCCCTTCTAATGCAAAATATTCGCATTGTATTGGGATAATAACAGAATCTGATGCTGTTAATGCATTAAGCGTTAATAATCCTAAAGATGGAGCGCAATCAATTAAAATAAAATCGTATTCGTCTTTGACTTCTTGTAATGCTTTTTGTAGCATATACTCACGCGCATCTTTATCTACCAATTCAATTTCAATGGCTACTAAATCTATATGAGCAGGTACTACATCTAGATTTGGAGAATCTGTTTTAATAATAGCGTCTTTTACAGAATTGGTGTGTTCTAAAAGCTGATATGTCCCAATTTCTACAGTTTCAACATCTATTCCTAATCCAGATGTTGCATTTGCTTGTGGGTCGGCATCTATTAATAGTACTTTTTTCTCAAGAACTCCCAAAGAAGCTGCTAAATTTACAGATGTAGTTGTTTTTCCTACACCACCTTTTTGATTAGCAATTGCTATAATTTTACCCATTAATTGATTTGGTTTTAGTTCCGTAAAAATACAATTATTTATTAGGAAATGAAATGGAATTTGTTAACACTTCGTGAATATTAATGTCTTCTGGATATAGCAGTTTTTGTTATTGAAAAAACAGAGCACTAATCAATTAAAATTTCTAGAATTTTAATAGCAGCATCACTTATTTTAGTTCCGGGACCAAATACTGCAACAGCTCCTGCATCAAATAAATATTGATAGTCTTGTTTTGGTATTACGCCACCAACAATTACCATAATATCATCACGACCATAGGTTTTTAAAGCTTCAATAACTTGTGGTACTAATGTTTTGTGTCCAGCAGCTAAACTTGACACACCCAAAATATGTACGTCGTTTTCTACAGCTTGTTTTGCAGCTTCTTGTGGTGTTTGAAAAAGTGGTCCAATATCTACATCAAAACCAACATCGGCATAACCAGTAGCAACAACTTTTGCTCCACGATCATGACCATCTTGTCCCATTTTTGCAATCATAATACGAGGTCTACGACCATCTTGTTCTGCAAATTTATCAGCAAGGTCTTTTGCTTTTTTAAAGGATTCGTCGTCTTTTATTTCTTTACTATACACACCAGAAAATGATTTAATTTGCGCTTTATAACGTCCAAATGCAGCTTCTAGAGCATTGCTTATTTCTCCTAGAGTAGCACGTTCTCTTGCTGCTTCTACTGCTAAAGCTAGTAAATTTTCTTTTCCGGTTTTAGCAGCTTCTGTTAAATTTGTTAAAGTGGCCTCAACTTTACTGGTATCTCTAGAAGCTTTTATGCTGTTTATACGATCTATTTGGGAGTTTCTAACCGTTTGATTATCTACTTCAAGTGTTGTTATTGGGTCTTCTTGATCAAGTCTGTATTTATTTACACCAACAATAATGTCTTGACCAGAATCTATTCGAGCTTGCTTACGAGCTGCGGCTTCTTCAATGCGTATTTTAGGAATTCCAGATTCTATGGCTTTGGTCATACCACCAAGGTTTTCAATTTCCTGTATAAGAGACCAAGCTTTTTCAGCAATATCGTGCGTTAATTTTTCTACATAATAGCTTCCTGCCCAGGGATCAACGGTTTTTGTAATATGGGTTTCTTCTTGTAAGAAAATTTGCGTGTTACGCGCAATTCTAGCCGAAAAATCTGTTGGCAATGCAATAGCTTCGTCAAGTGCATTAGTATGTAAACTTTGTGTGCCTCCAAAAGCAGCAGCAGCAGCTTCTATTGTAGTTCTAGCAACATTGTTAAAAGGATCTTGCTCTGTTAAACTCCAACCACTGGTTTGACAATGGGTTCGTAATGCTAAAGATTTAGAGTTTTTTGGATTAAATTGTTTTACCAATTTTGCCCAAAGCATTCTTGCGGCACGCATTTTGGCAATTTCCATAAAATGATTCATCCCAATGGCCCAGAAGAAAGATAAACGTGGCGCAAAAGTGTCAATATCCATTCCTGCTGCCAGTCCTTTTCTGATATATTCTAAACCATCAGCAAGTGTATAAGCAAGTTCAATATCACAAGTAGCACCAGCTTCTTGCATGTGGTATCCAGATATACTTATACTATTGAATTTAGGCATGTTTTTGCTGGTATATTCAAAAATATCTGAAATGATTTTCATGGAAGGCGTTGGTGGATAAATGTAAGTATTACGCACCATAAACTCTTTTAGAATATCATTTTGAATGGTTCCTGCTAATTGTTCAGGTTTTACACCTTGTTCTTCTGCAGCAACAATATAAAATGCCATTATAGGTAAAACAGCTCCATTCATAGTCATGGATACCGACATTTTATCTAAAGGTATTTGGTCAAAGAGTACTTTCATGTCTTCAACACTATCTATGGCAACACCAGCTTTACCTACATCGCCGACAACGCGCTCGTGGTCGCTATCGTAGCCACGATGGGTTGCTAAATCAAAAGCTACAGATAAGCCTTTTTGTCCTGCAGCAAGGTTACGTCTGTAAAAAGCATTACTTTCTTCAGCGGTACTAAACCCAGCATATTGACGTATTGTCCAAGGTCTGCGAACATACATGGTGCTGTATGGACCACGTAAGTTGGGTGCTATTCCAGCTACAAAGTTTAGGTGTTCTAAATCTTTGATATCTGCTTTTGAGTAGTCAGATTTTACAGGAATGTTTTCAGCTGTGTCAAATTCTGAAATATCAGTATTTGGCTGTGATGAATTAGGTTTTATGGTTATATGTTGGAGATTTTTTCTGCTCATTTTTTAATGATTATGACCTTCGTGACCTTTATGATCAGTTGCGTTTTTTTGAATAGGTGCATTTTTTATGGCTTTGTTTGGGAAGCTAACATTAGATGATTCTTCTTTTTTTCCTAATTGAGAAGTGTCTAAATCTTTTAGGTTTTTGTAATAAAAATCTAAAGCAACGTAAAGTCCTAAATTTCTATCTGTTTTAGTGCTTCTTATGTGAGGTAATAATGCTGGATAAAACAACGTAGCCTCCATACTATTTGTATTAACTAATGCATGAAATGTGGTTTTTAAATCTTTATTTTGAAAATTTTCTGAAAGACAAGAAATAATCTCTGAATTATAGTTTATTGAGTTGTCTTTTAGTAAATCAGTATTGTTTTTTAAAGCGTTAAAAATTTCAAGCGTGTGAGGTGTGGCAATTTCTTCAAATTTAACTCTGTTTGCAGCTGCTAATTTAAAGAAACGATTGTATGCAGCAGGTACATTTGAATTTTGTTTAAAATAAAACTGTGTAATATCATCTTCAAAGCTATAAAGGGCTTCGTTTAATAGTTTTGCTTCATCAGAGTTTCCACAAATAATTGCGGTTTCTTTATCAGCAAATTTATAATCTATTACTGTTTTATGTTTGTTTTCGCAATTTAATAGTAATAATGTAATGGCTAAAATTGAAAGTTTTAAAGAAGTTTTCATGATTTTTTTATTTATTCTGTTTGTAATCTGTTTTGTTCATGAGTTTCTGCTAACCTTTTTTCTATGATAGGCTCTATGAGGGTTTTTCTTGTGTTAGTTTTTACAAAAGGATACAATTCTAGTTCATTTTGCATTTTGTCTTCTAGATTAGGGTGCTTGTTGGTTCCTAATAAAACGATGTCTCCAGAATTAAACTGCTCTTGTTCTTTTTCGGCACTTTCTTTTATTTTACGTTGAATTGTGCCTTCTTTTAACTGATGAAGAAATCCGCCGTTTTCTTCTATATCTTTAAATAATGCAAGAGATTTTTCAGCAAGTTGATTGGTTAAACTCTCAATGTAGTAAGCGCCGTCAGAAGGGTTATTTACTTTATTAAAATAGCTTTCATGTTTTAAAATTAACAACTGATTTCTAGATATTCGACTTCCAAACTCATTATTTTTATGGTAAATGGCATCGTAAGCTAAATTACAAACGGTATTTGCGCCTCCAAGAATGGCGCTCATACATTCTGTTGTGCTACGAAGCATGTTGGTGTTGTAGTCGTAAAGTGTTTTATTGCGCTTTGTTGGTATTGAGAATATATGACAATTTACATTGGCTTCGTATTCAGAAGCTAGTGTTTGCCACAATAGTCTTAAGGCACGAAGTTTTGCTATCTCAAAAAAGTAATTGGTACCAATGGTTGTATTGAAAACAATTTTAAGGTTGTTTAATGGTTGCTTTTTTAAATAATTAAGATATTCATTTGCATGAGCTAATGCATAAGCTAGCTGTTGTACAGATGTGGCTCCGGCGTTTTGGTATAAAGATAAATCTACGCTTAATGTATTTGTGTCTTTAAAAATAAGTTCAAGCTGTTTATGATCTTCATTTAAATTTGAAAACCAATTACCTGATTTTGCCAAATTGCCAATGATATCACAATGTATAAACGTGTTGTCTTTATTGGTAGATTTTGTAAGAGTTTCTGTAAAGCTCGAGTTTAAAAATTGTAAATGAAAATGTAATGGTGTTTGCGCATTATCAATGTCATTTAGTAAGTGATCTATAACAATGTCTTTATTAGGAATAACAAAAAGTATACTTTCAGCACCTCTATTTAAGGCTTGTAAGGCTTGCGTGTTTGATTTTTTAGCGTCGGTAACAAAAATAGTTTCACAAATAGCCCATTTAGATGCTTGAGATTTTGAGTTTTCAGGTAATGTTTCAAATTCATCAGCGTGATAAAATGGTTTGACATCAATTCCTTCGTTTGTTTTCCAAATTAAGGTTTCGTTATAGTCAGCACCTTTTAAATCTACTTGTATTTTTTGTTTCCACTCCTTTGAGGTAATCTCTGGAAAGTCATTAAATAGCTTGTCACTCATCATGTCTTGTTTTAGCAATGCTGTCTTCATATTCTATAATATAAATATCTTCATTGTCTTTTTTCATATAATATTTTTCTCGAGCTAGTTTTTCTATGCCATCTTCTGTGCTCAATGCTTTTATAGCTTTCTTGTCTTTTATTATTTCTTTTTGATAGTATTCTTTTTCAGCTTCAAGTTCATCTATATCAGAATTTAATTCATGATGAATAAGCCAAGAGTTAGAATCTAAAAAAATCATCCAAACAGCAAACACAACAAGAATTAACAAAAAAACATTCTTGAAGGGTTTAAGGTATTTGTTGTTTTTTAGAGCCATGTTTTTATACTAAACGTTCGTTAATAATAGTTTTTACAATATCAACAGCTACGGTATTATATTTATTGTTTGGTATTATAATATCGGCATATTCTTTCATAGGTTCTATGAATTGCTGATGCATTGGTTTTAGAGTGTTTTGATAGCGAGATAAAACTTCGTCTAAATCTCTACCACGTTCAGAAATATCACGTTTTAACCTTCGTATTAATCGTTCGTCACTATCAGCATGAACAAATATTTTTATGTCAAAAAGGTCTCTAATTTCAGGGTGAGATAAAATTAAAATACCCTCTACAATCATAACCTTTCTTGGGTGTGTTAATATTGTGTCTCCAGTTCTGTTATGTTTTACAAAAGAATATACTGGTTGCTGAATTGTTTCTCCTTTTTTTAGAGCTTTTAAGTGAGTTTCAATAAGTTCAAAATCAATAGATCTTGGATGGTCAAAATTTATTTTTACACGTTCATCAAAACTTAAATGAGATGTGTCTTTGTAATAAGAGTCTTGAGAAATTACACCAACTTCTCCTTCTGGTAGTTGATCTAAAATTTGATTAACTACGGTTGTTTTTCCGCATCCTGTGCCACCAGCAATTCCAATAATCAGCATGAATTCTTTTTTTTAATAATTAAAAGGCAAATTTAGTTATTTACTATCGAAAATTATCGTTGAATTTTTGAAACTTTTTCAGTGGTAACAATATTAGAAATGTTATTTCCCCAAGCATTGTTAATATAATTCATAACATCAGCAATTTCACTATCAGATAGCCCTAACGGTACCATGGCGCTATTGTAGGTAATACCGTTTACGGTGATTTTTCCTGTTAGTCCGTATTTTATAGCGTGTATACTTTTTTCTTGGTTATTTTTTAAAAAATCAGATTTAGCTAAAGGAGGAAATGCTTTAGGAACACCTTTGCCATTAGGCATATGGCATGATACACAAAAATCAGAGTAAACTGTTTTTCCTCGTTGAATACTAGATTTTAGTTCTGGATCTTGAGTGTTGTTTATTGCTAAATCCTGCTTACTGTTAGTATTCTTACAAGATGTAACGAGTAGTAATACGATAATGATTAATGATATGTTTTTTAACATTTTAGTTTAAAAGTTTTACGATTCCTAAATTTTCAATACCTACATAAATGTAACCATCAGGAGCTTGAACTATTGAACGCACACGTCCTAGATTTTCTAAAATTTTTTCCTCTTTAATAACGGTGTTGTTTTGAATGATACACCTGCTTACGTATTGATATTTTAGAGAGCCAACAAGCAAGTTTCCTTTCCATTTTTTATAATTTTCGCTAGAGACAAAAGCCATGCCGCTAGGGGCTATTGATGGATCCCAATAATGAAGAGGTTGTTCCATGCCTTCTTTTTTTGTGATGTCAGTAAATTTTGTTCCGCTGTAATTTATACCATAACTTATTACTGGCCAGCCATAGTTTTTGCCTGCTTTTATAATGTTTATTTCGTCACCGCCTCTTGGACCATGTTCATGAGACCAAATAGCACCACTTTCAGGGTGAATGGTCATGCCTTGAGGGTTTCTATGACCATAACTGTAAATTGCTTTTTTAGCATTAGAGACATTTATAAAAGGGTTGTCTTCAGGTATAGAGCCATCATCATGCAGTCTGTAAATTTTACCACCATCTCTAGTAATGTCTTGTGGGTTTGTGTCTCTGTCTCCACGTTCGCCAATTGAGAAATATAAATAGCTATTCTTGTCAAAAACAATCCTAGAGCCAAAATGTTGCCCTTTTGTAGTGTTCGGTTCAGCTTTATATAGCAGTTCTTTATTTATTAAAGTGTTATTTTTAATTTTTGCTCGCATTAATGCTGTGTTGCCTCCTTTTCTAGTGCCTTTGGGCGATGCGTAAGTGAAATATATCCAACCGTTATTTTTAAAATCAGGGTGCAAAGCTATATCAAGTAAACCACCTTGACCTCTTACATATATTTCTGGTAACCCCGAAATTTCAGTTTTAGCACCATTTTTATAATGAATGAGCTTGCCTTCTTTTTCAGTAATTAAAATAGTGTTGTCTGGTAAAAAAGTAAAACCCCAAGGTATTGTTAAGTCAGGAACTATAAGTTCGTAATTATTTTTTGTCGTGTCTTTTTTCTCTTGAGCACAAGCTAGAAGACTGATAAATACGATGGTAAATAACAAAGTGTAGTGTCGTTTCATAAAAAAAACAGATTGGATATAAATTTAAAAATAATTATTCTTTTAATTTAAAGAAAAGCTATATATTTGCAGTCCTAAATTGATAACCAATTTTTCGGGGTGTAGCGTAGCCCGGTTATCGCGCCGCGTTTGGGACGCGGAGGTCGCAGGTTCGAATCCTGCCACCCCGACAAAAATGAATACCAATAGAAACTAAAACCTTGTAAATCGTATGATTTACAAGGTTTTATGGTTTTTGGGTTATCATAAGAATTGAATTAATATGGTTTAATTCGGTTCACAATTCGGTTCACAGTTTCAAAACACAAAAAGTGTGAACCGATAGATACTTAAAACTCTGTAATTGAAATAGTTGATTTGACTTTCGTCTTGAATGAATGTTTAACAAAAAGACGACAACTATGCAATCACAAACCACCTTCAGTTTATCATTTTGGGTAAACGCAACGCGTGCAAAAAATAACCGAGTTTCTGTTTATGGCAGAATAACTGTTAATGGTAAACGAGCAAATATTAGTTTAAAACGAAAAGTAATTGTATCTGAATGGGATTCCAACAAAGGAAGAGCAAGAGGGAACAAACAAGAATCAAGACTACTCAACAGGTATTTAGACCAGATCAAAAATAGAATATATGAAGCTCATGACGAACTTGTAAAAGAGAAAGCGTTTATCTGTGCTCAATCCATTAAAGCAAGATTTCTGGGAGAGGACAACGAAGAATATTCTTTACTTACATTGGTAGATTACCACAATACCCAAATGAGCGAATCTTTAAGCTATGGTACTTTAAAGAATTATTTCACTACCCAAAAGTATATCAAACTATTTCTTAACAAAAAGAAAATTCAAGACATCTATTTGTCTCAATTAACGTTTCGGTTTTTGGTTGACTTTGAAAAGTTCTTACGTTCCTATGTTCCGGAGGACCATCAAAAACAAATGGAAAACAACACGGTTATGAAACATATTCAACGACTTCGTAAAATGGTAACATTGGCATATAAAATGGAATGGATAGATAAAGACCCTTTTATAAAATTCAAACCAACGTATATCAAAAATGAACGTGAGTTTTTAAGTGAGGATGAATTGCAATCTATTATCGAAAAAGAATTTGAAATAGAAAGACTGGGGCTCGTTAAGGATTTGTTTGTTTTTAGCTGCTATACTGGTTTATCATACATTGATGTCATGAACCTCAACGAAGACAATATCACCTTTGGTATTGATGGCGGAAAATGGATAATCACCAATAGACAAAAAACACATAACAAAGTAAAAATCCCACTACTTCCAATTGCTGAAGAATTAATTCAGAAATACAAAGGGCATATCAAAACCAAGAAAACAAAAACCTTATTTCCTAATATTTCAAATCAAAAGCTCAACTCGTATTTAAAAGAAATTGCGGATTTATGCAAAATCAAAAAGAATCTAACTTTTCATATTGCTCGTCACACTTTCGCAACCACAGTTACTTTAAGTAATGGTGTGCCTATTGAAACTGTATCAAAACTTCTTGGTCACTCTAAAATCGCTACTACTCAAATTTATGCAAAAGTTATTGAAAGAAAAGTAAGTGGAGATATGGCTTTATTAAAGTTGAAACTATCAAAACAAGTCCAAAAGCGAAAAATTAAATTTAATGGTTAAGAAATCATTTGTAACCAATTGAATAAAAAAGCATCCAAATTATAAGGATATTAAAATAATAAATGATGGAGTTTGTTTTTCCACATAAGGCAAAAGTTTTAAGCTTAACAGCTATAAATCACAACGTTTTATCTTTAAAAGTGACAAAGCCCTGGAGATTTGAATTTAGTGTGGGACAAGCAGTGGATTTAAGTATTGATAAACCAGGTTATGAATTGGCAGTGGCTCCTTTTACAATAGCCAATGTGCCGACAGATAATTATTTGGAATTTGTTATAAAAATTTATCCAACTGAAAATGGCCTAACGAAGGGGGTTTCAGAGTTATTGAAGAATGATACAATTCAATTATCCAAAGCTTGGGATTCCTATAAGTATGATGGAAGTGGTACTTTTATTGCTGCTGGAACTGGTATAACCCCTTTTTTGCCAATTTTTAAGGATTTGCAAGAGAAAGGTATTGATGTCAAACATGATCATAATCTAATTTATGCCAATAAAACTAAAGATGACGTTATATTTTATAAAAAACTGAAACAATTATTCAGTTCTAACTTGTCACTTATTTTAAGTAGATCTAAATATGGTGGTCATTATTTTGGGAAAATAGATAAAGACTTCTTGTTGAAACTAGTTAAAAGCACTGAACAAAAATTTTATATCTGTGGTCCAAGAAAATTTGAAGAAGATGTAAGAACACATTTAATAACAATTGGTGTCAATCAAGATTACATTCAAACAGGATATAAGTTCTAAATGTTATAAATAACTTATGAAAGAAGATAAATCAAAAATGCCTACTAATATTTTTGAGTTGGAAGAATCAGCTATTGAAAGAAAATCATTGTATGAAAAGATAATTAATTTTTCAGAGGAATTTATTCATACTATAGAAGAACAGAAAGCTTACCATTTTGATACAAATGAAATAACAGAATATGATTCATTTTTTGATATTGATAAAAAGAAAAATTCGATAGAAGATATACTAGTGTTTTTTAAGGAACGAGTGCTAAATACAGGACTCAATGCGGCTTCTGGCGGCCATTTAGGATATATTCCAGGTGGTGGAATCTATACATCAGCACTAGGTGACTATCTCGCAGCTATTACTAATAGGTATGCAGGAGTGTTTTATGCATCGCCAGGTGCTGTAAGAATGGAAGATGCATTGATAAATTGGACTGGAAAATTAATAGGCTATGACAAAGACTTTGGTGGAAACCTAACATCTGGAGGAAGTATGGCAAACCTAATTGCACTTCATACAGCTAAACATAGTAAAGGTATTGCAATATCAAATGTTTCAAAAAGTGTTATTTATTTTACATCCCAAACGCACCATAGTGTATATAAAGCTTTGAAGATTACAGGGCTAGAAAAATGTGTTTTACGGGAAATTCCTGTTGATTCACGCTTTAAAATGTCTGTACAAGATTTAGAAACTCAAATCAAGCATGATAAACATATAGGTTTAGTTCCTTTCTTAATTATAGCGAATGCAGGATCAACTGACGTTGGATCTGTGGACCCTTTAATAAAATTAAGTAACATATCTAAAGCACATCATATTTGGTTGCATATAGATGCGGCATACGGTGGCTTTTTTAAATTGACAGCTTTGGGGAAGGATAAACTTAAAGGAATGGAGCTTGCAGATTCTATTATACTTGACCCTCACAAAGGTTTATTTATGCCATATGGTTTGGGAATTGTTTTAGTGAAAAATATAAAGTATCTCGCAGAAGCTCATAGTTATAATGCTAATTCTAATTACATGAGAGATGCAAAAAATGATAATCAATATTCGCCAGCTGACCTATCTCCAGAATTGAGTAAACACTTTAGAGGGCTTCGAATGTGGTTGCCTTTAAAATTATATGGAGACACTGTTTTTTCAGAATATCTAAATGAAAAATTACAATTAGCCTATTACTTATACCAAGAACTTTCAATAATTGGTTATAAAGTTCTATGTGAACCAGATTTAAGCGTTGTAGCTTTTAGATTGGAATTAAAAGGCTATGAAAGTGATGTGCTTAATAAAATAATATTGGATTATATTCAACAAGATGGTAGAATATTTATTTCTTCAACCATTTTGGATAACAAATTAACTTTACGTGCAGCAATATTGTCTTTTCGAACTCATAAACAAGAATTAGACTTGTTACTGTGCTTGCTTAAAAAAATAAAAACGCATCTAGATGTTTAGTTGATATTTAGGTATCCTCTTTTTTTAGTTTATTAAAAAATCAATTTAAAAACCAGAATTATAAATACAATTCTATGTTTTTATAATCTTATCCCAATCTTCTTACCTCTAAAATAAGCAACTACAGATACTATTAACATCGCTACAACTGTAACATATATCCAAATAGGAATTGGTATAGGTTCGCCTGCAGCATATGAATGAAGCCCTGTGAGGTAATAATTAACCCCAAAATAAGTAAATATAATAGACCATATAGCCCATAAACTAGCGATATTGAATACTAATTTGCTTTTAAGTTTAGGCACCAATCTTAAGTGCAAAACAACGGCATATAATATAACTGATATGAATGCCCAAGTCTCTTTAGGGTCCCAACTCCAATATCGTCCCCAGCTCTCATTTGCCCACATACCTCCAAGAAAAGTGCCAATTGTTAATGCAAACACACCTATGGTCAAGGACATTTCATTGACTATGGTCAATTCCTTAATAGAATGTGATGTTTTTTTTGAGGGTTTTATGCTAAATAGGATTAACGAAATGACACTTAATACAGCCGACAATCCAAAGAACCCATAACTGGAGGTTATGATACCCACATGCACCATGAGCCAATAGGACTTTAAAACCGGTTCCAAAGGCGTAATTTGAGGATCTAACATGGATCCACCATGAGCAAATCCCATCATTATCATCGCTACCAAAGCTCCAGCGGCAGGTATAAAAGCATTTCGATTTTTGTAAAGAAGTAACCCTGACAATACTCCAATTCCTGAAATAAAGATGATGGCTTCATAACCATTGCTCCAAGGCGCATGACCTGAAAGATACCAACGAACGGCTAAAGCTAATGCTTGAATAGTCAATGCTAATACCATTAAACCTAGCAATATTTTAGTAGAGAAATGAATTAAACGATGATATTTTGGAATTGAAGAAAGCACTCCTAAAAAGCCAATTATAATCAAAGCCATGCCTAAAAAACTATAAACTATCATGAGCCAAAAGAAAGCGTTTAGGTGGTTATATAATATTTCCAGCTTGATTTTTAAATCTGATGGTATTATATCTTTACCCCAAGTCTTTTGAAGCTCGCTAATCTCTTTAATACTTTTATCGGCATTAATCCAATTATTAGTTTTCAATCCTTCTTTTACTCCATTAAAATAAGGGGTTAAAAATCTATAAGCTGTTTCATCTATCTCTACAGGACTTTCTTCGGTACTATAAATCCAGCTAACCCATGTTTGTGATGGGTCATTCTTTACAGGTATCATGTTAGTGTAATACCCAAAAGCAATATTGCTAAAAATATTAAACCGTTCAGTTACCTCTATAACAGCCTTGTCATAATTTGATTGTTCCGCTTTTCGTTTACTAAAGGAATTTTTATTCTGAATTTCAAGTTTAAAAATTCCGGAATTCAAGTCTACTAAATTTGTATATGATGTGTAACCATCTGCATTAGCGCCAGTTTCTTTCATAAGTTGGTCGCCTCCCTTTTTACTAACTTTAATTAAAGGTTCGTTAGCCCAATATCCAGGGTCAATTTGCATAGAGATAAACCATTGTATAGGTGTTATATTAATATCTCCTTTTTTATAGACGTCCTTTTTATGAATTTTTCGAAGAAGTTCCAAAGTGTATGTATCCATGGGTTTAACCCGTCCTTGAAAATCCTGAACCAAGAGTTGTCCAAACTTTTTGGCATGATCCAGATTAATGATTCTTTTGGAACCAAGCTCATTTGGTTTTGCAAACTGTGTATTAGGACCAATTTTTTGATGTTGTAATGCCAGCGAGTCTTCAGGTTGAAATATATCGTTTTGAGCATGACCAGTAGCTCCAAGCCCAAAAAACAACATGAACAATAAAATGTAACTTTTGGTGCGCATTTTTTTTAATGAATGATTCAATTTCCAAAAATGTGTTTTCTTCCAAAACAGTGTAAAAAACATTCCTGTAAATAATAGAAAATACCCAAAATATGTCACATTTGTACCCCATCTATCTGCATTTACCGAGAGAATAGTTCCACTTTCATCAGGGAAATAACTCGCCTGAAAAAAACGATACCCTTTATAATCAACTACATTGTTCATATAAATATGGTGTTGGTTTTCTTTATCAGAATCAATAATGGTTATTTTACTTTCATAAGATGATGGATTATTGGATCCTGGATACCTATCAAGTATAAAATCATCACAGCGTATGCTAAAATCCGTGTATAGTATTTTAGATCCAAAACCAATGGAAACATTTAAGCCATTGATTTGTGTAGTTTCACTATAACCTGTTACCCCTTTTCCTCCTTTGATAAATAGTGTGTCTTTTGTATTTCCCGACTCCAGTTCTATCTGGACAACATCTAATAAATTCTTGTCCATAGGTTCAGTTTTGTCACCTTTGTAATACACTCTTTTACCTTTAAAAATACTATTTGGGATGATGAAATTAACACCATTAACGCTATAAAGTGCTCTGTGGTTTAGCATAGTAGATTCGTTGGCTTTTATAGTTCCGGATTGTCTAGCTAATAATAAAGAATCAGTAACAACACCTTTTTGTTGTCCAAGCATCGACATATATTGTCCTTCAACAGGTAAATCAATATAGAGATTATTATTTCTTTCAGTGAGTTGAATCGATCCTTTTATAGGATTGTTAAAACTAAAAATCATCCCATTAATGGATTTAGTGCCACCATCTGAAATATAATTATTTACTCTACCTGTCTGTCCAACAGATACTATGTTGAGCATTTTTTTTCCTAACTCTGTTGCTTCAACAGAGTCTTTGGCTGATGGTATATAATCCAAACTTTTTAAAGTAATCACCTTATCCTTAAATAGGAAGTTTTGTTTGTAGGTTCTCTTTAAAGGCCATTTGGTGTCCTTTGAATTAAAGTAAGACATCGTATAAGGGTGCTTGTTATAATTCAAAGTTTTGTCACCATCAGTAACAGATAGGTTAAAATAAGTTAAATCACTTATTATTTCATTAGTGGTCTGACCTTCTTTTATTGGCATTTGCCCTTCAAAGCTAGAATACCTTGTGATTGCACCACCAATAAACATAAAAATGAAAGCCAAATGGAAAATAAGAATTGGCCATTTTTCTCTTCTTGTTAATCGGTAAGTTTTAATATTTGTTGTAAAAATTAATATCAACCAAAGCATCAAGACTTCAAACCAAATGGAGTTGTAAATTAATTCCTTCGCTGTAGAGGTGTCAAAACTGCTTTCTATAAAAGTAGCAGCCATCATCGAAATACCATAGACAAGTAAAAGAATAGTCATGGTTCGTGTTGAAAATAAGATTTTTTTAAAACGCCTCATATTCTTTTTATACATTCCTGAAAAGATTATTAACTGGTATTAACCTAGTTGTTATAATTGTAATTAGATACGAGTTTACTAAATAAAAGCATCCCTTTAAGGATGAATTCTATTAAGAACGATACTTCCTCAAAAGGGACGTTAAAATTTGAATAAAATCCCATTTATAGATGTTTATTCATCTTTACTTTTTTTGTTTACATCATGAAATAGAATTCCGCCTTTTAAATCAACCGAAACTATTTGTGATTGATCAAACGAAAGGTCGATAGCACTTATAGTTGCTCTATGTTTAATAATTTCTTCATTTAATTGTCCATTTTGCTTATTCCATTTTCTAATTGATCTATCGACACCTGCTGTGTATATGTATTTTTCTGTTAATATACCAGCTGTCAATGTTAACTGAAAAGGAATCCTTATTAGAGTGTCTTTTTCTTTCCAATAATATGGCCAGTCTTGGTGATGTCTTTTAAAAGAAACAGAATCTTTGTTAGCTTTATAATACTGAAAATTTTTATCATGAAAAACGAGCATATTACCTGATTTGTCAATACTTTTTAATTTTCCATTGCGGATATTTTCTTTTTCAGTAGAATTTTCCCAAACATTCCAAAAAATAAATTTCTCTTTAGCATTTATTATTATATTTCCAGAATTATCAATACCTGCTATACTATAATGTGATAGACTGTCAGGAAGTTTAAAAGAGGTATTATTATTTAAATCCCATATACAGTTTTTTTGATTTGCAGTACTGCCTGCTAATAACTCTCCATCTTTTGATAAGAAAATGTTAGATATCCATGTCCCTTCAATATTTAATGAATCTATTACCATTTTTTTATTGGCGTCAATTACTAATATTCCTGAATTTAACGTTGAAGCATAAATACGATGTTTTTTTTGATCATAAACTAGACTGTATATTTCGTCGTTTATATTGATTAAAATATTTTCTTTATTGTGACCTTTGATTCTCTCTACTATTCGCCCACTAAATGTTGAGGCTAATACAGTATCTCTACTTGATTTGAAGATGACATCTGTATATGATAATGAATTAATTGCATAATAGGACTTGCTGTGAATTTTTATATTTTGTTTACAACCACAAAAGATCATCGAAATTATAGTTATAAAAAAAATGTATATTTTATTTTTCATTCAGCTCCTTTTTTATACCATTTTCGATTATTTCAAATCGAGTACCTTGATCTGATGCTCCTATTGATATTTTATTCCCATTTTTACCCCAAACTACTAGGGATGCAGATCCTTGAGGCTCTGCTATGAATAAAGCATTTTGAGAATTTTTAGAATCGAGTGTTAAAAATATATTACCATATTCATTGTCAGTTACATATCCACCTCTTTCTTGCCCTTCAGAATCGTAGAGCATAACACCCGTAACTTCAGACCCTCTCGAGAAACGATAGCCGTGCCCTTGAGGGTCAGGAAGGTTGGAGCCGATGATTACACGTTCAACACCTAATGAATCTGTTACTACAAGACCTCGTACACTAATAATTTTATCTGTAAAATCAAGGTCTAAATCACGATTTATGTATAGATTAATAACTAAAAATCCACTAATAATAAGGTTTAAAAATAAGAGTATTTTAAAAGCAGTGCTCTTCATGTTAGTAATTTGCGTATTATCATCATAGTTAAAAAAACAATAAACCAAATTTGAATACCGCTATTTATTGTTTAAATAATTTGCTAAATGGATTTAAGATATTCTGTAAGGTCAGCCTTTTCAGTATTACTCAAATTAAGACTGTTCTCATCATTATATCTTTCAACCACATCTGCTAATGTTGCGGCAGAACCATCATGGAAATATGGAGCGTGCTGCCATATCCCTTTTAAAGGCGTAACGCGCCATTGTTTAGTTGCCGATCTATTCACATAATCTTTGTCCACAGCAACTGAAGCACTTTGAGGATGTAATCTGCCATCAATAGTATTATCACTAAAGAGAGGACCAGAGTGGCAAGTTGCGCATTGTGCTTTTCCAGAGAACAATTCTTTACCTCTTGCAGCAGCTGCAACATCAAATGTACCAGATGGTGAAGCAGGTGGGTTTAGTGAAAACTGATACTCTTGTAAAGCTGGAAGTTTATCTGTGACTAAATCATCACCTTCTCTATAATCTCTTACTAAATTTAGACGTGTATCTTCAAAATACCCATGTCCACGCATTTGAGTTACAGCTACATATCTGTTCCAATATGCAACTGGTCCAGCAGGTTCGTGCTCAACATCACCATCTCCAGTAAAGATGGCTTTTGGTAACCCATATAACCCATAAGCAGGAGGGATAACTACAGGATTGTCTATACCGTCAATGTTAAATCTTGGATCATAAAGCCCAGGTCCCCACGAGGCATAAATATCTTTTGTGGCTTGGTCTAAAGCTGGAGATAATGAGATTATTAAACCTGGATTTAAATCCCTATTTGCCCAACCGTCCAAACGATTTCCAATACCTGGCGCAAAAGAATCATCAACTGTAGAATGACACAGAGCACAAGTGATTCCCACTCTGTCCAAACTTAAACTACCATCTTGATTTTGGCTAACTTCTCCTTTTACACCTAAAACAGCATCTAATTGTAATAAAACTAAAGTAGTTTGTGGGTCATTTAAATCTACATCGCCATTTTGAATAGCAGTAACAACTTCTTGCGGTAGCGCTGCTGCATCAACCTTTAAACCGACACTTAAAGCTGTAGCTGGACTAACAGCTGTTTCTATTACTTGGTTCATTTGTAACACATCAGTCCAAAAAGTTTCATTTCCAAATGTGTCATACCGAAAAATGTCTTGTCCTTCTGCAACTAATTGAGGATTTAAAGGCGGTAGATTTAGAGAACCTTCACCTGGAGCTGGTTGTGGATTTGGACTAAAACCAGAATCATCGTTATCGCAACTCACGATTGAAATCATAAAAATGAAAATTCCAAGGAGTTTAATTATTTTTTTTGTTTTCATATGTCGTTTAATTTTAAGTTTATTTAATTATTGTGATTGTTCCTTTCATTACTTTATGCAGATTGCAGAAATACTTAATGTCCTCATTTACTACTTTGGACCATTGCTCTCCTTGGTTGAAAGGTTTTGAAGTCCATTTTTGGGTTGTCTCTTCGGTGACATCATGAGGTACAAAGTCCTTATTTATCCAAATTACAGTATCACCTTTTTTGACATTAAGCTGTGCTGGATGGTATTTCATTCGGAATATAGTTACTGTGTGTGTTGTAGCATTAGAATTACTATTAAGTAATTTATCTGGGTTTTTAAAACCAGCTATTAGAACAAAGGTGCAAACCAATACTGCTAATAGTAATAAATACTTTGAAACTGATGATTTATGAGATTGCATTTCAATTTTAAATTTTAGCTTGAGTCATTTTAGCATGTTCTAGATGGGCCTCAAGTGCTGGTACTACAGCTTCTAATAAACCTTTCAATTCTGTATTATTGGCTTCAGGAATTAGTAAGCCGTTTACAGCATCAATTACAGCTTTGTGATAAGCTACTTCATTATCAATATAAGCTTTGTTAAAATCTTTTCGACTTACCTTTTTTAAAGTCTTAAGTGTTTCTTTAGATTGTTTCAATAGAGATTGACTTACGGCATTATCTTTAGGATTCACACCTAACTTTTCAACCAAGGCAACGGCCTGTTGAATAACCGCATTGTGATCTTCTATCATCCTGTTGGCAAAGTCGATAATATCCTTGTTTTTAGAGCGTTTAAGGGCAATTTTGGCATAATCTATATCAATTTGGTTGGCAACCACCGCTACTGAAGCTATTTCAGTATCGATTAATTTTGGAGACTCTTGGCCAAAAGTGAGTTTAGATGTGCATAAAAGCATTAAACAAACGAGTATTAAAGCATTCTTTCTTTTTGTTTTCATGAGTTCTAAATTTTAGTATTAGTTAACCTTTTGATGCAAAAAGAGGGGTAGGGTTACAATTTTTTTAAAAAATTAATTGCTTATTGAATTTAGAAATCTGGATTTTTCTTTTTCTTTTAAAAATTTCCCACTAAAAAAATTTGTTTTGGTATAACTTTTTTCGTCTTCTACACCACGAGAGGCTACACAAAGATGATTAGCTTCAATGTGGATAGCTATATCGTCTGTTTTTAATAAATTCTTCAGCTTTTCACCAATTTCAACAGTAAGTTTTTCTTGTATTTGAGGTTTACTAGCATAAAATTGAACAATGCGATTTATTTTTGACAAACCAATAACGCGGTCTTTTGGTATATAGGCTACTGCAGCTTTTCCAAAGAAAGGCACAAAGTGATGTTCGCAATATGAATAAACCTTTATGTTATCTACTAAAACCATTTCACGATAACCACTGACGTTCTCAAAAAAGGAAATACTTGGAAAATTCTCCTCATTCAACCCTTTAAAAACTTCATTGATATACATTTTTGCAACACGTTTAGGGGTTTCTTTTAGGCTCGGGTCATCAAGTTTTAAACCTAAAGCTTCCATAATCTTTGCAAAATGATGCTCAATAGTTTTTAATTTTTCTTGATGCTTTGATATGGTTTCCAAATTCTTGATTTCATTGTTAGAAAAAATATTGATTTTATGCTGTTCTTTTCCGTTCATTTTTTAGGGTTTAATATATTAATTGAATTAAGTTTTTGTTTACCCCGAGTTTTAATAAGGCCTTGTTAATACTCTCAAGAAAAGGTTTTGGTCCACATACATAAAAATATTGGTGAGTAGAGTCAATGGTGTCAGAAAGAAAATCATAATCTACCCGTCCAAAACCATATTTGCTTAAATGATCTCTACTTAATAGATTATCGAAACTATTCCCTAAAATGGTTTCGAGTTCATATTTCAAGATAATATCGCGCTCCGTTCTATTGGCATAGATTAATTTATGACCTTCTATTTTATTTTTTTCTTTTAAGAATCGAAGTATTGGTATAAATGGAGTAATACCAGATCCTGCAGCTATAAAAACGCCTTTGCCTTTATAAGCAAAGGAATCCCAAGCATCTGTAATTAATATGGTGTCGTTTACTTTTAATTTTGATAGCGCAACAGTAATTCCATTGTGTTCTGGGTAAACTTTAATGATAAATTGTAAATCTTTATCGTTCTCATAAATACTCGTTATGGTAAAAGGTGCTTTTAAAAATTCCGTATCTTTATGTAATGATATTTCTAATGCTTGCCCAATTTGATAAGTAAAAGACTCTGGTCTTTCAATAGATAACTGAAAAACATTTGGGGTTAACCATGTTTTATTCAGTACAGTAGCTAAATAATTCAAAACTATAGATTATTAATTAAATATGTAATAAGTTATCGACCTATCAAGGTCTTGTTCACTTTAGATGAAAACATTAAAAAAAGGTTACAAAAAATGTAACCTTAAAAAATAATTTGCATCTAATTAGAAATAATACCGTTATGAATACCAGCACTACAACCAAGAAAGAACTTAAAGAAACGTTAATAATTGAAAAAGTACTAAATGGTGAAACAGAATTATTCGAAATTCTTATGCGCCGAAATAATGAACTATTGTTTAGAACAATCAGAAGCTATATAGATTTAGAGTCTGACGTTGAAGATGTTATGCAAGATACTTATATTAAGGCGTTTGAAAAATTATACCAATTTAAAAATGATGCTATGTTTTCTACTTGGTTAATTCGAATTGGAATAAACGAAGCTTTGCAAAGGAAAAGAAGGGCTTCTAAAATAAAAACCATTGCCCTGCAACAAGATGAAAATATATTACAAATTGAAGACAAAAACATTATGACCCCTGAACACAAAACTATGTACAAAGAATCTTCTTGTTTTATGGAAAAGGCAATAGACACACTTCCTGAAAAGTATAAAATAGTTTATATGCTCAAAGAGGTTGAAGGGTTAGCAATAACTGAAATATCGAAATGTTTAGATTTAAGCAATAGCAATGTAAAAGTGCGTTTGCATAGAGCTAGAACAATGCTTAAGGATTCAATTTTGAGTTTAACCGATTATACAAATATTTTTGAATTTGGTAATTCTAAATGCGATAGAATTGTTGCAAACGTTATGGAGTATATATATAAATCGCAGCCTAAATTTTAAATTGTAATTAACTCAAACTCTTTGGTGATATCTGAATTGAATACTGATTGTTTAATATAAGTTTATGATTAATATTTAGTTATATTATTTTCAGATAGAAAAGATTAATTATAAAATTTAGCACAGTAAATCATTGTTTTAAATAAAATTACAGAATAGCTAATTGTAATCTAAACGGGGAATATCAAATAATCTTTATTATATCAAAGAATGCATATGTATATTCCGCCTCATTCAAACTAATTGATCTCACATTAAAAAAAAACTAGAATAAAAAATTAATTCCACAAATATCCTACGTAAAAATTAAATTGAATTAAAAACATGAAAATGAACTTATTTATTGTTTTTTATATTTCAATTTTTAATTTCACCTCTGTCCTCCATGCTCAAAATGAAATTGAATTAGACAGCATTTTGTTTCAATCTTTAAAACTCCAAAAAGACAGAAGTTATCGCAAATCAATCAAGCTATTAACAAATTTACTTGTCGAATCTAAGGAGCAAAAGTTATATAAATATCAATTTTTAGCATTAAATAACCTTGGAGTAAATTATTATTCAATGTTAGATTACGGGGAAGCGCTTAACAATTATTTAGAAGCATATAAAATATCAACAGAACATCTTAATAAAGCCGAAGAAATGACAGTTTTGAATAATTTAGCAATTCTTTACTTTGACCAAGGAGAACTTGCTAAATCCAAAGGCTACTTTTTAAAAGCTTACAAATTGGCTCAACTTAAAGGGGATGATAAAAAAATGGGGATGTACTCAATTAATTTAGCAATTGTAGCTAACATGAATAATGAATTAGATAAAGCAATTAAATATTTAAACACTGCAGATTCTAAACTTAAAAATTATCCATCAATAGCTATTTCTAGTACTATTGCTAGAATTGAAAATCTTTATAAAAGAAATCTCATAAAAGAGGCAAATTCCATGGCTTTAAAGACTTTAAATGGTTTGAAAGCTGGAGGAGAAGAAAAATTCAACTTACTACTCTTAATTTCTGATATTTTTGAGTCTGAAGGCAATTTGTTAAGATCAAAGCAGTATTTAGAAAATGCGCTTAAGGTTTCTATGACCCCTAAAAATAAATTGCAGGTTTTTCAAAAACTTGCAAAGTTAAATAAGCAACTCAAAGAATACGATAAGGCGTTTGCAGCTTTAGATTCAGTAATAGCAACCAGAGATACTATAAACAATTTAAAAAATAGTGCTCTATTTGAATCGGCTAGAGTTAGATTTGAAATTGAAAATTACAAAAATCAATTAAGTCAGAATAAAAAATCGCTTCAGCTTACACAATCAAGGCTGCGTTATTTTATAGGTTGGTCCGTTGTAATTTTATTGCTTATAGCATGGGCGTTGAGAAATAGTATTATAAAAAGTAAACAAAGAAAAATAATTCATAACCAATTTAAAAAGATGATAACTCTTGAATTAGAAAAAAAAGAAAATGATAAGATTATTCTTGAGAGGCAATTGCAAAACAGAAAGACTATGGCTTTGTTGGAGGAAGAAAGATTAAAGAATGAAATTGAATCTAGAAATAGAAAATTAGCTACAAAAGCCTTACAAATAGCAAATAGAAATGAACTCATAGATAATATTATAAATGAATTGACAGAACAAAAAGAAGTCTTAAAAAGTAAACAGGTAACAAGAAAAATAAAAGAGTTAAAAATTTTATTAAAGAGTGACAATGAGTGGAAGGATTTTATGATACATTTCGAACAGGTAAATAATGGATTTTTAAAAAAATTAAAATTGCAGCATCCTAATCTTAATGTTAATGATGTTCGTTACCTGTGTTACTTATATATGAACTTGTCAAATAAAGAAATAGCGAGCCTCTTTAATGTTACTCAAGAGGCCATTCGCAAAAGAAAAGAACGAGTAAGTGATAAGTTAAATTTGCCAAATAGTAAGGGGTTATATAATTATTTATCATCTATATAATAGGTTGTCACGTTTTTTAGGTTTGATGTCACGATTGTTATGTAGATTCTTTACCTGTTCCCCAGTATTTTTTTTGACTATTGTATAGAATTTTAAAAACAATAGTTATGAGAAAAATTTTTACATTAGTATTATTCTGCTTCTTTTCGTTAATGTCATTTGCTCAAATCGAGTATGAAGGTTCTGACAATTTTGGTAGAATTTTCGACCTTATTTATGATCCTGCTACTCCAAACAAAATTTATGCTATTTCTGGAGTAAATCATATAGTAGTTTCAGAAAATAATGGTGAGTCATGGGATATTTTGTATACATTACCAGTAGGTATAAATAGACCTCTACCTCCTGATGCGTCTATCAGGTATTTAAAACTAATGCCAGATGGTTTGGGGTTAAGCTTTGCAGTTTACCAGACGGCTGGTTATGATGGGGCAATAATGGTTTATGACCTATCTAGCCAAAGTATTACAAAAAATATTGCGTTACCTAATCAGAATTTACGAGGATTTGTTTGGGACTATGATTTTTATCAACAAGATGATGACGTATTAATTGTTGATACAATTTATAGAGATCAATTTGATATTATGTATGGAATGACATTTTTTACTAGTGACGGTGGTGCTAATTGGAATGCAATTTATGACACGACAAATAATAGTAATGTATTTATAAACAAAGTAAAAATTAGCCCAAATAATCCTGATAAATTGTTTTTGTCTAGAGGCTTTGGAAATCAAGATATTGACGGTGGATTATTAGTTTCCGAAGATGGTGGACAGACATGGGTTGAAAAACTGGAAGGTGTTATATTAGGGCCTATTGCTTTTGATCCTACAAATAATGACAACATACTTTTAGGTACAGGCATGAGTTTTGGTTTTTCTCAAGAAAATCTCTATAAGTCTACAGATGGAGGTAATACTTTTTCGGTGGTAAATATGAATTGGGCTGAAGGTATTTTAAATGAAATCACTTATATCAAATACAACCCTTTAAACCCGCTTGAAATTTTAGTGTTAGAGGAAAATGAAATAGTAACATCAGTAGATGGAGGTAACACCTGGCAACAAAATTTATATTTAAATGATAATCCCGAGAGCTATTATTATGGACAAAAAGTAAGTTTTAATCCATTTGATGAGGATGAGATGGTTATCACAGGTAATTATGTACCTCTAATATCTTCTGACTATGGGCAAACCGTTTCATGGATTAGAACACCTTATTTTTCTAGTACAGGAAATATGGATGTCTTTAACGATGGCTCTAATATCAATCTTTACTATTCAGCTCAATTTGGATATGTTCATAGAGACGTGACTACGGGAGTAGAAACAGCATATGAAATATTACCACTTAACATGGCTACTAACAATCTTGGTATAACTCAAATAGCTGATAAAACACAAGTTGACAGAGTGTTTACCTTTAATTCAAGTTTTATAGGTTCGAACTTATATGTAAGTAATGATAATGGAGCTACAAAATCAATGCTAATTTCTTTGTTTGCAAATAAACTTACAGGGTTGGCAGCTTATCCTAATGAAGATGATACCATTTTGGTAGCTTTTGGAGGTTTTAGTGGTGCTGAAACTGTCTTGAAAAAAATTAACTTTTCGGATATGAGCAATATTGAAGAGGCTAATATTAACTTACCGGCTTATGATTTTATTAATGATATTTTAATTTCAGAGTCTGGAAAAATAGTTTTAAGTATTGGAGCAGAAATGTACTCTTCAGAAGACAATGGATTAACCTGGGAAAATCACAGCAGTGGTTTGGAAGACTTAATTCTTAACTATGATTTAATCTATGATATAGATAACAACCCACTTAATGTAAATGAATGGGCCATTGCTACAACAAAAGGAATATTTATATCAACCGATGGAGGTGAACATTGGGAACAAAAAACAACAAGTGTTACTCATAAAATCAGCTTTTCTACGGAAGTAAATGGTCATATGGCGGCTTCAACGCATACTTCAACCTCTTCTTTAGCGTCAGATTTTCAATTATATTTTTCAATAAATAGTGGTGAGACATGGGAAACCATTACTAATCAACAGTTATTGCATACACTCGGTAAGTCATCTGCATTTATATTTGATGGAAATTCTGTGAAAGCATATATAGGAAGCTTTGATCTAGGCTTAATGACTTACACTATAGATCTTGAAGCCTTAAGTATACCCGATGTTTCAAATAACCAAAATTTAAAAGTTTTTCCTAATCCAACTAATGATATTTTAAATATTAAACTGAAAGAAGGTATAATATCGAATATAGCTTTATTTGATATTGATGGAAGAGAGGTCTTAAGCGCTGATAGGTTAAATAAATTAAGTATGAAACACCTCTCACCTGGAATATATGTTTTACGAATAAGAACAAAAAATAAAAATGAAGTCTACATCAAGAAAATTATTCTTGAATAGTTCTAAAATAATTAGATAGGCTTATGTCACTTTTCAATAACCTATTTTTTAAACCTTTTGTCCTTTTTTGTAACCTAACATTAATTTTTGCATCAAAAGGGTGTAACAAATTAAAATAGATTAAGATGAAATCGAACAATTTAATAGTTGAGAAATTATTGTACTACACATTTGGTATCGTACCTATTGTTGCTGGTCTGGATAAGTTTACAAATATTCTAACAGATTGGACACAATACCTGTCATCAGGTATGGTTGATATGCTCCCTTTTGAAGCATCAACCTTTATGATTGTTGTAGGGGTTATTGAAATAATTGCAGGGGTATTAGTGCTTATGCGCCCAATTATTGGTTCTTATGTAGTAATGTCGTGGTTAATATTAATTGCTTTAACATTAATCTTTAGTGGTTCGTTTTTAGACGTGGCAGTAAGAGACCTAGTAATGGCAATTGCGGCTTTTAGTTTAGCCCAATTGTCGAGTTCAAGTTTAATAAAAGCAAAGAATTAAGCTTTTATTATTTCTTCCCTTATTGGTTAGTAGCTTTAAAAGGCGCCATTTAGGCGCCTTTTAATAAAAAAAATCAAGATAAATTTATTCTATATGAAGGTGAAAAGACTCAAAATAATAGCCATCATTTTAGTAATACAAATTAGTGGCTTCTATTTGATTTATAAAAATGTTGTTCAACCTCCAGTTTCTATTGAAGATGTAAAAAGTGATTACAATCATAGTGTGAAGCAATTTTACTTGGAATTTGTGGAAAGCAATGTTGCTTTCGATAGAAAATATTTAAACAAAGTTATTAGCCTAACAGGAAATGTAACAGTTGTTCAAGATTCAGTAATAATATTGAATAATAAAATTGTATGCATAGCAAATGAAAAATTTAATAATACAATTAAAGATAAAACCATAAAGGTGAAGGGTAAATATGTGGGTTATGACGAATTGTTTGATAATTTAAAAATGGATGAATGTGTAATAGAATTATTATAATACTATTAATACTTGGAATTAGTGGCCAAAGCTCTGCTCAAGACAATCTTCTTGATAGCCTAGATACAGATACTAATGCCACTACAGTATGGCCTTCTTTTAAAGGACTTCAGATAGTAAGTCTACAATCAACTAAAATGGTTGGACAAGGAGATTTGTATTTTGTGGTGTCCCATAGATTTGGATCGTTAAAAGATGGAATAAACACGTTTTTCGGATTAGACAATGCAACCACTAAACTTGGTTTTATTTATGGTATCAAAAATTGGGTGTCTATTGGAATATCAAGACATACGTTAAATAAAACTTACGAACTTGCTTTTAAGTATAGGCTAATAAATCAAAATGAAAACAGTCTAATTTCTTTAGTTGGTTATAACACGATTCAGATTAGTAGCCAGTTAGATAAAGATGTTTACCCGCAATTATCTTTTCAAAACCGATTAAGTTATACTTCACAAGTTTTAATATCACGTTCCTTATCTAAAGCACTAACAATAGAAGTTATTGTGTCTTACATACATAAAAATGTATACGATCCAATTATTGAAAATCAAAAACAATTTTCCATCGGTGGTGGTGGTCGGTTCAAGTTAAGTAAACGCTTATCAGTAAATGCCGAATATATGTATAGCAACAAGCCTTCCTTTTATAGAAATCCATTGTCTTTAGGGTTAGATATTGAAACAGGAGGGCATGTTTTTCAATTGTTATTTACTAATTCACAAGGTATGACAGAAAGCTCATACTTGACAAACGCAGCTGGAGATTGGGGTAATGGAGACGTATATTTCGGGTTTAATTTATATAGAGTGTTTTAAATACAATGAAAAAGAAAATTCATGTTTTGGTTTTTATAGGTAGCCTACTCTTTAGTTGTAGTTCCAATACTTATGTAGAATTGGAAGAGCATGAAGAAATACTGAATGAGTTGGTTACCTATAATTCTCATGTTCAAAGCATAATCCAAGACAATTGTGTTAGTTGTCATTCAGCGGGAAATACAGCAGGTTTTAGACCATTAACTAATTATGCTCAAGTGAAAGATGCCGTTATAAATACAAACTTGTTAGATCGTATTCAAAAACAAAATGGAGAACCAGGTTTAATGCCCCAAACAGGAAGAATGAGTCAAAATCAAATTAATATAATTCTTCAATGGTTGGAGGATGGATTATTAGAACTATAACTTATGAAAAAATTAATACTTTCAATACTTACAATAAACCTTATGATAACTTGGGCAAATGCCCAACATTACAAAACGCGTAATGGAAACGTTCAATTTGAGGCTTCAGTATCAGGATTTGAAGAAGTAAAAGCTAAAACCAGTTCCGCATCTGCAATTATAGATGTAAAAACGGGTTCAGTCGCATCTATCGTTTTTATTAATGCATTTCAATTTAAAATAGCATTAATGCAAGAACATTTTAATGAAAATTATATGGAAAGTACAACTTATCCAAAAGCGACATTTAAAGGAAAACTGGAAGATTTTAGCATCAGTCAATTAAAGAATAACAATCAATTGTTTGTGTTAATCGGTGATTTGACAATCCATGGAGTAACACAAAAAATAGAAATAAACTGTAGAATAAATAAAATAGGTGGAGAAGTAATGTTAGGTGGTGATTTTACAGTTACTCCAGAAGATTTTGCTATAGACATTCCAAAATTGGTAATGAGCAAAATTGCTAAAGAAATTCAAATATCATTTAATTATACATTAAAGCCATGAAACTAATTGTACTCTTATTGCTTCCCTTACTTGCATTAAGCCAAAGTAAAAATAACACAGATATTTTTGATGCGGTTAGACAAGGTAATTTAATGCAAGTAAAACAGTATGTCGAAGTAGATAGAAAAGTAGTAGATACTTTAAATAGTCATAATCACTCATTATTAATTATAGCTGCGTATTACAATCAACAATCTATTGTAGAGTATATTTTGCCATATGTAACTAACTTAAATCATAATAGCGATAATGGTACGGCATTAGCAGCTGCCGTGGTTAAAAATAATGTAGAAATTATTAAGGCTTTATTAAATCGTAAGGCAAATGTTAACTTAACAGATGCTAATGGTGTTAGCCCCCTCATGTATGCAATAATGTTTAAGAATATTCAGGTTATTAAACTGCTTATTGAGCATGGTGCAAATCTAAATTTAGCAGATAAAACTGGCAAATCTACATTTGAGTATGCTATATCATCAGATAATCAAGAAATTATTAATCTTTTAAAAAACTAAAATTATGAAACGACAATTACTTGTAATGCTTTTACTAATCATAATTCAACATGAAGTGAATGCACAAATTAAATCTACAGGTGTGGTAAATTTGTTACCAGGAATGACGGCTAAATTAGATTTAGATAATGCTACTTCAACAGCAACCCTAACTCTTACAGGACCATCGGATAGATGGTTTGCATTGCAATTTGGAGATTTTAATTTTGGAGACGGTATGAGTGTAGGAGAAGATATTATTTATTTTAATGGTGCTAGAATAGCAGATGCAGTTCATAATGGTATTGGAGTCCCTCCTTCAAATGATACAAGTAATTGGAGTACACAATCAAATGAGGTAAGTGGAAGTACAAGAACACTGGTGGCCACTAGAAATTTTGATACAGGTGATTCTAATGATTATATCTTTGATTTTGATGCCGATAATATAGATTTTGCATTTTCAAGAAGTAGCTCTGCTGGTTTCTCCTTGGCATACCATGGGTTTTCAAATAGAGGCTATGCAATTAATAATGCATTTACAACATTGGGCATTGATGAATTTGAAACTAAAAAGAGTACAGTAAAACTAGTGCCAAATCCGGCAGTAACAGCTTTTTATATAATTACCAATTCTAAACAGGATATTATCAAAGTCACAATTTTCAATGCCTTGGGGCAAGAAGTAATGTCTATTAAAAATGGGTTCTATGAAGATATAGATATTTCCGGATTATCAGTAGGAAACTATTATGTAGAGGTCAGGAATAATAGAAATGAGATTACAATAAAAAAGCTGCTAAAACAGTAGTTTAAATGAAGAATAAAATCCTTTTAGTTGTCTTTTTAAGCTTTAGTATATATTTTTTTTTAGATGATTTGTATTTCAAATCTGTAAGAGGTTATATTAATGAGACAATACTCAATATGGGAATAAGCCATAATGTCTCCTATTTGATATTTGGAATTCCATTGTTTATGGGTGTGTTGCTATTAAGTAAGCCCAAATATTTTTTCAAAAATTTAGGGTTAAGCGCTTCTATTCTAAAAGGAATGGTGTTTGCTCTGTTTTGCACGGTTCCAATGTTTATTGGTTTTTCCTTCTTATTTACTTTAAATAAAGAACTATCCATTAACGAATTTTTAATATCAGGAATTGCAGCAGCTTTTTTTGAAGAACTTTACTTTAGAGGATTTTTATTTGGCTTTGTATTTAGGTTTACGCGCCTAGGTTTTTTCCTCTCAATAATTTTAGGAGCGATATTATTCGCAATAATTCATTTATACCAAAGTCAAGAACTAATAACACTCGTAGGTATTTTCTTGACCACCTTTATAGCTGCCATGATTTTTGCATGGGTCTATGTAGAGTGGGAGTTTAATATATGGGTGCCTATTGGCTTACATTTTTTCATGAATCTTTCTTGGATGCTTTTTTCTGTTAGCGATAATGCACTCGGAGATAGTTATGCCAACAGTTTTAGAATTATAACTATCATACTCATTTTTGTGCTTACTATCATTTATAAAAAAAGAAACAAACAACCATTTTATATCACAAAGAAGAATCTGTGGTTCAAAAAATCTATACAAATCAAGTAACAATTAATAAAACTAAAAAGAAGTAATGGATTCAGTGTTTAATATTTGGAAAACTAATAGAAGACTTCACCTAAAATATTTAAAAAATTACAATGTAAAACAATTAAATACAATCCCATTAGGGTTCAATAATAACCTTATTTGGAATATTGGTCACATTATAGTGGCGCAACAGGCTCTATTATACAAAACAGCAGGACTTGAAGGCTACGTTTCAGACACAATGTTTAACACCTATAAACCCGGAACAAAACCAAATAGAGAAATTCAACAGGAAGAAATAGACGAGTTGAAAATACTTTTATTGGCATTGGTCGAATTAACAAAAGTTGACTACCAAAACAATCTGTTTTCAAATTTTAAACCATTTAAAATAGAAACAGGATTTAAACTTAACACTATTGAAGATGCCATATTGTTTAATAATTATCATGAGGCGATGCATTATGGCATAATAAAAAGCATCACAAATCTTATTTAACTATTCATTAAAAAACACCTATTTTAACTAAAATGGATTATTACAAAAATGTAGATGAGCTCGACTGGCAAGTTGGAAATATTGTTGGCTTTTCGAGTAAGAAATTATTATCGTTAACAGGAAGTAACTTTAAATTAGTGAAAGTGGCACCTTTTGCCACCTACCCTGTTCATGTTCATCCTAATAAAAATGAAGTACTCTTAATATTAGAAGGCACAATATCTGCTACCATAGACGATAAAATATATAAAGGGAAGCCATCAGATATTTTTATGTTTCCAGTAGGAATACAGCACAGCATAATAAATACGTCAAATAAAGAATGTGTAGTTTTTATTGCTTCTATGGATAACTAATAGCTCTAATAATTTCAAATAAATTCATAATCAATACAAATTAAAAGTGAATGTATTTAATCGAATAGTAACAAATTTTGAAGCTTCATTGAATACTATTGAAACAGATAATGGTGATGTCTTAATTATTGCAGAAAAGAATATAAAAGAAGCTAAAGAAGTCCTAAATAAAGTCAGATTACTTATAGATAAAAGAGGATTTAAATCATTTGAAGAAGAAATATATTTTTTCAAACAAATTAAACCAAAAATATATAGTAAGCTAATTTATTATCTAAAATTATTTACTATAGAAAGTAAAAGACCCAGGAGCAGTAAGAAAACACAAGTAAAGTATTTTAATAGTCACATAGATAAATTACAAACGTATTTTAATGATAATTTAGAATTCTATCATTATTACAGGAGAGGTTCAACAATTTTCGATAGGCAATATTTTACTAGAAAAAATTCAGATTTAAGATTGCACCCAGATACATTCCATTTTTTATCTGATGAACAATTCTCAACGAGCCATGATAGTACGGTTGCAATGATACTAGCTTATGATATGTTAATTGTATACTTAAAAAAAGAAATTGATAAACTAGAAAACAAGAATAATATGGAAGCAACAGTAAATCCTTTTCAAAAGCAATCTCGCTTATTCTGGACTGCTAATAAAACTGATTTAATCGAACTCATTTATGCACTACAAAGTTCGGGTGCAATTAATAGTGGAACTGCCGATATAAAAGAAATGGCAATGGCTTGTGAGCAGTTGTTCAATATCGATTTGGGCGATTACTATAGAACTTATTTAGAAATTCGTTCACGTAAAACAAATCAAACAAAATTTCTAGATAAAATGAAAGATTCATTGGTTACAAGAATGGTAAGTGCCGATGAATAAAATACCCAAGTTGGGTGTTGTAAAAAGTATCTTTTAGTCATAAAATTTATAGTATTTTAATTATTGTTCTATTAGAAATTATTATCAAATGATATTAATGTAAGTCATTAAAAATGAGTAAATAAAATCACCCAACTTGGGTGCTTCTTGTGAATAAACCTCACTATTTCACTTCATATTTGCCAAACGAAAGTCAAATCAATATAAAACTCTCACTGTCATATTGAGCACTGTCGAAATAGCTGTGAGAGTTTTTTTTGTCATCCTGAACTTGATTCAGGATCTCATTATTAATTAAAAATCGTTACTATGGCAGCAACAATTATCACTACCGAAGATCTTCGAGAATTTAAAGAAGAATTACTTGAGGATATCAAAGCAATCATTAACCACCAATCAGGGTTTGCGCCTAAAAAATGGCTCAAATCACCAGAAGTTCGCAACCTGTTAAGCATCTCACCTGGAACATTACAAAATTTGCGTATCAATGGTACATTACCATATACCAAAGTCGGAGGAGTTATTTATTACGACTACGAAGAAATTCTAAAAGTAATGGAAGAAAACCGTATTCATAACAAATTCTAAAGAAGAAAAAATGACATCTATATTAATTCTGTAGTAAAATCAAGTCAATGAGTAGTGATGGGCAGTGGAGCATTGCCGAAGCGAAGCGGTTGCAATGCGCATGATAAATCATTGATGCAGATTTTCAAGGAATTAATATGAAGTCTTGATTTTTTGTTTCGTTTTGCATCAAGGCAAAATGAAAGGGTAAAAAATATGCAAGAAGTAAATTATAGGATCGAGCTTTTAAAAAACATCCAGTGGATGTTTTTAGCGAAGAGGCCAGTTGGTGCATTGGCGTTTAAACTATGGAACTAATATGCAGGACGTTAATTATATCAAACATCTAAACGCAGTTTTCAACCAATTCTCAAAAGATAGTCGTTTAAACCCAACCCACATAAGCTTGTACATAGCCTTATTTCAGTTGTGGAATTTAAACCGATTTTTAGAAGAGTTTTTTATAAACCGTGATGAGGTTATGCAATTATCTAAAATAGGCTCTAAATCTACCTATCACAGATGCATCAAGGAATTAAACCATTGGAAATATATCGTGTATTTCCCATCCCACAATCCGTATAGAGGGAGTAAAATTAAGATGCTCAAATTTGGGACAAGTTCTGGACAAGTAGTGGGACACAACAATAGTCAAATCGAGACAAGTACTGGACAAGCACTGGTACCTATATATAAACATATACAAACTATAAAAAACATAAACAGTAATAAACAGAAAAATTTTAAAAATTCAATTTCAGAAGATTTTAAAAACGAAAACAAACAAAAAAGAGCCTGTACCGAGCGCAGTCGAGGTATCCCAAATATGGACAACCTAAAGACCACTAAAAATAAAAACTACAACGAACCACTTTAATTTTTTGTCATTCTGAAGATGTAACCTTGAGCTTGTCGAAAGGTTGTTTCAGGATCTCAACAAATGAAACGTCATTGCGAACAAAGCGAAGCAATCTCTTTTTTGTCATTCCGCACTTGATGCGGAATCCACTTTTAAATTACAATGAGTAAAATGCAACCGCCACATGTCATAACCTAAATTTAATTGAAAATGAGAAATATAATTGGAAAGTGTCCCTTTCGTCAGAATATAAGCTCAAAAGCTTCGAAATCCAGGAACGTAGTGACGCGAAGTTTTGAGCTTGGTTCAACGCGCCGAAAGGAAGCGATGAAATTCCTATCGAAAGGGTGCCCTTTTCTTTGGTTCGTTTCTTTTGGGCAAGCAAAAGAAATGAATAGAATAAAAAAATAGGTTTTTAATATACATGAACACCCGACCACCACATATTATCACTGAAAAAGGCGTCCAATACAAACTTGGCGAACTTAAAGACAATCATATTCTATACGATTTCCAAAAGATATTAACCTATCTCGATGCCAAAGGTAAATTGCTATTCGGTAAGAACTTCAAGATTTATGAAGAAGATGAGGTCGTGCTCTACAAACTATGTATTTATTTCATTCGTGATTTTGAAGCTTGCGAAAAACTAAATATAGATCCAAACAAAGGTATTTTATTATCTGGTCCAGTAGGCTGTGGCAAAACCAGTTTAATGAAGTTATTAAGACACATCGTGCCACACCAAAAATCATACATACTAATTCCGGCAAGAAACATCACGTTTGCTTTCAACAATATTGGCTACAAAACGATTCAAGAGTATGGTAACAGTAATTTTTACTGCTTTGACGATTTAGGAGTAGAAACCACCGGAAGACATTTTGGTAAAGACTGCAACGTTATGGGCGAAATCCTTTTATCTCGTTATGATTTATTTCTTCAGCGAAAAATAAGGACCCACGCCACCACAAACCTAAACGCCCAGGAACTGGAAGAACGCTATGGTAATCGAGTGCGTTCAAGAATGAGACAGTTGTTTAATTTGATAGCTTTCAATGAGCAAAGTATTGACAAGAGAAAATAATGCACAACACCGGACCGAGCGTCAAAAAAACATCCAGTGGATGTTTTTAGCGATGTGGCCAGCTAGCGGGTGGGTCTTAAAAAATTAGATTTAGAGATAGGTTCAGCGAGTGTGTTGTTAAATAATTTCTTGTAAAAACACCAAATAAAACTTTGGCAAAAAAACTCAAAATTTGCCAAAACTTAATCGTCGCTGTTATTGCGAACCCGATAGGGTGAAGCAATCTATTTTAAAAAACAAAATAATAAAATGATTGTTATTTCAATCAAAATTGCTATATTTGTGTGAAATAACAATCATATAGTAATGAGTAAGAAAAAGCAAATCCTGTTCCCAAAACACAAAGAAGTACTTAAACAAATGGGAGAGAATATAAAATTGGCAAGAAAAAGAAGGAAGCTAACACAAGAGCAAGTTGCTGAAAGAGCAGATATTGTAAGAAGTACATTATATCTTATTGAGTCTGGAAACCCAAGTGTAACTATTGGGGCTTATTTCAATGTATTACGTGTGCTTGGGTTGCAAGATGATTTTCTCAAATTAGCAGCGGATGATGAATTTGGTAGAAAACTTCAAGACCTCGATTTAATTTAAAATAAGGTTGTCATTGCGAGCAAAGCGTGGCAAATGCAAAGCATTCACGAATACAAAAAACATTAAAATAATAATGCATGAGTAATCTCATGAAATATTTAATATGGCAAAAGGCAAACAAGACATATACATATACGCACATTGGAAAGGTTTGGAAGAACCGCAATTAATGGGAGTCCTTTCTGCATTGTATGCAAAAGGGAAGAAAGCATTCAGTTTTGAGTATGATAAAGATTGGTTGAAATCTAAAGAACAAATGCTATTAGATCCGGACATTCAATTCTATAGTGGTCCACAATACCCAAACAATAAAGAAAATTTTGGTGTGTTCTTGGATAGTATGCCTGATACTTGGGGACGCACACTTATGAAACGTAGGGCGTCACAAGAAGCAGCTGCAAATAATGAAAAGGCAAAAACATTATATGAAATAGATTATTTGTTAGGTGTTTATGACGAAAGCCGAATGGGTGCTTTGCGTTTTAAACTTGACCCAGAAGGGCCATTTTTAGATGATAACGAACTAAACCCAACACCACCGTGGTCATCCATTAGAGAGCTGCAAGAAGCAGCAAAGAATTTTGAAAATGACGATGACAATGATGAAGTAAAAAAATGGCTAGCTGTTTTAATGGCGCCAGGATCCTCTTTAGGAGGTGCAAGGCCGAAAGCTAATATATTAGATGAAAATAAGGAGTTATGGATTGCAAAGTTTCCTTCAAAAAACGATACCATAGACAAAGCCGCATGGGAATACTTGGCTTATCAGTTGGCAATAAAGGCAGGCATCCACATGGCACCATCTAAAATTGAAAAGATATCAGGTAACTATCATACCTTTTTTACCAAAAGATTTGACCGTGAAGAAGGCTGTAGACTTCATTTCGCTTCTGCTATGACCATGACAGGAAATAACGAAGACACCATAAGAGATAATCCAGCAAGCTATTTGGAATTAGCAGAATTCATTCAAAACCATGGAGCTTTGGTTAACGATAATTTAGAGCAATTGTGGCGTAGAATAGTCTTTAATATTGCTATTTCAAATACCGATGACCATTTAAGAAACCATGGATTTATTTTAACCAATCAAGGGTGGATATTATCACCAGCTTATGATTTAAATCCATCTATAGATAAAGATGGTTTAGCACTCAATATTGATATGGATAACAATGCGCTTGACTATGATTTGGTAAAAAGTGTAGGTGAATTTTTTCGTCTAGATGATAAACAAATGGATAAAATTATTCATGAGGTTTTAACTGTAGTAGAAACTTGGAAAGAGGTGGCGAAAGAAATAGGTATTGCTAATAAAGAACAAACCTTGATGGCTAAAGCGTTTAATTGTTAGTATTAAGCTTAATAGTTAAAGACACGTTATAGGGTTACTGTGCGTTCCAGAATGCGACAACTTTTTAATTTGATAGCTTTTGATAAGGAAAGTTTAGATAAGCGCAGATAGTTAAGATATTTTAATAGAATATGCTAAAACTTAAATATATTTGTGTTTTAGTATAAATAATATGCCTGTATTTAATAGTTATAATAGGATAAAAATTGTTCTAGCAGAAAAAAACAAGTCCAATAAATGGTTGGCGAAAAAGTTGGATATGAGTGAAACAACCGTATCTAATTGGTGTACAAATCATAGACAACCATCACTACCTACACTATTCAAAATAGCAAAGGCTTTAAACATGAATCCAAGAAATCTAATTAATTCATAGTGAGTAAACCTGAAGAAATACAAGCAAAATTACTCTTGGCCATACAAAGTAACCCGCCAAATTTAGATGATATTGTTTCATTGTCTACAGAATTGGCAAAGCTAGACCCTACAAATCAAAGATTTTATATTGATGCTAAAACTTTAATTCATTTAGGAAGAGATAGCATTAAAGATCATTCAACTGCTTTATTAGAGTTGGTAAAAAACAGCTATGATGCTGATGCCACAAAAGTAGATATTGAGATTTTCTCTGAAACTAAAGACATGATACGTGTCGCTGATAATGGTTTTGGTATGAAACCAGAGGAATTGAAGAATAGTTGGTTACGTATTGGGTATTCAGGTAAAAGGGTTTCAACGAAAAGTAAATTAGGACGTAGAAAAACTGGTGAAAAAGGAATTGGACGAATATCCACTGATAGACTAGGTTCAAAACTAGAATTGAGAACAAAATCTAAAGATGAAAAACTTATAGGCTTAAAAGTCAATTGGGATGATTTTGATGTTGAAGGTAAATCTCTTTCAGATATTCATGTTCAAATTTTTGAGCCGAAAGAAATCAATTTACCTCTAACTGATGGTAAACCTTCGGCAACGGGTACGGAAATATTAATTGAAGAGCAACGTCAATCATGGACAAAGACAAACATTGAAAATCTTTTTCAAGAACTATCTGCCTTAACACCGCCTTTTGAAGATGTTCAAGATTTTCATATTTCTTTAGTTAACGATGTTTATCCTCTTCCATCAGAAGAAATTAACTCAAATTATCTCGATGCAGCTGAAATTAAAATTGAAGCTTATTATCCTGGTACAGGTACAGAAATAATTTATACTTACTGGGACAAGTACAATGACAAAGAAGTTATTGAAAAAATTGAATGGTCTAACTTATTAACAAGAACAGGTATTGATACCACTAATTTAATTGAAAATAAAATTAGATCTGGTTCAGCTACCATTAAACTTTATTTCTTTTTAAGAGAAAGTGCATCGGTAAAAGATTTTGAATTTAATCTAACCAAATTAAGAGAGTTTCTCGATAACAATGCTGGTATAAAAATATATCGTGACAGAATAGTTGTTAAACCTTATGGCTTCCCTAGTTCTCAATTTGGGTATGATTGGTTAGGATTAGCTGATAGAAAAGCTAAAGATCCAGCTGGTATTAGTAGGTCTGCAAATTATAGTGTTACACCAAATCAATTAGTAGGTGCTGTTTTTATAGCTAGAGATTCTAATGTAGAATTAGCGGATAGTGCTGCAAGAGAAGGGTTGGTAGAATCAGAAGCTTTTTATGATTTAAAAAGTTTGGTAATGGGTACTATAAATATGCTTGAGTCTTACAGAACCAGATTAATACCAAAAATTAACGAGGCTAAAAGAAAATCACGTAGTAAAGAGTCGAGAACTGAACGAATAATAAAAGCTTTAAATAGTATTGAAAAGGATTTGTATAGCATCAATTTAGAGATTCAAAATAACTCTGATGTAGCTAGTCACATTAAAGAGAGGGTTCAAAAAAATGTAAATGATTTAAGTGGTACAACTGATAAAGTTGAAAAAACAATTACAGAACTTCTTAATTGGAATAGAACCTTAAGTGGTTTAGCAACAATAGGTATATCCTCTGCGGTTTTTGGTCATGAAACGGAAGGTTCTATAACTCAACTTAAAGGTTCTGTAATGGCAGCAAAACTTGCATTATCTAGAAAAATTCCGAAAGTTGATGATGCGATAGTAGAAATCGAAAAAGCTGTAAAATCATCGAAAAGAGTTGCTGCATGGGGTGCTTACGCATTAACAAGAGTTCAAAGAGAAAAACGTAATAAAAAAAATGTAAATATTGCTAAAATTATACAGTCTGTCGTTAATGAGTTAGAACCGGCATATAAAGCTGCTTCAATAAGCATTAATACAGAACTTAAAGATATTTATACATATACGTTTCAAATGGATATTGAAACAGTTTTAATTAACCTTTTAACAAATGCTTATACCGCTGCTACTTTGAAGTCTGGTAAGAGATTGATAGAAGTTAGATTAATTGAAGAAGACTTGAAGGAACCAAAAAAATTGATTGAAAATGGATATTCTCTCATTGTTTCTGATTCTGGTCCAGGTGTTTCTAAAGAGTTTGAGCACAGGCTATTTGAACCGCTTTTTTCAACTAAAGTAAATCCAACACAAGGCAGTAAGAGTATTGGTACTGGTCTTGGTCTTACAGTCGTCAATTCTATAGTAAACGATTTAAACGGTAATATTTCTTTTGATAAAGACCCTGTATTAAAAGGAGCTAGGTTTAAAATTTGGCTTCCAAAAGAAAGAAAACAAAGAAATTAGTTATGAGTAAAATAGGCATCATAGATGATGATAGAGAGCAAAGAGAAACGTTAAAATCAATTCTTGAATCTCATTTAGAAAATTTTGATTCTAGTATTGAGGTGGTTGATACATTTCCTTTTCCTGATGATTCAATAGCTCAATACAAAGATTGGGTAGAGCAAAATGATATAGTTTGTTTAATTTTTGATGAACAAATGCATAATGATTCTGAAGGAGGAAAAGGTCCTGTCGGTTATAGAGGAAATCAGCTCGTTTTAGAGATAAGAAAATATTTTAAAGATATTCCAATCTATGTAATAACGTCACATAAAAACGATGATGACTTACAGGAAAAGTTTAGTGAGTTTGAAGATATAATAGGTAGAGAAGAATTTATTAATGATGGTGAGAAATATGTAAAGAGGTTTATTCGTGCAAGTCAAAGTTTTTTAGATGAAAATATTTCAGAGCTTTCAGAATTAAAGCATTTGTCAGAGTTAGTAGCATCAGGTAAGAGTGACGAAAATGATTTAATACGTTTGAAAGCGTTACAACTTAAACTAAATGTTCAAATAGACAGCGGTTTAGGAGAAAGAAAGGATTGGCTAGATGAGTATGAAAGTAAAATTCAATTTTTAGAAGAGCTTCAGAAGAAAATTGAAAATAAAATCAAGGAGTAGTGAATTGGAAACTTATAGTTAAAGACAAGGCTAATCAACCGGAAAAAGGAACATATACAGATTGGAAAGAGCAAATAGCAGAAGAGTGTTTTTTTCAATGTATTTATTGTTCAATAAATGAAGCACAATTTGGAGGTATTGACCATTATCATATCGAGCATTATAAACCAAAATCAATTGAAAGATTTAAAGCTTTAGAAAATGATATTTGTAACTTATTTTATAGCTGTCCTATATGCAATAGGTTTAAGAGCAATGACTGGCCCAACGATGCAGATGATTTAGATATAATTTGTTATCCAGATCCTTCTGAATACAATTATTCGGAATTGTTTGAGGTAAGTAGTGATGACTATAAAGTCAATGGTAAGTATGTTAGTACTAGATATATGACAGAAAGACTTTATTTAAATCGCCCACAATTGTTGTATGAAAGGCGTGAAACAGTTTTGCAGCAAAGAGCAGAAAATGTTACGAAAGCTATCGAGGCGCTGCAAGAAATGGTAGATACACAAGAGTTATTAAAGGAGTCTAATAAAGGTGTAATAGAGTTACTAAAGACAACTCAAAAACGAAATAATATAAGACCATACAAATTGGCTGAAATTAGAAAATGAATAAAAAAAGCATAGGTTCATATTATACACCTCTAAATTTAGCAAAATTTATTGCGGATTATTGTTTATCTCAAATAGATAGGCTTAATATCTCTGTGCTTGAACCAAGTGTTGGTGATGGAAATTTTGTTCAGGCTATAAATGAAACAGAAGCGTTAAATAATTTTAATAAAATTAATTTAACTATTGTAGAAAGGGAAGAGGAAGAATTAAAAAAAGCAAAGAAGAAGAATGTAAATAACTCTATAAAATTATCAGCTTTTAATAAAGATTATTTGAATTTTCACTCTGATAGTAAAAAGAAATTTTCAGCCATCCTAGGGAACCCACCATATGTAAAAAGTAATTATCTCACTGATGAACAAAAAGTACTGGCTAAAGAAATTCATTTAGAGCAAAACCTTGCTGATAGAAAAATAAATAACATTTGGACATCATTTCTGGTTAGCGGTATTTCTAAACTACAGAATGATGGTCTTTTGGCTTTTGTACTTCCATTAGAATTACTACAAGTAAAGTTTACAGAAGAAATTAGAGATTTGCTTAAAGCTTCTTTTGAGCGTATCGAGATTTTTATGTTTGATGAGCTTCAATTTTTGGAGTGCAAAGGTCAAGATACAGTACTGTTAATTGGCTATAAAAAGCATAAAGTACCTGGTACATTTTATACAACAATCAAATCAATGGATGAGCTTCAAAAAAGAAGTTTTAGATTGTATAGTAATGAAAGTGTATCAGAGTCTAGTAAAAAATGGACACATCATTTTATAACGCCAGAAGAACATACATTTCTTGAAAATATTAAACAAGATTTAAATCTTGTTTCTGATTATGTAGATAATAAAGCAGGTATTGTAACAGCTGCTAATAATTATTTTATTGTAGATAAAGAAATTTTAGATCAATACGATTTAGAAGCTTATGCAAGACCAATAGTACAAAAAGGTTTTTTTGTTAACGGTTCAGTAGCATTCAATAGAAATGATTATTCAAAATTAATCAAGGAAAATAAACCAGCTTATTTATTGGACTTTAATAATTTAGATGTTGAAAATATCCCTTCAAATGTACAGGACTATATTGATTTAGGAGAAGAAGAAAAACTTCAAGAAAGATTTAAATGTAAACAAAGAAACCACTGGTATCAAGTACCAAATATAGCAAAACAATCAAAAGCATTTTTCTTTAAAAGGGCTCACGAATACCCAAAATTATTAAAAAATGAAGCGAATGTATTTGTAACTGACAGTGCCTATAATGTAACCGTTAAAAAAGGTCATAATTTAAATGATTTTATATTTTCATTCTATAATTCATTAACATTAGCTTTTGCAGAACTAGAAGGACGTTACTATGGAGGTGGTGTTTTAGAGCTTACGCCAAATGAGTTTAGAGTATTGCCTATTCCAATGGCTCATCACAATGATTTTAATTCTTACAAAAAAGATTTTAAGAGTAAAAATGATATTGAAGACGTTTTGTTAAAATACAATCATCAAATTTTACATAATTCTCTTAATCTTAACCTGGAAGAAATTAATAAAATTGAATCAATTAGAAAGAAATTAGTAAATAAAAGACATCGCAAATAGTTGTATATTTCAGTATGAATTTAGAAAGTCTACTAGCAATATTATCTTCACTAATGGGAATTTATACATTTCTAAAATCGGAGGTTTCCTTTATTTCACTATTTAAAAAAAATCAATTTTAAAATAATTTGTCCCAATGAATTTTGTTGGGTAGTTTATAATTTATGATTATCAATATGTTAATTGAAATAAGGGTCATAGGTTGTGACCCCTGTTTTTAAGAAAAATTTATTTTACAATTCCCCACAAACCAAAATCCAGTTTGTTGCTATTACAAAAATCCTCTGTCTTTTGGTTTGTTCCGCTCGCCAACGCGCTTGTAGTTTTTGGCTGCCAACCCGCACACAGCACATTGCTTGTTTTGCTTAAAAGAATTATTTGAACAATTTGGTACAGCAAAAAAGCAAAGAGCTGTTTCCAACCCTCACACCAAAAACTACCCAAAGCTATGTTTACATAACGGGTAGTTATAGTAACATTCATTCACTTTCTGTACTATAACGCCATTATGTAAAATATCCGACATTCCCCACGCTCAATTCAGAACTGACATTGAAGTTCAGAACACACAATTTTTCCATCTTTTCCCCACCACCCATTTCAACGGTGTAGGTTTCAGCAATTATTAATGTTTTGCCTTGTGTCTGCGGTAGGTAAAAGGCTAAACCATCTGCTTAGAAGGCAGACGGTCATAGCTTTCACCCACCTCAACACCGCGCATAAAAAAAGAGCATTTTTTAGAAAATGCCCTTTATTTATCTTTCCTATCGCTTAACATCAATAATTACTTCCACCTACGACACTTTGCCCCAAGAAAAGTGATCAGTTTTTTTAGAAGTAGAGAAACAAAGAAACTTACGATTGCACCAACAACAGCCAAAACAATGGTAGTAATCAAATCCTCAACACCTATATTTAAAAAAGATGAAAAGAAAGTACCACCAATAATGGCAGATTTGGTATTATAATCCATCGTCATTCGCATCAGTTTCGGTATTTTCATCATCAGTAACAACAGCTTGACTTACTGCGGTGGCTACAGTTCCAGCAACGGTCATATAAGTAGCAATGGTTACCACAATAGCAGGCATCGAAATAGGTGCAGCTATGATAGCACCACCTGCAGTAGCCAATGCAATACCAATATTGCGTAAAGTCTTAAAAAATTTGGGAGTTGGTTTTTTATAACGTTCTACAATGTTCATAATTCTGTGATTTAATAGTTAATAAAATAGTTTCTTTTCTGTCTTTAGCTTGATACACCAAAGACAACAGTTTTTGCATAGCATTTTTAGAATAAACACCTTTCCCAATTCCACTCAAATAAGTTACTGGAGCAATACAACCTTGAAGCTCTTTTAAGGCATCATTCGCAGGATGAAAGAGAATAAAACTTCTACCTTTTACATCCTTCAAAATCAAATGATGCTTAAACCGTTTTGAAAAACGTGGTTGAACTTCATAAGTGCCTTCAGGAATACAGGAAATATTTCGCTTGTTATTGTTCCAGGGCAATTCAATGGTATGACAAAGGAATTTACCAGAATTAAAGAGAGCACCATTGGTGCCCTCTTTAAAATAGGCTCTATGCAGCACTAATTCCATACTTACGGAGTATCTACAATAACAATTGCCAAAGCGTTGTAAGCACCGTTCTTAAGCTCGTACATTTGTCCGTTTACCTCTTGGTAAAACTCAACACCAAGCACCTGAACCACAGGAAGCGTTGAGTTTGCAGTCAATGAAGCTGTTAAGGCAATAGCAGCAGTATCAGCAGCGGTGTAAGGCAGAATAGCGGTCTCATCATTTTCAAATGTTGAGGTTTCATTCTCAAAATCCAATTCAGAAGCACCCATTACCACCTTAAAATGGGTTGTTCCCGTTGGTGCTGCAATTCTTACCGTTGGAGAAAACGCATCAAGGTTAACCGTAGCATCACCAGAAACACGGTCAAAAGCATTCGTGAATGGCGCAAAAAGGGTTGTCCCTAACTTTCCACCTAAATTGAATTCAAAGCTTTCTAACAGGCTTAAATTCCCATCTTGAAGTGTTCTAGATCCTCTTTCATTGGTTGTATCAGTTTTAGTGATAGCAACCAACGTTTTAGTTAAACGTGAAACCACACGTTTGTCCTTTGCGTTTTGTAAAAGAATACGGATTGCATTACGCAATAATTTACCACCTTTACCAGCGCGTCCAAATTCAGACCCATTTTCACGCGTTCTCTGAAACGCAGGGTCATTCGCAATACGATTGGCATCCACACCACCTTTTTCGCGTGCTAAATGCCCATCAGTCGTTTTGTAAAAGGAAATACCACCGATAGTTCCTTTCAGTTTAATAATTCCAGTTTGTTTTGCCATAATAATTCGTTTTTTGATTAATGAAACCAAATCACGTAATTTTATGGCACGTTGTTAAAAAAGCAATTCCGTTTTCGGTCATCCATTCCGATACAACCAAAAACGTCATTAAAATATTGAAAACCCTATCGGGATTTCCAACATTTTAACAACGCATCATCATCACCATAATCATAAAACAATAAAGTATGGATGATGTACGGATAAGGCATAGATAAAGTATTATGATCCCAAAAAGAGCTTGCATATACCCAAAAGATATTCAGCGTATCACAGGACGAAGTGAGCGCTATGGGCGTAAGCTTTTAAATGACATTAGAAACTACTTTGGAAAGGAATCTTACCAATTCGTCACAATTAAAGAATTCGTTGAATACAGCGGAATAGAAGAAGATATTGTCAACAAATATTTAATAGATTAATCATAATATTTGATACAAATTGACTGGTTTTAATGAAGTTAAAATTGTAAATTTGTAGTAAGACGTTCAGATAAATAATACTATTTCAAACTAACAGATAGGTCTACAATTCGGTTAACACTGTTTTAGTCTACTTCTGAAAGTATTGATTTTACTGCATAGTGGCGGTTTAGTTATCATCCTGCCACCCCGACAAAAAGCTAAAAGCCAAACTATTAAGTTTGGCTTTTTATTTACTTCCTTATTTAGTTTTTTTTAATCACGCCCTAAAGGATTGGTATTCGCCAAAAAGTTTTTAAAAAAAAGAACACTTAAAACATGGCAAATCAATATAATCATTAAGAAAACTTTGTTAGTGTTTAGAAACTCATTTATCGCGCTTAAACAAACTTGGAATAAGTAAAATATGCCAGCGGCTAGCAGTGTGGCCCCTGTTTTATACCGAACGCTTAAATAGATTAAGCTTATAGTAATTAAAAATATAGATACAGAAAAAACTAATAGAAATGTGAAAAATATTGAGTAGTTGTTTAGTGCAGAAAATAAAAGGTTTGTTATAGAGAATAAAACATACCCAATTAAGCTAACTGCTATTATTGAAGTGAAAGAAATTAAATCGTTAATCTTTTTTAAAGTTATGTATTTTTTTAGTGCTAAAGTACAGCATGTTAAATAAATAAAGTTTAATATGGTGATCCAAGAAAAATGATTTTTAAAATCTAATGACGCTAAAATATCAGACGAAAATAAAGCAATCAAACCTATGATGTAATAGTAGTTTAGTTTATTTGTCCTATAAAAGATATAACTTAATAAAACACAAATAATAGATAAAGGCATTGTGAATACAAGATGCTTTTTTATAGAAACGGTGTTTATTGTTACAGATGCAATTAGTAACACAAAAAAAAGCAGGTCGAAAATATTCAAGCTGCCTTTTAATTTTTTTATGAAAACACTAAATCGCATTAAGATTTTGTTTTATAGAGTGTTAATGTACGTATATACGTTTAAAATTTATCATAAATTAACTTTTTTTTTTTTATTCACAGCATAAACTCCCCAATCTGCAATAGCTTGTACTACTGGAATCAACGTTTTGCCAAAATCTGTCAACGAATATTCTACCCTTAACGGTGGTTTAGAAGTGTAAACCTTGCGTTTTACTATACCATCTTCTTCTAGTGTTTTTAATTGCAAACTCAATGTACGTTCGGTTACAGTAGGCATTTCTTTTCTAAGCTCATTGTATCGTAATGTCTTATCAATAAGATGAAATAGAATTACCGTTTTCCATTTCCCACCAATAAGTCCCATTGTTAAACTGGCACAACAAGGGTATTCTTTTCCTTTAAATTTATACATATTATTCGTTTAAATAAGTACAAAGGTATTATACTATCATTAATTATACAACTATACTTTTTATAGTAAATTTAACATTCGGTTAAATCCATTGATATTGTTGAGTTTACGTCTTTTTATACCATAAAAAATTAAACTATCCTTTTTGACCGTTATTGTCAGAAATAAACACTATACATACTTTTGTCACTATACTTTTGATAGTTAAAAATAAAACATAACAAGAATCAATTAAAAATGAATTTAAAAGAAACACTTAACTGGAGATACACTACTAAAGAATTTGATCCAACAAAAAAATTATCTAAAGAAGATATGGGTCAAGTAAAAAGCTTGTTAAGAATGAGCGCTTCAAGTGTAAACTTACAACCTTGGCATTTTATTATTGCTGAAACTGAAGAAGGAAAAGCACGCATAGCAAAAGGAACGCAAGGTTTTTTCCATTTTAACGAACCTAAAGTAACTAATGCTTCGGCAGTGGTGCTTTTTTGTGCAAAAACCGATGCTAATGAAGATTATTATAAACACATTGCAGATGTAGATGATAAAAATGGACGATTCCCAAATGAAGACATAAAAAACGGATTTATAGGTGCTGTAAAAACATTTGCCAATATCCATAAATACGATTTAAAAGATTTAAATCATTGGATGGAAAAACAAGTATATCTTAACATAGGTAGCTTCTTGTTAGGCGTTGCGAGTTTAGGTATTGATGCGACACCTATGGAAGGAATTGATGTAAAAGCATTAGATGAAGAATTTGGTTTAAGAGAAAAAGGTTTCACAGCATTAGTTGCCGTTTCTATAGGTTATAGAGCAGAATCTGACTTTAATTCAACAGATAAAACACCAAAATCTAGATTACCTGAAAGTGAAATTTTCACTGAAATATAAATCATATAAAAACCATAGTGATGAAAAAAATTATAATAGCTGTTTTGTTATTGGTTGCGACTAAAGTATTAGCCCAAACACCAACAACAGATGCTAGAAAATCTAAAAACGAAATTGTTACTGCAGACAATGTAGAATGGGGATGGTTAAATCCTTTACGAGGCGATAAAAGTCCTGCTGCAGGAAAACTTTGGGGAGACCGTACAAATAACGAGCCTGCAGGTTTTTTAGTAAAGTTTAAAAAAGGATTTTCATCACCACCACATATTCACAACATAACGTATCGTGGTGTGGTAATTAAAGGATTATTACATAATGATGATGAAAATGCTGAAAAACAATGGTTACCAGCCGGTTCGTATTGGCAACAACCTGCTGGCGAAGCACATATTACAGCTGCAGATGCTGAAGATAATATGGCGTTTTTAGATATTCAAGAAGGCCCATATTTAGTAAAACCAACATCGGAAGCGTTTGATAATGGCGAAAAACCAGTAAACGTTGATAAAACCAATTTAGTTTGGTTAAATGCTAATGATATTGAATGGGTTTCAGAAAAAAGTAATGTTGAAACTGCTTTTTTATGGGGAAGTCACGAAAAAAATCAACTGCGTGCGTCATTAATAAAATTACCTGCCGGATTTAAAGGAAAAATTAAAAATTTAAGCCCAAATTTTAGAGCTGTGGTTATTTCTGGTAAAGTAACGCATCAATTTTCTAAAAAAGATGACGTAAATGTGTTGGAACCAGGTTCTTATTTTGGTGCAGCAGAAAAAACTTCACCACGTTTAAAAACGGACGTTGAAACGGTTGTTTACATTCGCTCAAATGGTAAATTCAAAATAAAATAATCTCTATAATTTAGCTTGATTGATTAATAGCAGAAAAAGCCACCAAATGTAAAATACATTCTGTGTGGCTTTTTTTTATAACACTATCAAATTAATATGATGTCAGAACGTCATAAAAAACCAATCAGGCACATATTTTGACAATGATAGAAGAAGTTACAATAATGCGCATCCTGATGTGTATGCTGAAGACAAAGTGAAATTATTAGTAACTTTAACAGAAAGCATAATAAGTAGCTAAAGTTTAAAAGTCAACCAAAATAGCCAATGAAAAAAGTACTCATTCTTTTTGCACATCCAAAATTTGAAAAATCAAGAGTCAATGCAACACTTATTGAGCGATTAAAGGACAAGGCGCACGTAACATTTCACGATTTGTATGAGCATTATCCTAACTTTCATATTAATGTGCAGCAAGAACAAGAGTTATTACTTCAACACGATATTGTTATTTGGCATCATCCGTTGTATTGGTACAGTAGTCCTGCCATTTTAAAGCAATGGAAAGATTTAGTTTTAGAGTTCAATTGGGCATACGGACCAAACGGAAAAGTGCTGCATAATAAAACTGTTTTTAATGTTATTACTACTGGTGGATCACGCGAAGTGTATTGCACAGAGGGCTATAATACCTATACAATAAATGAATTTTTAAGACCTTTTGAACAAACTGCAAAATTATGTGGTATGAACTATTTACCACCTTTTGCGGTTATGGGAACGCACCATTTATCCGATGATGATTTATTAGATTATGCTAACCAATACGAACAATTGATAGATTTGCTACAAGGTGATTTTAATGCAACGCAGCTATCCAATTGTTTTTTCTTAAACGATTTAGAAATTTTATCCGCGTAGCATATGTCTGGAAGTTTATTATTTAATGCCATTGTTTTTCTTGCTGGTGCCATTATTTGTGTATCAATAGCTAAACGTTTGGGTTTAAGTTCTGTTATTGGGTATTTGCTAGCAGGTGTTTTAATAGGTCCTTATGTTTTAGGATTTATAGGTGAAGAAGGTGAAGATATTTTACACTTTGCAGAGTTTGGTGTTGTAGTCATGCTGTTTTTAATTGGTCTAGAAATTGAACCCAAAAACTTCTGGAACATGCGAAAATCCATACTTGGTATGGGCGGCATACAAGTAGCATTAACCGTAGGGTTAACCTATGTGTTGTTTGCATTTTTAGGTTACGAATGGCAGGTTGCACTGGCTATTGGTATGGCTGTGGCGCTATCGTCTACCGCAATTGCATTGCAAACTATAAAGGAAAAAGGATTAATGAATACCACCTTTGGTTCTAGCTCGTTTTCCATCTTATTATTTCAAGATATCATCGTCATATTTATGATTGGTGCTTTACCGTTATTAAGTAATTCTCCTGAAAATACAGGTGATGAAATATCACATTCGGCATCAACCTTAATTGAAAGTTTACCTATAGGATTACAAACTTTAGCTATTATTTTATCGGTAGTCCTTATTGTTTTGGCTGGTCGTTTTGTAGTGGTGCCTATGTTGCGTAAAGTAGCTAAAACAGGTGTTAGAGAGTTGTTGATTGCAGCTGCATTTTTAATTGTTTTCGGAATTTCATATTTAATGGAATTTGTAGGCTTAAGTCCAGCGTTAGGTGCTTTTTTAGGTGGTGTTGTTTTGTCTACAAGTGAATTTAAACACGAATTAGAAAGCACGCTAGAACCTTTTAAAAATCTACTACTCGGACTCTTTTTTATGGCAGTTGGTGCCTCTATTAATTTTGTGGTGATTGCGAATAGTCCGTTGACCATTGGCGGTATTTTACTCGCTATTATTGTTATAAAAGCGTTGGTGTTATTTGTTACAGGACGCATTTTTAAATTAAAACTCGATCAAAATGTGTTGTTAACCTTCAGTTTGGCGCAGGTTGGTGAGTTTGCATTTGTATTGTTATCGTTTGCATTTCAGCTTAATATTTTAGAACAAGAACAAATGGACATGATGTTAGTGGTTACGGCTGTTTCCATGTCTTTAACACCAATTTTAGCGGTGGTAAATGAACGTTTCATTCTTCCTAAAATTGGTACAAAAGAATCTATAAAACGACCAATGGATCACATCGCCAAATCGCAAAAAGTAATATTAGTTGGTTTTGGACATTTTGGTAGTACGGTTGGCCGATTTTTGCGTTCTCACGGTGTAGAAGCTACCATTTTAGATTTCGATTCTAACCGTGTCGATTTCCTTCGTAAAATGGGATTTGAGGTGTATTATGGTGATGCCACACGCGAAGATTTATTAGAATCTGCCGGAATTGCCGAAGCTAAATTACTCATTTGCGCCACAAATAAAGTTTCTGTAGCAAAAGCGATTAGTAAAATTGTAAAAGAAAAATATCCGCACGTTGAGATGTTGGTTCGTACAAAAAACCGTTACGATGCTTACGAGTTATTAAACCTTGATGTAACTAATATTTACCGTGAAACCTTAGACACCTCGTTAGCGTTAGCGAGTGATGCACTTAATAAATTAGGTTTTAGAAAATATACTTTAAATCGTCAAGTACAGAATTTTATTAAGTATGATGAAGCGAGTTTAAGACGATTGGCTTCTGAACCTAAGCGAGAAGAAGACTATGTGTTTATAGCAAGAAAAGAAATAGAACAGCAAGAAAAATTACTAGAAAATGATTTTAAACGTGGCATTGTAGCCTACGATAATCATTGGGATAGCGAACATATTAGGAAGCAATTAGAAAAATCTGAAGAAGGAAATAATTGATGCAAAAAGACATTCCAAATATTGAGTTTAATGCAAAAAAGCCAAATAATTCTGGCATAGAGATTCTTACCATTGAAAGTTTAGCCAGTCGTAAAGATTTGGTGAAAGACCATCACCCAGAAAAAGCGCATCAAGTAGCATTTAATATGATTGTGTACTATACCGAAGGCGAAAGCAAGCAACTAGCAGAGTTTGTTTAATTTTAAATCAGTATCTTAAGAAAGAATTAGGTTACAGCGCAAAACAGTTAAAAATTAAACCGTTTTGGAATCCGTTAAAAAAAGGATTAGAATAATGGCGTTAAGCACAAGATACCAGCAAATAAGGCAAGAAACACGCTCATTTTGCAAACATTTAACTATTGAAGATTTTTCAATTCAAGTGGTACAATTTGCAAGTCCAGCAAAATGGCATTTAGCACATACTACTTGGTTTTTTGAAACATTTATTCTTAAAACATACAGTGACAATTATAAGGTGTTTGATGATGATTTCAACTTTTTGTTCAATAGTTATTACAATAATGTTGGTTCTCGCATTTTGCAAGCCAACAGAGGTAATATGTCTAGACCAAGTATTGACAAAGTGTTTGAATACAGAAGTTATGTTGATAAGCACATGATAACGCTTTTAAACACTACAACCAATAAAAGACTGTTAGACTTGGTTACGCTTGGTTTAAATCATGAGCAACAACATCAAGAACTTTTGGTAACCGATGTTAAATACATGCTGGGTCATAATCCGTTATTTCCTGTGTTTAATGCCGACTATAATTTAGTGAATGATTACAATATAAATAACGCGTTAGTAACCATAAAAGCAGGGAATTATACCATTGGTCATCAAGGTGATGATTTTTGCTATGATAATGAATTAGGTGTGCATCAAGTATACTTAAATGATTTCGAAATACATAATCATTTAGTAACTAATGGTGAATATTTAGAGTTTATGAATTCTGGTGCGTATTCAGATTTTAACCTTTGGTTAGATGAAGGTTGGACATGGGTAAACCAAAACAACATTAAAGCACCTTTATATTGGCATAAAAAAGATGATGAATGGTATCAATATACCTTAGCTGGATTGCAAAAGGTAGATCCATTAGCATTGGTAAGTCATGTTAGTTTTTTTGAAGCCCAAGCGTTTGCAGAATGGAAAGGTATGCGATTGCCTACAGAGTTTGAATGGGAAATTGCTTCGCAAAAATTTGAATGGGGAAAACGCTGGGAATGGACAAATAGCGCTTATTTGCCATACCCAAATTTTGTAAAAGAAAATGGGGCAGTAGGTGAGTATAACGGAAAATTTATGAGCAGTAAAATGGTGTTAAGAGGTGCTTCTGTTGCAACGTCTAAAAACCATAGCAGACCAACGTATCGCAATTTTTTTAACCCAGCACAACGCTGGCAATACACAGGAATTAGACTTGTAAAATAGATGACAAACACATTTAAAGAAGACGTAAGGAAAGGTTTAGAGCAACCTCAAAAAACATTACCTTCAAAATACTTTTATGATAAAAAAGGCGATGCGCTTTTTGTAGAAATAATGAACTTGCCAGAGTATTATTTAACACGCTGCGAGTTAGAGATTTTTAAAAACAAAACAAACGCCTTAATTAAGGCTTTACAATTAAAAACCAATACTCATTTTGAACTTATTGAACTTGGTGCAGGCGATGGTTTAAAAACCAAACATTTGCTAAAAGCTTTGAAAGATCAGCATTTTAATTTTGAGTATATACCTATAGATATTTCGGCAAATGCATTACAGTTATTGCAACAAGATTTAAATAAAACTTTGCCAGATATTGCTGTAACGCCAAAGCAAGGTGATTATTTTGAGGTTTTGGCATCATTAAAACACAATAATAATCCAAAGGTTATTTTGTTTTTAGGCTCTAATATTGGTAATATGGAAGATGCAATAGCGCAACAATTTATTTATAATTTAGGTGCTAATCTTCAAAAAAATGATATGCTTTTATTAGGTGTAGATTTAATAAAACCTGAAGAAATTGTATTGCCAGCTTATAACGATTCTAAAGGCATTACGGCACAATTCAACTTAAATATTTTAGAGCGAATTAACAACGAGTTAGAAGCCAATTTTAATTTAGATTATTTTGAACATCTTCCAAAATATGATGCTGTTAAAGGTATTGCTGAAAGCTATATTTTAAGTACAAAAGCGCAAACAGTAACCATTAAAGCTATGAATGCTACGTTTGATTTTGATGAAGGTGAAAAAATTCATACAGAAATTTCAAGAAAATATAATGACAAATTAATTCATAATGTTATTGCAAACACCGATTTTACAATAGAAGATAAAATTTTAGACAGCAAAGCTTATTTTGCAGATTATATCTTAAAACGCCATTAGTTATGAGTGATAATACACTAGTGGTTTTAGGATTAGGAAGTCGGTCTACAGCCTTTTATTTACAAGCGCTTAACAAAGAATATAATGCCAAGTTTGGTGGTTATAGTACTTGTCCGTTGGTACTTTATAACGTTAACTTTCATGCAATAAACACATTGCTTCCTAAACCTTCAAAAGCGTTAAAAGACGTATTACAACCATCATTTTCAGCCATCCAATCATTTCAAGCTTCACATGTATTAATTCCTAATATTACACTTCATGAAACGGTAGATGAGATGTTAATTCCACAACAAATTATTCATCCTATTCATTTAACAATAAATGCTATTAAGGCTAAACAAATAAAAAAAGTCGTGGTGTTTGGTTCTATATATACCATGTCTTCAAATTATATAAAAGACGCTTTAAATGCTCATAATATAGATGTTTTAGTACCTAATGCATCAGAAATGAAGCTTATTGATACTGTAAGACAAGCTATTTACAATCATACCGAAACCGATGATTTAATGGATTCATACTTCAATTTATGTAACACATATGCATTAAAACACACCATTGTTTTGGCATGTACAGAACTATCAATTATTAAACCTAAAAACGATGCAATACTAGATATGGCGCAATTGCAAATTGAAAGTGCAATAAAAGCAATAAACAAGTAGGTTTTATATTTACCATTTTTAGGAATATATTCATCTTACTTCAACCTTAATTGTTACTGATATTTGTACATACAATAAATAACATAAATAAAAATTCAAAATATTATGAAAATAGCAGTTACATCGGTTAGCGGACAGTTAGGTGCAGCCATAGCTAATCAATTAATAAAAACCATAGGGAAAGAACATGTAGTTGGTATTGCGCGTACACCAGAAAAGGCACAACATTTAGGAATTGAAGTTAGAAAAGGCGATTACAACAGTCGCGAACAATTTAACGATGCATTAGTTGGTATTGATGCTGTGTTGCTAGTTTCTGGTATGGATGCACCAGATAAACGTATAGAACAACACCGCAATGTTATTGAAGCGGCTAAACAAAATAAAGTTGCTAAAATTGTATATACCAGTATTATTGGTGCCGAAAAAGGTTCGGCTTTTAGCCCAATAGTACAAAGTAACCGCCAAACAGAAACAGACATTAAAAACTCTGGTTTAGACTTTGTTATTGGAAGAAATAGCATTTACATTAAACCCGATTTAGAATACATTGATACTTATGTAAAAGAAGGAGAAATAAGAAATTCTGCCGGAACAGGCAAGTGTACTTACACTAGCCGACAAGCTTTAGCAATAGCTTATACCCAAATGCTTACCGAAGAAAAACATAACGGAAACACTTATAATTTAGCAGGCGAAGCCATTACACAAGCAGAACTTGCTAATTATATCAATACAGTATATGGTACTAATTTAAGTTATAACGCAATTTCAATTGATGCTTATACCAAAGAACGTCAAGACGCATTGGGCGAATTTTTAGGCACTGTAATAGGTGGCATTTACGAAAGTATGCATAATGGTGCCTATGATATAAAAAGTGATTACGAAAAAGCTGCAGGTGTGCCACATCCAAGTGCTTTAGAACTAATTAAAGCATATAAAGCCATTTTTAACTAATTCCTTACTTCATCAAAAAATAGCAATTCATAATATTAAAACTAAAAAAGACTCAAAGTGATTTGGGTCTTTTTTTCATATTAAATATAAATTAATTTTAAAGTAATTTTTCAGCAATCTCCAACCAACTAGATACTCTTGTGTATCCAGCATCATTTATATTATGTGGTGAGTTGAAAAGTAATGTATCACCTTCAAATTTTTCAAGATTATACGTACGATCGTCAATTAGTAAATCACCTTTTAATATAAATTTGTGTCCACACATTATTCTGTGCTGCCAAGTAATAAATGGCATGTGCTGGTCTAGCCAATCGCTTTTTTCTTTTAATGAATTTGGAAACTGAGTCGCAGCAGTAGCGATATACACTTCGTGTTTGTTATATAACGCTTCCATAACTTGGATAGCATCTTTTATAGGCTCTAAATTTCTGAAAAAACCGTCTTGGTAAGCGTGTTGTAAAATACTTTCTTGATGAATTTCTGGTACATTATGCCATACTTCGCCAGATTTAATATGTGCAAGAGAAAGCTCTTGTTTGTGTTCTTTATTGTATAGTTCTATGTGCTTACCGTAAGTATCGGCAAGTACATCGTCCATGTCTACAAAAATTGTCATAGGTTCAATGTTTTTTACAAAGCAACAAAGCTTAGAATAGACTAACAAATTAGTGTGTTATATTTAATTAAGTCTTAACAGTTTAATACTGTTTTGTAAATATTTGTAATAATTAATAAAAAAAACAGAGATTTAAAATTAGTTTAAACCTCTGTTTCGCTATATAATCAAACTTTTAAATGTTTTAATTTAGTATGCCATAGTTACTATTTTCTTGGCATCTGCTGGTAATAATTCTTGTTTTTCACCAAGTTTCCAGCCACGATCTTCAAAACGTTTTTCTATTTCTTCGGCAGTACCTTCAAACTTATCTGTGTAATCAGACAATTTAGTGTCAATACCTAACTGGCGATAAAACGCTTCTGTTTTTTCAATAGCAGCATAAGCTTTATCGTCAATACTACCTTCAGTTACATTCCAAACACGTTCTGCGTATTGCGCTAATTTTTCTTTTTTAGCTTCAAAATTATACTTGTAATGGCTTGGTGCAATTACTGCTAATGTTCTGGCATGATCTATTCCAAATAATGCTGTTAACTCATGTCCCATCATGTGTATTGCCCAATCACCAGGAACTCCTTGTTGTATAAGTCCGTTTAGTGCCATAGTACAACTCCACATAAAGTTAGATGCTGCTTCATAGTTTGTAGGATCTTCTAATACTTTTGGTGCAACTTCTATTAATGTTTGAATAATACTTTCAGCAAATCTATCTTGTAATAATGCGCCAACAGGATAGGTCATATACTGTTCTAAAACGTGTGTAAACGCATCAGCTAAACCGTTTGCCAATTGACGTTGTGGAATAGAGGTAATTACCGAAGGATCTAATATTGAAAACTGCGGAAATAAACCAGGTCCGCCCATAGCTAATTTCTCTTTAGTTTCTTCTCTGGTAATAACTGCGCCAGAATTCATTTCAGATCCTGTAGCTGGTAAGGTTAATACGGTACCAAATGGCATACCATTTTCTGTACGTACTTTGTTTATTAAAATATCCCAAGGTGTGTCACCGTCGTAAACTGCTGCAGCCGATAAAAACTTTGTGCCATCAATTACAGAACCACCACCAACAGCTAATAAATAGGTGATGTTTTCTTCTTTAATGACTTTTAAAGCGTTCATTAAAATATCATATTCTGGATTTGCAGGAATACCTCCAAACTCGGTAACATCTACATTAGCTAAAGCGATTTTTACTTTATCGTAAATACCATTCTTTTTAATACTACCACCACCATAAAGCATTAATACTTTGGCATCTTGTGGTATTTGATCTGTTAGTTTCTCAATTGAATCCTTTCCAAAAATAATTTTGGTAGGATTTTTAAATTCAAAATTGTTCATTTTTTTTCTTTTTTATAGTTAATCAATTACGGTTACTAAATCTTCCATAGGTTTTCTAACCTTTACAAGATTTACCAACCAATCATTTTCTTCTTCTCTGTAACCAAGCGGTAACAATACTGCGCTACGTAAGCCTTTTTCTCGTAAGCCTAAAATTTTATCTACAGCTTCAGGATCAAAACCTTCAATTGGTGTTGCATCTATACCTTCAAAAGCAGCAGCTGCAATAGCTTGTGAAAATGCAATGTAGGCTTGTTTTGCTGCGTGATTAAAGTTTTCTTCTTCGTCTTTTTGCGGATAGGCGTTAAGTAACATTTGACGGTAATTTTCCCAACCTTCGTTTTTAAAACCACGAATATCGTTGGTTAAATCGAACATGTAATTAATGCGATCTGCAGTGTACGTGTCCCAAGCAGCAAAAACGAGTAGGTGAGAGCACTCTGTAATAACCCTTTGGTTCCAAGCTATTGGTTTAATTTGTTCTTTGATGTCTTGGTTTTTTACCACAAAAATTTCGAAAGGTTGCAAACCACTAGACGTTGGAGCTAATCTTGCAGCTTCTAAAATACGTTCTACTTTTTCTTCTGGTACGTCTTTACCGTTCATAGCTTTAGCGGCATATCTCCAATTTAATTTATCTAATAATTCCATAGGTTGTTTTTATTTTTTTATACTGTTCCAAGCTGCTTCAAAAGCATTTTTAATTAGTGTATCATCTAAAGTAATTGCGCCACGTTTTTGAGCTAACATTAAAAACGCTAGCGGGTTTATAGCGTAGGCATATAAAATATAGTCTGAATATGGTTTTATAACACCTTCGGCTTTACCTTTTGCCCATAAATCTAGTAGCGGTTGTAAATGTTTAATGCCTTCTTGTCTGCTAGCTTCATCTATCATTGGTGTATTATCACATTGAGCTAAAAACAAAGCGTGTTCGCATTGTTTTAGTTTAAAATCTGCAATTCGATTCCAGATGTATTGAAACGCTTCTTTTACAGGTGCATTGGCATCATAACCGTTAAACGCATATTTAGTGTATTCAGTTTTTACATCTATGTAAGTTTGATTCACTAAATCTTGTTTGTTTTCAAAATACAAATAGATCGTTGCTGGCGATACGTTAGCCATTTTAGCAATCTTACTCATAGGTGTAGCGTGGAAACCATTGTTGTTTACCAAATCAATAGTTGCCTTGACTAAAGCGTTACGTTTGTCTATACTTTTTTGAAGTTTTGCCATTACTTTTAGTTCTAATATGCAAAAATATAAAAAAGTGAATGAACATTCATTTTTTTAACAAAGGTTTAATGTAAATACGCTAATTATAACAAAATTTTAACTGTAGAGGATAAGGAATACGCCTGCCATAATACCTGCTAAAGGCACCAGTTTTTTGCTGTAACAAAAAGCCCCAAAAAAATTAGAGTCAAATTCTATATATTCATCTTGTTAAAAATTACAATAAACGCTCAGCGATTTCTAACCAACTAAAAACTCTGCTATATCCAGTATCATTTATATTATGTGGCGAATTGAATAATAAAGTGTCACCTTCAAATTTTTCAAGATTATACGAACAATCATCAATTATAAATCACCTCTTAAGATGAATTTAGGATCACACATGATGTGATGTTTCCAAGTAATAAAAGACATGTACTGGTCTAATAAATCGCTTATTTCTTTTAAAGAATTAAAAAATTGTGTAGCTGCAGTTGCAATATAAATTTCGTGTTTGTTTTAGAGCGCTTCCATGATTTGTATAGCATCTTTGATAGCCTTATTGATAAGCGTGCTGTAAAATGCTATTTTGATGCATTTCTGGCACGTTGTGCCATACTTCACCAGATTCTATTGAGCTAGCGAAAGTTTTTGTTGGGTTCTTAATTATATAATTCTAAGTGCTTGACATAAGTATCGGCAAGTACATCATCCATGTCTACAAAAATTGTTATAAGTTCAATGTTTTTTAAAAAAGCAACAAAGCTTAAAATAAACTAACAAACAAGCTCCTTATATTTAATTGAGTCTTAACAGTTAAATGTTGTTTTATAAACTACTTGGAAATATATGACTATAATGATTAATATAATTGTTTACATAATTTTTTGATTATAGCGTTAATATTCTCTTAATTAACCAATATTTTATAATTATGCTATTGGCTTTCAGTTTATAAGTGATAGTTTTGCAACGATTTTTATAAAACACGAAAACAAAATTTATGAGTCAAGTAAAAGAAAATGATACGGTAAGAGTACATTACACAGGTAAATTAAGTAACGGTCAAGTTTTTGATAGTTCTTTAGAAAGAGAGCCTTTAGAAGCGACTTTAGGTCAAGGTATGTTAATTCCTGGTTTTGAGAAGGCGATCATTGACATGAAAGTAAACGATAAAAAAACTGTAAATATTCCTATGGCTGAAGCTTATGGAGATGTTCAAAAAGAATTATTCCATAAAGTTGATAAAGCTCAATTACCACAAGAAATTACTCCAGAATTGGGTATGGGATTGGTATCAAAAAGTGAAGACGGAAGAGAGCATCAGTTTAGAATTGCTGAAGTAAATGATGATCATATTATTGTTGACGGAAACCACCCATTAGCTGGTCAAGATTTAACATTCGAACTTGAATTGGTTGAGATAAAATAATTATAGTCATTTTTATGATATAAGAAAAGCTTGGTTTGTTCCAAGCTTTTTTTATTTATAGTGTTAAAGTATTTTTAAAAGATATTGTAAACCGAAAAAATTATGGTAAGTTAATATTAGTTAGTCTTTTCAAGTATAACAATTCAAAAGAGAATTCTTAATAAGAAACGGCAAAACAATTTATTAACACAAAAAATCTTAAATAATTATGGGGAAAGATAGTAGCACACTTTTAGGAATATTAGCAGGAACAGCAATTGGAGCAACTTTAGGAATATTATTTGCACCAGATAAGGGCTCAAAAACTAGACAACGCATTGCAGACGAAGCGCAGTCAGCTAAAGAGCGAATGCATGAAAGTGCTGTTCAAATGAGGGATAAGGTTGCAGATACTGTATCTAGCAAAAAAGAAACTCTAGATGAGCAAGTTGAAGCTATTGTGTCTGATATGAGTCATAAAACAGAAGATGTTATAACAACTTTAGAAAAGAAACTAGCAGACTTAAAAGCTAAAAATAAGAAATATCAAAAATCTTAAATATGAATATTTTTGAATCTGTAAATGAAACAACCGGCAAGATGTCGGATGCAGGAGAAACCTATGTAAAAAAAACGCAAGAGTACTATAAGTTAAAGGTTTTTCAGCAGTTAACAGTTTCAATTAGTCTTGTTGCTAAAGGGTTAATTATTGGCGGCTTATTATTTATAGGCTTGTTTTTTTTAGCTCTTGCAGCAGCAGTGGCTATAGGTGAGTGGCTTGATAATATAGCTTTAGGTTATGTTATAGTAGCTGGTTTGTTTTTAATCATAACGGCTATTATTTACTATAAGAGACACTTTATAAACAATAAAATTATCAAAGCATTAGCAACCAAATTTTTTGACTGACTTATTATGAAAAACTATCAATCTTTTGAAGATATAGAAAAAGATTTAACGCGCTTAAAACTAGAACGCAATATTGCTTTAGAAGAAATGAAACTACTTAAAAGCGAGTTTAAAGATGATTTAAAACCAGCCAACTGGGTTAGTACCATTTTTAATGTGGCTGGTAAATATGGGTTTTATGTATTATTAAAACGTTTTTTTAAATAAATAACGTAAGTTATTTACTTACGTAGACTGTTTTTTTATTCGTAAATTCTAAAATACCTTCTCGGGATAATTCTCTACCATATCCAGAATTTTTGGTACCTCCAAAAGGTAACCTAGGATCAGATTTTACCAACTCATTTACAAAAAAAGCGCCGTCTTCAATAGAGCTTATTCTATCAATAGCGTCATTGGTGTTTTTGCTAAAAATCATAGTTCCTAACCCTAATTTAGAATTAGCAGCAAGCTCATAAGCGTCATCAACATCTTTAGCTTTTATTATAGCAGCTACAGGACCAAAGGTTTCTTCGTCAAATACCGGCATTCCAGGAGTAACGTTTGTTACAATTGTTGGTGCGAAATAGGCGTCTTTTTTTATGTTTCCTATAATAACTTTAGCGCCTTTTTCTATAGAGTCATTTATTTGTTTTTGTAAATCATCAGCTAGGTCTGGTCTTGCTAGAACGGTTATTTGAGTTTTAGAATTTAGTGGCTCTCCGTGTTTTAGACTAGACACTTTTTTTTGAAACTTTTCTAAAAAAACATCATAAATACCTGCTTCTACAATAAAGCGTTTTGCAGCAATACAACTTTGTCCAGTGTTTTGCATTCTTGCATTAACAATGGTATCTAAATGCTTGTCTAAATCAGCATCGTTTAATACAATACATGCATTGTTGCCTCCTAATTCTAACACACACTTTTTTAAATTTCTTCCAGCGATTTCAGCAATTTTTCTTCCTGCTTTTTCACTACCAGTAAGAGAAACTGCTTTTATTCGGGAGTCTGCAATTATGGATTCTATTTGGTTATGATTTACAAGAAGTGTTTGAAAACATCCTTTTGGAAAACCAGCATCTTCAAATAGCTTTTGTAGTATTAAGGCACATCCAGAAACATTGGCAGCATGTTTTAGTAATACTGTATTTCCGGCCATAAGTGTAGGAACCGCAAAGCGCATTACTTGCCAAAAAGGGTAGTTCCATGGCATGACTCCTAATATAACACCTAAAGGATCATAGCTAATAAAGCTTTCTTCTGCTTCGGTATCAATTATTTCGTCTGATAAAAGCTCTTCAGAATTAGTTTCGTAAAAATCACATAAAAACATACATTTCTCTATTTCAGCAATGCTTTGACTAATGGGTTTACCCATTTCGTTTGTCATAAGTTCAGCATAGATCTGTTTGTTTTTGAGAAGTGTATCAGAAAGTTCAGCAAGAAGTTCGGTACGGTCTTCTATATCTAATAGTTTCCAATCTTGCTGTGTCTCATGAGCCTTATTTACTGTGTTTTCAACAGTTTTATCAGTAAACAATTCATATGTTTTAATGAGTTCACCATTAAAAGGATTGATAGATTTTATAGTGTTACTTTTCATGTCGTTTTTTATAATTTTTGAGTCCTTATAATTTTAAATATGCTTCTTCTCGTCAATGCCTTTACTATTGGGTTCTAATAACTTTTCAACATCAGAAGGATTCTCAATTTTATAATATTTTTCACCTAGAATTATAATAGGATTCTTTAGTACTTCAGGGTGAGCATTTAGTACTTTAATCCAATCTGTTTCATCAAGTGATAAATGCTTGTCGTAATGTTTTTTAAATTCAGGATGGTTTTTATCTGTTAAATCTTCTAAAGACATATTTAAGCCATCAGCAAGTTCTTTCCATTGCGTGCCAGTTACTTTGGTTTTTGTGACATCAATTGAGAGTAAGCTTTTGAAAGATCCGTTTAGATATCCTAAAGTTTGTTTGCCTATGGTAGATTCTGAATTATAAAAAATTTTATTGGTTTTGCTATTTTTTGAAATCACAGTCATTGCTTTTTTGTGTTGTGGTTTTTACTAAAATACGTATAATACCTAGGACGTATAGTTAAAACTATTTTAAATTATTGAACATAGAAAATGTAAATAGCATCATAACAACTGTTAATAACTAATCTGTAAGTTTTTAGTTAAAAAACCTACTTTTGTTATGATTAATAACGCAAAAGATAATTATGTCAGATACAATTGAAAAAGTAAAATGCTTAATAATAGGTTCTGGACCTGCAGGATATACTGCAGCTATTTATGCAGCTAGAGCCAATATGAATCCTGTTTTATATCAAGGATCTCAACCAGGAGGACAATTAACAACCACTAATGAAGTAGAAAACTTTCCTGGATACCCAGAAGGAATAACAGGGCCAGAAATGATGATACAGTTACAAAAACAAGCAGAGCGTTTCAATACCGATGTTAGAGATGGCTGGATTACCAAAGTAGATTTTTCTGGTGATGTACATAAGGTTTGGGTAAATGATACAAAAGAAATTCATTGTGATACAGTCATTATTTCAACAGGAGCATCAGCTAAATATCTTGGATTAGAGTCTGAACAAAAATATTTAAAGCTAGGTGGTGGCGTTTCAGCTTGTGCCGTTTGTGACGGATTTTTCTATAGAAATCAAGAAGTAGTTATAGTTGGAGCAGGAGACTCTGCTTGTGAGGAAGCACATTACTTATCTAAACTTTGTAAAAAAGTAACTATGTTGGTAAGACGCGATGAGTTTAGAGCCTCAAAAATCATGGCAGCTCGTGTACAAAATACTGAAAATATTGAAATACTTTATAATACTGAAACTGATGAGGTTTTAGGAGATGGTCAAGTTGTAACTGGTGTTAGAGTATTTAATAACCAAACAAATGAAAAGCACGAAATACCAGCTACTGGTTTTTTCGTTGCTATTGGACATAAACCTAATACTGACGTTTTTAAAGACTATTTAGATCTTGACGCAACAGGATATATAATAAATGCAGTACCAGGAACAAGTAAAACCAATGTAGAAGGTGTTTTTGTAAGTGGTGATGCAGCAGATCATGTTTATAGACAAGCAATCACAGCAGCAGGAACAGGATGTATGGCAGCACTTGATGCAGAACGCTATTTAGCAGCAAAAGATGCAGGTTTTGAAGTAAGTACTTCTACATACAATTAAAAAATATTTCTTTTTAAAGGTAAAAACCCGAAGCTAAATGCTTCGGGTTTTTTATTGGTTGGTTATTATAGATTAAGTTATTGTTTGGTAATTGAACCAGAAACACCATCAGATTTATCAACACGGTCAGGGTTTCCGTAATAAGTTACGTCACCACCGCTTGAAGCTTTTGCTATGAGTTCTTTACTTGTGTTTACAACAATTTCTGCACCGCTACTTGCTTTTACTGTAGATGTTATTGATTTTAACTCGCTAGCTTCAATATCACTACCACTTGAAGCTTGAGCTATCAAGTGATCTACAGTTCCAGACAATTCTAGATCACTACCACTAGATGATTTACAGTCTATGGTTTTTGCTTTTACATCTAGTATTAAGTCGCTACCGCTGGTAGAAGCAAGTTCTAAATCGTTAGCAATAATTGTATTGGTTGAAAAAACATCACTACCGCTACTAGCTTTTATTGCCGAAATGTTTTTGAAATTTACAAACACTTTTCTTGCTGATGCCTGACCAATATTTTCGCTAGCATAAATTTTTAAGACGTCATTTTCTACTTCAGTAATAATGATTTCTTGAAGGTTTTCATCGGCTTCAACAGAAACACTTTCATCATTGCTTTGTGTTAGATAAACATCTAATCCGCGACTAGCTTTAATTTTGTTAAAGCTTTTATTTATAGAACGATTGCTGGTAGTAACATTACCGTTACCATGAACGCTATTTATATCAAATTGGCATGATAATACCATAAGTGATAAGGCAATTGATATAATAATTTTGGTGATGGTTGTCATGATTGATTGTTTTTTTGATTGATGGTTTAAATATCTTAACTTATATTATTTTTTTAAAGTTTGATTTTCTGAATTGTTATATAGCATTGATGAGTTGTTGTTAATTGTTATCTGTAGTTATTTCAATACCATTATCGTCAATGTTAACATTTACGTCATCGTCTTTTGCGTTTATTCCGTTGTTGTTAATTTCAAGGCTAGAATCTTTTGATTGTATTTCTAGACCTTCATCGTTTATTTTGATATGTGATTCTTTATTGCCTACGTTTACGCGAACTTTAAAATCATCATCTTCATCAGCTGGACAATTTTCACAAAGTAAACTGCCGTCTAATACCTTTAGATAGTGAGATTCCATACCATTATCTAAAATATCATTGTAATAGCTAGAGTTTCTGTGAAAACTATAGGTGTTTTCATCAGCATATAAAGTTGATCCAATAGGTAGGTATAACGTTATTTCTACTTGTTGATCTCTAAACTTATTGTTGAATGCAGTCATTAAATAACTTTCTAACTGTAATTCATTACCAACTAGCGCGTAATTGTACGTAATGTTTTCGGCTCTATTTCTAGCAATTTGATAGCTTCTACCTTCAGCATTTTTCTCTATATGAATAGATGCAAGTGAGTCTTTTGTAGAACGAACAATTAATCTAATGTCTGATGTTAAAATTACTTTTTCATTGTTGTCATCATGAACAATTCTATAGCCATTATTTCTGTAGTATCTACCATGAGACTTAAAATAATTTTCATTATCAACCATTTTTATATGCAAGGTGTCTTTTGCTGTAATGTAAAGTTCTTCCTTATGTGTTACACTGGCATCATAGGCATGTTCGCTAGCTTGTCTTACGCCAACAATAATGAGTCCAATAATTGCCATTATCCATAAACCTAATAAAGAGAATTTAGCTACATTACCTATAGATTTAAGGTTGTTTACCAATATTTTTAATCCTAAATAGAATACAAAGAAAAAAGGAACGCCAACAGCAAATAATAGTAGGAGTGAAATAAACCAAACAGGTGTATCGGCTGCGTTGGCGGCATCAACAAAGTCAAAACCAGGAATATGTACAATATCTGTAATACCTACTGTAAATAATCCTATAATAAGACTTATAAGTGTACCTGCACCTACCATGATTAAGATAATGCCTATAAACTTGGCAAAAACTTTCAAGAAAAACATTATGATGTCTCCTATGGTGTCAAAAAAACCTTTAGAGGTAGATTTTATTCTTTCTCCTTGTTTAGGTAAATCTATGTTTTTTACAGTATCAGATACTGTTTGTGATACATTTTCAAACCCGTCTTTAATTTTTTTTTCAATGTTACTTATATTCACTGGTTCTCCAGTCATAGTAAGCTTATCAGCAGTGGTAAGTGCTTCTGGTACTAATATCCAAAATAAAACATAGATAAAAATAAATGTTCCTCCAGAACCTATAGCAAGCAATAACCATAGTAAACGTACCCAAATAGCATCAATGCCTAAATAGTGAGCTAAACCAGAAGCAACACCACCTATATAAGAGTTGTCTGTGTCTCTAAAAAGTTTTTTTGATGCAGAACGCTGACTCTTGTAAGTGGTTTTTGGCTCATCTTCAAAGATTTCATCATCAACAAGGTAGTCTTCAGGTTGTCCCATTATGGCAATAACTTCGTCTACTTGTTTTATTGAAATAACTTGCTTTTCATTTTGAACACGTTCGTTAAAAAGTTCAGCAATTCTAGCTTCAATGTCTGATATGATTTCAGATCGACCTTGAGAGTCTGTAAATGAACGTTTTATAGCCTCAAGATAGCGTTGTAATTTTAAGTATGCATCTTCATCTATATGAAAAAATATACCTGCTAAATTTATGTTGACTGTTTTATTCATTTTTTTGTGTTTTTTTGTCTGGTTACTATGTTAACTGCATTTTGTAATTCACTCCAAGTGGTGTTAAGTTCGTTAAGAAACAGTTTTCCTGTTTCTGTTAAGCCGTAATATTTTCTTGGCGGTCCTGAAGTAGATTCTTCCCATCTATAATTGAGAAGTCCGGCGTTTTTAAGTCGTGTTAGTAGAGGGTAAATGGTTCCTTCTACCACAAGCATTTTTGCATCTTTTAAGGTTTCCAAAATTTCTGCAACATATGCATCATCATCTTTTAAGATGGATAATATGCAGTATTCTAAAACACCTTTTCGCATTTGTGCTTTTGTGTTTTCTATCTTCATGTTCTAATTCGATTTAATTGTGAAACTGTTCATTTTTTGATTGATTGATTATTTGATGAAATTGATTGTAAACGGATATTTATATAGTGAGCCTTCCTTGGCTGTTAAACTTGCTTTAACTATTAATACTAGCTCTAAAATGAAACCTATGACAGTTAAAAAACCTAAACCACCAGAAACATAAAGCAAAGGTGAAGGTTTGTTTAAACTTATGCTTACACTATTAAAAGCATCTACATCTATAAAGTCAAACCCATTAAAAAAGCTTAATAAGAATAATGGAACGGTTATCATTCCTAAAACCAAAGCGTATAGCAGTATACTTATTTGAAAATTAATTATTTGTTTTCCATGCGTATCAATAAATTCAGATTTATCTTTATTAGCAACCCATAAAATAATTGGTCCAATAAAATTTCCTAACGGAATAATAAACCTAGAAAAGCTAGATAAATGAATAAATGTGGCTATGTTTTTTTGGTGATTATCTATCATTTTTTAAAAGTATATAATAGTTTCTTATGCAAATATATGTTTAAAAAAAGGTATTATGCAATACAAAGTACTTAAAATTAACATAATATTAACATATTGAAAATAGAATATTTTATCTATTTTTAAGGAAATAATACAGGCTAAATGAAACTTACACCAAGAAAGATTAACTTGTTTAATCTCTATAAATTACCGGCAGTTTACTTTACAGGAATACGAGTAAAAACTATTACAGAGCAACGCTGTGTTGTTACAGTAAAACATCGTTGGATTAATCAAAATCCATTTAAATCTCTTTTTTGGGCCGTACAAGGAATGGCTGCTGAATTGACTACTGGAGCTTTAGTGTTAGGTAAAATTAAGTCAAGTGGTAAAAATATATCAATGCTTGTAGCTAATAATAAAGCTACGTTTACAAAAAAAGCAACCGGACGTATTACGTTTACGTGCAATGACGGTGATTTAATAAACGAAGCTATTGATAAAGCAATAAAAACAGGAGAAGGTCAGACCTTCTGGATGAAATCAATTGGCGTAAATCAAGATAATGTTGAAGTCTCAACATTTTATTTTGAATGGAGTATAAAAGTTAAGTGATTTGTAACAAAAACAATAAAAAAGAAACCTATATACATCAATCAATAAATAAATATATAATTATGACAGCACATGAAATAGATTACAGAATTTACGGAGAAGAAATGCAGTTTGTTGAAATTGAATTAGACCCTCAAGAAGGTGTAATTGCAGAGTCTGGAAGCTTTATGATGATGGATGATGGTATAAAGATGGAAACTATTTTTGGAGATGGTTCTTCAAAGAACAAAGGATTTTTAGGTTCTATTTTAGGAGCAGGAAAACGTATTCTTACAGGCGAAAGTTTATTTATGACAGCTTTTTACAATGAGCTTTCAGGAAAAAGAAACGTAAGTTTTGCGTCACCATATCCAGGAAAAATAGTGCCAATAGATTTAACAGAATTTCGTGGTAAGTTTATTTGCCAAAAAGATGCCTTTTTATGCGCTGCAAAGGGTGTAAGTGTTGGTGTTGAGTTTAGTAAACGTTTAGGTCGTGGGCTGTTTGGTGGCGAAGGTTTCATTATGCAAAAATTAGAAGGAGACGGCATGGCATTTGTGCATGCAGGCGGAACAATGGCTAAAAAAGAATTGCAAGCAGGAGAAACTTTACGAGTAGATACTGGTTGTATTGTAGGTTTTACACAAGATGTAGATTATGATATAGAATTTGTAGGAGGTATTAAAAATTCCATTTTTGGAGGAGAAGGATTATTCTTTGCAAAGCTTCAAGGTCCTGGAACTGTTTATATACAATCACTACCATTTAGTAGACTAGCAGATCGTGTTTTGGCATCGGCACCACGTTCTGGAGGAAAAGATAAAGGAGAAGGAAGTATTTTAGGCGGACTAGGAGATTTACTAGATGGAGATAACAGATTTTAAACACTAATTTTTTCTTGTTAAAGTTTTGTTTAAATAAAAATCTAATCCTTTTTTTTAGTATTTTTAAGCAAACAATAAAACAAAGCTTATATTAAAAACTACCTAACTATAACCTTAAAATTAATATGGCAAGAGCAATGTTTGAGTACACTAAAACTGTACTTAATAAAGTAAGTTTCGATGCTACGTTGTTTTGCAAAGAAGTACAAAAAGCCCTTCAAAGATTATTACCCTACGAAATTGAAGAGCTCAAGATTTATGTTCAATCACTTGTGCAGCAAAACCCAGAATTAAATCAATGTCTAATCTATTTAAAACCATAAAAAAAAGCGACTCTTTTAGAGTCGCTTTTTTAGTTTTTTACTTGAATGTAAAATGTTTTAGAAGTATCTTTGCAAAAATATTTTTCTTCTGAAAAGAATAATCGCAATAACGTTTTTATTAGCGCTTTCGCTGCGTCCTATTTATTATTTAGGACAAATGGCTTATTATGAGCTAAATATAGACTACATCATAAAAACGTATTGTATAAATACTGATAAGCCAGAACTAAAGTGTAATGGTAAATGTCATTTAGCAAAGCAACTTAATTTAGAAACTCAAAACTCTGAAGATGAAAACGAGCTTAATAGTATAGCTGTTTTTGAAGGTTTCTTACCTGTTTTTAATCAGATACAAACATATATATTACCTAAAAAACCCAAGCTAACAATATCAAAACATATTGTTGATGGGTATTTTAATAATTATTTCTTCTTAAAAGGCGAAAGCCAATATAAACCACCGCAGCGTTTAATTTAATATCTAGTTTTTTTACAAGGCTTTTTGGTACTTGCCATGAAGCATACCCTAATATTAAATTAAAATAACATAAAAATGAAAATTTTAAAATTAGCATTTACGTTAATGCTAGCAATAACTATATTATCATGTTCATCAGATGATGACGCTTTATTAGCAACAAGTTTAGTAGGTCAAAAAGGAGATGTCGTAATCAAGTTTGATAACGGAGTAGGTGACCAAGACTTTATTTTTGGTGTAAACTATAACAAATCAAATGGCGAGTCTTATAAATTAGAAAGTTTAAAATACTTAATAAGTAATGTCAAATTAAAAGATGCTAACGGAATTGAGTATGTATACCCTTATGACGAAAACATCTTTATTGTAGATGAAGCTGATGCAAATAACGCAGGTGAAATCTATATTACATTAAACAATGTTGATGCTGCAAATTACACCGAGTTAACTTTTGGTGTAGGAATAGATCAGGAACGTTACGCATTAGGAGCTGAAGGGCAAGGAGACTTTTTAGAAGTCGCTCAAGAAGAAGGTATGCTTTGGTCTTGGGCAACAGGCTACCGTTTTACAAGGTTTGATGGTACGTATTCATCAGCAGTAACTACAGATGGTGCATTAAATGTTCACATGGGAAGTGTTGGTACAGATTTAGATAACTACAGAGAAGTAACGCTACCGTTTCCAAATACTGTAAGAGTTCGTCCAGGAGTTGAACCTCAAATTCATGTACAAGCAGACATCTCTAAAGTTTTTGATGGAGAAACTTCAGTAAATTTTGAAGAAGGTTATAGTCAGGTGCATACAGACTCTGAAACAACTTCGGTAATAGCTAATAACATAAGTAAAATGTTTGTTGTACACCACGTACACAATGAGTAATATTTTCAAGAAAAACAGGAATACACATAAGTATTCCTGTTTTTTTTAATCTTAAATATATAGTTGATGAAAATAATACACATTATACTGGTATTGGTATTGTTGTTTTTTTCTTGTGATAAAGATGAAACAAGCATACCACAAGCAGCATACGAACCTATTCCAGTAAGTATTGAAAAACCTGATAATTTTCCAGAAATAGCTTATAATTTAGAAGCTAATCCGCCTACAGAAGCTGGTGTTGCTTTAGGAAAAAAGTTGTTTTATGACGGAAGACTATCTGCAAACAACTCTATTCCTTGTGCATTTTGTCATGAGCAAGCTTTTGCTTTTACACATCACGGGCACACACTAAGCCATGGTGTAAATGGAGGTATTGGGTTTAGAAACTCTCAACCAATGCAAAATTTGGCATTTCAAAATGAATTTATGTGGGATGGAGCTGCTTCGCATCTGGATTTACAGCCTATTATTCCATTAACAAGTGATTTAGAAATGGGAGAAACATTAAGCAATGTAGTTAGTAAATTACAAGCTGATGTTCAATACAAACAAGATTTTATAAGAGCATTTGAAGACGGTAAAATAAATAGCTCAAATATGCTTAAAGCGTTATCGCAATTTATGATAACCATGATTTCTTCAAATTCTAAATATGATAAATATATTAGAGCAGAAGATCAGGTTACATTTACCGCATTAGAGTTAGATGGTTATAATACGTTTCAAGATAAATGCATAAGCTGTCATGCAACAGCCTTATTTACAAATCAGGAATATAGAAATAATGGATTGCCAGTAAACCCACAACTCAACGATCAAGGTAGGTATGTGGTTTTTGAAAACCCAGACGATTTATACAAATTTAAAGTACCTAGCTTAAGAAATGTAGAAAAGTCTTTTCCTTACATGCATGATGGACGTTTTGCATCACTAGAAGCAGTGCTTGATTTTTATGATTCAGGTATGGTAGATAATGGCAATGTAGATCCAATTTTATTGAGAAACGATGGTACCTATGGTATCTCGCTTTCTAATTATGAAAAAGAAAGTTTAATAGCTTTCTTAAAAACACTAACAGATAATGAATTTTTAAACGATGAACGTTTTTCAGAATATTAAATACAAACTTGTATTCGGCATACTATTTTTGATATGCAATTTTACAATACAAGCACATTCAGGACAACCACCGCACAAGTATTATGAATTTCAATTTGCATGTGATTTATGTGGTTGTTCTACAAGCAGCGGTAGTTTTGGTTTTGGTACATTAAGTAATGCTAATTTTTTTGGCGTGAGGTATATATACCAAAACTTTGAATCAAGAAATGGTATTTATGCCAATTCACCAATTATTAAAGAGCAATTTAACACGTATCAAGCTTGGGCTCAAATACCTGTTTACAAATCTTTTTATGTAAGTACAACAATACCTTATCAAGATTTGCGAAGAGTATATACTGATAGAGAAGAGCACATAAATGGTTTGGGTGATATGAATGTAATTGCGTGGTACAAACTTCAGTTTAATAAAAAACGTGAAACCGATTCTGAAAATGTAGACTACAATAACCTTGCGCAAGAGAAATCACCGCATTCATTTCAGTTTGGATTAGGGTTAAAATTGCCAACAGGTGAGTTTGAACAGAGACTGACAAACAGAATCAACCCAGGGTTTCAATTAGGAACAGGAAGTTTTGATGGTATTGCTGCTCTTGGTTATAATTTAGGGCTAGATAGATTTGGCATAAACACATTAGCTACCTATTACTTTAAAGGAGAAAATAAGAACGATTACCAGTTTGGTAATCAGTTTAGTTATGCGTTAAATGCATATTATGCATTTCCGTTTACATCTTTTAATGTTATGCCTTTTGCTGGAGTGTCAGGTGATGTTTATGATTCAATAAAACAGTATAACGAAACGCTGACAGATACTGATGGTTATATTGTAAACTCAAGTTTTGGGGTAGAAGTTGCTACAAAACGATTTATTTTAGGAGCAAATTATACCTTACCATTATCACAAGAATTATTTGGTGATAATGTAGAGTCTAAACAACGTTTTTCTATTTATCTTAATTACGCATTATAGCATAATAATTTAAAGAAGAGAAACTCCCGCTAATTGTTTTAATTAGTGGGAGTTTTTGTTTGGTAACGGACTAATTATTTTTACATTTTGAAAAGCAATAGCGCCACGAATAATGCTAGAAATTACATCATAAAGAGCATTTATAATTTGCATTTTCAATTCGCTTTTATGATAAATAATGCTTACTTCTCTCGCTGGGCTTGGTTCTTCAAAGTGATGTAAATTTCCTTTAGCTTTTTCACTTAAATCTAATGTGTGTAAATAGGGTAAAAGCGTCATGCCTAAACCTTCGTCTGATAGCTTAATTAGCGTTTCTATGCTACCACTTTCTAATTGAAATTGCTCATCTACTTGGTTTTTAAACGCTTTGCATAAATTTATAATACCTTCTCTAAAACAATGCCCATCTTCAAGCAAAAGCATATCGTCTATATCTAAATTAGAAATATTTATTTTTTGTTTATTATGTAATTTATGATGCTCAGGAATATAACCAACAAAGGGTTCGTAGTATAGCACACGTTCTTTTATTGTGTCATGCTCCAAAGGCGTAGCAGCTATTGCAGCATCAAGATGCCCGTCATTAATTCTCGCAATAATTTCTTCAGTGGTAAGCTCTTCTATTTTTAATTTAATTTTCGGATACTTTTTTATAAAAGTTTTCAGAAACATAGGTAATAACGTAGGCATAATAGTAGGAATAATACCTAGCTTAAATTCGCCACCTATAAATCCTTTTTGCTGGTCAACAATATCCTGAATTCTATAGGATTCATTTACAATATTTTTAGCTTGAGTTACTATTTTTTTACCAACCTCTGTGAGTTCTATAGGTTTTTTACTTCTATCAAAAATCAAGATATCTAATTCGTCTTCTAGTTTTTGAATCTGCATACTTAACGTTGGTTGGGTAACAAAACATTTTTCTGCTGCTTTAGTAAAGTTTTTGTTTTCGGCTACAGCCAAAACATAGTACAATTGTGTTATTGTCATGGTATCAATTTAGATTATAAAAATATAAAAACTATCAATAAAACTTATGCATAGAAGTGTTAATAATAAAATAAATTTGTACTAAACAAAATAACAAACAAATTATGACACTAAATAGTATAGGATTAAATACAGAAATGACAAAAGAGTTAGCAAACGATTTAAATACGTTATTAGCTAATTTTCAAATATATTATCAAAATTTACGCGGTATTCATTGGAATATAAAAGGAAAGCGTTTTTTTGATTTACATGTAAAGTTTGAAGAACTTTATACTGATGCCAATGTTAAGGTTGATGAAATAGCCGAACGTATTTTAACATTAGGAGTTACACCGTTACACACTTTTGAAGATTATACCAATGCAGCAAAAGTGCCTGTAGGAAAAAATATTTCTCAAGATGAAAAAGCAGTAAACCTAATAGTAGAATCTTTAACAGAGTTATTAAAAATAGAGCGTGCTATATTAGATAAATCAGATGATGCCAATGATGAAGGTACAAACTCTATGATGAGTGATTTTATTACTGAACAAGAAAAAACTGTTTGGATGATGAAAGCTTGGTTGGGCGAAACAGTCTAGAAAAACAGTGGTTAATAGCGATAAAAGCGACTCAATTGAGTCGCTTTTTTTATAGATTCTTATAACCTGATAATCATATCAATGTTTTCATTAGTAACCTTAAAGGCTGCGTCACTAAAAGTAGGAGGTCCAAAAAGCATTGGGTTATTAGATATACCATATGACTCTTTAGGCATTCCATTACTTTCAAAGTCCATGCGGTTATTATCATTTTCATCATGCAAAACCATAACAGCATATTCACCAGGAACAACATCTTTAAAAGTTACTTCAACTTTACCGTCTTTTATCTCGGCTTTTGAATTTTGTATACCTTTCGTTTTCATAAAGGTATCTGTTGTATGAAGACCAATCAGCATATGACCGTTATTATTTAGGGTGTTGTTTATTTTTACCGTAATGGTATAAGTTGCTAATGTGTCATTTTTTTGTGCGTTGCAAATAAAACTTGATAATGCAAGTGCTAATGTAATGGCTAGTGTTTTCATAAATGTAAGATTGTTTTTTGATTAATACAGGACAAATATCTATACAAAACAAGTAGCAAGGAAATAAAAAGAACCAAACTGTAAAATTTACAGGATGAACTGTTTAATTTTTATAATTAGCTTAAAATGAGAGGGCATAAAAATTAAAATTAGCACAATTAAGGTTTTAAGAATTTGAAAAAAAAGATCTACTCAATAAGGCTTTATTGGTATCTAAAAATGCTATAATTGCAATTTTATTATCTTTCAATGTTTAAGAAAGTTATTAAACAGTTTTTATTCGGCATATAATCATATCCAAACTCATTAAACTATGTTTTATACCATTGATATTTTAGGAACTATTGCATTTGCAATTTCTGGAGTGTTGGTTGCTTTTAGTAAACGTATGGATCCTTTTGGGATTCTTATTATTGCTTTTGTAACGGCTGTTGGTGGCGGTACTTTAAGAGATATTTTAATAGGAGAAACTCCAGTAACCTGGATGAAAAATATGACTTACGTATATGTCATACTTGCATCTACAATATTTGCAGTTCTTTTTAGAAGAAAATTAGATTATTTAAGAACGTCATTACTCTTATTTGACACAATAGGAATAGGATTATATACCATTGTAGGAGTTGAAAAAGGCTTAAATGCAGAGTTGCATCCAATAATTTGTATCGCTTTAGGAACTATGTCAGCTTGTTTTGGTGGTGTAATTCGTGATATATTATGTAATGAAATCCCTGTGATTTTTAGAAAAGAAATTTATGCAACAGCCTGTATTATCGGTGGTTTGTCATACTTTATTTTACGTAAATTTCCACTAGATTATAATGTGGTGTTTATAATTTCTGGTATTGTTGTTATTGTAATACGCTTACTAGCAGTAAGATTTAAAATAAGCTTGCCTAGTTTGTATGACGATGATGAAACCTTTAACTAACAGGTTATTCAATAATTTCAACTTTTTGTATATACACGTTTCTCAACGGCCAGTCACCATCATCCGTTTTTTGTTTGGCAATTTCATCAACAACATCCATTCCTTTAATTACGGTACCAAAAATAGTGTAATCACCATCTAGATGATGTGCGCCACCTTGTTGTTGTACAATAAAAAACTCATAAGGCGATGCTAGTTTATAGGGGTTTTCTATGTCGCTACTAGGCATACTTACAGCACCTCTGTCATGTTTGTAACCACGCTTGGTATCTTTAGGTAGTAAATATCGTCCTATTTTACCTCGTTTGCGTTTTACTTTAGGATCATCAGTATTCCCTGCTTGTATAATAAAATTGTCTATAACTCTATAAAATTGAGTGTTATCAAAATATCCGCGCTTTGTTAAGTAAATAAAATTGGCTCTATGAAATTTGGTTTTATCATAAAGCAAAATGTCTATGTCACCAAATTTGGTCGTAATTCTAACTTTATTCTCTTTGTGTGTTTTTTCGTATTCTAAAAAGAATTCCATCGCCAAACTATCAGTAAGAAAAGGAAACTCTGGTTTTTTATCAGCTATTGTATCTGCTTTTGTGTTTTTATTTTTTGTTACTTTAGATGATTGTATTTGATTTTCTTTTGGTTTAGATTGTTTATCTTGACAACTTAAAACAAAAAAGCTGCAGATTATTATTAAAGCTATTTTTTGTATCATAAATGTATTTTGCAGATATAATTATTTCTTATAAAAATGAATTTCGACGATTTTTTAAAATATACCTCAAAAGTAAAAAATATACCATTGCCAGCCGAAGCATCCCAGTTTAAAATGTCACCACCATTTAGGCTTAAGCTTCAAGAGATGCAAAAAGATAAAATGAAACATGCCAAAACAGCTGGTGTTATGGCTTTGTTTTATCCAGATTTGCAACATCAAACAAAGCTGGTACTTATTCTTCGTAAAACCTACAAAGGTGTTCATTCTGCTCAAATAGGATTTCCAGGTGGTAAGTTAGAGCTTCTAGACGAATCTATTGAACATGCAGCGTTAAGAGAAACTTATGAAGAAGTTGGTGTACCTATAGAAGATATAAAAGTGCTAAAAAAATTAACTCAAGTTTATATACCGCCAAGTAACTTTTATGTGCATCCATTTTTAGGGATCACTCATAAAACACCTAAATTTATAAAACAAGATGAAGAAGTAGAAGATATTGTTGAGGTTACCCTTTCAGATTTTTTAAATGACGACAATGTGATAACAGAATCTGTATCAACCTCCTATAATAAAAAAGTGGAGGTTCCTGCCTTTAATCTCAACAACCATATTGTTTGGGGAGCTACCGCAATGATGTTGAGTGAAGTAAAAGACTTGTTAAAACAACTTTGGTAAAGATTCAGATTTATTACATTTGTAGCTTAACTAATTTACGTAAATGCATATATGGGATTGTTTAAACAAAATCCTTTTGGACACTCACTTTTTATAAAAAAATGGGTTATTAGAGTTATCGGAACTTTAACCCACAGACGCTTTAGAGGCTTTAATGAATTACAGATTGAGGGTTCTGATATTATAAGAAATCTACCTGATACCAATGTGTTGTTTATCTCAAATCATCAAACATATTTTGCTGATGTAGTTGCTATGTTTCATGTGTTTAATGCTAGTTTAAGCAACAGAGAAGATAATATTAAAAATGTTGGTTACCTATGGAACCCCAAGTTGAATATATATTATGTTGCTGCAAAAGAGACAATGAAATCAGGCTTGTTACCTAAAATTCTTGCTTATGCAGGATCTATTAGTATAGAACGAACATGGCGAGCAGCGGGACAAGATGTGAATAGACAGGTAAAAATGAGTGATATATCCAATATAAAAAAAGCGCTAAGCGATGGTTGGGTTATCACGTTTCCACAAGGTACTACAACGCCTTTTAAACCTATAAGAAAAGGAACAGCTCATATTATTAAGCATTATCAACCTGTTGTAGTACCTATAGTTATAGATGGTTTTAGACGTTCTTTTGATAAAAAAGGACTTCGTGTTAAGAAGAAAAACATTCTTCAATCTATGGAAATTAAAAAGCCTTTAGATATTGATTACGAAAACGAATCTATTGCTGATATTGTAGAAAAAATAGAATACGCCATAGAGCAACATCCTTCATTTTTAAAAGTGATTCCTCAAGAAGAACTAGAAGCTCAAGAAAAACTTAACGAGCAACGAAGATGGTAGCATCAAGAGTATATAAAATTTTATACTTCTAATTTTTTAAGCTCTTGGTAGTTTTTATTTAGGCGTTTTAGTAATATACCGTAAACCAACCAATAGAATAATAGTAAGACACCAACAGCTATTCCCAAGAAAACAACAACGGTAATTATAAACATGGCATAAAATTTAAATGCTTCACCATTAGCAGATGCTTGTTCTATTTTATTGATTAATTGTTGGTCCTGATCAAACTCAATAAATAAAACAACTAGCGTTGAAATTATTAAAAATATAAGGTTGAAAGCAACATATTGCTTTACAATTCTTCGTGTCTTAAGAATGTTTTCCATTAAAACTTTGGCATTGTCTATAACCGAAATAGTTCTGTAATTTTTAAAGAATAAGAAAAAGAAATATCCTAAAACAATATATCCTATTATAGAAAGCGGAATTAAAATATAATCAGCATCAAGCTCATTAAAGTGCTTCATACTGCTAGAATCTTTTAGGGATAATGATATCACAGTCCAAAAAATAAACTCTAGTAAGCTGATAATAAAAATCCACTTCACAATGGAAGATGATTTTTTAAGAATCATTTTATATATATCATTATATGACAACTTGGGATATGCTTCTTCAGAGCGTTTCCAATCTTTCTTTAATAAATCTAATTCATCCATAGCATTACGGATTTAAAATGGTTTTTAATTTGGTTTTCACGCGATTCATCTTCACTCGTGCATTCACCTCGCTTATACCTAATGTGTCACTTATTTCTTTATAATTCTTGTCTTCCAAATACAGGAAAACAAGCGCTTTTTCAATGTCGTTTAGTTGATGCACAGCTTGATACATAAGTTTCAGTTGCTCTTCTTCAGTGTCATCATAAGCTTCTGCTTTTATTTTAAACTGAATAGCATCAAACTCTTGAGTTGTAATACGGCGTTTTGATTTTCTGTACAGCGTTATTGCAGTGTTAAGCCCAACACGGTACATCCAGGTACTAAATTTAGCATCGCCTCTAAATTTAGGGTAGGCTTTCCACAGCTGGATGGTAATTTCCTGAAACAAATCATTGTGTGCTTGTTGGTTATTGGTGTATAGCCTGCAAACTTTATGCACAATATTTTGATGTTTCTCTAGCTGTTCAACAAAACTATGTTCTAACTCTTTGCTCAAATTGGTGGTTTAGTTATTATATAAGTAGCTTGTTTTAAATAAATGTTACATATTCTTATAAATAATATGTAAAAATAGGGTTTAATAGGTGTATGTCGTATCTTTGTTAGACACATTTTTTTATACTGTTTTATGAATATCCCTGCGTCTCAAAATCCACGTGTTGTTATAATTGGTGGAGGTTTTGCTGGTATTAGCATGGTAAAACAACTAGCCAATAAACCTGTTCAAGTAGTTTTAATAGATAAGCATAATTATCACACATTTCAACCACTATTATATCAAGTATCTTCTTCTGGTTTAGAACCTGATTCTATTGCATATCCGCTCCGAAAAATTATAAAAAAGCAAAAGAATACCTTTTTTAGATTAGCAGAGGTCAGCAATATAAACCATAAGGCTCGTGTTGTACAAACGTCTATAGGAGAGATTGCTTACGATTATTTAGTAGTTGCTACAGGAACAAAAACTAACTTTTTTGGTAATAAAGCTATTGAGAGTAATAGTATGCCAATGAAAACAGTGCCGCAGGCATTAAATATTCGTAGCTTAATATTACAAAACTTTGAAAAAGCTGCAATAACAAATGATAAAGAGGCAAGAGAAGCACTCTTAAATTTTGTGATAGTTGGTGGTGGGCCAACAGGAGTTGAGTTGGCAGGAGCTATAGCAGAACTTAAAAACAATATCTTACCAAGAGATTATCATGATTTGAATACTTCAGATATGCAAATTCACTTGCTAGAAGGTAGCGCAAGAGTTTTGCCTCCTATGAGTAAGCAAGCATCTGAAAAATCAGAGAAATTCTTAAAAGCGCTTGGCGTAAAAGTACACTGTAACACGTTTGTGAAAGATTATGACGGATTAAAAGTTACTACAAACACCGATTTAAAATTAGAGTCTGAAACGGTAATTTGGGCGGCTGGTGTAACAGGAAACCCTGTTAGCGGCCTGCAAGAAGGTACTGTTGTAGAGCGCGCAAACAGATATCTTGTAAATCAGTATAACCAAGTACAAGGGTATGATACCATCTTTGCTTTGGGTGATATTGCACTTATGAAAACTGATGCATATCCTAAAGGGCATCCGCAAGTGGCACAGCCAGCTATTCAACAAGGAAAATTATTGGGTAAAAATATTTTAAAACTGATAGAAGGGAAGCCCATGAAAAAATTTAAATATCATGACAAGGGTTCTATGGCAACTATAGGTAGAAATAAAGCTGTTGTAGATTTAAAGACTTATAAGTTTGGAGGGTTCTTTGCTTGGTTTGTTTGGATGTTTGTGCACCTTATGTCGCTCGTTGGTTTTAGAAATCGTGTTATCGTGTTCTTTAACTGGACGTATAATTATATCAATTTTGATAAGGCAGCACGTTTAATTATCAGACCTTTTCATAAATCTAAATAAATAACTTTCAAGACTTTTTAGACTGTTTTAGTAAACCTAATACAATACAAAGTTGTGCAAAAGCATAAGTAAACATGATACTTACGTTTGATAAAGGTAATGGTTTGTAAAACTTATTTAAAGCCAGTAAGCTATCAGAAATCATAAATAAAATAGCGCCTAAAAACACCAATGTAAAACTTGTTTTTATAACAAATCCTAATCGTAAAAAAGCGGCTGTAGCCATACTCAAAATTACAGCCATATAAATAATAACAGGGATAAGCATATCTCCCAATCTAGGTTTTAAAAAGTAGAATAACACACAGGCATATAGCAATAAGGCTAAAACAAAACTAATTGGTTTTGCTTGTGGGTTTCGTTGTTTGGTAAATACCAGTACATAAAAAACATGAGCAATTAAAAAAGCTATTAAACCGCTCATAAAAAAATGAGGTGATATTTGTACAAACATCAGGAGGATATCTCCAAGAAGCGAAAAAGCCAGCGCTAGTACGGTTAGTCTTTTTATCGGTTTGTTTATAGCCGCACTTTCTTTACAAAAAAAGATAATAAGTGATAGTAGTAAAGCCGGTTTAGCAAAATAATGTAGCATTTCTAAAGCGGCATAACTGCTTGTAATAATCTCAAAAATCAGCAGTAATATAAATATTAAGGTAAATCGCTTTTCGGTTTTGGTTAGCATTGGTTGGTTATTTTATTTTTATTGTACCATTTTCATAAAGGCTTATAGCTTCATCCATAACAGCATTAATTATTTTTATTGGTAAATCTTTATCGGGTTGTATAGGAAGTATTTTCATTTTAGCCCGATCACCAGGTTCTAAATGTAAATTCAGTAAGCGCTTGCCTTCAACCATAAGGTAATATGGGTTCTTGGTTTTTTTGTCTGTCCATATGTAACAAAAAGCTTTTCCTTTATAGCAAAAACAAGGCATGCCATATTTAGTGGTTTCTGTAATATGGGTGTTGTAATTAAGAAGCGTATCACGCATAGCAAGCAAGCAGCTTTTATAGGGTTCTTCTTTACTAAAGTAAAAATTTGTGTTTACCATATTTGCTAGTTATAAATATTTATGAGACCCATCACAGATAGGCATTTTTTTAGAAAGCCCACAAACACAATCATGAAACCCTTTTCCATTTAAAAATTTCGTTTAGGTCACATGCTAGCGCTAGGTCTCGTAAAATAGTAAGTGCTTTTTGCCAGTCGGTGTTGTTTTCTATAAAAGCGTCTACTTTTGGGTTCATTTTATTTTAATAAAAATCAATTCCCTAATGTACTGATTTGATTTTAAATTTAAAATATGCTCCCAGCATAGCATTCTTATTTGCTTACTTATTGTTAACTTTTTTTTTCTGCGGATTTCCCATTAGGAGTTTCATCGTGTAGCCAAATAGTAAGCTGCCTATGGTCCAAACAGGTATTCCTATTAGCGTTTTTAATAATGTTATTTCTTCGCCTTGGCTTAACGGAAATACAATTGTCATAAAAACAAACATAAAAAAGCCCCAGCTGAATCCTATTTTTACCCATCCTTTTCCGGCAAAAGGGTTTGGTTTACTTTCTAAATCTAAATTTTTAAAGCGTTTAGGCTGCTTTTCTAGCCAACTGCTTTTTAATGATTTTTTAAACCAGCCCCAAATAGGGTAGGTTATTGCCAGAATAAGATAAGAGAATATGTTTATTAAGCACGGAATAATGTTATCACAGTTTGGGCAATATAAACCAAACCAGTTTTTAAAAGCTGTTCTATTGGTTGTAGACCATGTTTTGGCATCATGAATGGTATTGCAATGCGGACATGGAATATAAGAGCTTTCTAGTTTTGACTTGTTTGAGGTTTTGTCTACAAGCGTTATTTTAGGAATTCGTTGCCCTAAAATAAGTTCGTTTATAATAAGTCCTGGATTAATAATCCAATGTAAATACATCCAGTTTTTCCAAGTATATACGGTATACTTTTTATCAAATTCCATAGCGGTAATTATAAATGGTTAGGTATTGTTTGATAAGCAATGTACAAAATACTTCATTGTGATATTGAGGTATCGATAATTAAAGTAGTACTTAATGTAAAGGTATTTTATTGATGCTAAATTCTAAATCATTGATAGCGCCTTTTACCTCATTGATTCTTGAGTTTGTGTAGTAAAGTTCGTTGTTGTATATGCTAAAAGTGTCTGCCCATTTTACTTTAGTTCCTTCAGCAAATACATTTATGTTACCATCCGTAAGGTTTAATGTCAATATTTTGTCATTTTCTAAATCAGCAAAAAATAAGCGCCCTGCATCATCAATAATCATTCCGTCTGGAGCAGCAGTTTTTTTAATGAGTTTAACTTCTAGTTCTATGTTTTCTTCATTATTGGGTTTCAGATGTTTTGTAGCAATGGCATACAAATTATATCCAGTTAATGCATGATAGTATAGCATATCATTTTTTGTGTCTAATGCAATACCATCAGAGTGCACTGTGTTTTTCCAAACGCCATTACTAAATGTCAACTCATTAGTTTCTGCAAGTGTTGAGGTATGATTATCTAATACTCTAAATGAGTCGCCTGATTTAATATCTATCACAACCAAACCAGCATGCCCTGAATCTGTTGCATATATTTTACCTCGTTTTTTATCTACTCTTAAATCGTTAATGTAAGAGTCTTTATGAAAAGCGTTTTCTGATAAAACATAGGTGTTTTTTAGTTGCTTTGTTGGTAAGTCAAAAGCAAAAATCCTAGGGTTGTCTATAACACCTTTAAACAAAGGGTTCCTTGTATCTAAAACATATAGTGTGTTTTCATGAGCAACTACAGATTGTACTGCGATAAAAACACTGTCAGACACAGCTGCATTTAACGACCAGCTATTCCAAGATTCATCTGGAAAAGGTACAGACTCGCCATTGTCAAAAACTTCAACAACGGCATGCGTTACATGATCTCGCCATCTGGGAAAATTAGCAAAAATCCTTCCTTTATCACTTACTGTTACACCAGTAACTTGCTGACCTTTAAAACTTGCAACGGTTTCTATTTCTACGTCTTTTGATGCGCAGTTGCTCAATAATATAATTGTAAATAATAATAAGGCGTTTTTCATTTTCTTAAACGGGTTTAGGGCTTTGTTTAGTAAGCGTATTAACTTTTACACAAAGATAAACAATAGAAGAAGATTAAAACTTTGCGCGTACAGAAAGTGCTTTTTTGCTTCCTTGAAAATTAATTTTCTGCTGACTAGGACTATTAATTTGTTGTCTGTAACCTACCTCCAATGAGAAATCAGGCTTTAACTTGTAGCCAACTCCTAAATTAAAATGGTTCCTTTCTATGTATTGTTGATTAGAAAAAATATTACTTTCATATTCTCGCTCCAAACCTGATCGTAAATGCAAACTTTCACGAGTGTACCATTTTAGCATAAACGAAGAGCGTATCAATTCAGACGAAAAGGTTTTATTATACATACCACCCAATTGTGCATCTAGTTTTGAAGAAATAGGGTAGCTTAATGTAAATCCTTTGTAAGCTTCTCCATTCATGCCTTCAGGAAAACTAAAAGCATCTACATATAGCTTTTTTTCTTTGGTTGTTTCTTTATTGGTTTCTTTTTCTGAATCCTGACTAAAGCCACTAGCACAAACAAGAAACATAAAACATTTGAAGTAAATTCTAATCATTCTTTAAATTTTTTACAACATTTTTGTACATAAATGAGTGGCAATAAAAAATAGTAAATGGTTATTGCCCAACAATAAAGATAGCAAATAAGAGATGACTTTTTGTTAAATAAAATTAAACCTAAACACAATTAACAAGGTGTTATGGTAAGTTGTTTGTTGTAGGTGCTGAAAAATATTTACACTAGGTTATGTTTATGAACTTAAAAAAGCGGTTGAAGTTTTTACTTCTACCGCTTATAGATTTCTGTTTTAAAGCTTATGTTAGTTTAGTTATGCTAAAGTGCTAGAATCATTAATAATCCATTCGCCTCTTACTAGCCTTGTTACGTAACAATTGTCAGCCTCTGAAATAAGCATTGTTTTTTCTTCTTCAGATATATCACCTTCAATTTTAATAGCAGAATTTATTTCTGTTGTAAAGCTGCCATCAGTATTTCGTTTTACCACTTGAGATAATTCAGCATCTACATCTCTTATATTAATGTTTTTTCGTCTTGCTACATTTCGTATTGTAGCTACTTTGCACATTGATATTCCTGCTAAAACTAATTCTGTAGGTGACATACCTAAATCTGTGCCTTTAGCCTTTAAGGGTTCATCTCCTACAATGCTATGTCTACCATTACTTATAATAGACTGGTATCCTGTAGGTATATTTTTGATGTTTATTTCTGTTGCCATAGTGCTTTTTCTTTTTCAAAAGTATTTAAACCTAAACCTAATAGTGATGTAAATAATGCTATGTGTATCATACTATTCATCCAATTTCCCGAAGGTATATGAACAGTTAACAGAGCGACTAGCATCAAGAATGATACGTAGAGATATGACACAGTTATTTTCTTATTAATTATTAATAGTATACCAGCTACAAGCTCTGTTGCAGCTAAAAAAATAGCTAAAACCAAAGTGCCGTTATCACCTAAAAAATGCCATCCTGTTTTTTTTAGAACATCGGCCATATATTCAAGACCAACACCACCTAAAAATCCTTCAAAAAATTTTTCTAATCCACCCCAAATGAAGAGTAAACCAAATCCAATTCTAATAATAATATCTCCGTAATGCTTCATCGTTATTTTTTATAGTTCTTGGGCTAAAGGGAAATCAATTTTAAAATCAGCTAAATTATGTATGTAGTTGCTTATTATTTTATCACCAACAACCATAACGACATCAATTAAATTAGCCTCTGTGTAGCCTGCGTCAAAAAAAGCTTCTTTACTCTCTTGTGTGGCACGACCTTTATTTTCAACTATTGATGCTGTAAACTTTACTAAAGCATCAAGTTTTGTGTCAAATGAAGCGCTCCCTTTACGTAGTTCTATGATTTGATCGTCAGTGAAACCGTTCATTTTACCTAAAGCAGTATGTGCTGATTGACAATAGCGACAACCGTTTATCTGGCTGGTAATTAGATTTATTACTTCTCTTTCTTTAGTTTTTAAGGTGCTTTTTCTGTTTTGCAACGTTAAATAATCGCCTAAAGCTGTTTCGTTTTTAGCAAAATAGGCATATAAATTTGGTACAAAACCTAAGCCTTTGTTTAAGTTGTCAAAAATTGCTTGATTGTTTTCCGATACATCTCCTCGGGCAGGAACATTAAATCTTGTCATTTTGTTTTGTTTTTTAATTACAATGCAAATTTGCAACAAGAATGAGGTGTCGCGGTAGGTTATTATTCCTTAAGAGGTAGCAATTTTTCCCAAGGGCATGTTTTTAAAGGCTGTTGGACTTAATTTTTCTATTCGTTTAAAGAAACGACTAAAGGTTTGTAAGTCTTCAAAGCCTAATTCAAAAGCAATTTCTTTAATTGACTTGTCAGTATACCTGAGCATTCTTTTTGCTTCTAAATGTATTCTTTCATGAATAATTTGTAACGGACTTTTGTCTGAAACTTGAGAAAAAATATTGCCTATTGTTTTTGAGGATTTGTAAAGTAATAAGGCATATTCTTTTACAGAATGTTTGGTTTTAAAATGTTGTTCTACTAAAAAATGAAATTCTCTCACAAGGTCTACTTCACTAACTTTTAGTTTTGAAAAATTCATTTGAGATTTATAAATGCGTGTTGAGAGTATTATAAAACGCTTCAACATCATCTGTAGCATCTCAAGTTGTAAACTATCTTTTGATTTCATTTCTATTTGAAACATTTTCCAGAGCGTGTCAAATTTATCTAATTCGGTTTCAGGAATTTTAAAATATGGTAATTGGTTAGAGCCATAAAAAAGTAGCCCTTTACAGCTCACCTCTTTATCGTGCTCTTTTACACAATAAAACTCACGGTTAAATTTAATAACTCTTGCAGATTCTAAATTAATAATGTCTAGTTTGTCAAATGAAGTAAGGCATAAAATAGTGTTGTCTTCTAAAGGTTGTTTTGCGTTTTCATATATAGTTTCAATATTTTTTCCTTTTAACCAAACAAACTGTAAAGAAGAAGATGCATGATTGTCAAATGTTATAGAGGTTTTGTTGTCTATTATGTTTAGTTCTATAGATTCATTGTTGATGCCTTGAAAATTCATTAATCTAATTTGTTTTTTATTAATAATTGGTCGTGCATTATAATGTGTAATTACAAATAAAGATATTGTACTATATGTTATTGATGGTTATAATAGTGTTGAATATATAAATTTTGAAAATAAGTAAATGGTAAAGTGATTTATACGTAAACTCATATGTTGTATGATTGCTATATAGTTTTTTGTTGAGTAACTAAAAAAATGTCCAATCTTATAATTAAGTAGTTATAACAGTGAATCTATTATTTCTTTTGCTGTAATTTTTGCAGTTTTACCAACGCCATAAATAGTTGCTGAAGCAAAACCTGTCCAATTACCATAACCCACTAGCCATAAGTTTGGTTCTTTAATAGCTCTTGTATGGTTGGTTACCACCTTGTTATTTTCAACAATATTTAATTTTTTTAAATGGTTCAGGTAAGGTCTAAAACCAGTACACCATATAATGGCATCAAAAGCTTCTTTGCTACCATTTTGCCAAATTACACCGTTTTTATAGAATGAGGAAAATGGACGATAATCTTTAAATACATTACGTGTTAATCCTTCTTTCACACTTGCAACTTGTACAATATCACTCAAAGAAACTTGTAAAGTATTTGAAGTATTCTTTTTTTTAAGATACTTTTCATTAGCTTGATTAAACAAGTAACGACCGTCAATTTCTTCTGGTAGAAACGCAGGTTTTTCTAGTGTTACCCACTTTGTATAAGCTACTTTAGAAACTTCAGCTAAAATTTGAGCTCCTGAATTACTACCACCAACAACAATTACTCTTTTGTTTTTGAAAGGTGAACTATTTTTATAAGCACTAGAGTGTATTTGCATACCTAAAAATTCATCAATTTTAGGGTATATAGGAATAAAAGGTTAACGAGCTGTACCTGTGGCACTTACAATAGTTTTACTAATAAATACTCCTTGATTGGTTTTTAATTTAAATAATTCTCCTTCTTTAACAACTTCTTCAACAAATGTACTTCGTTGTATTGGGAAATTATATCGTTTTTCGTAATTAGACAAATAACTCAAATATTCTTCCTTTGTAGGATACTCTTGTTTGGTTGTAGGCATTTGCCAACCAGAAAGTGAGCTATATTGAGAAGGTGAAAATAATTTTAAACTATCCCAAGTATGCAACCAAGAACCACCGGAATTACTTTCTGCATCTAGAATTAAATAATTTAGTTTACTTCTTTTTAAAAAATAAGCAACGGACAAGCCTGCTTGTCCGCCACCTATAACACCTATAACAATACCAGATAAAATATAAATTACAGTAACCTTCCAACCATAAGACACCCAAAATAATACAATAGCTATTTCGTTTACTAAAGGTGAGGTTATAAAATAAATGTGGCAATAAAGTATTGAAGGGCTGTTGCAAACAGCCCTGATTGGTCTAGGCCTAATAATTCAAACACGATATAGTCTGAAAAACTAGATAATAATTCTGTCAACTTCTCCATATTATGCTGCTTTTAGTGCTGCAAGAAGTTCTGCATCAGAATTAAATGATTTATAAGCGTGAACCTTACCGTTAATTACCAATGAAGGAAAAGACATTGCACCATAAACCATGGTGTCTTGCATTTCTGACAGTTCCTCAATAGTAATTGACAGATTGTTTTCTTGTGCTAATTTTTCTAATTGCTCTTTAATAGGAGACGCTTTTGCATAACAAGAAGAGTGTAAAATTTTAACTTCAGTATTCATAATAAATGTTTTTAATGATTAAACTTTATTACGAAGTCAGAAATCTTTTATAAAAGACACATTTTTAGGAACAAAAAAAAGTATTTTTTTGAAAGGTTGCTTATAACCAACCATTTATCAATGGTTAATTAGTTATTTTTTTTCTAATTTTTGTAATGGTGTACAGTGAGATTTTATTGTACATGAAGAAAAATTACCTGATTTGTCATATTGAATATCGCAACATTCTTTATTTTTTGTTTTAAGTGAATCCATATATTTCTACATCAAAGATAAAAAATATCCTATAAGTGAACCACCAATTACAATAAACGCACTATTAACTTTCTTAAAGATAAAAACAGCAATAATACTCAAAGTGGCAATTAGAACTGTTCGCCAATCGGTCAACGTTTCTTTTCCCATCTCTACACAAACTGCTACGATAACAGCTACCGCTGCAATATTTACAGCATCTAAAAAAGCTACTATAACTCTCGATTTCCTCATTTTTGGTATAAGCGGATTAAGTATAGTAACAAAAATGAAAGAAGGAAGAAATATACCAACAGTTGCTGCAATCGCCCCCAAAAAACCGCCTAATTGCCACCCAATAAATGTAGCGGTTGATAAAACTGGGCCAGGTGTAAATTGACCAACAGCCACAGCGTCTATCAATTCTTGACGAGTCAATAAACCTGTAGTAACCAATTCAGCATCTAAAAAGGCAAATAATACATAGCCACTACCATAAAGCAAGGCACCTACTTTAAAGAACGTCCATAGAATCTTTAGAGTACTCGGTGTTATAACTACTTGTAATAAAAGAAATGGAGTAAAACTATTTAATGTGTTTTTTGAGTTTCTAACAAAGTATAGAATTAAACCTAAAAGACCACAAGCAAACAACGCCAAAATTTCGTGAACCCCAAGCAAACAAGCAATCAACGTCAATGCTCCTAAAATTCCGAGTTCCACATTTTTGAGTGCTTTTTTTCCAAGTCGGTAAACAGCTCCAAGAATAATGGCAATTACCGCTGGTTTTATTCCGTAAATGAAAGGTTCAATTTTTGGAAGTTGTCCGTATTGTTGATATAACCAAGCAAAAATCATTGTAATAACAACAGCTGGAAAAACGAAACAAACACCCGCTACAATCAAGCCTTTCCAACCTGCTCTTTCGTGACCGCAATGCATTGTCATTTCGGTAGAATTAGGCCCTGGAATTAAATTAGTGGCGCCTATTAGGTCAAGAAAATGTTGTTGATTCATCCATTTTCTTTTTTTTACAACTTCATCTTCCATCATTGCAATATGAGCTGCAGGACCGCCAAAAGCAATGCTACCTAATTTGAAAAAAAGTTTTGCGACTTCTTTTAAGTTTTTCTTATTACTCATTTTTTTGAAGTTTTTTATCAACTGAATATTTTCCACCACCTTTTATAATTAAAAATAGACTTCCTAAAAACATTGCCCAATCAGTTCTGCTGCCATGCATCATTGACCAAAATCCTTCATTAATTAAAATGTCTGATTTTGTAGTAGTAATGGCTACCAACATTATAATAAATGTTAGTATACTTGCCAACCTTGTTAGTAAACCAAGTAAAATTAATAATCCACAAATAATCTCAAATGTGCCGACAAAAGCACCGAGAAATTCAGGTGATGGAAGTCCGATTTTTTCAAACCGCCCTGCACCACGAATAGCGGGAAATAAAAATTTCTGAATACCTTCTGATAGAAAAACAGTACCAACCATTAAGCGAATAATGATGGTTGTTTTTGAATGATCTGAACTAATAATTTTTTGAAACATACTCATTTTCTTATAGGTGATTGTCTGTAAAGTGGTTTTTTTATAGTAAAGCTTGGTACTTTTTCCATTGCGTGGCAACTAATGCAGTTATTGGTGAAGATTTGGAAATTTTTGTTGAATACAAGGGTATCTCTTTTTTCGAGTGCTTTTTCCATTTCTGGAATTGCAACAGTTAAGAAATGTTCTGCGGATTTTGCGCGTTTGGGTCTTCTTTTCAAGCCGTTCTCAATCGCTTTTCTGATTTTTTCAATTTGGTAATCAGCATATTCCCAATTTTCATCTTGACCTGCCCAATACAGTTCTTGATAACGGTATCCTGTTTCTACCATTGCCATATCAAATCCCCTAAATTGGTTTTCAACGATTTCTAATTTTTCCTGCTCTGTTCCTTTTATCCAATTTCCTTCTACTATTTGTTGTTGTTTTTCTCCACAAGAAGTAAATAGAAGTGCTGTGAGAATATATATTAGCCATTTCATATGTTGTGATTTAATTATGGCGTAAAATTATACAACACGCAGTTGATAATATGGTCTATTTGAAAAACTGGTGGTACTTAATCATTTGCTTTACGAAAAGCAATTGGAGTTTTATCTACGTTTCGTTTAAAGTATTTAGTGAAATGAGAGTTGTCTTTAAAATTAAGTTTACCTGCAATTTCACTAACTGTTAAATCCGTATAAAGTAAAAGGCGTTTTGCCTCGTTATTAATGTAATTAGAAATTATTTCAGCAGAAGATTGACCTGATTCTTTTCTGCATATAGCATTTAAATTTTGTGGAGTAGTGTTCAACAATTGGGCATAGTGGTTTACCTTGTTTGTGAGTTCATCTTCTTTGCTCAAAAGGTCAATGAATTTTTGAAAGGTTGTGCTATTACCGTTTTTAGGAATATTAGGCGTTGACGATTCAAGTAGTTTAGCCAAAAGTGCTTTTAGCAGTCCGTCTATTATCGGTTGATTTGACTTTTTCTTTTCTTGATGTTCGTTTAGTAAAATGTTGAAAATGTCAATTGCAGTATTGTCTTTGGGAAAAAGACAAGTTTGTGCGCTCAATTCTGAAATCAGGCTTTTAATTTCCTTGTCCAAACAGTTGTTGATAAAGTTTTTTTTTATGATAAGCACAAACCCTTCAGGTTCTGTTTTGATGTCCCAAAAATGAACCTGTTCTTTACGTATATTGAATACTACAGGTGGTTGAATTTTGTATTCTACTGTATCAATTGTATGCGAACCAGATCCTTTGGTTAGGAAAATGATTTCGAAATAACTGTTGTGTTTGTGGGGTGATGTTTTTCTAATGTGCTTCTTAAATTTTGCAATTTTAAGTTCTTCATTATATTTAGTTTTGTCTTTTATTTTTAATGCGCTTTTCATTTATTTACAAATAATGATTAAATAGGTTTTAATAATTTAAACATAACTGTATCTAAAAAAAAAAATCACTTTCTTATACAGAGTTTGTTTTACCATACATTTTAAAATGTAATTTTATTTTTTAGCTTCTTGTAGCTGTATTCAAACATAATTCATTATAGCACAACTTTCTTTATAAAAATCACTTTTTTAAAACTATTTCAATGCCTAAATACCTAATTTAATTTTGTAAATTTGCCTGCGTTTAACAGCGCAACATGATAACAACAACAAAATACATCTTTGTAACAGGAGGCGTTACATCCTCATTAGGAAAAGGTATAATCGCTGCCTCTCTAGCAAAATTACTTCAAGCACAAGGCTACAGAACCACCATTCAAAAACTTGACCCATACATCAATGTTGATCCGGGTACTCTAAACCCTTATGAGCATGGTGAATGCTATGTAACAGATGATGGTGCAGAAACAGACCTTGATCTTGGTCACTACGAACGTTTTTTAAACGTGCCTACAAGCCAGTCAAATAATGTAACCACAGGACGTATCTATCAAAGCGTTATAGAAAAAGAACGCCGTGGAGAATTTCTAGGTAAAACCGTTCAGGTAATTCCTCATATTACAGACGAAATTAAAGAACGTATCCAAATTCTAGGTAAATCTGGCGACTATGATATCGTTATTACAGAGATAGGAGGCACAGTAGGAGATATAGAATCTTTACCTTATATAGAGGCTGTTCGTCAGCTTAAATGGGAACTAGGAGAAAACAATGCCATTGTTATTCACCTTACCCTAGTACCATATTTATCAGCCGCTGGTGAACTTAAAACAAAACCAACACAACATAGTGTAAAAACACTTATGGAAAGCGGTGTACAAGCCGATGTTCTCGTATGTCGTACAGAACACGATTTACCAAGCGATTTACGTACCAAGCTAGCACTATTCTGTAACGTTCGTGAAGAAGCTGTAATACAATCTATAGATGCATCAACTATTTATGATGTCCCTAACTTAATGTTAGAACAAGGTTTAGACAAAGTAGTCCTTAAAAAACTAGCACTTAAAAGTGATGCTCCAGACCTAACACAATGGAATCAGTTCTTAAAGCGTCATAAAAACCCAAATACCGAAGTGACTATCGGACTTATAGGTAAGTATGTAGAGCTTCAAGATTCTTACAAGTCTATCCTAGAGGCTTTTATTCATGCAGGAGCAGAAAATGAAGTAAAAGTACATGTAGAGTCTATTCACTCCGAATATATCAATGAAGATAATGTAAAAGCTAAATTAGCACATCTTGATGGTGTTCTTGTTGCTCCAGGTTTTGGGGAGCGTGGTATAGAAGGAAAAATAGATGTTGTTAAGTATGTGAGAGAAAACAACATGCCATTTTTTGGTATCTGTTTAGGTATGCAAATGGCAGTCATAGAATTCTCGAGAAATGTACTTAACCTTAAAGATGCAAACTCTACAGAGATGAATCCTAATACAGCAAACCCTGTTATTAGTCTTATGGAAGCACAAAAAGATATCACTGACAAAGGTGGAACCATGCGTTTAGGAGCTTGGGTATGCGACCTAAAAAGAGATTCTATTGTAGAAAAAGTTTATAAAGCAAATACAATACAAGAGCGTCACAGGCACCGCTATGAGTTTAATAACGCTTACAAAAATGATATCGAAGCTGCTGGTATGGTAGCTACAGGAACAAACCCTGATACAGGACTTGTAGAAGTTGTAGAAATTCCTACACATCCTTGGTTTGTTGGTGTGCAGTATCACCCAGAGTACAAAAGTACCGTAGCAAATCCGCACCCATTATTTGTAGCATTTGTAAAGGCAGCCTTAAAACATAAAAAAAAGAAATAAGTGTCAGTATGGCATAAAATAAAAAATGGATAGCTTTTTGAGTATGAGAATCACGTTTGTGTTTTTTAAATAAACATATTAATAAAAAGCAACCAACCATAATACATATTTATAAATGGAAGAAAAGAAATTTGACCTGAATTCTATCATAGGATTTGTACTTATATTCGGAATATTACTATACATGATGTATATTAATAAAGCAACTCCCGAAGAACTTGAAGCACAAGAAAAAGCAAAACAAGAACAGGTTAAAGCAAGTAAAAAAGCTAAAGAAGACAAAAGTACATACGTTACGTCTTCTGATGACTTCTCGGCATCATCAAATGCAGACTCATTAAAGCGTGTTGAACTACAAAACAAATTAGGAGCTTTTGCTTACGGTGCTAGTTTGCCTTCAGCAACGCCTAAAGAAACATTGGTAGAAAATGATGTGCTTGCTCTTAAATTTAGTAATAAAGGTGGATATCTTTCTGAAGTAAAACTGAAGCAATTTGTAGATTATGATTCAGTGCCTATCTATTTAGTAAAAGACGGAAACACGGCTTTTAATATTAATTTTGGTACAACAGATAGCCGCATACTTAATACACAAGACTTATACTTTCAGCCTACTGTAACAAAAAGCGGTGAGAATACGGTTGTGTCTATGAAGCTTAAAGTTTCAGAACAAAAGTTTTTAGAATATCGTTATGAGCTTAAACCAAGTGATTATATGGTAAACTTTACCATTCGCTCACAAGGTTTAAATAATGTAGTAAATAGTTCTCAAGATGTTAATTTAGATTGGAAACTAAAAACATACCGTCACGATAAAAGTATCTCTTATGAAAACAGATACACGCGCTTAACATACCAATTAGACGGAAGTAAAATAGACAAGTTAAGCCCAACGAGTGAAGATGATGAAACCGAAAATGATGTAAACTGGATTTCTTACAGACAGCATTTCTTTAGTAGCATTCTTACTACAAAAACACCATTTGAAGAAGTACATTTAGCATCTACAAATTTGGTAGAAGATGAAACTATTGATACTGTTTTTACAAAAGCTTACGCAACAAAATTACCAATAGCTTTACAAGCTGGTGAGTTTAATCAAGATTTAGGCTTGTATTTTGGTCCTACAGATCATAAGGTTTTAAAAACTTACGATATTGGCCTTGAGGATAGTATACCTCTAGGTTGGGGAATCTTTGGGTGGATAAACCGTTATGTGTTTATACCGTTATTTGCCATGTTAAGTAGCTTCTTACCTTATGGTATGGCTATTATCATCATGACAATTTTAATAAAAATGCTATTGTCATTTGTGCAGTATAAGCAATTCCTGTCTCAAGCAAAAATGAAAATACTTAAGCCAGAGCTTGATGAGATTAGAGAAAAGTACAAGGATAATAAAATGAAAGCGCAACAGGAAACAATGGCTTTACAAAGCAAAGCAGGAGCAAGCCCGTTAAGCGGATGTTTGCCTGCCTTAATACAGTTGCCAGTGTTTTATGCATTATTTCAATTTTTCCCTTCAGCTTTTGATTTAAGACAGAAAAGTTTCCTTTGGGCAGACGATTTGTCATCTTATGATATTGTAGCAAAATTACCATTTCATATACCATTCTATGGAGATCACGTTAGTTTATTCCCAATATTAGCTTCAATCGCTATATTCTTTTATATGAGAATGACTACTGGTCAACAAATGGCATCTCAACCACAACAAGAAGGTATGCCAGATATGAGTAAAATTATGAAGTACATGATTTACTTCTCTCCAATTATGATGCTGTTTTTCTTTAATAACTATGCATCTGGATTAAGTTTATATTACTTTATATCAAACCTTATTAGTATTGGTATCATGTTAGTTATCAAAAATTACATTCTTGATGAAGACAAGATTCATGCGCAAATTCAAGTGAATAAAAAGAAACCAAAGAAGGAAAGTCGTTTTCAAAAGAAAATGAAAGAAATGATGGAACAAGCTGAAGAACAAAAAAGAGCACAGCAACGAAGAAAATAATTTTTTTAAAAGCTGCCTTTTGGCAGCTTTTTTGTTACATAACATTTTAAAAAAAGAAACGTTTATACGTTAATTAGAAATAAGAATAGATGAGAATAACAATTTTAAGTATCATAACACTTCTACTAATAAGCATTGGTCATGCTCAAACTGTAAACCAACTTGATGCTAATGGTGAGCGTCATGGTGTATGGAAAAAAAACTATGAAGGCACAAATATTCTTCGATACGAAGGAGAGTTTTTTCATGGCAAAGAAATAGGGGAGTTTAAATTCTATAAAAAATATCAAAATAAAGCGATTCTATCAGCAACCAAACTATTTAATAAAGACAACCAAATAGCTGAAGTTACGTTTTTAGCATCAAACGGAAAAGTGATAAGCCAAGGTAAAATGAATGGTAAAAAGCATATTGGTAAATGGGTGTATTATCATAACAACTCTAACCAAATAATGACATTAGAGCATTATAACGATAACGGCTTGCTTGATGGAGAAAGTGTGGTTTATTATGCTGACGGACAAATTGCCGAAAAACGTCATTACAATAAAGGGCTTTTAGAAGGAGAAGCAAAGTGGTATTCTGAAAACGGAACTTTAATAAAGTCTTATATATATGTCAATAACGAACTTCATGGTGAAGCAAAATTTTATGATGAAACAGGAAAGCTAATCTTAAAAGGACGTTATAAACGTGATAAAAAAGATGGTGTATGGACACATTATAAAGATGGCAAGGTAAGCGAAGAGAAAGATTATACTATAAGAAGCAAAAACCCATATAAAAAGAAGTAAAAAAGTACCTCTTTAAAAATATAAAAGCTCCTTATAAAACTATAAGGAGCTTTATTATTTAGGTATTTCTTTAAGTTGAGTAAGCTATTAATCAATCTAGTATAAGAAAGGATGTTACCTAAACATAAGGCCGGCAAGTTATATAATAAAGCTTAAAAATTAAAATCTTTTAAGCATTAATTTCATCAACTAGCATTAAATAGTTGATTGTTAGGTTTGTAAAACTTTAAAAAACAATACGATACAACATTGATTCAAAATGCTGTATCTTTGCAAATGCAAAATATGAAAAATAAACGCGTAATAATAGGACTTTCAGGAGGTGTAGACTCAAGTGTAGCAGCATACTTGCTAAAGCAGCAGGGTTATGAGGTTATAGGTCTATTTATGAAAAACTGGCACGACGATTCAGTAACAATATCAAACGAATGTCCATGGCTAGACGATAGCAATGATGCTATGCTAGTAGCTGATAAACTTGGCATTCCTTTTCAAACGGTCGATTTAAGTGAGCAATACAAAGAACGTATTGTTGATTATATGTTTAATGAGTACGAGCGCGGTAGAACACCAAATCCAGATGTACTTTGTAACAGAGAAATTAAGTTTGATGTGTTTATGAAAATAGCACTAGAACTTGGAGCTGATTATGTAGCCACTGGGCATTATTGTCGAAAAGGTACCATCCAAAAAAACGGTAAAGACGTTTATCAATTGTTGGCAGGTATTGATGGTAACAAAGATCAATCATATTTTTTATGTCAACTTTCTCAAGAGCAGTTGTCTAAATCGTTATTTCCTATAGGAGAATTAACAAAACCTCAAGTAAGAGACATTGCAGCTGAATTAGATTTAATTACAGCAGAAAAGAAAGATTCTCAAGGACTTTGTTTTATAGGAAAAGTACGTTTGCCAGAATTTTTACAACAACAACTTAAACCTAAAGAAGGTGTTATTGTAGAAATACCAGAAAGCAATACTATTTATAACAAAAGTCAACCAGAGTTTAGCTCAAACGAAGAACGTTTACAATATCTTTCTCAAAAAGCAACTTATGCTGTTACAGATGGAAAAATAGTAGGGAAACATCAAGGAGCTCATTACTTTACAAAAGGACAACGTAAAGGATTGGCTGTTGGCGGAACTACAGAACCATTGTTTGTTATTGATACAGATGTAAATGAGAATGTCATTTATACTGGGCAAGGTAAACAACATCCTGGGTTGTATAAAAGTGCTCTTTTTATATCAAACGACGAACTGCATTGGGTACGCGAAGATTTAAAGCTACAAGTAGACGAAACAATGCAAGTAAAAGCACGAATTCGTTATAGACAACCATTGCAAAATGCAACTCTTCATAAAGTAGATAGTGGTTTGTATGTTGAGTTTGAGATACCTCAATCAGCAATAACCGAAGGGCAGTTTGCAGCCTGGTATCTTGATGATGAGTTGGTTGGCTCCGGTGTTATTTCTTAATTAAAAATTTCAAAAAATATTTAATACAAAATACCTTGTTGAAGCTTTGAGATATTCTTAAATTTCAGCATAAAATAATACACTTATGGCAAATAGAATCACGGAATTATTCAAAATACAATACCCAATAATTCAAGCAGGTATGATTTGGAACAGTGGCTGGCGATTAGCATCAGCAGCTAGTAATTCAGGAATATTAGGACTTATTGGAGCCGGAAGTATGTATCCTGATGTATTGCGTGAGCATATTCAAAAATGTAAAAAAGCTACAAATAAACCTTTTGGAGTAAACGTGCCAATGCTATATCCTAACATCAAAGAGATTATGGATATTATTATAGAAGAAGAAGTGAAAATTGTTTTTACTTCGGCAGGAAATCCAAAAACTTGGACTAGCTGGTTGCAAGAGCGAGGTGTTACCGTTGTTCATGTTGTAAGCAGTGTTAAGTTTGCATTAAAAGCCCAAGAGGCTGGAGTTGATGCTGTAGTTGCTGAAGGTTTTGAAGCTGGTGGCCATAATGGTCGCGATGAAACTACAACATTAACGTTAATACCAATGGTAAAAGAACAGCTAGAAATTCCATTAATTGCAGCTGGAGGTATTGCTACAGGGCAAGCTATGTTAGCAGCAATGGTTTTAGGAGCAGATGGCGTGCAAGTAGGAAGTAGATTTGTAGCTAGTGAAGAAAGTTCTGCGCATCAAGCTTTTAAAGAAACTGTTGTTAATGCAAAAGAAGGTGACACCCAACTTACATTAAAAGAATTAGCACCTGTGAGATTAATAAAAAATAAATTCTTTAATGAAGTGCAAGAGCTTTATAAAAACGCTCCAACAGTAGAGCAGTTAAAAGAGCTTCTTGGGCGCGCTAGAGCTAAAAAAGGAATGTTTGAAGGCAATTTAGACGACGGAGAGTTAGAAATAGGGCAAATTTCAGGCTTAATTCACGATATAAAACCAGTATCTGTTATAGTTGATGATATGATGAAAGAGTTTGAGTTAGCAAAAAATAGCGTAGCAAACTTCTAACATATTTTTAACGACCATACATCATATTTATTTTCAATTTAGCTCTTTTAAGCAAAACCTAAACCCTACTTTTGCAAAATGGTTTTAAGCGACTACACAAAAGAATTTAAGTACAACTGGAAATTAGCAGCGCCTGTTATGTTGGGTATGCTAGGCCATACCTTTGTAGCATTTATAGATAATGTTATGGTTGGACAGTTAGGTACAGCCGAATTAGCAGCTGTATCATTAGGCAATAGCTTTATGTTTATAGCAATGTCTCTAGGAATAGGTTTTTCTACAGCTATTACGCCACTTATTGCAGAAGCCGATGCTGCTCATGATTTTAAAGGCGGAAAATCTGCTTTTAAACATGGGTTGTTTTTGTGTATGGTTTTAGGAATTTCATTATTTCTTTTGGTATTTTTTGCCAAACCACTTATGTATTTAATGAAACAACCTGTAGAGGTTGTTGAGTTGGCTATTCCATATTTAGACTTGGTAGCTTTCTCATTAATTCCACTTATTATTTTTCAGGCATTAAAACAATTTAGTGACGGATTGTCTATGACTAGATATCCTATGTATGCTACCATTATCGCCAATGTTGTAAATGTGGCTTTTAACTATGTGCTAATTTTTGGGAAATTAGGATTTCCAGAAATGGGTATTGTAGGAGCTGCTTACGGAACACTTTTCTCTAGAATTATAATGGTGTTGTTTATATGGTGGATTTTAAAAAGAAATAGTAAATCAAAAGACTATGTAACAGACGTTAAGATTTTTGTGTTAGATAAAAGCATGCTTAAAAAACTTATCAATCTGGGCATGCCAAGTGCCATGCAAATGTTTTTTGAAGTAGCCATTTTCACAGCCGCAATTTGGTTAAGCGGATTATTGGGTAAAAATCCTCAAGCAGCAAATCAAATAGCATTAAACTTATCATCTATGACTTTTATGGTTGCAACAGGATTAAGCGTAGCAGCAATGATTCGTGTGGGTAATCAAAAAGGACTAAAAAATTATTTAGAATTACGAAGAATAGCTTTTTCTATATTCTTATTAGGAACCATATTGGCTGTTATATTTGGCCTGTTTTTCTTTTTATTTCACGAACAGTTACCAAAACTGTATGTAGATTATAACGATTTAAAAAATTTAGCTGATAATACACAAGTAGTTGGTATTGCATCAACATTATTAATTGCTGCTGCATTTTTTCAAATTAGCGACAGTATACAAGTTGTAATGCTTGGAGCTTTAAGAGGATTGCAAGATGTAAAAATACCAACACTTATAACGTTTATTTCTTATTGGGTTATAGGGTTTCCTATCAGCTTTTATTTAGGTAAAGAAGACGTTTATGGTAGCTTTGGTATTTGGCTTGGATTATTAGCAGGATTAACAACCGCAGCTATTTTATTGTATATTAGATTCAATTTTTTAACCAACAAATTAATAAAAACTAAACATGGAGTTTCCTAAATTTTTACTTGGTGATAATACAGACTTTCCTGATGCCATATTTGTAATTCATACTGAATTTCCTAGGTTTATAATCAACCTTGAAAATGATGATGTAGAATGGTTAGAAGATTTTGATCAGCATGATCAAAAAGAACTAGAATTAGAAGCCGAAAACTTAATTCAGCAGGCAAGCAATTTTTATGACAGAGAAATAGAACGCTACGAAGAGTAATATACAATGATTGACAAGCTAATAGCATACGACGAAAAACTGTTTTTATTTCTTAATAACTTAGGTTCATCAACTTGGGATCCTTTTTGGATGTTTTATACAACTAAATTTTATTGGATTCCATTTTATGGGGTGTTGCTATTTTTGTTTTTTAAAAAATATCAACGAAATGCTTTTTTCTTAACGGTTGTTCTCATTATTGCGATGGTTGCTTTTACTGATCAAGTAACCAATATTTTTAAAGACTCCTTTATGAGATTTAGACCGTGCCACAATCCTGATTTTATAGATGTAATGCGTAGAGTAAAATCAGAGTGTGGTGGACTTTATGGATACTTTTCAGGACACGCAAGTAACTCTATGGCTGTAGCCGTTTTTACAGGACTTACTCTAAAATATAAATACAAAAACCTTATATTTTTATTGTTGCTTTGGGCTGCTTTAATGGGGTATAGTCGTATTTATATAGGAGTTCACTATCCGTTAGATGTATTATGTGGTATGACCTTTGGAGCACTGTCAGGTTTTGGCTTTTATAAACTACAAAACTATCTACACAACCGCTATAAGTTACTTTAATCTAATTTTTTTAAGTTTTTTCGATGTTTTATATCATAAAATAAATGGTATGCCTATTTTTAATGTGTAGAAACACAGATAGTTTAATTAAAAACATATGAAAATATTAGTAACTGGAGCTGTTGGTTTTATTGGGTCTCATACAGCAGAGCGCTTAACGCATTTAGGGCATAATGTTGTAGGAGTTGATAATTTTTCTCCTTATTACAGTGAGGACCTTAAAAAGCTTAATGAAGATGCGCTAAAAAAGGCAGGTATTTCTGTGTTGAAGCTAGATTTAAGAACGGATGATTTGTCTGCGTTACTACCTAATGATATTGAGTATATTTTTCATTTTGCAGCACAACCAGGTATTTCTTCTGCATCTACATTTGAAGACTATTTTACCAACAATATTATAGCAACAAAAAACGTGGTTGATTATGCGCTGTCATTATCAAATTTTAAACTTTTTGTAAACATAGGCACATCATCTATTTATGGACTTGAAGCAACGTTTACTGAAGACAAAGCTCCAAAACCAGCATCACACTATGGTGTTACAAAACTAGCTGCTGAACAATTAGTACTTCAAAAAAGTAGAGAAAAACTTATGGCAGCATGTTCATTGCGTTTATACTCTGTTATAGGTCCTAGAGAGCGTCCAGAAAAAATGTACACCAAACTTATTGATTTAGGTTTGAAAGGAGAACCATTCCCATTGTTTGAAGGTAGCGCTTCTCATTTACGCAGTTTTACATATGTGGGTGATATTGTTGATGGTGTTGTGAGTGTTTTAGGTAAGGAAACAGTTTTGGATGGCGAAATTATAAATTTAGGTACCGAGGTTGAACATACAACTCAAGAAGGTATCAAGACTGTTGAAGACGTTTTAGGAAAACCAATCGCTATAGATATAAAGCCTAAACGTCCTGGAGATCAATGGCGAACCAAAGCTAATATTGATAAAGCAAAAAAATTACTTAATTATAACCCGCAAACAACACTTTTAGAAGCTGTAAAAAAACAAGTAGATTGGTACAAAGAGCATTTCTGTTAGGAGAGTGACAATAAATAATCAGCAGCAGCAAAAGGCGTTGTTTTTCCAGCTTCAATTAAAACTATTTGCTTTTTTAAAGCCTCTTTAATCTTTGCCTGTTTAAAAAAATCTGATTTTAAACGTTCTTCTATTGTTTGAAGTAACCAAAATTTATTTTGCTCTTGTCTTTTATTTTCAAAGTAGCCATTGGTGCTTGTCGTATTTACATACGCTAAAATAAGTTCCCATATGGCATCAATTCCTTCGTTTTCTAAAGCACTACAAAGTGTAACCTTGGGTTGCCAGTTAGAATCCTTATTAGGATACAGATGAAGCGCTCTATTAAATTCTACTTTAGCAAGTTTAGCTTGTTTTAAATTATCTCCATCAGCTTTGTTTATAGCAATAGTATCAGCCATTTCAATGATACCACGTTTAATTCCTTGTAATTCATCTCCAGCGCCAGCCAGTTTTAATAACAAGAAAAAATCTACCATGCTGTGTACAGCCGTTTCGCTTTGTCCAACACCAACGGTTTCAATAATAATGGTATCAAAACCAGCAGCTTCACAAAGTATAATGGTTTCACGGGTTTTTCTGGCTACACCTCCAAGAGAATCGCCAGATGCTGATGGTCTTATAAAAGCATTTGTGTTTTTTACCAGCGTTTCCATACGTGTTTTATCTCCTAGTATACTTCCTTTGGTTAAAGAACTACTAGGGTCTACCGCAAGTACAGCTACTTTTTTATTTAACTGTGTTAAGTGATTTCCAAAGGCTTCAATAAATGTACTTTTGCCAACACCAGGAACACCGGTAATTCCTATGCGTATAGACTTATTAGCATATGGTAAACACCCTTTTATAATGGCATTAGCTTTTTCTAAATGAGTGCTGCTAGTGCTTTCTATAAGTGTTATGGAACGACTTAAAGCAGTAACATCACCTTTTAAAATTCCCGATATTAAATCTTCTGCGCTAGGTTGAGACCTGCGTTTGTTTCGTATGTTTTTTATAGAAGAAATGTTGGTCATTTCTGGATCAGAAACACCTTTTTGCTCGCTTAATGCTGATGTATGTTTGTTTTTTTTACTCAAATTGCTCTAAAGGAACGGCTATTTTTGTGTTGTCCCAAGCCATAGTTAATGATAGGTTGTCTAAAGCATTATCAAACCCAATAGTAAATTGTTCTACAGTGGTGTCAATTTTTTCTACAGGAACTGTAACATCAATAACATCAAATTCAGGTTCGCGCATTGGTTTCATTTCTAAATCAACGCCCCAAGAATATTGTTTAGAGTTAAACATTACATGCCAAGCAGAATCATTAGGAACACTCCATAATGTATATTTTCCAGCAGGCAATGAGTCATTACCAACTTTTAATGCTTTATTGGTTCTAAAAGTTGTAGCTTCATTGGCGCCAGTACGCCAAACTTGTTTGTAAGGAACTAATCCGCCAAAAATTTCACGACCACGTTTTGATGGGCGGTTGTAAAATACATCAAGCTTTAAATCATTCTTAACAAAAGAAACAGTGTCTTTAGGACTCAAAGGTTTGCTCAATAAACTGCCATCAACAAAATAAGCATATAAAAATACGCCAACAGCAACAAGAGCTAATATGCCTAAAACCCATTTCAAAAATCTATTCATAGTCTATCTGTTTTTATAGTATAAAGATACTTCAAAAGTCATAGTATGTAAAAAGGAAACACTAAATTCTTTTATTATTTTTAATAACTTAAAAAACTTTTTAAAATTTTGCAACACTTCTTTTTTTGTGTCGTCTTTAAAGAGAACTAACCAAATAAAACCAAAAGTAAAGCGTGTTTCAAACAGATATCATTGAAAAATGCAAGCAAAATAACCGCAAGGCACAAATGCAGTTGTACAACCAGTACTGCAATGGTATGTATATAGTTGCCAAACGATTTATTGCAAACGATGCTGAAGCTGAAGACGTTGTTCAAGAAGCGTTTATTAAAGCGTTTTCAAAACTTGAGCAATATCAAGCAGAGGTCACTTTTGGAGCCTGGTTAAAACGTATTGTTATCAATACCAGTATTGACACTTTAAAGGCGAATAAAAAACGACTTATAGAGTTGGATGAAGCGCATCTTAAAATTGTTGATAATGAATATGATGACAAATGGTTGGTAGATGATACTGTAACAATAAATGATATAAAGCAAACCATAGATAATTTACCTGAAAAGTATAAATATGTTGTGATGCTTTATTTGTTAGAAGGTTATGATCATCAAGAAATTTCAAACATTTTAAATATCTCTGAAGTTGCTTCTAGAACGCAACTTTACAGAGGTAAAAAAATAGTACAAGAACAGTTAACAAAAAAGCAACATGGCACAAGATATTAGAGATTTAATAAAAAATCATCAAAATCAATCAAACGAACAGATGTCAAAAGGACATGAAGCACGTTTTTTAAATAAGTTAGATCGTGCTTTACCAGAAAAAAGATCTTCAAAATCTTTGCCATGGATGCGTATTGCTGCTAGTGTTGTAATTTTACTAGGAATGAGTTTTGGAGCCTTTAAATACTTTGAGTCTTCACAAACTGTTACCAAACCAACAATTACCAATGTAGAAACTACAAAATCCTTAGGTGATGTTTCTCCTGATTTAAAAAAAGTTGAAGACTATTACATGGCAACTATCAATTATGAGTTGTCTAAAGTAAAACCAACACCAGAAAACAAGGAGCTTATTGATGGTTATATTAAAAAATTAGAAGAGCTTAATAAAGAATATAAGCGACTATCAAAAGAAATCACAGAAAAAGGGCCTAATGAGTTAACTGTAAATGCACTAATTACAAATTTAAAATTACGTTTAAACTTACTGTATCGCTTAAAAGAGCAATTAAATACCCTACAAGAGACAGAAACAAATGTCCTTTAATAACACAAAAACTATGAAACGATTACATATACTATGTTTAATATTGTTGATATCCGTATCAACGTTGGCGCAGAGCAAGCTTGAAAAAGCCTCACAATCTGTTAAAGCAAATAAAGATGTTACTATTAACTTAAACACAAATTACACCAATATTATAATAGATACTTGGGGTAAAGATGTGATAGAAATTGAGGCTTATATGGAGAGTGATGAACTCTCTAAAGACGCATTAAAACCATATTTTGATAATTGGCATGTAGCCATAGAAGGATCTGGTGATTATGTATCTATAAATTCTGATGCATCAAATCATTCTTGGGCTCAAGTACCAGGTTTTTTTAACGATGAGTCAGCAGAAGCTTTAAGAACCCTAGAATTAGAATTGGCAAATATTCCAATTATAGAAGGTTTAATAGAGTCAATAAACTTCTCTGATATGCCAAAAATGCCCAAATTACCAAAGCTGCCTAAATTACCAAAAGGTATGACAGATACTAATTTTGATTATGAAAAATATCAAAAAGAAGGAGAAGTTTATTTAGAAAAATGGAGCAAAGAGTATGAAAGTAAATATGGTGATGAATATGCAAAAAAAATGGAAGCTTGGGCAAAAGAATGGGAGTCAAGCGATGAAATGAAAGATTTTGAGAAGAGAATGGAAGCCTGGGGCGAAAAATTCGGTAAAGAATTTGGAGAGAAATTTGGTAAGGATATGGAAGCTTGGGGCGAAGAGTTTGGAGAAAAGTTTGGTAAAGATATGGAGGCTTGGGGCGAGCAGTTTGGAAAACAAATGGAAGCTTGGGGCGAAGCCTATGGAAGACGTATGGAGTTACAAGCAAAACGCCTTGAAGCAAGAGCAAATGCAGAAGCGCACCGCCAAAACCGTATGCATGAAAGAGAAAAACATTTAGAAGAAAGACGAAAACATATTGAAGAAAGAGCGCGTTATCGTTCTGAAAGAGATGCTTACAGACAACCGCATTTAAAAGTTAAGAAAACAATCATTATAAAAATGCCTAAAAAGGCTAATTTAAAAATGAATGTACGTCACGGTGAATTAAAAGTAACGTCTGTTATTTATAATACAAAAGCAGACCTATCTTACACAACATTAATAGCAGATAGCATAGATGGAAGCCAGACTTCCATCAATGCTTCTTATTCACCAGTAACCATCACTAATTGGAATATGGGTGAACTAAAACTTAATTTTGTAGATAAAGCAGCTATTACAAATGCAGACAGATTGGTATTAAGTTCTAATTCATCAAACATTAAAATAAATACGTTGCAAAAAAATGCAATCATTGATGGGAGTTTTGGAGACTTAATTATAAAAAATATAGCAGATACTTTTAGTAACCTTAATGTTGTTCTAGAAAATAGTGAGGCTGTAGTTTATCTTCCAAAAACAGATTATAATTTACAATACAAAGGCAAGCAGTCTAGGCTAAAACATCCTAAAAATAACTCAAATCAAAATACCTCGTCATTTTCTACAGGAAACCTTACCAGTGATAAAACCATTGTGATTAATGCTAAATTTAGCGATGTTATCATGCAATAGTTTGTTACTTTTGAGTTCAATTATTTAATAATGAACTCACAAAAATTCACTTCTTTTCTAAATACGATTAGTTCAAAACCACTTTTGGTTTTAGACGCTAGTATTCCTTTACCGGCTTATGTGCCAATTAAACTTTCTCAAGATAATTTAGATTTACAAGAATTTGACGTAGCCTCTTCAAGTGCTTGGCAAGACTACATGACCACTTATCTACAAAAGCATCATGCTAAAGTTGCTTATGGTGGTTATGCAGAAGTAAGAAATATTTATAAACGCAGTAAGCACTTTAATAATTTAGATGTTGATACAGAGCGAAATATACATTTAGGTGTCGATTTGTGGTTAGATGCAGGTTCTGAAATATTTACGCCACTTGATGCCGAAGTGCATAGCTTTAAAAACAATCAAAATTTTGGAGATTATGGTCCTACTATTATTTTAAAGCACACAATAGAAACTGTAGAGTTTTACACACTTTATGGCCATTTAAGTTTAGAGTCTCTGGTTAATTTACAAATAGGGCAATGCTTTAAAGCAGGTGATAAAATAGCAACATTAGGCGATGCTTCTGTAAATGGAGATTATGCACCACATTTACATTTTCAAATTATTAGAGATATTCAGAATTTTTATGGGGATTACCCAGGCGTTTGTAGTAAAAATGATTTAGACAAATTTTTACAAAATTGTCCAGACCCTAATTTGTTACTAAAGCTTTAATCTTATCTCTGAATAAGTACTTTATAGGTTTCTTGATCGCCATTTTTAGATGTAACTGTCATAAAATATAAAGCATTTAAAAAACTAGATACATCAATTTTTGAGCTGTTATTTACAATAGATAAATGATTGTTTTCGTATACTTTTTTTCCATCAATAGAATGAAAGATTACAGATCTTATATGGCTTAAAGTTGAAGACTTCAAAAATAATTCTTGTTGTGCTGGGTTTGGAAAAACACTTAAATCTTCAAAAACAATAGCACTGTTACTATGTAATGTATTAAACTGAACAGCACTTGCCGCAGGGTTATTTTGAGCATATAAATTTTGAGCAGCAATATTGATATAGTTTTCTATAAAAATGGTGTCAAAAACAGGATCGCCATTCTCTACAAATTTAATTTCTCCAGATGAAGGGTTCGGATTAGCAATAACATCAAAAAGCACTAATTGAAATGGCCCAGAACCATTAAGCAACACAGAAAAAGCTCCTGCTTCGTCTCTTCCTAAAAAGTAAGCATCACCACCAGTCCCTGAACCCATAGGTGTAATAAACCATTCACTTGCAGGAAGGTTTGAATTTCCGGTTACAAAATTACCAATGGTTAATCCTGTAGGAACATAAAAACCTGCGCCCATATCATCTGTACTGTGATTTGTAACAGAAGCACTGGGTGTTGCTAATAAAGCCATTTGGTAATTTCCAGTAGCGCTATTTATGCCTACAAAAGATAAGCTAAACTCATAAGTGATTTGAGCTTTTAAAGAAGTAGTTGCTAATACTATGGTTATTAAAGTAAATAATGTTCTCATGATGCTTGTTTTTTTAATTTGGCAGCTGCTCGTTAATTGGATAATAGTTTGATGATGGATTACTAGGGTGGTTGGTTATTATTTCTTTTAAAATCCCTTTGTCATTGTCAGGCCCTAAATAACGTACTTGTCCATCCATATTTATGTCACCTTGGTGGTAAGCTTCAAAAGGGTAATAATTGCTATTTGTGGTATTACCAGGAGCATTAAGTATCGTAGTTTTTATTATAGCAGAATCATTGCTAGGCCCCAGGTAACGAACGTCATTATTACTGTTAATGTCTCCAGCCCATAATCCTGAAAATCCGCTAGGTGTGCCATAAGTTGTTTGTGAGTTTGTGCCATAAGTAGCGGTGCTTCCATTAGTAAAATCAACAATTGTTGGAGTATTAGATAAAGCTAGAGCAGTGGCAGTCATAACACCTAAATGATTCCTATGATTAACGACAACATAATAACTGTTTGCCGCTTGTAAAAAGCTTAAAGGCGATGTTCCATCAGTATCTACTATATCACCATCGCGCTGTATTAAAGCCGATTGGCTATCAATAACTAGTGTGTTATCAGTAGCATCTCGAAGCTCTACCCAAACCCAATCTACAATAGCGTTTGTTCCAGTTGTAGTGAATACTCCAGATGAACAAGTTTTCATATCTGAATAAGGGCTTGTCGTTGGTATAAGTCCTGATATACGTAAATCATCACGCATTAGTGCTTCTTCACCAGTATTAGGGTATAAAGAAGCGCCTTGTAAATAAGCTTTAGGTAAAAGTATTATAGGGTCTAAAGATGTAACGGCTATAGTCTGATCGCAACTCAATGAGGTATTACCAGAAGCATCAGTAGCTGTCCAAGTTATTGTTGTTTCACCTATAGGGTAAGGATCTGTAATAGGTAGTAAATCAGAGCGTTCTCCTAAATACGAGATGTCTGTAGCACAATTGTCAGAAGCCGAAGGTTCTACAATAGTAATATTTGCATGTGTTTCACTGCTAGAAATGGTTTCAGAAATAGCTTCTGGACAAGTTATTAGTGGTGCTTCAGTGTCATCAACTACAGTCCATTCAAAATTGACAGATTTAGATAAACTTCCAGGTTTAGAAACGGTGACAGTTACTTGGTAAACGCCATCACTATTTGGTCCGCCTGTTACAGCGCTTTCATCAATAGTTCCAAATATTAATCCATTTGTAGGTTCCATATGCACGCCAAGAGGTTGGCCACTCATTTCATAAAAGAGATTATCTGAAGGGTTTCCTCCTGAAGCTACAACAGCGAAATCAGCAAACTCTAACTCACAGTTTGATTGATCAGCAATAGGATATACAAGTATTTCAGGGTATTGAATCCCCATGATTTCTATAGCATTAATAAGCGGGTCTTGAAGTTCAGCAATAAATTCAATTTCTAAAACACCGTCAGTAATGGTTACATTGTTTTGAATCATTCCTGCAGATCGGTATCCAAATTCACCAGAAGGGTCTAAATGGTTTATGCGCCTTTCATTCTCTAGGTTAACACTAAAAATGCGTTCTCCAGGCTCTGAAGTTCCATTATATAGGTTATTAAAATAAAGATTAACAATATAATTTCCGTTAGGTAATGCAATAGAAAAAATCATAGGAAATGATTCGTCACTATTACTACGTTCATAACGCATAACCTCGTAATACGAGTCAGAATCTATATAGTCAGGTATTGAAGCATCTCTATCTTCATAATACATGCCTGTCACAGAAAAAGAAGATCCAGAAGTTACTGCATAAGAAATGCCTGTAGAGGTGGTGTTTTCCTCCCAGTCTGGACCATCGTCAGAAGCAGTAACCATTGGACCACCAGCGTTAATACGTATTATTGGGCCATAAATATCTGTCAATTCTCCTGTGATATCTATGTTGGCTGTTGGTGAGTTTATACCAGAATGTGTAACATTCATTGTGGCATTTTTAACGCCAACAATATTATCTGAACTAAAGTCTATGGGGATTTCAATTGATGAACCAGAGCCAATTACTATAGGGAAAATAGCGTCACTAGAAAATAGGCTAGCATCCGCGCCTCCAAAGGTAATTCCTGTTATGGTGATTGGATCGTCAATAGGGCCGCCATCATTTTTTAAAGTTACATATTTGGTGCGTTGCGTATTAGACACTGGTGTTAATTCAAAATCTAATGGGTTAGGAGAAACAGAAACCTGACCATTTAAATTTTCATAAACTTCAATAAAATCCCAAGTGGCTGTAAAAGGATTTGAAGTAGCGCCTGCTCGTGATGTAGACATCAATGTTATGGCAAGTCCTTTATTGTCATTAGGATCTAGAAAGCTAGTAGGTAAAGCTATAGGTGTTCCTAATAGTATTAAGTTGTTTCCATCGTCAATAGAGTAAAAAGGTTGTGCCTCGTTAGTATCAGGGTCTATAGAGAAATATAAATCAACAGAGCTTGCATTTAAAATACTAGGGATATCATAAATTAAATTTTGAGTTACAATACCATTTTCTTCAAGAAGTACTTGTAAACCACTTATATTATCGCTGTTTGATGTGCCATTCATAATGACCATTTTCAAATAGTTATCTTGATCTCCAGTACCAAAGCTAATTCCGTACGATTGAAAATCTATAGGGTCTTGCTGCGACCCGTTTGATCCAAAGAATGGTGATTCTACTTTGCTGTGTATCGTAAATGGGTTAGGAGAGTTTGTATCTACATTAATCCCAAATTGAAAACCGTTACGCTGATCGTTATTACTTTGAAATGCATCACCGCCATTTACATTTTCAACGGTTGCCTTTCCTGCTGCGCCACCAAACGATAAAGACGCATCTGTAAATTGTGTAAGGTAGTCAGTAGTTCCTGCAGGGTTTACCATTAAACCTGTAAAACCTAAACCATAAAGTCCTGTTCCTGGGTCGTTATTCCAAAAAGGATAATCTATAGGTAAATTAGTTGTTGTGCCATTGTCTGGATCTAAAGCAAAAGCGTCGTTGACATCTAAAATGCCATCATTGTCATCATCATCATCATTTAAGTCAGATACGTTGTCGCCATCGTTATCATTGGGTTTGCTACTTTGTGAGCATATATTCGTACCGTTATCTATTTCATCTTGATTTGTGTAACCGTCGCCATCATAATCAGCTTGAGGGTCATACTCTGGTTCTCCAGGTAAAAAACAACTTAAATCTGTAGGCTCAAAAATGGTTATGCTATTTGAACCATAGGTAGCAGCCCAAACAGTACCAGGAAATACATCGTTGTCTCCTTGTGCTGTAACGTCAAGTGGTAAACTGCCAAATCCATTAAAGGTAACTTCATGTTCTAAAACAGTATCGCCTTCAGGATTTAATACATATCTATTTATACCACCGTTAAAAGAGGCTGTAAGGATATTGCCTTGCATAGCGCCATCAAAATTTGTCGCTGTATATTCTGTAATACCATTGGTTGAGGCGTTTACATTGTCTAATATATTTACACGAGTACTGGTTGTAGGTTCATCAACAAGATATTCGCCTAGTCTAGGCTGGTCAGGAAAATCTGCTATGGTAAAAGATGATTGAAAATACCCAGAGACATTAGGTAGTAAAGTCGCTAAATCATAAGTGTTTGTAGCAGTCCAAACACCTCCTGAATTGTTATAAGTAATAACATCAGCTCTTGATGGAAATGCTAATATCGGGTTAGGATGACCACCATAATAAGTGCCATTAGCATCATTTGTAGAGCCAACAAAGTGTAAAGGATCTCTCACAATAGTACTACCGCTTTCGTTAATTTCATTCTTGATATAGTGGTTTAGCGGGTCATAAGTAATGGTGCTTTCATCACCTAAATAAATGTCTGTAGCACTGTCATAAATTTTAGGAAATCCGCCCCAAAGAGAATTTGGACCATTGTCAGAGGTGTAAATACGTCCGTTTTCTGTAATAATGATGTCATACGGATTTCTATATCCAGGTGAAAAAATTTGAATAGGCCCACCAGGTTCTGCAAAGGCTTGATTAAGACTGTTATTTCCTCCAAAAGGATCGCCTACATCAATGGTTGCATTGTACATTGGGTGTCCAGAAGGGTAAGGAAAGTCTTCGCTAGTATTATCAATATCTAATCGTGTTGGGTCATTTAGGGTTGGTAAGTCGTAAACATATTGCGTGTTTGTTCTAGGATCTGTATACACAGGCATAGATTCTAACTGCGTTAGATTGACTATTAAAATGGCTCCAGATAAAAAATATTCTGGAGTACCAGCAAAGTTATTACTAGGAGCGCCTTTATTGGTTTGTCCGCCTTGAGCTATGAGCATATAGGTGTTTCCATCTTTTTCAAAAAGATCCATGCCATTTATAGCATGATTTTCTTCACAGCGAGGTAATCCTCTTATTAAATCTATTTTAGTCCATGCGTTGCCATCCCATTCTAATTTTGAAAGCATACTGGAGTTTGTGTCAAGATTTGTGTCATTACCGCCGCCGCCGCCGCCAAGAAGGTAATCTGAAGAGCTAACGTAAATAATAGGATTTTCAGGTGTTCCCGCAGTAACCAAACCAGTGATAAGTCGTTGCTGACTAGGATTAGGGTTTCCACCATCGGTATGATTAGGAATACCAAAGCGTATGTTGGTGATCTCTTCGCTACCTATTACAGTATAAGTACCATTGCCAGCTGTTGCGGCATCACGTTCTATATCGTAAGCCCAAATAATACCGTTTTGTTGGGCAACATAGAGTCTTTCATCTGGTCCAAATTCTAAAGAGGTTGGGTTTAATACATTGTCATTTATAAGTCCTGATGATCCAAAACTAATAGATTGTGCTATGGTGTTATTAATGATGCATAGTGTTGCAGTAAAACTTAATAACAAGGTGACCTTGGAAAAAGGTTTTTTTAAAAAAGAGAAACCCATAATAATATTTTTTTCGTTTTAAGCGCTATTAATCGAAAAAATGCAGGGAGTATTTTGATGTGAATTTAGTTATTAAAAAACGTATTAGAATAACTTTTCGTTAAAACGAAAAATATATCGGTTGTAGTCAGTTATGGTAAGAAAAAAAGGTCATGATTATCATGACCTTTTTTAATGTGTTGTTTTGTAGTGATTTAGGTTTACTCTTCAATAATAACCCAATCTCCTTTTGCTATAAGCGGTTCTGCTTGTTTGTACTTAACTGTTTTGTTTTCACCGTTCATAACATTTTTAATAGTTACTTTATCGTTACGACCTATTTTGGGTTTGTCTCGTACTATAGTTTCAACAACCTCTTGTTGTGGTTGTGTGTTTCCTGCAGCTCTACTTTGAGCGGCACGTTCATCCATATTAGGAATTTCTTCTTTTTGTGTTTGAAGGTTTTCCTTTTTTTGAGTTTGTTTTGCTTCACTAATTGTGCTGGTGTCTTCTGATGGTAACTCACCTTTAAATAAGAATGAAATAACATCTTTATTTACCTGATCAATCATAGCTTTAAAAAGCTCAAAAGCTTCAAACTTATAAATAAGTAATGGGTCTTTTTGTTCGTGAACAGCTAATTGTACAGATTGTTTTAACTCATCCATTTTTCGTAAATGTGTTTTCCAAGAGTCATCAATAATGGCTAATGTGATGTTCTTTTCAAAATCTGTAATAAGTTGTTTCCCGTTAGTTTCATAAGCTTTTTCTAAATCGGTAACAACTTGTAATGTTTTCTTACCATCTGTAAAAGGAACAACAATACGTCTAAATTTATCGCGCTGTGTCTCGTAAACATTTTTAATTACAGGGAATGCAACTTCGGCATTACGCTCCATTTTTGTTCGGTAATGTTCAAAAGCAGCTTTGTATATTTTACCAGCAATATCTTGTACTGATAGTTTGTTAAATTCTACTTCGGTAATTGGCGAGCTCATTGAGAAATAACGAATAAGTTCAAATTCGAAATTCTTATAATCATTAGCAGCTTTGTTTGTGTCTGCAATACCTTCAGAGGTATCATAAATCATGTTGGCCAAATCAACACGTAAACGCTCTCCAAATAAGGCATGATGACGACGTTTGTATACAACCTCACGTTGTGAGTTCATAACATCATCATATTCTAATAAGCGCTTACGAACACCAAAATTATTTTCTTCAACTTTTTTCTGTGCACGTTCTATAGATTTTGAAATCATAGAATGCTGAATCACTTCACCTTCTTTTAATCCCATTCTATCCATCATTTTGGCAATTCGTTCACTACCAAATAAACGCATTAAGTTGTCCTCTAGAGATACATAAAATTGTGAACTACCTACATCTCCTTGACGACCGGCACGACCACGAAGCTGTCTGTCTACACGGCGCGAGTCATGGCGTTCTGTACCTATAATAGCCAAACCTCCTGCTTTTTTTACAGCATCACTTAGTTTAATATCGGTACCACGACCGGCCATATTGGTAGCAATAGTTACTTGCCCTGCATTACCAGCTTCTGCAACAATCTCGGCTTCTTTTTTATGTTGTTTGGCGTTTAAGACATTGTGAGGTATTTTTCTGATAGAAAGCATTTTTCCTAATAATTCAGAAATTTCTACAGATGTGGTACCTATAAGCACAGGACGTCCTGCTTGTGATAGTTTGGTAACTTCATCTATAACAGCGTTGTACTTTTCACGTTTTGTCTTGTAAACTAAATCTTCTTTGTCGTCTCTAGCAATAGGCTTGTTAGTCGGAATTTCTACAACGTCTAGTTCATAGATTTCCCAGAATTCTCCTGCTTCAGTAACCGCTGTACCTGTCATACCAGATAGTTTGCGGTACATTCTAAAGTAATTTTGAAGTGTAACCGTTGCAAAAGTTTGTGTCGCAGCTTCAATTTTTACGTTTTCTTTAGCCTCTATAGCTTGGTGTAAACCATCACTATATCGACGTCCATCCATAATACGACCTGTTTGCTCATCTACAATCATAACCTTATTATCCATAACAACATACTGAACATCTTTTTCAAAAAGGGCGTATGCTTTTAATAATTGGTTAAGGGTATGAATACGTTCTGATTTGATACCAAAATCCCTGAATAAATCTTCTTTTAGGTTGGCTTCGTCTTCAGATGATAAACCTTGACTTTCTATTTTTGCTATTTCAGTGCCAATTTCTGGCATGACAAAAAAGTTAGGGTCATCTTTTCCTGATAGGTAATCAATACCTTTATCAGAAAGTTCTATTTGGTTGTTTTTTTCTTCTATAACATAGTACAACTCTGCGTCTACCTTTGGCATTTCGCGATTGTTGTCTTGCATGTAGAAGTTTTCAGTTTTTTGTAAAAGCTGCTTGATGCCTTCTTCACTTAAAAACTTGATTAAAGCTTTGTTTTTAGGCATACCGCGGTAAACACGCAATAATTTAAAACCACCTTCTTTGGTATCGCCTTCAGCAATGAGTTTTTTTGCTTCGGCTAATACACCAGTTAAATATTTTCGTTGGGTTGCTACAATAGAATCAACCTTTGGTTTTAGTTCGTTAAACTCATGACGATCACCTTGTGGTATTGGCCCAGAAATGATTAAAGGTGTTCTAGCATCATCAACTAATACAGAGTCAACCTCATCTACAATTGCGTAATGATGTGGACGCTGTACTAAATCGTTAGGCGCGTGAGCCATATTGTCACGTAAGTAGTCAAAACCAAATTCGTTATTGGTTCCGTAAGTAATGTCTGCTTTATAAGCATTACGTCTTGCTTCAGAATTTGGCTGGTGATAATCTATACAGTCTACACTTAAACCATGAAATTCAAATATAGGAGCCATCCAAGCGCTATCACGTTTTGCTAAATAATCGTTTACTGTTACAAGATGTACACCTTTACCAGCTAAAGCGTTTAAGTAAACAGGTAAGGTTGCTACAAGTGTTTTACCTTCACCTGTTTGCATTTCTGCAATTTTTCCTTGGTGCATGGCAATACCACCAATAAGCTGAACGTCATAATGAATCATATCCCAAGTAATGGGTTTTCCTGCGGCATCCCAAGAGTTTGACCATATAGCTTGATCGCCTTCTAAACTTACATAGTCTTTATCTCCAGATATTAAACGGTCAAATTCATTGGCCGTAACAGGGATAGAGGTGTTGTGTACAAAACGTTTTGCAGTTTCTTTTACCACAGCAAAGGCTTCTGGTAATATGTCGTTTAGTACGTCTTCTGTAACGTTGTAAATAGCGTCTTTTATACGATCTATTTCTTGATAAACATCGTCGCGTTTATCTATATCGTCAGTGGCATCAGCGTCTTTAAGTAAAGCGTCTATTTTTTCATTATGAGGCTTCCTGGCTTCTGCAATTTGTGCTTTAAAAGCTGCTGTTTTAGCTCTTAATTCATCGTGAGATAATGCTTCAAGAGCACTTTCAAAAGATTTTATTTTATTTACGATAGGCATGATGGCCTTTACGTCTTGTTTCGACTTATCGCCGACAAATACTTTTAGTACAGAATCTAAAAAACTCATGTGTGTTATATTATTGTTGCATTGTTATAATATAATAACAATGCGTATGTTATTTATAATCAAGACTTAAAAGTGTCTTGATGTGTTTTGTATGTGACTAATGACGTGTTTTTAAAGCATAAAAAAAGCCTCTATACGAGACTTTTAAAATGTTAATGATATTAATATTCATCCTCATTCCAGAGGTAATCTTCGTCTGTTGGATAATCAGGCCAGATTTCTTGGATGGATTCATATTGATCACCTTCATCTTCAATAGATTGTAAGTTTTCTACGACTTCAAGTGGTGCTCCCGTTCTTATCGAATAATCAATAAGTTCGTCCTTTGTTGCTGGCCAAGGTGCATCACTTAAATAAGATGCTAATTCTAATGTCCAATACATTTGTAATTCGTTTTATTTTTTGCAAAAATAAATTTTTAGTTTAAATAAGCAAGAAAAAAAACAATTAATTACGCATTATTAAAAAGAACGTTTATTTTTTTACTAATTGTTGTAAAAAAATTAAATGATAGTTAGATGAATTTATGTTTTTTCTGGAATCCATTTAACTTCATTGGCTTGTAAGTCTAAAGACAACTTCCGTGCCAAGACAAACAGATAGTCAGAAAGACGGTTTAGGTACCTTAATGTGTTGGGATCTATAGGTTCTAAATCATTAAGTGCAGAGGCTAAACGCTCGGCACGCCTACAAACACAGCGGGCTATGTGACAGAATGACACGGTTTGGTGACCGCCAGGTAAAACAAAGTGTGTCATTTGTGGTAAGGCGTCATTCATAGCGTCCATTTCTTGCTCTAAAAGCGTGATGTTTGCTTCTGAAATTTTAGGGATGTTCAAACGCTCTTTACCGTTTTTCATGATAGCTTTTTCCGGATCTGTAGCCAGTATGGCTCCAACAGTAAACAGTCTGTCTTGAATGTGTATGAGTACATTTTTATATGCTTCCTGTATGTCTTGATCTCTTATGAGCCCTATGTGAGAGTTCAATTCGTCAACGGTACCATAACTTTCTATACGAATATGATGTTTAGGAACACGTGTGCCACCAAATAATGCTGTGGTACCTTTGTCGCCTGTTTTTGTGTAAATTTTCATTAAGTAATTCTAGGTGTTTAGAGATTAAATAAAGCGTTTTTTCAGAGTTCTTTAGTAGAGGAGAAGCATCTATAAAAAGCGCGTTTTACTCAAACAAAGTTACTGGATATTTGCTAAAAAGCTAAAAATTATGAGTTAAAAAATTGAAGGAATTACAGCTGGTGCTTCTTACAGCCTAACTGTAAAGTGTTCTTTTGCTTGTTCTTTTCTAAAAAATACAAAACCCCAAAAATACGTGTCTATAGTTACTGTGACTTTAGGATGGTTTTTAATGGTTTCCCAAGCGGCTGTCATGCCTTTAGACCAATAAATATCATCAAAAATAAAAAGTGTGTTATTGTGAGCTTTAGGTAATAAGGTTTCAAAATAAGCCATGGTGGCCTCTTGGGTGTGATTGCCGTCAAAAAATACAAGATCAAAAGATGGTTGCGTTAAAGTTTCTAATACATCTGAAAAATCACCCGTTTTAAAACAGATGTTTTCATTGTTGACTTGACTTTTAGTAAAAGCTGAAAGGTTTGGGCAGCCTTCAATGGTAGTGATTTTTGAATGTCTATGTCCTAAATGCAGTGCTTGTGTTGCGAGACCTAATGAGGTGCCTAGCTCTAAAACAGCAGGGCTTTTAAAATACCTTGATAACCTAAAGAGTAATTGTGTGCGTTTTAAGGTGCTTCCTGATGTTTTTGCAATTTCTGAAACCAGTCGTTGCTTTGAAGCTGTTTTTTTTGAACCTGGACCTAAATCGGTTATGCTAATTGGGGTGTTGTTTTTTAGTAACGCTTTTCGGTAGGTTTTTAAAATCTCATATTCAGGGTACTTGGTTTTGTCATAAAAGCATTGAGTAACTAAATGATACACAAAAGGCGAGTGCACACCATGTTGATTGGTAGATTTAAATAAGAATCTAATGTATGCTAATAAGGAATACCACATGTTTTATGTACGAATTATGAAACACCAACGCATGAATTATTCATTAGGAGTCTTCCATTTTTGCAGCCAATTCAAACCAGCGCATTTCTTTGGCTTCTATCTCATCAATAATGGTTTGTAGCTCTTGAGATAGGGCATTTATTTGCTCTTGAGTTAAATCAAGGTTATTAAATTTTTTTTCTAAAGCTTTTTTATCGTAATCAAGTGTGTTTAACTTGCTTTCAATGTTTTTATATTCTTTTTGCTCATTATAAGAAAGTTTATTGTTGCTGTCTTTTTTCCAGGCCTTTTTTTCCTTCTTTTCTTCGGGTAATTTTGATGTGCTTTCTTGGCTGTCTTCATAAGCTCTAAAGTCACTGTAGTTACCAGGGAAATCTTCAATCACGCCTTGACCTCTAAAAACAAATAAGTGATCTACAATTTTATCCATAAAATAACGGTCGTGAGATACAACCATAAGGCATCCCGGAAAATCTAGTAAAAAACTCTCAAGAACATTTAGGGTTACAATATCTAAATCGTTAGTAGGCTCATCTAGAATTAAAAAATTAGGATTTTGGATAAGCACTGTACATAGGTATAGGCGTTTGCGCTCGCCACCACTTAACTTCTCTACAAAATCATATTGTTTTTTTCGGTCAAATAAAAAGCGCTCTAAAAGTTGCTGCGCACTTATTTGTCGCCCTTTTTTTAAAGGGATATAATCGCCAAACTCTTTTATAACGTCAATAACCTTTTGGTCTGGTTTTGGGGTGATTCCTGCTTGCGTATAGTAGCCAAACTTTACAGTTTCACCAACCACAATTTTACCGGAATCAGGCGAAATACTTTGGGTTAGTATATTTAAAAACGTAGATTTTCCGGTGCCATTTTTACCAATAATACCAATACGCTCACCTTTCTGAAAGTTGTAGTCAAAGCTGTTTAAAATAGTTTTGTCTTTGTAAGATTTTGAAACTTTGTGCAGTTCTAAAATCTTACTACCTAAACGTTCCATATTAAGTTCTAACTGTACCTGGTGGTCTTTACGACGTTGATGGGCTTTGTGTTTTATTTCATGAAAATCATCAATACGAGACTTAGACTTGGTAGTACGTGCTTTAGGTTGACGTCGCATCCAATCAAGCTCCTTTTTAAAGAGCTGTTTGGCTTTGCCTGTTTCTATGGCTTCTTGTTCTATACGTGCATCGCGCTTTTCTAGATAGTAGGTGTAATTGCCTTTGTAGGTGTAAAGTTGCCCTTGGTCTAACTCTATAATTTCATTGCATACACGTTCTAAAAAATAACGATCGTGAGTGACCATAAAAAGAGTAATTTGCTCTTTAGCAAAAAAATCTTCTAGCCATTCAATCATTTCAAGGTCAAGATGGTTGGTAGGCTCATCAAGAATAAGTAAATCAGGCTTTTTTAGTAAAGCAATGGCAAGTGCGAGACGTTTTTTTTGCCCGCCAGAAAGCGTGCTTACTTTTTGGTCTAGATTATCAAGTTTTAACTGAAATAATATGTGCTTGTATTGTGTTTCAAAATCCCATGCTTGGTGACTATCCATTTGCTCAAAAGCCTTTTGGTAAGCCTCTGTGTCTTCAGGGTTTTGTAAAGCATGTTCATAGGTTTTGATAACATTTAGTATAGGGTTCTCTGTGTCAAATATTGAGGCTTCAATAGTTAAATTGTTATCTAGAATAGGCTCTTGTGGTAAAAAAGCAACAGTAATATCTTTTCTGTAAATAATTTGCCCGGTATCAGGTTGGTCTAAACCTGCAAGCATGTTTAAAATAGATGTTTTTCCGGTGCCATTTTTCGCTACAAAAGCTATTTTTTGATCTTTATGAATACTGAAAGAAATCTCGCTAAACAAAGAGACTTCTCCATAAGATTTGGCTATATTTTCAACGTTAAGGTAATTCAAAAAGCTGTTTTTTTGCAAATAAACGTATAAAAACCAAAAATACCCACTTTAGTTTTGATATTCCTATCTAAAAGTTATATTTGTGAATAAACTTTTAAGCTTCATAATGAAGAATTTACTTGTCCTTTGTTTGCTCATTTTTCCCATTGTTTTTAGCTCATGTATTCCGCATCGTGATATTGTATATCTACAAAATAAAGAAGCGGCTACAGATAGTATTCCTGTAATCACTGAAAAACAAACACCGTATCGCGTACAAATAAATGATATCCTGAATATACGTGTTAGAGGGTTAGATCAAAGTAATCTTACAATTTTTAACCCTGTTGGTGATGAAAATCTAGATGCTGATAGGGAAGAGCGTGCTTATTTTGATGGCTTTACAGTTGACCTACACGGCGAAATTCGCATTCCTATTTTAGGCAAAATAGGGGTGTTAGGATATACAACTGAAGAGATTGAGAAAATGATTGAAGATAAATTGCTGAAAGAACAATTTAAAGAAACAGCAAATATTTTTGTGTCTGTAAAACTTACAGGACTGCGGTATACAACAAGTGGCGAAGTGGGAAAACCTGGAACAAATATCTTATATCAAGAGCGCGTTAATGTCTTTCAAGCTATTGCCAATTCTGGTGAAATACCGGTCACAGGAAATAAAAAGAACGTGAAAATTATTAGGCAGTATCCGCAAGGGCAAAAAATACATAGTATTGATTTAACAGATGTCAAGGTTATGGAGTCGCCATATTACTACATTCAGCCTAATGATATTATTTATGTAGAGCCTTTAAAACAAAAAACCTGGGGTACCGGAACTACCGGTGTACAAACATTAGGTACTATTATTACCGCATTATCACTAGTAACCACAACCGTATTATTAATCAACCGTATTTAGTCCATGTCAAATCAGGAGCATTACGATATAGAATCTCATGAATCTAGTAGCATAATATTTGATTTTAGAGGATACCTCTTTAAAGTACTGAATCTCTGGAAATTTGTTGTTGCTTGTATTGGTATAGCATTAGTTATTGCATATCTTATCAATGTTAGAAAACAAAATGTTTACAGATTAGAATCGCTGGTTTCTGTAGAGAATGACCAGAACCCTTTTTTTACAGCCAATACGAGTATTTCGTTTAACTGGGGCGGCGTTTCCGGCAAAATGGGAAAAACAATAACAACCCTACAAACCAGAACGCACAATGAAAAGGTGGTAGATTCCTTGCAGTCATACATGAACTATTTTGTTGAAGGAAAATACCGTAAGGTTGATATCTACAAAAAGGCACCTTTTGTGTTTAATTTAGACTTGCAAAAACCACAAATTTTAGGACACTACATAGGAATACGTTTTTTAGATGCTAACACATTTGAACTGTTTGCTCAATTTGAGCAACCTCAAGCTACAGTTCAGCGTTATGATACCAAAACGAAATCACGTGTTGATTTACCGCAAGGAGATTTTACCAAGCAGTATAAAATAGGACAAAAGATAAACTTACCTTTTTTAAATGGTAGCTTAACATGGCGTAATAAATCAAAAACTGCCCAGACAGGAAAAGAGTTTTTTATCCTTTTTAGTAACTATGATAGCGTTGTTCATGGCTATAAACAAACAATTGGCGTTGCTCCTTTTAACGCATCGTCTTCGGTAATTAAACTGGTGTTAACGGGTAGTAATAAGGCAAAAATTGTTGATTATTTAAATACAACTGCGGTTATTTTAAGTAAAAACGAATTAGAACGTAAAAACCTATATGCAACAAATACTATTAAATTTATTGATAGTAGCCTAGCTGCTGTTGATATAGATTTACAAGATGTTAATAAGGAAATGAACGACTTTAGAAAAAAGAATAAAGTCTTTGATGTAAGTGCTGAAATGGCCGAAGCTTCTAGCAAGTTACAGGCTTTTGAAGCTCAAAAAGAAGCTGAAAATACCAAGCTTAACTATTTGCAATCACTAGAACAATACCTTAAAACAAAAACAAATTATATCAATATTGCGGCGCCTACTTCAGTTGGAATTGATGAAACTAACATTTTAAATAGTGTAAGCAAAATAACTAATTTAGCTATTGAAAGACAGAATCTTGAATACACAACACGTGAAGGATCTGATTTGTTCTTGGATTTAGATAGACAAATTGATGCAGAAAAAAATGTCTTACTTGAAACTATTGATGCTACCAAAACAACCATAAGACTACAACTTAATACCATCAATAGAAATATAGCAGCTTTAGAGGCCAAATTAAGTAACCTCCCTGAAGACCAACAACAATATTTAAGAATACAACGTAAACTTACTATTAGTCAAGAAGCCTACAATGTGTATATGGCAAAGCGCAGCGAAGCGGCTATTGTAAAAGCGGCGAATATATCAGATATATCTATTGTTGATGAGGCTAAAGATATAGGAGGCGGATTAATTGGGCCTAATAAGTCTCTCAATTATATGATGGCTTTAATGATGGGCTTTTTTATTCCTATGTTTATCATATTTGTTGTTTTTCTTTTAGATAATACCATTCATGGTTCTGATGAGATTGAACGCTTATCAAGCATTCCTATTTTAGGGCTTATTGGTAAGTATCGTTATCATAATAATTTAGTGGTTTTTGAGAAACCTAAATCGGCCGTAGCAGAATCATTTAGAGCCATTCGTTCTAGCTTACAGTTTATATTAAATAAAGACGAATCTGAACAAGGTAAAACAATCATGATTACCTCTTCAGTAAGTGGCGAAGGGAAAACGTTTTGCTCTATCAATATAGCCACCGTGTATGCGCTATCTGGAAAGAAAACCATCCTTTTAGGCTTAGATTTAAGAAAACCTAAAATATTTGATGATTTTCACATGACAAATGATCATGGAGTTGTCAACTATTTAATTGGAGAAAAAACCTTTGACGAAGTAAATAATCACACGCATGTAGATAATTTAGATGTTATTCCGTCTGGACCAATTCCGCCTAATCCATCAGAGCTCTTAATGAGTAATCGTATGAAAGAGTTAATGACACATTTACGTCAAAATTATGATATTATTATTCTTGATACACCGCCTTTAGGCTTGGTAACAGACGCATTAGAGCTAGTTAAGTATGCAGACACATCAATCTTTATGGTGCGCTTAGATTATACCAAAAAAGGGATGTTACAACTCATTAATGCCAAACATCATGGCGGTGAGATTAAAAACATCAATTTTGTGCTTAACTTTTACAAGCATAAAACAAACCATAATTACGGCTATGGCTACGGCTACGGCTATGGTTATGGGTATGGCGTGTATGGTAATGCATACCATGCCGACGCTAAAAAATCGGTTTTTCAGCGTATAAAAAGCTTTATTAAAAAAACATAATACATGATTATGAGTTCACATCGTATTGCAATTATTGGGTTAGGATATGTCGGTTTACCTTTAGCGGTAGAGTTTGCAAAGCAGTATCCTGTAGTAGGTTTTGATATTAATGACAACCGTATTGCCGAATTAAAAGCAGGTAAAGACCGAACTCTAGAAGTAGCAGATGCTGATTTAAAAACGGTTTTGGTAAACACAGCCAACCAATCTAATGGATTGTATGTAAGTAGCGATGTAAATGATATGGCGCAATCTACCGTGTATATTATAACAGTCCCTACACCTACAGACGACTTAAATAAACCGGTATTTACACCACTTATTAAAGCTAGTGAAACTGTTGGTAGCATATTAAAACCTCAAGATATTGTTATTTATGAGTCTACCGTATATCCAGGTGTTACTGAAGATATTTGTGTGCCTATTTTAGAGCGTGTTTCTGGTTTAAGCTTTAATAAAGATTTCTATGCAGGCTACTCTCCAGAACGTATTAATCCCGGTGACAAAACGCATACGGTAACTAAAATACTTAAAGTCACCTCTGGCTCTACGCCAGAAATTGCCATGGTTGTTGATGATTTATACAAGTCTGTTATTACAGCCGGAACGCATATGGCGCCATCAATAAAAGTAGCTGAAGCTGCCAAAGTTATTGAGAACTCACAGCGTGATATCAACATTGCGTTTGTTAATGAGTTATCAAAAATATTTAGATTATTAGATATTGATACAGAGGCTGTGCTTAAAGCAGCTGGAACCAAGTGGAATTTTATCAACTTTAAACCTGGTTTGGTTGGCGGGCATTGTATAGGTGTAGATCCGTATTATTTAGCCCAAAAAGCTATTGAATCTGGGTATAACCCTGAAATTATTTTAGCCGGCCGTAAAATGAATGATAGCATGGGAGCTTATGTTGCAACCGAGACCGTAAAGCTCATGATAAAAAAGGGTGCTACAATCAAAGGGTCTAATGTCTTGGTATTGGGCATTACATTTAAAGAAAACTGCCCAGATATCAGAAATTCACGCGTTATAGATATCATTAAAGAGTTTCAAACCTATGATGTTCAGGTAGATGTTTATGATCCTTGGGCTTCTGTAAACGAAGTGAAGCATGAATATGGTCTTGACTTAATAACAACAACCCATGCATTAAAAACACACTATGATGCTATTGTTCTTGCAGTATCTCATAAAGAGTTTTTACAAATAGATATTCAGGCGTTAAAAGCTACGAATGCTGTTATTTTTGATGTTAAATCCTTGCTGCCAGCAAATCAGGTAGATGCGAGGTTGTAAATACAATCGCGTATCGTCCTAATTAAAATAGAAGAGATGATATTTTAAACGGATACAGCCATTTTATGACCGAAGTGATGACCCTTAAAAACGTTGTCGAGCAAGCAACAAAAGGAAAACAATGCTTCGCAGTTTTTGATGAACTTTTTAGCGGTACAAATGTGGAAGATGGTTTTGAAATTTGCAAAACAACAATAAACGGATTAAGTAAATTCAATCAGTCTTATTTTTTTATTTCTACTCACATTCAAGAACTTAAAAATGTTTCAAACGAAAAAATTGAAAACTATTATATAGATTGTGAACTGATTGAAAATATACCAACGTTTACTTATCAACTAAAAAAAGGTTGGTCTGACATAAAAGTTGGTCGAATTTTATTTGAAAAAGAAGGATTGAACAAATTGTTAGATTAAAAAAAAGGAGTTCATTGGTCGCTGGGCTGAACCTAAAGGTTTACTAACGTGAGTGCCAAACCGAAAAACCTTATCTTTAATTCCGTAAACTAGCGGTTGTATGAGACCGTTGTATCAAATTGTTCTCAAAACGGGAATCTTGGGTATTGTACTAATCACAGCTTTCGCTGCACATCGAGAAGGAACTTGAATCAATTATCATTAAACACAATTTAGTTTACCTATCTTATATTGCTAATTTGCACTCATGAATCTCTATTATGTTTTATCTATCATTTATAAAAAACAACAAATAAATATGCTATTTTTTAAATTCAAAAAGTAACTATGCTTAACACTGTCGCTGTTAGCCATATGAAAAATAACATTATATTTGACCTGTGTTAAGTCAAATAAGAAATAGCGTATTTACAAAAATCCTTTGGGGAATTATGGGATTATATATGCTAAACATAAGTGTTGATCCCGCTGACCCAAACCCTGAACATATTCCTGAAGATTTAACTTTCAATGACCAAGAAAGTATAATTGAAATAATTATTGAAAAAGTATTGGGTTATGAAGATGCTATAAAAGAATATGATGATTACGATACTGAAGACCACAACACAAAGACAAATGTTAAAATTGATTTAGCAACGCATTACATAGTTGACAATAACCTAAATCAATCATTCATTGAAATAAAAAAGCACAAATTTCCAGAGTATACGACTAATTTAACAAAAGGCTTTCTAAAGCTCGATATTCCACCACCCAAGGTTTGATTTGTTTTACGAATAGACTAATCCCTGCCTATTAAATAGGTGTGGGATAATATCATAATGCTTAAAAAACAAATCAAAAAATGTATTTAAAAAAATTATTAATGCTAATAATACTATTGGCATCTTCAACATATTCAATTGCCCAAATTACAAAGGCTGAAAAAGACAGTATTTATATCCAACAAGTAGAAGACCATAAAGAACCTGACAAGGTTCTACATGCTGAACCACTCTACATTGATCTTATACGCGATTTGGGAGCGAGAAAAGGAGAGAAAGAATGGAACCTAGGTTTAGGCTTGACTGATAATTTAAAATTTGATGCTTATGAAGCATTAATTGAATATGAATGGGCACCTATTAACAGGTTGGGTTTTGAAGTGGAGTTACCTTTTACTTTTTACTCCCCTCAAAGTGGAGTAAGTCGAGATTCAGTTCCTTCAAACAGCTTAAATAGTATTAAAATAGCAACTCAATGGTCATTCTTTGTTAGTGAACCAATGGCAACATCAATGGCTATTGGATATATCAATGAGTTTGAGCTTTCAGATTTTAGTAATTTTGGAAGTCCTTTCATTAAAGGAAATATCTATAACCCTTTTTTAGTTGTTGCAAAACGTTGGGGAAACAACTTTCATTCATTGATTTATACAGGTCCAATGGTTGAACAGAATTTCATTACCAATAAATTTCATACAACTTATGATATCAACACAAGTTTTCATTATATGATAACAGGTACAAGAAACTTCATTGGTGTCGAATTCAATAAAACTATTGACAATAGTGACTTTGATATGACAATACGACCACAAATGCGTGTAGGTGTAACCAACAACCTATTAATTGGGATTGTAGCAGGGATTCCTGTGAGCAGAGAAAACGAAAGATTTAGCTCTTTCTTAAGATTAATATGGGAACCTAAACACAAGCATAAATAAATACGGCTACCAACAATCTGTTAAAAAAAGCGGTTTAGATATAATTCTCAACCGCTTTTACTTTTAATTAAGTATATTGTTTTAATAAAATTAACGTATTTAAACACGTAACTAGCGGTTGTATGAGACTGTTGTAATACATTTTGAGATGATTGATAATTGGATTAAATATTTGGAACAAAAACTAACTCAATTGAATCCAACGAATGTTGAGAATCTAGAAACTGAATATAAATTTTCTCAAACTTATTATTTCCATACTTCTTATTTGACAATAGAGTTTTTAGACTCAACGACTATAAATAAAGTTGAGCTTGGCACATACACAAACGGAATATGTAACGACTATAAAATCTTATTTGACAGTAGCGCACCAAACTTTACTAAAGTTAAACAAAAGCTGTTTGAGGTTGATGATAACGAAAACTATGTTTTGACTTATAATAAAGCTAACATAGAAAACTTAAACGAATTTTTGGACAACCTATTTACTAATGGATGGACAGAAAAAACATTTAGTTATAAAGGGTTTGACTACCTAATAATAGTTGAAATTGACAAGACAACTCATCGAATTGAATTAAAGTCAGATGCTGAACAAGACATTCTTTTGCCAATGGATATGTTAAGTCGAAAAATCAATGTCATCTGGAATAATCTCAAAATAAACTCTGGAAAAAGAAAAATTAGAAAAATAAAGGTTAAACCTTTAATAAATAACGTGCTACAACAACAATAAGGATGCATCTAGAGATAAAATAGCTTACTAGTGAGCTTCGGTTCTTAAACGATATTTTGCTAAAACTTGTGAAAATTAGTTAACACATGGTTGGCAATTTGTGCTAGTTTATTTTCGTTTTTATTTACTACATTTGGTTGCGAAAAATTTTTTAAAAAAACATCCCCTAAACTATTATTAACCAACATAATAAAAAACAGTTATTACCATGAAACAAACTTACACTTTACTTATTTTATTTACCTTAATTGTAAATGCAATTAATGCGCAAACTGATTTAATATACCATATAGATTCTGGCGAAGGTGCTTTTACGACAAATTTAGATGGTACTTCAAAAAACCTATTGGCTTCATACACACCTAGCTCTTCCTCATTAGCAAATGATATTGAAATTGATGCAAATAACAATAAAATGTATGTGCTTGACCAAAATGGAAAAAACTTAATACAATACGATTTAAATGGTGCTAACAATACATTAATATACACGTACCCAACCACTCCAAGAGATATTGAGTTAGATTTATTAAACGGAAAAATTTATCATGTCATGAATGGTGAAATTTTTACAACAAACCTAGATGGCACAAACAAAAACAGCTTAATCACTTATACACCAAGTGGTACTAAACTCTTAAATACAATACAATTAGATCTTATCAATAACCATGTGTACGCTTTAGATGTAAATGGCGATAGTTTAACGCGATATGATTTAAACGGTAATAACAGTACAACCATATATAACTATGTTGGAGGTACACAATATCCTAGTGATTTTACAATAGATATAGCTAATAACAAAATTTATCACATAAGCAGAGATAATACAGCAGCAGAAATTTTTACAACGGATTTGTCAGGGAATACAAAAACTGTTTTAACAACATATACGGCTGGTGCTTCTTTATTGTATATTGATATAGAATTGGATGTAGAAAACAATTATATGTACCTACTTTCTGATAATGGAGATTTACTAGATAGATACAATTTAAACGGTTCTAATAAAACTACTGTTCATAACTATACAGGCAACTTTCCTAAAGATATTGAGATATTTAAATTTGAATCTACACTATCACTTAATGATACGAATCTTAATCAGAATAAAATAGCAATTTTTCCTAACCCTGCGTCTAATGTCATTCAAGTTTCAGGAATTAATGAAGGCAAAAAAGCATATGCAATTTATAATGCGCTTGGAGCAAAACTTAAAAACGGTACCATTCAAGAAAATAACACGATTAACATTCAAAACCTATCAAATGGCATATATTTCTTAATGTTTGAAAACGGAAATAGCTTAAAATTCATAAAAGAATAAACATTTACAGCATAGCCTATAAGTAAGTGTTCGCTATCAGTGTATTCTGAAAAATTTAGCGACGCCAAAACTAAAAAATTGCGAGCACGAAGTTTTCACTTTGTGCTCGTTTTTTATACAACCAAATATGGCATACAAATTAACAGCTCAAATCAGTTTTTAACCTATAGTCTTATTTCAGGATGAGACAGTGTAACAAAGTAAGTCGGTTTAGTAGTTATGATGTTGTGTGTTGTTGTAGTTACTCGGTGCTGGTTGCCGTTTTAACTAATACTTATGGTATTCTATTAGGGTTCTTATAATTAATAGTATTTTTAGCTTGTAAAATCATATTTATAAATACTATGTACAATAATGCTTTTCATAATCAAGAGATCTCTAGTTTGAAATTCCTAATTACTGGTGGAGGAGGTTTTATTGGGTCTAACCTTGTGGCGTACTTACTAAAGCATAATGCAAAAAAAGTACGGGTACTTGATAATTTTTCAAACGGTTATAGGGAGAATCTTACCGAGTTTATGCAGCTTCCCAATTTTGAGCTTATAGAGGGCGATATACGAGATTTAGATACTTGTAAAACGGCCATGCAGGATATGGATTATGTAAGTCATCAAGCAGCTTTAGGTTCGGTGCCACGTTCTATAAATGATCCGGCAACAACCAATGCGGTGAATATTTCTGGATTTCTTAATATGATGATTGCACTAAAGGAAAGTGCTACGGTAAAGCGTATGGTTTATGCAGCGTCTAGCTCTACCTATGGTGATAGTAAGCAGCTGCCTAAAGTTGAAGACACGATTGGGAAACCCTTGTCGCCATATGCGGTAACAAAATATGTAAACGAGTTGTATGCCGATGTTTTTGGTAAAACATATGATACCGATACTGTTGGGTTGCGATACTTTAATGTATTTGGCCCTAAACAAAGCCCTAATGGGGCTTATGCTGCTGTGATACCTTTGTTTATGCAAGCTTTGAAAGATAATAAGGCACCGAAAATAAATGGCGATGGCGAGCAAACTCGCGATTTTACTTTTGTGGCTAATGCAGTGCAAGCAAATGTGCGCGGCTTTTTTGCGCCAGAAACTGCCAAAAACCAAGTCTTTAACGTAGCGTGTGGTGAACGTATTTCGGTAAATGACCTTTGGGAATCTTTACAACAAGCAGCCAACACTGATTTACAAGCTGTTTACGGACCACCAAGACAGGGTGATGTGCGTGATTCGCTTGCTGATATTTCAAAGGCTGAAACGCTTTTAGGCTATAAACCTGAATATAATGTTAGAGAAGGGTTGAGGTTTACTTGGGATTGGTTTATGAAAAATTAAATATATTGCGTTAATTTTCAGTTAATTGCTAATTTGTTTTATCTTGTAATATGGCGTCAATAAAGATGTTTTGGAATTGGTTTAATGAGCATCGTGATATATTTTATGATTTACATACGCTTCCTGAATCTGAACAAGCTTACTACTATCATACCCTAGCTAGTAAACTGCAAGAATTTGAGGCAACAGTAAGTTATGTTATTTCAAGTGGTGCACCGGCTGCTTTATCAAAATTTACCCTAACAACCAATGGCGACTCAGAAGGGTTTATGATGGTTCAAAATTTAGTAGCTATGGCACCAGATATTCCTAATTGGAAAATACAAGCCTTTATACAGCCAAAAATCACAATTGATGAACTTATAGAACGAACAGACCCGCCTTATCTGTTTAGTGGTATGTCTATTAAGGCCAGTGATATTGTTTGGAAACCTGATTTTATTGATGATAATACCGGGAAATACGGACTGCTATTGGGATTTAATAATCTAGCTAAATCACTTCAATCAAGACCCGTAGAGGAGATCAACGAGTATATGACAACGATTTTATTAGACGTGTTAGGCGAATTTACTGCGGGTAAAAAACTGTGCGCCCTAAATTATCAGTTCTTAAAAGATGATGTAGATGAGGATTGGTTAGCCTTACATGACTTACCAGTGTTTTTAAACACAAATAACATGTAAACACAACCCACAACCAACAACCCACAACAGTCAACCAACAACCAACAACCCACAACCATTCTCAATTCTCAATTCCCCATTATAAATTCCCCATTATAAATTCTCCATTATCCATTATCAATTATCCATTCTCCATTATCAATTCTCACTACTCACTACCCAAATCCCACACGCTGTCATTCCGCACTTGATGCGGAATCCACAACCGACAACCAACCCCACAACCGACAACCAACACCACAACCATTCTCAATTCTCAATTCTCCATTCTCAATTCTCAATTCTCCATTCTCCATTCTCACTACTCACTACCCAAATCCCACACGCTGTCATTCCGCACTTGATGCGGAATCCACAACCAACAACCGATAACCGACAACCATTATCAATTCTCAATCATCAATTCCCCATTATCAATTATCAATTATCAATTCCCCATTATCCATTCTCCATTATCCATTATCCATTATCAATTCTCCATTATCAATTCTCACTACTCCCTACCCAAATCCCACAAGCTGTCATTCCGCACTTGATGCGGAATCCACAACCGACAACCAACACCACAACAGACAACAGACAACAGACAACAGACAACCCACAACCATTATCAATTCTCCATTATCAATTCCCCATTATCAATTCTCTATTACCTTTACATTAAATACATATTCTACATAAAAGGTTTTCAATGGTTTTATTATATTAGCCCTAATCAAAAAAACACAAAGTGTGATGGTGATTAGAATCAATATATGGCTTTAGAAACCCGAGTATATAAAAAAGAACGAACAATAAAAATGGGGGCGCTTTTAAAAGCAAGCCTTACCGATATGTATCGTTCACGATTTTTAGCCCGTCAATTAGCCGAGCGCGATATCAAGGCGCAATACCGTCAGTCATATTTAGGGATTTTATGGGCGTTTGTAACACCGCTGGCAACAGCAGCCGTTTGGATTTTTCTCAATAACAGTGGTACCGTACGCTTATCTGATACCGGTGTGCCTTATCCCGTGTACGCCTTCTCAGGAACCCTGATTTGGTCTATAATTGTAGCTTCTATAAATTCGCCTATGCAAAGTACCAATGCTGCCAAAGGTATTTTAACCAAAATAAACTTCCCAAAAGAAGCCCTTTTGCTTTCAGGTATTTATAAACTGTTGTTTGATAGTGCTATAAAAATACTCCTGTTAGTGGCTTTTGTTTTTATTTTTGGTGTAGGGTTTCATTATAGCTTGTTGTTACTGCCTTTTGCCGTCTTAGCAGCAGTACTTTTTGGTAGTACATTAGGATTGTTTTTAACGCCTTTAGGGTTGTTGTATAAAGATATAAGTAAAATCATCTCGTTTGGAATGCAGTTTTTAATGTATGTCACACCGGTGGTATACGCCATTCCTAAAACAGGGATTATGAAAACACTTATGACATACAACCCAATTACACCTATTATACTAACAACACGTGATTTGGTTGTTGGGTTTCAGCCGGAATTTTTAAACTATTTTATAGGAGTCCTTGCCCTATGCGTACCTTTATTATTTTTAGGTTTAGTCATATACCGTATTGCCATTCCTATTATTGTAGAACGGTTGAGTGCGTAGGGAGGCGTGAGTTTCGGTTATAACGCAAACTCACAAAAAAATAAAGAAAAATGAAAAGTTATAAAGATTTAGAGATGTATCTCTTAGCTTTCCAATATGCTGTTGAAGTACATGAACTCACATTAAAGCTGCCAAAGTACGAGCTTTATGAACAAGGAAGTCAGCTTCGAAGATCATCTAAATCTATAAAAGATAATATTGTAGAAGGATACGGAAGACGTAGTTACAAACAAGATTTCATAAAATTTTTAGTGTATGCACATGCATCGTTATTAGAATGTTTATCGCAGTTAGAAATGATTCAGAAACTTTATCCGGAATTAGAAACTCAAGTATTGATTGAAAAATATGATACCTTAGGAGCAAAATTATATAGCTTTAAAAAATATGTAGAACAACATTGGAAAGTTTGAAGCTTATAAACAACCGACAACCGACAACCGATAACCCACAACCGACAACCGATAACCCACAACCGACAACCGACAACAGACAACCAACAACCGACAACCGATAACCCACAACCGACAACAGACAACCAATAACCAAAAAAAATGAACAACAGTGAAATTTTAGTAAAAGTTGAAAACTTAAGCAAAAAGTTTTGCAAAGACCTAAAAACCAGCCTGTGGTATGGTGTTAAGGATTTGGTGAGCGGTGTGCGTGGTTCCAGTCAGGAACGGCAGTTGCGCCCTAAAGAGTTTTGGGCGGTTAAAGACATTAATTTTGAATTACGTCGTGGAGAGTGCTTGGGCTTAATTGGGCATAATGGCGCCGGAAAAAGTACCTTGCTTAAAATACTTAACGGACTCATAAATCCTGATGCTGGTACCGTAACCATCAAAGGGCGAGTAGGAGCGCTTATAGAGCTAGGTGCTGGCTTTAACCCCATACTTACAGGGCGTGAAAACATTTATAACAATGGTGCTATTTTAGGCTTTAGCCGAAAAGAAATAGATACCAAGTTACATGATATTATAGCTTTTGCAGAATTAGAAGAGTTTATTGATATGCCCGTACAGCATTACAGCTCTGGTATGAAAGTGCGCTTGGGGTTTGCCGTAGCAGCCCAAATGGAACCCGATGTACTCATTATAGATGAGGTATTGGCGGTGGGAGATATGTCTTTTGCAATGAAATCTTTTAATAAAATTAGTGAAATACTTAAAAATACTGCTGTTATTTTTGTGTCACATAGTATGCCTTTTATATCTAGAATATGTAATCATGTTATTTTATTACATAAAGGAGAAATGCTTATGAATACAGGTAATGTTGGTGAGGGAATACAGGCTTATTTTGATAGACAGAGCTTGTCAGGTAAACTAAACTTCAAAGAAGATGTTATTTGTTTGAATAATGCTAATGTATTTTCAGGAGATTTGGATAATGATGGATATATAGAATCTGATAAAAATTTTAAATTGAAACTTAATTTAAGTTCTAATAAAGAATATAAAAAAGTAAGAGTAGCTATTCTAATTTATAATATGGCCCAAATAAATGTAGCTATACTAGAGACAAGGTTAATAAGTATTAAAGCAGAAAGTAACCAAGATTTTGATTTTGATTTCGGGGTGCTTAATTTATCTATAAGCGCTTATTTTATATCGGTTAGGTTTGATAGTTGTATTGATGAAGGTAATATACAAGTTTTATCTAACTATATAAATTATAAAGAATTTAAAGTGCAAGGTAATGATAGGTTGGTATTTGCGCCATTTTATTTTAAAGAAAAAAATGATAAGACTGAAGTTTAAGAAAAACAAAAAGATTTCTAGAGATAAGGTTGAGCTGTTTATTTTGGGAGCTCAAAAATGTGGTACTACATCATTGCACTATTACCTAGATCAACACCCATCATTTCAAGGTTCAATACCAAAAGAAACAGATTTTTTTAGTTTTGATGGATTGTATGAAATGGGATTAAATAAATATCATACCTTTTTTAGAAATAATAATAAGAATAAAGTTATAAGGTTTGATTCTTCAACTGAATATTTATATATACCTTATTGTGCTGAAAGAATAAAACAGTACAATCCTAAATCAAAATTTATTATTATTAAAAGAGATCCTGTTAAAAGAGCAATTTCAGCTTATAAAATGTATAAGTCTTTAAGTGAAGGTAAGTTGTGGTCTAAAGAATATAAGAGAAAAGTAATTCAGTATAATAATGTGTATGGGGATAAAATGATTGATTTTTTAAAAAGAAAACCATTTCCTGAATTTATAGATATTGTTAAAGAAGAATATGAAATTTTGTTAAAAACAAAAGAATTTATCTATGAACCAAGTTTTATTGCAAGAGGGAATTATGAACAACAATTAAATCGCTTTTTAAATTTTTTCCCTAAAGAAAATATTTTAGAAATAGATTTTTCAAGATATTCAAACCAAACAATATCTGTACTAAATGAGATTTTAGAATTTATGGGGATTAAAGATGAATTATTTGACAATAGTTATGATTTTTCAATTCAATTAAAATCAAAAGAAGCATTAACAATAAACACATCTACCCAAAGTGATTTGTCAATAATGTTTGAGTCTATTTATAAAAATTAAAATATGATAACTAAATCACCTATTACCTCTGGCAGAGTAAAACTACTAAAAGAAATAGCTACTAAAGAAATAGCTTCTATTTATAGAGAAGGTTTAGATTTAGACGTTAAAAATTATTTTAAAGATTTAGACCAAATTTGTTTATATAAATGTTTAGATACAGGTTATGACTTTTATTATCCGTTTACTATTTATGGTAACGAAACGTTTTATAAAGCATTAGAAAAACATAGTTGGTATTATCAAAAATGGAAATGGGAGTATGAAGTTACTGATGCATTTGTGAAAGAAGGACAAAGCGTTTTAGAAATTGGTTGTGGTAATGGCTATTTTCTTTCTCATTTAAACAAAAAAAAGGTTAATACTTTAGGTCTAGAATTAAATAGCGAAGCAATTGAAAAGGCAAATAAAAATGGTTTACAAGTTTTAAATATACCGTTAGAAACCTATTCTGAAAAAGAAGATGCTAAGTTTGATGTAGTGTGTGCTTTTCAGGTTTTAGAGCATATTTGGAATATTAACGATTTTATTTCTCAATGTATAAAGCTTCTAAAGCCAAATGGAAAATTAATTTTTGCGGTTCCAAATAATGAAGCCGTCTTTTTTAAAGAACAAAAAAAATTACCAAAAACTAATCCAAGATATATTAATCAATTACAAACCCTAGCTCTTAACATGCCACCTCACCATATGGGATTGTGGAGAAGAAATGTGTTTGAAAAATTAACTAATTTTTATAGTAAATTATCATTGGTTGAAATTTATGAAGAGCCAGCAAATAAAGGTAGAATAACATTAAATAATCAGATAGTTAAAAGTAAAATAGGACAAAATAAATATTTGCTTAAACTCTATAAAAAACTTAATCAAAATAAATTAAACAAAGGGGATAGTTTATTAGTTATCTATGAAAAGAAAGGATAAATTAGTTATTGTATCACTTATGGAAGGTTTTCCATGGGGAGGAAGTGAAGAGTTGTGGTATAACACAGCTGTTTATGCTTTAAAAGAGGGTGTTGTTGTGAATGTTTTTATTAAAAAATGGGATGAAGATTATGATAAAATACATAACTTAAGAAGTCTTGGAGCAAAAATTAATTATTTAGATACAGACCCAAAACAATCAAAGAAAAAAATATTAAAACTAATAAGCAGAACATCTCTAACTGTCTTTGAAACAATAAAAGCCATAGGCTTAAAAAAAACTGACAGAATTTTAATGAGTCAAGGAGATACTTTTTCAGCATTTGGTTCTACTTTATTAGCTAACTTAATTACTTTAAATGTTCCTGTAAGTTTGGTAAGTCAACATTTGCATGATGTAGGTATTCCAAATGAAGATTTAAGAAAAAAAGCAAGACTTACTGTAAGTAAAATTAAACACTTCTGTTTCGTGTCTCAACGTTCTTTAAATCTTACAAAAAGATATTTAAATTCTGACGGCTATAATTTTCATTTAGTTAATAATCCCGTTAATTTAGATAGAAAAGTCGTTATAGAATATCCTGATTTATCAATACCAAGTTTTGCAGTAGTAGGCAGATTAGATTGTCGTTTTAAAGGTCAAGATATACTGATTGAAGTTTTAAGTCAAGATAAATGGAAAGTAAGACATTGGACTTGTAATTTATATGGTAAAGGAAACGATGAAAACTATTTAAAAGATTTAATAGATCATTATGGGTTAAAAGAAAAAGTGTTTTTAAAAGGACATGTAGATTCTGTAGAAGATATATGGAGAGCTAATCACTTATTGGTTTTACCATCAATTAGCGAAGGTACACCTTTGTCTTTAGTAGAAGCTAATATTTGTGGTCGTCCAGCAGTAGTAACTGATGTAGGAGGTAATACCGAAGTTATAGTTGAAAATGAAAATGGCTGGATAGCAGAAGCACCATTAAAAACTTATTTAGAAAAGGCAATGGAAAACGCTTGGAAAAATAAAGAAAAATGGAAGGAAATGGGTGTTGTAGCTCATAAGCGTGCTATGAAGCGTTATAAAGTTAATGCAGGTAAAGAATTATTTGATTTAATTAGAAACGATTAATGTATTTTAAACAAATTGATACCTTAAGAGCACTTGCTGTTATATTTGTGATTTATTCTCATTGGGGTCCACAAAATAGTATTCCTAATCAATTATTTCCTGTTAATTTAAAGGCTATAGGTTGTACGTTTATAAGTTTATCATTGGTTTTATTGGCGATAAAAGGATATACTGGCTTTTTGGGTAAGCTTATGTCAAGTAAAGTTTTAATATACTTAGGTAAAATTAGCTATGGTCTTTATTTATATCACAGTATTGTTTTTTTAATAATGAGGTATGTAGGGATAAATATATCAAACCCAATACAGAAAAATACAGTTGGACTTTTATTATTACTTTTAATATCTTCTGCTTCTTGGTATTTTTTTGAGAAGCCTATAAATAATTTAAAAAAATACTTTTCATATCGATATGATTAATATATCAGTAATAATCTGCTGTTACAATAGTGCGCATTTGCTTGATGAGACACTTACACATTTAGCTAATCAACATATTACGGAGTCTCTTAATTATGAGGTGGTTTTGGTAGATAACAACTCAACGGATAACACAGCAACCATAGCAAGAACTATATGGGACACATTACAAACAGCCGTGCCATTACATATAGTTGCTGAACCTAAAGCAGGTTTGGCTTATGCTAGAGAAACAGGTGTAAAACAGAGTAAAGGATATCTTGTTATATTTTGTGATGATGATAATTGGTTGTGTAAAGATTATATACAAACGGCTTATAGTTTTATGGTAGCAAATCCTGACGTAGCTGCATTAGGAGGTGCATCTCAAGGAGTTTTAGAAGGCGATACACCATTATGGTGGGATGACATGAAAAGGAACTATGCCGTAGGCGAGCAAGCCTTAAGCAGTGGCGATATAACACATAGAGGTTATGTGTGGGGCGCAGGGATGGTATTCAGAAAAGTACTGTTTATGAGATTGTATGATGCTGGGTTTGTGTCTATGTTATCAGATAGAAAAGGAGAATTATTAAGTTCAGGAGGCGATAGTGAGCTATGTAAATGGTTTATTATTATGGGGTATAAATTATGGTATTTAGAGACGCTTACTTTTAAACATTATATTACAAAAAAGCGACTTACCGATGCTTATTTAGAGAAACTTATGGCAGGTCATAAGGCTTCTCATGATGTTTTGGGTTTGTATAACTGGTTTATAAAAAAGGGTATTGGTGATGAGGTTGATGCTATCTCGGTTAGAAAGCGTCTTTTTTATTTAAAATCGGCGATATCTAAAAAACTAAAAAACCATGTGTTATGGAAACCTCATTTACAGATAGCCTTAATGCATTATTGCCCAACGTATCCAAAACTATATGCTATTATAAATACCTATACACAGTTAAAAAAGATAATGTAAACTATGAGAAACCGTATTGTTAATAAAGTAAAGCGTATTTGTAAATCATTTGTTTTTAGGAATCTTAAAAACAAAACGATATTAGTGTATACACTAGGAAAAGTAGGGTCATCAACAGTTTATAGTCAATTAAAACGTTACAGTATTTGGAATAATGTATTTCATGTGCATTTTTTGTCTGATAATTGGTTGAAAATAAAACTAAAGGAGACAAATCATTTTAAAGCTAATAATGCAGCGGCTAATAAGGTGTTTTCATATATAGACCAGAACCCTAATAACGTGACACATATTATCACTTTGGTGAGAGAACCAGTTTCTAGAGAGTTGTCTAATTTTATGCAAAACCCTAATGATTTTGTTGATAATGATATCCTATCCTATACCACAGAAGATTTAAAAAAGGCATATTTGAATAAGTTAGATTATGATTATACATTACAGTGGTTTGATTCAGAGTTTAAATCTTATACGGGTTTTGATGTATATGCGCAACCATTTGACAAGGAGAAAGGCTATAGTATTTATGAGCATAATGCAACCAAAATTTTAGTTATGAAGTTAGAAACATTAGATGCGTGCTTTGAAGAGGCAATGAAAACATTTTTTGGAACTAATATTAAACTTAATGTTGTTGCTAATCAGTCAGAAAATAAGTCTATATCCTCTATTTATAAAGCGCTTAAGAAAGAAATTAAATTTCCAGAAGACGATTTAAAAGCTTTATATACTAATACGTACGTGACGCATTTTTATACAGAAAACGAGATTACCAGTTTTATTGATAAGCATAGAGCAATTAGGTAAGCATGTTTTTAAAATATATTTTATAATAATATAAGTATGTTTGTAATAGTATAATGTAATCTATATGAGTCAAGCCCATTATCCAAAAATATCAATAGTAACACCATCGTATAACCAAGGCGATTTTATTGAAGAAACCATAACATCGGTCTTGGCACAACAATATCCTAACCTAGAGTATATCGTTATAGATGGTGGTAGTACCGACAATACGCTAGCTATTTTAAAAAAATATGATAAACAAATTACCTATTGGGTAAGTGAGCCAGATCAAGGTCAAAGCGATGCGATAAACAAAGGATTTGCAAAAGCAACAGGCACCATTTTTGGGTGGCTAAATAGTGATGATTATTTGTTGCCAAAAGCCTTGTTTCATATAGCAAATGCCAATTGGCAGCCTGATATAGGTGCGGTAGTGGGTATAGGGCATAAGGTGGCTTTAAATAAAAACATTGTTTATACACCTCAATATTACGAGAACATAACAACGGACAAACTCTTTATGTGGACAAAAGGTAAAAATTTTATGCAGCCCAGTTGTTTTTTTTCTAAAAACGCTTGGGATACTTGCGGTCCTTTAAATACCGAGCTTAACTATTGCATGGATGTAGCGCTGTGGATTGCAATTTCAAAGCATTTTAAGTTTTTACGAATACCACAGCAAATAGCTCACGCTTATATACATGAGCAAGCAAAAACAACGGCCGATGTAGAACAAATGCTTATGGAAACATACCTTATGATTGCATCTATGGGCGGCATAAAAACATCTAGAGACTTGTTGTTTGACTTTTATAACAAAGAACAAAAACGTTTGTTAAGCACCAATACCTTAAAAAACACGCATAGTATTAAAACACTAGTGAAAGCTATTTTAAAAAAAATACGCTAATACAGTATGGAAAAACGGGTCTTGATACCAGCACTAAAACCAGAAAACGTATTTTTTGATGGTATTGAAAAAGCAAGTACATGGCAGTTTCATTATGGTAATTTAAACACCTCTGTAAAAGGATATGCAGTGGTTTTAATACACTGGCCAGAACACTTGTTCAACTGGCAAGAGCCTACAAAAGAGCAACTAAATCTACTAGAACAGCGACTTAAAATATGGCAAAACAATACACGTATAGTGTATATGATGCATAATGAAAAGCGTCATTATGGTATGACCACCAATTTTGAAACGCTATATAAATTAGTTTATAATTATTGCCATGCTATTGTACATTTAGGGGCTTTTAGTTGTGAGAAATACAAACTAAAGTACCCTCAAAAAACACAGGTAGTTATACCGCATCCACTATATCAAGCACCCTTTAAAAACTATGATAAAACCTATGCACGCCAGAAATTGGGCATAAAACCAAACCAGCATGTGGTTGTTATACCAGGCGCAGTCAGGTCGCTTAAAGAACGTGATTTAGTAATAAAGGCTTTCAATAAATTAAAGATTAAAAACAAGCTATTACTAGCGCCACATATGTACTATAAAAAAGTATCGTGTGAGTTCCCTGGGAGGTACAGAATTAGAAAATATATCGATATAAAACGTCTGCTAGAGTACATACATAATAAAGAATATAACAAAAAATATCGCTTTTCGTATGGTTTTGTGCCACCAGAACAGTTGTCATTGCTAATGGCTGCTACTGATGTGGTATTCATACCTCGAATTAACTCCCTAAACTCCGGTATAGTCTTTTTAGGCATGACCTTTAATAAAGTCGTTGTAGGACCAGAAATAGGTAACATATCTGAAGTGTTACACCAGTTTAACTTACCTATGTACAACCCTCATAATATAAGTAGTGTAACAAAAGCCTTAAACAAAGCATTCCAAATGTATAAAAACCCCTATACATACCCAGAAGAAACATTACAAAACTACCACCCCAAAAACGTAGCTGCAAAATGGGATGCATTTTTACAGGCTCTATGTAATAATCCACTACACCCCATAACTAAAGATTGACGTCTCACTACTCACTACTCAAATCCCACACGCTGTCATTCCGCACTTGATGCGGAATCCACAATCAACAACATACAACTCACTACTCACTACTCAATACTAACTACCCACAACCACCAACCAATAACCCACAACCCACAACATACAACCCACAACATACAACCAACAACATACGACTCACATCTCACATCTCACTACTCACATCTCACTACTCACTACTAACTACCCACAACCAACAACCCACAACCACCAACCGATCTCCATAATCCTCAATTCTCCATTATCAATTTTCCATTATCAATTTTCCATTCTCACTACGCACCACTCCCTACTCAAATCCCACACGCTGTCATTCCGCACTTGATGCGGAATCCACAACCAACAACATACAACTCACATCTCACATCTCACTACTCAATACTCAATACTAACTACTCACAACCGCCAACCAATAACCCACAACCCACAACCCACAACATACAACCAACAACATACGACTCACATCTCACATCTCACTACTCACTACTAACTACCCACAACCCACAACCCACAACCCACAACCGACACCCGATAACCGATAACCGATCTCAATACTCACTACTCACTACTCAATTCCCGCCAAGCCTCACCCGTACATACCCCGTAGATACCCCGTACATACGCCGTACAAACAGCCAATACCATTACGCCTCAAAAAAGACCAAAAAGGTTAAAAAAGCACGTAAAGGTTAAATACACGTTATAAACCACAAACAAGACCATTCACGCCATTAAAAGCTATAACCCCACAAGTAACACCTAAAAACATAAATAAAAAGCAAAGAAACCCCAAACACATACAAACGCGAAACACACCTGATATTGGTACATTACATTTGTCTCAAGTGTTGTAACACTCAAGTTTTTAGACAGAAATTTTTATGTAGGAGCTCATACATAAGTGCACCATATCTAAAAGCTAAAGTAAAAGCAACACAATAAATAAATATTAACAGTATGCAAATAAGAAGCATACATAAAACAATGAAAAGATGGCAAGATATAAAAGCCTATTTAAGATTGAAGGAACATTAGATGATGTAAACTTCTACAAGACAGAAGATGGTTACCGCGTAAGAACTAAAGGCGGAGTAAGTAAAGACCGTATCAAAAAAGATCCGGCATTTCAAAGAACACGTGAAAACAATAGCGAATTCGGATTAGCAGCATCAAGTGGTAAACTACTTAGGCGTGCTATAATAGATTTGGTGGCAAATGCCAAAGATAGCAAGCTAGCCTCTAGACTTACCCAAGTAATGTCGCAAGTAAAAAATGCCGATACCACCTCACCACGTGGTAAACGTAATGTAGCTGTAGGGATACAATCACCAGAAGGTAAACGCCCCTTAAAAGGGTTTGACTTTAATAGAAAGTCTAGCGTATCAGAGGTGCTTTTGAGTGATTTTAATCTCAATACCACATCAGGAGAAATATCAATGACCAATTTTATCCCTGATCAACATCTACTTTTTCCTGAAGGAGCAACACATGTTGAGTTTAGTTGCGGTTTCTTAAACCTTGATTTTGATTCAAGGGTAAAGGATATGCAGTTAAGTAACGTTGTAAATGCACCTATCAATGGTACAGCTACAACCGTAACCTTAACGCCTGCAGCTCCAGCTGCGGGTACAGGACAAGCATTTTATTTGTTTAAAATAGCATTTTATCAAGAGATAAACAATGTCCAGTACCCACTTAAAAACGGAACATTCAACGCCCTTCAAATCGTTGAAGTGCTATAACAGCGTGTTTTATCAGTAGTAAAAAAGGTGTTTTAGAACGACTAAAACACCTTTTTTTATGCCCAAAAAGCAAGTTTTTAGTAAATATATGGTTTTTTAATGTGTTGTAAATCAAAATATTATAAAAAATGTTGAGAAAATGTTAAGAACATATTTTAGTAGATTTTATAATGAATACTATAAAATGCTAATTTGCAAGTAAATAACTAATGATCTTTTATATATGAAACTTAATGAACCAAAAATGAAAAGTTGATTTTAAAGATTTGTTATTTATTATGAAAAGAATTTGTATTTACCCATCTGATGTAGAGGCAATCACAGGGAAATCAAAAAAAACGGCTCAAACATTAGTGCGTACTATAAAAGATGTTTACCAAAAGAAAAAGCATCAGGTTGTAACCATACGTGAATTTTGTGACTATATGGGGTTAGAGTATGACGATGTGTTTAATGAGATCAACAAAAAACGCACCGCATAAAATAGGCACATACCAGAAGAAACCTATGTGTCAAAACCCACAACCCACAACATACAACATACAACCAACAACCGATACCCGATAACCGATCTCCATAATCCTCAATTTTCCATTATCAATTCTCCATTCTCCATTATCCATTATCCATTCTCCATTCTCAATTATCAATTTTCCATTCTCACTACGCACCACTCCCTGCTCAAACCCCACACGCTGTCATTCCGCACTTGATACGGAATCCACAACCGATAACCGATAACCGTCAACCATCAACCCACAACATACAACATACAACCAACAACCGATACCCGATAACCGATCTCCATAATCCTCAATTTTCCATTATCAATTCTCCATTCTCCATTATCCATTATCCATTCTCCATTCTCAATTATCAATTTTCCATTCTCACTACGCACCACTCCCTGCTCAAACCCCACACGCTGTCATTCCGCACTTGATACGGAATCCACAACCGATAACCGATAACCGTCAACCATCAACCCACAACCAACAACATACGACTCACATCTCACATCTCTCATCTCACGATTCTCGCCTCCTACCCTCAAAATTCTAAACATAAAATACTTATATTAGCGCAGCAAACACAAAACTCGCTATGCAACCGCTGGTAAGCATTATTATTCCTACCTATAACCGCGCTCACCTTATTGGGGAAACTTTAGATAGTATATTAGCTCAAACATATACCCATTGGGAATGTATTGTAGTAGATGATGGCAGTACCGATGATACAGAAACCCTATTACAAACGTACATTGATAAAGACTCGCGCTTTCAATACCATAAACGGCCAGGGGTTATGCCTAAAGGAGGAAATAGTTGTAGGAATTTTGGTTTTGAGGTAAGTAAAGGGATGTATATCATATTTTTAGATTCAGATGATTTGCTTATTCCTAATGCTTTACAAAATAGAATAACTCATATTGGTAATGAAAATATTGATATGCTTATTTCATTATCAGGAGTGTTTAAGTTAAAAATAGGTGATACTGATAAACAGTGGAATACCATTGATGAAAATATATCTGCTACGCACTCTTTAATCCGTTTTTTAAAAGCTGATATGCCATGGCAAACAACAGGTGTAACTTGGTCTCGAGACTTTTTCATAAAGAGTGGTGGTGCTTGGCATCCTACATTAAAGGCTTGGCAAGATTGGGAGTTGCACTGTAGAGCATTAATATATCAACCCAACTTAAAAGCTATAGTTGAGGTAGACAATTATTACAGGTACTTTACTGATGATGGAATAGCAAACGCTTATAAAAGTAAAGATTATTTAAAAGCTATGGCTAGCGCCATTATAACAATATCTCATTTATTAACCAGAGATAAGAAGTATTACCAAAATATGAAAGTCCATTTAGAGGTGCTTATTTTTTCCATGCTAATAAAACGGCCTGTATCTCTAAAGTATTTTACATTACCTTATCGTTTTATGACTAAAATCCCTTTTAAATCAGCAGGATTATCTAGACTAAAATTTATAAAAATATATATCATAGAAATTCTATCAAGAAGCACTAAAATACGCAAGTATGTTTTAGGGAACTATTATAAAAAACAACAAAGGTTTTTAACATTACAAACAACGCATTTAAAATAAGTATGACAAAGCCTATGTCTAACGATACTCCGCTAGGGGTTTCAATTATTATTTGTACTTACAATGGTAAAACAAGATTACCTGATACATTACAGCATATTGTGTTGCAAAAAATAAAAGTACCTTGTGAAATTATTCTTGTTGATAATGCTTCTACTGATGGTAGTAAAAAGCTAGCTGATAATTGGTGGGACACTAATAAAAAATACACTCCTATAACCTATCAATCTTTTAGTCAGCCTAAACCTGGGAAGTCTTATGCTCAAGAGTTAGGCTATGATAAAGCAAAATATAGTTTGCTATTGGTTTGTGATGATGATAATTGGCTTTGTGATACCTATGTACAAACAGCCTTTGATATAATGCAAGAGCATCCAGAGATAGGTGCGTTAGGTGGGTGGTGTGATGCTGTTTTTGAAGATAAGGAACCAGAATGGTTCCAACACTATTCTAAATACTATGCTGTTGGAAAACAAGCAATGACCTCAGGAGATATTACAAATACAACAGGATATCTTTATGGTGCTGGAATGGTGTTACGTAAAACACATTGGGTTGCTTTGTTAAATCATGGTTTTCAACATATTTTAAGCTGTAGAAAAGGAACGGCCTTAAGCTCTGGTGGTGATACAGAATATTGCTATGCGTTACAATTATTAGGGTGTAAAATATGGTATGATGAGCGCCTGTATTTTCAGCATTATATGACAGCAGGTAGATTGAATTTAAAATATTTGTCACGGTTACGTAAAGCTATGACCTATTCTAATTTTGTTATTTTAGCCTACAAAGATGTTCTAACTAAAAGTGTGATGAGTAAAACTTTACGGAGACAACGTGTTTTTGTATTGTTAAAAAATGGCTTGTTAAAAAATGTTTATAGACTATGCCTTGGCAATTACGAGCAAAAAATGATGAGTTATACATATTTTAAAAAACTATACTATTTGGTTTTTAATTATAAAGTGTATTTGCAAAATGTATCTAAAACGCAACAATGGATTAATACTTATAGTTAAATAATGAGCGCTGTACAAGTATCTATTATCATTCCAACATACAACCGTGCAACATATATAGGGGAGGCATTAACTAGTATTATAAATCAAACCTATATCCACTGGGAGTGTTTGGTGATTGATGATGGAAGTACTGATAATACCAAAACTGTAGTTAGCGCCTATCAAGATAAAGACGATAGAATCCGTTATACAACCCGCCCAGACAGCTACCCTAAAGGCAGTAATGGGAGTAGAAACTATGGCCTATCATTAGCGCAAGGGCAATACATAGCCTTTTGTGACGACGACGACTATTGGTTACACGATAAACTAGAAAAACAAATACCAATATTTCAGCAACATCCAGAGGTTGGTCTAGTAACAGGCAATATAGAGTATGTAAATAGTGACGGCCTGCGTACCGGACGAGTGATAAAACAAACTGGAAACCATGGATATGTATTTGAAGAAATTCTGTTAAAAAACAGACTTTCAATGATTACACCAGTAGTAAAACGCGAGGTATTTGATAAGGTAGGCCTCTTTAATACAAACTTTGTCATTTTTGAAGATTGGGAGTATTGGCGTCGGGTAGCCTATTATTACCCATTTTATGCCCTGCAAGATGTATTAGCCTGCGTGCGTAAACATGATAGTAATACCTCGCTCATAGTAACGCAAAAGCCATCAGAGCAGTTTGTGAGATATCGTAAACTCACCAAAGCACTTTTAAAGTGGGGTGAACACCGCTTTACCAAAGCTGATATAATGCTTATTGATGAGGTGGAAATAAAACGCTATTTACAAATAATGCAAAATCACTGCCCTAATATGAAAGACAAAATCAGTTTTATAGGGCACATTAGTATTAATAACATTACTTTAGGTTTAAAACTTTTTAGTTCCTTTATTAAAAGTAAATTATAGTATAATGTATAACATGTGCAATATATGGGTGATAAGCTAACGACCAAAACATACTGGGAATCCTATTACAGCCACAATCATGCGGATAAAAAACACATAAAAACCGTGTGTGGTTACTATAATGATTTCTGGAAAACCTTTATTGATTCTAAAAATGAATCAAGCACCATAATTGAAATTGGTGGGTTTCCAGGAAGGTACTTGGCGTATCTATCGTCAAAGTTTAAGCTTTTGCCTACCTGTTTAGATTATAATTCAGATACCTCACAAATAGAAGCATCATTTCGTATTATGAATGTTGAAACCTATTCGGTTTTACAAAAAGATTTTACTAAATACAAAACACCACAAACTTATAACTATGTGTTGTCTAATGGGTTTGTTGAGCATTTTGAAGATTATAACCATATTTTAGATTTACATGTTGACTATCTAGCACCTAAAGGAAGAATGCTAATTATGATTCCTAACATGCGCGGCTATATAAGGTTTTATAAATACCTAGTAGATTATCAGAATTTAAAAATTCATAACTTAAAATGCATGAAACTTAAAGTGTTTAAAGATTTTGCTCAAAGACATGACCTTAAGGTGATTCATTTAGGTTATTTTGGAGGGTTTCCTCTTGGTGTACACCAAAAGAGTAACCTATTTCAAAAGTTAATTTACAAAGGGCATCGTCTTGTTTTTAAATATGTTGCTAACAGACTATTGCTAAAAAAACCTTCTAGATTTTTTTCCTCATCCATAATAACCATTCTTGAAAAACAGTAACCTATGTGCGGATTTTTAGCCGAGTATACGTTTAGTGCACCTGTAACGCCTCCTAATACGTTTCAAACACTATTAGCATTATCAAAGCATCGCGGCCCAGATGCAACGAACACCATACAAAACAATGGGGTTCAATTAGGGTTTAATAGATTGGCCATTTTAGATACATCACCCAAAGGAAACCAACCTAAAAAAAGCCCCAGCAACAGATATCATGTGGTTTTTAATGGAGAACTATATAATTATAAAGATTTAGCTGAAACTCATGGCTTAACCAATTTAGCATCAACATCCGATACCGAAGTACTCATGCATTTATTGGATAAGTTGGGGGTTGAAACAACCATTCAAACTTTAAATGGCATGTTTGCCATTGTTATTATAGATACCAAAACAGACCTTTGTTATTTAACGCGAGATTTCGCAGGAATAAAACCTTTGTTTTTTGGAAAATCGGTTTCAGGATTGGTCGCTGCATCTCAATTTAATCAAGTCTATAAACACCCTTGGCACAATAACCATCTAAAACTAAAACCCGATAGCGTTAAAACTTATTTTGCTTTAGGGTATATGCAAGCTCCTGATACAGTTTATAAAGATGTTTTTCAAGTAAAACCAGGTGAATTGATATGTATTAACAGACAAGGCGATATTAATAAAAAACAACAAAGTCATTTTAGTAAAAATCAACAAGATGCCTCTCAAAACCAACCTCTGTCTTCGGTTTTAAAAAATGTGGTTTCAAAACAGTTGGTGAGTGATGTGCCTATTGCTACCTTTTTAAGTGGTGGTATAGATAGCCCCTTAATTGGTGCTTATGCAAAGCAACAAAAGAATGCTATTGAGGCCTTTACACTACAAGTTGCTGACGCCAAACTAAATGAAAGCGATATCGCTAAAGCCTATGCCAAGCATTTAAAAATAAAACAGCATATAGTAACAGTAAGCCCTGAAGATGTAAGGTCAGAAATAGAGGCGCACTTTTTAGCCTTTTCTGAACCTTTTGGTGATTATTCTAGTATCCCTACCTATGTGATTTCTAAAGAGGCAAGAAAACGACATACGGTGATGTTGTCTGGTGATGGTGGTGATGAACTCTTCTTTGGGTATCCTAGAATGTTAGATATACTACAAAAACGATGGTGGTTTAAGATGCCATATACCGTAAGAAAACCATTGGCTGCATTAACAAACAAATTAGGAATAACGCAAACATGGGCGCCGTATTTTAAAGTATTTAATGCGTTTGTTTTTAATAAGCACGCCAAGTTGCCGAAAGCGGTTTTAGATAAGGCTTTTAAAAATGTTAAATATTCAAGTACACTAAAAGACCTTTATAAATTCAAAAACAAAAAAAAAACAGAACTATTACACCAGCTTAGGTACAATGAGTTTTATGCACATTTACAACGTGTGCTTATAAAAGTTGATAGAGCTAGCATGGCAAACAGCCTAGAAGTGCGCGTACCTTTTTTAGATAAAAATGTGATTGAGTGGGCTTGGAAAACATCTAGAGTGGTAAAAACAAAAAAAGACTTAAAAAAAGATTTAAAACAATTACTCGCTAATGAAGTTCCAGAGCATTTTATTAACCAGAAAAAAATGGGCTTTTCTGTACCCTTAAACCATTGGTTGCACAACCAACTTAAAACCGATGTAATAAAAACAGTGTTTCATACTAATTTTTATGGAGACACGATTATAAATGTAGCTGCCTTACGTGATTATGTTCAGGATTTCTATGACAATAAACACGATAATGCTTGGGGGGTTTGGCATATTTATGCTTGGCAAAAATGGTGGCTAGCTCATGGTGTCAAAAAATAAAATAGACAAAATAAAAATGGTTGAATCACCCATCATAACGGCAATGTTGTTTTTAAAAAAACACGATGTAATATGCGTATGTTAACGCAATATAAAATATAGAAAGTTTCTTATTATCATATAACATCTCACAAACGCTTTTTTTATATTAGCAAACATAACACTATGAAGATAAGCACACCTATAATACCCAGCAAGCAAATTTTTGCCAATGTAGCAAACAAAGAGAACGCTTATAACTTAGAAGCTATTTGTGTATTTGTTGCTACAGGTTTTTTTATGGGTGCAGATACATACTGGAAAAACAAAGTGTGTCTTTTGCCTGCACATGACCATGAACTAGATGCTCAAGGAAGACTCCTAAAAAGCACACCTAATTTTAATTGGTATTATCAACCAGAACAAAAACCTTTTAAAGACACATTAAGTAACTACATAGAGCTACTTACCACAATCACTAAAAACCAAGTAAAAGATAATCCTGTAATTCTACCGCTTTCTGGTGGACTTGATAGCCGTAGCCAAGCACTTGTTTTAAAAAACTTTAAAAATGAAGTTCAAGCGTTTAGTTATGCGTTTCAAGGGGGATACCCCGAACACCATATTGCTAAAAAAATAGCAAAAGAATGTCGCTTTAGCTTTAAACAGTTTGATATAACACCTGGATATTTATGGCAGGTTATTGATGACTTGTTAAGCATTAATGGAGGGTATTCAGAATTTACACACCCAAGACAAATGGCGGTCTTACCTGAACTAAAAAAAATGACGGGTGTTTTCTCTTTAGGGCATTGGGGCGACGTACTATTTGATCGAGGCGTGCCTGAAGCAACCCAAAAAGGAGATGTCGTGCCCCTATTACTCAAAAAAATGGTGAAACCTCGTGGTTTAATTTTGGCTGAAAAGTTATGGAGTAATTGGGGATTAAAAGGTGATTTTAAAACCTACTTAATAGACCGCATTACTACAGATTTAAACGCCATAAACATAAACAACATCAGTGCTAAAGTGCGTGCCTATAAAACAAGTCAATGGGCGCATCGCTGGACAACAACCAATTTAAGTGTGTTTGAAGCTGCTAACCCCATGACATTGCCTTATTATGATAATAGAATGTGTGAGTTTGTTTGCAAAACACCAGAATCTTATTTAGCTGATAGACGATTGCAAATAGCTCATATAAATCAAGATAAAGCACTAGCAAACATTACATGGCAGGCACAAAAACCGTTTTCTGTTGCTAATTATGCCTACAATAAAACACCTTACAATATCCCGTATCGTATAGTAAATAAACTACAGCGAACAATTAAAAACGTTCAAGGAAAACCCTATATACAACGCAACTGGGAATTGCAGTTTCTTGGAGATAGCAATGCTGAAAAATTAGAAAGTTACTTGTTTGATAACAATTTTAATACTTGGATACCTAAAGATGTCGTAAAATCAACTTACAATACGTTTTTAAAAGAAGATCCTATAAACACAGCCCATGCGGTAAGCATGTTGTTAACCTTGGCTGTATGGTATAAAAAAAATAATACCTAAGCTTATGAAATTATCTGTGGTTATTCCAGTTTATAATGCTGCTGACTTTATTGAAAAATCGTATAAAACAATCCTAAGTCAAGATGTTATTGATTTTGAGTTGCTGTATGTTAATAATAACTCTTCAGACAAATCGGTAACGCATATTCAGCAAATTACAAAAATTGATAATCGAGTAAAACTCTTAGAACAAACAACGCAAGGAGCTGCTGCTGCACGAAATATGGGAATTGCTTCAGCCAAAGGTGATTACATTTATGTATTTGATGTTGATGACGAAATTTATCCTGGGGCTTTAAATCGGATGATTGACGTTTTAGATAACCATCCTGAAGTAACGGCGGTTTTTGGCAAAATGATAAAGTCTCATAAAGGAATTGAGCAAACTGAAAAACCAGATAACGAAACCAATGAGGTAATAATTAATAAACCACCTTATTGGGGACTAAAGTGGTTTGAAAGCCTTAAAACAGTTGTTGGACCACCTGCATTTTTATATAGAAAATCTGTGTTTGATAAAATAGGGTTATATAATGAAGCTATAAAAAATAACGAAGATACGGCCCTTGACATAAAACTAGGAATGACGCAAGCTGTAGCATTTATAGATAGGTATGTGTACTTATATTTTAAGCACCAAAACTCAACGATAGAACAAGCTAAAAAAAGCATGCCCAGAGCATTTATGATATGGCCAAGATTAATAAAAGAGCATATACCGTTTTATTTAGAAAACTCTTGGTCTCAAGAATTTAATGCCATTTTGTTTAGTCAGTTATTTCAAGCTTTAGGTAGACAAATAGTTTTTACCAAAGGGATACAAACACGCATACAGCTAAAAAATCAATTACAGAAAGAGATGCAACCTATTAAGATTCCTTGGTATATGCATATATATATAACAATATTAAGTATCTTGCCTTTAGAAATATTGCGTAAGGTATATGGATACTATATAGTGCCTTTTGCAGTAAAGCAATTATTAGAAAAAAGTAAATGAGTTTGCGTAGTTTATTTTACACCAAATATATCTTTAAAAGATGTTTGTTATACATCTGGTATAAACGTTATGTGAAAGACAACCCAGTTATTCAAGCTGATATTCATCAATGCTTAAAAGTACGTGGTAGTAAACAAATAAAGCAACCTCTCAATAAACAATTTAATCACTTAATGATACATTATCCAGATTATGCTTATGTGTTTTTTTGGAGAATAAATAAATTAAACATGCTATGGCGATCTATATTTGTTGATACACGATCATGTAAAATTTTTAGAAGCACTAAAATAGCAGGCGGTATGATGTGTTATCATCCGTTTGCAACAGTGATTAATGCAAAATCTATAGGCAAAAATTTTCAGTTTAGAAATGGCTTAACTATTGGTAATAAAGGTAATGATAATAGCAAGTTACCTGTAATTGGTGATAATGTAACGGTGGGTGCAAATGCCGTTATTATAGGAGATATCACAATCGGTAACCAGGTTGTTATTGGCGCAGGATCTGTGGTTGTCAAAGATGTACCGCCTTATAGTATCGTGGCTGGAAATCCAGCTAAAATAATCAAACGATTAGATGAAAACTAAACGTATTAAAATTTTATTTACCACATCAAATTTTCATACGGCAGGTAGCGGTAAAGTTATTTATGATTTAGTAAAAGGCCTTGATAAACAAAAGTTTGATATAGCCATTGCCTGCGGAAGTAATAAAGGTGTTTTTTTTAAAGAGGTAGAAACGCTAGGGGTACCCATACATATCTTTGAAACTAAAACACCTTATCGCCCTTATACAACCCTATTACCTAGAGTATGGAAGATTGCTAAATTTTATAAACAGCATGAATTCGATATCGTTCATTCTTGGCAATGGAGTAGTGATTGGACTGAAGCGTTAGCTGCTAAAATTGTTGGTGTAAAATGGATGTATACCAAAAAAGCTATGGGAGCCAACAATAAACACTGGAAAATAAAAAGCTATTTAGCCAATTTTATCGTAACCATAAATGATGAAATGCGTGCGTATTTCCCAACAAAAAAACAACAGACGCTTATTCCAATTGGAATTGATACGTCTTATTATAACCCAACGCTATTTAAAAACATAAAAAAAAAAGAGGCAATTTTTAATATAATTACCGTTGCAAACTTGGTCCCTGTAAAAGGTGTTGAAGTCCTCATAGAGGCTGTTTCTTTATTAAATGATAAGCATGTAACATTAACTATAGTAGGTGATTGTGATAATGCTTATGGTGAAAAATTACGCGCGTTTACTAATACATTGGGTATCGAAAATCAGGTAAGGTTTTTGGGTAAAAAACTAGATGTAAGACCGTATATAGTCGCGTCAGATTTATATGTCATACCAACCTTAAATGAAGGACGAAAAGAGGGAATGCCCATGGCACTAGTTGAGGCTATGTCTATGCAAATTCCTGTGTTAGGCTCTGATATTACCGGAATTAACTTTGTGTTGAAAGCTTTTAATCATTTGTTGTTTAAAGCTGGTGACACGAAAGCTTTAGCTTCAAAAATAAATATGATAAAAACAATGGATGAATCATCTAGAAAGCATTTAGCACATGCTTTAAGAACCTATTGTGAGACACATTTTACAATGGAGTCATTTATTAATAAACACGAATTCCTATATAAAAAACTACTTGAAAAATGACACGGTTTAATAAACATGTAATAGTTGTAGGTAGTGCTAGAAGTGGGACTAGCTGGTTGAGTGAAACATTAGCACAACCTTATAGATATAGAATGTTGTTTGAACCTGAACAAGAAACGCGTACCCAAAAAGGGCATTTAGTATGTGATAAATGGTTGATGACTAAAAGTGATGCACCTAAAGCATACCGCTATTTAAAACGCGTTTTTCAAAACAGGGTAGATTGTAACTGGATAGCGCAAAATAGCAACAGACGCTTTAAACGTCATTTATGGCCATTTATTCCTAAAAAATTTATCATCAAGTTTGTAAGAGCTAACTTGGCTGCAATGTATTTAACAGAGACATTTCAAATCCCCGTTATACATATTATAAGAAATCCTTATGAGGTACTACGGTCACAACAGCAGGTGAAATTCCCTTGGCTGTATGATTTATCACATTTTGTAAGTCAACCGCATTTAGTTAAACTTATACAAGAAACGTTTCATTATGATATTACCCAATATCAATCCTTGAGCCCTATCGAAATACTGGCAATTCGATGGTGTATTGAAAATGTTGTACCCATAGACATTTTTACTGAATACCAATCAAAAATTAATGTAATACGTTACGAAGATTTGGTTCTTAATATTGAAGAGTTCTATAGGTTGTGTGAAAACTATAACTTAAAGCCTGTTGAAAATTTACAAGAGTTTTATAAACAACCATCCTCAAAAACACACCCTGAAAGTACCAGGATATTAAAAAATAGAAATAAAAAACATTTTTCAGAGAATGATATTGGTAAAATCAATTCAATATTTGATGTTTTTAATGTAACATTATACCCAAGAGCGCTATAAACTATCTATGTTATTCAATTCATTAGACTTTGCATGGTTTCTTCCAGTAGTTTTTATACTCTACTGGTTTGTGTGTAATAAATCCCTTAAAATACAAAACGCGCTATTAGTTGTGGTGAGTTACGTGTTTTATGGTTGGTGGGACTGGCGTTTCTTAACATTAATTTTTTTTAGTACGGTTGTAGACTTTGTTGTAGCAAAACAATTACTTAAAGAAACACATTCTAAAAAAAGAAAGCGCTTACTAGCTGTAAGCCTTGTTTGTAATTTAGGCTTATTGGGGGTGTTTAAATACTATAACTTTTTTGTTTCTAGCTGGATAGATGCTTGGCAGCTTCTAGGGGTTTCAATGGCGCCTGCTACACTAAATGTTATATTGCCTGTAGGGATTAGTTTTTATACCTTTCAAACATTAAGCTATACAATAGATGTGTATAAAAAACGCTTGAAACCTACACCGCAGTTTGTTGAGTTTGCTGCTTTTGTTGCTTTTTTTCCACAACTTGTAGCTGGCCCTATTGAAAGAGCTAGTAGATTGTTACCACAGTTTCAAAGAAAACGTAATTTTGATTACACCTTTGCTATAAGTGGTTTTTATTTAATTATTTGGGGATTGTTTAAAAAAATGGTCATAGCTGATAATTGTGCTTTTTTTGTAAATCAAATTTTTGAAGACCCTGGAAGATATAGTGCTATAGAGTTGTTTATGGGAAGTGTCTTATTTGCTTTTCAAATTTATGGAGACTTTTCAGGATATTCCGATATAGCAATTGGCGTTGCAAGATTATTTGGTTTTTCTTTAATGACCAATTTTACCTTTCCTTATTTCTCTAGAAACATTGCTGAATTTTGGAGGCGCTGGCACATTTCGCTATCAACATGGTTTAGAGATTATTTGTACATTCCTTTAGGTGGGTCTAGAGGAAATATATGGAAACAATTGCGTAATGTGTTTGTCGTGTTTTTAGTTAGCGGTTTTTGGCATGGAGCAAACTGGACTTTTGTAGTTTGGGGTGGTATTCATGCCTTGTTGTTTTTACCTCTTTTGATTTTTAAAGCTAATAAAACCTATACAAATCAAATAAAATTATCTGTCAAACAGCTTCCTAATATATTAGTTACATTTGTCTTGGTGTGTATGGCTTGGGTGTTTTTTAGAGCAGACAACATAAGTATTGCTATCAATATAGTGTATAATATTTTTAGTATGGACTCTAGTTCACTGCACTTTTTTTATAAAACGCCTAAATACATATTAGTAAGCCTAATAACATCTTTAGGTATTGGTGTTATGCTTTTTTATGAATTAAAAAGTATGAAAAAAGGAAATACAGAAGTGACTTTAGGCTATTATCAAGCGCTTTTAATTGCTGTGTTAATTGTTTTTATGGGGGTTTATAAAAACCCGTCAGAATTTATTTATTTTCAGTTTTAATGAAAAAGTTTGTAAAGCACATAATAGGTATGTTGTTTGGCTTCGTAGTTGTTTCTCAACTAGTAGCTTTTACTAGTTTGTTGTGCTTGAAAAATGGAAGTTTTTATAAACCATCTTTTTTAGAAAATTCAGTTGCTGAAACTGATTTTGATTACATCGTTTTAGGGTCTAGTACGGGACTTACCACTATTAATACAAATGTGTTAGACTCCGTATTGCCAGGCAAAGGTATAAACTTATCAATTGATGATACTGCATTATCTAGCCAGTATGTAATGTTGCAGCATTTTTTAGCGCTTGGTAAAAAAACTAAAATTTGTGTGTTATCTGCTAGCGTATCAGATTATGACAGGCTTCATAATAAGTTAAGCAGTAATGATTATAGATTTTTACCTTATGTTTTTACTAATTATGTAAGTGCTTATTATAATGAGTTCCCAGAACAACATGCACAATTATTAGCGCTTTCTAAATGGGTGCCTATGTTTGGAATAGGATATTATAATACCGAGTTGTTTTATCCCGCAATAATCAGTTTGTTAAAACCTAATAAACATAATCGCTTTGATAATGCAGGTAATTATACGTATCCTGTTAGGGCTATTAGAGATATGCACATTATAAATAGAAAACAAGTGCCTGTGCGTTTTAGAAATAAATATTTAGCACGTATACAAAAACTATGTGATGCCAATGATATAAAATTGATCTGTTACTTGCCACCCTTGCAAAAGGAGCAAGCCACATTTGTAAAATCAGATTACCATGTTATAAATCACACAGGACTTCTGAATAATACGAAATACTTTTATGACGATATCCATGTTAATATTTACGGCAGACAACTAGCAAGTGAAAAGTTGGCTGTTGAGCTCCTTTCTTTTTTTTAGTAAAACATTTATGTTGCCATAAAATGATTTTAAAAGATTAAGAAATTTCTTAAAAAAATAACTTATTTAGTAAAGATTAGTACTTTTAAACGCAAAACAAATACCCATTGCAGCGACCATTAAAAATAGCAGTCTACTCAGGAGAAATACCTAGCACGACCTTTATTGAACGTCTCATAGCCGAACTCGCTAAATCTGGCTGTCATGTGTTGTTATTTGGTAGATTGAATAAAAAAGTAAAAGACTTAAATAACATAACCGTTTTAGGATTTAGATCTAACACATTTCTTAAAGGGCTGTTCTTGTTAAGATATACCATCCTATTATCGCTCTTTCGATATCATGAAAAAAAACAGTTAGATAGCATATTAAAAAAAACAGCAAAAACAACACGACACGATAAAGTAAAATACTATCCTGTACTTTGGCACAAACCTCATGTATTTCATGTACAGTGGGCTAAAGGAATTCATGAATGGATGTGGGTTAAGCAATTTGGAATTAAATTAGTTGTAAGCTTAAGAGGCGCGCATATTAATTACTCGCCTATAGCTGATCCATTATTGGCTGAAATGTACCGCGAAACCTTCCCAAAAGTAGATGGCTTTCATGCAGTATCTAAAGCCATAGGAATTGAAGCTCAAAATTATGGCGCACAAGCTCACAACATATTCGTAGCGTATAGCGGTCTTAATCTAGCTCAAAAAAACACATTAAATCCTGTAAAAAACTTATGTTCTAGTAAGTTACATATTCTTTCTGTTGGAAGGCCTCACTGGAAAAAAGGATATACATATGCTTTAGATGCTTGCAAACTATTAAAAGATAAGGGCCTAAATTTCTCTTATACCATAGTAGGAGCTGCAAATACTATAGAGTACCAATACCATTGTAAAGATTTAGGTATACAAGACTGTGTAACCTTATTAAGTAAACAGACGTTTAGTGAGGTTCAAGCATTAATGAAGCAAGCAAACGTGTTATTATTGCCTAGCGTAGAAGAAGGAATAGCTAATGTAGTTTTAGAAGCAATGGCACAAGAAACGCTTGTAGTTAGTACAAATTGTGGTGGGATGAACGAAGTAATTACACATGGTAAGAATGGGTTTTTAGTACCTATTCGTGATTCAAACGCTATAGCCAAACAATTGCTTAATGTTTATGATTTAAAACCAGTAAAGCAACAACAAATAAAAATAGCTGCTTTAAAAACCATAAAAGAACAGCACCAAAGTACCTCAATGGCTTCTGAGATGTTAAAACTCTATAAGCATGTGCTAAAAAATGAAGTAATATGAAACAACAAATAGGTTTGGTATTATCTAAAGTGCCTGGGTACTCTGAAACTTTTTTTAGAAATAAAATTTTAGGATTACAAAAAGCAGGATATAAGGTTGTTTTAATAGTTACAAATCCAGAAAAAAATAACACCAAAGTCTTAAACTGTGACGTCATTGTAGCTCCTAGTTTTAAAGGGGCTTATTGGCGGGTTATTATACAAGTGCTATTAGCTCTATTCAAAATAACATTTCTTTTTCCTAAACGAGCTTGGACGCATTATCAGTTAGATAAGAAATCAGGACAAACAAATAAACAAGCGTTTAAAAGATTATTGCAAAACGCTTATATAATGCACCTTAATCTAGATTGGCTGCATTTTGGCTTTGGAATGTTAGCCGTAGGTCGTGAGCATGTAGCAAAAACCATACAAGCCCAAATGGCTGTTAGCTTTAGAGGTTTTGATTTATACTTATCTCCTTTAAAACATCCTGGGTGTTATGCATTATTATTTGCTATGAAATCAGTGAAATACCATGTGTTATCAAATGAAATGCGTACAGATTTATCTAGTTACGGTGTGTCTGTTAAAAAAATACATATAATTACACCAGCCATAGATGTGCAGTTTTTTAAACCACAACCTTTACAAACAGCTCCCTTTGATAAGCAACCAATACGCATAGTAACTGTGGCTAGGTTGCATTGGAAAAAAGGGTTAGAATATACACTTGAGGCATTAGCATTATTAAAAAAACAAGGTGTGTTATTTCATTATACCATTATTGGTTCAGGAGAAGATTATGAACGCTTAATGTTTGCAACCCATCAGCTTCAGTTGCATGATAATGTAACGTTTGCTGGGCGCTTAAACCCAAAACAGGTAAGAGCAAAACTAAACGAGTCTAATATCTACCTCCAATATAGCATACAAGAGGGGTTTTGTAATGCAGTATTAGAGGCTCAAGCTATGGGATTACTTTGTATTGTAAGTGACGCCGAAGGTTTAGCTGAAAATATCATACACAGAAAAACAGGTTGGGTAGTGCCTAAACGACAACCAAAATCGTTAGCAAAAACAATAAACATGGTAAATAATTTGACACCTGAAGAACGTCTGTCAGTTTCCAAACAAGCAATGAACCGTGTACAAAACACGTTTACATTAGAACAGCAACAACAGCAGTTTTTAAAATTTTACAATAAATAAATGTAAATATGTATATATAATATAATCAGAACTTTTATTATTGTATAAAAATAATTTTGATATGACCTCCTACGAATGGTTTCGATGGATAACCTTTCCATTAATGACAGTGCACTTACAAACGGTACGTCAGCATATTAAATATTTAGTGAAAAAAAGCTCTAGCTTTCAAAAAACTATAAAAATTTTAGATGTAGGAGGTAGAAAATCACCTTACACTATAGGTGTGCCTGCAAACATTACACTACTAGATGTACCTCAAGAATCTGGTGTTAAAGCCGACTTACAATTGGGGTTTACGACATCTATTTTAGAAACCATTAAAAAAAAACGCTCTAATATAACTGATGTGGTTATTGAAGATATGACAAAATCAACCTTGCCAGACGCCAGTTATGATGCCGTGGTCTCTATTGAGGTTATAGAGCATGTGCCAGAAGATGAAATGTTTATAAAAAACATTGCTAAAGTAATTAAACCTGGTGGTTGGGTGTATTTAACAACGCCTAATGGAGACTTTATAAAAAACGAAGGCCCCAATAAAAACCCAGACCATGTTAGGCATTATACTAAAGCACAACTAGAAGCATTACTAAAAAAATACTTTGACCAAGTGACCGTATCCTATGCCGTAAAAACAGGTAAATATCGGGTGTGGAGTTTAAAAAGTTTAAAAACAAAAAATATAATCAGTATAACCAAAACACTTCTAGGAACGCTGGTGAACAAATATCAATCTAAAGCAATGAAAAATCAAGCACACGGTACTGCACATTTAGTCGCTATTGCTTACAGGAAAAAATAAACACTATTAGGAATGCCTTTTGTTTTTCTAAAATATCTACAACCCACACATTATTTTAGGTTAAAAAACCTAAAAGGGGATACCGTTTTTCCTAAAGTAGAAGCTTTACCTGAAAGCGTTTTAGAAAAATTAGAACAAGACTCTAACTACCTATCTAGTCATGCTAAAGATTATGATATATCTTGGCAAGCTATACAACTAGGATATATAGGTGATGCCGAAACATATCAAAGTTTCAATAAAGTGCCAGTGTATGATAATTATAGGTTTATTCGTAAACACTTTCATAAAGCTTGGGTGCTATATGTCTTGTTATTACGTGTTTTAAGTTTGCATAATCCTATTAAAGAGATTGCTGCTTTTGTTAAAACGCGGCATATATCAAGAAAAATTGCAACATTACAACCCATAACCTATGAGGATTACACAAGCTTTGAGTCGAATTTATTAGCTAGCAAACCCTTGGTAAGTGTTGTGATTCCTACGTTAAATAGGTATGCGTATTTAAAAAATGTCTTAAAAGATTTAGAGCAACAAACCTATACAAATTTTGAGGTTATAATTGTAGATCAGTCAGAACCATTTACCCCAGATTTTTATAAAGCCTTTAAACTAGATATTAAATATATCAACCAAAAAGAAAAAGCACTTTGGTTAGCAAGAAACACAGCCATTAAGCATGCAAAAGGAAAATTAATAGCATTATCTGAAGATGATGTTCGTATAAAACCTGATTGGATAGAGGCACATATACGTTGTTTAGACTTTTTTCAAGTTCAAGTATCTGCTGGTGTGTTTTATCCTGAAGGACAAAATATACCGAATGACCGTGCTTTTTTTTCAGTTGCAAGTCAGTTTGCCACTGGCAATGCTATGTTGTATAAAAAGGTATTTAATATAGTGGGACTGTTTGACAGACAATTTGAAAAACAACGAATGGGGGACGGAGAGTTTGGTATGCGTTTATTCTTAGAAGGAATACAAAGTGTTTCAAATCCAGATGCTTCGTGTGTTGATGTGAAAGCAGGTGTTGGTGGACTTCGTGAAATGGGAAGTTGGGATGCTTTTAGGCCTTCAACATTTTTGGCACCTCGCCCTATACCTAGTGTTATTTATTTTTTTAGACGCTATTTTGGGAAAAAAGCAACACGAAGAGCATTATGGCGTACTGTGCCAATGTCTGTTTTTCCGTATCAGTTTAAAAAAAATAAAGCAATGTTGATATTAGCTGGGGTTTTATCTCTTGTCATAGCTCCTGTAATATGTCTTCAAGTTTATAGATCTTGGAAATTAGCATCAATAAAATTAAAACAAGGGCCTATAATTGAAAAATTATCAGAGAACCACTAGTTAACACGGTATAAACTCTTGAAAAATAAAAAAATACTTATTGTATCTTCTGAATTTCCTCCATTGCCAGGAGGCATAGGTAATCATGCCTATAATTTAGCTTCTTATTTTTGTGAAAAAGGATATCAAATACAAGTGGTTACTGATCAACGCGCTAATGATAATACCGATTTTATTTTTGATGAATCTCAACGTTTTAAAATAAAACGAATCGCACTAAAACGCTTCAGGTTCTTAATGTACATACAACGAGTTTTTATGACTGCTAATGCAATTAGAAAATCAAACATTGTATTTGCAACTGGAAAGTTTTCTTTATGGAACGTAGCGTTCTGCTCACTCTTTTTTAATAGAGAGACAATAGCTGTTTTACATGGTAGCGAGGTTAACTTAAAGAATGGCGTTTTACAATACCTTACTACTAAAAGCCTAAAACGATTTAATAAATTAGTAGCTGTATCACATTTTACGAAGCATTTCGTATCTCATCTAAAAAAGCCAGTATTTGTGATTCCTAATGGTATTGATGTGGCGTTTTGGGAAAAACCAACCCATGGTGATATACTATTATCGGGTAAACCAGTATTAACTACTGTAGGCCGTGTAAGTGATAGAAAAGGCCAGCTTAATGTTATTAAACAACTTCCAGAGCTAATTAAATGTTTTCCAAACGTGCACTATCACTCTATAGGTATTCCTTCTCAAGCAGAGGCCTTTACGGCTATAGCAAAAAAGCTAGGTGTTGAAAAGTATGTAACGTTTCATGGGGCTGTATCGTCAAAACAACTAAAACAAGCACTTAAAGCAACCGACATATTTGTTATGTTAAGTTCAGAAAGTGTTTCTGGAGATGTAGAGGGATTCGGCATTGCTATACTTGAAGCTAATGCCGTAGGAGTTCCTGCCATAGGATCTAAAGGATGTGGTATTGAAGATGCTATAAATACTGGTGCAACAGGGTTTCTCATTGAACCTGACAACACATTGGCTTTAAAACATGCAGTTGAAAAGCTACTAGAGAATCCTGAAAAGTTTTCTTCCAAGGCAAGACAGTGGGCAAAAAAACATGATTGGAATTCTATTATAGAACAGTATGAAGCACTATTAAAATGAGAACATTAACAATTATATCACATACAGAGCATTATTATGATAAGGAAGGACAGTTAGTTGGACTTGGTGCTACTGTTATGGAAATTAATCAGTTGTTGAGCGTCTTTGATAAAATTTATCATGTAGCAATGTTGTATAAGAATCCTGCACCTGCCAGTTGTCTGCCTTATACGTCAAATGCTATTACGTTTGTTCCTATACCTAAAGTTGGTGGAAAAAAAATAAGAGATAAGCTAGCAATAGTAGGGCAAATGCCTGCCATTCTGAAACGTATAAGTAAAACATTAAAACATTCAGATTACTTTCAATTTAGAGCGCCTACAGGAATAGGTGTTTTTGTGTTGCCTTATCTTATATACCTATATCATGGTAAAGGTTGGTTTAAATATGCAGGTGATTGGTCTGCAAAACAGAGTCCTATTGCATATAAATTTCAAAATTATTTACTCAAAAATCAAAAACGACAAGTAACAATAAACGGTTCATGGCCTAATCAAAAAAGTAACTGTATTACATTTGAGAATCCATGCTTAACAGACCAAGAAATTGTTTCAGGACATGAAATAACTGCTATCAAAAAATGGAATGAAAAAGCTATAGAGCTTTGTTTTGTTGGTAGACTTGAGGCTAATAAAGGATTAGATATATTTTTAAATGCTTTGGCGTTATTATCAGAAGAAACAAAAAAAACTATTAAAAAAGTACATGTTGTTGGTGGAGGAACTTTGTTAAGCAATTATAAAACATGGGCAGAAAAATTAAACATAACAATGACATTTTATGGCGTGTTATCACGAAATGATGTTCATGAAATATATAAGAAATCTCATGGTATTGTTTTACCATCTAAGTCTGAAGGATTCCCTAAAGTGATAGCAGAGGCTTTGAATTATGGTTGTATCCCTGTGGTTTCAGATATTTATGCAATTAGAGATTATATTATCCATGAGAAAAACGGGTTTTTAATAACAGAACTTTCTGCACATGCTGTAGCAAATGTTTTAAACGCGTTTTTAAAGATTGATTCGGTTACATATCAGAAACTCATTGAAGCTAGAGTGCAGGTCGTAAATAAATTTTCATACAACTATTATAATGAACATTTGATACAAAGTGTATTATGATAAATAGAGTTAAAAAAACAACCTGTTTTTTTATTTGACACAAAGATATTATTAGAAAGCTTTTTAGTTTAAAAAAAAATCATATTTTTATTCCAAACTATTTAAATATCATGTAGTTAATGTCTTGGAGGAAAATTCAGTGGATGTTTAAAAGACATCCATTTCTTTATTTAGTGCGATTTCGATTACTATCAAAAAATACGAATATCGAAACAATAGCTGATTACTCATACAATAACCATAATAGTAAAGATGAGATTCCAGAATGTTTTTATGAGATTAACTCAAGAATTTTTGAATCTTACAAACCTAAAACAGATTTAGATAAAGTTAAATGTTTAAGCTTATGGCTTCATAAACATATAAAAAAAGGACCAGGATTGAGTGTGTCATCTGATGTTGCTTTAAAAATTATGCTTGAGGGTAAAGGCGGAGTTTGTAGTGATATGGTGCAAATATTTAATAACTTTTGTGTCATAAATGATATAAAAGTAAGAGAGTGGGGTGCTACATTGGCTCCTTTTAGTAAAAACTACGGAGGACATTCTTTTAATGAGGTGTATTGTAAAGAGTTGTCAAAATGGGTTTTAATTGACCCATATTGGGGTATATTATTTTTTAATAAATTGAAGTTGCCATTATCTGTTATCGAGACATACAAAATAATACGAGAAAATATTTCAGAAATAAATTATGTTGTAATTGATAAAAATGAGGTATTGCAAAAGGAAAACGTGTACAAAAATTATTTGAACCCTGATATTGCTCCGTTTTTGATTTGTGGATATCACAATAAAACATACGACAAGTTTTTGAAGGTTACCAGGCCTTATCTTCCTGTTTTTATAACACATTTCACGGTTTTCTTACTCAACAAAAGCTATAGTTACAAATTTCCTTTAGACAATTATAAAAATATCTTTATAAAACATTAAAATACTATTTTTGTAAGTAATGCTATTTGTGCTACCTTGCAGTGACTATTAAAATGAATAACTCCTTTTGAAAACCAATATTACGTACATTACTGCTATAGGCTTTCATGTGGCTATTGGAATTATTATTTTTTTAATGGAACCATTAGCCAAATTGTACTTTTTTGCAGCACTTTGTTATTTTGGTTATCGCATTGTAAATACTTCTAACAAAGATAAAACCTATGAAATCCTTAAAGCTTGTGCATATTTTGTTGGTGCTGAAGTTTTATTAAGAACAACACGAGGTGCTATATCTTATGAGGCTGCTAAATATCTGGTAATTCTTTTTGTAATTGTTGGGATGTTCTATAAAGGAATTTCGGGAAGAGGTTACCCTTATTTTATGTATTTAATATTTTTAGTGCCTTCTATATTTGTAGCCTCAACAACATTAAGTTTTGATGCAAATTTTAGAACGAATATAGCTTTTGTATTGAGTGGTCCTGTTTGTTTAGGGTTAGCAGCACTATTTTGTTATGGTAAGCGAATCTCATTCAGTCAACTCTCTAATATCTTATACTTTATGGTGCTACCAATAATAGCGCATACAGTTTATATTTATTTCTACACACCAAACTTAAAAGATGTCTTGTCAAGTGTGGCTTCAAATAGGGCAGCTGCAGGTGGTTGGGGTGCAAATCAAGTATCTGCTATTTTAGGATTAGGGATGTTTATTATGGCAATACGATTGTTTACTAAATCGCCCACTTTAAACCTAAAAATACTCAATGCGGCTATATTGGGATTAATATCTTTTAGGGCTATTACAACCTTAAGTAGAGGTGGAGTGCTAACAGCTGTTTTAGCAATTTTGGTTTTTCTGTTTTATTATTATAGACATGCATCTTCAAAAAAACGAAATGAAGTGCTTACTGTGTTTTTGTTGTTTTGCTTGAGTTTGGCAATGACTTGGATGGTAAGTATTAGCCAAACAAGCGGATTAGTTAGTCTGCGTTATGCTAATAAAGATCATTTAGGGCGTGAAAAAGCCGATTTGTCAACAGGACGTTTAGAGTTGTTTGAGCATGAACTAGAAGGTTTTGTTTCAAGCCCATTTTTAGGAATAGGATCTAGCCGCGCTAAAGATCAGCGTATTCAACTTGAAGGACAAGGTGTTACTTCGCATAGTGAGTTTAGTAGAACATTGGCTGAACATGGCCTATTTGGGGTGTTTATTTTACTAATATTAATTTTTAAACCTTTTGATGCACGCTTTAAAAACCGACGAAACTATTATTTTTATGCGTTTTTAGCATTTTGGTTTTTAACTATAAACCATATGTCTATGCGACTTGCCATGCCTGCTTTTATGTATGCATTGGCATTATTACATATTACAAATGAAAAACGTCCTGTACATAGGAAACAAATTAAGCCGTCAAGAGCATAAAAACCTTACAGCTATTGATGTGTTAGGACCTGCCCTTGAAAAAGAAGGTTATAAGGTGTTGTATGCCTCGTCAAAGGTCAATAAATTGGCGCGTTTATTTGATATGCTTTGGCATGTAGCTTTTAAAACGAAACACGTTCAGGTGGTACTTATAGATACGTACAGTACGCAAAATTTTTATTTTGCTTTAATTGTTAGTCAATTATGTCGTATTGTTAGGTTGCCTTACATACCTATTTTACACGGAGGTAATTTGGTAAATCGTTTAAAAAAATCGCCAAAATTAAGTCATTTACTCTTTCATAATGCTGATGTACTTGTAGCGCCTTCTCTTTTTATGCAACAAATATTTAAGGATTACGGTTATGACAACATAACCTACATTCCAAATAGTATTTCTATAACAAAGTATCCGTATTTAATTAAATCATTTGAAACGTTAAAACTCTTATGGGTAAGATCGTTTTCACATATTTATAATCCATCGTTGGCAATACATGTTTTAAAAACATTACAAGATAAAGGGTATTCTGCTGAATTATGTATGGTTGGTCCTGATACCGGAGATGGAAGCTATGACCAGGCAAAAGCTCTGGCTTCAAAACTAGGTGTTTCTGTAACCTTTACTGGAAAATTATCAAAAAGCATGTGGATTGATTTAGCTGCTAATTATAATGTTTTTATAAATACAACAAATTTTGATAACATGCCTGTAAGTGTTATAGAAGCTATGGCACTTGGTTTACCAGTAGTTTCAACAAATGTAGGAGGTATGCCATTTTTAATTGATCATGATAAAAACGGGTTGTTAGTTCCTCCAAACAACATAGATGCTTTTGTAAATGCTATAATCCAGCTAAAAACAAAGCCAGAAAAATCTCAACAAATAGCTCATAACGCTAGGCAAAAGGTTATGCATTTTGATTGGCAAGCTGTATGTAATAGTTGGCATAAAATTTTACAAAAAGATAACTTATAATATCGTGTTTTACAAAATGTTTTTTTAGTGATTTAAGTGAAAACAGCAGGGCTTTTTATCACATTAAAAAAAAGTGTTTTTGTAAAACAAATATTATAAATAATTGGTTTTTAATCTTGTTACGTTTTTTGAACTTATTATATTTACTCACCTATATCTGTATAAAAAATTATGGCTAAACAAGAAATACATTTTAATATTTCTGAACGTAAAATACTATTAAGACTAATAGATGTTTTATCCATTTTAGGCATGCTGTATTTAGTAAGTGCTTCGTTTGATTTTGACTACTTTACCATTGATAAGGAAAATTGGACTTGGATATTGGTTCTAGCTGTTTATTTAAGTGTTTTTGGAACCATTTTTGAACTTTACGACTTGCAAAAGGCTAGTAAGTCTGATAAAATGATTGGAAGTGTGGTTTTAACAGCTTCGGTAACCGTGTTGTTCTATTTATTGACACCATTTTATACACCTTTTCTACCAACCAACCGTTTACAGATTGTTTACTTTTATTTAGCCATAATTATAGCGCTATTCCTTTGGAGGTTTTTTTATATCAACTTTATAAGCTCTCCTAGGTTTTATAAAAAAGTTCTTGTTGTAGGAGAGATATCTAATATTGATACTATAGTAAATACATTTAAAGATTCTGACCCAAATTACAGAATTGTTGGTTTTATAAATTGTGAGGAAACAAACCAAGAAGGGTTGAAATATAAAGGTGTTACAGAGTATCCGCCAAGTGCTATGCATGACGTTATAAAAGAACATAATATTTCTGAAATTGTTGTAGCTAGCTACAATGCCGAAACAATTACTTCAGAAATTTATAATGATTTGATGTTACTTTTAGAAAAAGGGTTTTTAATAAAAGAATATACTCAAGTATATGAGGATATGACCTATCGAGTTCCTGTGCAATTTGTGGGTAAAGATTTTTATAAGTATTTCCCTTTTAGTAGGAGTAATCACAACAAGCTATACTTGTTTTTTCATAGATTGTTTGATTTGGTTTTTTCTTTCATAGGAGCTGTTATAGGAGCGTTATTTATACCGTTTATATTGATAGGAAACCTATTAGGAAACCGAGGTCCTTTGTTCTACAAACAGGAACGCGTTGGTAAAAACGGAAAGATTTTTAGTATCATTAAGTTTAGAACCATGGTGGTTGATGCAGAGCGTAGCGGTAATGCTGTTTGGGCTACAAAAAATGATGCAAGAGTAACAGTTTTTGGAAAGTTTTTAAGGCGTTCAAGATTAGATGAATTTCCACAGTTTCTAAATATCCTCAAAGGTGATATGAGTTTAATAGGGCCAAGGCCAGAGCGCCCTTATTTTGTAAAAGAGTTATCGCAAGTCATTCCGTTTTACGAAACGCGTCATATTGTAAAACCTGGACTTACAGGATGGGCGCAAGTAAAGGTTCGTTATGGGTCAACAGTAGAGGATAGCTTAATGAAACTTCAATATGACTTATATTACATAAAACACCGAAGTTTTTTCTTGGATGCTAATGTTATTATAAAAACCTTTAGCACAATGTTGTTCTTTAGAGGGCAATAATTTTAGATCACACGCTATATTTTCAGCTGAAATAAAAAATCAATATTTTTAAATTATCCTAGCTTAATTAGAAAGCTGTTGTTTATCCTGGAAGAAATAAATCAAATAAATGTATCTGATAAAAAGCGCAACGATTATAGGTGCTAAAGCAATTGCAAATACTTGAACACCAACGACCCAATGAAACGTCATAAGGCAAAGCATAATCACTAAAAACTTGATAAACTTAATAGACCAAGATTTAATAAGGGGCTTTTGTAATTGAAACAGTAATAAAATATTAAGAGGAAAAGCCCAAAGTAAATTATAATTTTGAGCTGTTGCTGTATGATCGGTAGCAAACCAAAGTAGTAGTAATAGAACACCTATAATGCTTGTTAGCACAAATAGCGTATTATCTAACCAAGCAGCACGAGTCTTATTTTTATAATCACGATAGGTTATAAAAATAATTCCCAGAGATATCAAGCCTAAAATGAATAACGGACTCGTAAATAAGTTTGTTGAGGTTTTAGATTCTTGTTTTTTATAGAGTATTTTTACCTCTTTTACCAAGGTCTTATTATGTACTTCTGCATCATTGAAAAATGTAAAAATATTTTCAGGTAAAAACATGTGCTCTTCAGGTGTTGCTGTTTTGTCAATAACAGAACCTAATGCAATATCAATGCCTAAACTTCCCCAAGAATTATAGTTTAAATTATCTTGAATAAGTGTTCTAAAGGATTTTTCTTTATAGTTTTCTGGAGTGTGAAACACAACAGTATTGTTTAAAGTCTTTTGTAAAACATCGCTAATTTTCGTGGCACAATTATCATAAAAAAAGTCATAAAGATATGCTCTGTTTTCAGGTTTGTAATTGTTGACCAAAAAGTCAAAAAGTTTTTGCTTTTCAGTAGGAGAGATGTTTAGTATTTGTTCTTTAACGGTACGATTTTGTCTCACATAAGCATTAAAAAAGGCTTCGTAATAATCAAGACCTATTAAGTATTCAAGCTTTCCTCTTGCAAATTTTGTATAAAAATTTGGTGTGTTAAAGTTGTAAACACCATAATTAAAAACATAATCAAAATTACTGTCTTTTATCCTGAAAGCGCTATGCCCAAAAGCATCATTAAGAGATGTTCCTGGACCAATAGTTAAAACACTTACTTGCGCGTTTTTTGTTAATTCTTGCGCTGTTGTTGAAAATAAACCAAATAATAAGAATGTGAGAAATAGTTTTATTTTCATGTGGTAGTATATGTTATCTGAAAATGCTAAAATCTAATTTTAAAGAAAATACATTAGAGTATAATGCAATACTTTGATCACCAATATCTGTAAATGCATAATCCACTTGAATGCCTTTGTACTTGAAACCAACACCAAAACTAGGTTGAAAGGTTAAATCTTCACTTTGGTCAAATTGTAACTCATTTTGGAAGTTTCCAACACCACCTCTCAAGAAAATCATATCAAGATACGAGGCCTCAAAACCTAATGCTGGATTAATACTTACAATAGATGTGGAAATGATATCATTATTTTGCTCAAAGCGCATATTTAAATCAAATTCTGCAAGTAAAGCATAATCATAAGCGATGGTATACTTTTTAGAAACTCCAATTTGTAATTTAGGAATAGTAATCTCTGATGTTTCAGGAAGCTCTTGGTTTTGTCCTTCAACAGCATTTTGAATAGTAGCAAATTCATCTTCGTCAATAGCCCAAGAGTTGTAAGTTGTAGTTATATCTCTAGCCATGATTCCAAATTTCCAATCATTACGCGTTTGAAATTGAATGGCTGCGTCAAAACCAAATCCCCAAGATGAAGCAAAATCACCAATAATACGTCTTATTACCTTGGCGTTAATTCCGTAATTTAAACCATCAAGCGGTAATGAACGTGCATAAGATAATGTTACGCCATAATCAGCAGTTGAAAACATACTGATACGATCGTAATTTATTTGTCCTTGGTCATCAATTAATTGTGTTGTGTTTAAAATGTCATCTACAGCAAAACGAATGACCGAAATACCAACAGCACTTCTCTCATCTAAAGGCATGGCAAACCCTATGTAATCATAGTTTGCAATATTAGCAAAATAGCTAGAGTGCATTAAGGCGAGTTGTTTGTCTTCTAGATGAATCAATCCTGCTGGGTTCCAGTAACCTGAATTTACATCAGCAGAGTGTGCGGTAACTGCATTACTCATACCTAAAGCAGCAGCATCTACACCAATATTCATAAACTCATTGGAGTATTTACGCGTTGTTTGCCCATAAAAAGTTAGGGACAGAATCAATAAAACTGTAGTTAGTAAAGTTTTCAAATACAATTCTTTTTTGCAAATATGCTATTATTTTTCAACATATTAAACTTGAAAATACAACAGATATTGCCCAATTGTTATTTTAGACGAAAATAGTTTGCTATTTTTACACCAATTAGCACATTATTTATGAAACAACATCTTCCTAATTTTGTTACGCTACTTAATTTGTTTTGTGGCTGTATTGCAGTAATATTAGCTGTGCATTCTAATTTTGTAGGCGCTGCTTTTTTTGTTTTTTTAGGAATTATCTTCGATTTTTTTGATGGGTTTTTAGCGAGAATACTTCAGGTACAAAGTGCTTTAGGAGTACAGTTAGATTCACTAGCAGATATGGTTACAAGTGGTTTGGTTCCTGGTATTGTCATGTTTAAGTTACTTACGCTTGCAACTGAAACACCAGCATTACAATCAACTCATGATTGGGGAGATTCTATGCATTGGGCAAACGTTCATGTGGCAGTTATTCCGTTACTTGGGTTGTGCATAACTTTAGGATCAGCTTATAGATTGGCACGATTTAATATAGATGAAGACCAACAGTCTTACTTTAAAGGTTTACCAACACCAGCCAATGCATTACTTATATTGTCGTTACCACTTATTTTAGAGTTTCAGAATAATGACACGATGAATGCGATTATAATTAATGAGTGGTTTTTATTGGCTTTAACCGTATTAAGTTGCTTTTTACTTAATGCTCCTGTTAAGTTGTTTGCATTAAAATTTAAAGATTGGAGTTTCAAGAACAATGCCATACGCTACATCTTTATAATATTGAGTTTTGTATTACTTATTGTATTGCAATTTGCAGCGATACCATTAATAATTTTACTTTATATAGGGTTATCATTAGTTACTAAAACGTATTAATAATTTTTCAAGTTCACTTTATGGCTTCAGGATTTTTTGCCCTTTTTGATGATATTGCTGCATTAATGGATGATGTAGCTGCTATGAGTAAAATCACTACAAAAAAGACAGCAGGCATACTTGGCGATGATTTAGCAGTAAATGCAGAAAAAGCATCAGGATTTGTATCATCACGAGAATTACCTGTGTTATGGGCAATTACCAAAGGTTCATTTCTTAATAAACTTATTATTTTACCAATTGCATTTTTATTGAGTGCTTTTGTGCCTTGGGTTGTTACTGTTATATTAGTTATAGGAGGTATTTATTTAGCTTTTGAAGGCGCTGAAAAAATATACGAAGTATTTGTGCCTCATAAACCATCTGGTAAACATATATCTGATACAACGCCTACTAAATCAGAAATTTTAGAACAAGAAAAGAAAAAGATAAAATCAGCCATATTAACCGATTTTATTCTGTCTGTAGAGATTGTTATTATCGCATTAGGAGTTGTTATAGAAGAAACCTTAACAGTTCAAATATTAGTTGTTTCTATTGTAGCTATTATAGCAACTGTAGGTGTTTATGGTATTGTGGCGCTTATAGTAAGAATGGACGATTTAGGGTTGCGTTTAGTATCTGCTAGTAACGGAAAAGGGTTTTTGTATGCCTTTGGTAATATGCTTGTAAAAGCTTTACCATTGGTAATTAAAGGTTTATCAATAGTAGGAACAATAGCATTAATGCTAGTGGCTGGCGGCATTTTTGCTCATAATATTGACTTTTTTCATCATATATTAGAAAACTGGCCAAGTATTATCAAGGAGTTTTTAATAGGAGTTGTTGTAGGGTTTTTGGCTTTACTTGTATTTAAACTTGTAAAAAAGCTATTTAAGGCTATAAAAAAGTAATGTATTAATCATCTCTGATTTTCTTTTTACGAAGTTCAAAGTTTTGACCTAAATATACTTTTCTTACCATTTCATCATTAGCAAGTTCTTCTGGTTCTCCAGCTTTCAATATGCTTCCTTCAAACATGAGGTAGGTTCTATCTGTAATGGCTAATGTTTCTTGCACATTATGATCTGTGATAAGAATACCAATGTTCTTTTTGGTTAATTGTGCAACAATACGTTGAATATCTTCTACGGCAACAGGATCAACACCTGCAAAAGGCTCATCTAGTAGAATAAAATTAGGGTCTGTAGCTAGAGCTCTAGCGATTTCAGTACGTCTACGTTCTCCACCAGATAATAAGTCTCCACGGTTTTTACGAATGTGTCCTAAACTAAACTCGTCTATAAGAGCTTCCATTTTCATTTGTTGCTCTTTTTTAGAAAGCTTTGTAAGCTGTAGTACACTTAATATGTTGTCTTCAATACTTAATTTTCTAAATACAGATGCTTCTTGAGCTAAATAGCCAATACCGTTTTGAGCACGCTTATACATTGGGTATTTGGTGATATCTGTACTTTCTAAAAAAATATTACCACCATTAGGTTTTATTAAACCAACAATCATATAAAATGATGTTGTTTTTCCAGCACCATTAGGTCCTAATAATCCCACAATTTCTCCTTGGTTTACTTCAAGAGAAACGTCTTTTACAACTTTTCGTCCGTTGTAGGACTTCATTAAATGCTCTGCTTTTAATTTCATAAAATTAAAGTAATAGGTGCTAAAATAGTAAAATTACAAGAGACTTGTAGTGGTATTTATTATAAGTTTAACGCTGTGCTTCAACAGCGTCCATATATTCGTAAGCGCGTCTTAAATGAGGTATCACAATAGTACCGCCTACAAGTGTTGCAATACTTAAAGCCTCTACAATTTGTTCTCGGTTTAAACCAGCTTCGTAACTTCTTCCTATGTGATACTTAATACAATCATCACATCGAAGTACAACAGATGCTACTAATCCTAAAAGCTCTTTGGTTTTTACATCTAGAGCACCTGCTTGAAACGCATTGGTGTCTAGATTAAAAATACGTTTAATTATTTTGTTGTTATCTCCTAAAATTTCTTCATTCATTTTAGAACGATAGGCGTTAAATTCATTTACAATATCTGACATAGCTTATGCTTGTTGCTTTTTCTGATTTTTAATAACAATTTTTGATATGTATATGCTAACTTGATAAAGCACTAAAATAGGAATAGCAACTATTATTTGACTAGCAATATCTGGCGGCGTAATAACTGCAGATAATATTAATACGATAACCAGTGCAAATTTACGAGAACGTTTTAAAAATTCGGGTGTTACTAAGCCAATTTTTGTTAAAAAGTAAATAATGATAGGTAGTTCAAAAATAAGACCAGAAGCTAAAGCAGATGATCTAACTAAAGCAATATATGAGCTAATATCAATTTGGTTATCAACAACATCAGAAATATTGTAATTTGCTAAAAAGTTTATAGATAAAGGTGTTACAATGTAGTAACCAAACAGCACGCCTATAAAAAACAATAGCGATGTAACAATGATAAAACCACGAGAATGTTTTTGTTCGTTAGGATGTAATCCGGGTTTTAAAAACGACCAAAATTGATATACAACATATGGGAATGCTACAACCAATCCGGTGTAAATTGAAGTCCAAATATCTGCAGAAAATTGTCCGCCCATGGTTCTGTTTTGTATCATCATGGGTAGTGTTTCACCACAAAAACTAGTTTCAACATTTATTAGGTTAGCACATTTACATAGAAAGCTATAGGTAGGAAAACTCATATCTAACGGTGCAAATATGATGTGCTTAAAAATCTCTTTACTAAAAATAAATGCTACAGTAGCAACAATAAGAATTGCTAAAGTAGCTCTGATAAGGTGCCAACGTAGATCTTCCAGATGATCTAAAAAAGACATGTTGTTGATATCCTTTTTTGCCATTATATAATACCTTCTCTTATTAAATCATGTAAGTGTACAATGCCTGCATATTTGCCATCTTTTTCAACCAGTAATTGAGAGATACCATTAGCTTCCATAGTATCTTTGGCGTCAACAGCCATAGCATTAGCTTTGATACGTTTTGGATTGGTTCCCATAATATCTTTAGCGGTTAGTGAAGAAAAATCATCAGTTTTTGTAAGCATTCGTCTTAAATCACCATCGGTAATAATACCTACAATTGTATCGTTTTCAACAACAGCCGTTACACCAAGCATTTTTTCAGAAATTTCAATAATGATATCCTTTATATTGGTATTTGGTGTTACTGCAGGTTTTTGATTGGCTTCAGACATGTCGCTAACGCGTAAGTAAAGTTTTTTGCCTAAAGCACCACCAGGATGATATTTAGCAAAATCATTACTTGAGAAGCCTCGTAATTTTAATAAGCAAACCGCAAGTGCATCACCTATTACTAACTGTGCAGTAGTACTAGTAGTAGGAGCTAAATTGTTAGGACACGCTTCTTTTTCAACAAAAGCATTCAGAACAAAATCAGCTTGTTTACCTAAAAAAGAATCTGGATTACCAGTAATGGCAATCATTTTATTTTTTGCATTTTTTATAAGCGGAACAAGAACTTTAATTTCAGGAGTGTTTCCACTTTTAGAAATACAAATAACAACATCGTCTTCTAGAATTAGGCCTAAATCACCATGAATAGCATCAGCAGCATGCATAAAAACAGCTGGAGTTCCTGTTGAGTTTAATGTAGCAACTATTTTTGTAGCTATAATAGCACTTTTACCAATACCTGTGATAATAACACGACCTTTAGAATTATATATAAGCTCTACAGATTTTGAAAAATTTGTATCGACAAGTTGCGATAAATTTAAAATTGCCTGGCTTTCCATCTCTATGGTTTTCTTGGCAATATCTATGATTGAATTTTGACTGTTCAAAATTTAATAATTTTTTAGGTTGATGCTTTTAAAGTTTTTGTTATCTTTAAAATATCGTTGAAAATAGAATAATTTTTTGTTACGTTTTAAGTATGCTACAAAGCTAACAAAAAAATTATGAGGGTTCTTTATATGCATTCTTAATTAATTCAAAAAGTATTGCGTTTTTAGAATCATAAAAATTAATTAATAGTAATTCATGTCTACAGTACAAACAGACTTACATGCCGCATTAAAAAAATATTTTGGTTTTAGTAAGTTTAAGGGGCTGCAAGAAGCCGTTATTAAAAGCATTCTTTCAAAACATAACACATTTGTGATTATGCCTACAGGCGGTGGTAAATCATTATGTTATCAGTTGCCAGCATTGATGCAAGAAGGAACAGCCATTATCGTTTCGCCATTAATTGCACTTATGAAAAATCAAGTAGATGCCATAAGAGGTATTTCTAATGATGAAGGCATTGCTCATGTATTAAATTCTTCCCTAAATAAAACTGAAGTTAAGAAAGTAAAGCAAGATATCGTTGATGGTGTTACCAAATTACTTTATGTTGCTCCAGAATCATTAACAAAAGAAGAGCATGTTGATTTTTTACGTTCTGTAAAAATATCATTCATGGCTATAGATGAAGCTCACTGTATAAGTGAATGGGGACATGATTTTAGGCCAGAATACAGGAATTTAAGACACATTATAAAACGTATTGGAGATGATATTCCTATAATAGGACTAACAGCTACAGCGACACCAAAAGTACAAGAAGATATTCTTAAAAATTTGGGAATGAATGACGCAACAACGTTCAAAGCATCGTTTAACCGTCCTAATCTATATTATGAAGTACGCCCTAAAACAAAACAAGTAGATGCTGATATCATTCGTTTCATAAAACAAAACGATGGCAAATCAGGAATTGTTTACTGTTTAAGTAGAAAGCGTGTTGAAGAGCTAGCACAAACGCTTCAAGTAAACGGCATAAATGCAGTGCCTTATCATGCAGGATTAGACGCAAAAACACGCGCCAAACATCAAGATATGTTTTTGATGGAAGATGTTGATGTTGTTGTTGCAACCATAGCTTTTGGAATGGGAATAGATAAACCTGATGTACGTTTTGTAATTCATCATGACATTCCAAAAAGTATAGAGAGCTACTATCAAGAGACAGGACGTGCAGGTAGAGATGGTGGCGAAGGCCATTGTTTAGCATTTTATGCATATAAAGACATAGAAAAATTAGAAAAATTTATGTCAGGAAAACCTGTTGCTGAACAAGAAATAGGGCATGCTTTGTTACAAGAAGTGGTTGCATATGCAGAAACCTCCATGTCTAGACGTAAATTTATTTTGCACTATTTTGGTGAAGAGTTTGATAACGAAACAGGCGAAGGTGGCGATTTAGATGATAATGTTAGGCATCCTAAAAAGCAATATGAAGCTAAAGAGGATTTGGTGTTACTGTTAGAAATTGTTTCAAAAACAAACGAGAAGTATAAATCTAAAGATCTTGTAAACGTTATAATAGGAAAGGAAAATGCGCTAATAAAATCTCATAAAACAAATGAGCAGCCGTTTTTTGGAAAAGGAAAATATAAAGAAAACACCTATTGGATGGCATTAGTTCGTCAAGTTTTGGTAGCTGGTTATTTAAAGAAAGATATAGAAACTTACGGTGTTATAAAACTCACAAAAGCAGGAGCAGATTTTATTAATAATCCGCAGTCTTTTATGATGACTGAAGATCATGTATTTGATGAAAGTAATGATGATAGTATCATAACGGCATCAAAATCTGGAGGCGCATCGGCAGACGAAAAGCTTATGGCAATGCTAAAGGATTTACGAAAAAAGAACGCTAAAAAACTAGGCGTACCTCCTTTTGTTATTTTTCAAGATCCTTCTTTAGAAGATATGGCATTAAAATACCCAATTACATTAGAAGAGTTAAGTAATGTACATGGCGTAGGAGATGGAAAAGCTAAAAAATACGGAAAAGACTTTGTGAATTTCATAGCAAAGTACGTTGAAGATAACGATATAGTACGTCCAGATGATATGGTCGTAAAATCAACAGGAAGTAATTCAGCAATAAAATTATACATCATTCAAAATGTTGATAGAAAATTACCTCTTGATGATATAGCTTCAGCAAAAGGTATGGAGATGAAAGATTTTATAAAAGAAATGGAAGCCATAGTCTTTTCTGGAACCAAATTAAATATTGATTATTGGATTAATGAAATTTTAGATGAAGATCAGCAAGAAGAAATTCATGATTATTTTATGGAGGCTGAAACCGATAAAATAGATGTCGCTATAGAAGAGTTTGATGGAGACTATGATGATGAAGAACTGCGCCTATACCGTATTAAGTTTATTAGTGAAGTGGCCAATTAATAAATTATATAAAGGTTTAAATTCTTCTTTCTAAAATCATTCCGTATCTTTGCACTTTATTAAAAAATAATACAATGCAAGACGGTTTATACGCAAAATTTAATACAACAAAAGGTAACATTCTTGTTGCTCTAGAGTTTGAAAAAACACCAGGAACAGTAGGTAACTTTGTCGCTTTAGCAGAAGGGAATTTAGAAAATTCAGCAAAAAAACAAGGAACACCTTATTACAACGGATTAAAATTTCATCGTGTTATCCCAGATTTTATGATTCAAGGAGGTTGCCCTCAAGGCACAGGAACAGGAAATCCAGGGTATCAGTTTGATGATGAGTTTCATCCAGATTTAAAACATGATGGTCCAGGTGTATTATCTATGGCAAATGCAGGTCCAGGAACTAACGGAAGTCAATTTTTTATTACACATGTAGAAACACCTTGGTTAGATGGTAATCATACAGTTTTTGGTAAAGTAGTAGAAGGTCAAGATGTTGTTGATGCAATTGCTCAAGGCGATGTTATCGATAGTTTAGAAATAGTTAGAGTAGGAGCAGATGCTGAAAACTTTAATGCTATAGAAGCCTTTAGAACATTTGAAGGAGCTAGAGAAAAACGCGTTGCAGCAGAAAAAGAAGCACGTGAAGCTGAATTAGATAAATTAGCTGCAGGTTTTGAAAAAACAGACAGTGGTTTACGCTACCAAATTTTACAAAAAGGATCAGGAGTTAAAGCTGAAAAAGGAAAAACAGTAGCCGTACATTACAAAGGCCAATTAGCTGACGGAACAGTTTTTGATTCTTCTTATAAGCGTAAGCAACCACTAGAATTTCCTGTAGGAATGGGACAAGTTATTGCTGGTTGGGATGAAGGTATTTGTCTTTTAAATGTTGGTGATAAAGCACGTTTAGTAATCCCTAGTGATTTAGGTTATGGTAGCCGAGGTGCTGGTGGTGTTATTCCTCCAAATGCAACATTGATTTTTGATGTTGAACTTGTGGATGTTAAATAACATAAAGAACGTAACAAAATTTATAAAAAATCGTCTCATTAATTAATGAGACTTTTTTTTGTCCTTATTTTTATTAAATGAAAAACTTATATATGAATTTTTTTAAGAGACATCAATATTTACGTACAACACTAGCCCTAGTTTGTTTGGCATTAGTAACAATAAGCTGTTCTAAAAATATCAACTATACAACCCAACATATAAAAGAAACATCTGGACGCTATTTGTATAATCAAGAAGAGTTAATAGAAGTGTATTATAAGGACAATAACCTTTTTTTAAAATGGAAAGGCGCAGAGCAAATAAAGCCAGTTGCGCTAGATGAGAACACTTTCTTCGTAGCAGATATGTATCAAAAATTACAGTTTGTTAAGCACCCTGAAACCCAAAAACGCTATTTATCTATTATTCCAGAAGATGGTGGTGACTCATCAATAACCTATGATTATTTAAAGGTATCTGATACATTTAGAACGCCAAGTATGTATTTAAAAGATAAAGTTTATGATAAAGCACTTGAAGGTTATTTAGCAATTCAAAAACAGGATTCAACAAGTACATTCATAGACGAGCGTGCATTTAATAGCTTGGGTTATTCGCACTTACGTAAACAGGAACACAAAGATGCCATTGCAATATTTAAAATGAATGTAGCACTGCATCCGGAAAGTGATAATGTTTATGATAGTCTAGCAGAAGCATATTTACAGTCAGGAGATAGCTTGCAAGCATATACAAACTATGAAAAAGCGTTACAACTAAATAGTGGTAACAAACGCGCTAAAAAGTTTGTAGAGACTTATAAAGCTAATAACTAGGTAGGTTTTATTAAAACATCTTTGTTACTTGATGTTATTTCCACTTAATATTACAACCAATACTTGGTTTTTGAGGGTTTGAGTTTTCTTTGTCGTTAAGCAAACAATCTAAAGCATGACGCATATCGCTGCCAGTCACAGGAATATTATTTCCAGGTCTTGAGTCGTCTAATTGGCCACGATATACTAACTTTGATTCTTTATCAAAAATGTAAAAATCAGGTGTACATGCAGCATCGTATTTTTTAGCGATTTCTTGAGTCTGGTCATATAAATACGGAAAAATAAACGCTTGCTCAATAGCATTAGCTTTCATTTTATCAGGAGCATCCTGTGGGTAGTTTTTAGCATCATTACTAGAAATTGCAATGCAATTAATACCTTTACTTTTATAATCTTTTGCTAACTTGGCAAGCTCACTATTTACATGTTTAACAAACGGACAGTGATTACAAATAAACATTACAATAGTACCATGTATTCCTTTTAAATCGTTAAAAGATAGTGTTTTATTAGAAACAGTGTCTAGCAATGAAAATTCAGGAGCTTTTGTTCCTAACGGAAGCATGTTTGATGGTGTTTGTGCCATGATATGTCGTATTTTATTAATGTTCGTTAAAATTAGTACTTTTAAAAAATGAATTCTACTATAAACTTTGAAGATTTTGTTAAAGTTGATCTTCGTGTCGGAACTATTATTGCAGTTGATGATTTTCCAAAAGCAAGAAAACCTGCTTACCAGCTAACTATAGACTTTGGTGCTTTAGGTGTAAAAAAAACATCAGCACAAATTACAACACTTTATAATAAGGAAGCATTATTAAACAGGCAAATTGTAGCTGTTGTTAATTTTCCTAAAAAACAAATAGCTAATTTCATGAGCGAATGCCTTGTTTTGGGAGCTGTAAATGGAAAAGATGTTATTTTATTAAATCCGGATCAAGTCGTAAAAAACGGCTCTACAGTTGCGTAGTCTATGCTAAAACTTGACGATGTTACTATTCATTTTGATGCCAATAATCTTTGGGTCTTAAACATAGCGCTTGCAGTGGTTATGTTTGGAGTTGCTTTAGGTATTACTCTAAACGATTTTAAACAACTACAAAAACAACCAAAACCTATTATTGTAGGGCTGTTGTCTCAATTTGTTTTGTTGCCATTTCTAACTTATGTTGTTATACGTTTAGTAAATCCGCAGCCAAGTATTGCATTAGGTATGATGATGGTTGCTGCTTGTCCTGGTGGAAATATATCTAATTTCATGACGCATTTGGCAAAAGGAAATACAGCTTTGTCAGTTAGTTTAACTGCTTTTTCTACGTTTTTGGCAATGATTATGACTCCTTTTAATTTTGAGTTTTATGGGCATTTATATGTGCCTACAGCAAGTTTGCTTAAACAAGTAGCATTAAGTCCGTATGAGTTAGTAAAGCTTGTTTTGTTAGTTCTTGGCGTGCCATTGCTTTTAGGAATGCTCATGAGATATTATTTTAGTGCATTTTCAGAAAAACTATCACGCGTATTAAAACCATTTTCAATTATAGTATTTATAGCGATTGTTGTAATTGCTCTTTTTAATAATATAGATGTGTTTAATAATTATATACATCATGTTCTAGGAATTGGAATTATGCATAATTTATTAGCACTTATATTAGGTTTCTTTATAGCGAGAGCTTTTAAGTTATCATTCAAAAACCAAAAAACATTAGCTATTGAAACAGGAATTCAAAATTCAGGATTAGGACTATTGCTTATATTTATGTTTTTTAATGGCTTGGGAGGTATGGCAATTATAGCAGCTTTTTGGGGTATTTGGCATATTATATCGGGCTTGATATTATCATTGTTTTGGGCCTACCAAAAGAAAACTAAATTACAATAATGCTACACAAACTTTGGTTACATACTATTCGGTGTTATTTACAATTAGGCCTTTTTTTTTATTACAAAAGGATTCGTGTTGTAAACAAAGAAAATGTTCCCAAAAAAGGAGCAGTCTTGTTGTTGTCTAACCATCAAAACGCATTAATAGACGCGCTTTTAATTGCTACAAAATCAGGTAGATTCTCCTATTTTTTAACCAGAGCAAGCGTGTTTTCAGGTTCGTTCACTGATAAGTTTTTAAAAAGTTTACAAATGCTTCCGGTATATCGTGTGCGTGACGGCTGGAAAACGATATCTAATAACAATTTAGTTTTTTCTAAATGTGCTAAATTACTCTATGAGAGCAAAGCAGTAGCACTTTTTCCAGAAGGAAACCATAGTTTACAGCGCACAGTTAGAAATTTAAGTAAAGGATTTACACGTATAGTTTTTAAAACACTTAAGCTGTATCCGGATACTAATTTACAAATAGTACCTATTGGGCTTAATTTTCAAAACGCTGTAGCTTTTGGAGATAGTGTTTCTATTTATTTTGGAAAACCAATAGATGCTAAAAATTATTTGCTTGATGATGAGAATGCTGCAATTGGAGTTTTAAAAAGAGATGTACAACAGCAACTCTCAACTTTAACAACTCATATTCCGTCAGATGGTTATGATGCAGTTCTTAATGAGTTGACACTAAATAAAGTGAATTTTCTGCATCCTGAAAATGTGAATGCTTGTATCTCATCAAACTTCAAAAACTGTGAATTGCAACAAACACCTAGGTTTGTAGCAATAAAAAAAGTCTTTAAGTTTTTAATGATTATTACATTGTTTGGTCCTTATTTGATATGGAAATTTAAGGTGTATCCTAAAATAAAAGAACCTGAATTTGTGGCGACATTTAGGTTTGCTATTGTAATTACTTTAGTCCCTATTTGGTTATTGTTGTTAGGGTTTACTCTAGCAGTTACTTGTGGTTTATATATAGCTGTTTTATTTGTGGCTGTTAGTCTGTGTTTAGCCTTACTTGCAGTAAAATTATAGGTTGCTTTTTTTAAAACTATTACAATAAAAAAAAGCCTTTACAAAATGTAAAGGCTTTTTTGATTTATTGTTTTTAAATATCATCAAAATCGATATCAGTAAATTTTTCAGCAGAAGGTGTTTCAGTATGAACATTTTCATCGGTTGTTTGATCATATTCTTTTTTGAAATCTTTTTGGTGACGTTCACTAATTACTTCGTCTCCTTTTTCGCTTATGATATAATCAGTCATTTCAGCTAAAATGCTATTAAATTCAGAAAAATCTTCCTTATATAAATAGATTTTATGCTTTTTATAATGGTAAGAACCATCATCGTTTGTAAACTTTTTACTTTCTGTAATTGTTAAATAGTAGTCACCTGCTTTTGTAGATCTAACGTCAAAGAAATAGGTTCTTCTTCCAGCTCTTAAAACTTTTGAATAAATTTCTTCTTTCTCCATCATGTCATTAGAATTCATAGTCGTGTTTTATTTTAAGATTTTATTGTTGCATCAAAAATCTAAAAAAAAGAATTACCAACCAACAAATTATTACATTTCTTTTAGTGAGTAATTGCTCTTGTTTTGTTGTTAAGAATTAGGATTTGTCGTATCACTAATTTGTTCTAAATATAAACTTTTGTAATAACCATCTATGGTTACAAGCGTTTCGTGAGAGCCGGCTTGTGTGATTTTTCCGTCATCTAAAACAAGTATTTTGTCTGCATTTTTAACAGATGATATACGGTGACTAACTATAATGGTGGTTTTCCCTGTAGAAACCTTTTTTAAGTTCTTTAAGATTTTCTCTTCAGTTTCTGTATCAACGGCTGATAAGCAATCATCAAATAATAAAATATTAGGATTTTTAATGATGGCTCTAGCTATAGATACACGTTGTTTTTGTCCGCCAGATAAGGTAATTCCTCGCTCTCCCAAAACAGTATTATATCCTTTAGAGAATTTTATTATATTTTTATGTACTTGAGCTTGTTTTGCTGCTTCTATAACTTCTTGATCTGTAGCGTCTTCTTTACCAAATTTAATATTATTATTTATGGTGTCAGAAAATAAAAAAGCATCTTGCGGTACGTAGCCTATTTGCTCTCTTAAACTGGTAAGGTTTACACTTGTAATAGGTGTGTTGTCTATTAAGATCTCTCCAGAGTTAACATCATATAAACGCCCTATTAGATCTAAAATAGTAGATTTTCCAGAGCCTGTTTTTCCAATAATAGCTAAAGTTTCTCCTTGTTTTATGTTGAAAGACACATTCTTTAAGGCTTGAATATTAGTGTCATCATAAGTAAATGATACATTTTTAAATTCAATGTTGCCAATAATATTTGTAGACTCAACATGGTTGTTTTTAATTTCGGGTGTAATATCTAGAAACTCATTAATACGTTTTTGTGAAGCTTCTGCTTGCTGAATAATAGATGTAACCCAACCAACTGTAGCTACTGGCCAAGTTAGCATGTTTACATAAATGATAAATTTTGTAATAACACCCAAACTTATTTCTCCAGCCATGTATTGTAAACCACCAATATAAATAACAATAATGTTGCTTATACCTATTAATAGAATCATCATAGGGAAGAAAAAAGCATTTACTCTTACTAAGTCTAACTGTTTTTGTTTGCTGGTTGCAGCAAGTTCATTAAAATTGCTAGATACTTGAGACTCCATGCCATAAGCTTTTATGATAGAAATACCACTAAATGACTCTTGCGTAAATGATGATAATTTAGAAAGGTATTGCTGAACTATTGTACTGCGCTTATGAATGGTTTTACTTAATTTATAAATAATTACCGATAGAATAGGTAATGGTACCACTGTGTAAAGTGTAAGCATAGGAGCTTGTTTATACATAAAACCAATAGCAATAATAAAAAGAGTGATTGTATTTATACTGTACATAATGGCTGGTCCTGCATACATTCTTACACGACCTACATCTTCACTTATTCTATTCATCAAATCACCAGTTCTATTTTTTTTGTAAAAATTTAGTGCTAAAACTTGATATTGATGATAAACTTCATTTTTTAAATCATACTCAATATAACGAGATACATTTATAATGGTTTGTCTCATAAAAAAGGTTAGTATGCCCGTTATTAGAGCAGCACCAATTATGTAAGCGATATTTATAAGAAGTTCCTGTTTTACAATGGATATATCGGTAATAGTTCCTAGTCTATATTCATTTACCACATCAATAGAAGAGCCAATAAGCTCTGGCGTAAACAAAAGGAAAATTTTAGAAATAATGGTAATTAATATACCTACAATTAAACGATACTTATATTTTAAAAAATATTTATTGAGGTGTTGTAATGCTTTCATTTAAGAGCTAATATGGCTTGGGTTCTTGATAAATTAATATTTTTACAACATTATTATTGTTTAAACATTAATATTAGTTTAATTTTGCGCGTTGTTTTTTAAAATTATTTAAAACACATATCATAATTATAAAAAGATATAACATGGTTTCAGATATTATAAGTGCAAAAGATCTTCATAAAGTAAATCCTGTTTTTGGTCAACTTTCATTCGATAATCACGAGCAAGTCGTGTTTTGCAATGACAAAGATACAGGATTAAAAGCAATAATAGGTATTCACAATACGGTATTAGGACCTGCACTTGGAGGTACAAGAATGTGGCAATATGCTAATGAGTGGGAAGCTCTAAATGATGTATTGCGATTATCTCGTGGAATGACTTATAAATCAGCTATTACGGGCTTAAATTTAGGTGGTGGTAAAGCTGTAATTATAGGAGATGCTAAAACACAAAAAACTCCAGAGCTTATGAAAAAGTTTGGAGAGTTTGTACATTCTTTAAGTGGTCGTTACATTACTGCTGAAGATGTTGGTATGGAAACAGCCGATATGGATTTAGTTCGTGAAGTTACACCATATGTTACAGGTATATCAGAATCAAAAGGTGGTGCAGGAAACCCATCTCCAATTACAGCTTATGGTGTGTTTATGGGAATGAAAGCTGCAGCTAAATATAAATTTGGTAGTGATATTTTAGAAGATAAAACAATATTTGTTCAAGGAATTGGGCACGTTGGTGAATCATTAGTTGAGCATTTAGTAGATGAAGGAGCTAATGTGTTTATAGCAGATATAAACCAGGAGCGATTAGAAGAAGTACGTTCAAAATACGGTGTTACTATTTATGGAGGAAGCGATATTTACTCTGAATCTATGGATATTTATGCACCATGTGCTTTAGGAGCTACAATAAATGATGATACCATAAACAAATTACAAGCAAAAGTAATTGCAGGAGCAGCTAATAACCAATTAGCAACCGAAGAGAAACATGGTAAAATCTTACAGGAAAAAGGTATTGTTTACGCACCAGACTTTTTAATAAATGCAGGAGGAATTATTAATGTCTATGCAGAGTTAGAAGGATATGATAAAAAAGAAATCATGCGTAAAACAGAAAACATTTACAATACTACATTAGAGATTTTAGATAGTGCAGAAAAAAATAACATCACAACAAACCATGCTGCATTAAATATCGCTCAAAATAGAATTGAAGAAAGAAAAAAAGAGAATTCAAACTAATACTTTTTTAAAATAATAGTATTTTTGCGAGGCGAAAGTTTACAAGCTTTCGCCTCTTTAATTAAATAAAAAGTTCTTTGTAAACATGCTAAATAGAAGACATATTAGAATAAAAGTTATGCAAGCTATCTATGCCTTTAAAGGCGGCGAAAGTGATAGTTTTGATAAAGAGCAAAAGTTTTTACTTTTTAGCTTAGACAACTTGTACAATTTGTATCTACTACAACTATCACTGCTTATAGAGTTACAAAAAAAAGCCGAAGACCGCTTAGAAAAAACACGTAACAAACTTTTAGCAACCAAAGAAGAGAAAAACCCAAACAAAAAACTTGTAAATAATGAGTTCTTATTACTATTAAAAAATAACGAACCATTACAAGACGCCTTAAACCAATACAAGATCACCAACTGGGAGCTAGATGATGAGTATGTTGATGTTATTTTTAAAAACATACTTGCTAGTGATTTGTATAAGGAATACATGCAAACAAAAACATCAGATTTTAAAGAAGATAGAAATTTTATAGTCGATGTTTTTAAAGAAATTGTAGCTCCTAATGATAAGCTGTTTGACTATATAGAAGACAAAAACCTAACTTGGGTAGACGACTTACCATTAGTAAATACAGCTATCCTAAAGCTTATTAGAAAATCTAAACCATCAGTAGCTTCAAATTACTTTGTGCCAAAGCTGTATAAAGATATTGAGGACAAGCAGTTTGCTATAGAATTGTTTAAAAAAACATTGCTTAACAGAACGGCCTTAAACGAAGAAATTTCTGGTAAAACAAAAAATTGGGATTCTGATCGTATAGCCTCAATAGACTTTGTATTATTACAAATGAGTATTTGTGAGCTTAATAAATTCCCGTCAATTCCTGTAAAAGTAACTATAAATGAATACCTTGAGATAGCCAAAGAATACTCAACACCAAAAAGTAGTATTTTTATTAATGGTATTTTAGATAAGTTAGTAAAAGAATATCATGACGAGGATAAATTAAATAAAACAGGAAGAGGGTTGATGTAGTAAGAAATAATTACTATTTTTACAATTAAAATAAAATTTTACAAAAATAATTTATTATGAAAAAAGTAATATTAGGGTTAACAGCTCTATGTATGATTGCCTTAACATCTTGTAAGGAAGATGCTTCAAAAAAAATTGATGACAAAAATGTAGCAGAAGCGGCACAAAGAGATGCAAATGCTTCTAAATTTCCAGTACTATCTTTTGAAAAATCAGAGCATGATTTTGGTGAAATTGAGAAAAACACTCAAGTAGAAACCGTATTTAACTACACTAACACAGGTGAAGCTCCATTAGTAATTACTGATATAAAAAGTACTTGTGGATGTACTGTACCAAAAGATTGGAGTAGAGAGCCTCTACAACCAGGAGAAACAGGTAAGTTTACAGTAAAATATAACGGATCAGGAAAGAACAAAGTTTCTAAAACTATTACTGTTACAGCAAACACAGAAAAAGGAAAAGAAACTGTTAAGATTACAGCTTTTGTTAAGCCAGATCCTAATGCACCAGTTCAAGCTGCTGCTCCTCAAGTAAAGTAATTTCATGGGAGAAGGACTAGGAAGTTTTTTGCCGTTTATTTTAATATTTGTGGTCTTTTATTTTTTTATGATTGCTCCACAAATGAAACGTCAAAAACAAGAAAAGAAATTTGCAGCCGAATTAAAACGAGGTGACAAAGTAATTACCAAAAGTGGTATGCACGGTAAAATTGTAGACCTTAATGATAAAGATCAAAGCTGCGTTATTGAAACTTTAGCTGGTAAAATTAAGTTTGATCGTTCTGCCATTTCTATGGAAATGAGTAAAAAATTAAACGAGCCTGCTAAAACAAAATAAAAGTTTTATAAATTCAGTAAAAAAAGCCATTCTTTAAAAGAATGGCTTTTTTTATTATTAGCAGTTTTTATATTTATCATGTAAGCCAACACCTTGTAATATCAAAGGCGTTATTTTTTCAAGACGAGATTCTTTTGTAGCTTCACGTTTGGCACTTGCTATATGCTCGCAGTATTCACGTTGTTTGCCTGGTGTTAATGCGCTAAAGGCAGCTTTTAAATCGCTGTTTGTTTTTAATTTTGCATTCAGAGCTTCAGGAATATTAACTGTCTTTCCTTTTTTTGTAGGTTTTAATTCTTTTCCAAGTTTTTGATTTTCTATAGCTTCTTTAGCATAAGCCAATACAGTATCTTCATCAATATCATTTATAGATTCAAAACGCATTTGACGTAAAGCTTTGGTCTTTTCTTGGGCAGTTACGAGTAGCTTTTTTTCGTCTTTTAGAAATACACCATTAAAAAACCAAATGCAAAAATGATTTTTAAAAGCAGCCAAACCTATAACGTTTTTACCATTTATAGTATAAACAGGAGCGCTCCATTTCAAGCTCTCTTCTAATTCTGTTTTTAATAAAATATTTCTTAATAAAATTAAGGAATCTTTATATTTTACTTGGCTTTCTATATACTTGTCAACATCCATATTTTTTTTCTTAATAAATCATAATTATACTGGTAAAAATACACCTTTTTCAGGGCTTTATAATAATCAAAAGCTATTGTTTTGTATCTCAATATTATATGAAAAATTATTTCAATTTAGTCTAAATAAGCTTTTTTATTATGTAAGCCAAAGTTATATTTGCACTTTATTTATATTAAATCTAAATACCGCTATAATGAAAAAAATACTATACTTACTATTTTTGATTGCTTGCCAGTTTACTTTCGCTCAAACAAAAATTACTGGAACCGTTGTTGATGAAAACAGCAAATCAGTTGCTAATGCTAATGTATTATTGCAAGGTACAAATACTGGAACTTCAACAAATGAAAATGGCTATTTTGAATTAGAGGGTATAACACCTGGTGCTTATACAATTACAATATCATTTGTAGGCTTTAAAACATTATTCAAAGATGTTTATGTGAAAAATAATGAAGTTTTAAACTTGACTTTTCAATTAACAAATGACGCAGAACTTGATGAAGTTGAAGTTTTTGGTAATAGATATAAACATCCAGATAAAATAGAGGCTATTACCAGATTACCATTAGAGCCCTATGAACAAATTCAAAGTGTTTCCATTATTTCTGATAAGTTAATAACTCAGCAAGGTAACTTAACAATATCAGATGCAACCAAAAATGTACCAGGCGTGTATACTTTTGCAACTTATGGAAATAAACGAGAAAGTATGTCATCTCGTGGTTTTAGAGGAATTCCAATTCTTAAAAATGGTGTTCGAGTTCATTCAGATTTTAGAGGAACAGGAATTTTAACCGATATGCAAGGTGTTGATAACATACAGGTTTTAAAAGGATCTTCAGCTATAACACAAGGAGTAGCAACAGATTTAGGAAGTCCAGGTGGCGTTATTAATATTGTTACAAAAACACCTAAATATCATTTTGGTGGTAATGCATCTTTAAGAGTTGGAAGTTTTGGTCAAGGTCGTGCAACCTTTGATGTTTACGGCCCATTAACAGAGACCGAAAATGTTGCCTTTAGAATAAATGGAGCATTAGAACGCGCCGATGGTTATAGAACAGGTATATCTTCAGAGCGTTTTTATATAAATCCTTCATTAGAATGGAAGATTGATGACAAGTCTACACTAACATTAGAAATGGATTACTTTGATGATAGTCGTACACCAGATGTTGGAACTGTAAATTTAGCTGAAAACGATACAAAAGCTATTTATGATTTACCGTACAATCAATTTTTAGGCTTTGAAAATGATAAATCATTAACAAAAAACACAACATATTCTATTCGATTTAATAGACAGTTAAATGATAAATTAAGCTTAAAGGCTGCCTTTTACAAGTCTAACCTAGAGTTAGATGATAAAGGAGCAAGTTTGGGAAGAGTAATTGTAGATGATATAACAGGAGACCCTATTTATAATTTAAGATCAAGAGGCTATGCAATATCTACAAGAAAGGATAATAATGCTGTATTGCAGTTTGATGTAGTTGGAGAAGAAGTAAAAACAGGCCGTATCTCTCATACATTTCAAGTAGGTTTTGATTATAGAACCACAACGTATGATACATACTCAAGAAGCGCTTCTTCAGTTGATGTTATAAATGTATTTGCTCCAAACACTAGAATATTACCAGGGAATAGCGAGTTAAACTTTGGAGACCCAAATATAGGTGGAGCAAGTTCACGAGCTATAGGTTTTGTGGCGCAAGACGTTGTAACTTTTAACAAGTGGTTAAAAACCTTTTTAGGAATTCGATATAGTAAAACTCAAACTGATGCTGATACACAAACAACAGAGAGTGATGCTTTCAACCCTTTAGCAGGAGTCATTATAACTCCAATAGAGAATATTAATGTCTTTGCTTCTTATACCAATAGTTCTAACCCACGTACAGCTACTCGATTAGATATCAATGGTGAAGAATTAGGGAATGAACGATTTGACCAAATAGAAGCAGGTATAAAAACAAATTGGTTTGATAGTAGACTGCGTTTTAATTTTACTTTCTTTAAAATAAATAATAAAGATATTAATTTACCTGTTTATGATGAAAACTGGGTAGCAACTGGTTTTTACCAAAAAGGCGGAAACGATGAACGTAAAGGTGTAGAAATTGAGTTAAGTGGGCGCATTTTAGAAAACCTAGAAGTTATTACTGGGTATTCATATATTGATGCACAATATAAGGAGCATACATCGTTTGTATATGGGTCAGCACCATTAAATACACCATCTCACACTTTTAATACTTATGTAAATTATAGTTTTAATAATGCTCTTAAAGGTTTATCTGTAGGAGCAGGAGCATACTACACAGGAAAAAGACCAATAAATGACTGGAGCGCAGGAGCAGTAACACACGAAGGTATTGTTCCTAACCAGAAGCCATTTGAAGTTGATGCCTACACATTAGTAAATGCTCAAGTTGCTTATCGCTTTAATGACAATTGGAATTTTAGAGTATTACTAAATAATATATTTGATGAAATAGGCTATAATGCATATAGAACACGCTATATAAACCAAACAGATCCACGCAATTTTGCAGGTGTGCTTACATACACATTTTAAATTAAATAATTAGTCATAAAAAAAGCCGCTCATCAGAGCGGCTTTTTTTATGATATATAAAAGTGATTATTTTTTATATTTTTCAGCAGTAAGTTCAGCTATTTTACATATTACTTCTGTAGCTTTTATCATGCTTTCTACAGGCACATATTCATATCGTCCATGAAAATTATGTCCGCCAGCAAAAATATTAGGACAAGGTAGCCCCATGTAGCTTAATTGAGAACCATCAGTACCACCACGTATAGCTTTAATAAGTGGTTTAATATCTAATTGTTTCATGGCTTCTTCAGCAATGTCAACAATATGTATTACAGGTTCTACTTTCTCTTTCATATTAAAGTACTGATCCTTTATGTCTATTGTAATTACTTCACGTTCGTATTGAGAGTTTAATTCAAAAGCTAGTTTTTGCATAACTTCTTTTCTAGCTTCAAAATGTTCTTTATCATGGTCACGAATTATATACTCTAGTGTTGTTTTATCTACTTCGCCATTAATAGCACATAAATGGAAAAAGCCTTCGTAGCCTTCAGTGTGTTCTGGTGTTTCAAGTCTTGGTAGTGAATTTATAAACTCTGTAGCAATGTACATAGAATTTACCATTTTGCCTTTTGCGTAACCAGGGTGTACTATCTTCCCTTTTATAGTGACCACTGCACCAGCGGCATTAAAATTCTCGTATTCTAATTCTCCTATTTGGCTGCCATCCATGGTGTAAGCCCAATCAGCACCAAACTTTTCTACATCAAATTTGTGTGCACCACGACCTATTTCTTCGTCAGGTGTAAAACCAACTTTTATGTCACCATGTTTTATTTCAGGGTGGTCTATGAGGTATTTCATAGCGGTAATTATTTCAGCAATACCAGCCTTGTCATCAGCACCTAAAAGTGTAGTTCCGTCTGTTGTAATAATGGTTTGGCCTTTGTATAAAAGCAAGTCTTCAAAATAATCAGGAGATAATATAATATCCTCTTCGGCATTTAACACAATGTCTTTCCCATCATAATCTTCAATAATTTGAGGTTTAACATTAGCTCCTGTAAAATCTGGTGTTGTATCAAAGTGTGAAATAAATCCAATTGCAGGTACTTTGTGATCTACATTACTAGGTAGTGTAGCCATAATGTAAGCATTATTATCTATGGTAACATCTTTCATGCCTATAGCAATAAGCTCTTTGGTTAAAGCGCGAGCTAAATCCCATTGCTTGGCAGAGCTAGGCGTTGTTTCAGAGTTTGGGTCTGCTTCTGTATCAACAGTTACATAGCTTATAAATCGGTCTATTATCTCTTGTTTATTTATCATTAGTCTTTTTTTTAGGCAATATTTGTTAATAAATGTATTCAAAAATACCAATAATTTATAAAACTAATGTTAGCATTATTCATGAAATACATCCTATTTTTGCACCACAACACAACCCAATTATGTACAAATTATTTATAAGACCAGTATTCTTTCTTTTTGATCCAGAGCGTATTCATTATTTTACATTTTCTCTTATTCGTTTTTTAAATAGATTACCATTTATGCCGAGTCTTTTTAGAAGCTTATATACGGTAAAAGATAAACGTTTAGAAAAAACACTTTTTGGATTAACGTTTAAAAACCCTGTAGGATTAGCCGCAGGATTTGATAAGGATGCAAAACTATTTAATGAGTTAGGAAATTTAGGGTTTGGTTTTGTAGAAATAGGAACATTGACACCAAAACCGCAATCAGGAAACCCTAAAAAGCGTTTGTTTAGACTTAAGGCTGATGCTGCTATAATAAATAGAATGGGGTTTAATAATGGTGGTGTTTTTGAAGCTGTAGAACGTTTAAAGAATAATTCGGGTGTTTTAATAGGCGGAAACATAGGAAAAAACAAGGTAACACCTAATGAACACGCTGTTGAAGATTATAAAATATGTTTTGAAGCTTTATTTGATTATGTAGATTATTTTGTTGTAAATGTAAGCTCTCCTAATACACCTAATTTAAGAGCGCTTCAGGATAAGGAGCCATTAACAAAGTTGTTACAAACATTAAAAAATCTTAATGCGGAAAAGGAAACACCAAAACCTATTTTGCTAAAAATTGCTCCAGATTTAAGTGATGATCAATTAATGGATATTATTGATATTGTTGCTGAAACTAAAATAGATGGTGTTATAGCAACCAATACAACAATATCTAGAGAAGGTTTGAAATCTGAAAACAAAAAAGAAATTGGTGGCTTAAGTGGAAAACCATTAACAAACAGGTCTACAGAGGTAATTAGATTTTTATCAGAAAAAAGTAATAAGGCATTTCCTATTATAGGTGTTGGAGGAATTCATTCAGCAAAAGATGCGCTAGAGAAAATAGATGCTGGTGCAGATTTAGTACAACTCTATACAGGTTTTATTTATGAAGGGCCTAAACTGATACGAGATATCAATAAAGCATTATTAAAAAGATAAACCTGAACTACGAGATACTCATATCGTTTATTTTTGCTACAGCAGCTTTGGCTATATCGCCAGGACCTGATAATATTTATGTTTTAATACAAAGTGTTGCTCATGGCAAAAAGTATGGTTTAGCAACTGTTGCAGGGCTTATCTCTGGATGTGTAATACACACAACATTTTTAGCTTTTGGCGTTTCAGCAATTATCAAACAAAGTGAAAGTTTGTTTTTTGCTATCAAGCTTTTAGGTGCTTTGTATTTAGTGTATTTGGCTTATCAAGTATATAAATCTGATGGTAGCCTAGAAGTGTCAGATGATAATGTTCCTAAAAAAACAACAACACAGTTGTTTAAACAAGGGTTTATTATGAATGTGTTAAACCCTAAAGTAACCATATTCTTTTTAGCATTTTTTCCGGGGTTTTTATTTAGTAATACATTAAGTACAGTAATTCAGTTTTATGTTTTAGGATTTCTTTTTATGGGTGTTTCATTACTTGTATTTTCAGCTATAGCAATACTTTCTGGACATATATCAAGTTATATAAAATCGCACAAACACATAGGAGATATTTTAAAATGGTTACAAATTGTTGTTTTTATTGCAATAGCCATTTTGATTTTAATTTAGTTTTAAAGAAAACGTTTTCGTTCATGTTTTTCTTTACTATCTTTGGCAGTAATGAGCAACACAGTAAAAATTATTGAATGCCCTAGAGATGCTATGCAAGGCATTAAGGCTTTTATTCCTACAGAAAAAAAAGTACAATACCTCCAATCGTTATTGCGTGTTGGTTTTGATACCATAGACTTTGGAAGTTTTGTATCACCAAAAGCGATACCGCAAATGGTAGATACCGCAAATGTTTTATCTCAATTAGATTTAAGTAATACAAAAAGTAAGCTACTAGCAATTATTGCCAACGTTAGAGGAGCTGAAGATGCATCAAAGCATAAGCCAATACAGTATTTGGGATATCCGTTTTCTATCTCTGAAAACTTTCAAATGCGTAATACACATAAAACCATAGCGCAGTCTGTAGTAACTTTAAAAGAAATATTAGAAATAGCTGATAAGTCTAATAAAGAAGTTGTCGTTTATATTTCAATGGGCTTTGGTAATCCATACGGAGATCCTTGGAGTGTAGAAATAGTAGGTGAGTGGACAGAACGACTTGCTAATATGGGAGTAAAAATTCTATCATTGAGCGATACTGTAGGAACCTCAAATCCTGAAAATATTGATTATTTGTTTTCTAATTTAATACCAAAATACCCTAATGTTGAGTTTGGTGCACATTTGCATACAACACCAACTACTTGGTTTGAAAAAGTAGATGCAGCTTACAATGCAGGTTGTAGGCGTTTTGATGGTGCAATTCAAGGTTTTGGAGGTTGCCCAATGGCAAAAGATGACCTTACAGGTAATATGCCTACCGAAAAATTATTATCTTACATGACAAGTAAAAAAGCATCTGATTTGCAAGCGATGAGCTTTGAAAGTGCTTATAACGAAGCAACAAAAATTTTTAGTACATACCATTAATAGTAAAAACATGTGATGAAAAACCTTGTCTGTTTTGTGTTATTTGCAAGTTGTTTTTCTGTATCTGCTAAAGAATGGAATAGCTTAAGATCATATCAAAAAGAAACAGGCCTCACAACTTTACAGCCTTCAGATTGGTTAAAACATGATCGGAAAAAAAATACACTAACTTGGCAAAAAGCAAACCTTTTTAATTTACAAAACAATCGTCCACACGAATACGAAACTATAAAACAGCGACGTGATTTTTATGAGTGGCTATATAAAGATTTAGAAGAAAAAGGATTTGAAGTAATGTGGCCAAAAATGGCGTATTATATTTCTAACAAACTACGTCTTACAAAAGCATTTCCCTATAGTGTTTTTACTACAAAAGATGTGAAATTGTATGCTTATAAAGGAAGTGTAACAGTTTTTGATGAAGCATTTGCTTACCTAAATCAGCTTTATTATGGTAACGTTTTAAAAGATAAAGAGGCTTTGCATTGGGATAAAAACATGCTTTATCAAGAACAATATTATTGGCTTCAAGATATTTATAATGATGTAGGCGATAAAACACTAAAAACAATTTCTAGAATGGCAAAAGGAAAAGGGTTTTATAAGTTAGTAGTGCCTAAAGCGATTAGATTTCATGGTGATATTTCTAATCAAGATGAGCGTTATAAGTATGCGCTATCCACACTGCGTATTTACTGCAAATCATATTTTAAGTAATTTTACAGTAACTTAAAATTATTATAGCATATAAAATCGTATATTTGCATGCAATTATAACTGTAATTGCATCATGACAGCACACGACAATAAAATTCTAGGAGAAGGACTTACTTATGACGATGTCCTTTTAGTACCAGCTTTTTCAGAAGTTTTACCACGCGAAGTAAGTATTCAAACAAAATTTACAAGAAACATCACGCTTAATGTTCCAATCGTATCAGCAGCAATGGATACGGTTACAGAAAGTAGAATGGCAATAGCTATTGCTAGAGAAGGTGGTATTGGTGTTTTGCATAAAAACATGACTATTGAGCAGCAAGCTACAAAAGTACGTCGAGTAAAACGTGCTGAAAGCGGTATGATTATAGACCCTGTAACATTACCACTTACAGCAATCGTACAAGATGCAAAGCAAAACATGGCTGAACATAGTATTGGTGGTATTCCTATTGTTGACGAGTCAGGAACTCTAAAAGGTATTGTTACAAATAGAGACTTACGCTTTGAGAAAAACAATAGCAGACCTATAATTGAGGTTATGACTTCAGAAAATCTTGTTACAGCAGGAGAAGGAACTTCACTTCAAGATGCTGAAGTAATTTTACAACAAAATAAAATTGAAAAATTACCAGTTGTTGATGATAACTATAAGCTTATAGGTTTAATTACCTTCAGAGATATTACAAAACTAACACAAAAGCCTATTGCTAATAAAGATCAATATGGGCGTTTACGTGTTGCAGCTGCCATAGGCGTAACAGGCGATGCAGTTGATAGAGCAGAAGCGTTAGTTAATGCAGGAGTAGATGCTGTTATTATTGACACAGCTCATGGGCATACAAAAGGAGTTGTAGCTGTCTTAAAAGAGGTAAAATCTAAATTCCCTAACCTGGAAGTTGTAGTAGGAAATATAGCTACTGCTGACGCTGCTAAATATTTAGTTGAAGCTGGAGCAGATGCCGTAAAAGTAGGAATTGGGCCTGGTTCTATTTGTACAACGCGTGTTGTGGCAGGAGTAGGATTTCCTCAATTTTCTGCAGTTCTTGAAGTAGCAGCAGCCATAAAAGGATCTGGTGTTCCTGTAATTGCTGATGGAGGCATTCGTTATACCGGAGATATTCCAAAAGCCATAGCAGCAGGAGCTGATAGTGTAATGTTAGGTTCGCTTCTTGCAGGAACAAAAGAAAGTCCAGGAGAAACGATTATTTACGAAGGAAGAAAGTTTAAATCTTACCGCGGAATGGGATCTGTTGAAGCTATGAAACAAGGTAGTAAAGATCGCTATTTTCAAGATGTTGAAGATGATATCAAAAAGTTAGTACCTGAAGGTATTGTAGGTCGCGTTCCTTATAAAGGTGAATTATTTGAAAGTATTCACCAATTTATTGGAGGTTTACGTGCAGGTATGGGATACTGTGGAGCAAAAGATATTGAGACTTTAAAAGAAACAGGAAAGTTTGTGAAAATAACGTCAAGTGGTATTCATGAAAGCCACCCACATGATGTAACTATTACTAAAGAAGCTCCTAATTATTCTAGATAATTATTTTCTATACTTTTTAGAATTACTCATAATTAAAAGATAGGGTAGTCCAATTAAAATAGAGGCAAACATTCCAAAGACTTTTATCTTTGGAATGTTAAGCCAACTAGCAAAACCATAGCTTACAAGTATTCCTACTGCCATAGCTATCATAACATTCCTAAATAAAGTCGCTATTTTTTCAATATTGTATTTGGCTTTTTCTTCAGGAGACATAGTGTTGTAGCCAGCTATTAAGTTGTACATTTTTCCGTGCTTAATAGCTATTCCTATAAGTATAAATAAGGTTGCGGTAAAAATCATACTATCACACTTCTTCGTTATAAACTTGACCTCTATGTGGTTTTAAAGCGTCTCTAATAGGTTTCATATCACTTTCATCAACAACCATGTAAGCTATGGCATGCATTTCAGAAAGAGGTTCAAAACCTGTGATGTTACAAGCTATTTTTTCAATCTTTATATAATCTTTTAGATGAATTTCATGGTGTTTTGCAGTGTTTAAAGCAGCAGGGCCACGAAAATCCCATATAAGTTTCAATTTACGCATTAGCTACAGATATTCCATTTTCAGCAAAATTTTTAAAGTTTTGCATATATTTTTTAGTTTGTTTTTTAAAAGCACTTGGTATGACAAGAGTTACCATTCGTAACATAAATGTTGTTGGAATAAATTCACTTTTAGAAGTCCATTTTGTAAAACCATCTGAAGTCTCTTCAAAATAATTTTCTTGTACGTTATGCATGCCTTTAGCATCATAAGTTAAATGTAATTCATTGGGAAGTTTTGTGTGTAAAATTGTTTCAACAAGTTCCATACTACGGTTTCCTAATTTGTAATTCAATCTCATTTTAGAGCCTATTTGTCCTGGTGTGCCAGAAATATGCTCATAATCTATTAATCCTTCTTGCCAATGTTTCATGTTTTCTGGTGAGTTTAACTTTTTAATAAACTCACTTAAAGAGAGTTTTATAATTATTTCAGTGGTGTATTTCATAATTATATGTCTTACAAAGCATTATTGTTAATGCAAAATTAAAGATACTAAAAAACTTTAATAAGCGTTTGTTAATGCAACTTGTATTATGGTTTAATATTCCTATTTTTGCTTCTATTCAAAAATAAAATTCTATTACACAATGGTTAAATATTTTTTTGCATTTGTTTTTTTAGCAACCTTTTATTTGGGTAATGCGCAAGTAAAAAAATCTGAAGTATTATTTTCTGTAAATGAAAGTCCTGTTTATGTTAATGAATTTGTCAGAATTTTTAATAAAAATATAGACCTAGTAAAAGATGAGTCTCAAAAAGATGTTGATGAGTATTTAAAACTATTTATTAACTATAAATTGAAACTAAAAGAAGCTGAAACCTTAAAACTAGATGAAAAGTCGTCTTATAAAATAGAATTACAAAGCTATAAAAAACAGTTAGCTAAAAATTATTTAACAGATAATAAAGTAACTGACGCTTTAGTTCGTGAGGCATATAACCGCATAAAGCAAGAAGTAAAAGCAAGTCACATATTAATTAGGCTAGATGAAGCTGCCAAACCAGAAGATACTATAAAGGCCTATAATCAACTTTTAGAGTTAAGAGAACGCGTTAAAAATGAAGGGTTTGATAAAGTAAAACAAGATGTTCATAATGGTAGAACTGTTTATGCTGAAGATTTAGGGTATTTTAATGGCTTTAAAATGGTTTATAAGTTTGAAAATGCTGCTTATAATACTAATGTAGGAGATATTTCTATGCCTTTTAAAACTCGATTTGGGTATCACATTGTTCAAGTTTTTGATAAGCGAGAATCTAGAGGAGAACGCACCGTTGGTCATATTATGATAAGTAATAAAAAAGACCCGAAATTAGAAAGTTCAGAAACCCGTATTAATGATATTTATGCAAAATTAAAGCAAGGCGAAGCATTTGAGTCTTTAGCAAAGCAATTTTCTGAAGATGCAAGTTCTGCAAAAGTGGGCGGGAAATTAGCACCTTTTAGTGGAGGACAATTAAGCTCGTCTGAATTTGAAGATGCAGCATTTGCTCTAAAAAATGTTGGAGATGTATCAAAACCAATACAATCAGCTTTTGGTTGGCATATTATAAAACTTTATGATATAAAACCAGTTCCTTCATTTGATGAAATGAAATCTGAACTTGAAGTAAAAGTAAAAAGAGACTCAAGATCTCAAATAATCAACACCTCTATTGTAAACGATTTAAAAGAACACTATAAAATCCCTTCTCAAAAACCAGAAGGATTGACTTATTTTGAGCATATATTAACCAATGATTATTATAATGGAACATGGAGTTTACCAGAAAACTTTAAAGCCACAGAGCAATTGGCGGTTATAAACGATAAAAAAATCACTAATGCAGATTTTGGAAACTACTTGTTAAAAACACAACAAAGAAGCAAACCAGTTGAGCCTTTAAATAAAATTATAGCTGAAAAATATGATGCTTTTTTAGGGCAAGAGTTAATACAATATCGTGAGGAAAATTTAGAAAATGAAAATGAAGATTACGCCAATATAGTTTCAGAATACAGAGATGGTTTATTGCTTTTTGATTTAATGGAAACCCAAATATGGAATACTTCAAAAACAGATTCGTTGGGAATTCAAGAGTATTACAATGCTCATAAAGAAGACTACTATTGGAATAAAAGAGCCGATGCAGTGGTTGCTTCTTCAGCTGATAAAAAAACAATAAAAAAAGTAGCAAAGCTTCTTAAAAAGGGAGAATCTCCAGAAACTATAAAAGAAAGTTTAAATACAAACGGAAAGGTTAATGTCATTTTTACTTCAGAAATAATGGATAAAGAACACCAAGCCTTACCAAAAACATTTGAGTTTAAAGAAGGATTATCTGGTATTTACAAGCACAACAATGCCTTTAGTATAGTAAAAGTTAATAAGGTTTTACCAAGAACTCTTAAAACCTTTGATGAAGCAAAAGGAAATATTATTAGCGATTACCAATCTTATAAAGAAGCTTTATGGCTTGATGGTTTACACAAAAAATATCAAGTTACTATAAATGAATCTGTTTTAGAAAAAGTAAAAACTCAAATCAATAAACAATAAATTGCAACCCAAATACTACATATTATTAGCGCTTGTATCTCTTACATCTTGTACATATTTCTATAAACAGGATGATGACAGAGTTCCTATTGCCAGAGTAAATGAGAGTTATCTTTATCATGATGATATTAAAGATCTCATTAAAGAGGATGCTATCTCTAAAGAAGACAGTATTGTAAAAGTTACTAATTTTATAAACAGATGGGCTACACAACAGCTATTAGTTGCAGGAGCAGAACGTAATTTGGCCGAGAATACCCAAAACGAGTTTAATAAATTAGCAAAAGAGTATAAAAACGATTTATATGCAACGGCTTACCTAGAAGCTTTAGTAGCAAGAAGTATTGATACTGTTGTAACACAAGAAGAAGCCAAAGCCTATTATGACGAAAACAAAGAAATCTTTAAACTCAATGAAGATTTAGTAAAATTTCGTTATATAAATATAGATGAAAACAGATTAGATTTTTCTCAAGTAAAAGAACAATTCAAGCGTTATAATAATAAAGACAAAAGAACGCTAGATTCTATTGCAATACAATTTAAATCCTACTCACTTAACGATTCAATTTGGATAAAAACAAACCAAATTATAAGTAAAATACAAGTGATTAATAATGAAAATAAAGATGAATTGTTAAAAAAATCTAATTTTATACAACTCAAAGATTCATTAGGATTATATTTGATGCAAATTAACGATGTTTTATTACGTAATAGTACGGCACCATTAGAGTATGTTAAGCCTACTATAGATCAAATCGTTATTAATAAACGAAAACTCGAACTCATAAAAGAATTAGAAAAAGATATAACTAAAGATGCTATTAAAAATAAACAATTTGAAATCTATAATTAATACCAAACACTTAATGGCATTAAGTCTTATAAGCTGTTTGTCAAGCAATCTTTCTGCTCAAGAAATTATAAACGATGAAGTAAAAGATGCAACAAAAACATCAGACAGTGTTTTAAAAACTGTAGGAGCCAAAAAAATAGATGGTGTTGCTGCTGTAGTTGGTGATTTTGTAATTCTAGACACAGATATAGATCGTACAATTCTACAATTAAAAGCTCAAGGAGCATCAATAGAAGGTGTAACACGTTGCCAGCTATTTGGTAAACTTTTAGAAGATAAGTTGTATGCGCACCATGCAATACAAGATAGTATTGTTGTTTCAGATGCTGAAATTCGTGCCAATGTAGATTATCAAGTTGAGCAATTTTTAGCACAATCAGGTAAAAGTATGGATGAGCTTCTTGCTTTCTATAATAAACCAGATGAAAGAAGTTTCAGAGAGGAAATGTACGAAATCAATAAAAGCAACAAACTTGCTAGCGAAATGCAAAACAAAATTGTTGATGAGATTGAAGTAACACCAGAAGAAACAAGGCAGTTTTTTAACAGAATCCCTGAAGATCAACGACCAACTTTCGGAACCGAACTAAAAGTATCAAGAATAGTCATAGAGCCAAAAACTTCTGAAGAAGAAGAACAACGTGTTATAGACCAGCTTAAACAATTTAGAGTTGACGTTCTTGAAAACGGATCTAGCTTTAGGTCAAAAGTTGTATTATATTCTGATGACAAAGCCTCAATTCCTAATGGAGGTTTGTATACATTAAACAGAAAAAAACCAAGAATGGTTAAAGAGTTTAGAGATGTAGCCTTTTCATTACAAGAAGGAGAAATATCAGAACCGTTCAAATCAGATTTTGGTTATCATATTATCTTTTTAGAAAAAATAAGAGGACAAGAATATGATGTAAGACACATTTTATTAATACCTAAAGTAGCAGAATCTGCAGTATTAGCAGCTAAAGAAGAACTTGAGCGTGTAAGACAACGTATTACAGATGGCGAAATTACTTTTGAAGATGCAGCTAGAGAATATAGCGATGAAAAAGAAACAAAAAGTGAAGGAGGTTTCTTGATAAACCCTGTAACACAAGATTACAATTTTGAATTAACAAAAATGGACCCAGAGTTATACGGGCAAATTCAAAACTTAAAAGAAGGAGAAATTAGTTTAATACAAACCGACAGAGATCATACAGGTAATGTGAAATTTCAAATTTTACGTGTAACAGATAGAGTAGATGAGCATGTAGCAGACTATTCTCGAGACTATTTAAAAATAAAAGAACTAGCCTTAAACGAAAAAAGATTTAAAGCTATTGACAAGTGGCAAACAGAGAAAATTTTAGATACTTATATTAAAATAAACGGAGAATACAGAGATTGTGAATTCACAAACAACTGGTTAAAAAAATAAACTATTATATGTCTGATGTCGCTGCAGTTGAAACATTTGTAAAAAAATACCAAGCTTTAAAATCTGAAATAGCCAAAGTCATTATTGGCCAAGATCATATAATAGATCAAATTTTGATTTCTATTTTTTCGGGTGGTCATGCACTCTTAGTAGGTGTTCCTGGTTTGGCAAAAACCTTAATGGTAAATACCATTGCTCAAGCTTTAGGATTAGATTTTAAAAGAATTCAATTCACACCAGATTTAATGCCTAGTGATATATTGGGTAGCGAAATTTTAGATGAAAACAGGCAGTTTAAGTTTATAAAAGGTCCAATATTTTCTAATATAGTTTTAGCTGATGAAATTAACAGAACACCTCCAAAAACGCAAGCTGCTTTATTAGAAGCTATGCAAGAGCGCGCTGTTACTGTAGCAGGACATCAGTATAAACTAAATTTACCTTATTTTGTTTTAGCAACACAAAACCCAATTGAGCAAGAAGGAACATATCCGTTACCAGAAGCGCAATTAGATCGTTTTATGTTTTCTGTAAACCTTGAATACCCTAGCTTTAAAGAAGAGGTAGAAGTTGTAAAGTCTACAACATCTGTAAACAATCCAACAATCAATGCTTTGTTTACAGCAAAAGAAATTGTTGAGATACAACAACTAACAAGACGCATACCTGTAGCAGATAATGTAATAGAATATGCTGTGCGCATGACAAGCAAAACAAGACCTAATACTGAAACAGCATCAGATTTAGTAAAACAATATATAGATTGGGGTGCTGGTCCTAGAGCTTCCCAAAATTTAATTCTGGCTGCAAAAACTCACGCAGCAACACAAGGAAAATTCTCTCCTGATATTGAAAATGTTCAAGCAGTAGCAACAAGCATTTTTAGACACCGAATTATTAAAAACTATAAGGCTGAAGCCGAAGGAATTTCTATAGAAAAAATCATAGAAAGTCTATTTTAAACCGTTCTAAATAGTGGTATTGATAATTTAAGAGTAATTAATTGTTAATTTATTATTTTTTAAACATCAGAATTGAGTATTTTGTAAAATAATTATCAAAAAATCTTTTTTTATTGAATATTATTCATTGATATTACTATTTTGTTACATATTTTTAAATACTCTTTATAATTTGTATTTTTGTGAGCCTTTATTTTTCATAATGGCAGTTTATTTATTAATAGCAAAATAACTTTTATGCAAACATACAACGACTACCTTAAAGAAATTGAAGCTCGTAAACTTCAAGGATTACATCCAAAGCCTATTGATGGCGCAGAATTATTAAGCGAAATTATAACGCAAATAAAAGATGAAAATAACGAGCATAGAAAAGATTCTTTAAACTTTTTTATATATAACGTTTTACCAGGTACTACAAGTGCTGCACGTGTCAAAGCAGACTTTTTAAAAGAAATTATTTTAGGAGAAACTAAAGTAGAAGAAATTACTTCAGAATTTGCTTTCGAGCAATTATCTCACATGAAAGGTGGACCTTCTGTAGAAGTACTTTTAGATTTAGCTTTAGGTGAAGATAAAGCAATTGCTGAAGCTGCAGCTAAAGTATTAAAAACACAAGTATTTTTATACGAAGCAGATACCGAACGTTTAGAACAAGCAATGAAAGCTGGTAACGCGATTGCAAAAGAGATAATCGAGAGTTATGCGCAAGCAGAATTTTTTATAAAACTTCCAGAAGTTCAAGAAGAAATTCAAGTAGTAACTTATGTTGCTGGTGTAGGTGATATTTCAACAGATTTATTATCACCAGGTGCAGATGCGCACTCAAGATCAGATCGTGAGTTACATGGTCAATCTATTTTTGAGCATAACAAAGATATGCAACAAGAAGTGTTAGCTTTAAAAGAGCAACATCCAGATAAGCGTATTATGCTTATTGCAGAAAAAGGAACAATGGGTGTAGGTTCATCTCGTATGTCTGGTGTAAATAACGTGGCATTATGGACAGGAATTCCATCGTCACCTTATGTACCATTTATCAATATTGCACCTGTAATCGCAGGAACAAATGGTATTGCACCAATCTTCTTAACTACAGTTGGTGTAACTGGAGGAATTGGAATTGACCTTAAAAATTGGGTAAAACAAAAAGACGAAAACGGTAACACAGTTGTAGATGCCGATGGCGAACCTATTTTAAAAGAGGTATATTCTGTAAAAACAGGTACGGTTTTAACAATTAATACAAAAGAGAAAAAATTATATAACGGAGACCAAGAGCTTAAAGATATTTCTACAGCATTAACACCACAAAAAATGGAGTTTATCAAAGCTGGTGGATCTTACGCTGTGGTTTTTGGTAAAAAATTACAAACCTTTGCTTGTAAAGCTTTAGGTATCGAAATTCCTCAAGTGTACGCAGCATCTAAAGAAATTACTGTAGAAAACCAAGGATTAACAGCAGTAGAAAAAATCTTTAATAAAAACGCTGTTGGTACGACACCAGGAAAAACATTACACGCTGGATCTAACGTTCGTGTAGAAGTAAACATTGTAGGTTCTCAAGATACTACAGGTTTAATGACGTCTCAAGAATTAGAAATGATGGCAGCAACGGTAATTTCACCAATTGTAGATGCTGGTTACCAATCTGGTTGTCATACAGCTTCAGTTTGGGATGATAAATCAAAAGCTAACATTCCGCGTTTAATGAAATTTATGAACGATTTCGGTTTGATTACTGGTCGTGATCCTAAAGGTCATTATCACGCAATGACAGACGTAATTCATAAAGTATTAAACGATATTACCGTAGACGATTGGGATATCATTATTGGTGGAGATTCGCATACGCGTATGTCTAAAGGTGTTGCTTTTGGTGCCGATTCAGGTACGGTAGCATTAGCTTTAGCAACTGGTGAAGCAACAATGCCAATTCCAGAGTCTGTAAAAGTAACGTTTAAAGGTAACATGAGAAGCTTCATGGATTTCCGTGATGTGGTACATGCAACGCAACAACAAATGTTAAAGCAATTTGATGGCGAAAACGTATTCCAAGGTCGTGTTATCGAAGTACACATTGGTACATTAACATCAGATCAAGCCTTTACATTTACAGATTGGACTGCAGAGATGAAAGCGAAAGCGTCTATCTGTATTTCTGAAGAAGAAACGTTAATCGAGTCTTTAGAAATTGCTAGAGATCGTATCCAAATCATGATTAAAAAGGGTATGGATAACGAAAAGCAAATGTTACAAGGTTTAGTAGATAAAGCAAACAACAGAATAGAAGAGCTTAAATCTGGTTCTAAGCCAGCATTAAAGCCAGATGCAGATGCTAAATATTATGCAGAAGTGGTTATCGATTTAGATGAAATCGCAGAACCAATGATCGCAGATCCAGATGTAAACAACGAAGATCCTTCAAGACGTTATACACACGATACTATTCGTCCATTATCATACTATGGCGGAACTAAAAAAGTAGATTTAGGTTTCGTTGGATCTTGTATGGTACATAAAGGAGATATGAAAATTTTAGCACAAATGCTAAAAAACATCGAAGCTCAACACGGTAAAGTAGAATTTAAAGCGCCATTAGTTGTAGCGCCACCAACATACAATATTGTTGATGAATTAAAAGCTGAAGGTGATTGGGAAGTATTACAAAAATACTCAGGATTCGAGTTTAACGACGACGCACCAAAAGCAGCTGCACGTACTAAATACGAAAACATGTTGTATTTAGAGCGTCCTGGTTGTAACCTTTGTATGGGTAATCAAGAAAAAGCTGAACCTGGAGATACAGTAATGGCTACATCTACACGTTTATTCCAAGGTCGTGTTGTAAAAGATGCCGATGGTAAAAAAGGAGAATCATTATTATCATCAACACCAGTTGTAGTATTATCAACTATTCTTGGTCGTACACCAACTATGGAAGAATACGAAGCTGCAGTAGATGGTATCGTATTAACCAAGTTTAAGCCATCTCAAAAACAATTAGTAATGGCATAAAAGTCTTAATAATTTATAATGAAAAGCCCGAATTTTTTAATTCGGGCTTTTTTATTAACCTTTTTTTATGATAGTATGAGTTATATTTTAGTAACTTATAACAAGTCTAAATTACAGTGATATCATAGTATATACAGTACTTTATCGCTTTTTTTTAATAAATTTAATACATAAAAAAACAAAAAACTAATCATATGGCATTTGACATTGAAATGATAAAAAACGTTTACTCTAAAATGGCAGAACGTGTTGATAAAGCGCGAAAGGTTGTAGGTAAACCATTAACACTTTCAGAAAAGATTTTATACGCACATCTTTGGGATGGTAATCCGGAAAAAGCTTTTGTTAGAGGCAAGGATTATGTAGATTTTGCACCAGATAGAATAGCGTGTCAGGATGCAACAGCACAAATGGCTTTGTTGCAGTTTATGCAAGCAGGTAAAGCAAAAGTAGCAGTGCCAACAACGGTGCATTGTGACCATTTAATTCAAGCAAAGCAAGGTGCTGCACCTGATTTAAAAAGAGCAAATGAAACAAGTAATGAAGTATTTGATTTCTTGGCTTCAGTATCTAATAAATATGGTATTGGCTTTTGGAAACCAGGAGCAGGAATTATTCATCAAGTGGTGTTAGAAAATTATGCGTTTCCAGGAGGTATGATGATTGGTACCGATTCTCATACAGTTAATGCTGGTGGTTTAGGAATGGTTGCTATTGGAGTAGGAGGTGCTGATGCTGTAGATGTTATGGCAGGTATGCCTTGGGAGTTGAAATTTCCAAAACTCATAGGTGTTAAGTTAACAGGAAGCTTAAACGGTTGGACTTCTGCTAAAGACGTTATTCTAAAAGTAGCTGGTATTCTCACGGTAAAAGGAGGAACAGGAGCTATTGTTGAATACTTTGGGCCGGGAGCAAAAAACTTATCGTGTACAGGAAAAGGAACTATCTGTAATATGGGAGCCGAAATAGGAGCAACAACATCAACATTTGGATATGATGATTCAATGGAGCGTTATTTACGAGCAACAGATAGAAGTGATATTGCAGATGCAGCTAATGAAATTCGTGAGTACTTAACTGGAGATAATGAAGTTTATTCTAATCCTGAATCATATTTTGATCAAGTTATTGAAATAGATTTAGATACATTAAGACCACATTTAAATGGACCTTTCACACCAGATTTAGCAACACCAGTTGGTGAATTAGGTAAGAAAGCAAAAGAAAATGATTGGCCAATAAAAGTTGATTGGGGATTAATAGGATCTTGTACCAATTCTTCTTATGAAGATTTAACGCGTGCAGCATCTATAGCAAAACAGGCGGTAGATAAAAAAATTAAATCAAGAGCTGATTTTGGTATTAATCCAGGATCAGAGCAAATTCGTTATACAGCAGAACGTGACGGTATTTTAAAGATTTTTGAAGATCTTGATGCAACTATATTTACAAATGCTTGTGGACCATGTATAGGACAATGGGATAGAAGTGATTTAAAAGGAGAAGAAAAAAACACCATTGTACATTCATTTAATAGAAACTTCTCAAAAAGAGCAGATGGAAACCCTAATACGCATGCCTTTGTTGGTTCTCCAGAAATGGTTGCTGCAATTGCAATTTCTGGACGTTTAGATTTTGACCCAATGCATGACACATTAATTAATGAAGATGGAGAAGAAGTAAAACTAGATGAGCCACAAGGAATAGAGTTACCACCACAAGGTTTTGAGGTGGAAGATGCTGGTTATGTTGAGCCATTAGAAGATGGTAGTGGTGTTACAGTTACAGTAAATCCTAAATCAGAACGCTTACAATTACTAACACCTTTTGAACCAATTGGTGATGAAATAAAAGGCGCGAAGCTGTTGATAAAAGCTTTTGGAAAATGTACTACAGATCATATTAGTATGGCAGGACCATGGTTACGTTTTAGAGGGCATTTAGATAACATTTCTAATAACTGTTTGATAGGTGCTGTAAATGCCTTTGGTAAGAAAACAAATTTTGTCAAGAATCAGTTATCTGGTGAATATGAAGGTGTTCCTGATACGGCAAGAGCTTACAAAGCAGCAGGTGTAAAATCTGTAGTTGTAGGTGATCATAATTATGGCGAAGGGTCATCAAGAGAGCATGCAGCTATGGAGCCTAGACATTTAGGTGTTGCCGCTGTAATTGTTAAATCATTTGCTCGTATTCATGAAACAAATCTTAAAAAACAAGGATTATTAGGTCTAACTTTTGTCAATGAAAATGATTACGATCTAATTCAAGAAGACGATACATTCAACTTTTTAGACCTTAATGAATTTGCACCAGATAAACCTCTAACAATAGAGCTGGTTCATGCAGATGGTAGTAAAGATGAAATAAAAGTTAATCATACTTATAATGATGCTCAAATAGCATGGTACAAAGCAGGTTCGGCACTAAATTTAATTGCTGCTGAAAATGCTTAATATCTTAATATATAAGAGGATAATAATGAAAAAGCCCTTAGATTAAGGGCTTTTTTTATTGCATAAATTGTAAGGCGTTTTTCTATTTAGCGACAGTTTATATAGCTAACAAAAACTCTTAAAAATGAAATCTCTTTGGTTTTTTGAAGATGTAAATCTTTTTACAGTCTTATGCCCTCACAAATTTAAAACCTACAAAAAACAACACACTTTTGATGCTTATAAAAAGAAAGATTACATTTATTTTGAAGAAGACTCTGCAAATAAAGTATATCTCATAGAAAAAGGAAAGGTTAAAATTGGTTACTATAATGATGATGGTACAGAGGTAACTAAAGCAATTTTAACAAAAGGTGAGCTCTTTGGAGAAAAAGCCATTCTAGGCGTAGAAAAGCGAGACGAATTTGCTCAATCACTGGATAATAATACATCAATATGTCCTATAGGTGTAAATACCATGCACGAATTAATGAGAGATAATCAAACATTTAGTTTTAAAATATACAAGTTTATAGGCTTTAAGTTTAAAAAGTTAGAAAGGCGATTACAATTACTACTTTTTAAAGACTCAAAAACGAGACTTTTAGAGTTTTTAAATGAATTATGTACAGAGTATGGTTATAATTGTGAAGAAACAGGAAATCAAATTATAAAACATCCATATACTCAAAAGGATATTGCTTCTTTAATAGGAACATCTAGACCAACACTAAATATTTTAATGAACGAATTAAAAGATGCTCATATTATTGATTTCAACAGGAAAGAAATCAGAATTTTAAAAAAAATGCGTAATGTTAGTTAGCTAACATTTTTAGTTGTTGCTTTAAAATACTTTTGATAAAGAACTTTAAAAAATAAAAGCAATGATTAAAAAAATGATTTTTTCAGTTGTAGCGCTATCAACCTTAATAACATCTTGTAGTAGCGACGACGATACTTTAGTTTTATTACCAGGAGCACAAACATCAGATTTAACTTTAAACTTAAACGGACTAGAAACTTTAGGTGACGATTTTGTTTATGAGGGCTGGATAATTGTAGATGGAGAACCTGTATCAACAGGTACATTTTCAAGTGTAACTTTTCCACAAACGTTTTCAGTAAACACCGCGCAATTAAATGCAGCTACAACTTTTGTGTTGTCCATAGAGCCAGCAATAGATTTAGATCCAGCACCAGCAGATACAAAAATTTTAGTTGGTGATTTTTCAGGAGATACTGCAAATGTTAATTCTGGTATTGTAGGAGATTTTTCTAGCGCAGCAGGAGCTTTCTTTTTAAGAACTCCAACAGATGAAACAGGTACAAATAATGGTAACGATCAGTATGGTGTCTGGTTTGGAACACCAGGAATGCCTCCAGTTTCTAATTTTAATTTGCCAGAGCTTCCAGATGGTTGGGCTTATGAAGGTTGGGTTGTTGGCGATTCAGGGCCATTAACAACAGGACGATTTAACGTATTTAATATGGCAGATGATAGTGCGCCATTTAGTGAAACATTACAAGCTGGACCTCCAATACCAGGAGAAGATTTCTTTATAAATGCACCAATGGGAGAGACGTTTCCTTTAGATATAAGAAACAGAACGGTGGTTATTTCAGTAGAACCAGTTCCTGATAATTCTCCAGCACCATTTTCTATAAAACCATTATTAGGAACAGCAGGAATGGAAACAGCACCATCAACACATAATTTTATGCAAAATTTAAATTCACTTCCAACAGGAATGGTGACTAGATAAAAGTAAATTTTTGTTAGTTTTAGAGCATGATCACCTTACTGGTGGTTGTGCTTTAATATTTTAAAAAATGAAATTAAAAACAAGTAATATTATATTAATAATTGTTATTCTATTATTAATAGTTCCTCAAACGCGAAAGCCCATTCAAGTTTTTTTAAACAAAGGATTAGCAATGATTAGTCCATCTGTAACTGAAGTTTCTGAAAGAGCTTCTGTAAATAATTATGACTGGGAGTTGCTGGATGCCACGGGAGCAATATATAATTTTAATGATGCTAAAAACAAAGTGGTTGTTGTAAACTTTTGGGCTACTTGGTGTCCGCCATGTATTGCTGAAATGCCAAGTCTAGATGCGTTATATGAAGATTATAAAGATGAAGTAGTGTTTTTGTTTGTTTCTAATGAGTCAGTAGATACTACAACAAAATTTTTAAGAAAGCATCAATATCAGATTCCAACATTTCAACCAAAAACTACCATTCCTAGTGTGTTTCAAGTGAGTTCTATACCCAGAACATTTTTAATAGACAAAAAAGGAATGGTAGTGGTTGATAAGACTGGTGCCGCAAATTGGAATAGTAAAGCAATTACATCAACAATAGATAAATTACTTTTAGATTAATTTATAGACAACTAGGCTTATTTTATTTTAAAGTAGAAGGACAAACTTCATCAGTAACCGGGATTCCAACTTTTTTTATAGCACCAAATCCTCCAGCTACATCTATTAAATTATGGATACCACGACTTTTTAAAATTGAAGCAGCAATAACGCTTCTATATCCGCCAGCGCAGTGCACATAAAAAGTATCATTTTTAGGGAATTCGGCTAAATGATCGTTTAAAAAATCTAAAGGCGTTAAATGTGCATCTTTAATGTGAGAAGAAAGGTATTCACCTTGTTTTCTTACATCAAAAACAGGAATATCATTATTAAGAGCTTCTTTAAATGTTTCTGCAGAAATAGATTCGATTGTATCAATATCTTTTCCTGCTTTTTCCCAAGCATCAAAACTGCCGTTTAGATAACCTAAAGTGTTGTCAAAACCAACGCGAGATAACCTTGTAACGGTTTCTTCTTCACGACCTTCTGGTGTAACTAATAAAATAGGTTGCTGAACATCGGCTATTAAAGCACCAACCCAAGGAGCAAACCCACCATCTATACCAATAAAAATAGATCTAGGAATATGTCCTTTTACAAAATCTTTTTGATGTCTAACATCAAGTACAATGGCTCCAGAATCATTTGCTATAGCTTCAAACTCATCAGGGCTTAAAGCTCTAGTACCGCGCTCTAAAACATCATCTATGTCATCGTAACCTTCTTTGTTCATTTTTACATTAAGCGGGAAATATTGAGGCGGTGGCAGTAAACCGTCAGTGACTTCCTGAATGAATTCATCTTTTGTCATGTTCTCTCTAAGGGCGTAATTGGTCTTTTTTTGTTCTCCAATTGAGCCAACGGTTTCTTTGCTTAAATTTTTACCACAAGCAGAGCCAGCACCGTGAGCTGGATACACAATCACATCATCAGCTAGTGTCATTACTTTATTTCTTAAGCTTTCATAAAGTGTGCCTGCTAATTCTTCTTGTGTCATGTCAGCGGCTTTTTGAGCTAAATCTGGACGTCCTACATCACCTAAAAATAGCGTATCTCCACTGAAAAGCGCATAGTCTTTACCATTTTCATCAATAAGTAAATAGCAGGTACTTTCCATAGTATGGCCAGGTGTATGAATGGCTTTTATGGTTATGTTGCCTAATTTAAATTCTTGTCCATCGTTTGCTATAATTGCATCAAAAGCGGGGTTTGCCATGGGGCCGTAAACAATAGGAGCTCCGGTTTTTTTAGAAAGTGTTACGTGTCCGCTAACAAAATCAGCGTGAAAATGCGTTTCAAAAATATAGGTGATTTTTGCGTTAGCTTTTTCAGCTTTTTTAATGTAAGGTTCTACTTCTCTTAATGGATCAATAATAGCAACTTCTCCATTACTTTCAATATAATAAGCGCCTTGAGCTAAACAACCTGTGTATATTTGTTCAATTTTCATAATCTTACTTTTTTTAACTTCAACATCAATCTTAACAATACAAAAATACTATATGTATTGTGATTTTTAAATAATCTCTTTTATTAAAATATAGATGGCCATAATCATGATAAACCATCCAAAACTTTTTTTAAGTTTTTTGTTAGATACATATTTTGAGTAATAACCACCTATAAGGATTCCTATTACGGTTGTTAATGAAAATGTTAGTAGGAAACCCCAATGCATTTCAGAGTGGTGTACATCGCCTAAAAAACCAATCAGTGAGTTTATAGCTATAATTACAAGAGATGTGCCTACGGCTTTTTTCATAGGTAATCCAGCCCAAAGTACTAGTGCAGGAACATATAAAAAGCCGCCACCGGCTCCTATAAGCCCGGTTATGGTTCCTATAACTAATCCTTGAATAAACGTTTTGTAATATGATTGTTTGGTTATTGGTGTCTCAATCTCTTTTCTTCCTTTTATCATTGATATAGATGCAAAGAACATAACTATGGCAAAGAATATCATAATAGCCATATTTTTTGTTAGCACTAATCCATTAACTTCAAAAAGATTTTCAGGAATAAGAGGAAGAAAATAGCGTCTAGAGATATAAACTGCTAAAAACGATGGAAACGAGAATGCAAATCCTGTTTTAAAATCAACTAATTGCTTTCTATGCTTTTGAAAAACACCAATAATAGACGATGACCCAACAACAAAAAGAGAATAGGCTGTAGCAACAACTGGGTTAAATCCTAGTAAATAAACCATTAAAGGCACTGTTAATATAGAACCACCGCCGCCAATAAGTCCTAGAACAATTCCTATAATTAAGGCGCCTACATATCCTAAAATGTCAATTAAACTCATTTGGTGTTATTGTTAATTTTTAAGCAAAGGTAAATACGAGTTAGCACATAAAAAGTAACTTATGTTACAAAGCTTAAAGTTCTTTTAAAATTATATGGTTACGATGTAGTTCTATTTTATTGAGGGTTTCAAGTTTTTTTAATAGTCTTGAAATAACAACACGAGAAGTGTTTAGCTCATAGGCTATTTCTTGATGTGTATTGTGTATTGTATTGCTGTTATTAATTTTTGATTTATCATTAAGATATTTAAGAAGTCGGGCATCCATTTTTAAAAAAGCAATGTTATCAATAGTTTCTAGCATTTCGTTGAGCCTATCATGGTAGCTTTTAAACACAAAGTTTCTCCAGCTCTTATACTTAGCAGACCACAACTCCATTTTTTCAATAGGAATCATAATAAGTTCGGTTTCATTTTCAGAAATGGCTCTTATTTCGCTTTTAGTTTGTCCTAAACAGCATGTGAGTGTCATGGCGCATGTGTCTCCTTTTTCAAGAAAGTAGAGTAGAAGTTCATTTCCGTCATGGTCTTCTCGCAATATCTTAATAGCACCAGATATAAGTAAAGGCATACTTTTGATATATTGACCAATTTCAATAAGCTGAAAATTTTCAGGAATTTTTTTGTAAATACCAACTTGGTTTAGTTCAGATATTAAATCTTTTTCTAAAAGATGACCGTAGTTTTCTTGTAGCTTCTCAATCATGAAACGAATATACTATTTTCCATAGGTATGATTGTAAAATAATAGAAGTATTCGTGGAAAAAGATATAAAATAAAAAAGTGCGCACGAGAAGATTCGAACTTCCACATCCTAAACGGATACTGGCCCCTCAAGCCAGCGCGTCTACCAATTCCGCCACGTGCGCTTTTATAATTGCTAAAAGTAGAGTTTAATATAATTTTAGGCAAAAAAAAACCTTGTTAAAATTAACAAGGTTTTTTGTGACCGGGCTGGGGCTCGAACCCAGGACCCTCTCCTTAAAAGGGAGATGCTCTACCAACTGAGCTACCCGGTCTTGCAAGGCTTTGTTTGCGTTTGCGGGTGCAAATATAAGAGCTTTATTCAATTAAACAATACTTTTTTTTAATAATTTTTTAATTTTTTTTTAATCAGACGGCTATCCTTTTAATAATCAATTTATAGCGATAAAAATTTTTTTTTAATTGTAGCTTTATTTTTATTTGTGCACTGCTTAAATGAAGTAATTGTTATGAAAATTATACTAATAGGATATATGGGTTCTGGAAAATCTACCATAGGAAAAGCGCTAGGCTTGCTTGTTAATATTCCTTTTGTAGATTTAGATAGTTATATAGAAGAAAAAGAAAAACAAACCATACACGACATTTTTAAAACTAAAGGTGAAGTGTATTTTAGAAAGCAAGAACATTTTTATTTAAAAGAGTTATTACAAGCAGATGGACCTATGGTTTTATCTTTAGGTGGCGGTACACCTTGCTTTATAAATAATGAAAAGCTACTGTTTAATAACACAAGCTATAAAACTGTATACCTAAATGTATCTGTTAAAGAACTTGCAGATAGATTATTGATAGGTAAAGCGTCAAGACCTTTAATATCTCACATAAACTCGTTAGAAGAAATGCAAGAGTTTGTAGGGAAACATTTGTTTGAGCGAACTGTTTTTTATAATAAATCAGAAGTTGTTATAGATGCTAATAAAGATCAAAAAACAATTTTAGAAAAGTTAGTTATGATGTTATTCTAAATATGCTTCAAAGGTTTTTCCTTCTAGCACAACATCTATATGCTCATGTAGAGATGTTGATAAAGAAAGACCTTTAAAATCAGCTTTAACAGGATATTTTTTATGGTTTCTATTAACTAAAACAGCGGTTTTAAATTGTTTTAAAGGAACTTCTAGAAAATGTTTTACACCATAAATTAGGGTTGTTCCAGAGTTTAAAACATCATCTATTAGTACAACAGATTTGCCTTCGTAATCACTAGGAGCAATAGAGGTTTTAATAATGTTTCTAGGATTCTTTTTATCAATTTCTACTTTACAAAGAATGGGCTTTATGTCAGAAATTTTTGATAACATTAGCTTCAGTTTTTTAGCTAAAATATAACCGTTACTATCTATTCCGGCAAGAATAACTTCCTTTTCATTAACGTTACTTTCATATATTTGATAAGCAATGCGTCTTATTTTGTGAGTTATTTCTTCGTGATTTAAGATAATATTTTTTGTAGCACTCATTGTGATAATAGATTTAATTCAAAGATACAGGAGAAATTTAATACTTATTCATTTTCATCGTAAAAATCATCAATATCTCTTCGGTCTTTTTTGGTGGGTCTACCAGTTCCTTTTTTGCGGTAATAATCTTTTGAGTATTTTAGTAACTCTTGAGCATCAAAAGCTTCTTTTGGAGTTGTGTCAATACGATAAATATCTACCAGTTTTGCGCCAACACGATTAGGAGGAATATCATTAACAGTAAGTTTGTAGTTGATTTGATCTTTTCTAACTTCAATAGTGTCAGTAGGAAAAACCTCTCTACTAGGCTTTACTGAATCACCATTTACTTTTATGTGACCTTTTTTGCAAGCTGCAGTAGCCAGACTTCTGGTTTTAAAATACCTAACACACCATAAATACTTGTCTATTCGCATATAATAATTGTAAAAACTACGTTAATCTTTTTGTGCAAAACTATTTTTATATTGTATCTTGCCGGCTCAAAAATAAGCAAAAATGAATTTAAGAAAACTAACGTTAGCAACGCTTTCTATAATAACTATTGTTATATCTTGTAATAATGACGATGATGAAACCTATTACACAGTGCCAGATAGAGATAGAACAGAAGTTTATAACGAAGATATTGCAAAAATAGAAGAGTATTTACAAACACACTTTTATAATTATGAAGACTTCGATTTTTCTGATCCTTACGGTGTAGCTAATGATGATTTTGAAATTGTATTTGATACTATAGCAGGAGATAATAGTGACAAAACACCTTTGATAGATCAAGTAGGTTATAAAGTTGCCTTTTCTTATAGTGACGAAATAGCGTATAGACTATACTATCTTAAAGTTCGAGAAGGGCAAGGCAAGGAATTATATCCAACAGACCAAGCCTTTTTAGATTATGAAGGTTCAAGACTTACAGATGGATATGTGTTTGATAGCACAGCTAACCCAACACTTTTAAACTTAACAACTGTAAGTACAACAACAACAGGTGTAATTGATGGTTTTAGACAAGGGTTAACAGAGTTTAAAACAGCTACAGAAGTATCAGATAACGGAGACGGAACAGATGCATATAGAGGGTTTGGAATAGGCGCTATATTTATTCCTTCAGGATTAGGATATTTTTCTTCTCCAACAACAACAATACCGGCATATTCATCTTTAATCTTTAAAATTGGATTAAAAGGATCTGTGCATACAGATTATGATTTTGATGGAGTACCATCATATTTAGAAGATTTAAATGCAGATGATGATGCCTATACTGATGATACTGATGGCGATTTAGTAGCAAATTTTATTGATAACGATGATGATGGAGATGGTGTTTTAACTATTGATGAAGTAGAAGTGAAGTCTTATACTGAAGATGAGACTATGACTCCTTTTGCATCTCAAGCAGATGCTCAAACTTACTTTGACAACAATGCTGAAGCAAATGAGTATTTTGTTAGTATTGTAGAGAGTAATGATGGCACTATAATAACACTTAACACGGTAGTTTTGACAGATTCTAACAATGATGGAACTCCAGATTATTTAGATAGTTCTGTGAACTAATAATATATTTAAAGTAAAAAAAAAGCCACTTGTTTATATAAGTGGCTTTTTTTTATTATAAAATTAATGAAACGCCCAAAATAAGCTGTTCCTGCCTAGTATCTAATCTACTTATACCTATGCCATTATTACTGATAAAAGTGGCTTCATTATTACTAAAACCTCGCTCATAGCGTAAATCTATACCTATGCGGTTAAAGCTAACGCCAATTCCGAAGTTTAGACCAACAGTAAAGTCATTTTTTACATCAGATATTAAAACTCTATTTTCAAAATCAGAAGCTATAATATATTGAAAGGAAGGACCAACAAAAGCATTAAATAGTTTTAAGAAATTGACACCAACCAATAGAGGAGCATCAAGTTTTTGCATAGTAAAACTGTTATTTACGTAATCACTTTTGGTATTTGTAAAGACTAATTCTGGTCTAAAAAATACATTTTTACCAATTTTTCCAAAGATACCAAAATGATAACCTATGTTTCTGTCAGGATGTTCGGCATTACTTATTGCAGATTCGTAGTAATTGCCATTGCCGTTATAGTTTAAACCAGCTTTAAAGCCAAAACCATTGGCATTTTGCGCTTGCAATCCTATTGTAGTTAATAGGATTGCGATAGCGCTAATGAGGACTTTTTTCATAATTAATCGTTTTAAATTGATATTTATAAAACGAATAATTAAAGTAATTATTTTCTTTTTATAACAGTTTGGCAGGCTTTTACAATAGCATCGCTATTTAAACCATACTTCTCCATTAGTTGAGCAGGAGTGCCAGATTCTCCAAATGTATCATTGGTAGCTATAAACTCTTGCGGAGTTGGTTTGTGAGTAGCTAAAGTTCTTGCTACACTTTCTCCTAAACCGCCAAGGTAGTTATGCTCTTCAGCAGTTACAATGCACCCTGTTTTAGAAACAGAATCAATAATGGCTTTTTCATCAAGAGGTTTTATAGTATGTATATTTATAACCTCTGCAGAGATACCTTGTTCATGTAATGCTTTTGATGCTTCTAAAGCTTCCCATACCAAATGTCCAGTAGCAACAATAGTTACATCGGTACCTTCAGTAAGTTGAATAGCTTTACCTATCTCAAATGTTTGATCTTCAGGAGTGAAATTTGCAACTTTAGGTCTTCCAAAACGTAGGTATACAGGACCATGATGTTTTGCTATAGCAATTGTAGCAGCTTTGGTTTGATTGTAATCACATGGATTTATAACAGTCATACCAGGTAGCATTTTCATTAAGCCTATATCTTCTAGTATTTGATGAGTAGCTCCATCTTCACCTAGAGTTAAACCAGCGTGTGAAGCACAAATCTTTACATTTTTATCAGAGTAAGCAACGCTTTGGCGAATTTGGTCATAAACACGACCAGTAGAAAAGTTAGCAAAGGTTCCTGTAAAAGGAATTTTACCGCCTACTGTTAAACCAGCTGCAAGACCTATCATATTAGCTTCTGCAATTCCTACTTGAAAAAAACGTTCTGGATGATTGGCTTTAAATTCGTCCATTTTAAGAGAGCCAATTAAGTCGGCACAAAGAGCAACGACATTCTCGTTAGTTTTTCCTAACTCTGTTAATCCTGCTCCAAAGCCTGAACGCGTATCTTTACTTCCTGTATTTGTGTATGTTTTCATTGTTTAATATGATTATGTTGTGTTGTTTTATCTTTTAGGATAGACTTCATCAATTTTAAATTTAAAATTGAAATCAACTATCTTTTTAGATATATATTGAGTTTCAAGCCATATTTTACCATCTTTCAAGTGTAATATTTTTTCTAATTCTTGATTATCAGCAATTCTTAAACTATGATTTTCTAAAATATAGTTTTTATAATTAGAACTACTTGTACCATCATAAATATTATTAACACTTAAAAAATGATAATGCTCAGAAATAATCTTCTTTCTTTTTTTGTTTTTAAAACGGGTTAAATGAACAATTGTCTTGTTGTTGATGGAATCTAATTCATATTCAAAATCTTCAGTAGAATTTTTATATGATTTATGTTTACTGTGTACAACTACTGTAAATAATTTAGAGTTACTTAATTTATTAAGATCATCGATAGTTTTGTAATCAAAATCTTCATCCACATCAAATTTGATAATCTGTTTCTTTTTTCGATCATTTAATGTTGCTTCATTATTTAAGCCATTAACTTTAATAAAAAGATTGTAAGTCGAATCTTTTTGGTTTATAAAATCAATAACTTTTCCCATAAACCCATGTGAGTAATCTTTAACGTTTGAAATAGTGACTAAATCAAAATGATAATTCCTCTCCAAATCTTGAGAGTAAGAGGAGTTTATGGCTAAAAAAGCTAATACTATTAAAAGTATTCTTGTCATTTAATAATCTCCCAAAGTTTCAGGGTTTTGTTCTAATCCAATAGCTAATTGTTCGTCATTAGGTGCTTTACCATGCCAAGCATGAGTATGCATCATAAAATCTACACCATTACCCATTACTGTTTTTAGTAATACGCAAACAGGTTTTCCTTGTCCAGTTTTAGATTTAGCATCAGCCATTCCTTTTAAAATAGCTTCAATGTTATTTCCTTCTTCTATTTCTACAACAGTCCAACCAAAAGCTTCAAATTTACCTTTTACACTTCCCATTGGTAATACATCGTCTGTAGAACCATCAATCTGTTGTCCGTTTAAGTCTATAGTAGCAATAATGTTATCTACTTTTTTGGCAGCAGCATACATAATAGCTTCCCAGTTTTGACCTTCTTGTAATTCGCCATCACCATGTAAGCTATATACTAAATGAGAATCGTTATTTAGTTTTTTTGCTTGTGCAGCACCAAGTGCTACAGACATTCCTTGACCTAATGATCCAGAAGCAATTCTTATTCCTGGAAGACCTTCATGAGTAGTTGGGTGTCCTTGTAAACGAGAGTTTATAATTCTAAAAGTGTTTAGCTCTTCAACAGGGAAATAGCCTGCTCTAGCTAATACGCTATAATAAACTGGTGAAATATGACCGTTTGATAGAAAGAAAATATCTTCACCAATTCCATCCATATCAAATGTGTCGTTTGTGGTCATGATTTCGTTGTAAAGCGCTACAAAAAATTCAGCGCAGCCTAAAGAACCTCCAGGATGTCCAGAGTTTACTTTGTGTACCATACGTAAAATATCTCTACGTATTTGAGTAGTTAAATCTTCTAGTTGTTGTGTGTTTGGCATTTTAAAGTTGTTAATTTTTCCGTTGCAAAAATAGTGCTTTATATATATTTAAGGAAAGAGTTAAGAGGCTTTTATTAACTAAAATCATGCATTTGCTAACAATTTTGTTTTTATTAAGAAGTTCATCACGTTTTGTTAATTATATTTGCCAACTGATGACTTTAGGATATGACATTTGAATTAAAAGGAAAAGATCAACAATCAAAAGCTAGAGCTGGTGTAATTACCACAGATCATGGTGTTATAGAAACACCAATATTTATGCCTGTAGGTACAGTGGCTTCAGTAAAAGGTGTGCACCAACGAGAACTTAAAAATGATATCAACCCAGATATTATTTTAGGTAATACCTACCATTTATACTTACGACCACAAACAACTATTTTAGAAAAAGCTGGTGGTTTGCATAAGTTTATGAATTGGGATAGAAATATACTTACTGATTCGGGTGGTTACCAAGTATATTCACTTTCGGCCAATAGAAAAATTAAAGAAGAAGGTGTTAAGTTTAAATCGCATATAGATGGTAGTTATCATACATTTACACCAGAAAATGTTATGGAAATTCAGCGAACAATAGGCGCTGATATTATCATGGCTTTTGATGAATGTACACCATATCCTTGTGATTATAACTATGCGAAAAGATCTATGCATATGACGCATAGATGGCTAGATAGATGTATTAACCATTTAGAAAAAGTACCATTTAAGTATGGCTACAGTCAGGCCTTTTTTCCTATAGTTCAAGGAAGTACATACAAAGACTTAAGAAAACAATCTGCCGAGTATATTGCAAATGCTGGCGCTGTAGGTAATGCTATAGGAGGTTTATCAGTAGGAGAACCTGCAGAAGAAATGTATGCCATGACAGATGTTGTGTGTGAGATTTTACCTGAAGATAAGCCAAGATATTTAATGGGTGTTGGTACACCAATTAATATTTTAGAGAATATAGCACTGGGTGTAGATATGTTTGATTGTGTTATGCCAACTAGAAATGCTAGAAATGGTATGCTGTTTACTGCTCATGGTACAATTAATATCAAAAATAAAAAGTGGGAAGCAGATTTTTCTCCTATAGATGATATGGGAATTACCTATGTTGATACAGATTATACTAAAGCCTACTTAAGACACTTATTTAGTGTAAACGAACGTTTAGGTGCACAAATAGCAACCATTCATAATTTAGGGTTTTATTTATGGTTGGTTAGAGAAGCAAGAAAGCATATATTAGCAGGAGATTTTAGAACCTGGAAAGATATGATGGTAAAACAAATGGATAAGCGTTTATAAACTGTGAAAATATTAGATTGGTACATACTTAAGCGTTACTTGTTTACATTTTTTGTAATGCTTCTACTGTTTATACCTATAGGAATTACAGTTCATTTAGCAGAAAAAATAGGAAAAATACTAGAAAACAATGCGCCTCTTGATGCGGTTTTATTGTATTTTCTAGATTTTACAATCTACTTTGCTCATTTGCTATTTCCTTTATTCTTATTTCTTTCAGTTATATGGTTTACCTCAAAGTTAGCTAACAATACAGAAATAGTTGCTTTTTTAAGTTCTGGTGTGTCATTCACAAGGTTTTTAAGACCCTACCTAATAGGTGCTTTTATAGTATCCTTATTAGCATTAGCTTTAGGTATGTATTTAGCTCCAGAAGCAAGTAAAGGTTTTAATGATTTTACTTATAAATATTTAAAGAAAGGTCAAACTGCTGTAGATACAAAAAACGTTTACAGACAAATAAATGATAACGATTATATTTATGTAAGTAATTTTGATATAAAACAAAAGCGAGGTACAAACTTTACTATAGAACATTTTGAAAACAATAAAATGGTTTATAAAATAAGTGCCAATACCATAAGATATAATGAGAAAGATTCTACATATAGGTTACTATCTTATGTAAAACGAAAAGTTGGAGAACGCGACGATATTTTAGAGATGACAAGAAGAAAAGATACCATTTTTCCTTTTGATTTAGAGGATTTAACACCTGTAGAATATATTGCAGAAACATTATCTTATAATGAACTAAATAAGTTTATAAAGAAAGAAGAGAAAAGAGGGTCATCAAATATAGGAAGGTATAAGCTGGTAAAATACAGAAAGTGGAGTTTGCCTGTATCTGTTTTTATTTTAACCATTATAGCGGTGGCAGTATCATCTATAAAACGTCGTGGTGGAATGGGTGTAAATTTAGCCTTTGGTATCTGTATTGCTATGGTTTTTGTGTTTTTTGATAAAATATTTGGTGTTATGGCTTCACAGTCAGACTTTTCTCCGTTGGTTGCTGTATGGTTTCCAAATGTTATATTTGGTATATTAGCCATATATCTTTTATACAATGCAAAACGATAAGTTTAAGAACTACTTACATCTTCATTTATTAGTTTTTATTGCCGGATTTACTGCAATTTTAGGAGAATTAATATCTATAGAAGCTGTTTCATTGGTATGGTTTAGAATGCTCATGGCTACCATCTTGATGGGACTTTACATTGTGTTTTCCAAAATAAATATAAAAGTAACCAAACAAACACTACTTAAATTTGCAATAGCAGGTATAATTATTGCTTTGCATTGGATTACGTTTTTTGGCTCAATAAAAGCAGCAAATATATCTATTGCTTTATCCATGTTTTCTACAGGAGCTTTTTTTGCCTCTATAATAGAACCTATTATATATAAACGCAAAATTATCCCTTATGAAATCATTTTTGGAATTATTGTTATAATAGGAGTTTTCATCATAACCCAAAGTGAAATACACTATTTATACGGAATCATTTTAGGTATCGTTTCTGCCTTTTTATCATCGTTATTTTCTGTGTTAAATGGCAAGTTTTTGCAAACTCACACAGCAACAGTTATATCGTTTTATGAGTTTATATACGGAGTCATTTTTATAACATTATTTATAGGTGTAATGAATTCAGGAATCCCAGAAAATTTCTTTTCATTAAGCATATCTGATTTTTCATATCTATTCATTTTAGCATCTATTTGTACCGCTTATGCATTTATTGCTTCTGTTCATGTCATGAAACATATTAGTCCTTATACCGTAGTGCTTACTTATAATTTAGAGCCAATTTATGGTATCATATTAGCTTTAATAATCTTTCCTGAAGAGGAACATATGAGTACATCTTTTTATGTGGGAGCCTTTATTATTATTGGTGTTGTGTTAATGAATGGTATAATAAAAAACATGAATAAAATGAAAAACGAAAAGCTTATGGCTAATTAGTTTATAAAGTTTTTATATTTACCACCTTAAGTAGAGAATGTTAATAACCTTTTTAGAAATTATATTTTTTTTCAATTTGAAACTAAATTCTAAACGAAATAAAATATGTAATTTTGTGAGCTAACTGAAATTAAAAACTATCAATTCCGATGGAATATTTAGAATTTGAATTACCTATAAAAGAACTTGAAGAACAATTAACAAAATGTCAAGTTATTGGAGAAGAGAGTGATGTTGATGTATCTGAAACTTGTAAGCAAATAGAGAAAAAACTTCAAGCAACAAAAAAGGAAATATATAAAAACCTAACACCTTGGCAGCGTGTACAATTATCACGTCATCCTAATAGACCATATACATTAGATTACATAAAAGCACTTTGTGGAGATTCTTTTTTAGAGCTTCATGGAGATAGAAATGTAAAAGATGATAAAGCCATGATTGGCGGTTTAGGAAAAATAGGTGACCAAACCTTTATGTTTATAGGGCAACAAAAAGGCTATAATACCAAAACAAGACAATACAGAAATTTTGGTATGGCAAATCCTGAAGGATATAGAAAAGCACTACGCTTAATGAAATCGGCTGAAAAATTTGGAGTTCCTGTAGTAACTTTCATTGATACACCTGGTGCATATCCCGGGTTAGAAGCTGAAGAACGTGGACAAGGAGAAGCCATAGCTAGAAACATTTTGGAAATGTCTAGGTTACAAGTACCAGTTATATGTATTGTAATAGGAGAAGGAGCCTCTGGTGGAGCTTTAGGTATTGGTGTAGGTGATAAGTTTTTAATGTTAGAAAACGCTTGGTTTTCTGTAATATCTCCTGAAAACTGTTCCTCTATACTTTGGAGAAGTTGGGAGCATAAAGAACTAGCTGCAGATGCATTAAAACTTACCGCAAAAGACAGTAAGCGTATCAAAGTAATTGATGATATTATCAAAGAACCACTTGGTGGCGCTCATAGTGATAGAGAAACTACATTTAAAGCAGTTCGTGATGCAATTATTAAATCTTACGATGAATTAAAAAACTTATCACCAAAAGATTTAGTAAATACACGTATGGAGAAATATACTGAAATGGGAGTTTATAAAGGGTAATCCTTTTAAACAAACAACTCTAATAAAAAACTGAAGGATAACCTTCAGTTTTTTTATGCTTATTAACAATAAAATTAAGTTATTAACAGTTAGATTGTTAACTTACGGTTAACAATGAACCATTAAAAAAAGTAAAAAGTAAACATTGTTTTATTTACTTTCGTGACAATGAAACAACCAAACCAAATACAGGGATACCAAGTAGATAAAAATAAAATTATCGCTTTAGAAAAAGGGAAAATACCACCTCAAGCAATTGATTTAGAGGAGGTTGTGATTGGCGCTATGATGATTGATAAAAAAGGTGTTGATGAGGTTATTGATATTTTAAACACAGATGCTTTTTATAAAGATGCGCACAAGTATATATTTGAAGCCATTTTTCAATTGTTTGAAAATAGTGAACCTATTGACTTATTAACCGTTTCTAGCCAATTAAAGAAAAACGGAAAGTTAGATTTAGCAGGTGGTGATTTTTACCTTATTTCTTTAACGCAAAAGGTATCGTCTTCAGCGCATATTGAGTTTCATGCACGTATTATTTTACAAAAATATATTCAGCGAAGTCTTATTAAAATTTCAAATGAAATTATTGAAGACTCTTACGATGAAACAAAAGATGTATTTGATTTATTAGACAAAGCCGAATCAAAACTATACGAAGTTACACAAGGTAACATAAAAAAATCTAGTGAAACAGCTCAAGAGTTAGTTATTCAAGCCAAAAAGAAAATTGAAGAAATATCTAACAAAGAAGGCTTGAGTGGTATTCCAACAGGATTTACAAAATTAGATAAGTTAACATCAGGTTGGCAACCATCAGATTTAATTATTGTTGCTGCTCGTCCTGGTATGGGTAAAACAGCCTTAACCTTATCTATGGCAAGAAATATAGCTGTAGATCAAAATATGCCTGTAGCATTTTTCTCGTTAGAGATGGCGTCTGTACAGCTTATTACGCGTTTAATATCTAGTGAAACAGGATTATCTTCTGAAAAGTTGCGTACAGGGAAACTAGAAAAGCATGAATGGGAGCAACTTAATGTAAAAGTAAAAGATTTAGAAAAAGCACCTTTATTTATTGATGATACACCATCACTTTCTATTTTTGACTTAAGAGCAAAAGCCAGACGTTTATCATCACAACATGGCATAAAGCTTATCATGATAGACTACTTGCAGTTAATGACAGGAGGTAATAGTCATGGCGGTAACCGTGAACAGGAAATTTCTATGATTTCCAGAAACTTAAAGGCATTAGCAAAAGAATTAAATGTTCCTGTTATAGCTTTATCACAGTTATCTCGTGCGGTAGAAACACGTGGTGGTAGTAAAAGACCTTTACTTTCAGATTTACGTGAATCTGGAGCTATTGAGCAGGACGCAGATATTGTATCATTTATTTATAGACCAGAATACTATAAAATTGATGAATGGGATGATGAAGAGCGTTCTCCTACAGAGGGTCAAGCCGAGTTTATTATTGCAAAACACCGTAATGGTGGTCTTGAAAACATTCGCCTTAAATTCTTAGGGCATTTAGGTAAGTTTGACAACCTTGATGATTTTGATTCACCATTTGATAATGAGTTTCATTCTAAAATGAATGCAGCTGCAAATGACGATACATTCAAGTCAAGTAATTTCCCATCGGCTTCAGACGCTTTTGATGCTCCTGAAATGCCAGATGATAATGATGTACCTTTTTAGTTTTAATTAAAAAATATACTCCCAAATATTTTTAAGTACTTAATCTAGTTTATGGACCAAAGAAGAACCACAAATATATTACTACTAGTAATAGTTATACCTTTAGTGTTTTACTTACTAAAACAACTGTCTTTTATATTTGTACCATTAGTTTTTTCAATGTTTATAGCATTATTGTTTTTACCATTAATGCGTTGGTTAGGGAAAAAGAAAGTACCAAAACCAGTAAGTATTCTTATTGTTATTTTGCTAATTATTGGAGGTCTTAAAGTTGGTTTTGAATTAATAGAGCTATCTAGTAAACAAATTTTAGGTTCAGATTCTGAATTTTTTGTTAAGGCTGAAGAAAAATTTGAGATTATTTCAAAATCACTTCAAGATAATTTTGGAGTAAAAATTGACACAGATAAAAATATATTATCTCAAGTTATTCATAAAGATAATATAGGGTCAACTTTTGATTTTATCAGGAAATTTTTAACGGCAATTTTAATGACCGCTTTTTTTGTTGTCTTATGGTTGGCAGAGTCTATAAACTTTCAAAAAGTATTAAATAGTACAATACTTAAAGGAAAACATGCGTCGGTTAAAACCTTCAGAAAAATAGAAAAAGATCTTATAAAATTTATTAAAGTAAAATTTCTAGTAAGTCTAGCAACAGGAATAGGAACAGGTTTAGCTTGCTTATTTTTTGATGTAAGCTTTCCTATTTTTTGGGGATTGTTCGCTTTTGTGATAAATTTTGTTCAAATGGTTGGATCTATAATTACTGTAGTGATGCTATCTGTTTTTGCTATTATAGAGCTTGATCCTACAAGTACATTATTCTTCTTTATTATGTCAATTACTGGAGTTCAAGTGTTATTTGGATCTATTTTAGAGCCTATATTTATGGGGAAATCTTTTTCTTTAAATGTTATCACCGTTTTAGTTATGCTTATGCTATGGGGATACATTTGGGGTGTTCCAGGTTTAATTATGGCAATTCCTATTACCGTATTTGTTAAAATAATTTTAGAACAGTTCCCTAATACTAAAGTAATTTCTAAATTACTCTCTGCAAACCAGAACTAAAATTTAAGTATCTTACGGTTTTATTTATAAACCTTAATTAAGATATGGTTCATGGTACCCATAACGCGCTAGATGATGCGCGTAATAATGATATTAAAATTTACATAAACGGGGAATTTTTTTCTCGTAATGATGCCAAAATTTCTGTTTTTGACAGTGGCTATTTAGTAGGAGATGGCATTTGGGAAGCTTTAAGGCTTCACAAAGGAGTGCTAGTTTTTCTAGAAGATCACCTTAACCGATTATGGGAATCCGCGGCAACTGTAGGCATGACATTTGGTTTTTCTAAAGAAGAGCTAGTACAAAACATAAAAAAAACACTGCAAAATAATAATATGCATGATGATGTTCATGTGCGTATTATGATTACTAGAGGAATAAAAAAAACACCTTCACAAGACCCAAGGCTTACTATTTCGGGGCCTAATGTTGTTATAATTCCAGAATACAAAAAAGCATCAGAAGAAAGTAAAGAAAAAGGTATCACACTTTTTACAAGTACTATCAGACGTGGTTCTCCAGATTATTTAGATCCAAGGCTAAACTGCCATAGTAAGCTTCACGAAGTACAAGCATTAATTCAAGCAATTGAAGCAGGAGCAGACGAAGCATTAATGCTTGATGTCAACGGTTTTGTTTCTACATGTAATGCTACTAATTTTTTTATTGTTAAAAATAATGAAGTTTGGACTTCAACAGGTCAATATTGTATGAATGGTATTACCAGAGCAAAGGTGATAGAGGTTTGTAAACAAAATAATATTGTGTGTAAGCAAAAGAACTTTTCACTATTTGATGTTTATGGTGCCGATGAGGCTTTTGTAACAGGAACTTTTGGCGGATTAACTCCAGTAACAAAAATTGATGGAAGAACCATTGGTACAAAATCTTATGGTGATTTTACTAGAAAAGTAAGCGGTTTATATCAAGATTTAATTATTGCAAGTGTAAATAATGAACTCAAAAAATAACAACATCACAAGAATTTGCCTGTGGTCTGGCCCTAGAAATATTTCAACAGCTTTAATGTATTCATTTGCCCAGCGAGAGGATACTTTGGTGTTTGATGAACCATTATATGGTTATTATTTAAAAAATACCAAAGCAAAAGAATATCACCCTGGAGCAAAAGATATTTTAGATTCATTAGACAATAACGGTGAAAATGTAGTAAACAAAATGATGCATGAAGACAGAAAGCCTATATTGTTTTTTAAAAACATGACACATCATTTATTAGATTTAAACCGTGATTTCATGAAAAATGTAGTAAATGTTATCTTAACAAGGCACCCAAAAGAGATGATTCCTTCTTTTGCAAAAGTTATTACAAACCCAACAATTCAAGATATAGGTTATGCAGATCATAGCAATTTGTTAGATTTTTTTGAAAAGGAAGCAATTACACCTATAGTTTTAGATTCTACTAAATTGTTATTAAATCCTGATAATACATTAAGAAAATTATGTGAAAAAGCGCAAATACAATTTTATGATTCTATGTTACAATGGCAAGCAGGAGCAAGACCAGAAGATGGTATATGGGCAAAATATTGGTATGATAATGTACATAAATCTACAGGATTTTCAAAGTATAAACCCAAAACTGAACCATTTCCTGAATATTTAAAGCCATTACTGCAAGAGTGTTTACCTCACTATAACAGATTATTGCCTTATGCAATAGGTTAAAATTGTTTAAAAGCATAAATCAAAGGCACAAAATTTGAGTATCTTTCAACTATGAAAAAGACCCTTATATTATTACTCTTATTAATTTCATTACCCAGTTTTGCATCTTACATACTTATTCCTATGGATGCCGAATCTCAAAAAAACCACTTGAAAGCGTATGGAATTACCTATTGGACATTAGAAAAACAATTAAAAGTAAAGTGGCTGCTTAATTACCGTGGCGGTTCATTTTTACTTCCAGATACAGAAGACATACAAAGAGAATGTCAGATTAGAGGTGTGTCATTTGAAGTTATTTCAGATTCTAAAACCGAATCTATTCTTCAGGAAATAAGCAGTCCTAGCAAAAACATGGAAGCAGTCGTTTTAGAAAAAGCTCCTAAAATAGCTGTTTATACACCAAAAGGAAAACTGCCTTGGGATGATGCAGTAACTATGGTATTAACGTATGCAGAAATACCGTATGAAACTGTTTACGATGAAGAAGTGCTAAATGATGCGTTATTACTTTATGATTGGTTGCATTTACATCATGAAGATTTTACAGGACAATATGGTAAGTTTTATAGAAATTATAAAACAGCAGCTTGGTATATAGAAGAAAAAAAGGAAGCAGAAGCTTTGGCCTCCAAATTAGGCTATAGTAAAGTGTCTCTAGAAAAACTTGACGTAGCAAAAAAAATACGAGATTATGTTATAGGAGGTGGTTTTATGTTTGCTATGTGTAGTGCAACAGATAGTTTTGATATTGCATTATCTGCAGATGGTGTTGATATTTGCGAACCTATGTTTGATGGTGATGCAAGTAGCCCAAACTATCAAAGTAAGATAGATTATAGTCATACTTTTGCTTTTAAAAATTATACGTTAGAAAGAAACCCAAATGTTTATGAGTTTTCTTCTATTGATATGACACAGAAACGTCAAATTCCTAAAGAGACAGATTATTTTACTTTAATGGATTTTTCAGCAAAATGGGATCCTGTTCCTACAATGTTATGCCAAAATCATACAGCTTTAGTAAAAGGGTTTATGGGGCAAACAACGGCGTTTACACGAGATGAAATAAAAAGTAACGTGCTTGTTATGGGAGAAAACAAAACAAATGGCGAGGCTAGATATATACACGGAATAAAAGGAAAAGGCTTTTTTACTTTTTATGGAGGACATGATCCAGAAGATTATACACATAGAGTAGGAGACCCAAGAACAGAATTAGATCTACATCCTACATCACCAGGATATCGCCTTATACTTAATAATGTTTTGTTTCCTGCTGCAAAAAAGAAAAAGCAAAAAACATAAAATAAAAAAATCCGACTCGAAAGAGTCGGATTTTTTATAAGCGAAATATGTTATACAATAGGCGAAACGCCTTATTTTACTTTGTTTACTATGGCTTCAAAAGCTTCAGGGTTGTTCATAGCTAAATCTGCTAAAACCTTACGGTTTAATTCGATATTGTTAGCTTTTAATGCACCCATAAACTTTGAATAAGACATACCATGTTGTCTAGCTCCAGCGTTAATACGTTGAATCCATAAAGCACGGAATGTTCTCTTTTTGTTTCTACGGTCTCTATACGAGTATTGCATCGCTTTATCAACCGCATTTTTTGCTACTGTCCAAACGTTTTTACGACGTCCAAAGTAACCTTTTGCTTGTTTAAGAACCTTTTTTCTTCGGGCTCTTTTTGCTACAGAATTTACTGATCTTGGCATAATTTTAAATTTTTTTGTAGTAGGCGATCGTTACCGATACTTTATTGAGCCTAACTCCAGGGTTTGTAATTAATTTTAACCGAACGTAATTACTTTAAACGTAATTGTTCTTTGATACTATTTTCATCATGCTCATGTACTGTTGTACTATGAGTTAATGCAAGCTTACGTTTTTTAGACTTCTTTGTTAAGATGTGACTTTTAAACGCATGCTTTCTTTTAATCTTACCAGTACCTGTTAACTTAAAACGTTTTTTGGCACTAGATTTAGTTTTCATTTTAGGCATCTTGTTCTTCCTAGTTTATTAATTTCGCTTATTATTGTATACCTGGTTTTCAGGTTTCATTTATTTTTTAGGAGCAATAAACATTGTCATTCGTTTTCCTTCAAGTTTTGGCATTTGTTCTACTTTACCAATTTCTTCTAAATCTTGAGCTAAACGTAATAATAAAATTTGACCTTGCTCTTTAAACACTATTGAGCGTCCTTTAAAAAATACAAATGCTTTTAACTTTGCACCATCTTTTAAAAACTTCTCGGCGTGTTTCTTTTTAAATTCGTAATCATGATCATCGGTTTGAGGACCAAAACGAATTTCTTTAACCACAACTTTACTAGCTTTTGCTTTTAAAGCTTTTTCTCGTTTCTTTTGTTCATAAAGAAACTTTTTGTAGTCCATAACTTTACATACAGGAGGATCAGCTTTAGGAGAAATTTCCACAAGATCTAATCCTTGTTCATCTGCTATAGATAATGCTTGCTTGGTTGGGTAAATACCAACTTCTACATTGTCACCTACTAATCTGACTTTTTCTACTCTAATTTTAGAGTTTATTCTGTGTTGATCCTCTTTAATGACTCTTCTAGAGGTTTGTTTTCTTCTACGTATTGCTATGGCTATAAAATTTTAGTTAAACTTATTTTTCTTATTAAAATTGTTTTAAAGATTTTTTTACTTCTTCGTTTACAATGTTTGTGAATTCTTGTACACTAATCATGCCAAGATCTTCTCCACCGTGCTGACGAACAGATACTTTATCTTCTTGTTCTTCGTTTTCTCCGACAATAATCATATATGGGATTTTTTTCATTTCGGCTTCCCGAATCTTTTTACCCATAGTTTCGTTTCTATTGTCAATTAGGGCGCGAATTTCGTTATTTTCTAACAAATTTAAAACTTTTTTCGCGTATTTTTCATATTTCTCACTAATAGATAGCACGATAACTTGTTCAGGCATTAACCAAAGTGGGAAATTTCCTCCAGTGTGTTCTAGTAAAATTGCGATAAAGCGTTCCATACTTCCAAAAGGCGCTCTATGAATCATTACTGGTCTGTGAAGTTCATTATCACTACCTTTATAGGTTAGGTCAAAACGCTCTGGTAAATTGTAGTCAACTTGAATAGTACCAAGTTGCCATTGTCTACCTAAAGCATCTTTTACCATAAAATCTAATTTAGGTCCGTAAAAGGCTGCTTCACCTGTTTCAATTACATAGTTAAGGTTTTTATCTTTTGCAGCACTTATAATTGCTTGTTCTGCTTTTTCCCAGTTTTCTAGACTACCTATATATTTGTCTGGGTTTTCAGGATCACGCAATGATACTTGAGCTGTGAAGTTTTCAAATCCTAGAGAGCCAAAAACATAAAGTACTAAATCAATAACATCTTTAAACTCTTTATCTAATTGATCTGGTGTACAAAATATATGAGCATCATCTTGAGTGAAGCCTCTTACACGAGTTAATCCATGTAGTTCACCACTTTGTTCATATCTATATACTGTACCAAATTCGGCATAGCGTTTTGGTAAATCTTTATATGACCATTGGCTGTTGTTATAAATTTCACAATGGTGCGGGCAGTTCATTGGTTTTAAAAGGAACTCTTCTCCTTCTTTAGGTGTATGAATAGGTTGAAAACTATCTTCACCATACTTTGCGTAGTGTCCGGAAGTAACATAAAGTTCTTTTTGTCCAATATGAGGTGTTACAACCATTTCATAACCTGCTTTTTTTTGTGCAGTTTTTAAAAAACTTTCTAAACGTTCTCTTAAAGCAGCTCCTTTTGGTAACCATAACGGAAGACCTTGACCTACCTTTTGAGAGAAAGTAAATAATTCAAGTTCTTTACCAAGTTTTCTATGGTCACGTTTTTTTGCTTCTTCTAGTAATTCTAGGTATTGGGTTAATTCTTTCTGTTTTGGAAATGAAATACCATAAACACGAGTAAGTTGTTTGTTATTTTCGTTACCTTTCCAATAAGCTCCAGCAACACTTAATATTTTTACAGCTTTTACAATACCTGTATTAGGAATGTGTCCGCCTCTACATAAATCAGTAAAAGTATCATGATCGCAAAATGTAATAGTGCCATCTTCAAGGTTCTCTATTAAATCAACTTTATAGTCATTTTTACCTTTATAATATGTAAGAGCTTCTTCTTTAGAAACCGAACGCATATTAAAATCATGTTTCCCTCTAGCTATTTCTAGCATTTTATCCTCGATACGTTTAAAATCTTTTTCAGAGATTACATCATCTCCTAAATCAATATCATAATAAAAGCCGTTTTCAATTGCAGGACCAACCCATAACTTTGCATCTGGATAAAGTGATTCTATAGCTTGTGCAAGGATATGAGCAGATGAGTGCCAAAAAGCTTTCTTTCCTTCATCATCATTCCATGTATATAAAGTTAAAGCGCCATCGGTCGTTAAAGGAGTTGTTGTTTCTACTATTGTATCATTAAATTTTGCTGAAATAACATTTCTAGCTAAACCTTCGCTAATACTTTTAGCGACCTCTATAGGAGATGTAGCTCCTTCAAACGATTTTATACTGCCGTCAGGCAATGTGATGTTTACCATTATATATTATATGTATTAATAAAGACGCAAAGATAATAGGTTAATTACATACCTACAATATATATATATGTATAAATTGTTTAATAGAGAGGTTATTTTATGTCATCCTATAACATTTTAGTTTTGTAGTTTACTATATATAGAGGTATAGATTTAAAGTGTAGTATAAGATTTTTGTTGATTTAAGGAGTATAGTTTATGGTCTATATAAAAAGGATTAAAAAAACTTTATCATTAACATGTTGTAAACAAGGTTTTTAATGGTCAAGGTTAAA